>CAVVAQ010000006.1:0-159875 GCA_963746295.1 uncultured Nitrospira sp. | reverse complement strand
GTTTGATTTTTCAATAGGTTATACGTTATTATTCGTACGATGGAAATGAAGAAACTGCTCGATGATTCAGCCAATTACCTGATGCACACGTATAACAGATTTCCCGTTGCCATCAGAAAGGGCAGAGGGATGAAGGTCTGGGGTACGGACGGGAAAGAATACCTTGATTTTCTGGGAGGGGTCGCGGTCAATTGCCTCGGACATTGCCATCCAAAGGTAGTCGTTGCGATACAGAAGCAGGCACAGCGGCTTATCCATATATCCAATTATTTCCATATCGAGTCCCAGATAAGAAACTCGCAAAGGTCCTCGTGGAACATTCCTTTGCCGATAAGGTCTTCTTCTGCAATTCAGGGGCGGAGGCGAACGAGGCCGCGATCAAACTGGCGCGGAAATACTTCAGAGAAACAGTCGGCAAGAATAAATTTGAGATCATCACAGCGATCAACTCCTTCCACGGAAGGACCCTAGGAACCCTGAGCGCGACAGGACAGGAAAAGTTCAAGACAGGATTCGATCCCCTTGTGCCGGGGTTCGTCCATGTTGATTTCAATGACATCGCCGCGATAGAAAACGCCATCACCGGCAACACCTGCGCGGTCATGCTGGAGCCGATACAGGGAGAAGGCGGGGTAAAGATACCTGCCCCGGATTATCTCGCCAATGTCAGAACGCTCTGCGACAAGTACGGCATACTCCTGATCCTTGATGAGGTGCAGACGGGCATGGGCCGGACAGGGAAGCTTTTCGCCTATGAACAATACGGTGCGGCCCCGGATATCATGACCCTTGCAAAGGGACTGGGCGGCGGCATGCCGATCGGGGCTATGCTTGCGACAAACAAGGTCGCAGCCGCATTTGTACCGGGTACGCACGGTTCGACCTTCGGCGGCAACCCCCTGGCGTGCAGCGCTGCCATCGCAACAATAGATGTCCTGCTTGAAGACGGTTTCATTCTCGACCAATGCACAAGGATGGGGCTGTACTTCAAAGAGAAACTTGAGAATTTGCAGAAAGAGTTTTCGAGCCTGATCGTGGAAGTTCGGGGCATGGGCCTTCTCGTGGGCATGGAACTGACCCGGGACGGCGCGCCGCTCGTAAGCGCGTGTCTGGAACGGGGTCTGTCCTTATCAACTGCACCGCAGGCAACATCCTCCGTTTATGCCGGCCCTGATCATCACGGAAAAAGATATACACGATCTCATCGAGACACTCGAGGAACAAATTATCGACCGGCTTTCGTAGGGGAGAACAATGAAAAAAGATTTTCTTACATTAACGGATCTGACTACGGAGATGAATTACAGGCCTGATCCAAAGGGCCATTGACCTCAAGGCAGGCAAAGACAGAAATGCCTGCCCCCTGATCGGAAAGAACATCGGACTCCTCTTCGAGAAGCCCTCGACACGGACACGCGTGTCCTTTGAAGCAGGAATATACCAGCTGGGGGGCAACACGATCTCGCATGAACGCCTGCCGATCTGCAGCTCGGCAGAGGAGAGACAATGGACGACACAGCAAGGACACTGTCGCGTTACCTGGACGGTATAGTGATACGTACCTACAGCCACCCGGTCATGGAGCAATTCTCAGCGAACTCCGACATCCCGGGAATCAACGGACTCAGCGATATCCATCATCCCTGTCAGGCGCTTGCCGACCTCATGACGATCTATCAAAAGAAAGGCGAATTCAAAGGCCGAAAGTCGCCCTCATCGGCGACGGCAACAATGTGTGCAACTCCCTGATCGAGGCGGCCCCGATGATGGAATTCGACCTGACGATAGCGTGCCCGGAAGGCTTCGAGCCTCACACAGAGATCCTGGCTGAGGCGCGATGCTGCTGCCAGGAGCGAGATCATCGTCCTCAGGGACCCCACAGAGGCCGCCGGCATGGCGGATGTCGTATATACCGATGTATGGGTGAGCATGGGACAGGAAAAAGAAGCAGAGACAAAGAAAAAGAAATTTCGGCTCACCAGATCAACAGCAGGCTGCTTTCCTGCTCAAAAAAGGATGTCACCGTGCTTCACTGTCTTCCGGCCTATCGGGGCGAGGAGATAACCGATGAAGTCCTCGACGGTCCGCACAGCGCGGTCTTTGACCAGGCTGAAAACCGTCTCCATACGCAGAAAGCGCTGCTTGAGATGCTCATACAGTAACTAGCTGCGGCCCGGCAGCAAGACATATTTGTAAGTGTATGCAAAATTTTCGTCCGTCATCTTCTGAACGAAAAATATTTTCCTGCTGACTATTCTTCTGTATTTTCTGCTATAATTTGCACTAATGGATAACCTGCTTTCTGTTATACCCCTCGGTGGTCTCGAAGAGATCGGCGATGAACATGACCGTTTTCGAATACGGAGACGATATGATCGTCATCGATGCCGGTCTCATGTTCCCTAAAGAGGACACGCTCGGTGTCGACTTTGTCATCCCCGACATGACCTATCTTCAGAACAACCGGGACAAGGTGAGGGCCGATCCTCCTCACCCACGGACATGAAGACCATACCGGCGCCCTCCCTTTTCTTCTGAAGGAAGTCGACGTCCCTGTCTACGGCACTCCCCTTACCCTCGGACTCGTGAAGGAAAAACTGAAGGAGCACAACCTCGACAATGTTGAACTCATTCCCATAATGCCGAGGGATGACCGTCCAACTCGGCGTCTTTTCAATAGAATTCGTCCGGGTGACCCATAGCATCGTCGACGGAGTGGGACTTGGCATAACAACCCCTGTCGGGCTAGTCGTGCATACCGGAGACTTCAAGCTCGATCCGACCCCTGTGGACGGTCAGCTCATGGACTTCCACCAGTTCGCGGAATACGGCGAAAGAGGCACCCTCCTCCTGCTCTCCGACAGCACAAACGCTGAAAAAGGCGGGTATACCTTTTCCGAAAAAGAAGTCCGGCGGGCCTTTGAAGATGTCTTTGCGAACGCAAGGGGACGAATCATCATGTCCACCTTTGCGTCCAACATACACCGTATTCAGCAGGCGATCGATGTTGCGGTCAAGCTGACAGAAAGGTAATCCTCTGCAGGAAGAAGCATTGTATCGAAACCCAGATAGCCCTTGACCTCGGCTATCTCAGAATTCCGGAAGACACCTGGCTTAAACTTGAAGACCTCAAAAACCTCAAGACCACGAAGTGGTCATCATAACAACCGGAAGTCAGGGCGAACCGATGAGCGTGCTTTCGCGGATCGCCATCGACGAACATAAACAATCAAGATAAAGGAAGGCGATGTCGTCATCCTCTCCGCAAAGGTCATACCCGGCAATGAAAATTCGATCGGCAGGATCATCAACCACCTCTTCAGGCGCGGGGCGGATGTGATCTACGAAAAAGTCTCGGAGGTGCATGTTTCCGGCCACGCGTCCAAAGAAGAACTGAAGCTGATGCTCAACCTTGTAAAACCGAAACACTTCATGCCTGTCCACGGAGAGCACCGGCACGCTCATCTATCATGCACGCCTTGCGGAAAAGACCGGCATACCCAAAGCGAATATTTTCATCCTGGATAACGGAGACGTCCTTGAAATATCAGACGAGGGCGTAAGCCCGCAACGGCAAAGTAACATCAGGCAGGATTTTGTCGACGGCAAAGGCGTCGGGGATGTCGAAGACATGGTCCTGAGAGACCAGGAGAAGGCTTGCGCATGACGGCATCGTGATCGTAATTTTGGCGATCGAAAAGCTCACCGGCACGATCGTTTCAGGGCCGGACATCATTTCCCGGGGCTTCATCTTCGAGGACGCGTCGCAGGAGATATTAAACGATGTCAAGGAACTCGTCTACACCACGGTCAAAGGACCTTGACAGCGAACTGATCGCTGACAAATCCCTTGTACAGGCAAAGATACGGAGCGTCCTGAAGAAATACCTCAGAAACACCATGGAACAGAATGCCGATGATCATGCCGATCATCTACGAGGTCTGAGATCTGCCTTCTGACAGACGCGCCTCAGTATCTTTCAAATAATCCGCACAAACATGCTAAACTAGGATGCAAGATTCCTGAACCTCCCGGGTATGCGCATTCCGGGAGGGCAGAATAAACATTATTACTGAGGTGAACATATGGAAAGCGTCCTGAAAATAATCCAGCAGCTGGCATTAAAGCATGACAAAATTTCGCCGGACCTCGTCAAGGCAAAAAACATAAAACTGGGGCTGAGGAACGAGGACGGCACAGGTGTCTTCGTAGGGATAACCAGCAAAGGGCAGGTCATCGGCTGGAAAAAGGAAATACAGGCCGACGGCACAGAGAAAAAAATAGACCTTGACGGTGAACTGTATTACAGCGGTTATAACGTGAAAGACCTTGTCAGGTATCATCAGAAGGAGCACAGGTTCGGCTTTGAAGAGACAGCTACCTGCTGCTGACAAGCGAACTCCCGATCCAGAAACATCTCGATACCTTTACCGCCGAGCTTGCGAAAAGAAGACACCTGCCGGACGAGGCAAAAAAAATCATCCTGAACAGTCCCGCGCATGACGACCAGATGGGTTCGCTTCACACGATCGTCTCCGCCATGCACCTGTTCGATAAAAACCCCAACTCAACTGACATAAAGGACCTCTCACGGCAATGCATTGACCTTATCGCAAAGTTCCCGACAATTGTCGCGTACAACTACCTCGCAGCATCGGGACAGATAAAAAAATTGTCTGAACTGCCTGGAGCCGCGCGATGATTACAGTCATGCGGAGAACTTTCTTTATATGCTGCACCGCAAAAAACCGGACAAGCTGACAGCACACCTGTTTGACATGATGCTGGTACTGCATGCAGAGCACGGCGGCGGCAACAACTCGACCTTCACGGTGAGGGCGGTCTCTTCCTCGGGAGCAAACAGCTATATGGCGATCTGTTCGGGGATAGCATCTCTTTCAGGACACCTCCATGGCGGCGCGAACGAAGCGGTCGAGGGCATGATGGATGACATAAAGACTCCACGTAGAGGATTGGAACGATGACGATGAAGTCTCGGACTACCTCGCCAGGATCCTTGACAAAAAGACGCATGACAAAACAGGGAAGATCTACGGCATAGGCCATGCTGTTTATACCCTGTCAGACCCGAGGGCGCTGATCCTCGAAGGCAAGGCAGAAGAGATAGCAAAAAAATCCGGACTGGACAAGGAGTTTAATTTACACAGGAAAGTGGCCATGCTCGCCCCGCAGATCGTTCAGGAGAAAAAAGGAAAGGTGGCCGCTGCAAATGTCGATTTTTATTCCGGGCTCGTATACCGTTCGATGGGAATACCAAAAGAACTCTTTACCCCTATCTTCGCGATGTCGCGTGTGGCAGGCTGGTCAGCCCACAGGATCGAGGAGATCATCCAGGGGAGGCTCATAGGCCCTCATATATCTCGTCTCTGTCCGGACAGAGAAACGACTACGTTCCGCTCGCCTCGAGGTAACTCTATCACAAGGGACACACATAAATACAGCTGCATTATTTCATACTATATTATTGATTTTCGAAAAACCGTCCCGGAACAAGGACGGGAGATGGTGTATTGAGCGGACCGCCTTGTTCTCAAGGTGATCTAAGAATACATCTGAATTACGCCGGCAGAGAGAAAAGCCTGAAGTAAGCCTGCATCCACAGAGGAAAGGCTTATTCCGGCACTATGACAGTCATACCTTTTTTGATCTTCGCTGCCCCTTCTGTGGCCTTTCCGGTAGCAATCTTTTCCTTTACGCTCTCTATCACTATTGTGCCGGCCTTTTCCACTGATACATCGAGGAGTTCCCCGGTGTCAGGATCTCTGAGCATCTCTGTCTTCCCCACGGTAAAGGTCTGTCCGCTGGATACCCCTTCACGGGAGCCTCTGTTTATATATATTTTATTGTCCTTTACCATGATCACGGTGCCTTCCCAGGGGATGCTTTCGAGCCGTCCGGAAATAAAGGCCACTGCCTCATCTATGGCCTTCTCAACTGCCAGGCCGACATTGGTTTTTTTGAAGCCGCCCAGATCCGCACCCCAGTCCCTGTCTGAAAAACCGACATCGAGGCCAGTCCGTGACGCCTCACCCACCACTTTCTTTGACGCCATCACCTGGCCGGTCGTTGAGTCAACAACATATACCACGGCATTTATTTCTGCCGAATCAGTTGCACCGCCAATCCTGAAGCCGGCTATCCTTAAGCCCCCTCCCCCACCGGAGGTGGAGTGTTGAAAATGGGTAATCTCTCCTTTAACGAGAAGCTGTGCGGGAGTCATCTGGCCGGTCACCGGTTTTTTCTTTCCACCTGCCGTACGCCCTGATTCCGCGAAATCCTGCTCTGCCATAGCCTCCTGCCTCATGTCCTTTTCACCGAGGACGATAAACTTCCCTGTCTGCTGAAGGCTGTCGGTGAGCACTGCACCCCACGTATCTGCAATGTTCCACTGGCCTGACCAGCCCGAACGGTTTTCGAATTTCGATACCATGATCGAGTACTTGAGGTCACCCTTGTTACCTGCCATTGCAAAAGTTGACAGGGAAAAAATAAAGAACAGAATAAAGAGCAACAGGGAGAGTTTTTTCATATTTCCTCCAGATGTTTTCATTGTTCAATTATAGGTAAGCAGCGGACATATTTTCAAGTTTGTTTGAGCGTAAATGGTATTAGCAGAGATCCGCGCACTTACAATATCGTCTTCCGGTTCAGCCAACCGGGCTCATGAAACACTTCTGTGTCAGTCACATATGTGTATCATGAGACAATGATTTCCTCCTCTCGTACCATTGTTTTTCTCAACATTATCATATAAGACAGGACTCTGAGTATTTTTTTTGTTTCATTTCAGGGTCTTCCGTCTGAGCCTCAGGCCAATGTCTTCTAACAAAGATTTATGAGTTATTTGGCATACTTCTTGAGATGCAAAGAAATCAACAGCTTATTTCAGGAAGTTTCTTGTTTAACAGGGAGGAAGAACTTGTCCCCAGAAGCAGAAGGAGCATATGTATGACCTGTATAAAGAAATCATTATTTATAGCCGTTTTATTACTTATAGGTGTTGCGTGGTGCTGGGCACTTTTAAAGCCGGAAACCAAGGGGGAAAATATCTCCGTGAATAAGATCGACTGCGTAGGATGCCATAACTCTGAAAAAAATGCCGACAGGGTTTTCAGGCGGGGATACGCAGCGATCAGGTAAAGACCATGGGAGGTTTATATAAATCCGATAGACGATTATGCGGGGGGGAAGAAGCTATGTCAGCCGGAGATTATGGTATGGTAAGACCGTACAGCATCAGCAATAATTCAGAATACACAGAGGACCCGAAAGACCCGTCTCAGGTTTTGTATGTTGATGATTCTGCAGACCATCATGAAGAATGCGAATCTGAAACGCCGCATCGCGGAGAGGCCGATCTTTTCCGTGTCTATCTGAATGAGGTAGGGTCTGTGCCGCTCCTCAACAGAGACGGGGAAAGAGAACTCGCTGAGAGGATGGAAAGGGGAAGAGAAAGAGCGCTTAAGACTCTCTTTCATCTCCCCTTTTCCGTGCGCCGTCTCCTGGCCCATGCTGATCTGATTCGATGCGGAGCAGAGCCCATCTCCGAACTTATCCTTGCCGACTGCAGCAGGGAACACGAACCCGCGGGGGACCGAAAAAAGTTTTTCAGAACGATCGGCGAGATCAAAAGACTTCGGAACCAGGAAAAGATCGCCGCGAAGGCATACGGACTCGGCCTGAAGGAGGAATTTCTTGACGGGATTTACGATGAGATTGAACAGGCGCTGCATCGTATGGAAGATCTCCATGAGACGCTCATGTTTATTGATGGAAAAAGAGTGGCCCCTGAAGAAGATAGCCGGGAAAAGAGACTCTATCGCCAAAAAAGAGGGACCGGACGAAATACATCCGCTCACAATGGAATCAATGTATGCCAAAAGCATCTCAAAAACAGCGATCCGCGATGGAGATATGTGGAATGCCGCAAGGAGATGAGTCATTATGAGAATACCATCGGCGCGTCCATGGAGGAGATAAAAGAGATCAGACAAACCTACCTCAGTGCGCGGGATGAAGTCAGAGAAGCGAAGCATGTCCTCATCAAATCAAATCTCAGGCTTGTCGTCAGCGTCGCGAGGAGATACGCAGCCTACAGAAGGGGGCTTGAACTGACCGATCTCGTTCAGGAAGGGAACATCGGTCTTATGAAAGCCATTAACCGCTTCGACTATCGGAGGGGCTGCAAGCTAAGCACCTATGCGATATGGTCTATCAGACAACACATTACACGTTCGTTAAGTAATCACGCCCGGCTGATAAGGCTCCCCGTGCATGTAGTGGAAAACCTGGGGAAGGTTGCGAGGGCTGAAGAAGAACTGCTGCAGAAGGCAGGAACCAAGACAATCCCGGAAAATCCTGAAGAGACTCTCGATATGCCTATGGGACAAGCCGGCACACTGCTCAGAATGATGAGTGACCCCGTTTCACTGGACACCCCGATAGGACAGCAGGAGGGCCATCTCATCGATCTCATCGAAGACAGAGCTGCGCTGTCTCCTCTGGACCAGCTCATCGGGCATACCGCGAGCAAGCATATCAGAAACTCGCTCTCAGTCCTGGACTCAAAGGAAGAGAAGATCATCCGGAGCAGCTTCGGCATCGACGAAGAGGTGAAGACCCTTGCAGAACTCGGTCGGGAGTTCGGGATCAGCAGGGAACGGGTAAGACAGATCAAAGAAAGTGCCATTAAAAAATTAAGGTCTCATCTGGGAGCGGTGAGCCTGTAAGCATACCGAAAAATCCAGAAAATACCATGAACGAGCCATAGCTGAAAGACCTCCGCGTTTATAAGGTGACAGAAAAAAGCTTTAACCTGTCCCCCAAAGAAGCGCCGCTTGTAAATAGTCCCACGGGCATGCCCGTGGGACTCGCTATCCGTCCAGGAACAACGGGACCCGACAAGCCGGATAAGACAAACTGCAGAGTTGCAGTGCCTGCGCCAGCAAAGGAGGTCGGCAGGAACAGAATTCATCGCTGTCCTTTTCATGCGCAAAGATAGTTTATAACCTGATCTGTTATAATTACGGTCATGATAGAGGCGCTCATACTCGGCATTGTGCAGGGAGTAACAGAGTTTTTTCCTGTCAGCAGCACAGCGCATCTGATCCTGCTGCCGTGGTTTTTCACCTGGGGCGGAGACCTGAACACCCTCACCTTCGATGTGGCCCTCCACGCAGGCACGCTTCTGGCGCTCATCTTCTGCTTCTGGAGAGACTGGATCGAGATGCTGGCGCACAAACGGAGGCTTTTTTCCCTGATTATCATCGCTTCGGTCCCGGCGGGAATAGCAGGCTTCCTGTTCAACGACATCATAGAGGAAAGCCTCAGAAGTCCTTACATCATCAGTGTCGCGCTGATCGTGTTCAGCTTTGTTATGTACTTTTCAGAAAAGATGTTCAAGCACAGGAGCATTGATAACCTTAACCTCATCGACGCGATGGTGATCGGTATTGCACAGGCTGTCGCGTTAGTCCCCGGCGTATCCCGCTCGGGCATTACCATATCCGCTGGACTCTTCAGGGGGCTCGACCGTACTTCCTCGGCCCGGTTTTCCTTCCTCCTTTCCACGCCCATCATCGCCGGAGCAACCCTCCTGCACGCGCAAAAGATGGCTGCGGAAAGCGCGCGCTACGACCTCGACCTCTTCATGGTCGGGTTTGCCGCGTCTGCGTTGACCGGCCTCGCAGCAATTAAATTTCTGATGAGTTTTTTCAAAAAATACAGCCTGAATGCCTTCGTGTATTACAGATTTCTCCTTGCTATTGTTATAATTTCAGGGATATGGCTAAAGATCTGAAGAAGATAAAAGATGAGATACTCGGCGTACTCTCACTCTTTTCCAGCGTCTATCTTTTCTTAAGCCTGTTCAGTCACTCTAAATGGGACCCCTCTTTCTTCACGTACTCCCGGGCAGCTGTCAGAAATTACGGGGGTATTTTCGGAGCACATCTGTCTGATCTCATCTTTGTGCTCATCGGTTTTTCAGCGTATTCCCTGCCGGTATTTCTGGCGGCGTATGGCATTCGGAGACTCCTCGCCAGGGAGAAGCATATGGTGTATCTGGCCGGTTCAGTCCTCTTCATCTTTTCATCTTCCCTGATGTTGTCCCTGGTCCTGGCAACATTCAACATCAGCACAGAAAATAGTCCCGGAGGAATCATCGGGACGTTTCGTTTCACAATTCCTCATGCACTACCTGTCTCTGCCGGGGGCTTATATCTGCTCGTTGTCACTCTTCCTTTCATCGCTGGTCCTTCTCACCCCTGTACCGCTCACCTCGTTCAGCCTGAGAAAAGATAAGCCGAAGATCAAGGAAAAGCCGAAAGCGCCGGAGAGAGGGATTCTCGAAGAAGATATTCTTGTCAGGGCCCCCATAAAGCCGAAGAAGAGCCTGTATTTATTGCCCCCCCTGCACAGGTGGAACCGGCGAAGAAGCCGGTAAAGCCTGTTCCGGAACCGGCAACCGTCACGAAAGAAGGGTACCAGCTTCCTTCCGTCGAGCTTCTGAAAACCTATGATGCCTCATTCGCAAGACCGGAAAAAGAGGAACTGCTCGCGAACTCGTCCCAGCTTGAAGCCAAGCTCGCGGACTTTGATGTCGAAGGAAAAATCACGCACGTAAACCCGGGACCTGTTGTAACAATGTACGAATTCGAGCCCGCACCCGGGGTAAAGATAAACAAGGTTGTCTCGCTCGCGGACGACCTGGCGCTCTCTCTGAAGTCCCAGAGTCTCAGGGTATCCCCGATACACGGAAAAAACACGATCGGCATAGAGGTCCCGAACAAGCTCAGGGAAATCGTCTCTTTCAGGGAGGTCCTCTCCTCGGATACCTTTAGAAAAAGCCATTCGAAACTCACCCTCGCCCTCGGAAAAAACATCGCCGGTGAATCCATTATCGCCGACCTGACAAAGATGCCCCACCTGCTGGTCGCCGGGGCAACCGGTGCCGGCAAGAGCGTATCCATAAACTGCAATGGTAATGAGCATCCTCTACAAGGCTGCTCCGAATGAAGTGAAGATGCTCATGATCGATCCAAAGCTGCTTGAGCTTTCGATGTATGAGGATATCCCCCATCTCGTCTCCCCGGTAATTACGAACCCGAAACAGGCAGCCGAGGCATTACGAAAAATGGTCTTCGAGATGGAGCGCAGATACCGGCTTCTTGCTGAAAAAGGCGCGAGGAACATCGAAAGTTATAACCGGACCGCCCCTGACGAGGAACAGATGCCTTATATTGTAGTATTTATCGACGAGCTTGCCGACCTCATGTTCGCTTCATCACGGGAAGTGGAAGATTCCATAACACGCCTTGCGCAAATGGCCCGTGCCGCCGGCATCCATCTGATCATCGCGACCCAGAGGCCTTCCGTGGACGTTATTACCGGGATCATCAAGGCGAACTTTCCCGCAAGAATATCCTTCCAGGTCTTCTCGAAAATTGATTCAAGGACCATCCTGGATTCGCAGGGCGCGGAACAACTGCTCGGCAAAGGCGACATGCTGCTGATGCTGCCGGGAGCGAAGATCACCCGCGTACACGGCGCATTCATCACAGAAGATGAGATCCATGCCGTCACCAAGTTTATCAAGGTACAGGGTTCGCCCGACTATTCGTTCTTTGAGACCATACCATCTGAACTTCCTCCTCCTGATGAGGAGAATGAAGAGAGAGATGATATGTATTACAAGGCCCTCGAATTCGGCGAAGCAACGGGTGAAGTCTCGATATCGTCCATACAGAGGAGATTCAAGATAGGCTACAACCGGGCCGCAAGGATCATGGAGATGATGGAAGATGACGGGCTGGTAGGCCCGCCCAAGGGCGCCGGGAAACCGAGAGATTTTATGAGGAGGATACAGTGAAAAGATTTTTTATCCCCGGAATGGCAGCTGCAAGAGCTGTCTTTCACCTGAAAAGCTTCAGGATGGCCGTCGCGTCAGTATTGTTTCTGTTCATTGCAGGCTTGGCCCTTCGGACAGTTTCCCATGCTTCAGAGCTTGACGACAGAGTAGAGAGAATACAGAAGGCATATGAAAACATCAAAGATATGAAGGGCGTTTTTACCCAGAAAAACGTCATCAAAGACCTGGATAAGACAGACAGATACAAGGGTGAGTTTTTTATCAGACAACCGCTCAAAATGAAATGGGTGTACACAGGAAAAGCGGCACAGGACATTTTTATCAACGATAACACCGTACTGATCTACAAGAAAGGGGACATGCAGGCCTATAGGGGAAAATTCGATAAAACGACCTTTGGTCAGACGCCGGTGGCGCTCCTGGGCGGTTTCGGAAATATCAGACAGGAGTTCACCATTTCCGGCAAGGGAAACACCCTTGTGCTCAAACCCAAGAGTCCCCTTGGCAATATCACCTCGATCTCCATAACGCTCTCGGAAGATGATTTCCCGATACAGGCATTCACGATATACGACGGCCGCTCGAACGTGGTCGAGATCGTGCTGAAAAATGTCAAAATAAACACGGGGCTGAAAAACTCCGTTTTTGAATTTTCACTGCCAAAGGGAGTGAATATCTATGAGTACAATCAATAAGACCCTGAACGAAATAATTTACCACGGAGAACGTAGAGAAAGACATTCTACCTCTGCAAAGAACCTCCGTGAACTCCGTGGTGAACTGTAGTTTTCGGGATCATGGATAACTCGAACTCCCTGATACTCGGAATAGATACATCCTGCGACGACACTTCAGCGTCTGTCGTTGAAAACGGCAGCAAAATACTCTCGAACATTGTATCAAGCCAGTCAGATATCCATACCAAATACGGAGGCATAGTCCCGGAGCTCGCCTCGCGGAGGCATATCGAGATGATCATCCCGGTCGTCGACGAGGCGTTGCAGCAGGCCGGGGTCTCCTTTTCCGACCTTTCGGCAATAGCGGTATGCAGCGGCCCGGGACTGATCGGTTCCCTTCTCATCGGCTGTTCCTTTGCCAAGGCAGTCTGTTACGCGCGACAGATACCCCTCGTGGCAGTGAACCATCTCGAAGGCCATCTGCTGTCCGTATTTCTCGAAAGCAGTCCCCCTGAATTTCCTTTTCTTTCACTGATTGTTTCGGGTGGTCATACCAGTCTCCATATCGCTGAAGATTTCGGCAGATATACAGAACTCGGCAGGACGCGCGACGATGCCGCAGGTGAAGCCTATGACAAGGTATCCAAACTCCTCGGTCTCGGTTATCCCGGAGGCCCGATTATTGACCGTCTCGCTGAAACAGGAGACCCGGCGGCAATTGATTTCCCGAGGGCGTATCTTCCGGAGAGCTTCGACTTCAGTTTCAGCGGCCTGAAGACCGCGGTATTGCATTTCCTCAGGAAAGAAAATCTCCTGGAGCGGCCTCTTTCCCCGGATTCGGACCTGCTCCGTGATATTGCGGCGTCTTTCCAGGCCGCTGTTAACGATGTGCTTGTCAGAAAAACAGAATGGGCGGTAAGGAAAAAATGGATCAGACAGGTCACCCTTTCCGGAGGGGTATCAGCCAACAGCGGCCTCCGGAAAAAAATGCTCGAAATGGGCAGGGAAAAAGGCGTCGAGGTTTTTATTCCCTCACTCTCGCTCTGTACCGACAATGCAGCGATGATCGCCGCAGCAGGACATCATCACTATATAAAGAAGGACTTTGCAGGCCTTGACCTGAACCCAAGACCCTACCTGACTCTTTCAGGCAGGGAAATATGATATTATTCTCTTAAGAATAGACTTGTTACGAAAGGGGAAAAACCAGTAACCGCAGAGAACAGAAGTAAGAAGGAAATACGTTTCTACATCACTATTCACTTCTTACTTTTCACCTTTCACTGTCTTTCTCTGTGTGCCGTCCGGTAACAATATGTCCTTGTTCCAGATTATATTTTTTCAATTCAGAGAGGATGGATATTGCTTCCTTTACCGTCTGTTGATACATTCATAAAATACGCCCTTCCTCTCGTTGAGGGGACAGGCCAGAATCTTGCGCCCCAGGCAGAGCAGGTGAAGACCGGCATCTCGGTGCTGTTTCTGCTCCTTCTCATCCCGGTAGTCGCCGCCCTCTTCTTTATCATCAGATTTATCTACCGGAACACCCTTGGTGAAAAAATGAAGACAACTCTTCTTGAAGATTACCAAAAAGAGGCGAAAGCCTTCGAAAAATCCGGGAAATACGTCTCTGCTGCAAATATCTACGAGGCCAAACTCAAAGACCGGAAAAAGGCGGCTGCGCTCTACGAAAAAGGCAATGACTATAAAAAGGCGGCCTCACTCTACGACCTGCTCGGTGAGAGCGAAAAGGCACGGGAGATGTATGAAAAAGACGGGAATATCCATGATGCAGCTGAGGTCACCATGAGAGAAGGTGAATATGAGGAGGCTGCCAAGATTTATGACAAGGCAGGGAAAAAGCGTGATGCAGCCCTTGTTATGGAAAGGGCAGGCAGAAGGCTTGCTGCTGCAAGGGCATATCGGGAGGCAGGAGACTATATGAATGCCGCACGCCTGCTCGAACAGGAGGGCATGATAAAGGAAGCAGCAGAGATGTTCGGGCTATCTCTCCGGGACAAGCAGCCGGATGCCTCTACGATACAGGATTTTTACACCCATGCCTTCAAACTCGAGAAGGCCGGCATGTTGGAAAAAGCGCTCGAAGTTTACCAGCAGATCGATAAGGCTGACCCTACCTTTAAGGATGTCAGGGAACGGTTGCAGACGCTCAGTCCTTCCCTGGAACAAGAGGAAGACATGGAAGGAAAGACTACAATCAGGAGCTTCATTAACAGCGGCTCAATCGACCCGAAGAACAGCATCAAGCTCTGGCTCAGCATCCTGAAAAACCTGCAGGAGGCCTATAAGACCGGAAGGCCGCACGGACTCCTTGCCCCTGACACCATAGCGGTAGACAGCCGCAATATCATCACGTTCCTGAACAGGACACCATCCTCTGCCTACGTTGCCCCTGAAAAGTCCAGAGGGCTTGAACCGGACGTCAGGGCAGACATCTATTCCATGGGCGTCATCCTCTACGAGATGCTGACCGGGAACCTCGACGGACTCGGCTCGACGCGCGTAGCCGATCTTGCCCAGGACATCCCTGAGTGGCTCGACGAATTGGTGATTCGCTGCATTCGAAAGGTCAGGGAAGACAGATACCAGAGCATTGAAGAAATATTCTCAGATATAAAAACGCTCTCAAAAGGGAAGAAAGAACCTGAAAGACAGTGAATAGTGAATGGTACAATAGTGAAAGGTAAAAAGTAATAAAAGAGCTATGTTTATTTTTACCTCTCTATTTTTTTCTTCACAAATCATTCAAAATAAGGTAATTTAATATTCGTAAACAATGGGATTGGTCCGGATATATCCGACCACAAGTCCGGAGCAGTGATTAAGGATAGGGAGAAACTATGTCTTTGCCGTGTCCGGCATGCGGCTTTTTAACCATTGAGGACAAATTTTACGGCACGTATGATGCCTGTCCTGTCTGCGGCTGGAAAGATGATCATGCCCAGTTAGCCAATCCCGCATGCAAGGGAGGAGCAAACCCTGTCTCGCTCATTGAAGTGCAGAAAAAAGTCCTCAGAGAAGTCCCGCTCGACTTCAGAGAATACAAAAGCTTTATGCGTGACAAAAAATGGAGACCCTTAAGTAAAGAAGAAATAGAGAAGTTCTCGGAAGAAAAAAAAGCAAGGCGCTGGATGAATAAAGGCGTTATTTCGACCCGTGAGGTTTATTGGGTAAAACGGGGAGAGCGGTCCAGCTCCGCCTGAGCCGGCAAATTCACACTTTATTTCTATTTTTCAATACGAAAAGAAAACCAACCGCGGTGACGAACATGGTGACGCTGATGGCCTGTGAATAAGAAAACCCCGAAAAGAGAAACCCCCTCACCTCATCGCCCCTGAAGAGTTCGACCACAGACCTGATAATCGCATAGTTCAGAATGTACATCCAGAAGAGCTGGCCCTTGAAGGATTGGTGGCGCCTGAGGGTGATAAGGATGAAAAAATTCAGCAGTTCAGCGCCGGATTCATAGATCTGGGTTGGATGCAATGGAGTCCCGATTATCGCCAGGGAATCCGGGTCGGTAAAGGTGACTGCCCACGGCAGTCCCTCAGCGGGCTTTCCGTAGCAGCACCCCGCGCAAAAACAGCCGAGCCTTCCTATGGCATGTCCTATGGCTATCGAGGGAGCCCAGATATCGGCTGTCTGCCAGAGGGGAAGCGCCTTCTTTTTCGCGTACCAGATAACCGTCGGCACCGCAAAAAGCACACCACCGTAGAAGACAAGTCCTCCCTCCCATATCTTCACCATATCCAGGGGATGTTCTGAGTAGTGCTGCCAGTTCGTCGCAATAAAAAAAAGCCGGGAACCGATAATCCCGGCAACCAGGGCGTAGAAGCCGACATCAACGACCCTTTCATGCGGGATATCATTTCTCTTTGCCTCCCTCGCGGCAAGGGCGAGAGCAACCAGAAATCCGATAGCGATGAGGAATCCATAGGTATGTATGGTAAGCGGCCCGATCTTTATCAATACAGGAAACATCAGCTGCTCCTGGTAAAAAGAGTAAGCATGAGGAATACCATCCCCAGGGTAAGCGCGGAATCAGCGACATTGAATGCGGGCCAGTGATATCCGGAAACCGTAACATCCACGAAATCCACAACATATCCGAGCGTCATGCGGTCGATCAGGTTCCCGATGGCACCGCCGGCAAGGAGGGAAAATACCCGATAGTCTTCTCTCGCGCTAAATATTATCCAGAGCATAAAGAGGATAGCGGCCACGGAAAGACCGATAAAAAAATTGTTGCCGAGACTGCTGAACATGCCGAAGGCGGCGCCCTGGTTGCGGACACTCACCAGGTTCAGCATGGGAAGCAGCTCAATCGACTCTGAAGGATGGATGTAAGTCCTGGCAAAATACTTTGTTACCTGGTCAAGCAGAATAACGGACAAAATAATGAGAAGAGGATAGTAGACTCTTTTTTTCATTGCTGAAAGCACCTACTTCCGGTGAAGGACGCTGTAGCATCTCCCGCAGAGATCCGGGGATTCCGCAAAGCTTCCGACGCTTTCGCTCCAGTTCCAGCAACGCTGACATTTGCTTCCAGACGCCCTTTCAACAAGGACCTGAAGCCCTTTGATGTCAGCGCCTTCATACGCGCCGTCCAGATTTTCCCTCGTCAGTTCCACGGTTGAGACAAGAAAGAACGCCGGCAGAAAGGCACGATAGGATTCGGTAAGGGACCGGTATTCTTCAGGAAGAAAAATCCTCAGCTTTGCCTCAAGGGAATTGCCGATAAATTTTTCCGCCCTTTTCAGTTCAAGCGCCTTGTTCACCTCATCCCTGAGCGAGAGGAGCCGCTTCCATCTCTCTTCAAGTTCGCTGTCGAAAAAACGCTCCTGAAACACGGGGAAGGAAGAGAAGAAAACAGAATCGTCAGAATGCGGCGTTTCCTCCTTCCTGTTTTGTCCGGACAGGTACGCCCAAACCTCCTCGGAAGTGAAAGAGAGCACCGGCGCCATTAATCTCGTCAGGACCGAAAGGACTTCGGAGAGGACCCACTGGCTTGCGCGCCGTTCTGTTGAATCCGTCTTTGCGGTATACAGTCTGTCCTTGAGGATGTCAAGATAGATTGAACTCATATCGACGACGCAGAAGTTATGTATCGCATGGAAGACTTCATGGAAGTCATAGTTATCGTAACGAGTTCGTTACCCTCCTGATCAACCCCTGAAGCCTGCTCATCGCCCACCGGTCCATCTCCTGCAGGCTGTCGCTGTAATCCCGGTGATCAAAGTCAGAGGTATTTCCGAGCAGAAACCTGCACGTGTTCCTGATCTTTCTGTATGCCTCGGTGAGTCTGTTGAGGATCTCTTTCGATATCCTGATATCGTCCTTGTAATCCTCGGCAGATACCCATATGCGCAGTATCTCGGCCCCGAAGTTTTTGATGATCTCCTGCGGAGCAATGACATTCCCGAGGGACTTCGACATCTTCTTGCCTGATCCGTCGACCACGAATCCGTGTGTCAGTACCGTCCTGTAAGGGGCCTTCCCCCGTGTGCCGACAGAGGCAAGGAGAGAACTCTGGAACCAGCCCCTGTGCTGGTCGCTTCCCTCAAGGTACATGTCAGCAGGCCAGCTCAGCCGTTCATCCTTCTCGAGAACAGCCGCGTGGCTGACACCTGAATCAAACCAGACATCGAGGATGTCCTTCTCCTTCGAAAACGTATTATGTCCGCATTTTTTACAGGTATATCCCCCGGGAATAAGCTCTTCAACCTCTTTCAAAAACCATATGTCCGCACCATTCTCTTCAACAAGCCTGACGATCGCATCGAGAACAGAACCGTCATCAATAAACTCACCGCATTCGTTACAGGTGATAATCGTGATCGGGACCCCCCAGCTCCTCTGACGGGAGACGCACCAGTCAGGCCTGTTCGAGACCATCCCGTGGATCCTCTCCCTTCCCCATCTCGGGACCCAGTTAACCTTTTCTATCTCTCCGAGACATTTCTTTCTCAGGTCGTTATGCTCAACAGAGATAAACCACTGTTCAGTCGCGCGGAATATGACCGGCTTCTTGCACCTCCAGCAGTGGGGATAGGAATGTGATATTTTCTCCTCCCGTATCAGCCGTCCCCTGTTCTTCAGTGTCTCGATGATCAGCGCGTTCGCCTTGAAGACAAACTGTCCTTCAAGCTCACCGGCGTGCTTCGTGAACTTGCCCCTGTCATCTACCGGGGCGTAAATATCCAGCCCGTATTTCAGGCCTGTCTCATAGTCGTCTTCTCCATGACCCGGTGCGATATGCACGATGCCTGACCCCTCTTCCAGGGAAACAAATTCTCCGAGAACACCTCTCGACTTTCTGTCAATAAAGGGATGGTCTGCCTGCATGCCTTCAAGATCTTTCCCGAACACTGTTGCAAGCACCTTCCCGTCAAGCCCTATCCTCTCTCTCAGTGCCTCACGTCTGCCGTCTGCAACAAGATACACTTCATCACCCTGCTGAACAGCAGCATATTCGAGATCAGGATGAAAGGCAATCGCGAGGTTTGCGGGAAGCGTCCAGGGAGTTGTTGTCCATATAATTACAAATACCTGCTTGCCCTTCAGCGCGGGGAAATACTTGGCCGTATTTTCTTCGTCAAGGGCAAACTTCACAAATACCGACGGAGATTCCTTGTCAGCATACTCTACTTCAGCCTCGGCGAGCGCCGTCACGCAGGACGGACACCAATGCACGGGCTTCTTCCTCTTCTGCACATATTTGTTCCTGACAAAGGTATTGAACTCCCTGACGATCGATGCCTCATACCCGTAAGTCATCGTAAGGTAGGGATTGTCCCAGTCACCGAATATCCCGAGCCGCTTGAATTCATCCCGTTGTATCCCGACAAACTCGGCAGCGTACTCCTTGCAAAGCCTTCTCTTTTCGATAATGTCGACCTTGTCTTTTTTGTCGCCGAGGTTTTTGTCCACCTGGAGCTCGATCGGAAGCCCGTGGCAGTCCCAGCCCGGTACGTACGGGGCATAGGCCCCCTGCATCGTCTTGTACTTGACAATGATGTCCTTCAATATCTTGTTCAGGGCATGGCCCATATGGATATGACCGTTTGCGTACGGCGGACCGTCATGAAGGACATAGGAAGGGTTTGTCTTATTCTTTTCCTGCATCTTCTGGTACGTCCGCTTTTCATCCCATGCCTTCAGCATCTCAGGCTCCCGCTGGGCAAGATTGGCCTTCATCGGAAAATCCGTCTGCGGAAGATTCAGGGTGTCCTTGTAATCTTTATTCATAGCCTATGAAATTACCACCTCAGCAATTTTATTGTCAAGCAGGAGATTTCTCACCTCTTTCAGATTTCCTGTAACCATTGCTTCTGTCCGGGTCTCCTTATCCAAACATCACGGGAACGCATAATACCATAACCTCCCGTCTTTCATTCCCTTCCATCAGAATATCCATCTGCTGATCTTTCTGGTATCTACTCCCTGATAATTTCCGGCCCTCAGGAGATCGATAAAATTATCAGGGGTCACCAGGTCGTAAAATTCAGTAAAGCAGGAACCTACCTCCCCCGGGGCGTGAGCATCAGAGCCTCCGGTAAAGGGAAGGCAGAGACTTCTCGCAGCCTCAATTGCCCTGATGTTAAACGCATGCAGATTGCATCCGTTATATCCTTCCACTGCTGCTATGCCTCTCAGCTGATGGATCCTGTCACCAAGACTGTTTCCCCTCCTGTAGGGATGTGAAGGGATCACGACCCCTCCGCAGGGGTTTATAATCCTCACGACTTCCTCAACCGGGGCATATTTGATCATCAGTTTGTCGGTGTCCACCCCAAAGATAAGACAATGCCCCTCATCGGTCGAGAATTCAACTCCCCTGAAGATCAGGATAGTCCCGCAGTACTTTTCCCTCAGCCCCTCGACATACTCTGATGCAGCATAGGAATAATGTTCAGTAAAGGCAATGCCCTGAAGGTTCAGACTGATTGCCCTGAGGACCGCCTCTTCAGGCTCGGAATCAGTATCGCCGCTGAATCTCGAATGCACATGAAGATCAATCCTGAATTTCATTTCCTTTTATAATAACAGGTTTCCCGGTATATTTTGAGGATTCCGTGCCTGTCAGTATAACCGGCACATAATTATCATGACAGATCAGCAGCAGACGGACTCAGAGGGATTGTTATGGATAGTTTCGTTCCTTTGCCGGGAGTGCCCGTTATACTGAAGGTGCCATCCATGTAGGTGACCCGCTCCCGTATCCCCAGCAGTCCAAACGATGAGGAATTGGATATCTCCTCTGCCCTTATCCCCCGGCCGTTGTCCTGCACGTTTAACACGACCTTCTCTTCGCTCTTCTCCATCACCACGTTTACATACGTCGCACCCGCGTGACGCATCACATTCGTCAGTATCTCCTGAAATATCCGGAATATATTCGTCGTCAGCTCTTTCCTCAGCAGTATCTCCTCCGGGATGATAACAATATCGCATGGTATCCCCGTCATCTTCTGAAACTCCGCTGCCTGCCATTCCATCGCTGCCGAGATCCCCAGATGGTCCAGTATCCCCGGCCTCAGCTCCGTTATGATCTTCTTCACGGTCTGGATGGTCGCGTCAATATGCGAAAGCATGGACTTCGCCTTTTCATACAGGTCGCTGTGGTCCTGATATTTATCCTTGATCCAGGAGATATCTATCTTCAGTGCCGTCATGATCTGCCCCAGCTCATCATGAATCTCCCGCGCGATGATCGTCCGCTCATTTTCCCGTACTTCCTGCAGATGCGCCGTAAGGCTGCGCAGACGCTCCTGCGACTCCCTCAGCGTCTCTTCCGCATTAAACCGGTATATCGACTCCCCGATA
Source organism: uncultured Nitrospira sp. (assembly GCA_963746295.1). Taxonomy (GTDB): domain Bacteria; phylum Nitrospirota; class Thermodesulfovibrionia; order Thermodesulfovibrionales; family UBA6898; genus JAOUFP01. The sequence goes on along the minus strand of CAVVAQ010000006.1, from coordinate 138,460 downwards.
ATCGGCGCAAGGGTCTCTATGAACAATACATTCTTCAGCGTCACCATCTCTTCCCTTTCATCCGCCATATGAATGGCGCCCAGCACCTTCTCCTGATAACGGATCGGGATAATGGCCATCGACTTAAACCGGTTCAGCACGCAGCAGACCCTCCGGTACCGTGTCTTGTCCCCCTCGCTCAGTCCCGACAGAAACGTCAGCGTATTGTTGGAGTAAAACGAACCATAGGGCGTCTTTGCCGGCAGGTCCTGCGGCTCAAACTCCCCCGTAATCACCCGTATGCAGGCACACCGGTCTCTTTTCAGAGACAGATAATTCTCCGTATGCAGAAATTCCGGCGTAAACCCGGCATAGGCTTCATAGGGAATGTTTCCGCTTTCATCCGCTATCCGTATCCCGATACACCGGTAGCCGCTCCACTCCTGTATCACCTTCACTACCGCATCGAGGTATTCCTTGCGCGATATCTTCTGGACGAACAACTCAAGAAGAATATTCGTTATCCTGATCTGGTGTTTTTCCTTCTCCAATGCCCTATTGACCTCTGCCAGCTCAGAGGTCCGCTCGTTCACCCTCGCCTCCATCTCTTCATAAGATTTTTTCAACGCATCTTCAGCCTTTTCCCGCATTTCGATCATGGTATTAAAGTGTTCCCCCAATTGTCCGATTTCATCATTTGAAGAAATACTGACCCTTTGGTCCAGATCACCGCCTGCTACCGCCTTTGTAACCTCTGCAAGCCGCAATATCGGTCTTGTTATTGAACGGGAGAGAAGAACACCACCCGTAAATGTCGCAAAAAACAAAATTACCGCAAAGCCCAATATCGCATAATTGTCCTTTTTCGCATCAGCCGTATGGTCAGTGATATTCAGCAGAGACAGTACAGCCCCGATATGCCTCCCCGCGGTATCGTTTAATGGAAATCCCCCGCACATAAATACTTCTTTTTTGCCCTGGATTTTCTGAAGAATATGCTCTCCATTCTCTACGCGCTCCAGATTGTCTTCTACAAAGCACTCTTCTGCTGTAGCTCCTCCCCCGGTGCTGCTGATGACCAAATGTTTCTCAAGATCGTCCCAATTATCCCGTAATCCGGCTACGTTTCTGACGGACCTCCAGTCGTCCCGGTCCAAATAGTGCTTGTCTGCAATTATTCCAAAATCGCAGTTGCTCTGCTCTTTCAGGTTGTTCATGAAGTGGCCTATCTCTTCTCCCAATTCCAGGTATCCGATCAGCTCGCCTCCATGAAAATAGGGCGTGACTGCCCTGAGGGCAAAGGCAGTTTTTCCCAGTTCAATTTCCGTAGCAGGATTTTGTGTGTCTCTTGCCTTCCGAAAAGAGATCCTTTCTACCAAATCGCCGTAGAGTTCTTTCTCATGCATCCGGAGAAAAACGTGACCATCAGGCAGGATAAAATAAAAATGTGTAATACCATAATTGTTGCTCAATTTCCGGAAGAGGGGCTGAACATAAGCAAAGAGCTTTTCCCTGTTCTTTTTTAAATAGAGTTCCCTGACTTCAGGCGACTGAGAGATCACTTCCAAAACAGCAAAAAGCATTTTTGTGTCTCTTTTTTCCAGATTCTGAAACGCGGCCTTGCCTTCCCGAATATGTTCGAGCGTTATCCTGTTGAAATTTTCTTTCTGACTGCGTAAACCTATGATATAAAAAAGCAGGCTTATCAAGAGGGTAAAAAGCAGGAATACGCTTACCAATTTAAATCCGAGTTTCATTTCTCACCCCGCAGCCTCTCTCTTTCTCTTCGCAGACTCAAACACCTGTTATCCTGTTCTTCAGACGCCGGCTGATAAGCCCCGTATATGCAGATGCCGGCAAAGGCAGGTCATAATGAATGTTTGAACAGAGAAAACTGTTTTTGATTTATTTTACCTGTAAGTGAGAGTGGAAACAATAAGTCTGATATTTTAAGCTGCTTTGCCGGTCAAAATAATGTTATCTCCAAATACCCCGAACTATACAGCAATCCCCTGCTCTGTACCTTCGGACATCCTGTTTCGGGGATTGATTATCCAGATATTACCGAATTCCTTCTCCTGGTAAACCCTCGCCAGGCCGAGCCTGAGGAGTTCGAGAAGGGCGAGGAAAGTAACAATGAGCTGAGCTCGGCTGAAAGTATCCTTGAAAAGCTCTTCAAACCGTATACTCTCAAGATTCTCAATAATATTCGCGATATGCATCATCTTGTCCTTTACCGTCAGTGTCTCCCGTGTGATCGTGCGCATTTCAGGCGGCGCATTCTCCAGGAGCTTTTTGAAAGCAGCCAGCAGGTCAAAGAGATTGACATCGAAAAGATAGAGTTCAGGCTGGATGACCTCCTCCTCTTCCGGTGCGACGGGTTGCCTCCCGAACATCTTCAGCGCCTCGTCTTCTTTCTCCTTTAAGATTGTGGCGGCGTCTTTAAATGTCTGGTATTCAAGCAGCCGCTGCACCAGTTCGAGCCTCGGGTCTTCCAGCTCCTCAGGAGGCACTTCTTCGTCAGGGGGCAGGAGCATCCTCGATTTTATCTGTATCAGGGTGGCAGCCATGACAAGAAACTCCCCTGCTATCTCAAGATCAAGCTCCTTCATGATCTCGATGTACTCAAGGTACTGGCCGGTAATCAGGGATATGGGGATATCATAAATATCAACCTTGTTTTCCCTGATAAGATGTAGCAGAAGGTCCATGGGACCTTCGAATTCGGGTAGTTTTATTTGATATAATTGTTCCATGATCGGGCCTGAAAAATCTCCACGGTATTGTAGCAGATCAGAGGTAAATTTGGCCGCATTTGCTTTAATGGTAAAAGCATAGTATATTTACCAATATGAACTCGATAGTTCAGTAGTCTGCTTTGTCTCTCGTTTCTTTCTTTTATGCAGCAGTGTTACCTGCGCGGAGATATCACAGTATTTCGACAGTGACGGAAATTCTACTCTCATCCGACAGCAGGAGCAGGGAGGTAACTCCATCCTACGGTGTTCAGAGATACTCTGTCCCTGAAGGGATAACCCTTCAGAATAGACATCCGGTACGAATTCTATCCTGTCTTCGGCAAGACCTATCTCAGAGATCGTACGGTCAGCAGAGGAAAACAGTCCGGCTGGTCCGAAAAACAAAAGACGGCTTCCTTCAAAATCCGACTGGACAATAGGCTGGTCTTACAAAATTGACTATCCGGAAGAGCTGGACGAAGAGGACAAAACAGTCCATGCTCTCTGTGGAGATTTACGACATCAGCATAACCTATAATATCAAAATAACCTTGCCTACCCTGATCGATGATACCGCCCTGAATCCTGCAGAAAAGAACCTCTGGAAAAACTATTATCACAGGCTCGTGGAATATGAGCACGACCATGCAAGGATAATCCGCGACAAGGATGCACAGGAGGAGTTGCGGAAGAAATTCAGTGAGTCTGGATTATGTGATCTTCGATTATTCAAGCTGACATCGACATCGACAAGACCGTGGAAACGTTCATCCAGAAAGAGACGGAAAAGATCGGCAGTGAATGGGTAAAAAACCTGAAAAAGAGAAGTCGACGAATATGACAGGGCGACAGAGTACGGATTTGCGCTTCAGAAGAGGGACTCTTTTTTCAACCAGAAATAAAAATGGTCTTTTCTCACCAGTTGCTGTTTGTCAGATATTCATGGATGTTATTCGCGGCCCTTCTCCCGTCTCCCATGGCAAGGATAACCGTGGCCCCTCCCCGGACAATATCGCCGCCTGCGAACACCCCTTTTTTTGAAGTCTTTTCAGTAGCGGGTTCGACAATAATATTGCCGCATCTGCTCACCTCTATATCAGGACTGGTATGAGGAATAAGGGGATTAATAAGGTTGCCGACAGCAACAATCACAATGTCCGCATCTATCTGAAATTCCGATCCTGCAATCGGCTATCGGTCTCCTCCTTCCGGACTCGTCCGGACTCGGAAAGTTCCATCTTCACCAGCTCAGCCTTCATCAACCTCCCATCCCGGTCTCCGATATATCGTACGGGAGAAGTAAGGAAACAGAAATTTCACGCCCTCCTCCTCAGCGTGCTGTATCTCCTCTTGCCGTGCCGGCATCTCGTCACGTGAACGCCGGTAGACAACGGTCACATCCTCATGGCAGAGCCTTCTGGCTGTCCTGCGAGGCATCCAGCGCAGTATTCCCTCCGCCCACGACAATGACTTTTCTTCCCCGTAAGACAGGGGTGTCATATTCGGGGAATTGATATGCCCGCATCAGGTTTACCCGGGTAAGATACTCATTTGCAGAATAAACCCCGATAAGGTTTTCTCCCGGGAGGTTCATAAAGATGGGAAGTCCCGCGCCGGTCCCCACAAAAACCGCATCATAACCTTCGGCAAAGAGATCATCGATGGTAAAAAGTTTTCCTATCACTGCATTGAATTCAAACTCAACTCCCATTCTTTTTAAGTATGCGATCTCTGCTGCAACGATCCTTTTGGGGAGCCTGAACTCCGGGATTCCGTACATCAGCACGCCTCCCGGCACATGGAGCGCCTCAAAAATCGTGACCCTGTGGCCTTTCTTGACCAGATCGCCCGCAGCAGTCAGGCCTGGCAGGGCCTGAACCGACAACAGCGACCTTTCTCCCTGTCCATGCAGGAATCTCCGGAACGGTGACATCTCCCTTCTCTCTTTCATAATCGGCAGCAAACCTCTCCAGCGCTCCTATAGCCACCGCCTGCCCTTTCTTTGCCCGGTATACAGCGCTTTTCACACTGGTCTTCCTGGCGGCATACCCTGCCGCATATGGAGGGGAGCAGATTCGTCTCCTTGATCTTCCAGGCTGCTTCAATGAATTTTCCTTCTGAGATAAGTCTGACAAACCAGGGGATATTAACATTGACAGGACAGCCTGCAACACACTGCGGGTCTTTGCACTGCAGACAGCGGAGCAGCCTCCTTTATAGCAAGCTCTTCCGTATAGCCGTAAGGGACCTCATCGAAATTTGTGATACGTTCCAGAGGGTGGCTGTTCAGGCATGGGCTTGTCTGGGGATTTTCAGTCTTGTTTTCTGGTCAACAAGCGGCTTCAATGTCATACGCTCATAGCATCGGGGGCCCTCATGATAGGTGAGTTCCTCCATGGCCATCTTTTCTTCTTTGATAATAGGCCCTGTTTCTTCTTATCAATTCCTCAAAATCAACATCATGGCCGTTGAATTCCGGTCCGTCAACACAGGCGAACATGTTTTTCCCGGCGACCGTGACCCTGCAGGCGCCGCACATGCCAGTTCCATCCACCATGATCGGGTTCAGGCTGACAAAGGTCGGCAGGAGCATACTGCACGGGTCAGATCGCAGACCGCCCGCATCATGGAAAGGGGACCGATTGCAAAGACCATATCCGGATCTTCTCCTCCTCTTCAATAAGTCTCTGGAGCATCTGTGTCACAAAGCCGTGATGGCCGTAACTCCCGTCATCGGTGGTCACATACATTTCATCGCTTGTCTTCCGCATTTCTTCTTCGAGTATGAGAAGCTCCCTGGTACGGGCTCCGATAATCGAAATAACCGTGTTGCCGGCTTTCTTCAAGGCTGAAGCTATCGGATATATCGGAGCGATACCGATCCCTCCCCCGATGCATACGACAGTGCCGAAATTTTCGATATGGGTCGGCTTCCCGAGAGGCCCGACAACATCCAGAATGCCCTGCCCTTTTTCGAGCGCGCCCAGCATACGGTGGTCTTTCCCACCTCCTGGGATATGACGGTAATAGTCCCCTCTTCTGTATCCGAATCAACAATCGTAAGAGGAATGCGCTCACCGAATTCATTCAGACGGAGCATAATGAATTGCCCGGCCTTTCTTTTGGAGGCTATTTGCGGCGCCTTTATTCTGAAGAGCGATACGGTATGGGAGAGCAGTATCTTTTCTGACGATTTCAAACATGCAGCGTACCGTTTCTCATAAAACGATGCTTGTGCAGCGAAGGAAGATCAGGATGTTCAGGAGGCTTTTCATATCGAGGCCTGCTTTGCCATAAGGGACTTCCCTATCTTCCCGCCGATCTCCCCTGACGCCTTTCCTATCGCTGACGTAATCGCCTTGATGCTGGTAGTATTGAACCATTTCCCGGCAGGTGTTTCATAAAAATGTATTCCTGCCTCCAGTTCGCTATTGCTCATATCTCTGTAGGTATACGCGAGAGATGTCATTATGTTGCTCACCAGCTGGTCTCTCGGCATGTCCCGTATCTTGCCCACGAGGACGTCAATCTGATCAGGAGTCAGCCGTTTGGCGGCAGGGAGTTGCGGCTGCATAGTCTTGAGCATTTCGAGCAGGGATACGGAAACAACCTCAATATTCATTTCAGCCGCATTAATGGCATTCCCGAGCCTTTCCAGGAGTTTCTTGCGATCCTCCCCCAGCCTTTCATATTCATCGCCAAAATCCTCAATTTTTTTCATTCCTTCGGGACTGTTTGCCCCGATTTCGGATATTGTCATCTTCCGGCCGAGAGGGGTCTTCAGCCAGGAAAGTACCGCCATAAGATGTTCTTTATGAAACCGTGCCTGAAACACACTCACCACAGATGGATACACTTTATCAAACCGGTATGATTCCCTGATGAGTTTAAGAAGGTCTTTCCGCAATCTCTGTTCGCCCAGGTCGCTCTGCAACTGCGGAAGGCCGCTGCTGACAACATCGGCATAGTAGGTAATCTGCTCTTTTGCGCCCGACATTTCGAGCACGTCATGGATGAGTTTGAGATCTTCATCCGAATGAGCGGAACGATCAAGGATCTTCCCGTAGGTAAATTCAGGATCAATCAGATATGCTGCGTCAAAATATTCCCATGCCCTGTGAAAGTCACGGAGTTCATAACTGGCGTATCCGAGCATATAATACGCAGCGGGATCAGGGCTCTGTGAAACATATTTTTCAAGATAGACGACAGCATTCTTATAATTCCTGCTCTGAAAAAGGCGAAGTCCCTTCTGATAGTTTTCGTCAGCAGCCCCTGTTACCGCAGGCGATAAAAAAAGCAACAGAGCAAAGATCTGTAGACACGTCTTCATTAGTCTCTCTCAATCTGAATAATACATTTTATTTATCATACAATAGATGATATAAGCCTTGGCAAGAAAAAACCGGCGGGCGATGCCCGCTCAACCGGAACAAAGCAGCTGATGATACGAGGGGACAGTATTCCCGCCGTCCTGAGGCAAAGCGCTCCAGGACGGGGGATCGCTCTTACTGGATAATCAGGTTCTCAACAATGACTGCTCCGGAGCTCACCGTCAGCCTTCCGTTCAGCACTGTGTATCCCGCAACAGAATTAAAATCCGAGGCATATCCGCCCTTCAGCGTAATGGTCACGATGCGGTTAAAGTCCAGGTTCTCAGAGTAATCCGAAGCCTGGGTGCGGATCTCGTCGTCGCTTGAGGCAGCATTGTATGCGGACTGGATGACTGTATACCATGTTTGGCTGCTGCCTCCCGATATCCTCAATACCGTGTAATTTTCAAAGGCAGCGTGGAGCGTGTGGTTTGCCGTCACATTACTGACTGTATACACGTTGTTGATAACCGAAGATTTCACCTCCACAGAGTTATCGAGCAGGCTCCCCAGATAAGCGCCGTTTCCCGGAACAAGCGTGCATTCAAAACTTCCGCCCTCAGATACGATAGTCGGAGTGCAGGACATCGTCCCGTTGCCGGTAAAGGAGTAGGAAATCGTATAGGTATTGACCGCAAACGCCGCGGTCACCGTACAATCTGCTGTGATCGGTCCGGTTATGTAAGGGCTGCCGGTCCATGTGCCGCCGCAACCACTTACAATATCGACATGATATCCGGTACCTGGAGCAACCGCGCAGGACGACGTCATTCCGTCATCAACAGGGTTGGGTAAGCAGGAAATTGTCCCGCTGCCGGCTGATACAACAGTCGTTATGGTATGCTTAAGCTCTCCCCCTATCAGATTCACCAGTTCCGGGCTTGAAGGCACATTGGAAGGAATGGAGAGGTTTGCGGTCTTTGTACCGGCTGTGGCCGGTGAAAATACGACTTCAAGGGTACACGCTCCTGAAGGCGCAACCATGGTGTCCGAACAATCGTTGTTTTGGATGTCGAACTCTCCGGGATTTGTCCCGCCCATTGTTATCGTGGTGATGTAGAGATTGTTCGTGCCGGTGTTTGTGACTGTGAATGTCTGGGGAAGAGACGAAAACCCGGGGGTCACCACGCCAAAATCATGAGAGACAGGTGAAACAGATATGCCGGAGTTGCCATATAAACCGCCTCCACGTACCGGCAATACATAATAGCCGTACATATAGTTGTTATCATCCGTCTTGACGTTATTGACCGTGCTGCCGACAGTCATATTGATCAGCCAGGCGTTTGTAGTATTCAGCATATAGGTAGTAGACGTCCAATAGCTGGCAGTGGAGGTAATCAAGAAAATAAATGGATGACCTTCGGGCAGCATGGGGGTATTTCTCGAAAAGTCAGTGAGACTGTATAGTTCCTCCCTGTTTGGCAGCCTCCAGTCCCCCGGAGCAGAGCCATCCGTAAGACTGCAATTACCGCTTGCAAGGCTGTTGGACCATATCAGCGCCTTGTCCCATTGCAGCACTCCATCGTAGTTGTCTTTGCGTATGCCGCCCACGGTATCAGTACAATTAGCGTCCTTCAGCCACACGAGGCCGGTCAGGTTGTCCGTTACCGTACCGTCGCTGTTATCAGTAAATCTCGGATCCGGCCACGATACACCTCTCAGCAGATCACCATCATCCCCGGGATTATATGTTGTTGTCTGGCCTGTTTTCCATACATTCGCCGGATAGAGGGGATCTGCTGTGCCTGCCTGTCCAGCGCGCACCGGCCAGACATATCTGGGGCTGGTCTCCTTGGGATGTGCAGTGCTTACAAGGCCGCTGCCCATGTTGACATTCCAGGCCCTGGATGTAAAATTGACAACTGTCGTCGACGTCCAGTAGTTACTCGCCTGCACATTCATAAAGTTCTCTGTATTAAGCCAGGCTGCAGAATTGGAAAGTTCCAGGTTTATAAGGCTCTGGAGTTCGTTCACTGTCGGCAGCCGCCAGTCATTGTGACCATAGGCGCCGGCGCCTCCGTTAGCGCTGTTCAGACAGAAGACATAAGCAAGCGCTCCCTGCCAGCTCTTGGTCCCGCCTGTGCATGTACCAACAGTCGGAGTATTTGCGTTCTGCGTCCAAATAAGCCCTGTCAGTTTATCAGTAACCGTGCTGTCTGCATTATCTATCAGTCTCGGGTTCGGCCATTCAGCACCCCTCAGCTTTGATGCGTCATCGCCAGTGCCATAGGTCGTTGTCTGCCCGGTCTGACGGAGTTCAATAGTGGCAGCGGAAGACAAGTCGGCATAGAAGGAAAAACAGAGAGCTGCAGCCAACAGTGTGAAGAAGAAATTGATGGTTGATACTCGTCCTCTCAGATCCCTCATCTTAAAGCCCTCCTTACCATACAGTCTATAATTTCCAACTAGAAGTTTCAAGTGTTCATGAGCGAAAATGTCTATTATTTTCATATTATTAATTTCCGTTATAGGAGTGACTTGATGATATTAGGGGATTAACGCCAGAGGCCCGCCGTCCTGAAGCTGGACACTCCAGGACGGCGATATTGTCTTATTGTATAATCAGGCTCTCGACAATGACTGTTCCGTCACTGATCGTCAACATCCCGTTCAGCACGGTCCACCCGGTTACGGAGTTGAAATCAGCAGCATATCCGCCTTTCAGTGTAACGGACACGTTCCGATTGAAGTTCAGGTCTTCATAAAAATTAGAAGCCAGGGCCAGGATATCGTCTCCGCCTGCGGCTGCAGCGTACGCAGACTGTATCACTGTATGCCATGTCTGATTGACTCCCCCTGATGACCGCAGCACCGTCGGATTCCACTGAAACACTGCCTGTATGGTATGGTCGGCAGATACGCCTGTGACAGAATAGCCGGTCCCTGTAACCAGACCAGTCACATCAACAGAATTGTCCGACAGCATTTCCAGAATATAGCCCTCCGCTGGCACAACAGTACATGAAAAGTCATCGCCCCAGTTCACCGTCGCGTGATCGCAGTCAAACGTCCCGTTGCCGGTATGGGAGAAGCCGATCGTGTAGGTATTAATCGCAAATCCAGCCGTCACTGTGCAGTCAGCTGTCACAGGGCCGGTTCCATATACAAATCCCGCGTTATCAGCCTGTTCTCCAGGATCTATACCACCACATCCGGAGATAGAGGTAATGTGATACCCAACATCAGGCGTTACTGTGCAGGATGATGTCAAGCCATCTGCCACAGGGTTCGGCGTACAGGAGACCGTCCCGCTTCCGGAACCTGTCTTGTTAATGCCCACCGAGTACAGCTGGGTGAGGGTGAAAGAAGCTGTCACGGTCGTGTCTGCGTTGAGCGTCACATTACAGGTAGTGCCGGAACTCGTGGCGCATCCTGTCCAGTAGACATATGAGCCTGCTTCAGGTGTTGCCGTCAATACAACAGCAGAACCAAAGGCAACGGCCTCAGAACATGTGCCGGATGCAGAGCCGTTTGCCGCAACAGAGCAGTTGATGCTGCTGCCTCCTGTTATGGTGCCGGTTGAGTCTCCCGCTGCCCCTACAACAGTGAGGGTCTCAAGCAGATTGAACTTCTGTATGCGATGGTTCCCTGAATCAGCCACATAGACATTGCCTGAACCGTCCGCTGCCACTCCATAAGGAACAGAAAAATGGCTGTTGTCATTACCAGGGACACCGGTTTCGCCAAGAGTGCCGACATATGCCCCGCTTGAATTGTACTTCTGGATGCGCTGATTATCTTCATCGATTACATAGAGATTGTCTGAGGCATCCACTACCACTCCATTTGGATAACGAAAATGGCTGTTGTCTTCGCCCATAACACCGCTAACCCCAAGCGTGCTCACATACGCCCCGTTTGCATCAAACTTCTGGATGCGATGGTTAACTCTATCAGCCACATAGAGATTGTCTGAACTGTCCACTGCCACTCCATTTGGATGATAAAAATGGCTGTTGTCTGTGCCCGAAACACCCGTCACTCCAAGGGTGCTCACATACGCCCCGGCTGAATTATATTTCTGTATGCGATGGTTCCCTGAATCAGCCACATAGACATTGCCCACGCTGTCAACTGCCACTCCCATTGGCAAACTAAAATGGCTGTTGTCTGAACCATAAACACCGGTCACCCCAAGGGTGCTCACATACGACCCGCCTGAATCATATTTCTGGATGCGATAGTTATACATATCAGCCACATAGACATTGCCAGAACTGTCCACTGCTATTCCAATTGGATCATAAAAATGGCTGTTGTCTGCGCCTGAAACTCCGGTTACACCAAGGGTGCTCACATACGACCCACTCGAATCATACTTCTGGATGCGATGGTTACCTCTATCAGCCACATAGAGATTGCCCGCGCCGCCATCCACGGTAACTGCTGTTGGCCAATTAAAATGGCTGTTGTCGACACCATGGCCGCCCAGGTGCTCAGATACAACCCGTCTGAATCATACTTCTGGATGCGATTGTTCGAATAATCAGCAATATAGACATTGCCCGAGCTGTCCACTGCAACCCCAAATGGACTATTAAAATGGCTGTTGTCTGCGCCAGGAACACCGGTTTCACCAAGCGTGCTCACATACGCCCCACTTGCATCATACTTCTGGATGCGATCGTTACCTTCATCAGCCACATAAAGATTGTTCAAGCCGTCTACTTCTACTCCAACTGGATAAAAAAAAATGGCTGTTGTCTGAACCAGGAACACCGCTAACCCCAAGCGTGCTCACATAGTTCCCGCTCGCATCAAACTTCTGGATACGATTGTTATAGGTATCAACAACATAGAGATTGTCTGAGCTGTCCACTGCTATTCCATATGGCCAATCAAAATGGCTGTTGTCTGAACCAGGAACACCGCTAACCCCAAGCGTGCTCACATAGTTCCCGCTCGCATCAAACTTCTGGATACGATTGTTATAGGTATCAGCCACATAGAGATTGCCTGAGCTATCCACCGCCACTCCAGATGGATTATAAAAATGGCTGTTGTCTAGGTCGAACCAAAAAGGATCCCCAAGGGTGCTCACATAGGCCCCGCTCGAATCATACTTCTGGACGCGATTGTTCCAACTATCAGCAACATAGACATTCCCCGCGCTGTCTATTGTCACTCCGGTTGGATGATCAAAATGGCTGTTGTCCATGCCAGGAGCACCGGTTTCACCAAGGGTGCTTACGTATATCCCGTCTGAATCATACTTCTGGATAGAGTGACTATATGTATCAAGTACATAGACATTTCCCGCGCTGTCCACTGCCACCCCTGTTGTGCCGTTAAAATATTGCATCTGACCGGAAGGCATGGTCCTCTCATACTGGTATGTCTCAGCAAAGGCATTCACGGCAGAAAAGCCGACAACAAACAACAGCAGAAACAAAGTCACGACATGATAAAACCCTGACTTCGATAATCCCCTCATCAGCATGGAATATCTCATCTCAACACATCCCCCCGGTAAAAACAGTTTTCAGCATCCAGTGTTCAGCCTTCAATTGATCGATATATGCTACTATTATCCGCTAAAATAATAAAGGGTGTCCGGACAATTCCGGACACCCTTTCACTCACATTCCTGGAGTATGCGTTTAAACAGCGACCATCTTTTCGAGTTCCTTGAGCCAGAGGAGGCGCGAGCCATTGACGACCGATATCCTCATATCATCGATAAACTGCTCCACGTCGAGGTCGAGCCCCTTGTCTTTCTTAAACGGTGCAAAAGAGGTCTTTGCCTTGGCCTTTGCGGCCTTCTTGACGTCCGTGTCCTTCACCTTCTTCAGCGCAGCACCCATCGCCTTGGCCACGTCAATGAAAATTTCAGAGTTCTGCCTGGATTCCCCCGCAGGATCGCAGAACTTCTTTACCTCTTTCAGCCTGCCGAGGTAATCTATCAGCGTGCCGTCAGATTCAAGGGAAGGCGTGGAAGGCAACACCACATCAGCCTGCATGGCAAGATCCGTCATATAGGAATTCTGCACCACAAGGAAACCCGTGTCCGGTTTGCTCTTGACCGGGATGTCCCCTACCGCGTAAAGAAGCGTTGACGCTGAAGTGACAATCTCGCTGAACTTCTTCCCCTCTGTGGTCAGGCCCATCAGCACCACTCCCTTTGCGTTCGCCTCAAGGGGAACTGCAACAGCTTCGCCTTTAACAAGAGCGAGGTCCGCTGCTGCCTTGTAGAGGGCGGGCGCAGCCAGTATCACCGGGGATTTGGACGCGATAAAAATGTCCGCCGCGCTCATCGCCGCGTCAGAGGGGTTCACGTGCGCGAGTGCCTCAATCATCTCCTTCGGGGCCTTTACGCCCTTTGAGATTACGGCCTGTCCGAGTTCCTCAAGCATCTTGATCTCATCTCCCTTGAGAAATGCGGTGGCTACAGAAGCTATCTTCAGTTCGCCGGAATTTATGACGAGCAGTTTCGCCCCTCCGTTCACCCGTTTTCTCACGATCGCGTCAAGAGCGGGAAGGATTCTCTTCCACTGGTCCGGCGCGGTCCCGACCAAAACAAAAAGGTCTGCATTTTCGAGGTCAGCCGTCGCGGTATTCATCGCGCTGTAATCAGAATAGAGGCTGACCGTTGAATCGTAATTCTTTGTCTTTACCACATCAGCTGCCAGGCTTTTCATCAGGCTGGCGTCCTCATTGAGGATATTCCCGCTGCTGACAAAGGCAGCGCCTGCGCCCGCGGACTTCAGTTTTTCAGCTACCACAGCAAGCGCGTCGTCCCAGGATGTTTCTTTCAGTTCACCGTTTACCCGTTTCATCGGCACGCTCACCCGCATATCGCCCTTTATGCTGTCAAAGCCGAACCTGCCGACAGCACAGAGATAACGCTCAGCCAGACCTTCTGCAGCGCCGGCGTTTATCTTCATGACCTCGCCGTCCCTGGTGCTGACAGATATACTGCAGGCATTCCCGCAGGAAAGACAGACAGAATCGACTTTTGTGTACTCCCATTCCCTGCCCTTTCTCCAGCGGTCAGACTCGAGGATCGCATTCACGGGACATACGTCGATACAGTTTCCGCAGAAGGTGCAGTTCGACTCCTGGAGCGGGCGCATCTTTTGCCGTTACTACCTTGGCGCCCACTCCCCTGCCTGAAAATTCGAGCACATTCGTGTCCTGGGCCTTGCATATCCGGATGCACCTGCTGCAAAGGACGCAGTATTCCGGGTCTCTCTTGATAAAGGGGTTTGCCTCATCAGTGGGATAACCGAATTTCTTCCTCGTAAAGTTCGATTCCTTTAACTCAAAGTCATAGGCATACTTCTGGAGATTGCAGACCCCTGCCTTTGTGCAGGTCATGCAATCCAGGGGATGCATCGAGAGGATAAGGTCGATGACGAATTTTCTGACCTCCTTGCACCTTCTCCGTTCCGTGGAAATATTCATCCCTTCCTTGACCTTTGTGTTGCACGCGATAATCGGAGCCTTGCCGCCCTCTGCCTCAACAAGGCAGAGCCTGCACGCGCCGATGCCCTTCATGCCCTTCAGGTAGCAGAGGTTCGGAATATGTATTCCCGCGGTTTCAGCGGCATCGATAAGGTTGATACCCTCTTCGACCTGCACATCCTTTCCGTCTATTTTCAGATTAACCATTTTTGCCATCTATTCCTCCTCGTTTAAACAAGAACTCCAGATTTTTCTTCTATTACCTCAATAGCCCCGTATGGACACGCAGCCATACAGTCGCCACACTTTACACATCTCTTCTGCCGTATCTCGAAAGGAAGATATCCTGAACGGTAGGACACTTTCTTCTCTCCCTGAATAGCATAATACTTGCAGGCGTCCTTGCATAAACCGCACAGGATACACTTCTCAGGAATAATTCTATAGATGATCAGGGAAGGACATTCCCGCTCCGCGCAATGCCCTTCGAGATGTTCCCTGAAAGACCCGGTCTGCAGCGCGTCGAGGAGAAACTTTGCGGTGTCCTTGCCCTTAATGCACCGGGACCCCTCCAGCATATCCTCGGCTATCCTCCTGACCGCATCCACATCTTCCTGTTTTCCTCTGCCGCCGGAAATCCTCTTCAGCCTCACAAGGGCCTCATAGCTTCCAAGGGCGCAGGGGTGGCATTTGCCGCACATCGGCTCTGACAGGAATTCCTCGACAAATATCTCTGATCTCTGCACCGCGCACTTTATCTTTTCAACGGCAGCAAAGACATCCTTCATATCTTTCTTGGGTGTTTCGTCTTTTTTGGGGGTCTCAGTCATACAACCTCCTGTTTCACGGTCTTTTTTTTCTGTTTCTCCACTTTTACCGCGCCTATCGGACACGCCATGTAGCAGGCCTTGCATTTTGTGCAGTAGTCCTGATCGATAAAGAAACTGTCCTTGGTCACCTTCACCGCGTCAAAGGCGCATGCCTCTTTACAGAGACCGCAGAGGAAACATTCTTCATGCTCTATCCTGAACACTCCAAGCCCGCTGCAGGCCTTTGAACGGCAGTATTTATCATGGATGTGCTCTTCATACTCCTGCCTGAAATACTTAATGGTGGTAAGGACAGGATTTGGAGCGCTGTTTCCGAGTCCGCAGAGTGCGCCCTCTTTTATCAGCTTGCCGATCTCCTCCAGACGTTCGATGTCTCCATCCTCGCCCTTGCCGGAGGTTATCCTTTCGAGTATCTGGAGCATCTGATAGGTGCCGACCCTGCAGGGAGGACATTTTCCACAGGATTCAGACTGGCAGAAGGAGAGGAAATACTTTGCGACATCCACCATGCAGTTGTCCTCGTCCATAACGACCATTCCGCCGGAACCCATCATGGAGCCGACCTTTGCGAGAGAATCGAAATCAACAGGCAGATCAAGGTGCTCCTCAGGGATGCACCCTCCGGAAGGACCTCCGGTCTGGACAGCCTTAAACTTCTTGCCGTTCATGATGCCGCCGCCGATTTCGTAAATAATCTCCCTCAGGGTTATGCCCATAGGGACTTCGACAAGACCGGTATTGACAACCTTTCCGGTAAGCGCAAAGACCTTTGTGCCCGGAGAATTCTTTGTGCCGATACCGAGGAACCAGTCAGCTCCCTTTTCTATAATCGGCGGCACGCACGCATAGGTCTCAATATTGTTCAGATTGCTCGGATATCCCCAGGGGCCGCCGCCCGGTTCAGAGAGTCTCGGCGGTCTCGGCCTCGGGAACCCCCGCTCTCCTTCGAGCGATGCTATCAGCGCGGTAGATTCTCCGCAGACAAAGGCCCCTGCCCCTTCCCGTATATCAAGGGTAAAGTTCATGCCGCTGCCGAGTATGTTTTTCCCGAGCAGGCCGAGTTCCTCAGCCTGTTTTATGGCTATGGCGAGGTTTTTAACGGCGAGCGGATACTCATGTCTTACATATATCATCCCGTATTCTGCGCCGATGGCATAGGCACAGAGGAGCATGCCTTCAAAAAGACTGTGAGGGTCGCCTTCCATGACCGCTCTGTCCATAAAAGCTCCGGGGTCGCCTTCGTCGCCATTCGCTATGACGAATTTGATCTTCCCCGGCGCGGACTTTGTATGCTTCCATTTTTTTCCCGCGGGAAAGCCCGCGCCGCCTCTCCCCCTGAGATTTGCCCTGTCCACTTCATTCAGGACTTCATCCGGAGTCATTGAGCCGAGCGCCTTTTCAAGGGCAGCGTAGCCTCCCAAGGCTATGTAATGATGGATATTGCGGGGGTCTATGAGGCCGTTGTTCCTGAGCGCGATTCGGACCTGCTTCTTATAAAACGGCACATTCGTCATCTCAGGGACCGGCTCGCTCAGAAAGCTGTCCCGGTAGAGGCTTTGACGGAAAGGCATCCCGCCAAGAACCGTATAGGATAAAATTGATTTCGCATGATCCGGCTGCACCTTCTGGTAGAATATCCCCTGGGGTTCCACCTTCATGACAGGCCCTTTCTGACAGAGGCCCTGGCAGCCGGTCTTTACCACATCTACCTCTACCCCGTGTGCTCCTGCCTCCTCACCGAGCGCCTCCATGACCTTGGCCGATCCGGTGGCAGTGCAGGCGGTCCCGCTGCACAGCCTGACCCGCGGGACTTCCGGTTTAAACGTCTCTTCCTGCAGCTGTTTTCTGAGTTTTTTAAAATCTTCGATATTCCTTAATTTCTCCATGGCTTACTTCCCTTCGACCATTTTTATGATCTTGCCGACCTTTTTTGGATTGAGGTCTCCGACAACATCCTCGTTGACCGTAACAACCGGTGCAAGCCCGCAGCACCCGACACAGCCTACGGTTTCCAGAGTCAAAGACAGGTCAGGAGTCGTCTCTCCCTCTTTTATGCCAAAGGACTCCTCGATCTTATCGAGCACCTTGCTGGCTCCTCTGACATGACATGCCGTTCCCACGCATACACAGACAATATTTCTGCCTCTCGGTTTGAAATAAAAATGCTTATAAAAAGAAGCGGTGCTGTAGACCTCCGACAACGGGATATCAAGCTTCCTGGAAAGGTCTCTTAATACGTCCTCGGGGAGATAATTATATTCCTTCTGTATGCTCTGGAAGGCATGTATGAGAACTCCTCTTTTCTTCTCGACATCTGTCAGGACTTCCCCTACATTGCCTATTATTTCATCCACATTAATTTCTTCGACTTTCATGTATCCTCCAAAATCCGTGAATGGTGAAACGTGAATAGCGATAACCTCGTTCCCTTCACGCTATCCCCATTCACTATTCACGGTTTTAATATATTCCCATATGCGGTTTCGCAGATTTTTCGATCTCACGTCTCGCGGCCATATCCATCAGCACCCTTTCAGCGCCGAACTTGCCTGGCTCGTATTTTCTGAGTTTCAGCTTCTCTCTCGCGGTATCAATATACTGGAGCGCGAGGGCCAGTATCTTTTCCGGATCAGGTTCAAAGTGGAAAGCGCCCATGTATCTTTCGAACCAGACTTCGGTCATGATCCTTGTCACTTCGGCGCTCGCCTCTACAGGGGAGTCACCGCCAAAGATGACCGGAACACCTGAGGCCGCAAAATAACAGCCGATAGCAATCGCCTTCTCGGACATCCATTCCGGAGCGATACCAACGGCAGGCATGCCGCCGATCTCGTCAGAAAGCCCGCCTTCATTTGCCATGGCGCTCGCTATCGTGAGTATTCTGGAATTGTCGACACAGGCTCCGAGGTGAAGGATCGGCGGGATTCCGATCGCCTCGCAAACTTCCCGCAGGCCCGGTCCGGCGTTTTCGAGCGCCATCTCCGGAGTCAGATATCCCGCGGACCCGCAGGCAGCAGAGCCGCAGCCTGTGGAGACGATAAGGATATCGTTCTTTATCAGCTCTCTGGCAAGGAAATGATGCAGCCCGGTTGAAGGCACCCTCGGGTTGTCACAGCCTGCGAGGCCGACGACGCCCCGGACCCTGCCCGCGATGATGGCATCATTTAACGGCCTGAATGAGCCCCTCCAGCTGCCGCCCTGCATATATTCGATATATTCGTGTGAAAAACCGCCGATAAGCGGCGCCTTTTCTGTAATATGACTGCCTGTAGCAGTTCTGTTAGGGAAGTTGTCGACAGCGATCTTCACGATCTCCCTGGCTACTTCCTTTGCCCTGTGCTCATCAAACTCCAGATGCATCGCACCCTGCATCTTTGCCTTCTCCGACGTAGTGATCACCTTTGTATGGAATTTTTTCGAAAGGTCCGCGATAGCCGGCATGATGCACTGTACATCGACTGTCATCGCATCTATGAGTCCGGTCATAATCCCGAGTTCCTGGTTCGTAAACCCACCGGCAGTCGGTATGCCGTGCCTCATCAGTACCTCATTCGCTGTACAGCACATGCCGCCGAGGTTGATCCCTTTCGCGCCTTTTGTTTTAGCATAAGCGACCATTTCAGGTTCACCCACAACATCAACCATTATCTCGGCAAGCAACGGTTCATGCCCGTGAACAATAAGATTGACCTCGTCTTCTTTAAATATGCCGAAACTCGCCTCTGCCTTTATCGGCGTCGGGGTTCCGAAGAGGATATCGCTGACATCAGTAGATATCATACTGCCCATCCAACCGTCAGCAAGCGCTGTCCTCAGCCCCTGCGTCAGGAGATGATCAGGATCATGGTCGACACCGATATTGGTGCGGTGCATAGCCTCGCAGACCTCTCTGTCAACCCCGCGGGGGGTTATTCCCCACTTTTTCCAGCGTTCCTGGGTCTTTTTTGGTGCCCTCGTGATAAAGTTGCCCTGCCCCTTCTGTCTGCCAAAGTCTTCTATCAGCTTTTCAGCCACATCCTTTGCCACAGCATTTACTTCCCTGCCTTCAAACTCGATGTCCAGATAACCGGCGACCCGGTAGAGCTTCCTGACATCCTTGATCCTGAAGTCCTTGACCTCACCATTTGCAACAGCAAGCAGGGTAAAGGCCATCCCGCGCGCATGGTCTGAATGGGCTGCCGTGCCTGCCGCGATCATCCGGAGAAAGTTTCTTGCGGCGACTGTCGAGAGTGTTGCCCCGCATACGCCCCGCGCTTCTTCCTCCGCATTTTTACCGACAAGCCTGCAGGGTCCCATATGGCATATCTTGCAGCAGGCCCCCTCTGCCCCGATCGGGCAGGGTTTCATTTTCTCTGCCCTGTCAAAACAGGTTTCAATCTTGTGGGCTTCACCCCACTCTATGATCTTTTCTGCACCGCTGGCATCGCTTTTTATATTTTCTGACATACTATCCTCCCTTTGTTGTTATTGGGGTTCAGGGGTTGGGAATTGGTCTCATAACTAGTCCCTAAACTCGATTTCACCAGTCACTGCCTTTATATCATCGGGTCCATCTCAAGCGCGGGGTGTCCCACACTCGAAAGAAACTCGAGCAGTTTTTCGGAATCCTCACAAACAGACTCATCCGCGATCTTGTCGAGAAGGTCCGGCACCCCTTCTTCTTCAGCCCTCTTGTTAAAGGCCTCCTTGAGCCCTTCTTTGAGGTTCTTCGTCATCCAGACAATTCTTTTCAGTCCGCCGTCGCCGAAGAGGAATTTCTTGCTCGTAATGAAGTTCCTTCCTATGCCCATAAAACCAGGGGACTGAACACCACCGCCGACAGTGCCGGCCAGCGTGGAAAACTTCATGCCGGCAGGCGTCATTCCCGTATGACCGCGCTGAACGATCATGACTCCGTTAGCCTCGGGGACGATCGCCAGTATGCATTCGAAGCACCCGCACGAGGTCATGGGGTTTTCCATGACCGTATAGAGGTTAAGCGTCTCGACCGCGCCTCCTGAGGCCTTTGTCAGATATTCGTCAACACCGGTGTAACGCCCGTACCGCGCATCCAAAAGCGAGCCTTTTCCTATGGGCTGGTTGCCGCCTGTGGGGTCGATCTCGTATGCTGCCTTGCCGTCGAGCCAGTTATACGCACCGCAGAGCCCTAATCGTTCGGGCGTGATAACACAGACATGGCTTGGCGCAAAGGACTGGCAGAGCAGGCAGGAATAGAACGTATCCACCGCCTCATCGGTCATGCTGCCCAGCCTCTGATCACGTTCCTTGTAGGCCTTCCTTGCCTCTTCCTGCATGGAAAGCACGTCTTTCTCGTCGACATAGAGCGTCACCTGCACTTTATCAACAATTGATTTAAAACGCGCATGCGTCATCGTGGACTGGATAACGCCGATATGCTCAAGGGTGAGTCCGTCCTTTTTTGCCTGGTTGTGAATCCTGATCCAGTTGATATCACGCTGGCCCATATGCCAGAGTCCCTGGGCCTCGTTGAGGTTGTGGTGGATCTTTCTCTCAATGACCGATTCAAAGTCCTTCTGCATCTTTCTTCCGGCAACATCGACGACCATTCCGAGAGGCATCATGCCGCCCTTTTCGAACCTCTCCTGCCAGTTTTCACCGACAATGATCACCTTATTGTCTTCAATTTCCTCAAGTTCCCTGGTCCTGACCCACTCAAATGCAGGGGTCCTCTGGCCGCCGAACTCGATGAACATGTCCTCTTTTCTGATCCGTTCACCTTCAAACGCAGGACCGTAGGCAACAGGGATCGGAGGTCTTTCCACAACGATCTTGAGTCCTCTGACCTCGATAGCCTTCTGCACGATCTTGCTGTGATCAAACTCCTTCTCGACTTCTTCATAAATACAGACGCCTGTAGGATGGATAACAGGGATATCAGTATCAGCGATGGCAGGGAAGCCCATATTGATCGCCCCAGCGCCTGTTGTCCAGATAATATCGTCAAGCTCTCCCAAGTACCATTGCGAATGCAAAGACCCTGTCCTTCTGATACTTCAGGTGCTCTTTGATAATCTCCGGCCTTTTTCCCGCCGAATATCAATGAAGCCCTGATCGCCCAGTCAAGGGCATACAGCGTATGTTCCGTATCAGGCCCGAGAGGGACAATCCTCGTATCCCAGCCGAGTTCAACACCCTGCCTCAGCAACTGTTTTGTAACGCTGTTGCCGTCTTTGGCATGCCCGGAGAGGAAGGTGAGGATATTCTTCTCCTGCAGTTCCCTGACGATCTTCACCGCAGTTCCGTCATCAGGAGCAGCGCCGATAATGGCCGCAAACCCCGGCATGGTGCCGTCAACAAGCTGGATACCGAGGTTACGCTGTATCGTGTCCGTGATAAAGCCGTTATACGTGAAGTCCTTGCCGTCAATGGTCTCCTTGACCGGTTCAAGTCCTTCGATGTAACGAAGCGCGAGCAGAATCTCCTCTGCGAACAGGGTAGCCATACCTGAATCCAGTGCTTCGCCCAGATAGGGCTTCCACATCTTTTCATCCGGCAGATCATGCAACAGACGCTTGGTGGTTTCAAGCGCTGTCTTCATGTCACCGAGGGTCTTCACAGCAAAACCTGTCATCGCATACATCATAGGCAGATAAAATGCTGTATCAGGGAATTCAAACGCGAAATCTTCGCCATGTGCTGCAATGGCCTTCTGGAGCATCTCTTCAGCACGTTTCACAAGGTTATGGGAACCTCTGATAGCCGCTGTGGCTATTAACTTTGACATCCTGACCTCCTCAAATAATGGATGAGATCCCCAGGCAAGAGAGTTACCTGATTTTCTCTACCCAAACTTGTTACATGGTTATATTTTTAAACTCTTTGCTATATAAAATCAACCCTTATTTCTTCTATGCAGTCCTTGATTTCAGATAGGCGGGTATCGCATTTGCTTCCCGGGGTCCGACCGTCACCTTCCAGCCCGGCAGTTTATCCTCTATCGCCCCGCTCAGAATAGCGACATATCCCGGGAGGATCAATTCTTTGCTGGCTATATCCTTTTCGATGCCGCTCTCCGTAATGAACTGGGCTATCTTGGATGCAGTGAATTTACCGGCAGCCCATGCGGTCAGCACCGAAAGCCCCTCGCAGTCCATAACCGCGAGTCTGCACGGCACCTTGCTGTTTTCAATCTCGCCAGAGACGATAAAGTAGGTGAGGGAGAAGTTGGTCGTGATAAGGAAAGGAGATTCCGGCTTCGGTTCTCCGATTGTGTAGATCTTCTGTTCTACCTGCATCGGTACCTGCGGGTCTGTATAGATGTTCTGTCTCAGGGTGAAGAGTACAAGGTTTTTCCATTTCTCAATGCTGCTCAAAACAATAATCGACGCGTACTTCGCCACGCCCATTCCGACAAGGAGGGTCTCATGAAGGCTGTCTTCACGCTGCATGAAATTGATTACCGGGTATCCGAGCGGTTTGAAGTTCTTTTTCACGGCAGCTCTGCGTATCAGGGTATTGTTCTCAAGGATGTCCTTGGCCTTCCGCGCACCCGAGTCAATGACCATATCCTCAACGCCCAGTCCCTTCACCTTCTCCGTCAGATCAGAGAGTTCATTCAGACCGTTCGCAACAACACCGAGAATCGCCTTGTTGCTCTTCGCGATATTCGCCATCGCCTCGGCATTGGAGGCATTTGCGCCGTAAAGTATCGGATTTTTACCCGCAAAAAGCTTTATCGCGGCCTCTGCTGCCTGGGGATTTTCCGTATTGATGATGACCGGGACAGCGGGGGCCTTTGCTGCAACAACCTTCGCCGCAGCCTCAAGTTTGGCTGCATCACCTGAGGCATTGCTGATCATGATCGCGTCGATTCTCAATTTTTGTCCTACCCTGTCCATTTCCGAGTTCAGTACCTGTTCACAGAGGTTTGTAACCTCGGCCTCTGAAAGGGTGTCTTTCACCTCAATCGCAAAGGCACACGGATTCACGAATTTTTTATCGTGTCTGAAGAGGACCGTCTCCTCCCCCATCTTCACTGCCTTGTCCCCTGCGCCGAAGGTCATCGGCCTTACAGGGGGGGCGGAGGCCTCACCGAGTATTTTCTTTGCTTCCTCGGAGACATCAGGACAGGAATCGAGAGAGGCCTGTCTCTGCGCGAGTTTCATGGCAAAGGCAAGGCAGGTGGGATGTCCGCACTTCTTACAGTTCGTTTTTGGTAAAAGCTTGAATATTTCAACGCCGGATAGAGCCATATCTTATCTCCTCTTTCAGGGTTTTGAGAGTTGGGATTGAGGATTAGTTTTTAATTACTAACCTCTAAACCCTCATCCCAATCCCAATTTATATTAGTTCCTCAATGAGTTTTTCTACTGCAGCTGCAGCCCTGGGATGCCTCATAATCAGGAGTCCGGCTCCCGCGACCATAAGCGCGGTTGCTGTCTCAGCTTCCCACGCGATACCCCGTTCTTCTGCCGAACCCCACTGCGGAAGGTCTGCTTCAGACGCGGTCGTCTCCTTGATTTTCCATACGTACATTCCGACATCGCCCAGCAGGGGCTGCTGCATGGTAACGTCATTCTGCGTAAGGGCGGCAAGACGTATCCTCTCCATAACAGAATAGGTATATTCAATGCCATAGCCGAGAGCGGAACACATCGGGTCTGTTATCACCCTCTCTTTATCAAACCCCATCTGCGTGATAAGAATATTCAGCTGCTTTGAGAGGTTAATATCGAGTTCGGACATAGCTATTAATTTATGGTTGTTGGCCATGGCAGCAGCGGCAATCGTCTTGTAATTGGCCTCCTGTGCCTTCCCGATAATGCAGTTCCTGTCCTTTGCGGCCTCAGCCGCTGCAATGAGCACAGATGCGTCCTTCTCAGCGTGGTTGCTGCCGAGAATGATAAGCGGAACACGGACAGCAGCCAGCACGTCCTTCACTGTCTTGACTGCATCCTCAGGAGAACGGTTCTCCCGATCAGGATGCGTACCGATCAGCCGCAGGGCGATCGCCTTTGCCTTAAGCTCGTCCTGGCAATATTTTGCCCATGTCACCGGGTCGCCGGAGACAGCCTCATAGGGTTTTTTCACATTTTCCGGCCAGTCAGAAGGGGGAACATCCTGTATCTCGAACGCTATTACGGGTTTGTTCGGTGTGGACCCTTCAAAAGCACTGAAGGGCAGAACATTCTCACCGCCAAAAGTAACCGCAGCGTCACCGGTCCCGATTGTGACCGGGTATACTTTTCCAGCGTATGTCTCTTTGGTTGGTGTAAAAGCCATATTAATAACCTCCATATAAGAGAGCTTTAAGCTGATAAGCTTGACTACGCTAGTTAGCTAACTGATATTTACATTTCCAGATAGGAATGGGCATACAGGGTATTGCCCATGATAACATCAACCGTCTTTTTAATCTCTGTCATTTTATTAAGCATCATCGATCTTTTTACCGGCCAAAACATCGTCTATCAGTTTCTTCTCATGCATTACTTCCTCCATCTCACGGGCATCGGCAATTGCGGCAGTCAAGCCGGCATTCATCAGCATTACAAAATAATACTTATTCAGGATCGGCCTTACGTGTTTCGGGCACCCGTTCGAAATATTGCTCAGTCCGACAACGGTCTTCATCGGGGGATCGTTCATTTCCTGAAACATGCTGATCGCCTTGATGACATGGCGCGCATGGTCCTGCGAGGTTGCGATCTGCAGAACAAGGGGGTCAAGATAGAGGTCTTCAAGGGGAACCCCGTACTCCATGGCACGTCCCATGATCTCGGCAGCAATGGCGCATCTCTCCTCCGCATCCGCGGGAAGCCCGCCCTTGCCGACAGTAAGGCCGATGACCTGTGCATTATACTTTACGGCAAGCTCAAGAATTGGGAAACGTTCAGGGTCGTTTGACGTTGAGTTTATGAGCGGCTTTCCCCATTGATTATTATGTATCTTCAGTCCGGCCTCAATGGCTTTTGCGTTTGTTGTATCAAGACATACAGGGAGAGGCACAACCTCCTGTATCGTCGTTACCATCCACTGCATCAGATCTTCGCCGCCGTCTTCAGCAGGGCCGATATTTGCGTCGATAATTCCGGCTCCTTCTTTCCACTGCCGGGTGGCGATCTCCTGGATCGGTCCCTTATCTTTCTTCATCATAGCCTCTCTCACCCGCTTGGCTATAATGCTCAGCTTCTCTCCTATAATGAGCATTAGATACTCCTTTCTGTTATTGATTTCCTGTTTAAAAAATTAAAATGGAAGTGTTGCGCTGCGTTCATCCACAATACAGATTTTTGAACGGACTTTAAGACTATAACCTACATTTTATAAATCTATAAATTAAATATTTCTTATGAACCCGATAAGCTATTCAAATAAATTTAAGGAATATACCATACATTAAATACTATTTTGAAATTTGTATAATTTATAAACTCATAAGCACTATTGTCAAGCTTTTAGCACTATGCAAATATATCTTCCTGTGCAGTCCTGTTAAAAAAATATTATTAACACCGAATCTGCGTTTCCGCAAAAATCGCGTATTTTTGGGCAGCATTTACCAATCTTTATCCGCCGGTGTTTCGAACAGCCGTCAACTTGCAAACTTTAAAGTTCGGGTGCTAAACTCATTAAACCTTAACCGTAGCAAAAAACATAAGGACCACCGCAAGGAAGTGAAGAAAGAGGAACTGCCTGAGACACCTTCAGGCACCCTGCCCTGGTCAGCCAGGCGAATACAGGAATGCACTCTGTGCGAGAGCTGCAATGGCCGCATCATGTATATCTTCCTGTCGTCATTGCAGGGCTTTTTCTTCACTTCCTTGCGGTGATTATGCCACGATAGAGTAATTACTTTCATCCGGAGGACTTTTGGACCTTTTCAGTTTCGGAATTGCGGAATTAAAGAAAAAGCTGGAAAACCGTGAGTTGTCCGCCAGGGATATATGCGACTCTGTATACAGGCGGATAGACGAGGTCGAGGGCAAGATCAGGGCTTATGTGACCATAACAAAAGAAAAGGCCCTTGCAATGGCTGAACTGGCGGATAAAGACATAGCAGCGGGAAAGAAAAAATCCCTTTCCGGTATCCCCATCGCAATAAAAGACAACATGTGCACAAGGGGCGTCCTCACGACCTGCTCATCAAAAATATTGTCCAATTTCGTCCCGCCGTATGAAAGCACCGTGACCACAAGACTCCTTGAAAACGGTTATGTCCTCACCGGAAAAACCAACATGGACGAGTTTGCGATGGGATCGTCAACTGAAAATTCCGGGTTCCAGACCACGAGAAATCCCTGGGACACCGGCAGGATTCCCGGCGGCTCAAGCGGCGGTTCAGCAGCAGCTGTCGCGGCTGATGAATGCATAGCAGCGCTCGGTTCCGATACCGGCGGTTCGATCAGGCAGCCTGCCTCCTTCTGCGGCGTCGTAGGCATGAAGCCGACCTACGGAAGGGTCTCACGATACGGACTCGTGGCCTTTGCGTCATCGCTCGACCAGATAGGACCGATTACAAAAAATGTGACCGACTCGGCACTGCTCATGAAGATCATATCCGGCAGAGACCCGCATGATTCAACATCAGCGCCTGTTGAGGTGCCTGATTTCAGCTCTGCGCTGGGAAAAGAGATAAAAGGTCTCAGGATAGGGATCCCCAGGGAATACTTTATCGAAGGGATTGACCCTGAAGTAGAAAAAGCCGTTCGTGACGCCATCAGACACCTTGAATCGCTCGGAGCAGTCCCAAGGGAAATCTCTCTGCCTCACAGCGGCTATGCGGTCGCGGCATACTATGTCATCGCCACCTCCGAGGCAAGTTCCAACCTGGCACGTTACGACGGAGTCAAATACGGATTTCGGGCCGAAGGCAAGGACCTCCTGGATATGTATATGAAGTCAAGGGCGCAGGGCTTCGGTCCGGAGGTAAAGAGAAGGATCATGCTCGGGACCTATACGCTCTCTTCCGGCTACTATGACGCGTACTATAAAAAAGCCCAGCAGGTCAGGACCCTTATCAAGAAAGATTTTGAAGATGCCTTCAGGGACGTTGATCTTATCGTCACGCCGACCTCACCGACTCCCGCGTTCAGACTCGGAGAAAAAACAGACGATCCGCTCCAGATGTACCTTGCGGACATATTCACGATCTCGGTCAACCTCGCCGGTGTCCCCGCGATATCAATACCCTGCGGTTTCACGTCAGGCAACCTGCCGGTGGGACTGCAACTGATCGGGAAGCACTTCGATGAAGAAACCCTGCTGAAGGCTTCATACGCCTACGAGCAGTCGACTGAATGGCACAAGAGGAAGCCGGATTTATAAAACCTGCTTTCGGTGATTTTTGTTTTCATCTTTTTCCATCAGCTCATCCCTTTTCTTATTCGTATACTTTCGGGTGAAATAATGACCAGCTTGTTGCGGATGTCCTTTTCCTGGATAGATTCATAATGTTTCTTGAAAATCGAAAGTGTTTCGTCAATTCAGCAAGCATTTTCAAGCAGAAACCCCTGCTTCTTCATCTGCCAGGACAGAAGCGTAACTAAGGCATGCCCTGATATCATCGTCAGTGATATTAGGATATGCTCTCTTAATCCCGTCAAAGTCTTCGCCTGCTGCAAAAAAGATCAAGTATTAGGTGGACAGGTATTCTTGTCCCTTTTATACATGGTTTTCCGCTGCATATATTCGGGTCACATATAATCCTTTCTATCAATATGTTCATCTCATAACCCTCCTTTCTTTTTGAAAAATGCGCAGTGACTCCACGCTATATCTATTATCATACCAGAGTCACACGCTCCTTGCCTTTCTGGGGTCATTCTGGGGTCAGGCTTTTGTAATTTGATATTGATCTGGCAGACATTGCGGACCATCCCTGTCTCCATTCCCTTATTCTTATAATTTGATCCGCGCATTATCCTGTCAGTTCAAGTCACAACACAACGCTCTCACAATTTTTGATTCACAATATCAACATAGCAAAGCCTGCCCCCTCCCCTGGACGCATGCAACGCCCTGCATTGTCTGCGAAGAGGTCTGCCCCACGCCAAAGAAGGCGATCTGGCTTGAGGAGGCGAAGGTCAAAGACAGAAGCGGGAAAGAGTTAGTGGTCAAGCAGCCGAGGGTCGATCTTGAGCTCTGCATCAGCTGCGGCATCTGCGAGACAAAGTGTCCGGTCGGAAGCAGGGCTGCGATATATGTGACCAGTATCGGAGAGTCGCGGTCAAAAGAAAACCAGTTGCGGCTGTTTTGATCCGGGTGTTAAACAAAGTTATGTCTGCTTATAAAATATTTTCTAAGAGTCTTGATCCATGACATATTGCAACTATTTCAATGTCTTCTTCTCTGATCCGATAAACAATTCTGTAATTTTCATACAGCTTTTCCCGTAGATTCTCATCATTATATTCAGGAACGATACGGCCAGATTTCGGAAACTGAGGGATGGATTTAACAATTAAAATAACTTTCCTGGCGAAAAGAACAGCATAATATTTTGAATCTTCAGCGATATAGTCACAGATGCCCTCAAAGTGAGAAGCTGCTTTCGGAGACCATTTTATGCTGTAAGCCATTTGGACATCCGCTTTTCAACTTCTTCGTGAGGAATCCCCTTCCCCTCGTCTAATTCTTTCAAGCCGGCATCGACTTGTAGTTTGAAATACAGCTCTGCCATAATGTCATCAATCGAGACTTCTTCAGGCAGTGATTGAATCATCTGAATAACCTGCTGTTTTACTCCTGCCATTTAAATCACCTCCTCAGTGTCCTTATAAATCATTATAAAACAATCCGTTAATATGCAGGCAAATTTTGTTCAACGTTCCCTCTGTCGTCATATCTTCCCCGGAACCTTTGCATCAGTGACAGAGTGCTTCACCTCCTAACACTCGCATTTTAAATAATTCAACCTATGAGTAATGTCTGTAGAAATACACAGAAAATCGGTGAGGTGACCCTTAGCACTTCGAGATTTCTGGGGTCAGGCTTTTGGTGGGGCTTTTGTAATTTGATATTGCTCTGTCTCCTATGAAAGCTGCCATCCTGACCCTTCGCCCTTGTTCTGATAATTTGATCGGCGCATTACCTTGTCAGCCGCAAAGCTCAAGGTGCTCACATCACGCTTCATTCGTCTGCCCAACTCAGTCAGTGACAAGCCTGATGTTTCACGTACCAGATATGCAATCAGCGCTCTGGCTTCCGCCCGAACCCGCTGCCTGCCCGGTGCTGACATTTCGTCTTCTGTTAAACCATACTCCTTGCCAACCCGCTCAATTATTTCATCCAGGCTTTCTGCTTTCTCTTCGTGCTGCTTTGATTTCTCATATACTCCCTCGACAAAACTGTCGTCTCCAAGTATCCGCCCCCCGCTTGTCCCTTCGTGAAACTCCTGTCTGTGCGCCTCTTTTCTCCCGTACTGCACAAACTCACCATACCGTGCCCTTGCGCTCTTTAATCTTCGCCCAAATTGCGACAACACCCAATCAGTTGTTAACCAAGGCAGGGTTTCCTGCCCAATATATGCCCTGTGTCCGCTCCAGAAATATTTTTCAGGGTCTTTTACAAGCTTCGCCCTTACGGGGTTCAGATGTATATATCTCACTAGCTCCGCCAGGTATGCATCCGCATCGACCAAAATGGCCTTGTACCGGCCTTGGAATAAATGTCCCACCTTCTTTTGCCGGCTGTTGACCCATTGTGTATATCGAAAACAAAGGTGCTGCATTATCCGGGACAAAGGTTTCTCTCCAACCTGTATCGCCAGATGCACATGGTTCCTCATTAAACAGAACGCGTGTATCCTATGCCCGAACTTCTCGACTCCCTCCTGTAAAAAAAGATAAAACCTGCTCCTGTCCTCGTCATCGGCAAAAATATCCTGCCCGCCGTTGCCGCGGACCATCACGTGAAACAAGGCGCCTGCGTAATGTAATCTAGGTTTACGTGCCATACTGCCAAAAGCTTACCAGAAAACTAATTCAATATCAAGATACCAAAGCCTGACCCCACCAGAAAACTAATTCAATATCAAGATACCAAAGCCTGACCCCACCATTAACCAGAGGTGTCCATATGAGAATTGTGTCGCTAAAGTGCACCTCACCTAATGTGCGTCTATTAGACCCTAAATACCTTTGAGAATCCTCAAGAAGCACCTCAACCTTTCTAACGATTTCAGCAAGGGGTGTTGTATTGAGCAAGGAACGAAATCCGAGGATGTCAATTAGCGCAATGTATCTATTACCCTGATGAGCCTCATTACAGTTCGGTGTGGTCATATTATCTCAGATATTCGTACAACGCTGATGCTAACCAGCGAGCGCACAGGCCAAAAGATGAAAACCAAACCGCGTTTATTGCGAGTCTGGTTGAGCATTTTGTTCTGCACGGCCTTATTTTTAAAAATATGTAACTTTAGCCGAATTGTCTGGAGGCATCGGTTTTTTATTAGAATAGTCCCAAATTTCTTTATCACAATTAAGGCATTTGTATTTTGTACCGCCATAAGTCGTTTCAGATTGAATATAGAAACCCTTTTGTTTTTTGCTGAAACAATTTGTACAAAGCAAGTGCATTGGCTCAGTAGATTTATCGGTTTTTTTGTAGGCATACACATGGACACCAGGAGCAATTTCTTTAAGTTCGTACTGACCCTCTACCTCAGACCACTTTTCAAATTCAGATATTTTGTTTATCAAATTATTTTTTTCTGTCAGCAAAAGAGAATGTTCTTTTTGCATCGAAAGTGCATCTTGTTGCACGGAGAGAAGTACCTCAAGAACTTTGGAAACAGCTTGATTAATCTCCACTTCCGTCTTGAGGGCACTTATACCCTTTGCGATATCGTATGCGACTTTAGCCGAGGTAAAGAGTGAAGCAGGGTCCATTGTTGCCTCCTTATTTGTATTTATTTATTATGCAGAACCAGTTATTATCTGAACGAATTTTATTGAAAAAACCATACCGTATTCTCATATCAAAAACATTGAGCCCATCCCTATTGCCTGAAATTCATTCAATTTTGGTCGGGACTAAAATGCGGATTGAAGTATTAGTCCCCGTAGGTCTTATCAGCTTTGCATAATAATCTATTTTTCTCGACTAATATACAAAATTGAATATTAGTCCCGATAGACCTCGACGTTTCCCAAAGTTCAATACTGATAATAACTTACAATATATTGAATTTTTTGAAAAGTCCTGATTCCAAAGGGCACTGAGCATCTGCAAAAAGCTGAAATCTTTGAGGTCTTCAATAAGCATTCCCCCCTCGTAAACAAAATACTTTATCTGCTCAACCTTCGGGGAGTACTTAGTAGCCACAGCTTGCTCGGCATTCTATGCAAGGTAAGGCAGTAGCAACTACATTCATTATCAGCATCAAGGAAATCATACACATCCGCCTTCTTGCTGCTATAGACGGTCCCCTGCTTATATATATCCTCTTACGGCAGCTGCGACAGCCACTGATACGCAGGCGCAACAAGTATTTGCTGACTTCCGTTGGACAAAAGGCTGAAGGTGTCTCCTTCGCTGACGAGTTGTACCGCAGGCACATTCAGAAAGTTCTGAAATTTCCTTAAGGCGGCGGTGGGCGTTGTGTCGGACAACTTTGTCTCTATCCAAAAGGAAAGGCCCATTCCCTTCGGCTATAAGGTTTTTTTTCATAGCACTGAAAAATAGTCAAGGCCATTTTTCAGTGGTCTGAAAATTGGCCAAGTAATTATTTGGTTATGTTTGACAGTCTGTCTAACAAAAAGTAACATATTTAGATGAAAATTGTTTCTGTCCTTTAAGGAGTTTGAATAGATGAAATACGAAGCGGTTATAGGTCTTGAAGTGCATGCCCAGATGCTCACTGATACTAAGATATTCTGCGGCTGCTCGACAAAATTCGGCGCTGAGCCGAACACCCAGACGTGCCAGATATGCATCGGCATGCCCGGCGTACTCCCCGTGCTGAACAAAAAGGCCCTTGACTTTGCTATCAGGACCGGCCTTGCGACAAACTGTACCATCTCGTCATACAGCCGCTTCGCCAGAAAAAATTATTTCTATCCCGACCTTCCCAAAGGCTATCAGATCAGCCAGTACGAACACCCCATATGCGAGCACGGATACATAGAGATCATCGTTGACAGCAGCGTGAAGAAGATAGGCATCACGCGGATACATATGGAGGAGGATGCAGGCAAGAACATCCATGAAGGCGGGGGCAATTACAGTTTTGTGGACCTGAACAGAACAGGGGTCCCGCTCATGGAGATAGTCTCGGAGCCGGACATCCGTTCAGCCCGGGAAGCTGCGGAGTATATGAAGAAGCTCAGGGCAATCCTCAGATATCTCGGGGTCTGCGACGGCAATATGGAGCAGGGCTCCCTGCGGTGCGATGCGAATGTCTCGGTGAGGCCTGAGGGGCAGAAAGAATACGGGACAAGGGCCGAAATCAAAAATATCAACTCCTTCAAGTTTGTTGAAAAGGCGATCGAATACGAGATAAAACGACAGATAAAAGTAATCGAAGAAGGCGGAAAGGTCATTCAGGAGACAAGGCTCTGGGATTCCGGCAGAGGGATGACCGAGTCAATGCGCTCCAAGGAAGAGGC
Source organism: uncultured Nitrospira sp. (assembly GCA_963746295.1). Classification (GTDB taxonomy): domain Bacteria; phylum Nitrospirota; class Thermodesulfovibrionia; order Thermodesulfovibrionales; family UBA6898; genus JAOUFP01. The sequence goes on along the minus strand of CAVVAQ010000006.1, from coordinate 105,560 downwards.
CCATGACTACCGGTATTTCCCTGAGCCCGATCTGGTGCCGATCACGGTTGATCAGTCCAGAATCGATGAAATACGCGCCACCCTCCCTGAGCTGCCTGACACCAGAAGAAAGCGGTTTGTTTCTGAATTCGGGCTTCCGGAGCATGACGCAGACCTCCTCACATCGGAAAAAGCGGTTGCTGAATGGTTCGAGGAAGCGGTCAGGGCCGGCGGACAGCCAAAGGCGGTATCGAACTGGATGATGGGGGAACTCATGCGGCTGCTGAATGAAGAAAACATGCCCATAGAGAATTGTCTGCTGAAGCCGGGACAGCTTGCCGGGATGTTACTGCTCATTGACAAAGGCACCATCAGCGGCAAGATGGCCAAGGCTGTTTTTGCTGAAATGTTCACGACCGGAAAAGACGCGGAAGTGATTGTCAGGGAGAAGGGGCTCGTTCAGATAAGCGACGAGTCCGCGATAGAAAAGGCCGTAGACGAGATCATCGCAAAACATCCTGCTGAAGTTGAGAGGTTCAAAGGCGGGGAGGAAAAACTCCTGGGCTTCTTCGTAGGTCAGGTGATGAAGGCGACCAGGGGAAAGGCCAATCCTCAGATGCTGAACGACCTCATGAAGAAAAAGCTTTCCTGACGCATATTATTCATAGATCATTAATAAACGACTCCATTGCATTTAGCCAGGGAAAGACATTATTATAAATTTACAATTATGAAACATAACCATTTCTCCGAAAACGTATAATGACTTTTACCCCTTACCTGATAATCATGATCATCTGCTTTCCGCTGGGATACCTTGCAGGCATAATTATGCACCGCTCCGACTACTGCATAGCAGGGATGTTCCGCGATCTCTTTCTTTTCAAAAACACGTTCATGATGCGCACGCTCCTCCTGCTCGTCGTCTCAACCATGATACTTTTTGAACTGGCGCGCCAGACCGGCCTGCTTCCGCTTTATCCTTTTCCCCTGCTCTACTCTCCTACGCCGGCCAATTTGCTCGGTGGGGCCCTCTTCGGCATCGGGATGGTGCTTGCCGGAGGGTGTGTTGTCGGGACCCTCTACAAGATGGGCGCAGGCAGCGTTCTCAGCGCCGTAGCATTTGCCGGCATGATTATCGGCAGCGCTTTGTACGCGGAAATACATCCTCAGTGGGCTGCTTTCATCAAAAGCACCACCTTATTTACCGGCCGGATTACGCTGCCCCAGATACTGGGGGTCTCTCCGTTTCTCCTGATAGCTCCTTTGGCAGCCGGGGGGACGTTCTTTCTCCTGCGCTGCGAAAAACGAAGGGAGGCTGTACCGTCCGTCCTCTGTGCACGGGTATCTCCAGCCATGGAAGGCCGCTCTCCTTCTCTCTCTCCTCGGGCTGGCATCCTATGTGCTCATAGGCATGCCGCTGGGCATCACATCCTCCTATGCAAAAATTTCAGGCTATATCGGCGGCATCTTCATGAAGGACCATTTTGACAGTCTGGCGTACTATCAGGCTATACCGCTGAAATATATACATCCTCTCACCAATACCTATCTTGAGGGAGGCGGCGGTCCGCGCTTTGATGTTATCTCAGCGATCCAGTTCCCGCTCGTTGCCGGAATCATACTCGGCAGTACATCTTCTGCCGTGCTGCTGAGAGAGTTCAGGATATATTATAAACTCCCTGCCAGACAGTACCTGTCAGCCCTCACCGGCGGCATCCTCCTGGGGCTTGCCTCGAGGATGGCTCCTACGTGCAATGTCTGGCATCTCCTCGGCGGACTGCCTATCCTTGCTGTCTCGAGCATGCTCTTTCTTGCCGGTTTGCTTCCGGGAGCCTGGATAGGGAGCAAAATACTCGTACGCATGGTGGTAAAGGCGTGACGAAGACATCAGATGAGGGGAAATAGCGTACGTTGAATATTATAGAGTTTGATATCTGCGGGCAGATATGTCCTTCCACACTTTTGACCGCGCTACAGAAAATAAACGAATACAGCCGGCAACTGTCGGACGGTCTGGTGACCCTTGCCTTTAAGACAGACAACAGGGACGCGATAAATACCATCCCTGAGTCAGCTTCCAACATGGGCTATACGGTCACGGTAACGAAAAAAGAAGGCTATTATCTCGTTGCAGTAAGCGGTGGGGAATAATGAAGCGCTGTTCTTTCCAGAGAACAATGCCCTGGACCACGGAGATAAGCAGTGAATAGGGAAAAAACTAAAAATCCCGGGACAAATACAGGAGAAGGCGGCCTCCCGGAAGAGTTGTGCCCTGATTATTCCGCTTTGAAAAATGCACTTGAAAGACTCACTGAAGAGAATATCGAACTCCGCAGGGAATATTCAGCCGTAATTCAGTACCTCAGAGAAAAAATCAACCAGCTCCTGACTGTCATGGGGACCTCACCCCTGAGACCCGAGGAACTGGACGACAAGACCCTGATAGCAACAGATCCCATCGGTATTATCAGCAATTCCTTTGTCCAGATACTGAAACACCTGAACAAAACCAATGAAAGGCTGAAAATTACCAATCAGGAGATAAACGCGATATTCGAATCCGCAGGCGCCGGCATTCTCGTTATCGATAAGGAAATGAATACCCTGGCGTATAACACGAAACTCCGCGAACAGTTTTTCCCCGGCAAAACAGAGTGTACCGGCAAACCGTGTCATTCCCTGATATGCGATCTGCAGGACCCGGTTTCAGGCTGCCCTTTCATAAAGGTCTTTGAGTCAGGGGAACCCGTGCATTGGACAGGCTGGATCATGAACAAGCGTTACTACGACGTCATCTGTACTCCGATGAAAGACAGCAGCGAAGAAATATCAGGCGCCGTTATCCTCTATCTGGACATTACCGACCGGATCCATATGGAACAGGCCCTCCACCGGAGTGAGGAAAAATACCGGGACCTTTTTGAAAACGCGACTGACATGATACAGAGCGTCGCGCCCGACGGTTCCATTCTCTATGTAAACAGGGCCTGGAAAGAGACACTGGGATATTCAGAAGAGGAGATCCCGGACCTTTCGATATTCGATGTGATCCATCCTGAATGCAACGAATGCGGACCCTATTTCAGGAGTATTGTGTTCGGTGAAAAGGCGGGCCGTGTTGAGACCATATTTATTACCAAAGACGGCAAAAAGATAATCGTTGAAGGGAATGTCAACACGGTATATGAGGGAGAAGCGCTCAGGGGGACCCGGGGCATATTCCGCGACATAACAGAACGCAAAGAGGCGGAAGAAATACTCGCCTCAGAGAGAGAACAGCTTGCGGTGACATTACGCTGCATCGGCGATGGAGTGATAACCACTGATACCGATGGGAACGTTGTCTTAATGAACAAAATATCAGAAGTCCTGACCGGCTGGTCTCAGGCACACGCAAAAGGCAGGCCGATAACCGAGGTTTTCCATCTCATTAGACGAACATTCGCGTGAAAAAAGGGAAAACCCTATAGAAACCCTGCTGAGAACCGGGCAGACAACAGATCTCCCGGACTCTACCCTGCTGGTGTCCCGTGACGGAACAGAACGGCTCATAGCGGACAGTGTCTCCCCCATCGTTGACAGGCAGAGTAATATGATCGGAACCGTACTCGTATTCCGTGACATCACAGAAAAAAGAACTATCGAGGAAAAACTCTTAAAGGCGGAAAAGATCGAGTCCCTGGGTGTGCTTGCCGGAGGCATTGCGCATGATTTCAACAACCTCCTGAGTGCCATAATGGGCAACATCGAACTTGCGGCAATGGATTTGGCCCCGGGCGACGAGGCGCGGGAAAGCCTGTCACGGGCGGAAAAGGCAGTAGTTCGGGCTGCGGATCTGACACAGCAGCTCCTCACCTTCTCCAAAGGGGGCGCACCCATCAGGAAGGCCGCCTCGATAACCGAACTCATAAAAGATTCCGCTGACTTTGCCCTGAGAGGTTCAAAAGCCCTCTGCGTCTTTGATCTCCCTGAAGACCTCTGGAAAGTCGAGATCGATTCCGGACAGATAAGCCAGGTAATCAGCAATATTGTTTTAAACGGAATTCACGCGATGCCCGATGGGGGAGAAATACAGATCCGCTGCGTGAATATTATGATCGGAAGCGACCATCTTGAGCTGAAACCGGGGAAGTATGTAAAAGTGACCATACAGGATAACGGCATCGGGATACCGAAAGAACTCATGCAAAGGATATTTGAACCTTATTTTACGACAAAGCGCAGCGGCAGCGGACTCGGCCTCGCGACAGCATATTCCATAATGAAGAAACACGATGGTCTCATCGAGGTCGCTTCTGAACTCGGTAAGGGGACTGTTTTTTCCCTCTATCTTCCTGCCTTCACCGGCACTGTCAGTCATAAACCGGGACCTGCCGATAAGCCGTCCCCTGAAAAGAACAGGGGGAAGGTGCTCCTCATGGATGATGATGATATGATCCGGCTTGCAGCCAGTGAAATGCTGAAACAGATCGGCTGTGAAGTGGTCATCTCAGCCGAGGGAAGCGAAGCCCTCGAAAAATATAAAGCCGCAAAGACATCAGGAGCCCCCTTTGATGCCGTAATACTTGACCTGACGATACCCGGCGGCATGGGGGGAAAAGAGACCATCAGGAGGCTCCTCGAGCTGGACCCGGAAGTTAAAGCAATTGTATCGAGCGGTTACTCGAGTGATGCGATCATGGCCAATTACCTTCAATACGGCTTTTCAGGGGTCCTCACCAAGCCATACCATATCAAAGAACTTGCCGTTGCGCTTTGGAAAGTTATCGCTCAAAAATAAGGTTTATGCGCTTATTTTTTGGTGTCTTTCCCGGAAAAAACCTGTATGACCCCTGCGAACCGATCCTCTTGACAGAAATGCCTCCGTGTACTGAAATAAAGTGAAAAAAACCCATAAGATTTTATCAACGCTTTCCTCACATCTTCGATCTTTACGCAGCATGAGGAATCATACAGCTCGTTTTATTGCCCGAAACAATAATTTAATTGTATTATAAACAAATGATATTTTTTGCTCCTGACATGCATTCTGCGACGTCCCGTGCAGTTCGCCGTGACTTTCGTACATGAAACAGATGAATCAGAACCTGCTGAAGCGTTTTTTTGTACTTCTGTTCCTGCTGTTGCTTGTCTGCGGCATTGGTCTTGCGCACGGCGTCGACCACCCGCTCAAATACGATGCCAACAGGGCAAAGCTCCTGGCTTATCTTCTTCGCGAGCGGCTGGAAAAAAACCATTTCACCAATAAAATCATTGATGACAATCTCTCGGAGGCGGCCTTCGGACTTTATCTGAAACAGCTCGATTTTCAGAAGAGAATACTGTTGCAGGAGGATGTTGAAAATCTGAGGAAATACTCCAGACAGCTGGACGATGAAATTAAGTCAGGCCAAATTGAGCTGCCCCTCATAGGCTCTGCAATGCTGTCAGCGCGGTCAGCGGTCGTTTATGAGATGATCAAAGGGATCCTTTCAGAAGACTTTGATTTTTCGGATAAAGAGTTTATCGAGACCGACTCGGAAAAGCTGGAGTTCTGCAAAAACGATGGAGAATTACGGGAACGATGGAAAAAATTACTCAAATATCAGGTATTGTACCAGTACCTTGACCAGACAGAAGAGAAGACTCCTGCCGCAGAAGACACGAATAAGTCTGCTGACAAGCCTGAAGATAAGAAACCTCCTTCTGATGAAGAACTCCGGAAATCAGCCCGGGACAAGGTGTTAAAAACGTACGACCAGTTTTTTTCGAGGATCGTCCAGGAAAAAGAAGCCGAGCACTACGAACGCCTCTTCAGCGCGGTAACGAACGCGTTCGATCCCCACACAGACTATATGCCGCCCATGAACAAGGAGGACTTTGACATTAACATGCGCGGTTCCCTTGAAGGCATAGGGGCAACGCTCAAGGAAGATGAAAACTACATAAAAGTCGTGAGCGTAATAATCGGCAGTCCCGCGGCAAGGCAGGGAAAGCTTCAGGCCGAAGACATAATTCTCAAAGTCGGTGAAGGGGCAAACGCCCCGGTAGACATAATCGGGATGAGGGTAAAGGACGCTGTCAGACTGATCAGGGGGAAAAAAGGGACAGAGGTCAGGCTCACGATAAGAAAACCGGACGGTAAAATACTGACTCTGCCGATCATTCGTGACGTTATCCAGATCGAGGACACTTTTGTAAAGGGAGTGACCATCAGGGATGAGAAGACAGGCGATCAGTTCGGATATATCAGGGTCCCTTCCTTTTACCGGGATTTTGAAAAATCCAGGAACGGTGACGGAGGCCGGAACTCTACGGATGATGTCATGGCTGAGCTGAAAAATTTCAAGGCCGGGGATATTAAGGGGCTTATCATAGACCTCAGGAACAACGGTGGGGGAGCCCTGGCTGACGCGGTAAAAATCGCCGGACTGTTCATCAAAACAGGTCCAATAGTCCAGGTAAAAAACAGCAGCAACAGGATAAGTACCCTGTCAGATGATGAACCTGATATAACCTATACCGGACCTGTGGTTATACTGGTCAACAAGATCAGCGCCTCTGCCTCTGAAATACTCGCCGGCGCCCTCCAGGATTATAACCGCGCAGTGATCATGGGTGGAGAACATACCCACGGCAAAGGAACAGTCCAGACACTGATAAATCTTGACGACAATATCCCGTTTCAGAACATGGAAGAGTACAAACCCCTCGGCGCGCTGAAACTGACCTTCCAGAAATTTTATCGCATCAGCGGCGAGTCCACGCAGTACCGGGGAGTGATACCGGATCTGGTTTTGCCGGACGTGATGAACAACCTCAAAACCGGAGAGCAATACCTTGACTTCGCCCTTCCCTGGGACACGGTCCAGCCCGTAGAGTATGCAAAATGGCCGAAATGCGGGCCTGATATTGCCGGTCTCAAAGAGAAGAGCCTCAAAAGAATTGCTGCAAATGAGAAATTGACCGGGATGAAAAACGAGGCTGAAAAACTGGCTGAAAAACAGAAAAACACTTTAAAGTCCCTGAATATCAGCGACGTTCGCAGGGAAATTGAGGAATCGCGCAAGCAAAAAGGAAAAGATGATGAGAGCGGCCACGGCGGTTCCAAACTATACAGAGAAGCCAAAACCCCGGAAGAGAAAAAAGAGGCCTTGCTCAAGGAGCTCTCGGAAGACGCTTATGTGAATGAAGCGATGTCAGTCCTCGAAGACATCATCACAGCAGACCCTTCCTGCGTATCGGTCACAACAAACTGAGCGCCAGATAATAAAACCGTTGTACGACAGACGGATGGTCTCTTTTCCTTCAAAATACGTCCTTTTTTCTCTGTCCCAACTATATTCCTTTGCCCACTCTGTCTCATAAAAAGGCACCTCGTGCCTTGTATCGTCGATAAAGCGTTTATACTGAGCGTTTGTCACGGGGAATGCGTCAATCTCAAAGTCGTATGGTATGTCTTTTTCTACTTTTTTAAAACCATAAAGAAACTTACCTTTCGGAACCCTCACCATTCGACCGGTTCTTTCAACTTGAGCAGATGCCTCCATATAAGCAGCAACATTTAATTTAGAAGCGGCAATAGCATCGCCTTGAGAAGTAAACTCGCCCATCTGCATATACAAGTCGATAGTCTCTCTGGAAAATCCGGTGCTCTTTTCTCGTGGCATCCTTTCTCAGGATAGCCACAAGTTTTTCATCCGAAAGCCAGGGCTTTATATGGGGAGGAGCTTCGAGCGTAGTCTGGGGCTTTCCTTCCCGAGTCAACTCGTCATCGACCTTCTTTTCATTCTCGATCCTTTCTATCCAATCCTGAATATCGACAATGAGGAGTTTGCGATTGCTCTTCTTCATCTCTCTCACAAGATCGAGAAAGGCAAAATTTATGATAGTCCATTTCACCAGAAGTTCAATCGTCATCAGGGGCTTAGGATATACATCCGCTGCCCCAATGTCATCCGACTTATCCCCACTGCCTCCGGGTTTCGTCAGGCACCCTTTCTCGACAGCAAGTTTTCGTATGAAAGGCAAGGGTATTGATAAATCTTTTGTATGTTCGCGGGTTATCTTTTAACCCAAGCTGAATGATATCAAGGTATGGCTTAAGCGCTTCGTTTTGATCGAGCAAGGTTAACAGATACCCCTTGACCCTCGATTTATCGATAGGCGGCAGAGTAACAGGCAACTGCACTATTTTTTCAAGATAATCCGAAGGCGTAATGGGAATCTCTGCAGCTATTTCATGGGCATCCGTCATAACATCTGGTTTGCCAACTTTTGTCCTGTCTTCAATACTTTCCTCTCATCCCAAAAACCCGGCTGTTTAGAGTTTGACTTAGCAAGCTCTTTTTTGCCTTCTTCACTCCAGTATTCAGCATTACTATAACCGCTGTCATTGATAAACTCCTCAAACCATTTGTTTGTCACAGGATATTTTCCCATTTCAAACGGCTTGATTGTCACCGGTCCCTTACCCAGCGGGTATTCGCCGCCCTTGACCTTAATAAATTCTTTCAAATCCCTGCCATCCCCCAACCAGCCGAGGGTCTCGCCCGCGTCCGCCAGGGCCTTGAGGATCCATATCATGACCGATTATTGAAAGCAGCCTTTTCCTCGCCAATTCAGGGAGGACTTCACCCCTCCTGTCTTTGTGTATGTCTAGAAGACCCTTTGCCGCAATCAGCCAATGGGAAAAAGGGTGGCACATCCTTGCGCTTAAGGGCATTTTCGACTATCTTAATGGCCCATTTACCGTTGTCAATGCTCAGATATCCTATACACAATTCGATCATCTCACTGTACCAGCCGTCATCCCAATATTTGGAGATAGCTTTGACATAGTCGGTCTCGTTGTCCACAAGCGAAGTCGCAGCAAGAAACTCCTGAAAGGTCAGATGGCGAAACTGGTACTGCCCTTTGTCACGCTTCAACAGCCCGCATTCCGGCTCAATCCGGTCAAACTCAGTTTCAAGCCTGCGGTGATAATCCTTTTCAGACTCGCCCTCTTCTTTTCTATACTCGCCACTTAAAACCCTTACAGCTTCTTTCCTGTCTATGCCCGCGGTACGCTGCGTATGCATGGCAAAGGCGAGTGACTTCAGAAAACTATGGACCTTCTCGGTTTCGTCAAAACGTCTTGAAAAGAGGTTATTGACAAACTTACGGTAGAGTTCCGCCCTCTGTCCCGGCAGTTCCTTGCCATCATGGTAAAGAATGCATATGGCGGTGAGCATAAGAGGCGTTTCAATAAGCCTGCCGACACCGGGATGGTCCTTGATCTCGCCTATCATGTCCTCGGCGGTCTTTAAAATAAAGCATGGTATGCGGCTTCTTCTTGTCCTTCCATTTGTTATAAGCCTTGAGGAACTCTTCAAGTGTGCCTGACTTGGCCTTGCCTGAGGGGGAACCAAATCTTTTGTGGAACATACAAATAAAGATGTCACATTTTTCTACAAGCGTGTTTATAATCTCCTGAGGTCGGCCAGCGGATGGGATAACATCTTCCCAGCCCTCGGCATGAAGTGAGACCTCATAATCTCTGAGGAACACGTCTTTGCTCAACTCATCGCAGAACAGCCCTGACAATCTGACGCTCTTCATCCAAGCCGCCCGGCGATGCTATAAATACCGTAATTTCCTTCTTTTCCATCATCACCTAAGCCCCTCCAAAGATAACTTTACGAAAATCATTATTGCCTGCTTGTCAGAAAAATTGATGTTAATTTTAAGGAATTAAGTCATTTGAAAAAGCATACACAAAAAAATCTTATTTCTCAATAAATATTTCATCCCTGACCCGCAAGTTGATTTAATCCGGTTTTATCGGTTAAACTTTTTCTTGCTTTTTATCCGGAGAGATGTCCGAGCGGCTGAAGGAGCACGACTGGAAATCGTGTGTGGGGCAACTCACCGAGGGTTCAAATCCCTCTCTCTCCGCCATTTTTTCTATCAATAAGGTATAGCGGCTCCTTTTTTTGGCATGGTGACACCCTAGGAACACCCTTAAAGCGCACAATCTTCCTCACGGCATCCCCAGGATCGAGTGTTTTTCCTGAAAAATATATCCGTGATATACACAAAGCCCTAAAACTTTCTCAGGGGGGAAAACACCTTTGTCCGTCAAAATACTCATTCATGCAAAACATGCTTACTGAATATTGTTCTGGACTAATTAACAGAAATATAGACGGAGGGGCTTTCGTGAAAAAGACTTTTTGCATAACAGTTCTTTTCTCTTTTCTGCTTGTATTTGGTGTATTCAGTTACAGCCACCTCAAATATTCTCACGGCCAAATACCGGCAGATCTCCCTTGAGCATTGTGACAGCTTCGCTGGCGGACGGCCCGGTCGGAACACCTTACAGCCAGACACTTGAAGCAGATGGCGCAATTTCAGCCTGGGCAGTCCTTTCCGGCAGTCTGCCGAGCGGCTTATCGCTGAACAGTGCGACAGGCGAGATTTCAGGTACACCCACAACAGCCGAGACAGCCTTCTTTACCGTGCAGGCTAGAGATGTGGCCTCAGCGACAGTTGAAAAAGACTTGTCGATTACCATCTATGGCCCCCTGACTATTGTCACCTCTTCACTCTCGCTGGATGGAATGGTCGGCAGATCGTACAACCAGACCCTCACGGCCTCGGGTGGAGTACTGGGATACACCTGGTTTGTCAGTTCCGGATACCTGCCGGAGGGATTATCCCTGAGTCCTTCAGGCGTGATATCAGGAACACCAACGGGTGACAGCAGATTATATTTCACCGTCCGGGTAACGGACAATGGTGCCCGAACCGCGACAAAAGACTTATTCATCACGATCTATGGAAGCCTTCTGATCTCTAATGTATCGCTGCCTTCAGGGACGGTCGGAGCTTCCTATCCCCCAACGGGCCTCGTTGTGTATGGCGGAGAACAGCCCATTAGATGCTCAGGGAATCTTTCGGAGGGTTTGACCATAAACAGTTCAACCTGCGTGATAACAGGCACGCCGAAAACACCGGGGACACAGAGTTTCACTGTTCAGGTGTGGGACGCGAACTCTTTTACGATCACAAAACAGTTTGCCGTCACGATGAACGGTCTGACGTGTTCGCCCGCTCCCTTGAGAGTCGGCGGCGTTGAGTACGATTCACTTCAGACCATATGTCTCCCGGGACGATATCATTGCAGCCCAGGGTTTGGTTGTCACCGGAGACCTCACCTGTGGACAGGACAAATCAGTTACGCTCAAAGGCGGGTATGACTGTGACTTTAGCAATAATCCATGGAATACGGCGATCAACGGCACGCTGACGATCAGCGCCGGAACGGTTACGGTAGAAAACATAGTGTTAGAGTAAAAAAGGTGTAATCACATAAATTACGGCAAGTAAAAGAACAGGAAAGTGTTTTTCGATAACATAACCCCCCTCATAAAATTATCCCGAATTGTACGGATTATTCATTCCCCGTTTCAATGAACTACCCCGCAGCAGAGCTGCGAGGTATCGAAATCAAAAACCGTCAATTTGTCATTCCGGCTTGTCCGGAATCTTTCCGAAGAAGGATTGCCGACAAGCGGCAATGACAACAACAAACAACAGTATGTTTTAACCCCGATGCAGAGCATCGAGGAATTCTTTTGATTAAAACCATTTGACGGAACAGAGTTCGGCATATCAGGTATAATTACCGCAGATAACATTAACGGACATTATGAAGACCTCTATAATTACGCAAACGATGGAATAAAGACAAAAAACATTTACACCACATTAGATTATGGAAAATTTTGCAATTACAATAACCTTTCTGCTCATTGGTATGGCGTTAAAACGTATGCCGGACTTTTCCGATGAGACCGGAAATGTATTAAATTTGTTTGTAATATATGTATCTTTGCCGGCATTGGTTCTTCTCAAAATTCCCGAATTGGTCTTCTCCAGAAATCTGCTGGTCCCTGCGCTTATGCCATGGGGAATGCTGATGTTTTCCTGTGCCCTTATAGTAATCCTGTCCAGACTTCTTAAATGGGAACGTGCCGCTACCGGCTGCCTTCTCCTTTTAATTCCTTTAGGTAATACCTCTTTTCTGGGAATCCCTATGGTTAAGGCATTTTTTGGAGAGAGTGCTATCCCTTACGCCTTACTCTATGATCAACTGGGCTCTTTCCTGGCTTTGGCAACCTATGGCTCCCTGATTCTGGCTTTATATGGAACAGGGGAAAGCAAACCGACCGTCGGGAAGATTGTGAAAAAGGTTATTTCATTCCCTCCATTTATTGCATTGGTTCTCGCCTTTATTCTGAAAGCTGTCCCTTATCCACCTGTTGCAGTAAGCCTTTTAGAAATACTGGCCTCCACATTGGTACCTTTAGTAATGATTGCAGTGGGCTTTCAACTTACCCTGCGACTGAGCAGAGAGGTAACTTCTCAGCTATTCGTTGGACTTTCAATAAAATTAATTGCAGCACCTGTGGCAGCATTATTTTTCTGTAAAATAGCAGGACTGGAAGGAGAGGCTGTGCAGGTTTCAATTTTTGAGGCTGGAATGCCGCCGATGGTTTCGGCAGGAGCATTGGCCATATTAGCCAATCTTTCGCCTGCCCTAACAGCAGCATTAGTTGGCTTAGGGATTGTTCTAAGTTTTGCTACTTTGCCAATACTGTATCAAATGCTGTTATAAAAAAATGAAACCTGTCGAACGAGGCGTTGCCCTTGACGCCGGGAACGTCCCAGGGCCTTATTGGGAAAACTCATTTGTAGCGCAAGTGAGCTTAACGTTTGGGCACTCTCTGCGTAGTATAAACGCTTACAATGAAGAGGGAATAAAAAATGATGAAAATATCAGTCTTAGGGTTGGGAATTATCGGAAGCGCCTGGGCGAAAAATCTTATCGTTGATGGCCATGACGTGCGATGCTGGAACCGGACGCCCAGGGATTTTCCTCATTTTCACGCGTCCATTCAGGAGGCGGTTGCCGGTGCAGAGGCGATCTTCATCGTTGTCGCCGACCCTCCGGCTGTCCAGTCCGTTCTTAATCAGATCAAACCCAGTCTTGGCCCCGGAGTATTGGTGATCCAATCAAGCACAATCTCCGCCACGTGGACGCGACTCTTTGCCACTCAGGTCCGGCAAACCGGCGCATGGTTTTTGGAAGCTCCTTTCACGGGCAGCAAAATCGCTGCTGAGCAGCGGCAGACGGTTTATTATCTGGGTGGCGATCCGGAAGTCGTTGAAAAGGCACGCCCGGTCCTCGAACCGTTATCAAGCGCCATCCTCCATATCGGACCGCTGGGTTCCGCTTCTTCGTTGAAACTCGCGATGAATCTCAACATTGCCGGAGTAGCCCAGAGTCTGTGCGAAAGCCTGACGTTGAGCCGGACGGCGGGAATCCCGGATGACGTGTATTTTAACGCGCTGGCGCGAAATGTCGCCCGTTCGGGCGTCTCCGATCTGAAAGCACCCAAGCTGATTCAGCGCGATTACAGCCCGCAGTTTTCCCTCAAGCACATGGCGAAAGACCTTCGCCTGGCATTGGAGACTGCTGCCGAGCTGTCCGTATCACTTGAACAAGCCGGACATCTAAAAAAAATCTATGACCAGGGAATTGATGCCGGTTGGTCGGAAGATGACTTCATCGGACTCATACGGCTCCTCGAAAAAGGATGATGAGTTTCGGGTTGCGTCACTTGGCAGGACAAACCAACAATTTCTTTTCAGGCGAGCATGAATAATGAAGCCTTATTGAAGATCGTATTTGTTTTCATTTTATGTCTGCTCTGCATCGCCGGCAGTTCGCAAAGCAGGGAAAGGAATGTGCTGTCTTACAGATCTTCCGGATCGGATGTCGATATCACGCGGCTCGAAAAGAAGATCCATGACCTGGTCAATAAGGAAAGAGCGAAAAGAGGACTGTCAGTCCTATCGTGGAACAAAAATCTGCACAAGGTAGCCAGGAAACACAGTCAGGACATGGTTAAGATGAACTTCTTCTCACACAATGACCCCGAAGGCAGGTCTTTTTATGACAGGTATGAGGCTGAGGGGATTGAGTGCAGGATCAGTACAGGTGACACTGCCCGTAAAGGCGCAGAAAATATCGCACAGGACAATCTCTACAGTTCTTATTTTTATAAGAACGGCGAAAGATTTTACAACTGGAGCACTGAGGGCGAGATTGCCGAGACAGTAGTAAAGCAGTGGATGAACAGCAAAGGCCACAGGGCAAATATCCTGACTCCCTATTTCAAACAACAGGGAATCGGAGTTGCTTTCTCTGATGACGGGAAGGTCTTTGTAACCGAAAACTTCTGCTGAAAAGTGTGCGCACAATCTGATTCAGGAGCTGTTCTATTAAGAGAAAAGGCTTTTATAGCTTTCACCTTGGACTCCGCACCAATTTCGATTTTCTGAACCTGTTCATTTCCGTTTCTAACAAACTGATTCAAGAATTTGTAAGGGCGTTTGTTCTCCCTATAACGTGCTTACAATATTCACCCACAAGAATTATCTATAGTATCCATTGGAACAACGTTATTCAATAGTATATACTATTGGTATCACTGATATTTAGGAGGTTAACTGATATGTCCAAAACGCTTTCGTTAAAAGTAAAGGACGAGGTATTCGCTGAGACTGAGAACATTATCGGCTCTATTCAGAAGCCTAGAAATGCCTATATAAATGATGCATTGATTTTTTACAATAAGTTTATCAAGAGAAGCCTTCTTAAAGAACAATTGAAAGCAGAATCAAAGATGATCTCTGAATCGTCGATGGAAGCACTACGTGAGTTAGAACTTATTGAGGACGAGATACCGGAATGACAATCCGCAAATTTCATGTTTATACGGCCGATTTGAATCCACGATTCGGAACAGAACCTGGCAAAATAAGACCTGTGGTTGTTGTGCAAACCAATCTTTTAAATCAAGAACATCCGAGTGTTATAATCTGCCCAATTACAACACGGATTAATCATCAGGTCAAGATATTGCGCATCCACCTGAAAAAGGGCGAGGCTGGACTCAAAAGTGATTCAGATATTATTGTTGATCAAATAAGGGCGATTGACAATAAACGACTCAGGGAGCGGCTAGGGGAACTATCGGATAAAAATAAGCATCTTTTATTAATCAGTCTGAGGCTTCTCATTCTTGAATGAACATTCCAAAAAACTAAAAGCACTTCCTTTGGGTGCAGCCACCATTAAATACAGAAATAATGTCCTTTGGGCACAAGTTGATCTTTCTGGAATGATAACCACAGTTCGATAGCCGAGGCCAGGAATGGGCGGCATGATGCAGAGCAGCTTATCACTTATAAACTGCTTTCAACTGTCCAAACAAACCCGGCCACCTCTCTAACACCCGTGATATAATTTTGGGACGAGGTATGTTTCGGATGGTATTCAGTAGAAGCCGTCCGTGGGGATTGTTACTGGTCTCGAATGGATACGTGCCTTAAACTGTGAAAAACCGTCCACAAATAGTAAACATAAAATTATTCTATTATACAGATGCTCGATAATGATTAAGTTGCTTCAAATAATGCTTATTGAGATGCCACCCAATAATAAATAATTAAATTGACATATCTCATGGGCGAACCTATAATTTGCAAAAACTGAACATTCGGCA
This sequence comes from uncultured Nitrospira sp., assembly GCA_963746295.1. GTDB lineage: Bacteria > Nitrospirota > Thermodesulfovibrionia > Thermodesulfovibrionales > UBA6898 > JAOUFP01. Next base: position 89,982 of record CAVVAQ010000006.1, on the reverse strand, counting down.
TAAAAAACAAATATGAAATCAATCAATACATCAATCGGCATAATGCTATTCAGTGCTCTATCTGTTGCATTTGCTTTGTGGCTATTTAAGGCGATCATATATCCAAGACTAATGAACCAGCCTACTTTCGGTGTATACGTCTATCTGTTACTGGCTGCAAGCTGGTGCTTCTTGGGGCTAGGTCTTTTGAAACGACTGGAATGGTCAAGAAAAGGCCTTATTACTTTGGCTGCTGTTTTTATCGTTGCTTCACTGGCCTACCCAAGCCATATAAAGCAAGCAATAGAATATCGGATGTTAGACTCACTTGTAAGGTTTGCCCTCGGGCTACTCTTCTTTATAGGGCTAATTGTTTTCTTATCGCTACCCAAAACCAAACTGCAATTTAAGAATAAGAAGAATGACGTATAACACGTCAATCAACCGACCGGTGATAAATAAATATAATGAAAATTAATATCAATTGGCTAATCGGTCGTCGACTCAAAACTATTGATAAACATGATTATACTTGGCTGATCCTCCTCGACGATGAGAGCACAATTACGACAGAATCATTATGGCGACTGATTACAGACAACGGCATTAAAAGCTCATCAGAAGACCACGGCCAAAAGTTCGGCCTTTCAGCCTCCTTGGATGCTATCGACGTAGTGAAGAAGACAATCGGAGAGGAGATTATAGAACAATACACGACAAATCCCAAAACAGGCGATCTCATCCTCCACTTTGCCAACGCGACCGAACTTCAGTTTCTGGCGGATTCGTCGGGATATGAAAATTGGCACATTGTACACGGCGATCAAGAAATCATCTGCATGGGTGGCGGCAAACTGCAGGAAATAGATAATAAAAAATGTCAAATCTAACTGGTATCGAGAAGGTTAAACTGGAGAATTTATTCGGCATGGGTAGCGGCTACGTGCTCGACTTTTCAAATCGCACTTTTCAAGAATTTATTCTGGAACATACTGGCCTTGATATCTTTACTGCTAAATATGGATATGGCAGTGGATCAAAAGCAAATCGACTCAGGGCGTTATGGCAGAAAGAGTCCAACTATCTCATTGGCAAATTATTATTAGGACTGCTGCATTATTGGAAAGAAAATAAAAAACTTAACATGATTGAAATTGATCCTGCAGGCCAAGCGCTCTACGAGGATTGTCGCAAAATTGCAGACCGTCTGAAGCACGATACAATAGTTGAGGACATCGATGCTATTCACCCAAATTTTGAAGATAGAGATTTTGCAGTATTGGCGAAATCTCTTAGAGAAAGCATAGCTAAAAATGAACCGGAGGTTGCTCTAGACCGATTACACACGTTTGTTGTCAAGTATGTCAGGCAACTTTGTGACAAACACGGTATCAGCTATGACAAAAGCAAGGCACTGCATAGTCTGTTTGGGGAATATATAAAATTCCTTAAAAAGAACAACCTCATAGAATCAGAAATGACTGAAAGAATTCTAAAATCATCAATATCAATCTTAGAAGCATTTAATGCTGTGAGAAATGAACAAAGCTTTGCTCATGATAATCCGATTTTGAACTACAGAGAAAGCATACTGATCTTTAATAACGTCTCTTCAGCAATCAAATTTATTGAGGCTATCGAGGAAGGCAAGACGGAACCAGAAAAGCCAGAAACAGAATGGAATGATTTCCCATGGTTGTTATAAAAAAGCGCACAACAAACCTTTCCAGCCGACCGATCGATAGCTTGGGCGTAATTTCAAAAGCAGTTTTTCCGGCGGCTGAAAGACAGCGTTGAATTTGTAGAATTTCATACTATAAAAGCTTCTTCTTCAACTGAGAACAGCGAGCAAGAACCCTGTTGCATTGACTAAGAACAAGGGTTTTGCTCCGAAAGAACTCACTGTGATAAGGGAAAAGATTATAAACAACAGGGACAAAATAATGGAGGCATGGCATGAGCACTGCGGTGAAACTGCAAGAAGTAAGAATTAAAGGAATAAAAGTCACTGGAGACACAATAACCGCCCAGCTTGTCGATGGTCGTATAATCAGTGTTCCGCTTGCTTGGTCATGGCGGTTGTCCGAGGCCACTGCTAAACAGCGCGCAAATTACAGAATCATAGGAGACGGCGATGGTGTGCATTGGCCGGATATTGATGAAGATATTAGTGCGGAAGGTATGCTTTACGGCATTCCTGCTTCACGCCCTCAGAAACACAATCAAAATCAAAGTACCATGAGAAGGCCAAAGGCATCGAGAGGGACGCGGGGATAGCCGTCTTTCTTTTTTGTTTTCTGCCTTAGTGCCCCCGCGCCTCATGCCCAGCGTTTGAATAAGCGTCATTCTGCACTATTCAGAATCTCTAAAATAGTGTAAATTATGTTATCGGCAATCACCTATGGGGAATTTATGTAACTTACATAGAAATTCCGGAACTGTTCCGGTAAATTCAGATTAGTACATTTCTTTCTAAAAGGAGACAGGTTATGAAACGTATCATTATTTCTCTTGTGGCAGCTAGTGTATTTGCGGGTTCATTTGCTTTTGCTGAAATCAAGCCATGTGAGGAGTTAAAGGCGGAAATCGACGCGAAGTTAAAGGAAAAAGGGGTTACGGGGTATACGCTTGAGATCATACCGGCTGACCAGGTCAAAGATCAAAAGATTATCGGTTCCTGCGAAGGCGGCACAAAGAAGATTTCATATACCCGCAATTAGTGGAGTGTGCAGGAGTCTCCGTTTGCCCATGCGCTTAGCGAATACAGACGAGGCTGGTCGCTGCGTCCAGAGAGGAGCCCGATAATGAAGGCGCTGACTGTATCTTTGTTGATTGTCACTGCACTTTTTTCATCAGTGCTCCTCGCAGAGAGCACTTGCACTTATGAGGGAACCGATTATCCGGATGGTACTGTGGTTTGTCAGTCCGGCTACAAGACTTTTTGCAACGACGGAACATGGGTCGCATTAAAGACAACGTGTTCACCGGGCACGCAGATGGACGGCTGCTTATGCACTGACCGGGAGCAAAATAACTGCGCAGTAAGCGGGACAACCTGTGTAAGTTCTTTCAGAAATGGTCTTTGCATGAAAAAATGCGGTAATCGGGAAAGAGGCGGTAATTAACCGTCCCTCATCGCGCAGGGGCACGCCTCATGCGGGTCTACAATAGATTATCGGGAGCAACTATTGCAGGGTTAAAGAGTATCCTGTTTGCCCTTCTTCGCATTTCTCAGTAAGAGATCCTCTTGCGCTAAATAACTGTAATAAGTCTGTCATTGCGAACGCAGTGAAGCAATCTTGTCGCTGAGTCTGAGATTGCCACGCCCGATGAGGCCGGCTCGCAATGACAAATAGCAAAATTTTCTGAAACAGCACACTCTATCCCTTCCTGTCCAGTTTTCAAACTACTACCTGATTTATCTGCCGTTTTCTTGCGGATAGTCGTTCACGCAGGAAACCTTTTTGCAGCGCGTGCTCGTGCCCTGGCAGCCTCTTCCGCACGTTTCTTCGGCGGCGCGTTCGTTTCAAGCGAGTTCAGAAGGTTTCTGGAAGAGGTCGCTACCTCCTCAACAGCCCTAAAGAATGCAGTTTCGTTCGCCTTCGAAGGCGCGTGAAAGCCGCTTACTTTTCTCACGAATTGTAATGCAGCCTCGCGAACCTCTTCGTCCGTCACAGCCGGTTCGAGATTGAACAGGGGCTTAATGTTTCTGCACACGAGCGTAACCTCCCTGTTTCAGAGATAACACATTACATGAAGCGCAGACCTCCGATCGAAAATGAAAAAAGTGTTATTCCCCGCCGCCTCGGTTTACTGCTTTGTCCCATTGTTTGATTCTTTCTGAAATTAAGCAACTGGTTTTCAGTGCTTATGAGGCTCCGGGTTCTCTTTTCCCTCTCCCTTCGGTCCCTCACCCCGGGTGCCGCCAAGCGCCGGAAACTCCGCGCTCTCCGCACTTTTTCGTCCCCGGAGGATCTCCAGCCTGCGCTTCATCGCCTCGATCTCTACCTGCTGGCCTGCGATGATCTCCCCGGCAAGCTTTCGCAATAGCGGGTCCTTACCGTACAGGAGCTGCAACCTGGCCATATCAACCGCGCCCTGGTGATGCGGAATCATCATTACTAGCAAAATCAATGTCCGGATCACCGCTGTAACCCGGCGAGTGCATATCGCGCATCATCTTCTCCATATCCGAATTCATCTGGCGCATGAAGACCCCATACTCCTCGCTGTATTGAGCAGATGCGGGAGGGCTGTGGTGAGAATGATCCTCTGCCCAGAGTGCGGATGCCTGAAATACGAATGCTAAAACAATGAAGAGATTTCTCATGGCCGCCTCCTAAGCAGTCTGTCCCCGGAATCCCGGGCGGACATAGACGAGATTTATGCTTTTTTTGTTTCTCAGTTCGCCTGAGGGCAGCTTCAGACTCCCCAGAGGTATCTGCGCCGTAAACTTCGGCTCGAACGGGTCCGAGACATCGAATGCCGTCGCGAGGGTCTGGCCCTCATGGGGCGTGCCGGGGAGTTCATCCTGCTCGTGGGCGATATAGAGGAGGTTGTTCTCCGGATTTGTCCAGAGACCGTGCGCTTCACGGCCCCGTGAGAAGAACGTCCCCACAACCTTGCGCTGCCCGGTCCGGGCACCCCGGTCAATAATGCCGATCCGGCTCGAAGCCACCCCATCCGGACCTTTATCGTCAACTCTGGCAAAACTGACATATACGACCTTACCCTTTGCGTTTTCAACGAACTCAAGGTGGTTCGGACGCGCCTTCTCACCTAAGGGCACCATATCGAGCAGGCCGAAGGGCTCAGCAGTCGATCGCGCGGACACCGCGTCAGTGAGTTTATGGGAGAACCATATTTCTCCACCATCCGGAGAGGTCTTCATAAAGGGTGTAAACCCCTGCTTGTCCTGCTGACTGCTGTCCAGCGTCGTTACCCTCTCAGGATGCGAGTAACCACGCTCGTCCGGGTTTACCCTGAACACGTCAATCTTTGAGACCTTCTGACTCACCACATAGGCAAGGGTCCCTGAGGCATTGAACCAGACCTGTGCCGGGCCGTTGATCGTGGCTATGTATTTCAGTATCGCCTGCGCGTCCGCGCCTCCTGACTGCCTGACCGCCCGTTCGACATCCAGGATCGCGATCCTGTCTTCACCGCGCACCGCAACCCACAGTTCCCTGCCGTTCCTCGTGAAGGTGGGCTCGTGCGGCTCACGGCCAACGAGAATACCGCTGGATATACGCTCGGTGTTCGTGGTCGGTGAGGCAAAGGGATTGGGCGTATTTCCGATGACCTTCCTGTTGATGCTGTCGATGAGGTATATGTTGCTCGAACCGCGGCCGCTGGTAGCGAGCATCCTCCCGTCAGGTGACGGCACAACGCCATGGGCATCGATGCAGCCGTGATAGAGCGGCTTGTGGATCATCGCCGCATGGGTCGGCATAAGCCCGCCGGTCACGAGGCGGAACGGAGGCCTTGGATCTTCGTCAAAGCTCGTAAGGTTTATGGTCGTCTCCACCCTGTTGCTTTTCGGGTCAATCACCGTGATGGTGTTGGAGTCCTCATTCGCAATAAACACGCGGTCCGCTGTTTCGATGTTCTTCTGCGCTTCCGCCTGATGCCCTGCCAACCCCGCAAGCTGGCTTGCCATTGCAGCTGCCCCCATTATCTTCAGGAAATCCCTCCTCGACGTGCCCTGCTGACTCATTAAAACCTCCTTGCCCTGAGAATTTTTCTCCCACACGATAGTTCTCGAAGTTTTGACAACTCTCCAAAACAGGCAGTATCACTGTTTCGTCCTGAGACTTCTGTGATCTGCACTTTCTTCTGGCTTTAGCATGTTATACAACCTCATGCCTGATTTACCCGTCTTGCGTCACTGCGGCACAGCGCCGGTTCTATCGACCTTTTTACCCTGGTCATGGCAGGCCAGACACTCATACCCTTTTCCCCTGCTCGTTGCCTCACCCTGTTCGTCATACTGCAGCCAATACCAGTCATCGCCCGCGGAATTATAGCCCCTGATCTTCATGCGAACGGATAACCCCCTGAAGCCGCCGTCAAGGCCGCGGTTTTCCATAACGATCAGGGAGCCTGTCTTCAGCTCTTTACCGGCAGTCAGGGATTCGTAGGCAGCAGGATTAACGTATGTCGTGACCAGGGGGCCATGCGGGCTGTCCGCGGGATGCCTGCTGCTGCCCGGCCAGAGCTTCCATCCGGTATAGGGAGTGTCCTCTGTCAGGTAGAGATAGAACTTGCCGGCATCAAGTCCGAACTCACGTATATCGCACGGAGACGGCTCCCCGGCAGCGGAATGGTACCCAACTGCTATGATGAGGACTGCGATACCGGCGTATGCCGACATTCTCCTCATGGTCGCCCCAACAGCATCAGGGTGTGGGGACCGGCCCGTTCCAATAGGCTGTGAGATAGTAGATGCCCCATACGGCAAGAGAGATCGAAAGAAGAATCAGCCATGCGGGGACGGCTCCTTCGAATGCTTCAATGCCGGGCTCGTATGATATTTTTTCCGTTGATTTCATCAGCCTCTTTTTGGTTCATTCCCGTATGCCCCCGGCAGAAAGCAGCAGATACTGCCGGAGGCGTCCGTCTAAACCGTAATATCAGTGTACTCCCGGCGCGAGTTTGCTGCCCCGGTTCGCCCAGTAGATATACGCCTCAAGTGCCTTCATTGCATCAGAGTCAGAATCAAGCTTCTCTCCTTCGTTCGGCTTTTCAATGCACCAGTTGATCATGTCACGGAGAGTCGAAAATTTGTTGATCTGTTCCTGGAACTTCGGGAACTCGTAGGGATGCGTATCAGAAGCAAAGGGATGACACATGGCGCAGGCCATCCCGGTCCTTGAGAGCGTCGTGCCCATCTTCTTTTCTGTTGCCGCGTCTCCGTGGAAGAGCAGGTCGCCGACCTTCACCTGTTCCATGAACAGGTCATCGAAGGCCTTCAACTGTTCAGGTGAGTGCTTTGACTTATGGGCCTGGGCTTGCCGGGTCATAACCGGCAGGGACAAGGCAACGACAACAATGACTGCCAGGACAATAAAAGTTCGAAAACGTTTCGCGTTCATAGTATCCTCCTGTGTGTTATGGCTGGTCAGCGACCCGCGGACTCAGTACCTGGTTGTCATTGTCGCCGGTGCCTGAGTCGACCTTCGACTGGGCAAAGACATCTTTGCGCCACATCATGTACTCGTAGCCGATCTTGCCTGAAGACGGCACGTTGATCTTTCCCCATCCAACGCCGTCGAACTGGTCGCCGGGGTCAACACGCACCATGGGGATGGTGAGTATCGGCACGCCCTCAGGAGGATATGGCCAGTTCCATGACGTGGCCAGCATGCCGATGGACCGCATGCTTCCGATCTCGTTATAGAGGACCTGGTGCGTATGGCCGTGGATGTTTGTCACCTGTTGATACGGCTTGAGGATCTCCTGCACCTGCCTCCAGTCACGCACCCAGAAGTTCCACGGCGGGTAGTATTCATACAGGGGGTTATGGCTGAATACGATCACCGGTTTGTCCTTGGGCCATTCGGAAAGAGTGGCAGAAAGCCACTGAAGCTGTTCGGGTCCGAGTCCCGCCCAGGCGCCGGCAACCGAGCCGTCAAGGGTGGCCATATGGCCCATACGTTCCGCGGGTGTCATTTTCTTTGCCGTCCAGTAATCAGGACCATGACTTATCGTATCGAGGCCAACAAAGCGTATCCCCTTGTGGTCAAATGTCCAGGGGGGTTTGCCGAACATCTTTACCCAGGCTTCTCCCATGTCAAGATACCAGTCATGTTCGCCGGGAATAAAGTACTTCTTGATCGAAATCTGTTTCAGGAGTTCTGCGCCGAGCTGAAGTTCTACCGGGTCGCCAAGCTGGGCGAGATCTCCCCCGAAGATCAGGAAATCCGGCGCCGGCTTCATCTCCCTCACGTCATTGATCGCCCGCTCCGCCTTCTCGACAAAACGCGTATTCAGGGTCCTGGGATACAGGTGGGTATCGGAGATCCATGCGAAGCTGAAACTCTCTGCTCCGTATGCAAGATCAATGATGCTCATGCCGGGGATCAGCCCATGCCCCATTGCCGTGACAGCAGCGCCGGCAGCGAGCGCTCCCTGGATAAAGGTACGCCGCGTCATTCCCCGCGCCCTATCAGGACCTGCAGCCTCTCCCGATTCCCTGTTCTTATTTTTTGATCGAGTTACATGCCTGCTCATAATTCCTCCTTTCTCACTGACGAATACAATGCGTGTAAGGCACTCATTTCGGTATCTCAAACGGCATATTCACCGTCTCCTTCGCCTTGACCGTGACCGGCATTTCCTTGATGCCCATATGCTCCTGCCAGATGACCAGGGTATAGTTCCCTGGCGGGACATCGCTGATGGTGAAAGGTACCGTCCTTGCCGGTCATCGCGTAGTAGGGGTTGTCCGCCACATAGATCCAGCCCCGCATCCAGCCATGGGAATCGCATTCAATGCGGATAATGCCCGGACGGGTGAGCGGCTTCTCGATCTGCATGCCCTGCTTCGGCATTGCCACGTTGAACATCGTGGACTTTATCAGAAACCCGTGCGTGTTGTGCAGGACCGGGTCGGAGTTGTGGATAGCCACATTCATGCCCACCGGGATGACCTGCACCAGCGGTACAAACCTGCAGTTTTTGTTGTCCAGGACCGGCGTCTTCGCAGGCTTCACCCATTTTTTCCCCTTCTTGACATCCTTAAGATAGACGACGGCGTCAACGACCCCGTTGCCGGTCCCCATAGTGATCAACGGGTCCTCACGAACGCTGCCGCAGACTTCCATGTCCTTGGTAGGGACCACCTTCCTCATCGGCACTTCACCCTGAAAGGTCACCTTCCCCTTGATCGTTCCGCCGCCTGATACAGCAACTTCCTCATAGGCACCTGCTACACGTGCCCCGGCAAAAAATATGGCACAGAGGAGAGGGACAACCAGCACGCGACTCAGTTTGTTCATAGTTCAGTTCCTCCTTTTGATATGGATAATGGCTTCATGACTCACTCCTGTTATCGGACAGCCGTATCTGCTTGCCTTTTGCATCATCATCTTCTTCTCTTTGAATGATCCGGTATTTCACCTCCTCCGCGTCTTCCATCTGCCCGGCCATGACCGCCCAGAGAAAAAAGGCAAAGGCGCCAAGACCCATGCCGAGCGACACAAAAAAACCGAACATGACCGGACTTGTCATCATTTCACCCTGTCAGCCGAAAGACTGAGCACGTAAAAGGTCAACGCCCAGCCGTCATCCGGCGATGTGAAGGCATCGCCAAAGGAAGGCATAGGCGTGCCGTTCAGTCCGGTCATGAATGTCCTGAATATGTCTTCGGGCCCCGGCCCGCTCTTGAAGACCCCCCTGGTAAAGTTGGCCGGCGGTATTCTGCTTCCGAAATCGTCTTTAAGCGTGTTGGAGCTTGGGCCGTCTCCTCTTCCTGTTGCTCCATGACATTCCTTGCATTGCATCTCCTCGTAAACCTTGCTGCCGTGGGCAATCAACTCGGGCGTCGGCCTCGGGGCGCGAGGGATCATAATCGGAGGTCCGGGCGGGAACTCCTGAAAATCACGTGAAAACGTCTTGATATACTGGACGACATCCCTGCGGTCGGCTTCGGGAAGGTTGAACCAGGGGGGCATTGCGGAGCCCCTGATGCCGGCTGAAATAGTCCTGAAAATATCAGAATCCACCGGCACCGAACCGGAGGGGGTTGTTCTGAACTTGTAGACACCGCTCGTAAAGTCTCTGGGTTGTGCGATCTCGAACAACACCGTTGAGGGGGCCTTTCCCTTGCCGTCACCCTTTTCTCCGTGGCATCCTTCACACCGCCGCAGATAAACGTCCTTGCCATGCGACAGCGACCCGGCAGTCTGAGTGGATGATGCGCCGGTCTCGAAGATCTGGTACGGAAACGCATCCCTCCATTTCCCCCTGCTCATCCCGATGTTCTGAACAAACGCCTCCAGTGCTTTTCCTTCTTCATTGAGCACCTGTTTGCCGCTCGCAGCATTTTTCACAAACAGCCAGGTGAAACGCGGCATCACAGAATCAGGCACCACCATGCGTGGATCTAAATAGTGCGCGGCATGCCAGTCATCACCATACTTTCCACCGATACGGGTCAGATCAGGGCCGATCCTCCTTGTGCCAAAGAGGTGCGGGAGGTCATAGGCATATTCACCAAACTCCGAGACAGGACCCCACCGCCGTTCTTCTCCTGTGACAGGCCTCAGGTACATGGAGTGGCAGTACCAGCAGCCTTCGCGGATATAGACCTCCCGTCCCTTTGCAAGAACATCTGTGTATGGCAGGGCTGCCGACCTGACCTCTGCGAGTTCGCCCAGTTCTGTTCTGACTGTTCTCGTTACCGGATTCGGTCCCGCCTCCCTCATCACATACGGAAAGATGCCCTGTACTGCAAGGGCCAGAAAGAAGAAGCCGAAACCTGCTATAAGCGCTATGGTCCTGACATTTTTCATTGTTCCGATCCCCGGGTCCTTCGTCGTCCCATGAGGAGATTGATGCCCAGAAGCGCTATGCCGGCATCCATGGTAATGCCGGCGAACGTTCTGATGAACCAGTAAGGCTTCATCGAAACCATACTGTCGATAAACTCAGCGCCATCCATCAGCGCAGTTCCCTGGATCAGTCCCTGAACCGTGAGGATGAAGACCATGGCAGAGATACCGGACAGAATCATCCAGGTGCTTCCCTTCGCGGTAGACTCATGAAACGCTGCTCCGGTGACCCTCGGCCATACATAGTAGCATGCGGAGAGGACCCAGATAACATAGCCGCCGAAAACAGTAGCATGTGAGTGTGCTATGACAAAATCAGTGAAGTGTGTGGGTTTCTGGACACTTCTCAGGGCCTCAATCGAACCCTGCGTACTCCCGATAAAGTACATGACCGCACCGAAGATGATGAGCTTGACCGTGAAGTCATCATGAAATTTTGTCCAGTTGCCTTTCAGTGTCCCGAAGAAATTCACCACCACTGCCCAGACCGGAACGATGAGCATGACGCTGGCAACGATCGCGATCGTCTGCGTCCAGTCAGGCACCGGGCTGAAAAGGTAGTGGTGTATACCGACAAAAGGATAGAAGAATGCCAGAGACCAGAATCCAAGGAGGGAAAGCCGGTGGCTGTAGAGGGGACTTCTCGCCGCGACCGGCAGAAAAAAATAAACGACCGAAAGTCCTGCGGGCGTGATCCAAAGGCCCACGACATAGTGCAGAAAGAGACCGTGGAGCGCAACATTGTTAACGCCGGGAGCTGCGTAGGGAATGACAAGGTTTCCATATATCAGGTTTATCCCCGTCCATATCAGTGCCGCAATGATGTACCAGAGGGAGACGTAGATTTTGTCTTCTTTCCTCCGGGCGATGGTCATAAAGACCTGTAGCCCTACAATTGCGAGGGCGGCAATCAGACCAAGAGGCAGAGGGTTTGGCAACTCAGCCACCTCGAGACCCTTATTGTATCCCAGCAGTAACGAGAGCAGCGCCGCAAGCAGGGTAACGTTCCAGAGCCAGACAGCATATTTCGACCAGGCCTCACGATACATGCGAACACCGGTCAGCTTGGGGACCATGTAATAGACAAGGCCGAGAAAAATCGAGGAAAACAGGCCGAAGATGACCCCATTGACATGGACCGGCCTGAGCCTCCCAAAATGGCTGTACTCGGTGCTCAGGAGGTCAGGATAGTTAAACTCCAGGGAGAGAAGGATCCCTACGGCAGGTGCGAAGATCGCCCAAAAAAAACCCCAGATCAGCCACCTCGTCACAATTTTACTGTCAACGAGTTCACCTGCGGAATGATTTTCCATATCGTATCTCCTATGATCGGAAGAATCCGGATAAGACGTTCGTAATGAGATTTTCCGGATTCAATTCCAGTATATCAAAGAATGCTCATCAGTCAATGGCAGTATCCGTCTGCAAACATCTTATTCCGGTTACTCCGGAAGAATCCGCTTTCCTTACGTCAGCATCTCCATCCCCAAAAACGTTTCCGCGCAAAGGGGCTTTCCTTTTTCCCGGAAGAAGGCCCGGAACCCAGGGCAGCTAAAAACACGGTCGATTTTCTACCACTCGGAATATTTAGGGTCTATGCATGGGGTATTTACTTCAGAAATATCTTCAACAGGTCTGTTAACCTTCTCGATTTTTATAAGCAGCTCAAACACCTGTTCTTTAGAGATCTTCAGAGGTTTTGCGTGATAATCCTTTGTTTCGATAAAAATAGCATTTTCTGTTGCGGAATAGTAAAAGACCCAGGGGTTCTGTTCAAAAATAATGGCAGAATCCTCGGGAATTTTGTGGAGCGGTATCATATTTTCACCGGACCATTCTTTGCCGTACCTCCTTTCCTTGTCAAACGTAAAAATTATATCTGATGAGAAATATTAAACATCCTCATAAACTTACAATTGCAAAAATAACCAACGAGAGGCGAAAACGAGTGAAAAAAGCCTTGCTCCGCGACACCCTGATCATGCGTTATTTCTACCCACCAGCGAAAAAAGGAATACGACTGGATGCGGGATTTCCGTCAGGCGAATGCAATACAGAACAAAATCGTCATGTAAGCTTTTTTCAATCTTTTGCCCCGACCTTTACACGAGATTAAGGTAATCTTTTCTTCTGTTTCATCTATCTACCATTAAATGCCAAAGAACACATCTTGTCAATATTTTTTATGTTTCTCCTGCGTTATCAGTAAACTATGATAAACCTCACTGCGACAGAAACCTCAGCGGATCTCGCCTGCCGTCCGTATTCACGTCATGCGGAAACACTCTCATTGCCAATCTGTTATACTTATTGTTACAGCATTTTCCCAGGAGACAAAGATATATGGCAAACGAAGACCTCTCGAAATTAAAGATAGACAAATCCGGGGCAGTCCCTTCGCGCACAAAAAGAAAAAAGATCTTTTCTCTTATCCTCGTTCTCTTCATCATACTCATTCTCTTCCTCGTGTTTCTCCGGCAGGTCATTCTCCCGGCCGTTGAAGTCGAGGCCACCACCGTCGGTGAAGTATATCCGTCGCAGGCCTTGACCCTTTTGAATGCCAGCGGGTATGTGGTAGCCCAGCGGAAGGCCGCCGTCGCTTCAAAGGTGACCGGCAGGCTCATCTCCATAACCGTTGAGGAAGGGGATACGGTAAAAAGCGGCGATATAATAGCCAGACTCGAAAATGAAGATTCGGCTGCTGCGCTGAAACAGGCATCCGCAAACCTGGAGGCCACGCGCGCAGATCTCGAAGGAGCGAAGGCTGAACTGCGTGACGCGAAAAACAATCTGGAGCGGCAAAAGGAACTCGTGGCAAAAGACTATGTCTCGAGGCTCGATTACGACTCTGCTGAGGCCCGGTACAAAAAGGCAACAGCAGCGGTCAGCAGCGCTGAGGCAGCGGTCAGGGCATATAGCGCAGCTCTTCAGGGGGCCGAGGTGGCGCTCGGATACACCTTCATACGCGCGCCCTTCGACGCTGTAGTGCTCACAAAGGACGCGGACGTCGGCGACATAATCACACCGATCGGAGCGGCAGCCTCGGCAAAGGCGGCAGTCGTGACCATAGCTGACATGAATTCACTCCTCGTGGAGGTGGACGTATCGGAATCAAACCTCAAACAGGTAAGGACAGGAGAGCCCTGTGAGATACAGCTGGATGCATTCCCTGACATCCGTTTTCGCGGTGAAGTGCATATGGTCGTGCCGACAGCAGACCGCACCAAGGCGTCGGTGATGATAAAGGTAAAGTTTCTCGACAAGGACAGCCGGGTCCTGCCGGAGATGAGCGCCAAGGTGGCCTTTCTCGAAAGGCCTCTGAACCCTGAGGAGCTGAAATCGCGGACTGCGGTCAAACGCTGCTTCATGTCATATCGCGCAACGGACAGAAATACGTCTTTCTCATACAAGACAATACCGCCATAAAAGCAAAGATTACGACAGGCAGGCAATTCGGGGAGATGCTCGAAGTCCTGGACGGCGTAAAGGCAGGCGACAGAATCATCCTGAGACCGACAGATAAGATCAAAGACAAGACACGAGTGAAGATTGCCGAGAAGTAGATGGAGAACAAAAAACCGCTTGTCATTCTGAGGGACGTCTGCAAGACCTACCAAAGGGGCAGTCAGACAATCCCTGTTTTGCAGGACATCAATCTCGAGATTCTCGAAGGAGATTTTCTTGCCCTCATGGGCCCTTCAGGCTCAGGCAAGAGCACACTGCTCAACCTGATCGCGGGGATAGACAAGACAGACTGCGGGACAATAACCATCGGCGGAGTCGATATCACCACGCTTTCCGAGACAGAGCTTGCCCACTGGCGCGGGCCTGCACGTAGGGCTTCATCTTTCAGTTCTACAATCTGATTCCGGTACTGACCGCATTATGAAAACATCGAACTCCCCCTCCTCCTTTCGAGTCTTTCAAAGAAAGAGAGGAGGCAGCATGTTGAGATGGCCCTTGAGATGGTGAACCTCACCGACAGGAGCGACCATTTCCCGTCCCAGCTCTCAGGAGGCCAGCAGCAGCGGGTTGCGATCGCCCGTGCGGTCGTAACCGACCCGACGATCCTGGTCGCGGACGAACCTACCGGTGACCTTGACCGTGTATCCGCCGGCGAGATCCTCGACCTGATGGAGAGGCTGAACACGGAACTCGGAAAGACCATCATTATGGTGACGCACGATCCCAGGGCAGCGGAGAAGGCGCATATTATCAGGAACCTCGACAAAGGGTATCTCGATGCAGCTCCTCAAACTGCTCTATAGAAATGCCCTGCGCCACAAGCTGCGCACCTTTCTCACCATCCTCGGACTGACCGTTGCGATCCTCGCCTTCGGACTGCTCAGGACAGTTAGTGAGCGCCTGGTATGCTGGCGTCGAGGCCTCGTCCGCGAGCGGCTTGTCACGAGAAACGCCATCTCCCTCGTCTTTTACGATCCCTGCTCTCCTACAGGGAGAAGATCCGCCAGATTGCAAGGGGTGACCGAGACCGTCTCCTGGGGGAACTGGTTCGGGGGCGTCTACATCGAAGAAAAGAACTTCTTCCCCAATTTCGCCGTTGACCCGAGGACCTACCTCGAACTCTATCCGGAATTTTCCCTCACCCCTGAGGACGGAAGCAGGCCTTCTTCCGTCGACCGAAGGGGCGCTGTCGCGGGCGGAAAGTCGCTGAAAGGTTCGGCTGGAAAATAGGCGATATCATAACGCTCAAGGGTACCATATTCCCCGGCAACTGGGAATTCGTGCTCCGGGGGATCTACACGGGAAATTCAAGAGCACTGACGAGACCCAGTTCTTTTTCCACTGGGACTATCTCAATGAGGCCATGAAGAAGACAACTCCGCGCAGCGGCTGACCAGAGTCGGGTTTTATATCGTCGGACTGAAGAACCCTGATCAGGCTGCTGAGGTCGCTGCCGCAATAGATTCACGCGTTCAAAAACTCCATCGCCGAGACCCTGACCGAGACCGAAAAGGCCTTTCAGATCGGCTTTGTCTCGATGACCGAGGCGATCGTCATCGCGATCCAGCTCGTCTCCTTTGTGGTGATCATTATCATCATGGCGGTCGTGGCAAACACCATGGCGATGTCCGCGCGGGAACGGACAGGGGAATACGCCAGTATTCAAGACCCTTGGTTTCGGGAAATGGCATATCGCGGGCCTGATCTTCGGTGAATCGTTCTTCATCACCATGACCGGCTGCGGCACTCGGCATCCTCGCGACCTTTCCGGCTGCAAAGGCCTTCGGTGACGCCATGAGCGCCTATCTCCCGATCTTTAATGTCTCCCCGGCACAGACCATCTACCTCGACATCGCCGCCGCCGTCATTGTCGCGATATCTGCCGCCATAATACCGACCTGCCGTTCCGTCAATATCCGCATCGCCGACGGACTCAGGAAGATCACCTAGATGAAAATCCCGGTCTCATACAGCTTCCGCAACCTCTGGACGCGGCGGCTTACCACGGTCTTTACCGCCTCGGGCATGGCGCTCGTGGTATTCGTCTTCGCCTCGATCCTCATGCTCTCCGAAGGCCTGAAAAAGACCCTGGTGGAAACCGGCTCCTATAACAACGTCGTGGTAATCCGGAAGGCCGCGGTCTCTGAAGTCCAGAGCGGCATCGACCGGATCCCTGCTTCAATCGTTGAGACGCAGCCTGAAATCGCCACAGGCCCTGACGGACAGAGACTGGCTCGCAAAAGAGCTGGTCGTCCTGATCAATCTGCAAAAGCGCGGGAGCACGAAGCCTGGACAGGTGGTCATCAGGGGGACCACCCGAAACTCATTCATCCTGAGGCCGCAGGTCAGACTCGTAAAAGGACGGCTGCCCAGACCCGGCTCATCAGAGCTTATGGCAGGGATGAGCATCGCGAAAAGGTTTCAGAAGGCGGGGATCGGTGAAACTCTGCGTTTCAGCATGCGCGACTGGAATGTTGTGGGGGTGTTTGACGCAGGCAATACCGGCTTTTCAACTCAGAGATATGGGGGGATGTTGATCAGCTCATGCAGGCCTTCCGCACGTCCTGTCTATTCATCGATCCTGTTTCAGATTAAGAGACTCCATCGGCACTTGGAGAAGGTCAAGGCGCGCATCGAGAATGATCCCCGTCTTACCCTTGAGGCAAAACGCGAGACGAAATATTACGCGGACCAGTCAGAGATGATGGCCAAATTTCTCAGGATCCTCGGCATGTCCCTGACCGTCATCTTCTCGTTCGGGGCGATCATCGGCGCGATGATTACGATGTATGCGTCGGTGGCAAACCGGACCGCCGAGATAGGCACCCTCCGCTCGCTCGGCTTCCAGAGGAGCAACATCCTCTACTCTTTCATTATCGAGGCCATGCTCCTTGGCCTGACCGGCGGATGCATCGGCCTCTTCTTTGCCTCTTTTCTTCAGCTCTTTACCATCTCGACCCTGAATTTCCAGACCTTTTCAGAGCTTGCCTTTTCCTTCACCCTCACCTTTGAAATCGCTTACAAGGCCATTATCTTTTCCCTCGTCATGGGCCTTGATCGGCGGAGTGCTCCCGGCCGTCAGGGCAGCGCAGGATGAATATCGTTGACGCGCTCAGGTCCGGATGACGGCAGTTTAAGACTCCCATCCGAAAGACCGCAGGGGATATGGCCCGTATCCCTGTAATCCCGTAAAATCCGCAGACCGGGTTATTTCTTCAGTTTTGCGGCGTCCTCCTGCAGCTTTTTTTCAACCTCTTCGAGCATGACTTCTATCTTTGCCTTCTTTCTCAACGAAGTCTCCCATGCCGCGACCATAGACGCACTTCTTTCAGCCTTGATCTTCCGTTCAATAAGGTCTTTGACTTCTTCAAAAGGCACCTGCTTCGGAGGCTTGTCTTTCGTCATAAAAAAAGCCTTATCTTTTTCATACCTGCCTCTGAGTGTCTTTTCATCAACCTTTATTTTATCGAAAATCTCCCTGGCAGTGATCCCTTCATAAAGATGACTTTTTTCGACCGCCTTCCGCAGGCCATTTTCATCGAGGCTGCGCTCTGCAAGGTATTTTTTATAACCCTCATCCGATCCGGCCTGGGCCTTGACCTTGCGGACGACATCCTCGATCGTTTCCGGCTTGACTTTAAAGCCCTCTCTGACGGCTTCCTGGACCGCCAATTCTTTGAATATCAGATTGTCCAGCGACTTTTTTTTCACCTTAGCGGTAATTTCCGGTGTCACCTGCTGCCCCTGAGGGACAAACCTCGGCAGGATAGCGTTCATCTCTTTGACAAGCTGATACATCGTTATTTCAGCGCCGTTCACCCTGGCGATCACAATTTTTTGCGATTCTTCCACGCCTTTTTTGACCGCTTCCATCTGTCTTTCCTGCTCAGGCGTCGGCTTGATATCTTCCTTCTTTGCCGTGCCTTTTGCAGCATCATCTTTTTTCGTGCAGGAAGAGAAGGTAAATAACAGAGAAAACGCCATCAACAACCCGGCCATGATCACGAGCAGTTTTTTCATTTTTTCTCCTTTCCCTGCTTCACAGAATCTTCCTTCATCTCAACAGATTCGAGCAAAATCTCTATTTTCGCGGCTTTCCTCAGTTCCTTTTCCCACTCCAGCTTTCTCTGCTCCTGTGCCGGAACCAAAAATCTCGGCTCAAGCGTTGGCCTTGCCTCTTCAAAGGTAGACTGCCGTGAAAGTTCCTTTGTAACGACCTTCACGATATGCAGACCGTCCTTCTCCTGAATGACACCGCTCAGGTCACCTGCCTTCATGTCAAACATCGCCTTGTAGACCTCGGGATATTTTTCTTTTTTGATGCTGATCTTTCTGACGATAAACGTACCGTCCAGGATCAGTTTCCAGACATCGTTATCGTTTTTCCTGATGGTCTGCAGCAACTCACCGGCCTTCTGCCGCATTGTCTCTTCATCCTTTCCCGACAGGATGAAGACATCTTCCACAACAAAATTATCGGGCAGGATATACCGCTTCTTCTCCTTTTCAAACTCCTCCCGAAGGAGCTTCTCATCCACCGTAACCTTCCCGTATACCTCGTCAGCGGTTATCATCTCAAAACGCTGGCTCCGTTCTATCAGTTTCTTCAACGTCTCCTCGGTAAGAGAAGATTTTTCAAGATACTCCCGGTAAGCTTCTTCCGACCCGAGGTTTTCCTTTATCTGGACCAGCACCTTGTCGATTGTCTCAGGGGAAGGGTTCTTTCCCTTTCTGACCGCCTCCTGAACAGCCAGTTCTTCATATATCAGCCTGTCGAGGGCCTCACGCTGTATCCTTGCAGTTGTTTCCGGCGCCACCGGCTCACCCTCTTTGACATACTTCGGTGCAACCTTGTTCATCGCGCGCACCAGCATATACATGTTGATTTCCGCGCCGTTTACCCGGGCAACAACGACTTTTTGCGCCTCTTCCGCAGCCTTCTTCTCTGCCTCCGCCTTCTTTGCCTCTTCCGCTTTCCGGGCCTCCTCCTCTTTCATCGCCTCCTCTGCCGTCTTCTGGCCCTCGGGCAGTGTTTTCAAAACCCAGGGTGCAGTCGGAGCTGTGGCCGGCACCTGTTTCTCTGCCTTCTCCTCAGCGGCCGGCAGAGTGTCTGCGCTAAACAGGGCAGCTGCCAGCACCATGATCGCCATAAACATCCATCTTCTTCTCATCATAATTCTCTCCTCATTTTTTATTCAGTATGGTTTTCTAATATACTACATATGCAGGAAAAGGATAAAGAGACAGACGCATAAAAAGAACCCTGGGTTAGAAGCATCATGCGGATAAAGCAATTTCTTTGAAGAGTTACAGCCCCTTTTTATCGAGAATCACCTTTTTGCCTGTTTCGAAATCCTTTTCTGTAATCTCTCCTTTGAGCATTTTTTCCTTAAGTTCGCGCAACTTCTTCCGGATTTCATCAGCCTCTCCTTCAACTGGTTTGCATGCTGAACTGAGATTGTCGACCCTGTTTTTGATAGTGTTCACCCGCTGCAACAACTCTGCCTGACTCCTGATCTCCGACAGGGCAAGTTTCAGAGGGGCATTGCCATACCAATGGGTATAGTCGGGATTTTGATGAAACGCCCCAACATAGGAGCTTATATAGTAAAACTGCTTCATCTTAAAAAAAAGACTTTCCACAGAGGAAAGGTTCTCATACAGCATATGCGGTCCGATCACAAATGATCCGCCGAATAACGGATGGGGCGGCCTTTCAGAAGGTGAGGGATAGAGCAGTCCCTCTTTCTGGAGTCCCTCGACGATCTGTTGCGCATCATTTAAAAGGGCCTTGCCCGCTTTCCGGATCATGTCCGCATCATCAAGATTTCTCCGGGCAAGGGCCGGTGTATGACAATCCGAGCATAGGGTGATCATGAACTCACGTCCCTTCTCCCACAGACTGCCCGGCCCCTCAGGAAGTCCTGTGGCAATTCCCCTGCTCACATCATGAGAACCCCTTTCCATATGACAGGTGACACAGGAAGGGGCCTGCCCCTTGCCCGCCTGCCTGTAGATGACACCGTGGGGAGACCTTTCCCATGCCTCGGCCTGCGGGTGGTCAGGCCCCATATGACAGGGTGCGCACGTTTCGGGATTTCCGGCAAGCGACAGATCAGTGCCGTGTTTCGTATGACAGGTATCGCATCTGACCTCAACCCTATGACAGGAGGCGCAACCCTGTCTCTGCATTTCAGGGCTCTGCGCAAGAAACATCGCGCACTCGGTCTTTACCCGTGGTGTAGCAGTATTCGGCTCATGGCAGAAGGTGCAACTCCTCTCCTTCCCGGTTGATGATTCAATATTCCTGGTGCAGGCCCTCATGGTTGTCAGGCCTATTCCATGTTTGCTCAGACGGTGACCTGCCAGCGCCTGCTTATGACAACGACCGCATTGTGAAGCGTCCACACTGACACGCCTCTCATGGTTCGCCTCTATGTCCCTGCCGTGACAGTCGGTACAGGCGATATTTTTTTCGAAATGAACACTTTTCTTCCAGTAGTCCACCAGACCGGGCGTCTTCTTTTCGTGGCACTCAAGACACGGGTCACCTGCCAGCGCAGCACCCGTGCTGAAGATAACCGCGGAAAACAACATGATTGACAATAAAAAGCTGTTCACTGTTGAGTTCCCTTTCCGCTCATGAGTCCGTCATATCTCTCCTGAAAGTCATTTTCCGTTAAAAGGCCTTCATTCATGAGGTCCTTCAAAATAAGGACCTTTTTGGAAAGCGCCTCATCCGCAGGTTTGTCAGGAGGTATGAAGTAGGGATTGAAACCTCTTAAAAGCCAGAGGCTGCCATCAGATATAACAGCGATTTTTGTGCCGTCCGGAGACCATCTGGCAATGCTCCGGGCGCTGTCCGGCAACAGTTCTTCCTTACTTTTTCCATCGGAATTCATCACATATCCGCCGACGAATATCTGACTCCCCCTCGGGTTCCAGGAGGGATATAATCCCGGACTTTCCTGGTCTATAGGACGGGAAATACCTCCCGCGTCAAGCATCTCAAGATATCCTTCGGCATCTGTCAGCGCTAATCTTCTGCCGTCAGGGGACCAGCTCCCTGCGATCGTGCTCTTTACACGTCCGTTATCAGTGACAACAGGCACCCTGTTCGTCACGAAATCCACAGCGCTTATCTTTGAATAGTGCAACCCGATGGGGGGCTTGATATGTTCCATGATAAAAAGGGAACCATCAAAGGGGTTTAGGCCCGCATGCAGCCATCCATTCAGGTAATCCCCCCCTGGATTTTTTCGCGGCAGTGTTCTGCCGAACGTGTAGACCTCTTTTGAGGTTCCTTCTTTTCTGTCAAAAACATAAAGAGTAAAATGGACATCAGTACCTATGGAAAGGTGTTTGATACGGGATTGAACGAGAAACAGTCTTTTGCCATCGGATGCAGGAAACACCGCATCCGTCTCCATGTCCGTCTTCAGCTTTTCAACCCTGAGATCCTCCGCGTCCACGGCACAAAGAAGCTTTCTCCCGCCTTCCCGGCAAATGAACAGTATTTCATTCCCTGCGCTCCAGCTCACCGAAAGAGGGTCCTTTATCGCAAGGTCTTTCCGGCTTCCGGTTTCGGTATCATAGACTGTTAACATCCTGCCGATGAAAGCGAACCTCTTACTGTCCTGAGACCATGACAACGCGCCCGGTTGCAGAGGGACACCCTCCGCTATCTTCAATGGACTGTATTTCCTCAGAGATTTGGCCTCTTCCGCGCTTGTAATGGCCGGAGGATGCATAAACAGAAGCAGTAACAGAAAAATAAAAAACCCCAGCCTGAGCAGGCCGGAAGACATATGGGTCTGTTCCGCAGCAATGCATTTTCTCAATTGATTTTCTCCTTTACCGCCGACATTTCCTGAACAGACCCATGGGTCATTCTGAGCTGTCTCCGGGCATATTTTGCAAGTTCGAGATTATGGGTTATGAAGATAAAAGTAATTTTTTTCTCCTGGCTGAGCTTCGTAAAGAGCTTCATGATTTCTGCCTCGGTCTCCTCATCAAGGTCCCCTGTCGGCTCGTCAGCAAGGATGACCTCAGGATCGTTCATCAATGCCCGGGCGATTGACAATATCAGCACAGCCGTCCTTAAGGGTTTCCGGTTGAGGTTTCTCATCGCAAATGAAAAAAAGGTGAATCCGGTCATAATAGCTATAGTATAAAGGATTTCAGGAGATTCTTTCTACGCGGCCATCAAGACCGCATAGAAAGAATAATAAGGTTGATTACTTCTTGAGGACAGCGTCCAGATCGCAGGGGATAGCGGTCTGCATCGAGGACTTTACCCGCCTCTCTGACGCCCTCAGTAAAAAAATAAGGCTATACCTGCTTCAAACAGGTATAGCCTTACCAATGGACTTTAGTCCGTTCACTACCTGTCCAGCGTTACCCTCTTTGTAACCTTCTGGATAAGTACCTTGTTGTCAGGCACCTGGATCTCATAATTCAGCTCAACAGTGACATCAGCAGTTCTTACACCTTCAGGGAGCTTTATCTCAAAGGATGCATCGTTTGACTTGTATGGCTGGAGGCTTGTATCACGGACATAGGATGTCTTGTTCTGCGCTCCATACGCCATCTTTTCATTGAGACAATTAGTCGCCTGGGTATGATAGTGTTTTTCCTCCTTGAAGAGCTCTTTACCGTCCAGACTCTTTGCGGTCACTTCCATGACCACTCTGTTATGGGACGGTCAACCATCGGGAATTCTATGGCCTGCGTCATGGGTTATCTTGGTATTGACAACTACCATAGGCCTGAGGTCCCCTGCCTTTCTCAGCCACTGGTAGCCGAGTGTCTGCACATCAAGATGAATGCTCTTGCTCAGCAATTCAGCGGTCTGCGCCTTGTCATCAAAGTTGGGGCCGATCAAATGATCAGCCTTGCCGTTGACCTTCTTCATATGACATTCCTGACAGGACTCGAACCCGCCGTTCGAGAGATAGTTATGCTGGTAGCTGCCATACAGTGTTGCGCACTGCACAGGGTAGTCGAACTCAAAGTTGGGGCCTGTCCCGTGGCACTGGCCGCAGAATATCGCCTGGGTCATGATAACGCTCTTCTTCACCTTATGCGCTCCTGCATCAATATTCTTTGTGCCATAGATCATGCCGGGCTCGGGTTTGCCCTCAACAAGCCTGTGTGTAATCGCCTTTTCGTTATGGCAGACCAGACAGGTGATCTGGAGTTTCGCTACTTTTGCCTTTGCCGCAGATTTTTCCTCTGCTGATTTCTTCTCGTCTGACGCTACGAACAGCGCCTCGGTCAGTTCCTGAGCGACCGAGTCCTCTGCATGGGCGACTGCCTGCGGAAGATGACACTTGAAACAGGGGAATGTTTTCAGGGTCGCTTCTTTGGGGCTATTAACCTTGAATGCACTGGCCTTGACAACCGGCGTCATCATCAGACCGCCGGCAACACCCATCAGAGGCCTCGCATGGTGGGATTTCTCCCATTGCGCATAAATTTCTGCGTGGCATGATTTGCACTGCGATGAGTCAAACATCTTTGCAAGCTCGTCGATCGTCTTTGCCTTTTCGGCGGAAGCCATTACTGGAATTGCTACAATTAGAAAAACGAGAATCAGCTTGAAAAACTTCATAAACCCTCCCTTTTTCAGAAATTATGGATTAGAATTAAGAGTTTTAAAAACAATTAACACCTAATCAGATCGTCTTTCCTGCAAAGCAGGAAAGGCCCAGTTCCTCCAGCTCAGAAACCTCTCACACCCCCTCCCTGAATCTCTAGATTTTTTATCCCCACCTCCTTTTAATATCCTTTTGATTTTATTACATCTTTTTGACTTTACATAGTAAGATTGCATCTTGCGTCGCCTCTTTGTCAACTTGAAGTTCTAACTTTAGAAAACGTTAAAACAGTACACTCAGATGCAGGGATGAAGCAGCGAAGAAATTAATAGGGGATTACAGAATCATAATTCAGAAGCGCACGGCCGATAGCCTCCGTGCTCATCTGGTCGAAATTGTTCTGGGGGTTATTGGAGTATATTCTGACATTGATTTCTCTCAGGAATTCCAGGTTCATCGCGATCTCGTCGCTTTCCTCAAGTCTTCTGTCCATGACAAAAACATCCACCTCGTCGTTTTCCAGGGTGAGACCCACAGCCATCCGTAACGCCTCTTCCTGTCTGTCCCTGACCAGCACAGCAATTTTTTTCGGCATCAGTCCTCTCCCTTCGCACAACAACTGCGGCAGCGGCGTTGGCATATATCATGCATTTATTTCATAATACACAAATGAACACATTTATTTCAGTAGTCATTCCTAATCATAATGGCGGCAGGACAATCGGGAAATGCCTTGCTGCGGTTCTGGCTTCACAGTATGACCGCTTTGAGGTGATTGTCGTAGATGACGCCTCCACAGACAACTCTATCGGTCTCATCAGTGCGTTTCCCTGCAGGCTCATACGGCTCGGCAGGCAGGCAGGGGCATCAGGGGCGAGGAACACCGGTGCAAGAGGAAGCGCGGGAGAGGTCATCTTCTTCATCGACGCCGACTGCCTGGTTGCTGAAAACACTCTTTCACTCGTTCATAAGGCGATGAGCGGCCGGAAAGATATCGTCACCGGCGGAAGTTATACACCCCTGCCGTATGACAACAATTTCTTCAGCATATTTCAGTCGATATTCATTCATTATTCCGAACTGAAACAGAAAGAACCTGATTATATCGCCTCGCACTCCATGGCAATAGAAAAGAGGGTCTTCGAAAAAAGCGGCGGATTTCCCGAGCAGTTTCTCCCGATCATCGAAGATGTTGAATTCAGCCACAGGCTCCGGCGGACCGGTTACACGCTCCGGATGGACCCTGATATTCTCGTCCGGCACATATTCGGATACACCTTCAGAAAATCACTCGGGAATGCCTTCAGAAAATCACATTACTGGGTCATGTATTCACTCGAAAACAGGGATCTGCTCAGGGACTCGGGAACAGCTTCACGGGAGCTGAAAGTCAATGTCCTTTCCTATTTTATGATCATGCCTTTTCTGCTCCTTTATTTCTCCCTGTCCATCGGAACTCTGCTTTTATTACCTCTGATGCTATTTTTGTTTAATCTTTACATCAACAGGAATTTACTGAGAACTTTCTACCATGCAAAAGGTATTTTTTTCGCAATACCGGCAGCACTGTACTATCTCATGATCTATCCCCTTGCAGTGGGTGCGGGATCTTTTACCGGGATGATACACTATTACGGTGCACTGGCTAAAGCCAGAAATTCAGGATAATGTATTCTCCGTCCAGGCATATAGGATCAGTATTGAGGAAAAAAAACCCGATCCATCTCACATTCTTTCTGACCAGAAGATGCAACGCGCAATGCCCGTTCTGCTTTTATTTAAAGGCAGAGTCGCAATCCACGCAGCAGCACCCGGAACTTTCCCTGAGTGAGATCGAAAAGCTCTCTGGATCATTGGGTCCCCTCCTCTGGCTCGCCTTTTCAGGCGGCGAGATATACCTCAGGAATGACCTCGCTGAAATAAGCAGGATTTTCTACAGGAATAATAAACCTGCAATCATGCTCTTTCCTACAAACGGGCTCCTCCCTGACCTGATTCTGGACCGGACTGAGCAGATTCTCAAACAGTGCCCGAACAGTATCATCACCGTCAAGCTTTCCCTGGACGGGCTCTCTGAGGACCATGATACACTGAGAAACACCCCCGGCAGCTTTGCAAAAACCATGGAAACCTATGAACTGCTCAAAGGCCTGCCCGCTCTTTATCCGAACTTCGAGCTTGGCGTCAATACGGTATTCTGTTCAGAAAATCAGGGCAGCATGGATAAAATTATAGACTTTGTAATCACGATGGAACAGATAAAGACCCACACCATCTCCCTGATACGCGGCAATCTTTCCGACAGGAGCTTTCAACAGATTGATTACCGGAAATATAATCACGCCATTGAGCGGCTCGAAAATAATCTGAAGACACACACCTCACGCATATACCGGTTCAGAGGCGCCAAAATCAAGGCAGCTCAGGATATCCTCCAGCGGCGGCTGATCAACCGCACGATGCTCGAGCAAAAAAGGCTTATCCCCTGCTATGCCGGCAGATTGAACCTTGTTCTCACTGAAAATGGCGACGTCTATCCGTGTGAGATCCTGACAGATACGTTCGGAAATGTGAGGGACCATGATTATGACCTGAGAAAGGTGATGGAATCAGAAAGTGCAAAAAAGATTATCGGGTCGATCATGAATAACGAGTGTTACTGCACGCATGAATGCTATTTTATGACCAATATCCTCTTCAATCCCCTGCTCTATCCCTCCCTTGCGAAGGAATACCTGCAGTTGTAACCCAGCAATTAACCTGAAAAAGCAGTCAACCAGAGAGAACGCAGAGAAAAAAGCGCGTGTGGTATAAAATCAGCCTTAACAAAATGTCATCTGTCAGCAATCTGCAGTCAGCATTTATATCTTCCAGTTCGTGAATTTTAGGCCGTTGATTCTCGAAAAATGAGCGGTGTTATTCGTCACAAGAACGAGGTCATTTGCAATGGCGATCGCAGCGACTAAAATGTCTGCATCAGAAATTATTGCGCCCTGTCCCTTAAGGGCTGCGTATATATCGGCAGCTTTTACAATGACGTTGTCGGTTATCGGCAGGACAATGTTTGCCTCACAGAAGCCTTCGAAAGAGTCGATCTGCTTCTGTGCCCTCTTTGCCTTCAGACCTTTGAGAATCTCATACTTTGTAATATGGGAGATGGTCAGCCGACTGTGCTCACGGATATATTCTGATGCCTTAGCTTTAACAAGATTGTGTCCTTTAAAGAGTTCAGAGAGGATATCTGTATCGAGAAGCGAGGGCGGATGCATTACCAGGGATCAATCCCTTGAGAAATGGCTTCTGTCGAGGGTAACTTTCTCTATGTCCGCAATTTCTTCAGGAGAAAGACCTTTATATACCAAGGATGCAAGGGAAAGAACATCAAAAGTCTCTTCGCGGTCATCCTCAATAATGAGAGTTACCTTTTTATGTTCAGGAATGTCGAGTGGGGAAATAGGCTTTAAAACGCCTTCCTCAAATATCGCTTCTATTGTCTTCGGCACTATGCACCTCCATGCTCTAAAGATAGCATAGGGGGTCTATATGAAGCAACGGGCAAGATATACTGGAGGCAGGGTCCTGAGGTCTGGTCAAAACCCGGACAGGACAGGTGATTTCACCAAATCTTGGGCAATTGGCAGACTTTATAATGATTTGGATTTACCTGGTCATGCCCCGCAAACCTGCGATAGCAGGTAATTACATATTTATTCCTATTTAAAATCAACGAAAGGCATAAAAATTGCTTACAAATCAAAAGGTTACGATAAAGCCAAACCCTCCGAAAGAAGGGGACGGAAAACAACGGGTCTTATTAATACACTGAAGACAGCCGTGTTGCCGAAATGAGAATCATCGGCAGCACGGCTTTTTTTATTCTCTGAGAGGGCCTTACAATCGCTCGGCTTTTTTGCAGTGATGCTCGGAGCCTCCTGAAAGAACGCTTTGCACCTGCTGGAGGGCATTGTTAAAGAATTCAGACAGCGCAGTGGGAAGACTAAGAGAAAAAGCAGCAGTTTTCAAAGGAGAATTAACGATGAACAAAGAGGGTAAGCGAAAAAAAAGATGTACGACTTCGGAGAATCAGGAGTTTTGTATACGTGTTCTCTCCATAGCGCCGGCAACATGTCTCATCCTTACAACACTGATATTACTCTGTGGAATTTCACCCACCAGCGGCGCCACTACTGTACCTGCTTCAGGTCGCTATATTGAAGAAGCATTCCAGAACGTCCAGGTGACCCCTAATGTGACCTATGGTTCCGCCACTGACTACCTTGGCAATAATCAAACCCTGCTCTTGGACGTCTATGAACCTGCAGGAGACGTACCCAATCTGAACCGTCCGGCGATCGTATGGATCCACGGAGGGACATTCTGTCGTGGCGACAAAAGAGACTCAAAAATTGTGGCGCTGGCAACGGCGTTCGCCAAACGTGGTTATGTCAGTGTCTCCATAAACTACCGCTTGAGAGACCGGGCGGCAGTGGATGAGACCGCAGCAACGGATGCAATGCAGGACGCCAGGCAGGCAGTGGCCTGGCTCCGAAACAATTCCTCTTTATACCATATAGACCCAACCCTCATCGCTATTGCTGGGACCAGCGCAGGGGCCATCACTTCGCTCCGTGTCGCCTACCCACCTTCTGCGTCTCCAAACGAACACGTCAGCGCGGCCGTAGACCTCTGGGGAAAGTGGGTCCATCCAACTGATCCCTTTTGGCAGAACCTGTCAGCCACCATGCCTCCATTGCTTATTATCCACGGTGATGCCGACACCACTATGCCGTATTGCCTCGCAACTGTGCTGGAAAAAGGCGCTCAATACGCAGGGCTGCCGTATGAATTTCATAAAGTGGTTGGGATGGACCATGAACCTGCGGGACTGCAGGATACCTTCATAGGATGGATCACGCCCTTTCTCTACACTCATATGAACCTCTCCTCACTCCCTGCTGTTCCCGTCCCGTCCCCACCAGTATCTGCCGTGCAACTTCCCAAGACCGGACAGAAAACATACTATAGCTATCACCTAAATCATAAGGCGAAGGATGACGGCGCTGCATATGCCGGTGTAGCATGGCCAAATCCGAGGTTTACGATTACCTATCGCGATTCAACCGGAAACTGTTCTGTACAGACTTCCGACTGTGATACAGATTCGTCCAATGATGTCGTGACTGACAACCTGACGGGCCTGATTTGGACAAGGGACGCAGGAACACCGGGAACAGTGGCATGTGCAGGGGGAATTGGATGTTCAGCAGGATCTTGCTCAGGCTCTGTGAGAACGTGGCAACAGGCGTTGGATTATGTTGCTTGTCTGAGCGCAAATAATTATCTTCAGCATAACGACTGGAGGCTGCCTAATATTATCGAACTTAAGAGCATTGTGAATGTCGGTCAGTCAATTACCCTTGGGTGGTTGACTGCACACGGTTTTGCCAATCTTCAGTCCGCTAACTACTGGTCGTCTACCAGCGGTGCGGTCTCTCCATCTAACTATGCGTGGGCTCTGAAGTTCGACGATGAGATCGTCGACTACGACAGCAAATCCAATAACTACTTCGTTTGGCCGGTGCGACAAGGCCCGAATGGAGTTGCAGACCCTACCTACCCCGCAAACATCTGGAAAACCGATTCGACCTCTGCGAGTTGGGGCGTTACCTGGCCTTTACTGAGGTTTACCGACAATGGAACTACTGTCACCGACAATCTGACGGGGCTGATCTGGGCGAAAGACGCAGGGACACCGAATTTTTCTTCCTGCACAGGCGGTGCAATGCATTGGCAGGGACCCGACATTCCGCTCCCTCTCGAGTATGTTGAATGTTTGAATGCAAACAATTACCTTAATTATTATGACTGGAGATTGCCGAATATCAATGAGTTGCAGAGCCTTGTTGACTACTCACAATACAGTCCTGCATTGCCCACAGGACATCCATCGTCTGCCACTGTGCAGTCTAAACACTACTGGTCATCTACCGCCCATTCCGACAGCGCTGGCGACGCGTGGAGCGTGGACTTCTATGGCGGCGGCGTTTACTACGGCGACAGGCCCACCGGCAGCTTTGTCTGGCCGGTGAGAGGCGGCGTAATAACCGTCAACACCGTACCCCACCTCGCAGGTCTCTCCAAATCTCACCCATTTAATCCACGGACCGATGTCGCATTCAGTACGACCCTCACTTCAAACAGCGCCCCTGTTTCTCATATCAACGCCCCTGCCACGATTTCGATCAGCGGCGGCGACTGTTCGATCAACAACAACGGAGTGTGGGTGACCTCAGGAACAGTCGATAATGGGGATACTATTATAGTCCGGCAAACATCAGCAGGTCCTTATTCTTATTCGACAACTACAGATGCAATTCTCACTATAGGCGGTATAGAGGAGAAATTCAGTGTAACCACTTTGGCAGACACGTCTGACACAACTCCTGAGCCTTTCGCCTTCGATAATTATAGCCTAACAGATGTCACACCAAGTCCACCATTGAATCCGTTGTGGTTCACATCCAACAGCATAACTGTAACAGGCATCGGGGCCCTGCTCCTATTTTAATAACCGGCGGCGAATACTCTATACAAACTTATGACGTAAATAACAGTACATGGGGTCCGTGGGGTCCGTGGATTCCGGATTCGGCGCCAACGGGCAATGTTAATGTAAAGGACAAGATCAGGGTTCGGCAGTCATCTTCAGTTGCTTATTCTACGACTACTGATGCTGTGCTCGACATCGGCGGCGTCATCGGCACTTTCAGCGTAACGACTAGGGATCCCTATACCGTAACCCTGTCGGCCGGTCAAAATGGAACCATATGCACTGCTCATCTGACGTCAAGCTTCGTTCTCAATAAGACGCCGTTCTTCACAGTCATACCTGATCCGGGCTATTACACTGCGACAGCAACCGGATGTTCGGGCACTCTATTCGGAGATACGTTCACTGCCGCTCCGATCACGCAACCTTGCACGGTGTCAGCCACCTTTGCCGCAAACAATCCCGGCAACAATGTTCCCACAGGGAATTTCGCTCTCACACCCGTACCGGAAATGAGAATCTCTTTTGAGAATGTGACGACACCCGGCACACTAACGGTGACGCAAAATCTTAATCCCTCCCTGCCACCCGCGAATTTCTCTATCGTCGGCGGAAAGTCCTATGACATTAATTTTAACGGTTTTTTTAGCGGCAATGCTATGGTATGCATCGACTATAATCCGGCAAATATCACTGGAAATGAAAGCAATCTGGTTCTCCTGCATAACTCGACAGATATAACTTCTCCGGGTTATCCTGATTTAACGAACCACAGAATCTGCGGGGCAACGACATCATTTTCCGAGTTTGCTGTTGCAGAGCCGCTTTCTCCAGCCCCTGAGGCCAATTTCAGGTGGATGACCGACTCAATCGACAGTTTTAAGGTCAACTTCACTGCATCAGGCTGCCCAAGCGGCCACACCTGCACCTATGACTGGGACTTCGGAGACGGAGAAAGCGAGACTGGAGGAACTGCGACCACATCACATACCTATGCTGACAGTTCGGTGATGTTTGTTTCACTGGTTATCATGGACACGAATTCCGGCTGGGAATCCGCAACAACCTCAAGGCAGGTGCTTCCTGCCTCCCGGAATGCTGCTCCTGCTGCATCCTTTGATATAAGTGTCAGCGGCTGGACAGTAACAATCACCGACACCTCAACTGACGATGCGGGGTTCCCTGTGAATGCGGTAAGAGTGCAATGGGGCGATAATACTTCTTCAACGGGCAATGCCGGAGGCGTATTTTCAAAGAGCTATGCACGCCAGGGCTCATACATCATCAGGATGAGCATAACCGATGCGGAAGGCAGAAAGGTCTATGCAGGAAACGCACAGGCAATCGTACCGATGAAGTTCACGATAAGCGGTAAGGCTGTGAGACTTGACGGCACAACACCTGTTGCCGGTGCATCTATCCGCCTTATGAAGGGGACATCGGTCGTGAAGATGGCTGCTACAAAGGCTGACGGAACGTACACACTGAGTGATGTGCTTCCTGATGTCTACACGGTAAGAGCCGTGAAATCAGGCCTGACCTTCGCGGACCAGCCGGCAAACGCATCAGCCGGAAACGTAACAAACGCAAACTTTATTGCAAACAGGTAATTCATTCTGGAAATAAAAGGCAGGCGGAAAATTCCGCCTGCCCTCTAAAACACCAGGAATTAAGGGAGGTTCAATGAGCAGAGAAATTCTATTTTCGGTTTTTGGGATGATTTTGGCGGTGATGTCCTTTTTTCCCGGGATCAGCCATGCAGCTTCTTCTGAAGGGGGCTTAACAACAGACTTCAGCTGGTCGACCGATTCAAGTGAAAACTTTAAGCTCAACGTAACTGCCGCCGGCTGCCCAGGCGGTCATGTGTGCACCTATACGTGGGACTTCGGAGATGGGGATATTCAGACTCTGGAGGCCGCAAGCGCATCACATACCTATGCTGACGGCTCAATGATAATCATTACCCTGGTCATCACCGACTCTACATCCGGCCAGGAATCCGCGCCTGTCTCAAAGACAGCAGTGCCGGTTTCCAGGAACATCGCCCCCGTAGCATCCTTTGATCTCAGCGTCAAGGGATGGACAGTAACCATCACCGATACTTCTACTGATGATGCACCATTCCCTGCGAATGCGGTAAGAATAGACTGGAGCGATGGTACAACCTCAAAAGGCAATGCAGGAAACATATTCATGAAGACGTACGCGCGCGAAGGCTCATACACCATCAAGATGAATGTAACAGACGCGGAAGGAAGAAGGGGCTATGCTGAAAACGCACAGACAGTCGTACCGACAAAATACACGATAAGCGGCAAGGCTGTGCGACTTGACGGCACAACCCCTGTTGCAGACGTCTCAATCCGCCTTATGAAGGGTGGCGCAGTCGTGAAGATGGCTGCGACACAGACAGACGGGACATACATCCTGAATGAGGTACTTCCTGATGTGTATGTGGTATCCGCAGAAAAGGCTGACATGGCCTTCACTGATCAACCGGCAGATGCATCAACTGGCAATGTAGCGAACGTAAACTTTACCGCAGACAGGTAATTCGTTTTAACATTAAAAAAAGGCAGGCGGATAAATCCCGCCTGCCTTCTCTGTTAGCCGAGACAAAAGCGAGAATGCCCTATTTCGCTCGGTTATTAACAGATTTTATGGTTGCAGGTTAAGTCTTTTCATCATCGTCTTCCATCATCCGGTGTTTCGGGCCTTCCACGTCATCATACTGCCCGCTCTTAACCGACCAGATAAACAGGAGCCATGCAAGTACGCCGAGCAGAAGAGATATGACTATCAGTAATCCTATTGTCCACATGCTCCTGTCCCTTCCGCTCTTTGCCTCTCCTAAAAACCTTTCCGTATCCTCAGGGAATTGCCGACCACAAAGAGTGAACTAGCGGCCATTGCGCCTGCAGCGATAATCGGGTGAAGGATTCCGGTCACCGCGAGCGGGACCGCAACAATATTATAAAAGAACGCCCAGAATATGTTCTGCCTGATGATCGTGAATGTTCTCCCCGCGAGCTTTATGAAATAGGGGATAAGCCGCAGGTCGTTTCTGACAAGGACCACGTCCGCGCTTTCCATTGCAATGTCTGTTCCCCTCCCCATGGCAACACCGACCGCTGCCTCGGTCAGGGCAGGAGCATCATTGATGCCGTCTCCGACCATCATCACCCTGTCCCCTTTTCCTGGATTGAGGAGACCAGTTCCTTTTTCTGCACCGGGGTCGCCTCGGCAACAACCTGTTCTATTCCGACCTTCTCCGCCAGAGCGCTGGTGGTCATGCTGTTGTCTCCGCTTACCAGAGAAACCGCACAGTTCATCCGCTTCAACTCCTCTATCACTCCGGCGGCCTCGTCACGGACAACATCGGAAACAACAAAGAAGGCCCGTATCTTTCCCCCCCAGCCCATGTATACGACAGTGTCACCGGCGTATTCATGTTCCTGTAAAATTTCCCGGTACGGGTCAACAGGAGCGTCCGCTATCCGGTGGTCCTCCATGAGTTTCCTGTTGCCGATAAAGATCTCCTTCTTCCCCGCATTTCCCATAACTCCCATGCCGGGAATGGACCTGAACCCTTCCACTTCATAGGAATGGGGCGCCGCCCTGCTGATCGCATCGACCGATACTGTGTTCAGAGAGGGCCTCTATGGAGGCCGCAAGCTCATCGATATACTCACAGTCAAAGGAGCAGTCAAGGGGCATTGTTTTTTTCAGCGCCGGTTTTCCGGCAGTGATTGTTCCTGTTTTGTCGAAGAGACAATGGGTAAGTCTGCCCGCTTTTTCGATGACCTCACCGCCTCTCACGAGAACCCCGCGGGAGGACGCAAGCGAGGTAAAAATAACAACCGCAAGCGGAGTCGCCAGTCCCAGACTGCAGGGGCAGGCGATCACGAGCACGGAGATTCCTGTCATAAGGGCATACTGGACACCCGCACCTTTCATAAAATAATACAGCACGGTGAGCACCGTGATAAGCAATATGGCAGGGACGAATATCCCCACCACCCGGTCTGCAATCGTCTGTATTTTCGGCTTGCGGGCCTGCGCATCCTCCACCGCCCGGATGATCCCTGCAAGTACAGTCTCCTTTGCTGTTCTCGTCACCTGAAAACAGAGCGCTCCAAAGAGGTTCATGCTCCCGCCGATGACCTCAGTCCCTGCTGTCTTGGGGACCGGCCTTGATTCTCCTGTCAGAAGAGATTCATCAACCTCTGATTCGCCTTCGACAACAATACCGTCAATCGCGATCTTTTCACCTGGTTTGACTTCCACCAGATCACCCTTCTTCAGCGAGGAGACCATAATAGTCTCCCTTTCTTTCATATCCTGTTTGCTGCCTTTCACGATGACCGTTGCTGTCTTCGGCGTCAGTTCCGCCAGCCGGCTGATCGTTTCGGAGGCCCGGTTTTTGGCCGCTGCCTCGATATACCTTCCGAGGAGGACAAGGGTTATGATCATCGCGGAGGTATCGAAATAAACCTCGCCTCCGGTGAATACCGCATAGACACTGTAGATAAAAGCAGAACCTGAGCCGATAGCGACCAGAGAGTCCATGGTAAACCGGAGATGTCTCAGTCCGCTGAGGGTACTTCTGAGAAAAGGCATTCCTGAATAGAAGAGCACCGGTATCGTCAAAAACAGGGCGATCACCTTGAGGAGAAGTCTTGTAGCTTCGTCAATCCCCTGAAAATACCCTGCGTAAAGGGCTATGCTATATATCATAAGCTGGGAAGAAAGAAATCCCGCTGTGCCGAACCGTATCAGGAGGTCTCTTCTCTCAGCACGCAGGGCGGCAGACTGTTCGGATTCAGAGTATGGTTTCGGAGTATACCCGATCGAAAGAATCCTCCTGAGAATGGCTTCTATTCCGGTGATATCGGGGTCCCAGCGTATCTTCGCCCTGTGTGTGGCATAGTTCACCCGGGCATAATCAACACCCGCTGTCTTCGAAAGGATCTTCTCATTCAGCCATACACAGGAAGCACAGCGTATGCCGTCGATATAAAGATCTATCTCTTTTTGCTGTCCGCTCTCCCTGATATGTTCGGTAAAGGGGCCGGTGTCGATGTCCTTATTCTGCAGCGAGGACAATACACCATGCTCTTTCCACTGCCGCTTTTCATAAAATGCATCGAGCCCTTCATAATGGATCAGAAGGTAAATTCCGCGGCAGGCGTTGCAGCAGAAGACCTTTTTGCGGCCGTCGACTTCTTCATAGACCGCTTCCCTTTCCGGAAAATCAAGCAGGCAATGATCACACCTAAACATTCCCGAAGATTCCCCGCA
Organism: uncultured Nitrospira sp.; assembly: GCA_963746295.1. Classification (GTDB taxonomy): domain Bacteria; phylum Nitrospirota; class Thermodesulfovibrionia; order Thermodesulfovibrionales; family UBA6898; genus JAOUFP01. Next base: position 54,535 of record CAVVAQ010000006.1, on the reverse strand, counting down.
TAAGAAAATAGATACCCGTTCCCATAACAAAAATCCCGCCAACTCTGTATATCCAGCCCCTGACCGTATGGCTGATATGAGTCATGACCATGCCAAAGGAAAATAAGGCAGGGAGGGTACCCATACCAAAACAAAAAGCAAAGAACATTCCCTGAAGCAGCCCTCCTGTGCCGGCAGCTCCAAGAAAGACTGAAGCAGAGAGCCCGCAGGGAAGAAAACCGAGGAGGAGGCCAAGCGGATAGTACCTCAGGGGCGAACCGCTTTCAAGCACAACCTTTCCTGCCTTCAAAATAATACTGTTATGCCTTTCGAACGAACGTATGCCCTTCATAACACCACTCATCCCAAGCCCCATCAGTACCATCAGAATACCGGCGACTATCGCTACAATGTTCTGGAGACCGGCGAGTCTGCCCGCGATATTGAGGAATGCGCCGGAAAGCCCCATGAATGAGCCGATAGCAGCATAGCTCGTAATCCTCCCCGCGTTATAGAGGAGGTGGGGAATATAAACGGGATGGGCCCTCGCTGATTGTCCTGCGTGAAACGTATAGGAAACGACCAACGGTCCGCACATGCCGATGCAATGTCCGAACCCTCCGAACAATCCGGTTGTGAATGCGAGGACATAACCGGCTTCCATCAGTTCCCCACCTCGAAAATATAACGCGCAAACACGGTCTCTTCAGGACCTTTCTCCGGCAGCCTGATGCCCAGTTCCGCCTGCCAGACCTTTCTCCCGCTCGGACACCGGATGATGACCCCGTTAGCTTCATATCTTCCTTTGCCCTTATGTTCGAGGAGATACCGGTTATCGCCCATGTACATGCCGGGCATCGTAAATGAAAGAACAACCGCAGCATCGGTCACTGGTTTGCCCATTTTTCTTATATCTGCCCTGAAGGCGAGCCGCGTCATCGTCTTTACCGGCTTCGGCCCGATATCGAAGGCCGCTGTAATCCCGTCTTTTCCGACATCCTTTACGCACTGGACTTCCTGAAGCGCGCAGTCGGTTTTTATTCTTTCGCGGTCAGTGTCGCAACTGGCGAGAAGGAGGAGAGAAAGACAGGGTATCAACCAAAAAGAGATTCGCATTGTTTGCTCATTCCATCGCATAGATTTTATGCTCAAAGGTCACGGTACTCCGGCCCCCTGAAACCTGCAGTTTTACGTCCCAGTGGCCGTACAAAGGGAGATACACTGTGGAATAATAAAGATTGTCCGATGAAGGCAGGGCATCATATCTTCTATCGTAGACTGTTGTCGATGGTCTGCTGACAAGGACCGTAAGGGCCGCTCCTTTCATTACGTTCCTCTCCCTGTCGAGCAGTTTGATGATCAGCCTGTTCTCTCCAGCCCGGAATGTTTTATTCATTATTTCCGTATGTAAGCCCGAGTCCGCCCTGGCCTTTTGTTCCTTGTCCCAGAGCAGCCCGTAGTCATAAGGCTTCTCTGCCACAATGCCTTCAAAACTGTTTTTCCCGACAATGATCGCGCCGAATACGGCTGAAAGGCCGATGATGACCACCAGAATAATAAGGAACTTCATTTATCTCTCCGGGATGATAAAGTTCGCATGTTCCCTTATCGTAATACGGTCAGGCGCTGCTGTTTCAATATGTATCAGTATATCCTGCATTCCCCTTTTGTCTTCAAACCCCGAGGCAGTAACATATGCAGGGATTTTCCTGTATTCACCCGCCCTGAGCTGGATGACCTCCGGAATTATCCGAAGCTCACCCGCTGTATGTTCTGCCCTGAGCCTGAGCGTGCTGTCGGTTTTGCCCCTGTTTTCGAAAGAAAGGAGATAGGAATTGACGGGCTTTCCGTCAGTCGTGATCCGCGGCGGAAAATCAAAATTGGGGAGGACAGTCATATCAATCCGGTCCCGTGTAAAGGAAAGATAGAGCAGAAAAACAAAAAATACCAGGGTGAACAGGCCGATGACCATGACATTCTGCCTGAGTAAAACCGGCCTGCTGCCGGGGAGTCCGAACGCATAGTTTATCAGGGATTTCTTCTGTTTGCGCCCCATCATTTCAGCGCAGGCATCGACACATTCGGCACAATGTATACATGCCGCATTCAGACCTTCCCTGATGTCAATATCCACCGGGCAGATCTTCACGCAGGCCCTGCAATTCATGCACTCATCTTTTCGGTCCGGGCCAAAGCCGATAATAAGGGTCTCCTTATCGAAGAGCACGCCCTGCATTTTTGCGTATGGGCAGACCGTAGCGCAGAACCTCTGCCTGATAAAGGCAAGGTCGATAAAAATGGTCACTGTCATCACTGCCCAGAAGGCGGTAATAACAGGCCCGAGGCTGCCGGCAAAGAGACGTCCGAAGAACTCATAGGGAGAAACAAAATACCAGAGAAGCGTTGCCGCGACTGTCAGACTCACGAAAAAAACAGTTAGATACGAAGCAATCGCTGAAACAGGCCCCTTCAGATGCGCCTTAGCAAAAAACCCCGTAAAATCCGTGAGCACGGTCTGCGGACAGAACCAGCCGCACCAGACCCTGCCGAACATCACGGTCATCAAAACAATGAGAAAGGTCAGAAAGATCAGTGCGACAAGCACAAGAAAGAATTCATTCATCCAGAGGCTTGTCCCGAAAAAATGGAGTCTCAGGGAAGGGAGATCAAACCTGAAGGCGCTCTCACCTTTTACGGTGAGGAAAGGGACCCCGGCTAATAACGAGCGCCTGCAGCACCTCCAGCAGACGCCGGAAGGGTCGTACCTTTCTAATCCTCATCGTCAAACATTCGGTATTTTGCCTCTTCGACTTTCTTATGCCTTTTCCCGGAATAATAAAATCTGATTATTATCCCGAAGAGCACCACAAGCGAAAGGCCGAAGAGAAAATAAGCAACTGACTGCACACTCATTATTTCTTCTGACCGCGCATCATGAGATAGAGGACGATGATGGCGAATGTCGGGATTACGGTAAAGGCGATAGTCACAAGTATTGAGATATCCATAGAGTAAACCTCCGGTTTTCATGTCAGTGTCAGTGACAGGCGCCGGAATACATCCTTTTACCCTAACGCCCTGTCACTGACACTGGACACTGGTTTCTTACTTTTTCACAGATTCCTCATAGGCCTTTGACTGGGACCATCCGCTGATGGCAGGCGAATAGGAGACGAAATAATAGACACCCCAAATGATCAGGCCCCAGAAGAGAATCAGCCAGCCGAGCGGTAATTTATGCGCGGTCTCTTTCGCTTCAAACTCCTCCATATTATCAAGTTCTTCAGCCATAATGTTCCCTCCTTACTGTTTATCTTCCAATGATCGATATAGGTGACCAGAGCCCATATCCTGTTTTTGTCAAGCGAGGCCCCGAACGGCGGCATGCCTCCGCCGGTGCCGCCTTCGACTATCCAGCCTCACTGCCATTGTTGGTAATCCCAAGCGTCTCATCCGAATCGCCCTTTGCTACAGAAACATTCGTCTATAAGGCTTGGTCCAATTCCGCCCTTGCCATGCTCACCATGACAGGCCGCGCAATTGTGATCATAGATTTCTTTTCCGTCTGGATCGCCTGGGGATTGTCTTCAAAAGGATTTTCCGGTTCATCTCCCCTACCTCAGCCGCCACCGGAGGCGCAGCCTTCTTTACCGCTGTGCCGATCACCTGCATATAGGCAACAAGGGCGTCGAGTTCGGTCTTGCCTGCAAGGCCGGCAATATCATCCGGAGTGTAAGGCAAGTCCAGCGCCTTCATATGCGACTCAACTTCAGCGCCATCCAGTCTGTACTCTTTTAACCATCCATATGCAGGCATATTCGACTTGGGAAAAAAAGCCTGGGGGTTTTCAAAATGCTGGTAATGCCAGGCATCAGGATATTTTCCTCCTATCCGCGCAAGGTCAGGCCCGGTCCTCTTGGACCCCCAGAGAAACGGCCGGTCGTAAGCGAACTCGCCTGCCTTCGAATATTCTCCATATCGCATCACCTCTGTCTTGAGGGGTCTGACGGTCTGGGTATGACAGTTGTTGCACCCTTCCCTCTGATAGATGTCTTTCCCGGCAAGCTGCAACGCTGTGTAGGGTTTCAGGTTTTCGAGCTTCGGATGCATCTCGGCAGTCATCATGGGATAGAACATGGTAACAACAGTCCCGATGAGGATAACAACCGTGGCGATGACGGAAAACAGTATCGGTTTTTTATAGATATCAGCGGCCATCCTGCACCCCCTAAGCTTTCGAAGCCGCGAGGGTCTTGCCCTTGCGGATCGTCATGTATATGTTATAGATGAAGAAGAGCATGCCGACAGTAAAGATGATTCCGGCGAGGGTCCTCATATGCCAGAACGGATAGTTTTTGGCCAGGCCTTCCATAAAGGTGTACTTGAGGCTGCCGTCAGGGTTTACAGCCTTCCAGAGCGCGCCCTGCTGGATGCCGGTAATCCACATGGTAATCGAAAACATGAGTTGTCCGATCAGCACCAGCCAGAAATGTGTATTCGCGATTTTGACGCTATATATATCGGTATTGTATGTTTTTGGAATAATATAGTAGATCGCGGCAGCGGTGGTCATCGTCACCCAGCCCATCGTACCCATATGCACATGTCCGGGTACCCAATCCGTGTAGTGGATAAGCTGGCTCACCACCCTCAGCCCCTGTGTCGGCCCCTGGACGGTCTGGAGACCATAGAAGGTAATTCCGAGTATAAAGAACTTGGTAAGGTACTGGGTATTCATTTTAGACCAGTCAGAACCGACCGTATAATACCCGTTCACCACAGACCCCCACGAAGGGGCGATCAGAAAGATAGTAAAGACGATACCGAGCGTCTGTATCCAGTCCGGGAGCGGCGTATAGACGAGATGGTGGGCGCCGGTCCATAAATAAGCGAACACGAGCGACCAGAAGGCAATAATCGAGAGACGGTGGCTGTAGATCGGTATCCCGGTAGATTTCGGAAGAAAATAATAGAACATTGCGAGTATCGGTGTCGTAAAGATAAAGCCGACAGCATTATGTCCGTACCACCACTCTACATTGGCGCTGTTCACCCCTGCAAACAGGTGATAGGACTTGAACAGTCCGGCAGGCACAGAGAGGTTATTAACAATATACAGCACTGCCACCGCGATAACAGTCGCGATAATATACCAGAGGGAGATATACATCTGTTCCTCTTTCCGCTTCATGATCGTGCCGAAGACATTGACTGCAAAAATGACCCAGAGGATGACCACTCCGATATCAAGAGGCCATTCCAGCTCCGCGTATTCCAGAGACTGGTTCATGCCGGCAAACAGACTCAGTGCCGCCAGTGTTATCGCTGCATTGAACAGATAGAGATGAAAGCGTGCGAGTTTAGGAAAAAGAAGCGGCCTCTTCGTAAGTCTCATCACGATATAATACGAAATGCCGAAGATGGCCCCTATCCCCAGCCCGAAGGCCAGACCGTTTGTGTGCACTACTCTCAGCCTTCCGAAGGTGAAAAACGGGGGGAAATTCAGTTCAGGCTTCCACATCTGGACAGATATCCAGAGCCCTATCAGAATACCGACCACACCCCAGAAGATTGAGGAGATGATAAATCCCCTGACCGTCTGATTATCATACTGATAATCACTCATTGTTTTTTCCTCCTCCCTGTTTTTAACTCCTGAAAAAAAATCCCTCCTGCATCAGTCTTAACCGGCAACTGTGCTGATGGCAGCTAGAGCAATTTCCCGATGTCAGCATTTCTCAGATACGTTTCAACGATCTTCCTCAGTTCTGTCCATACCGGATGCACCGTACAGGTGGAACTGAAGCTGCAGGCTTTTTCCTCGAGCGCACAGGCATTCATCGCCACAGGACCCTCTATGATTTCTATAATGTCCAGGAGCGAAACTTCCTCCGGCCTTCTGTTGAACTGAAAACCTCCCCTGACTCCGCGGAATGAGGTAACAATATTTCCTTTTGTCAGTTTCTGGAGGATTTTGGCAAGGAAGCTTTTGGGGATCGCCATATTCCTTGAGATCTCATCGATCATAATGACTTTCCCTTTCCCTCTTGCGAGATAGAGCACACACCTTATCGCATAATCAGTCTCACGGGTGATCTCCATATACGAGACTCATTTTATCCTGATTAAAACCCATTGTCAAGCTATTTTCATGAGAAAATCATCACGTATTGAACGTCAGCTAAAAAGACATTTTTTGAGCTCTCGCTTGACAAATATATTTTATATTTTAATAATTAACTTAGTTTATTTAGTGGAATTTGGGAAAAGCCTTTTATGCGATGAAGGAAAAAATCTTATTTGAGGACCCGGACAAGGAGGACAAAAATGACAAAAGAAGGACAGAAGTACAGATGCAATATCTGCGGAAACGAAGTGGAGGTAACAAAGGCTGGCGCAGGCACCCTCGTATGCTGTGGTAAGCCTATGGAGGCTATAGGGTAGGCTTCCGGCACCGGCAGCAGACATCTCACGCTCTCGGTATTCTTGTTTCAGTATTCCATTCGATTACGAAAAAAGGTATTATAGAGCTGCAATTACACCATAAAATCCAATGAGGAGGTATTTTACATGTGGAGATGCACCATTTGCGGATATGAATACGACGAAACCAAGGAAGGAGTTCCCTTTGAACAGCTTCCTGATGACTGGGCCTGCCCTGTATGCAACGCACCGAAAGACGCCTTTGAAAAAATTTCCTGAAAAGAGGGGCCGGCATTACAGTACGGAATAAACGACTACGGTCTGCTTAAAAAAATAACGCTCAGTTCAAGAGGCCGCTATTCGCTGATTTCAATTGATATCCCTGCTCTTTGTGGCAGGGATATCTCTACTTCTTCCCTCCGCTGAAAACTGTTGTCTGCACTTTTTCTTTTCCTGAAATCTGGGCAGCAAGCTGTAAGGCCTCTTTCCTGTTATTAAAGGTACCGACCAAAACCCGGTAAAGTGTTCCCTTATCTTTGGTTTCACCCCTGAGCGTATAGGCTTCATACCCCTTCCCCACATATTTCTTCACAAGCGCAGCAGCAGCAGCTTCATTTTTGAATGCCCCCAACTGCACGGAAAAAAACGGTCTGTCCATCCGATTTCTTTTCAGGCACGACCGGAGTTCCCTTCTTGCTATCTGGTGCCACCGGAGCTTCCTTGACCGGCACCTCCTTCGTTTCAGCCGGCAAGGTCTTTACCGCGGTCTGCACCTGCTTTTGGGTATCCTGCTGGAGGGGGGGGAGTTCGGACTGTTTCTGAGGGAGCGGCTGTGGCCGTGATGCCGCAACAGGGGCGGTGACTTTAGGAGAAGACATAAAGAACTTATATGCCGTAAAACCTCCCAGAATAACCGCGAGTACAGCCGCAACAATAACAACCGGAATTAAGATGCCCGTTTTAACAGACCTTTTTCGGGCGCCCTTATTATAAAAGCTCTCTTTTATACGCTCATGCGCTTCATGATACCGGTAATCTTCGTTGGGTTGACCGATATCAGACACTTCGTCGCTCTCTGTGTCAAATATCTGTCCTTTAGCTCGACTGATTTTCTTCTCGTCCTGAACAGGCACTTCATCCTCCTGCAGAGCAAATTCATCTTCAGGGGGCTGAATGTCCTGAGAACTCATTTTATAACCGGGACCTGATACACGGGGCTCCTCCCGGATCGCATCCTCAGAAGGTATGTTCTCCGCTGCGGCGAGGTTGAAATCATCGCCGAGAGCATCAAAATCACGCGAGCTGCCAGCAAGGATTTTCGAGGTTTTGTTCGAGACCTCATCAGGATCCAGCGGCAGTCTCAGATAATCGACAACGCCATAAAAACTGACGTAGCGGGGATCGAGCGGACCTTTGAGTGAAGCCAGCAGAATAATCGGTATTTTCCTGAATTTTGGAGAATTATGGATCGCCTTGCATGTTGCAAACCCTTCTACGCTGATCGCGGCGGGCTGAAGAAAGATAAGGGCAGGACTTATCTTTTCCGCCAGGCCCGTGCTGACATCACGGCCTGAGGCGGTAAAGACAAGATATCCTTCGGACTCAAGCGTTGAAACCATCGTCTCCTGGGTCTCGTGGTCTGCGTCAACTACAAGTACGGTTTGATCGGTCATGGTATCTCTCTCCTTAATAAAGTCTGCTCGTTCCGGATTAGAGCTGTTCCCAGTATTTTTCAGGCATGTCCTGCGCGAGCTTCAGCGCGCCGTCCGCCCCTGCAAACAACGGGTCGGAAACACAGGTCACTTTACAGGGACCGTATTCCTTCAGTGCGTCATGCAGATATACGCCTATGCCCCTGATAAGACTTCCTCCGCCGGCAAGCACAATGTTGTTTTTTATCTTGATCTGAAACTCGGGATCAAACCGCGCGATCATCTCCGTCGTCGTCTCAACCAGGGCAGGGAGTATGCTCTCACAGGCGCGCCGTATCTCATTCTTGATATCGTGCATCACCGGCTTGCCGTCAACAGGAATCTCAACACGAATATCTTCCTGCACCTCCCTGACAAAACTGTACTGCTCTTTGAATTGCCTCACCATGTTCTTGTTGAACTTCGAGTTGGGGTATTTCTCGCTCAGATAACTGAAAAGCTGTTCATCGATATAGTCGCCTGCGGTCAGTATTGTCTTCTGGTCTTCCTCGGAAGGGATGGTGCCGTGCATAATGCAGAAATCAGTCGTCCCTGCGCCGATATCTATAACGAGAGCGTTATTCAGCAGGTTCATACCATACGCTACTGCGAACGGTTCTGAAACCACCATCAACGAATGAACATTTTCCGAGACAGCTGATCTGATGGCAAGCTTGTTTACCTTGAGAGAGTCGGCAGGCACTCCAACCACCGCGTATATTTTCTGGTCAGAGCCGGGCTGCGCAAGCCCGATCAGGTGTCTGATGATCTCCTTGACGGCTTCGTCACTTCTCTCTATTCCGGCCTTGATTATCCCGCGCTCAAGCGGCCTGCAGAGATCAAGGGAAAGCCTGTTCTGAAGCGCCTCTGAACCAAAAAGCACGGACTTGCCGACTACCTGCTGGGCGATGAAGTCCTTGGGCCAGCCCACGTAACTCTCTATCCAATCACGCGTATTATTTCCTGCGGAGATCGCGCTCCTAGAGGTGCCGAGATCAATACCAACAAACAAACTCCTGCTCTGCTTCTGTTCATCTTTTTGCGTCATAGTTCAGATCTCCTTTATTTAGATAGTCCATTACGCCGGCTTCCAGATATCGCGCTATGTTCTCCCGATGGGCAACGATGCTGAGTTCTTTCTCCTCCTGGCTGTTGCTGAGACACGAAACCTCTGCAAGGACCGCAGGCACGTCCACTCCGAGGAGGACAACAAACGGCGCCCTCTTTATACCGAAGTCATACACATTGCCATTATGCATCCTGCTGTTTACGAAAAGGTTTTTCTGAATAGAAGTCGCGAACTCCCTTGATTCCTGAAGTTTCATAGTCTCTCCGAGTTTCTCGATCATTTCCTTGAAATCACTCAGCGCATATTCTGATCCGGCATTTTCCTGCTCAGCGAGTTTTCTGTCTTTCGCGTCAGCGGTAGGTCCAAAATAATAGGTTTCGATCATATTGATGGGCTTGGAGGGCAGGTAGTTGAGATGCACGGAGATAAACAGGTCGGCCTTGGCTGCACGCGCAATTTCCACCCTTTTGTTAAGCGGCACTGCAACATCATCTTCCCTGGTCATCAGCACGCGGTAGCGTCCGGCTTTCAGGAGACGCTCCTTTAATCTCTTCGCTATATCGAGCGTGATATCTTTTTCCTGTGTACCCATCTTGCCTATGGTCCCTGAATCACTGCCTCCGTGTCCTGCGTCTATCATGATCGTCTTTACGCCCAGTCCGAACATACGGCTTAGAGGCATCCCCTGACTATTTATCAGTGCCTGATAATCCGAGGAGGCAGGAAGGGCTTTCTCAGCAGGCACATCAGGCCTGGCAGGAATGGAGGGAATAGAAGGCATATTTTGGGAAATGAGGCTCGCGGTCAACTCTTTTTCAGCCAAAAATGTATTATCGAAAAATATTCCATGCAACAATACAGCGGTGACCGCGAGAATAACGATCAGACTTATTTTTTTAAGAAAAAAATAATGTGTTCTTGCGATTTGCGCGCCACCCTTTCCTACGATTTTCAGGTTTTCTTCGTAGACACCCCTGAGCATGCCCTTCTTTACCTTATGTTGATTTTTCCTGAAAAACGTGGTCATCATAGTTATAGTAACACTTTAACAATTTAGAAGATAAAATTCAAATATAATAATATGTTAGCAATATGTTTTATTTTGTACACCCTTTAAAGCTGATTTTTAACCTGAAACTGGTCATTTTCATTCCAGACATCATCTAAGTTATTGTTAGAGCAGACGTAAAGTGGTAGTATTTTCTTAAAAACAGCTGAAAGCACTTTCTTGCGCTGTATATTGTCGGGAGATGAATCTGGAAAGAGATGCCGGGTGAAACTTAATTTATTTGAGAAGCTGATAACCAACAACCCTGTCAGGGCTTATATTCAGAGACATGTAGAAGGTCCCGCCCTGAAGAAGATGGGAAGTCAGAAGGATTATCCGCTCTGCCTTGAGATAGGATGTGGCGCAGGTATAGGCGCTCAGGTGATAGCTGAACAGTTTGGCGCACAGAAGGTAATCGCAACGGATATTGACCCGGATCAGATCGAAAGCGCCAGAGACAATCTCAGGCCGGAGTACAAGGACAAAATAGAGTTCAGACTTGAGGACGCTATGACGCTGGATGAGCCTGATGAGACGTTTGACGCTGTCTTTTCATTCGGAGTTCTGCACCATATGGAGGACTGGAAAAAGGCCGTCAGGGAGATTTCGAGGGTCCTGAAGCACGGTGGGGAATTATTCTTCGAAGAACCGTTTCGGCCTTTTTTGAAAAATTTTCTTGTCAGGAGCCTTACCGCCCACCCTGAAGGCGGCGAGTTCGATTATGAAGAATTTAAAACAGAGCTCCAAAAAAATAATATAGATATCTTAAGCATGAGACGAATCAGGGATATCGCGATATTCTGTGTGGGGAGGAAAAAATAAAGGTCGTTGATCCCGTCTGCAAACATCCGGACAGAATATTTGCCTGAAAAAAACTGCTCAGAGGGGATTTCTGTCAGATCACTTCATACAATGCGTATCAGACAAGAATTACAGAGAGAAAAAAGACCAGCTATTTAAACTTATAACCCTTCTCATTAATAAGCCGCAGGCAGGCATCCACCACATCGGCATCATAGCGAATGCCTCTGTTTTTCGTGATTTCGAGTAAAGCCTTATCCATCCCGAGTGTCGGCCGGTACGGCCGGTGCGAAGACATCGCCTCGACAACATCAGCCACTGCGAGCACGCGTGCCTCAAGGATTATCTTCTCTCCTGACAACCCGGCAGGATATCCGGAGCCGTCAAGCCTCTCCTGGTGCTGCAGGACTGCTTCCAGCACCGGCCAGGGAAACTCTATCGTCTTTAATATTTCATAGCCGACCTGCGCATGCGTTGCAATGATATCGCTCTCAAGGTTGGTTATATTGCCTGATCTGGCAAGTATCTCGGAGGGCACTGATATCTTGCCGATATCATGCAGCAATCCGGCGATACGAATCCCCTCGATCAGGTCCTCGGAGAGTCCCATCTCACCGGCGATGGCGCAGGCCAGTTGGGCGACCCTCACCTGATGTCCTGCTGTATAGGGATCTCTCCGCTGTAATATCTCGGTGAGGGCATAGACTGTTCCGTCCAGGGCTTTTTTCAGCTTTTCCAGACTTTCCTTGAGGTCTGCCTCAGCCTGCTCACGCTTCGACCTCATTTCGAGCGCCTCCATTCCATATCTGATATCATCCGCCAGTTCAGTGAGGAGGTTCACCTCCTCTTCATCAAATGCATCAGATTCGGCAGCATAGATATTCAGAGAGCCCACTATCCTGTCTTCCCTGCTCAGGGGAAGGGCTATTGAAGCAGCATATCCGCGCTTTGAGGCTTCAGCACGCCAGGGAGTATAACCCGGATCAGTATGGATATTCTGGACAATCACAGGCTTGCCTGTCCTGATAGCGGTTCCTGTCGGCCCTCTTCCCCGTTCAGTGTCAGCCCAGGTGATGTTGACCTTCTCAAGATATCCGTCCTCATAGCCATACTGTGCCGCCGGACGCACGGTTTTTTGGTCGTCCTGCTCCGCAAATCCTATCCATGCCAGACGATATCCTCCGTTTTCGACGATATTGAAACAGACCTCGCGCAGGAACCCGGAGAGTTTTTTTGCCCGTATCATAATATGGTTGCAGCTGCTGAGCGCCTTCAGGGCACGCGCGACCTTTTCGAGTTCCTTTTCCGTACGGGTGCACAAAACCTGTTCATCTTCGAGTTCGCGAACGCGCCTCTTCAATGCTTCCGATTCCCTTATGAGCTCCTCTTTTGTCCTGTTTTTTTCTTTCACAGATCTTTTCTCAAATTATGCAGTCTGTATCCGTTAGTTATTGCAATGATTTTTCTTCAATTGTTTTTCTGCTGTATTGTCAGAATCCTCTTCCGTATACGCCCATCGCCTTTTCGATACTCGCAACAACGATCTTGTAATTATACAAAAGCCGGTTCAGGCTAACCCTGGCGCTGCTCAAGCCAACATTGGCATCAGTCACCTCAATGGGATTGCCGACGCCTGCCCCGTATCTGCCGTTGGCGATTTCGACGTTCTCCTGCGCCTGCTTCACCGTCAGTTCAGCAACAGGTATTCCCTCTTCCAAGTCAATAAGGTTCAGAAATGCCTGTTGAACCTCGAGGAGAACGTTCTGCCGGAGTTCCTCTTCATTCGACGTCAATACAAACAGGCTCGCCCTCGCCTCTGAGATCTGGGCCTTTGTCGAAAAACCACTGAACAGGGGAATCGAAAGAGACAATCCCGTGCTCCACCCTCCTTCATTTACAGCAAACTGATCCCCGGCCCATGAATAGGAGGCATTACCGTACAGCACAGGGAAATACCCCTTCCTTGCGAGACTCACCGATTCCTCGGCTGCCTTCTTCTTGAAGGCTATTGACTTTAGTTCAGGCCGGTTTTCATATGCCTTGTCTATAGCCTCCTGAAGCCCGATCCTGTATTTCACGAACGAAAGGTTGTCTTCGATCTCATATTCCGGCGGATCGGGAACACCCAGTTCGTTATTGAGTATCACCTTTGCTATCTTCAGGCTGTTTTCTGCCCTGATGAGATTTAACCGGGCATTCCCCAGATCAACCTCTGCGTTAGTCACGTCAAATTTCGGTTTGGTCCCCACCTCGTAAAATGCCTTCGCCTGCTCCAGATGTTCCCGGAACTGCTTTACCGTCTCGACTGCCACTTCGAGGTTACGCTGTGCCTCCAGCAAAGCGTAATAGGCCTGCTTCACGTTTAAGATCACCTGCTCTTCGGTAATCCTCAGGTCCTCTTTCGACGAATCTATGTTGAGTTTCGAGATATTCACCTGAGTCCCTGTCTTCCAGAAGTCAAAGATCGTCTGGTTCGCCGAGATGCCCGATGAATACTGATCAAAGGAGTGCGAAGACAAAACCCTGTTTGAAACTCCTACTGTCCCGGTTCCTGTTGAGACCGTTGAAGGCTTGAAACGTGAATACCCTGCCTCTGCGTCAACCTTTGGGTAGTATCCTGCCTCTGCCTGGCCCTTTCTCGCATAATACAGATCAATGTTACTGCGGGCCGCAAGGATGCTCGGATGCTTTTTCAGGGCGATCTCTACACACCGCTCAACAGTGAGGAACTCTCCCTTCTGAATGACCTCCTCGGCAGTACCGGTAACAGGAAAGGCTATGCTGAGAACTGCGAGCAACAAAAAAAGTCTTTTCATGACAAAAAATCCTCCACACTTTTGGGCTCTGTCCCCGTTAAAACAGGGAAGCAGAAACAAGAAAAACGCCGGATTTCTGCCTTTCGCCCGGTAGATCAACTGAGGCTGAGGCAGGAATAACGCTTTTATGTCTGAACATAGTTTATAAATATTTTACCCTAATTTTTCCTGAACCGGTATATCCTTTCCCCTGAGGCGTCGCAGCCGTTCCTTCGCCAGCCCCTGCATACGGTCAAAGTAGTAATAAATCACCGGGGTTATGAACAGGGTCAGGAGCTGTGAGACCAGTAAGCCGCCGACCACCGCCAGTCCAAGTGGCCGGCGTGACTCGGCTCCGGCACCGAAACCGAGCGCGATGGGAAGCGTCCCCATCAGGGCCGCCATGGTGGTCATCATGATCGGCCGGAAACGGACAATCGCCCCCTGATATATAGCCTCCATCGGGGTCAGTCCCTGGTTCCGTTCCGCTTCCAGGGCAAAGTCGATCATCATGATCGCGTTCTTCTTGACAATCCCCACCAGCATGATGATGCCGACAAAGGAATAGAGGTTGAGGTCCTTGCCGAAAATCATCAGGGTGAGCACCGCCCCCAAGCCGGCTGAAGGCAGGCCGGAGAGGATCGTCACCGGGTGAATGTAGCTTTCGTAAAGAATCCCCAGCACAATATAAATAACGACAATTGCCAGGAGCAGCAGCAGGGCCAGACCCTTGGTGGAGGCCTGATAAACCTGGGCCGTCCCCTGGAACCCCGTGGTTATGGCAGACGGCAGGCTCCTTGCCTCCTTTTCTATTGCGGTAACCGCGTCACCAAGCGGCGTTCCGGGCTTGAGGTTGAAGGATATGGTCACTGAAGTGATCTGGCCGAGATGGTTGACTGATAGCGGCCCCAGCCCCTTTTTCATGGTGACGATTGACGACAGCGGCACCAATTCCCCGGCGCTTGAGCGGACATAGAGAAGCCCCAAGGCAGCAGGATCCATCTGGTACTTTGACTCCAGTTCCATGATCACCTTGTACTGATTGGTGGGGGAGTAGATCGTGGTAGCCTGACGTGAGCCATAGGCTGAGTAGAGGGTATTTTCGATCTGCTCGGCAGTGATGCCGAGGCTTGCTGCCCGGTTGCGGTCGATGTCCAGGTTGATCTGCGGGTTTTTCATCTGCAGGTCAGAGGTCACATCCTGCAGCAGCGGCATGCCACGCAGCTTCATCTCGAAGGCAGCGGCAGCCTTGTAGAGTTCATCCGTTTCCGGACTCTGCAGTACAAACTGATACTGCGCCTTGGTCTGGGTCGCCTCAAGCCTGATGGGGGGAGGGTTCTGCATGAACATCATGATGCCGGGGACCTCCATCACCTTGGGCCGCAGCTTCTGGATGATCTGGTCGGCATTGAGGGTGCGCTCGCGGCGTGGCTTCAATTTGATGAACATTGAGCCGCTGTTGCCGCCGACCCGGCTCCCTGTGGCACCCACTGACGACATGAATGCCTCGATATTCGGTTCCTGAAGCATGATATCCACCAACTTCTGCTGCTGGCGTTTCAGTTCTTCGAACGATATCCCCTGGACCCCTTCGGTAGTGGCGTTGATGGCGCCGATGTCGTCGGAAGGGAGCAGTCCCATGGGTATCTTCGTAAATACCCAGACCGTGACAACGGTCATAAGCAGGGTCAGCACCACGGTAGTGCGGCGGAACGTAAGCACCCGTTTGAGGCTTGTTTCGTAGAGCTGGAGCATCCCGTTGAAAAAACGCTCCATGAAGTTGTAGAGCCGGCCGTGGTGCACTTCCGTCGGCGGCTTCAGGAAGCGGCTGCAGAGCATGGGAGTCAGGGTCAACGACACGATCCCGGAGATCAAAATCGAGACGGTTATGGTGACCGCAAACTCGTGCAGCATCCGGCCGAGCATTCCGGCCATGAACAGCACCGGGATGAAGACCGCCACCAGAGAGATGGTCATGGAGAGGATGGTAAAACCGATCTCCTTTGAGCCACGCAACGCGGCTTCCATCGGCTTTTCGCCATGCTCCATGTGCCGGACGATGTTCTCCAGCATGACGATGGCGTCGTCAACGACGAAACCGACAGACAGGGTCAGGGCCATGAGCGTTATGTTGTTGATCGAGAAACCGAAGCCATACATGGCCGCAAAGGTGCCGATGATGGAGAGAGGCAGCGCCAGGCTCGGGATGATGGTGGCGGAGACGTTGCGCAGGAAGAGGAAGATCACCATGATGACCAGGCCGATCGTGAGCACCAGGGTGAACTTGACGTCGGCCACAGACTCGCGGATGACTTCAGTCCGGTCGAAGAGGATGTTCAGGGTGACCGAGCCGGGTAACTGGCTGCGGAAGCCCGGGATCTGCTTCTTGATGCTGTCCACCACCTCGATCGTGTTGGTGCCTGGCTGGCGCTGGACAGCCATGACAATGGCCCGGGTCGATTTCCCCTTGGTATTGAACCAGGCAGCCACCTTGTCGTTTTCTACGCTGTCGGACACCTGGGCGATATCCTGGAGCCGGACCGGCGCTCCACCGCGCCAGGCGACAATCAACGGCCTGAAGGCCGCGGCATTGTAAAGCTGGCCGGTTGCCAGGATGGTGAAGGCCTGCCGGTTGCCCTGCAGGTCGCCGGTGGGGATGTTGACGTTCCATTTTTCCAGAGCAGTTGCAACCTCGTCAAGGCCGATCTTGCGGCTGGCCAGGGCCTGGGGATCGAGGCTCACCCGCACCGCATATTTTTGCGAACCGTATACCTGGACCTGCGCCACCCCGTTTATCATCGAGATTCTGGGGGCGATGATGGTGTCGGCGAACTCGGTGACTTCCGACAGCGGCAGGGTGGCTGAGTTGAGCGCGAGATAGAGCACCGGTTGGTCGGCCGGATTCACCTTCTGGTATGACGGCGGGGTCGGCATGTCCGGCGGAAGCTGGCGGGCTGCCTTGGATATGGCCGACTGCACGTCCTGTGCAGCTGCGTCGATGTCTTTTTCGAGGACGAACTTGAGGACAATGACCGAGATTCCCTGTCCGTTGGTAGAGCTCATGGAGTCGAGACCGGCAATGGTCGAGAACTGCCTCTCCAGCGGGGTGGCGACCGCGGAGGCCATGGTCTCCGGGTTGGCGCCGGGCAGATCAGCCCGCACCTGAATAGTGGGAAAGTCGATGTTCGGCAGATCATTAACCGGCAGCAGCCGGTAGGCGAAGATCCCGAGGATCATGACCGCCAGCATGACCAGAGAGGTCATGATCGGCCGTTTAATAAAGACATCTGAAATATTCATTATTTGCTCTTCCCTGTCTGCTGAGGTCCGGAGGGAGGCGACGGCTGAGCCCCTGCCTGTTGTGTCGCTGCCTTTTGGTCCGGCTGACGGATCAGAATCTTTGCCCCGGGCCGCAGTCGGATCTGTCCATCGGTAACCACCTGCTCACCCGGAGTGAGCCCTTTTTCGATGACCGTCATCCCTTCGTACTCAATACCCGCGCTTACCGGTCGCAGCTCGGCTGTATCCCCGATCACCACAAAGACAAACTGTCCCTGCTGACCGGTCTGGATTGCCGCAGAGGGCACAACAGTCGCGTCCTGCCTTACCGCAAGGGTCATGACCACATTCACAAACTGACCGGGCCAGAGACGGCTGTCCTGGTTAGGGAAAGACGCCTTCATCATAATCGTGCCGGTTGCCATGTTCACAGCATTGTCGATAAAATTCAGGCTGCCCCTTGAAGGACTTTTATCTTCCTCGGAGGGAAAGGCCTCAACCCCGGGCTTTCCGGCAGTCATGTATTTCCTGATCGCGGGCAGGAATTTCTCAGGCACGGTAAACGTCACATTCACCGGCTGTATCTGGTGGATGACCACCATCGGCGTATCAGCATTGGCCTTGACGAGATTGCCCTCATGAAGGAGCAGGCTGCCGGTACGTCCGCTGACCGGGGCGTGAATGACAGAGTAACCGAGCTGGAGCTTTGCGTTTTCGACCTGTGCCAGATCAGCCTGCACTACTGATTCAAGGGCCTCGGCGTTTGTCCTCGACTGCTCGTACTGCTCCTGTGATACATATCCTTTCTTCACAAGCTCGGCATAGCGGCCGGCGTCCTTTTTCGCGTTCTCAAACTGTGCCCTGTCTCTGGCCAGAGCAGCCTCAGCCTGTTTCAGGGCAGCCTCAAAAGACCGGGGGTCTATGGAAAAGAGCAGGCTCCCCTTTTGCACATTTTGACCTTCAGTAAAGTGAACTTTGGCCAGGGTCCCGTTCACCTGTGCCTTGATGCCGACTGTTGTAAAAGCCTCGACATTGCCGATCGCCCGAAGCTGCTCAGGCACACTCCGGCGGACCACGGTCTCAACAACGACCGGTGCTGCAGGCGCTGTCGCAGGCTGCCCTGATTTTTTCTCTGAACAGCCGGTCAGGAAACCTGACCCGACAAGACCGACCACCAGGACGCCCGCAAACAAGCCCTTCCCCGTAATTGCATTCAGACCATTTATAAGAGTCCGTGCTGCCCTGCGCCAATTCTGATTTTTCATGATCGCCTCATTCTTTATTCTCTACTCTTATTTACTCTTTTATTGAAATTGCTGCCCGGTCAATTGCCTGTTTCTTCCGGTTTTTCTCTTGGCGGATCCGAGGATTTTTTCTTTTGTTTTCAGACCTGAACAGCCGTTCACCCCGAACCATTGTTCAGTATAGACACCCGCAAAAATCCTGTCAATCATCCTGCGGAAAAGAAGACAGAGTGTATCCATACTGCTGCAGAAGCTGTTATTTTTTCCCCGACGCCTTCCCCTGTCTTTTCGCCCTGTTTTCCGGTCTGACACCGCCGAAAACCCGGTAGTGTTCATTGATGAGAAAGCGTATCTCCTTCGGGGAATCAACGACGGAGAATAAGGCGAAGTCTTCTCTTCCGACAGTTCCGTTGGAAACAAGCGTGTTCTTCATCCAGTCTATCAGTCCATTCCAGTATTTCGAGCCGTACAGAATGATCGGGAAATTTTGTATCTTCTTGGTCTGAGCAAGGGTCAGGGCCTCAAACAGTTCATCCATAGTGCCGAACCCGCCGGGGAAAATAATATAGGCCATAGCATACTTGATGAACATAAGCTTTCTGATAAAGAAATAGCGGAAGGAAAGGTTGATGTCCTGGTATTTGTTCGGGCGCTGCTCCATCGGTATTTCAATATTCAGCCCTATGGAAGGCGCCTTGCCTTTTTTCGCCCCTCTGTTTGCGCCCTCCATAATACCGGGGCCTCCCCCGGTAATGATAGCAAAACCATCATCTGCCAGCATCTTTGCCACGGCAACAGCAGCTTCATGGTACGTGTTCCCCTCCAAAAGCCGTGAACTCCCGAAGATCGTTACCGCGGGTCCGATATCATGCAGCGCCTCAAAGCCTTCCACGAGCTCCGATTGGATCCTGAAAACCCTCCACGTTTCAGATGTCTTGAGATCTTCCATAATAGCCCTACTCCTCTGTTTAATATTCTCCGCCGCGCGGGAGTCAATCACGATAAAATCATACTAGAGAAGCGTGATTCTGGCAAGAGGCGATGAAGTCAAACAGCAGTTGCGCGGGGCTCTCACAAAATCGCTTCGGGCGGAACAAGAGGTCATGTCGCACAAAAAGTCTCAGCAGGCATGGTATAATTATTGCAATGCTTTTCCAATTCTGAAAGGTACTCATGGGGAGGTTTCTGAATCACATCCTTTTCTGTGAGAACGAGGCATACCTGTCTTTGGCAGGATACATAAATCAAAATTTCAGGAGGTAACAATGAGGAAACTGCTTCTGCTTCTGTTTGGACTAGCTCTGCTTCTCGCTGTCGGTCAGGCGGAAGCACGGCGAAGTTATGGAGATGCCTTTACCAGCCGCTACCCGTCTTCGCCGCTGAACAGTGACACATGCACTATCTGTCACGGAAATCCCTATGGTACTGCATACAAAAACGCCGGACATACATTTACAGGCAATGCAGCCGACGACGCCGATGCCGACGGCGACGGGTTCAACAACAAGACGGAAATCGATGTCGGAACGTATCCAGGGAATTCTTCCAGCAAACCGGCTGCAGCGACGATCCCTGTCCCTGCCGGACAATTTATGAGTTCCTATCCAATGATCGATGTTCCCATGCCGAGCATTGACCTGGCGCAGGCTATGCCGATAGGTCTTGGCCCGATCATTACTGACGGGCTCATGATCATCCAGACAAACATCGGACCCTACGCCCAGCCGGTCGATTTCTATCTGCTTCTCTTTGCGCCGGATTTTGATCCGATCAATATTTATGCCTTCACAGCAGCCGACGCGCTAACGGTCTTTGATCCGGCCGCTATCCTGCCCTGGAGAACAGGCGCCTCGTTGAATGAAAGTCTCTTCGGAGGAGCCTCAATCCCTGTTTCCATCCTTCCCACCGGTGCGTATTATTTCGGTCTCCTGGTGACCCCGGCAGGTGATGCGAGTCTTGCCAACTATGATCTCTTTGTAACGCTGTACCAGAAGTTATAAGTAGTGAGGGAGGGGGGTATCACCTCCCTCTCATCTCCTTCCGCTTCCTTCACAAACACCGTACGACGCAGAAATACAGGGAAAATATCTGTTGCTGGGACTTACTGGCTGGTCAATCTTTGTCCATTACTGAATCGTTTCTCTTTATTGGTTACTGCCAGCGATGCTCCCTCTATCCTTCTATCCGGGTGCCACTGCTGCGCGCCGGACTTGATGAGTTGTTTTACAATCTCTCTATGCCCGCGATTTGATGCAACCATCAATGCGGTTTCTCTGTCATTACTCCTGGCACTAACATCGGCTCCTGCAGCAAGCAACTCCTGCAACAATCTCAAAGTGGCCATTACTGGAGGCCCTAATCAATGCGGTTTCACCGTCATTCCTGCTGGTATTGATTTGAGCACCGAACGCAAGCAATACTTGAACAACGTCAAGGTGCGCGTAACTGGAGGCGCACATCAGTGCGGTTTGACCAAGCCTTTCCCGGGCCTGAGCATTAACGTCAGCTCCTGCAGCAAGCAACGCAGCAACAACCTCCCGGCTATAAAACCGGGAGCAAAGCGCTAATATCAATACGGTTTCACTGTTATCCCTCCTGGCGTTGACGTCCGCACCCGCGGCAAGCAGCGCATCAACAATCTTCGGGTGGCCCTGTATAGAGGCCGTAATCAACGCAGTTTCACCGCTATTACTCCTGACATTGACGTCTGCTCCTCCAGCAAGCAACTCCTGAACAATCTCCAGGCTGCCATACCTGGAGGCCTTAATCAACGCCGGTTCACCGCCGTTACCCTTGGCATTGACGTCCGCCTCTGCTGCAAGCAACGCATAAAAAATTTTCGGGTGCTCTTTTATATAGGAACTAATCAGCGCGGTTTCACTATTATTACTTCTGTCACCGACTCCAGCCCCTGCGGCAAGGAATACGTCAGCAATCTCCGGGGGCTCTTTTATAGAAACAGTAATCAACGTTGTTTCACTGTTGTCCCTCTTGGCATTTACGCCGGCTCCCTTGTTAATGAAATGCCTAAGCGTATCAAGGTCACCCTGCCAGGAAGCTTTAATCACATCATCATTCAACCCTGCGCAGGCAACGTTCGCCCAGAGTGTAAAGATTGCCATCATTGTTGTCATCATTATCGCCTTGAATCTTATCCGCCATTTTGTACTGAAGTTCATATTTCCCTCTACCATAAAACCATGTTTTCTATCGTAAGAGTACCAATCGTCGTGCCACAAAGATCTGGCACGTTTCCACGCCTGCTTAGTTAGACGGACAAAAGCGGCTTTTCCCCCTTCGAGGAATTTTCAGGGCTTTGTGTATATTACCGGTGCGGTTTTCAGAAAAATATCTCGGAACTGCAGAAACCAAACTGTTGCGAAGTTCCGGATGAACACCTCGAAGTTCTTCGCGTCTGCAAAAAAATGAACCTCTGCGGTTTTCTGTAAGAAAGTCAATCTTTATATCCGTTATCTCAGACCAGGACTGACTCCATGATATACGTTTCAATTTATAAGATTATTCAGAATTACAGCTGTCAGAGCTTTAAAGTTACAAAAGTACCCCGAAGAAGAGACGGTGGAGCATTGAGTACGGCAGGATGACCTTTCTTTGCATATTTATTCCCCGTGGCAGAGCCACGGGGAATAATCATAGCAGCCCAGTTTAGAACTGCTCTCACCCTAATTTATTTCTTGAAATCAGCCTTCTCAATAATTACGTTGTATTTGTAACCGCCCCCGAAATCCTTGTTGTTTAAAGGGTGCCGCTGGCAGTCACCACATCTCCTACCTTCGGAAGGTCATCACTCGTCAAGACAAGGTCATTACTCCCTGTCTCGCCGGTCCCGTCCTG
The DNA here is from genome assembly GCA_963746295.1 of uncultured Nitrospira sp. Lineage (GTDB taxonomy): Bacteria > Nitrospirota > Thermodesulfovibrionia > Thermodesulfovibrionales > UBA6898 > JAOUFP01. The sequence goes on along the minus strand of CAVVAQ010000006.1, from coordinate 32,351 downwards.
GAGATGGACCCAGTTCTTTTTCATAATACCGGCTGCCACCTTTACCACCTTTCCCCTGACAACCACTTTTTTCCCTTCAAGCTTCGTGCTGTTCTTGAAATATCTCTGCAACCGTATACGCATCAGGTCCTGTGGCCTTATCAACCTTTATCTTCTCAGATGAGGCAACAGCGCTTCCTGTGCTGCCTGCTGATTTCATCTTGACCTCCCCTTGCTTCCCTGACAATACGCCGCCAGAAAATATGATGCTGTCAAATTTGCGGTTCAGGGTCTTGCTTTCGAAATTCGGCATTTCAGCTCCGGGAGCAAAGGATATATCCTGTCCCTTTTCAATCTTCGTCTTCGGGACCGCCACCCAGGTCTTTTTCCCGTTGTTTTCTATCTGGGCGTAGGTATATCCACCGCTGTCCATGGTCTCGACCACCTTGCCTGACAACGCGTCCGCTGCATGAGATGAAAGGACGCCCCCGGCGACAATCAATGCGAGGACAAAAACAACCAATGATATTTTCAAAAAAACGTTCATGCTAAACTCCTTATTATTTTGATAGTCTTATTTCTTCGTCTGCTCAAGGACGCCACCTGAAAAAATGATGCTGTCAAATGTGCGTTTCAGAGTCTTGCTCTCGAAATTCTGCATTTCCATTCCAGGAGCAAAAGATATGTTCTGGCCCTTGACAACTTTTGTTTTCGGGACCGCCACCCAGGTCTTTTACCCGTTATTATCGATCTGGGCATAGGTATATCCACCGCTGTCCATGGTCTCGACCACCTTGCCTGACAACGCGTCCGCTGCATGGGATGAAAGGACACCCCCGGCGACAGTCAATGCGAGGACAAAAACAACCAATGATATTTTCAAAACGTTCATGCTAAAGCTCCTTTTTATTTTGATAGTTTTATTTCCACTGCTGCCTCTGCGACCCTGTTCCTCCTTGTTAAAGCATATTATCCCGGATTTCTTTATTAACAATCCGCGTTGTTTATTATACCCTTTCTGAAAGATTAAAGTATAACGAACCTCTGGCAAGTCAAAATTACCGTCTTTCTTTAAAAAGATCATGTCCAGGGCCGCCCTGCGTAAAATAATATTTCCGAAGCAGTATCAGTAAGTTGCAGACTACAGGAGCATATTTAGAGGAAAATTCATATTTTTTGTTGAGAATAATTAAGACTATCGTTAATATAAAGAGATTTCTACATAGATCAACTTTCAGGAGGAACGCATGGTAGTCGGAAGACCTTTTCTTACTGTCGAGCAGATACAAAACAAAAACCGCGAACTTGCGGACAGGATCTCAGGGGATTATGAAGGGAAGAATCTGCTTGCGATAGGAATTCTGAAAGGCGCATTCATATTTTTCAGCGATCTCGTCAGACTGATAAGGGTACCGCTCAGTATTGATTTCCTGATCGCTTCGAGTTACCTCAAATCCGATACTTCAGGGGAAATCAAGGTGCATTACGACATCAGGGAAGAGATAGCAGGCAAGGACGTCCTCCTGATAGAAGATATCGTAGACACCGGAATTACCCTGAATTATATAAGGGAAAGACTCCTGCAAAAAGGTCCAAAAAGCCTCAGAATATGCACGTTTCTCGACAAAAAGGGGAGAAGACAGGTCGATGTCCCGCTTGATTATATCGGTTTTGAGATACCGAATGAATTCGTGGTCGGTTACGGGCTGGATTATGATAATAAGTTCAGGAACCTGCCTTACATCTCAACATTCAAAAAGTCCACCTAGTTGTCCGGAGGTATGCAGATGTATGAATTAACAATTGAAACGGGGTTTGCCAGCGCCCATCAGCTCAGGGGTTATAAGGGAAAATGTGAAAAGATGCACGGCCACAACTGGAAAGTCCAGATCAGCATCACCGCGGAACGTCTGAATGAGATTGACCTTGCCATGGATTTCCACGATCTGAAAAAAATGGCCAACGAAGTGGTATCGCCTCTTGATCATGCCTTTCTGAACGATATCTTCCCCTTTACGGAAAAAAATCCGTCCTCCGAGAACATTGCCAAATGGATTTACGATTCCCTGAAGAAAAAGATACAGGATGACAATATCCGGATCTCGTCCGTGACTGTATGGGAATCCGATACAGCCTCCGCGTCGTATTATGAAGATTGATCTCTCCTTCGCTGAGGAGATTGTTTCACAGGCAATAAAAAGCGGCGCAAACGAGGCTGAAGTTTTCCTGAAATCCTATAAGAATCTCTCCGTCGAGGTCAGGGGACAGGCGGTAGATTCCCTGACTTCATCGCTGAGCCATGGATATGGCCTTCGGGTAATTAAAAACAAGCGTCTCGGATTTTCCTGCGCAACTGATCCGGAGGAAAAAGATTCCGTTATAAAACAGGCTCTTGAATCCGCAGATCTTTCCGATGAAGACCCCCATCTCGGCCTGCCCGGGCCCTCTGAACCGGCAGATGTCCTGGTCTGCGACCCTGCAATCAGGGAACTGAAAGAGGACGATGCGATCGGCTTGACCATGCTTCTGGAGCGGTCTGCGTTCGATACAGACAGCAGGATAAAAAAAATAAGAAAGGCCTCAGGGTCCTTCACTTCAGCAGAAACAGTCATCGCCAGCTCAAAGGCCGTAAAGACGAGCTACCTGTCAACATACTGTGCCGCACAGATAATGGCCATTGCCGAGGACGGGCAGGAAAGCCGTACAGGATGGGACTTTTCAGGAAGCAGAATACTCAGTGAAGTCTCCTTTGAAAAAATTGGAAGGACCGCTGCGGAACGTTCAGTTCAGCTGCTCGGGGCAAGGACCATCTCAGGAGCCCGTACAGATGTTCTCCTCGACAACTCCGTAACAATCGATTTTCTCGGGATATTCGCCTCTTCCCTGTCTTCGGAAACATTACAGAAAGGGAAATCCCTCCTGAAAGACAAGCTGGGGAAAAAGATCATCAGTCAGAAACTCACGATTATCGACAGCGGTCTGCTTTCAGGAAAATTGGGAAGCAGGCCCGTGGATGATGAAGGGATCCCCTCGAGAGAAAATATCCTGGTGCATGAGGGCGTGCTTCAGGGTTACCTGTATAACACCTATACGGCAAGGAAAGGGAAAACAAGCTCAACGGGCAATGCGGTTAGAGGTGGCTTCGCCTCATTGCCATCGGTAGGTATCACAAATCTTTTTATCGAGCCATCCTCAGGAAAAGGATGTCCCGGAAGATCAGAAATGTTCAGACTTCTCAACAGGGGCTTATATATAGTCGATGCGATGGGAGTACATACTGCAAACCCGATTTCCGGCGACTTTTCCCTTGGGGTGACCGGGATCTGGATCGACGGCGGAGAACCGCAATTCCCGGTAAAAGAAGCGGTGATCTCCGGCAATATTCTTGACTTCTTTCAGAAGGTGGCCGCAGTCGGGAGCGACCGGATCTTCTATGGAAATATGGGAGCGCCGGGCATTATAATCTCTGATGTGGACATCAGCGCCTGAAGCAGAGCTTTTGAAAGGAAATCATTATTACAGCTCTATGTACAACCTCAGGTGAACAGGTCTTTTTTGTTATATGACTAAATTATTGTGCAAATGAAAGTAGCAAGATATTACGGCATCAATGATATAAGGACAGAGGAAATGCCTGTTCCGGATATAGGTCCGGGTGAACTTCTGGTCCGTATAAAAGCGAGCGGCATATGCGGCAGTGATGTGATGCACTGGTACAGAGCAGGCAGGGGACCAGTAGTGCTCGGTCATGAGATCGCCGGAGAAGTAGTGGCTGCAGGAGAGGCGGTTAATTCCTATAAGACAGGAGACAGGATCGCAGCAGCCCATCACGTGCCCTGTAATACATGCCATTACTGCCTGAACGGGCATCATACCGTATGCGAAACATTAAGACGCACAAATTTTTTTCCGGGCGGTTTTTCGGAATACGTCAGACTGCCTGAGATCAATGTTGACAGAGGCGTATTTCTCCTGCCTGATGAGTTGTCGTTTGAGGAAGCAACCTTCATAGAGCCGCTTGCCTGCGTATACCGTGGCCAGAGGATAGCGGGGACAAGGACTGGCCTGAGTGTTCTGGTGATTGGAAGTGGTATCTCAGGCCTGCTCCATATACAGCTTGCCAAAGCGCTCGGGGCATCACTTGTTGTTGCATCTGATATCAGCCGTTACAGGCTTGACGCAGCAAAAAGACTCGGGGCAGATGAGGCGGTCAATGCAGCGGATGACCTGCCCGCTCTATTCAGGAAGATCAACAGGGGAAGAGCAGCTGATATTGTAATCCTGACTGCCGGGGCTGAAAAGGCGATTGAGCAGGCCTTCAGGTCAATAGACAGGGGAGGAACAGTTCTGTTTTTCGCTCCTGCGCAAAAAAGCTTTACAGTTCCTTTGCCGGTCAACGACCTCTTCTGGCGAAACGAGATAACGCTCACATCGTCCTATGCCGCAAATTATTCCGAACACATGAACGCAATTGAGTTGATAAGACAGAAGAGGGTGAATGTCCTTGACATGATAACGCACAGGCTGCCGCTGACAGAGACAGGACATGGATTCAGACTTGTCGAAGACGCGCAGGAATCGTTGAAGGTTATAATAGAGACATAGACGGGCAAAGCGCAGGAGCCCTGAATAACTTTTATGGTCTGCACTTCGCTCGACGCTTCATGGCAAACATCAAATTCAGGAGGAAATACAGTATGGATTGGGGACTAAAAAATCGCCTCTCAAGAATTATCAGGTCTGACGGCAGGACTGTTATGCTTGCGGTAGACCACGGCTATTTTCTCGGGCCGACTTCAGGGCTCGAGGATGCAGGAAAAACCATAAAGCCGCTCTTGACTCATGCAGATGCGCTCATGCCGACACGGGGAATTATACGCACTTCTGTTGATCCTTCAACTACGACGCCGATGGTACTCAGAGTCTCCGGTGGCAACAGCATCCTCGACGATGACCTTTCTTGTGAGAGCTTAACAGTAGCAATGGAGGATGCGGTAAGGCTTAACGTTGCCGCAGTTGCAATGTCAATCTATGTGGGATCGCCTAATCAGAAAGAAACGCTCCTTAACCTGGCAAGACTTGTTGATGAAGGCCAGCGATTCGGGATGCCCGTCCTTGCCGTGACTGCAGTAGGAAAGAGTATGGGAAGGGACGCACGGTATCTTGCTCTCTGCTGCCGGATCGCCGCTGAAATCGGCGCCCATTTCGTAAAGACCTACTACTGTGACGGGTTTGAAAAGGTCGTCAGTACCTGTCCTGTGCCGATTGTTATGGCTGGAGGAAAGAAGCTGGCTGAACTTGAGGCCCTCGAACTCACACATAATGCTATAAAGCGGGGCGCATCGGGTGTGGACATGGGCAGAAACATCTTCCAGTCTGATGACCCTGTTGCAATGATACAGGCGGTAAAAGCTGTTGTCCATGAAAATGCAAAACCAAAAGAGGCTTTCGACCTCTATCAAAGTCTGAAGTCAGCAAAATCCCGGAAAAAAGCGAAAATCAGGGGCGTTACCGCGACCAGGGAAGAGCTGAGCAGGCATTAGTGCACTGCGACTCTGACTGCCGGAACACTCTAAAAAAAATCGGGGCTAAAGGTGAAACCAGCCCCGATTTTTTTCTAAACAAGCTAATCTTTCTGTTGTACAACTGCTCTGAAATATATCTCCTTCCCTATTTCAGCTGATTTTTGTTACAATTGGGGTCATTATAAATACAAGGCAGAAGTGAGTTTTTTAAAAGAGCCGGAGGTTTGATAAAATATGGATTATTTTTTGAGCGAAGAACAGATTATGATAAGAGACCTGGCGCGCCAGATTGCGGAAGAGAAGATCGTGCCTGTCAGGGCCGAACTGGACGAAACAGGCGAGTTTCCATGGGACATCATGAAGGTCCTCGCTCAGTCAGACCTCTTCGGGCTCTTCATACCCGAGGAATACGGGGGCCTCGGAAAGGGCTGTCTTGAACTCTGCGTAGCGGTAGAAGAGCTTTCGCGCGCCTGCCTCGGCGTCTCAACAACCTATGCGGCTAATGCACTCGGGACATATCCTATCCTGCTGTTCGGCACTAACGACCAGAAGAAGAAATTCCTGCCGGACATCGCGTCAGGGAAGAGGCTTGTGGCCTTTGGCCTGACAGAAGCAAACGCCGGCAGCGACGCGGGAGGCACTCAGACAACCGCGCGGCTGGAAGGCAATGAATATATCCTGAACGGCACAAAACAATGGATAACAAACGGCGGTGAGGCCGAGATCTATACGATCATAGCGATCACCGACCGTTCAAAAGGCCCCCGCGGCGCTTCTGCGTTCGTTGTGGAAAAGGGGACCCCCGGATTCACCTTCGGCAAAAAAGAAAACAAGATGGGAATACGTGCCTCCGCAACAACCGAACTGATCTTCGACAACTGCAGGGTCCCGAAGGAAAACCTTATCGGAAAAGATGGGGCAGGCTTCCTTGTTGCGATGAAGACCCTTGACAGCTCGAGAACAGGGGTCGGCGCGCAGGGCGTCGGAGTTGCTCAGGGCGCGTATGAGGAGGCGGTGAAATTTGCGAGGAAACGGGTACAGTTCGGACATCCTGTCATCAGCTTCCAGGCGATACAGCATATGCTCGCAGATATGGCGACTTCCATCGAGGCCGCACGATCTCTTATATACGCAGTCGCCCGCTTTATCGACAGCGGCGCAAAGGATGTTTCGAAAGAGTCCGCGATGTCCAAGCTCTTTGCAACAGATGTCGCGATGAAGGTCACCACAGACGCGCTTCAGGTGACCGGCGGGACCGGCTACATGAAGGAATTTCCCCTTGAAAAAATGATGAGAGACGCCAAGATACTTCAGATATATGAAGGCACGAACCAGATACAGAGGAATGTTATCGGACAGGCGATCATCAAGGAAGCTGCTCGCAATAAATAAGAGAAAACGCCCTTGCATCTTCCTTATGTCCTTATAGGGGAAAGAGTTGTTTTGACGCCATTCCGAAGATTTTCATATAACAGCAATCGATACGATAATTACTGAAATCAGTATGCCTGGAGGTATATTCGCCATGGAAGGTGTTCTCATAAAAGAGCTCAGTCAATTCCATGACCAGAGGGGTTGGCTGGTTGAGATATTCCGCGAGGACGAAACTGATTTCAGCCCCGCAATGTCATATGTCTCCATGACAAAGCCCGGTATAGCACGAGGCCCTCACGAACACAGGGACCAGTCTGATTATTTCTGTTTCCTCGGTCACTTCAGACTTTATTTATGGGACAACAGAGAGGGTTCAGAAACCTATGGGAAAAAGCTGGTATTTGATACGCAGGGCAAACCCTGGACAGCGATTGTGCCGCCGCGCGTTGTGCATGCGTATAAAAATATCGGAAGCGAGGACGGCATAGTCATTAACCTGCCCGACAGGCTCTTCAAAGGCAAAGGCAAGACATCGGAAGTCGACGAAGTCAGATATGAAAACGATCCGGAATCGCCTTTCAGGATAGACTGATGAAGATACTCATTACCGGCGGTGCGGGTTTTATCGGCTCCAACTTCATACGTCATATCATGTCCGAATATCCTGAGCATTCCATAATAAATCTTGATGCGCTCACCTACGCTGGCAACCTTGAGAACCTGAAGGACATGGAAGGCCGGCCGAATTACCAGTTTATAAAGGGTGACATCTGCAACCGGAACCTCCTCGCTAAACTCGAATTCGACGCGATCATTAATTTCGCTGCAGAAAGCCATGTTGACAGGAGCATCCTCGACGCGTTCCCTTTTCTCCAGACAAATGTGATCGGTACCCAGAACCTTCTCGAAGCCGCAAAGATACGCGGCTGCCGGATGCTGCAGGTTTCAACGGACGAGGTTTACGGCTCGATAGAAAAAGGCCTCTTCACAGAAGGCTCTCCGATCTGTCCGAACAGCCCGTACTCCGCAAGCAAGGCTTCGGCAGACCTTCTCGTGGGGGCCTATCATAAGACGTTCGGCATGGATGTCCTGATAACGAGATGTTCCAACAACTACGGCCCTTATCAGTTTCCGGAAAAAATCATCCCCCTCGTCATATCCCATGCGATCACCGGCAAGCCGATTCCGGTATACGGCGACGGCAGGAACATCAGGGACTGGATCTATGTGCTCGACCACTGCAAGGCTATCGATGCTGTTTTTCACCGGGGGAGATCCGGAGAGGTGTACAACGCTGGGGGCAATAACGAATTGCAGAACATTGATATCGTTAAAAGACTCCTGGCCCTTGTGGCTGCAAAAACAGGGACTGATGTGGGACAACTGCTGGACCTTATAACGTTCGTTAAGGACAGGCCGGGACACGACAGAAGATATGCCATAGATCCTTCAAAGCTCGAAAGAGAACTCGGATGGACACCGGAGACAGGATTTGAAGAGGGACTCGCGCATACCGTCGACTGGTACCTCGCTCACCGTCCCTGGTGGGAGCGGATTATTTCAGGAGAATACCGGGACTACTATAAAACACAATACGGAGAAAGGTTCAGCGAATGAAGGTCGCCCTGATCGGCGCAGACGGCATGCTCGGGCATGCAATAGAGAAAGTGTTTTCTGATGTGGAAGTCATGGGGTTCACGATAGACCTGCTTGATATTACGGACCTGGATAAGACTGTCAGAAAAATAAAGGAAGTACGGCCTGATTTTCTGATACATGCCGCTGCATTCACGAATGTCGATCTCTGTGAATCAGAACCGGAGAATGCCTACCTCGTCAACGGGCTGGGGACACGGAATGTCGCGATGGCCTGCGGGGAAATCAATTGTCCTCTTCTGTATATCAGCACAGACTACGTCTTTGACGGCACCAAGGGTTCTCCCTACAACGAGTGGGACGAGCCGAACCCTGTCAGCGTGTATGGTCTATCAAAGCTTATGGGTGAACGTTTCGTCTCTTCTTTAACGAACAAATATTATATCGTCAGAACATCCTGGCTGTACGGTCCTTACGGAAAAAACTTCGTTGACACGATCGTCAGACTGTTGTCGGAAAAAGAGAGTTTGAAGGTCGTCAATGACCAGCATGGCTCGCCGACTTTTACTGAGGACCTCGCAAAAAAGATCCGGGAACTCCTGGGAAAAGGATACGGGACCTATCACATTACCAACTCCGGCAGTTGCACCTGGTTCGACTTCGCAGTCGCGATCGCTTCCCAAAAGGGGATAAAAAAACCCATATTGCCAATTACCTCGGAAGAATTCAACAGGCCCGCAAAGAGACCGCCCTATTCCGTCCTCGCAAATACTTTTTTGAGACTGGAAGGAATCTCTGAAACGCGGCACTGGCAGGAGGCACTGCAGGAATATCTCTCCGCCTCCTCATGAATATTCCGCGTTATCACCCTGGTGTCCTGATATCGCAATAAAGATGAAGTCAAACATCCTGAAAAACGCCATAGAGTCAACGGGATATTCGGGTTCCGGTAAAACCATCCGTGCATCATAAGAACTACAAGGCATTCGTCGTGCAGCAGACCGGGGAGGGGGGCTTTATCAGCTCTGTCCTTGATAAATCTGTTGATGACCTGCCCCCCGGAGAGGTATTGATCAGGGTGTTATATTCTTCCCTCAATTATAAAGACGCCCTCTCCGCGTCCGGAAACAGGGGTGTCACAAAAAGTTATCCGCACACTCCGGGCATAGATGCCGCAGGCATCGTCGAAGAAAGCATCAACGATGATTTCCATCCCGGCGACAACGTGATCGTTACGGGTTATGACCTTGGAATGAACACACCCGGAGGATTCGGCGAATACATCCGTGTTCCTTCAGAATGGGTGGTGAGGCTTCCCGAGGGTCTGTCACTGCGGGAAAGCATGTCCTATGGAACGGCAGGGTTTACTGCCGCGCTCTCTGTCCTTAAACTCAGAGAGCATAATATCAGCCCTTTAGATGGTGAGATATTGGTCACCGGCGCCACTGGCGGGGTCGGCTGCATCGCTATATCCATTCTCGCCAGATCAGGATATAAGGTCGTTGCCGCAAGCGGAAAAAAGGACCGGACCCAATTTCTGCTTGAACTCGGGGCCAAGGAGGTACTCGGCAGAGAAGAGGCAAAAGACCTTTCCGGAAAACCCCTGCTAAAACCGAGATGGGCCGGTGTAGTAGATACTGTGGGAGGAGATATACTCGCGACCGCGATAAAATCGACTACCTACAACGGGGCGGTAACCTGTTGCGGTAACGTGGCGTCCCCTGAGCTGCACACTACAGTTTTTCCCTTTATCCTCAGAGGGATAAGTCTCCTGGGAATAGATTCAACAAACTGTCCGATGTCCGCGAGGCTGAAGATATGGGAAAAACTTTCCGGCGAGTGGAAGATCGCTCATCTCGACCGAATGACAACCGAAATATCGCTTTATGATCTCGACACGCATATACAACTCATGCTGCAGGGGCGCCAGGCAGGCAGGGTAATCATCAAACTGCGGTAATACCTTTGACCCGATAAATATCGTTACGAGGGGGACGTGTGAAAAAATCAGTCATTTATGTTCATGCTCAATGCATTTTTCGGGTTAATCAGAAAGATAAGCAGTATTGCATTTTACTATGGTAATTCCCCATATTATTGCATAATCCCATAATCCTCTCGTTCATCCATCAATTGAGTTCTCTTTAAATTCAAAGGCTTTTCCCCTGGCATGAATTGTGCTGCTATAATAATGTATCGAGAAATGCCAAGGAGCATTTTTTCTGGGGCAGAGCTTTGAAAATTTCTCTCGGTAAAAAATGAGGGAAAGATTTGGCAGGGAATTAATATTTGTTTAACTCTACCCTAAAAGCAGCTTGAAGAAGGTGGATAAAATGGATAAATACGGAAAACCGGTAACGATACTGATGGCTGATGATGATATAGATGACCGTCTCATGGCCAAAGAGGCTTCAGAAGAGGCGCGGTTGTACAGTACTCTGATATTTGTTGAAGATGGGGAGGAACTGATGGAGTATCTGTATCACCGGGGCAAATACGCCGATCATTCCGGTTTTCCGCAACCCGACCTGATACTGCTCGACCTGAACATGCCCCTGAAAGACGGGCGTGAAGCGCTGAGAGAGATAAAAAGCGACCCTGATCTGAGACATATTCCTGTTATAGTACTGACGACCTCAAAGGCGGAAGAAGATATCTGCCTTGTTTATGACCTGGGCGCAAACTCCTTTATCACAAAACCGGTTTCCTTTGAAGGGATTGTGGATGTGATGAAGTCTCTGGCACAGTATTGGTTTCATATTGTTGAGTTGCCTTCGGAACGATGTAGAATGATAAGTAATTATGAGACAAGGGGAGATGAAGGCTGAGCGATTCCTCCTTAATTTTGAAATCTTGAAAGTATAGTGCCGAAAGAGAGGTATGATGATGAAAAAGATATGGGTAGTTCTTTTGGCAGGTCTTTTCCTGTTCGGGTCCATGAGTGATGTCTTCGCCCAACAAAAAAGCGGACAGGGCACCAAAGAAGAAGCAAAGGCAATGGTAGAGAAGGCAGCTGAATGGTTCAAAAAATATGGCCGGGAGAAGACCCTGGCCGAGATACAGCGTGGAGGAACTGAAAAAAAAGGAGCGTTCAAGGACCGGGACCTTTATATATTCGCCTATGATTTCAATGGGGTTTGTGTGGCACAGGGAGACAACCCCAAGCTGGTAGGCCGAAATCTCTTTAACTGGCAGGATGCTGACGGGCGGTATAACATCAGGGGGCATATCGATCTCGCTTCAAAAAAAGGGAGCGGGTGGTCACCTGTCTATAAATGGACAAACCCGGAAACAAAAAAGATCGAAGCGAAAATGACCTATATTAAAAAAATTGACGATACCCTCTGGATAGGCTGCGGCGTATACGGGAAAGAGGCCCAGCCGGGTCCGGAAAAAATAATCGGTGTCCTTATGTTTAGTGAACAGACCCGCTATAACGAGTCCCTAAAAGGCATTATGGATCAACTTAAGGAGGACGGTTTTGGAGAACCGCAAGTAACGTTCACCATAGAAAACGCAAGGGGCAGTTATGTGAAGACAGCCGAACTGGCAGAGAAGTTTGCCGCAGCAAAGATGGACTTGATCATCACCTTGGGTACCAGCGCTACGGTTGCCGTTACGAAAGAGATCAAGGACGTACCGGTAGTCTTCAGCATGGTGTATGATCCTGTAGAGGTGGGCGTTGCCAAGGATTGGAAGAGTTCCGGCAACAACTCTACCGGCGCCAGCCCTCGCATTCCCCTGTCAAGCCTCGTGAAGACACTGAAAGAGTTTGCGTCGGTAAGAAGATTAGCAGTGCTCTACTCCCCCGGTGAAAAAAACTCAGAGGCACAATTGAAAGAACTTCAGGGACTTCAAACCAATGCTCACATAAAGATCGTCGCGGTTCCGTTGACCAAAAAGGAAGACGTGGGTCAGATATTGCCCGAGGTCATTCATACGACGGACGCCATCTATCTCACCGGTAGTAGTATTGTCAGCGTCAACAATCCCCGATAATTGTGGATTCGGCGAACAAGGGAAAAGTGGTTACCATAACCCACCTCGATGACCTGGTAGAAAATGGCGTGCTGCTGGGGGTATGTGCAAATTCCTATCTGGTAGGCCGTCTGGCAGGGGAAAAGGCGGTAAAGATTTTGAAAGGCGCGAAGCCGTCATCAATTCCCTATAGAATCTTCGAAAAAATTCGATTTGATTTTTAACAAGAAGACGGCGAAAGCAGGGCAGTTTCAGATTCCGCCTGATTTCATGAAAAAAGTGACAAAGACCGTGGAATAGCCTGCTGGGCAGAAGCCTGGCCATAGCCGGCAATGGTATAATAGGTTATGTTAAAAAAAGAATTCAGACAAAGCCTCCAGTACAAATTTTTAAAGGACATATCCATCATCCTTTTTGTCGGCACCTGCGTATTAAGTGCTGTCATTGCGTTACATGTAGAAAAGACGCTTAAGAATGCCTTAACGAGCAAGGGGCTGAGCCTCGCGTCCAGCATAGCCAATCGCAACGAAAACGCCTTAATCATGAACGGCAGCACCCAATTGAATACTGTTTATAGCGAACTGAACACCGATGAAGAAATTATCTATACCGTTATCAGGGACAGTAAAGATAAAATCCTTACCTCTCAATTTGAAAGTATCAACTATAAGTGGCCGGGACTTGAACTCTATCCTTCCGAGAGCTGTCAAAAGACGACGAGCTGTCGGATATTATCGCAGTCATCAAAAAACAAGTGGCTATCAGAGAAGTCTCCGTTCCCTATCATGATGGGCGCGGATACTCTGGGCAAAGTTTCGATCGGCATGTCGGACCATAAGATCCGTAAACAGATTATGGAGACGGTACTCTTTGTCATTGCGTCTTAATCTCCTGGTGACGTTTGTTCTCGGGCTGGTGTTGTTTATTGCTTCAAAAAAGACAATTTTAAATCCGCTGATCGAACTTGGCTCATTCCGCTGCCCGTCCTTGCGAAAGGCGACCTCTCCACCCGGGCAGATGTCAAGTCAACCGGAGAAATACAGCTACTCGTAAATAGCTTTAATCAGATGGCCGGAGAGTTGCAGAAAACAACCGTTTCCCGGGATTATGTCGACAATATCATCACGAACATGCTCGACATGCTGATCGTTCGTTTCTCCGGACGGCGTCATAGAAACCGTCAATAAGGAAACGTGCGATTTGCTGGGATATGAGGAAAGGGAGTTGATCGGTCAACCGGTTGAAAAAATCTTCGGAGAGACTTTTGTGTCCGCCAAGCAGCCTCTCTCCGGGGAAAATGCAGCTATGCTCTTTGATAAAGGCGAAAGGACCTATCTCACAAAAGAAGGAAGACAAATACCCGTTCTTTCTTCCAGTTCAGTGATGCTTAACAGCAAGGGAGAGCTCCAGGGGTTCGTGTTTGTGGCGCAGGACATTACCGAGCTCAAGATCTACTCAAACGAACTGAGACGTTCAAAGGAATTCATCGAAACCGTCATTAATAGTCTGCACGATTCGATCTCCATCATTGATGTTCACAACTATCAAATCATCGGAGCAAACAATGTCTTTATAAAGGAAACAGGGATACGGGAGGAGATTATTGGGAAGACCTGTTTTGAGGCAACACATCACCGTTCTGATCCCTGTGCTCCCCCGAATGATACCTGTCCGCTTAGAGAAACTGTGCAGTCCGGAAATCACGCTGTAGCTGAGCATACCCATTATGACTCCTATGGGGGGAAAAACATACGCGGAGGTGTCTACTTCTCCGATAAGAGATGACAAGGGAGCAGTAATTCAGGTGGTTCATGTGGTAAGAGACATTACTGATCGCAAGATAGCAGAGGAAAAACTTGCACATCAGGCTGAAGAGCTTACACGCTCAAATACTGAACTGCAACAGTTCGCTTATATCGCCTCGCACGATCTGCAGGAACCGCTGCGCAAGGTTACGGCTTTTGGAGACCGCCTCACAGACAAATACGCCAGCGTTCTCGGCGATCAGGGACGTGATTACCTGGAGCGGATGCAGGGCGCTGCCAGACGGATGCAGACTCTGATCAACGACCTCCTTTCCATTTCTCGCGTCACCACGAAAGCGCAGGCTTTTATGCGTGTTGATCTTGGAGCAATCTTTCGGGATGTAATGTCTGATCTCGAGTTGAGGATACAGGAGACCGGGGGACATGTTGAAGCTAAAGGGCTGGCGACCATAGAGGCCGACCCTCTTCAGATGCGTCAACTTCTCCAGAACCTCATCGGAAATGCCCTGAAGTTTCATAAAAAAGACACACCATCTATCGTAAAGGTGGAAGGGACTTTTGTTTGTGACAATGGGAGTAATCCGCTCAGCGAGGTCTCCGGGAGAGAGGGGTATCAAATCAGTATTGAGGACAATGGGATTGGTTTCGACGAAAAGTATACGGACCGCATCTTCGGCGTCTTCCAGCGACTGCATGGAAGGGATGAGTACGAGGGCACAGGGATCGGCCTTGCGATCTGCAGGAAGATCGTGGAGCGTCACAGGGGGGCCATAACGGCAAAGAGTAGTCCGGGACAGGGTACTACGTTTGTCATAACCCTGCCGGCAAGGCAATCGAAAGGAGAATTAGTACATGGATAAGAACGGAAGACCGGTAACGATCCTGATGGCGGATGATGATGACGACGACCGGTTTCTGGCAAAAGAGGCCCTGAGAGAGGCACGCCTGGCTAACGATCTGAAGTTCGTGGAGGACGGTGAAGAACTCCTGGACTATCTGTATCACCGGGGGAGATACCCGGACGAGAAGGACGCGCCCCGCCCCGGACTGATACTGTTAGATTTGAACATGCCCCGGAAGGATGGACGAGAGGCGCTCCGGGAGATCAAGTCCGACGCCGGCCTGAAACAGATACCGGTTGTCGTACTGACGACATCGAAGGCAGAGGAGGACATCTGCCGGACCTATGACCTGGGAGTAAACTCATTTATCACGAAACCCGTTACCTTTGAAGGGCTCGTACAGGTGATGAAGACCCTTGCAGCATACTGGTTTCATATCGTAGAACTCCCGTCAGAGAAAGTGACGTAGGATGCATAGTGATTCAACACGGATACTCCTTGTTGAAGACGACGAGGATGATTATTTCATAACTCGGGATATGCTGTGCCGAGATCGAAGGTGTTCGATACGACCTGTCCTGGGAAAAGACCTATGATGCGGCCCTTGAGACCATCCTGAAAAATGAACATGACGTGTACCTCCTTGACTACCGGCTCGGGGAGCGGACAGGGCTGGAACTTCTGAGAGAGTCAATAGACCGGGGATGTTCAGCGCCCTCATCCTTATGACAGGCCAGGGAGACAAAGACATCGACCTGGAGGCAATGAAGGCGGGGGCTTCGGATTATCTGATAAAGGGCCAGATAGACGTCAACCTTTTGGAACGCTCTATTCGCTACGCGATTGAACAAAAAAAATCCGAAAAAAAATCCGTTTTACGGCTTATTACGACGGCCTGACGAATCTGCCAAACCGCTCTCTGTTTCAGGACAGACTTAAGCAGGCAATCAGGCATGCCAACCGCCACAAGAAAACCTGTTCGGCGATGATGTTTCTGGACCTCGAGAACTTCAAACGCATTAATGATACACTCGGCCGCTCCATGGGAGATCTCCTGTTACAGCAGGTCGCTGAACGTCTTGTCTGCTGTATTCGCAATAGTGACACGGTTGCCCGAACCAGTTTAGGCCAGCAACAGGATACCCTGGCGAGACTTGGCGGAGATGAGTTCACGATATTGCTGACCGAAATAGCCCATCCTGAAGATGCAGCAAAGGTGGCCCAGCGCTTACTTAATTCCCTGGCCCATCCCTTTCTCCTGAGCGGACAGGAAGTTTTTGCATCGATAAGCATCGGGATAACCGTATATCCCTTTGACGGAACTGACGCAGAAAGTCTGATGAAAAACGCAGATGCAGCAATGTACCACGCCAAATCTCGGGGGAAAAACAATTTCAAGTACTACAGCATGTCCCTGAACGCTTCTGCCTCTGAGAGGCTTGTTCTGGAAAACAAATTGCGGAGAGCCCTGGAACGAAATGAACTTGTTCTTTATTATCAGCCGAAAATCAATGTACTCTCAGGGAAAATTTTCGGGACGGAAGCCCTTGTGCGCTGGAACCATCCTGAGATGGGAATGGTTTCACCCGCGGATTTTATTCCGATGGCTGAAGAGACAGGCCTGATTAATCCCATAGGGGAATGGGTGTTGCGAACCGCCTGCCATCAGAACAAAATCTGGCAGGCATCAGGATTTGGGAAGCTTCCTGTTGCAGTCAATCTTTCAAGTAAGCAGTTCAAGCATCAGAATCTGATCGAGCAGGTAGCAGCGGCACTTAAAGACTCGGGACTTGCTCCGCGGTTCCTGGAGCTGGAAATCACAGAGAGTGTAATCATGGAAAACACGGAAATGACCATCAGCACACTCAGGAGATTGAAGGACATGGGGGTAAAGCTCTCACTCGATGATTTTGGAATGGGGTATTCCTCCTTGAGTACTCTGATAAACTTTCCTCTCGACTTCATAAAAATCGACCGTTTTTTTCTGAAGGACCTTTCCCGCAATGCAGGCAATAAGGCCATTGTGGAAGCGATCATCGCCATGGCGCGCAGTATGGGCCTTTCGGTCATCGCCGAAGGGGTCGAATCTGAAGAACAATTACTATTTCTCTATGAACGCGGATGCCACCTCATACAGGGCTTTCTGTTCAGCCGGCCGGTTCCGCCAGATGAGATGCTCACTCTGTTGAGCAATGAAAAAGAGTCAAGAGGCATCGGCCTCTCACACAGCCAAAAACTTGCAGGGATTACAAAATCAGAGAAATAAGGACTCAGGTCTTTTCAGACATACCACCCCTATGATAACTACAACACAGAGTAAGGTGCAGACTTGTCAATCCAGAGCACCGGGAGATAGGGAATGCGGCGCAGACATCACTTTCAGGATCTGTCAGAGAATCAGCCATGGGCCATCACAAAAAACGGCGCATGGTTTGAAGTGAAGATCGGCGGATCTTTTTTCAGAATAGACGCTATGGTTCTGTTTTTCTTGAATTCATTTTCGAGAAAGTCTCTAACCTGTCTCCTGCTCCATCCCTGAGGATGAGTAAAATCCGTATACAGGGAGAGGTCGCCCTCATAAAAGCTGTTCGTCTCAAACTCATAAGACCACTCGCCGCAGACCGGCATATTAAATAACGCAAGATTCAGAAAACCGATCTCCTCACCATGCTTTACCGCAAAATCAAGGGTCCTGCGCGCTTCAGTCAGTGTTTCATAGGGCGTTCCGAAAAGGAGATAGACATAGGTAGCTATTCCGGCCCGCTTCAGGGATTTCAATGCCTTGGAAACCAGTGCAAGGTCAATACCTTTATCCATTCGATCCAGAACTCCCTGGTCTCCTGACTCGATGCCAAGCTTCAGCATAACGCACCCCGAACGTCTCAGGGCAGCACAAAAATCGTCATCTGCCAGTTGCCTGTCTACTCTCGCAAAACCGTACCAGGGCAGTCCGGGAGGGTCCTTTACAAGCGCTTGCATAAGGGCCGGACTGATCGAGTTATCAAGGAGATGCAGGAGTGCCGGGTGCATACCGGCCGCAAGAGAGTTGATATCTTCAACCGCCCTGCCGGCAGGAATGGCCACATAGGGATTTCCCTCTGCCTTCTCAGGACAGAACGAGCATCTGTGCCAGTAGCAGCCGCTCGAGGCGCTGATACGGAAGTACCGGACCGGGAGAAAGATAATCCTGCACAGGCAACCCATGAAAATCCGGAGTAAAACAGTGCTTCGCAGGTTCAATGCCAAGAAGCGAAAGCAGCGGGTATTCGCCCGGTCCGGCGACGAGGTGGTCAATCAATCCGGTAAAGGGATTTTTCCAGTCCGGCCGTCTCATCCATGAAGTGACAAGACCACCTCCAAGTACGATTTGCAGAGAGGGAAACCTCTTCCTGATAAAGCCCGCCATCGCGAAAGCACAAAGGGCCTGACTCAAATAGTTCAGTGATATTCCGACAGCACCGGGTGATTGTGTTCGATTTGCTCAGTGAGTCTTTCACTGAAATACACAAAAAAGGGATTCGCTTCAGGGGTTTCGGCTGCCTGTATAAGGTCTCTGCTCCTCAGGGGGGAAAGGCCGCTATCCTGATAATTTGCAATACTGACTGTCACCGCATCGGACAGCTTCGCTGTTTCAAGGACACGGTTGATATCGAAGACCGCGCGTTTATAACGGTCAATTCGGGAATATAAACGACGCTCTTTCAAAGCGGCGATATTCTTCGGCCAATTACGCAACGCCCTTCCGGACCATGTATCAGTTGCCTGTGGAACGTGCAAACCTGATGAGCGCAGAAGATACCCCATCCCCTCCAGATTTGCGTCCAGGAGTAAAGTCTTCAGACCATGATTATTCAGAACGCCTGAAAGTTTCGCTATTCCGGCAGGTGGCTCAGATGGTTTTGAAACCGGTGGATAGATAAGGATTATGGAACGCATGTCATCACAGTAAAACAAAAAAACCAATTATTGAAGAAAAATCTGAAATACCTTTGTAATGCCGCAATTCAGCCGATAAAAGAACAGCAGTAGTCAGTCAGTGCCTTTATCCTGAGACTGAATTTCGCATTGGCAGCCACTTCAAAAGACTGCCCTCCCTGAATGCTTTTCCACGCATCTTCACCCGGCAGGAGCACTTCCAGGTCACCTGACATGATCTCCATGACTTCCTTCGCCCCTGTGCTGAACTCGTATTCGCCGGGGAGCATTATCCCGAGGGTCTTTTTGGACCCATCAGCAAAAACCACTGTCCTGCTGGTAACATTGCCGTCAAAATAGATATTCGCCTTCTTAACAACAGTCACATCCCTTAAACTCTGACATTTCAGAACTCCTTTATGTTAATAAAATATGCACTGCTAACAAATAACCATTTATGCCCTGCACTCCAGCGACAGATAAAATAATCAGTCCTGCTTTATAACAGCCTCAGCAGCCTCGCGGTCGACTGTTCGCACGAGCAGCTTTATTTCACCCATTTTGCCGATACTTACCGGATAAGGTCTCACCTTCGCCGACCTGATCACCACGGGGATCCCTCCGCTTTCAAGCAGGTCCTTGATCATCTCAGCCTCGAGTTCGTCGCTGGTGATGAGCAGTTCAGTCCATTCACTTTCCATAAGTATCTTAAGGATATAAGTCAGGGCCTGCTTTTGTCAAAAAAGCAGAGGACCAAGCCTCGCTGATATCCGGGGAAAGGCTCTTCTGATCTGATCCGGCGTCATATTTTGATACTTTGTCTTCAATTATTCTAAAATAATCCCGGTGAATCAGCTAATGTTTTATATGCAAAAGAGATTGCGGAAAAAGCACGCTCTCTTTCACATTTTCATTTTTCTCATAGGTATCAGCTTCTCTCCTAAAACCTGTTTTGCCGACGGTGAAAGCATGTTTGCTGAAAATAAGGACAGCGTCGTTACTGTTCATGCCTATGACCGGCACGGCAATCAAATCAATCTTGCGAACGGGTTCGTCATAAGAGAAGACGGGGTGGTTGCTACCAACTACCACAGTATCAGCACTGCGGCGATGATACGAGTAAAGCTGGAAGATACCGTACTGGATATCAAAGGTCTGCTGTATGCCGACATCAGGAATGATATCGCCATCCTGAAAACTGTCGATACTGCTCTGCGTGCAGTAAAGATCAGTGGTAAGGATATAGGCACTGAAGGACAGAGGGTTTATATGATCGGCAGTGCCGAAGGTGAAAACAAAATGCTGACCGATGGGACATTGAGCAGGATAAAGCATTTGTCCCCTGAACAGAAGCTCCTGATTATAACAGGACCGGCCGCAAAAAATTGCAGTGGCAGTCCTGTTTTCAACGAAAATGGTGAAGTCATCGGGATCGCAACCTTTTTCCTGAAAGAAGCAGAAACTTTTTATTTTGCTCTGCCCGTCACACACATAATAGAAAAACTCTCGCTCAGTGAAGTCACACCGCTTGACAAAGCTCACCTGAAAGCTTCCGGAGAGACAGCCGGGTACTGGGTAAATCTGGCTGCTGCATACGAAAGCCTCGGCCTGTTCACCGATGCCTCGGGGGCATACCAGAAGGCGATTGAACTCGAGCCGCAAGACGCACAAACTCACAACAATCTTGGTGTTGTCTATACAAATCTCGGCATATACAGTTTTGCGATCAGGGAGCACAAGGAAGCGGTGCACCTTAAGCCGGATTACCAGGAGGCTTACCTGAATCTCGGCATGGCCTATGCAAAATCAAATATGCCCCAGGAAGCTATAGAGGCTTTTAAAAAGGCGATCAGTTTAAAGCCAGATGATGCAATCTCGCACAATAATCTTGCTGTCACCTTGTTCAAGTCAGGCAAATTCAAAGAAGCCGCAGAGTCCTTCAACCAGGCAGTGCGCATAAAACCGGATTATCCGAACGCATATTATAATCTGGGCTCTGTTTATTACAAGATGAACATGAAACGGGAAGCTATCGATGCCTTCCAGGAAGCGATACGTTTAAAACCTGACCTTGCCAAAGCCCATTTCGAGCTGGGAGTAATTTACAGTGTGCATGATACCGCGTCAGCCCTGCAGGAATATGAAATATTGAAAAACCTGGACCCCTATGCCGCTCATGTATTACATAAATTTATTGAGAAGAAGGGAAGCATTTCTCCCGAGGCCCTGGGTTCATACCTCGAGGCTGCAAAGGAGGAAATGAAACGGACAGAAACAACAGTAAGTTCGCCCGGGAAAGATTCATCTCCGGTTGCGCCGCTTCCCCAAAAGGAAGACCTCCGCCCGCATACAGCTGATGCTTCAGGAAAGGGACTGATATCTCCAGACAGTATCGATGGAACGGGGAATACCTCAGATCGGAAAACTCTCCGGCAAAGTGCTCAGATTCTGAAAAAAGATACGTACTCTGTCCAGGTGAATGTATTTAATAACAAGGAAAATGCCCTCTCCTTCATGAGACGCTTGAGGGAAAGAGGCTATGATACTTTCCTTAAAACAGAATACCGGGTTAATCAAAAAACACGCTACCTGGTCCTGATAGGAAGGTTTGAAGAAAGGGCCCGGGCCGTTCAGCACGCCGAAATTATCCTGAAAAAAGAAAACCTGAAGTCAATCATTTTCAAACATTAAAGAACCGGATGAATCAATCCGCAATAAATTCTCTCCATGAGGTTTTTTCAAGGACCTGATTGGGACGAAAGAATTTCTTGTAGGACATCTTTGCTGTTCCCTCTATATAGAAACCGAGGTAATAATATTTTTTCTTCATGACTCCGGCAAGTAATATTTCTTTGAGAATGCTGAATACCCCGGGTCTTCTGACAAGACAGCCGGTATCATAGTAGAAATAGTTAGAAGAGATAGAATCTTCAGATTCGTCCACAATCCCCACCCCAATGAGTTTGCCGCCCTCGTAATAATCCATTTCTATGGTGTGAACATATCCGTAGTGGATATTGGAGAGAACGGTCTCGTAATCCCTGATCTCCTTTTCACCAGTGCCGGAATGCTTCGAATCCAGATATTTCCTGTAGAGGTCTATTTTCTCATCAGAGATAAGCGCCGGTGATTGGATCTCCAGCCGTAAATCCCGGTTTCTCTTCAATGTCCTTATCTGACTCCTGCTCAGCCTGAAGCTTTTGGTTTCCAGGCGTATCGGCTTGCAGTCAGTACATGCGCTGCAGACATTCCGGTAGAAAATACTGCCCAGCCGCCGGTATCCTTCGGCAAGGAATTCATGGTATCTCTTCGCGCTCTCCTCATCAGCATAGAGATATTCGATAGAACACAACCTTCCGTCCCCGAAATAAGCGCAGGGAAAGGTCTCCTGCAAAGAGAGCTCCAGATTTTCCTTTATCGCTTTCAAACTATTTCCCGGTAAAGCATAATATATTATAGATTATTTATTGAGCAATCTGTAATTCAAAGAAACGTATATTTTCCGGATTATTTTCCACAGCATTTCTTGAATTTTTTCCCGCTCCCGCACGTACAGGGATCGTTGCGGCCGACCTTTGGTGCTGAACGCACATACTGCTGCGGGGTCACGGCCTTGCCGTCCACAAAATACCACTTGCCTTCTTCCTTTGCGAAACTTGCCAACTCATGATGTTTCATCATTTCGCCCTTTTGCGTAAACGTAGCGATGAATTCAATCTCACCCGTAACATCATCAGGTCCGCCGTCCTTTGTTCCGATGATCTCGAGTTTATGCCATTCAGAGCTCTCCGCCCAGGCACGGGTGCTCTTTGGATCAAAGTCTTTCCTGTGGTCCGGATGGAGAGAGCCTGAAAGATAATCTATCTCAGTCTTCACATAGGCGCTATAACGCGCACGCATCAACTGCTCGGGCGTCCCGGCAGTTTTTTCTCCTCGTATAACCGGTCCGCAGCATTCATCATACGATAACTCTGAACCGCACGGGCATTCATTCATAATTCACTCCTTAATCTCGAAATTGACAAAGCAAACAGAAAAATTATAACTCAGATCAGGGGCATATTGCATGGGGTCCACGCTTACCGTGAGCAATATTACGTATCAATTTGCAATAACACTTCAATAATTATTAAAAAACTGTGCCTCTTAATAATTATAAACACAGAGATAAAAGAAAACCTGCATGTGTGCTGGCAGATATCTTGAATAATAAAAATTAGTGAGTGTAATGGGCTACTGCTTCGTAAAAATCATTCCCGTACCCCAGGGTCCTGTCCCTGCAGGGTTCCATCCCTGCACCGACCACTTGTACATCCCATTGGCAAGCGCTGTCCCCTGCGTTACCGTACACTGCGTCTCTCCTGCTCCACAGTTCGCCTGCGCTGCCGTATACCACGTATTCGTATATGCCTTCGTCGTGTAGTTATACACCGACACCTGGTACTTCCACGTATCTGCCGTCGCCTCCCACGTATACGTCGGCGTCCCGGTCGTTATCGTCCCACTCGGCAATGCCTGTACCGGCGCTGGTGGTGTCGTACCCAGAAACACCGTAAAGAGCTTGCTCGAACTCCACGGCCCTGTCCCCACAGGGTTCATCGCTCGTACATACCACAGATAATTACCCTCTGCCAACGGTGTGCCTTGGGTTACCGTACACTCCGTCTGCCCTGCGTCACAGTGTGCCTGCGCCGCCGTATACCACTGATACGTCCACAGGTGCGTCGTATAGTCATACGTAGACAGCTGATACTGCGTTGTCTTTGCTATGGCATTCCACGTGTACGTCGGCGTCTGCGTAGTTGTCAACCCTTAAGAAATAAGAATGAGAAAAAAACGTTATAACACTTTACATTACTAACACCTTACACTACTAACACTTTACACTACTAACACTTTACACTACTAACACTTTAGAAAATAAACTTTACATTTCGTTCATATTCCTATCAATTATTTACAATGACTTTCTAAAAACATTTTCAATTTATCATAATTATCACCATGGACAATAAATGTACTTTTATCGAACATGGTGAAAAAAATATCTTGATCTCTAAATTTTAGTTTATGATTTATTACCTCAACTTCCATATTCAAACTTCCAACACTCAAAAATCTTGGATTGAAACATAAATAACAGTAACCACTTCTTATAAGTTGTTCTGTTAAATTTTCTGAAATATAAGGAATTCTTATTTTAAAGACGCCATTTAGTTTTTCCATTTCAATGTTGTTTTCTTTCTTACTTTTTAATTTATGTTTTTATGCTTTTACACTTATATAGCACTTAACATTCCTTGTCTCATCCACTCTATTTATCGGTTCTTCATCTGGTTTAGGATTATCATTCTCATCTAATCTATTATCTAATCTCGTTCCTGGTCCGCAATAATTATAACCAGGAATATGTTTTTCACCGGGATATTTACTTCATGGGAATCCTGGTAGTTTAGATAAGAATGATTGAGAATCAAACTCACCTCCAGTCTTTACGATACTACTACCACCACAAGGTATACAACCACCTTCGATTTTGTTATTCAAAAATGAACTCTTACCTTTACCGCATTTACTACAAGTACCACTCAAATATTTTCTACCATTTTTGGCTATCTTCTCAATCAAATTAGTAGTATCGGTATGAGTTTTACAAGAGAGACAATAAGACATTTTTAAGTCATGATGTTTATACATAGATCACTGCCTTTATCAATATGACTCACGACTACAGTTATAACACCAGGATCCTTTTCCATCCTTGCAATTAAGGTTAATAGGAAACTTTGCTATCGGTCTATTAATGTTACATTTTGTGACAAAACTTTTCCGTTCTTATTATTTTTACTTCATGACATTCATTACAATTCTTAGAAGATTTTGTTTTAAAATTTTCAACTTGTTTTATCTTCTTACAAAATGAACAGACCTTACCTTGTAATGATATTTTATTTATTGTACACTTTTACATTTAGGACGAGGTTTGGTTTTGGTATGATTACTATAAAATTCAGATTCATCTTTATCTTCTAAACATGCATGACATTGATATTTTGCTTCCATTTTTACCATAGAATAATTTTATAATTTTTCATCCACTTTCCTTATAGGCAAAAATAAGGGTTGGGGGGGCTTGGCGTAACTTTTTCAAAATTTGAAAAAATAATTACACCCTCCGTTTTGGTATAGTTTCTCATGATTTACTGTTTTCTTGAAAATTACTTAAAATTCACAAATTTTAGTTAGTATTTCTGAAATTTTCAAGTTTTCAATAATGTAGAAATTTAAGTGATAATAAGTAAGAAGTAGTGAATTTAAGAGGTTTTTAATGAATTTTCACTAGAAAACGGAAGGTGTAATTATTTTTTCAAATTTTGAAAAAGTGGCGCCAAGCCCCCCCAACCCTTATTTTTTCTCCCCTGCCAGATAAAAGAAGTGACTACCCCCAGTACCACCCCCTAGTCAAACAATCCCACTCGGGTTTAAACGTAAGAATTGACTTTTAAAAGTCCGTTAAAAACTCACTCTTCCAGTCGTAATTTTACGACTCCCTATATTACAGGTTTCCCAGGTAGTTTTTGTTTAATCGACGGCCGCGTCTACTGTCAGTACCCTTCTAACAACATTTTATGCTTACATGTTAAATATTGTTGTAACACTGTCTACTGACAGTAGACAGCTGTCGATTTAAACAAAAATGTGCGAGGAATCTTGAAATGACTGTAGTATATGGAGTAGTAAAATTACGACTGGGGAGTCATTTTTTAACGGACTTTTAAAAGTCAATTCTTACGTTTAAACCCGAGTGGGGGATTGTTTGACTAGGGGGTGGTACTGGGGTAGTCACTTCTTTTATCTGGCAGGGGAGTAAGAATTTACGGGAGTCATGTTTTAACGTTACACCTGCATACTAGCTGTGTTGCAGTCGACATGTGTGAGGCCAGTGACCGACTTTCAGACTTCAGTTAAGGTGCGGAAGCTGTTGCATACCTTGCAATGAGTGACTATATACTTTCCATGCATGATGATCCTTGAATTCCACAGTTTATTTTCTCGTTCTTGTAGTTTCTTCTCTACATACCTCTTATAGCTGTTATTCAGTTCTTTTCTGTATGTACTTCTTGCTGGGTTCTCATCTTTCTTCTTATTCTTAATGCATTACACTTCACTCGTTTAGAATATTGTGTATTATATGAAACGTCGGGCTTTTAAATCGGGTCTTAAGCGTCAGATTTTTAAAGGATGGTTGAAGCGTCAGATTCATGGAAAAATTCTGACGCTTGCCTATAAAAACAACGCTTGCATAAAAAGAGTCGTTTTTTTACATTAAAAAACCAACGCTTTGATGTCGAAACTGGCAAGCGTCGATGTCATAAAAAACGAATAGGCCCATTGTAAAGAAAACGGTACCGAGAAGAGAACGGTAAAGAGAACCGTTTGCCGAAAAGATGCTCTTATTCCTGTTTTAGGAAAAAGGTTATAATATAACAAAAAGAGACGTGATAATTTTTTCCTTCGCGCCCGAACGTGGGGGGGTCCCCCACCTCGGCCCCCCTAGAAATTTCTTCCAGGGGGGCGAGCCCCCCTTGCCCCCCTGGAATCGACGCCTATGTATGTGACATTATAGACGAATTCATCTCGAACTCCACCAATCAGTCTCGGGCTCAGCCCTCGACATAAACAGAAAACACAGCAGGCTCCTATTAATACAGAAAAGTTGGGGTGATGTAACGTAGTAATTTAAATATTTTGTTGTTTGGCATTATAACATTCTTTGAAAACGTAACAATGTCTCGATGACGACAATGACTTTTCTATGGTTCAGCCTGGCCTACTAGACAACGTGGAGAATCCTGATTTGACTTGGAGACACTCAAGGCACAGGAACCATTTTGAGCGTACTCAAACCCAATTTTTCATCACATAAAGGAATCCACTGAGGTGCGGTGTTTCCCGTGTCTGGTCCTACAGAAGCACAATCGGGGTGGCAACCAGCATGACATACGAGCACGAGGTACTGGTATTGGCTGGAAACACCCAAGACAATCCAACATGTCCTGCCCAAGTGCTTCACCACAGGTGTTCGTCGGTTCATCTACGGCCGAGGCGGTAATTTCCTTGGACTCCTCAAATGTCGGAAGTGACCCAGTGTCAATACAGTCATTCCTGTGCATTCTCCATGGTGATACCAGCACCACCACTACAACAGAATAATCTCATCCCTCACGAGTGTAAAGGTGCAATTCAATCATGCATGGTGTCTGGTGTTTGTGTGAGTGAAGTTAGCGCCACATTACCTCTGATTTTGACAGCTGACATAACATTCGATAAAGCGGTGGATTTTTAGTGGATCTTCACTGGGTGGGCAAAGCGTCCGCATGACCATACTTTTTTGCTCCCACGTTACAAAAACTCAGAAAATAGCCTAAGTGTGCCCAAAAGTATCCTGGCAATTGCCCACCCAGTTACTATGTTAAAAAATCCCCTGCGATAAAGAATTTCTCGTTTAACAAACGGCTCATCAGCAAACCCGTTTAACACTAAAGGTACCGACCATACAAAAAGTGTAAAATAGTCTATTAAAGTCTACGGCACGTCAATACACCTGGTACCTTTAGGGTTAGCGAAGTTGTTTAGAAGTTATTCACAAAACAAAAATATGACTTCTTGGGTTCGCTAACTTCACGCTAGCGCCACATTCTCTCTGATTTGCACCGCTTACATATCATTCGACAGCATTTTGTCTGCTGATTACAATGGTGCTACAGCGGTACACATAACCTGTTTAGTTTGTAAGTTATTAAAAAAAGAAGGTTGACAATATTTTGAAATTCTTCGCGCTGTCACTTTACACACTTAACACATTTAAACAATCGTACTAAAATACAACGTGTAGTTGAAATTCCCGATTACCTTTATATTAATACATGGCACAGCGCAATAGTAACTAAAACGTTTTATTCATAAAGATGTTCACTCGGCTTTTCCTTCGCAGTACTCACCAGGATGGTTTCCGCGGGTTGATCTGCTGGTCCCTCGAACAGAAATCACGTAACACAGCAAGCAAAGACATCCCCACTGTTCGTTCTATGAAATTACAGAGTCCAGCTCTTGGATTTCGGAGGCTAATCTTGTTACTCCTAGTTTCCATGTTAAGCTACTCATTACACTCAAGATCCATCTATCAAAGTGCTAGATGCAACGGACATCCTCAATCGACTTCTCCAACCAAATATGAATCATACTCCAACATCCGTCTGTCTTCAGGTATATCTCAACAGTCAGAATGTATGGGCAGACACGAAGCAACAACAACACCAGCTACAAGACACAGGGCACTTCGTGCACTAGGTCCGACTCTGCTGGTCGTTCAACAACATACCCCCACTCCACGGCTACAGGTACAGTGAATCATGCCAGCACTTTACCATAGTGCCGCGAATAGATTCTGCTACTCTCGCCTCGCTTAGGCAATGTCCAATCCAGCATCTCAAAAACACAAAGTTTCACTCAGACCTCTGTCTGTCCTAATGTGTCTCTCAACAGGCAGAATACGTGCGCAGACAAGCACAATCAAAGACTACCACCAGAGCTACAGAGCACGTGACGTCAAGTCCACGCAGCTTGGCTCTATGCTGGGGCGTCTCACGGTCCTTCTGTCTCCCTATACTTCTGCGTTTTCAACACAGACGGCAGGGTTCGGGTTGTCCTCCTCCCTCCCTGGCAGGGTTTCTCGATCCGTTTCCCCCGGTGTCATCTCCTTCTCACAGAATCACTCCACACCGCGGTTACAGGTCAGCAAGGCTTACCATCTAACCTTGGCACGCGACGACCTGACTCTATCTTGGGATCTCCAGGGTTTTCCTGGCAGACTGCAGGGTCCGGGTTGTCCTCCTCCCTCCCTGACAGGGTGTCTCAATCTGTTTCCCCCGGTCTGACTCTACTGATCATCGTGCTACTGAGGGGCCACCTCTTCCGGCCCCACTGCCATCGGCTGGTACAGGTTGCTTTTATGAATCACCTATATGTAGTCGGTTTGCCTTTAATAGGAGATTTGGCCTCGAAGCTCAGGCGGCAAACACTATCTCTATTCCTACCTAAGCCTATGTTGCGCAATGGACAATTGAAGTCACAGAACAGAAGTCACAAATCCAATAAATGCACAGAAGTACAAATACAAGAGTCTACGAGTCTGGACTAGATCAATCAATGTAATGTAGACAATCTCAGACGGGCTCACTGGCCACGATCCGGAAGCGTTATGAACTTTGTACATTCAAACAAACGCATGCTTCACAAATCGTCATCAACATATAAGAAAATATCAACTGGATAATACACAACATTTAACAAGCTGATAAATTCACAGGAAGAATACGGTAATTATTTTGCATGTCAACATAGAAATCGAACATCGTATATATATAATACTGGGAGATGGTTCATTGTGCACGGAGAACGGAATCCAGTCCACTACACACTCCACCACTCCATCCATTGCTCGGTCCGAGCAATGCCAAACACTGAGGGGACTGGATGAAGACTTCACTGGAGGCCGGATCAACCATGGGCCAAGGCTTCGATTCGGGGACGTGATGGCGTAACTCGAGGACATCGAGAATTCGTTGGCGTTGTGGAGTTGGTCTCGTGAAGAAGATCTCAGTTTCGGTCGTGGACGGGGTCTTCGGGAGAAGGGAAAGGTCTTCACTGACACGCGTTCCAAAGCAAGGACACTGGAGGGAGACTTTGGCCTGGATCCGTGGACTGTCTCCAGAAGAGCGTGAGGTGTCCAGGTGCACTGACTGTGCTGGCTGTGGACTAAAGACCTACACGTATACGAGTACCAGGTCCTGAATTGTGTTGCCGTGATGGATGTAGGGACTTGTGTTTGAGAACGTCATGACGCTGTCGCATACGGAGGAACTCCGAGGACAACATTTGGCTCGGTCAGTCTTCACATTCGAACTCGTTGGGGTTAACGGAGTTCGCTTTGAGCATTGCAATGTTCTGATCTTCAGGGAATCTGAGGTGGCTTTAGTTCCAAGAGTCTGGACAGGAGGTTCAGAGGTCACACGCACTGTGTCAGTGCTTCGAGAGGCGTGATCCGACGCTGCTAACGACATGGGTTCTGGACGGAGGTCACTGCCAGAGGACTTGGACACGGAGCGCACTATGCCAGTGCTCTTAGAGGCGTGAGACAGACGGTGCTGCCGATGACACAGGTCTTGGACGGAGGTCATTGCCAGAGGACTTGGACACAGAGCGCACTGTACCAGTGCTTAGAGACGACGGTGCAGAGAGCTTATCATAGGTGGGCGTTGGGTGAGGTCCACTTCTAGATGGACCAGACGAAGTTCTTCGGGCCTCGGGCGGATGCGTCTTCTACCACTCTGCTCGTCGTGAGAAATCAAGTGGAACTGCAATTTCGAGTCTCAGAAGACACAGAGAAATAGAAAACGAAAACAGGGGACAAAAGAGAAAATGCTATGAACGAGGTAAGTTTCACGAATGTCCAGTTTCGTTTCAGGAGAGAGAAGGAAACATGGGTAGGGACCACAGTTTTCCGCGGCAAGCGGAAAATCACGCCGCGCCGAAGAAAATCGAGATTTTGCTTTAAAAAACGCCGCGCCGCGGAATTTCGAAAAATTAAAGTTGCCGCGGAAAACCCAATTTTTAATAGTAAATGATATAATTTTTGCACATTTCACAGAGACCTTATCATTAATAAGTCACAGAAATACTAAAATGTTCCATTAATTTGATTTCAGCGGCAAAATCTCTTAATTTTCATCAAAAATATTTACGTCCCTGTGCATCTCCCCAGAGAAATTTGTGAAATGGCCGCGGAATTTCTCCGCCCTCCGCGGAAATTCTCTGCACGCTGCGGAATTTCTTTCCCGCGCCGCGGAAAATGCAATTTTTTGCCGCGGAAAACTGTGGTCCCTAGACATGGGCCACTGACATTTCCAACCCGGCTGCGGCTGCTGGCGTTCGGCACGGCGCTACGCTACCCGGAGAAGGCGATGATCCCGAATCACATTCATCTCCCAAAGAAGACACAGAGACACTTCATGTACACAGGTTCTCACTCAATTGAGAATTCTAATCATCGTGACTCATTCAGGATTGCATCAGTAGGAATTCTCACAGTTTCCTATCATGCTCATGTTCATTTTCCCTGGCACGCAGAGAAGTAGCCACACGATTACAGGGACTAACTGTCTGACAAGCCTCAGCTCGCTGTGGGCTATTTCCTCTAGACTTCCCTGAACACTTCTAATATATCCTCTTTTCTCTATACAGAGACTCTCAGATGTGAATCCAAAGCAAGTCACGACAAATCTCAAGTCAAAATCAATGTCAAGACACAGACACAGTTCAAGACTTCAAGCTCACGCTAAGGTCAACACGGGTGGTGTGATTTCAAACACACATCTTCACACCACACATATCATACATACAACATCAGATTGTCCTCATCAAAATAAATGCATGTGCATATAAAAATAAATGTTTTGCTCATAACACAATATGCATCGGGATTCATCCGTTCGCCATAGAAATCTCCATCGTAGCATAGGCGCCATAGAAATATCCATCGTAGAACAGAATAACACTCAGATAAGTTCAGATCCCCACTAGACCAGCGTAGGTCCCTACTAGACCAGCGTAGGTCCCCACTAGACCAGTCTAGGCCCCAGCACGCGCCACTACAGCAGAGATTCCGAGCGAAAATGGGAATACGACTTATACTCCACCCAGATTCCAAAGCTGATGAAAAGGTCTTCTCCCCGACAAATTCTCACGGGTCACTTCTACTAAATCTCAGTTTCTAACTAGAAGGATCACCTCAAACTTTTTTACACAGACAACGCTGGAAGCTATAACCAGCCGTTGGTTTTTCTCTAGGAAAGCAACAGCAGGGTGGCCTTCCCGTTCTGGCGACTGCGGTTCGCAGAACGGCCTGACACGATTCACATTCCGATTTCAGATGGTCGAGGGGTGGCATACTCTTTAGATTCTCGTGACTGGTGAGGCTGGTGAGCGTCTTCATTGTCGAGGATCCAACACTGCCCAGTCATTGGAATTGCGTCAATCTGGTTGTGCATGTTTCTTTCGCCAAAAATTTACTACTTGATCGTCCTGGCCGGAGGAATTCACTGTCAACTATACTCAAAGGTGGTGACTTGTAACAAAAGTCATCAGGAATTTTGAATAAAGCGTCGTCTTCCACTTGTCACAAGAGGGACCAAGGGGTCATGGGTCTTTGCCGATGCCTCCAGCGACTAAGATACCGAGCAGCTCATCTCAGCGGCTGCCTCGTACACAAAAGTCCAGGAAATATCATATGTGCCCTTCACACGAAGCACTTCAAT
>CAVVAQ010000005.1:0-302500 GCA_963746295.1 uncultured Nitrospira sp. | reverse complement strand
TGGGCAAGAGAAGTTTCAGTGGCGACCGACTTCTGCTCAGAGGCGTTGAGCTTCAGTTCGAGTTCGTCCTTTGTTCTGGCGGCGTTATCAGCGAGGTTTTTGTTCTCAGCGTCCTTTAATTCGTGCTTCTTTCTCTCTTCATCGAGCTGAGCAAGGAGTTTCTCGCGCTCTGCGGTTGTCTGGGTAATTGTGGCCTCGGCAGCGCTGGCCTTCTCCTCTGATGTAGCGAGCTTTTGTGACAGTTTGTCTTTTGTTTTGGCAGCGTTGTCAACGAGGGTTTTGATCTCAGCGTCTTTGCTGTAAAGCCGCTTTCTCTCTTCGTCAAGCTGTGACAGAAGTTTCTCGCGATCTGCTGCTGTCTGAGCTAGCGCTGCTTCAGCGGCACCGGCCTTCTGCGCCATCTCGGTCAGCTTCAGTAACAACTCGTCTCTGGTTTTGCCGGCGTTGTCGGCAAGGGTGTTGATTTCAGCGTCCCTGACCTCCACTTTCTTTCTCTCTTCGTCAAGCTGTGCTTGTAGTTTCTCGCGATCTGCTCCTGCCTGAGCTAGTGCCGCTTCAGTGGCCCCGGTCTTCTTCTCTAATGCGGTGAACTTTAATTCGAGCTCTTCTCTTGTCCTGGTGGCATTGTCAGGGAGGGTTTTGACCTCGGCTTCTTTGCCGGCCAGTTTCCTTCTCTCTTCGTCGAGCTGAGCAAGGAGTTTCTCGCGTTCTGCTAAAGACTGCGCAAGTGAGGCCTCGGTGGCACCGGCCTTCTGCTGTGTCTCAGTGAGCTTTAGTTCGAGTTCTTCCTTTGCTTTGGACGCATTGTCAGCGAGTGCTTTGACTTCGGCTTCCTTGACGGCCAGTTTCTTTCTCTCTTCTTCCAGCTGCGCAAGAAGCTTCTCCCGCTGTGATGCGAACTGGTCCAGTGTTGCTTCTGTGGCACTGACTTTCTGCTCTGTCTTTCCAAATATTGGATGCAGTTCGTCTTTTATCCCGGTGGCTGCCCTGGCAGGGATTTTGACTCCAGTGTCAGGGCCGGTATCACCAACCCTATATTGTGTATCTAAAGCCTGTAATTCTCTTTCGATATGTGGCACAAAGGGGCTTTCAGGGAACTGTTTTATAACTTCGAAAAAAACTTTCTTTGCCTCTCCGTATAGCTTTACCTGGATCAATGACTTGCCAAGCCAGTACATGGCAGCGTCCCGGGAAGAACTTTCAGGGAATTCCTTAAGAAATACATTGAATGTCTCTACAGCCTTTTCAGGTTGATTAGAAATGCCATATTCGTAAGCCTTGTCGAAAAGCTCACTTTCCTTATTGGAGGCGTTAGCTTCGAACGCATAAAATAACAAGACGGATATAAGCACAAAGGATAAAGTTTTCAGTATATTTTTACAGATGTTGTTTCCCATAATGTCCTCACCCATTCATTAAATATTTTTTCTTTTTTCTGCTCATAGATTTGTCCGTATATGTTCTCACGAACATCTTTTATTGGTTTAAAAATCTCTTCGCTCTTGTTAATTACTTTTAAGATATACACGCCATCCTTGACCCAAATCGGATCGCCTGTCTCACCTTTTTTCATAGAAAATGCCTTTTTGTCCAGTGCCGGGGTCAGAGAGCCCCTCCCGAATTCACCTGAAATGCTTTCGATTTCCAGAAAACCCTTTTTGTCTGTGTTCAGGTAATTTATCAGGATTTCAAAGCTTTCCCCTTCCTGAAGTTGCGCAGCTATCCTTAAAGCCTCTCTTTTCAATACGGTAATTTCATCAACCGATGCTTCTTTGTTAAGTTTGAACAGTATAGCTTTTATTTCGACCTTTTCAGGGCTGAGCAAGTAATTTTTTCTGTGATCAAAGTAATAATCTTCGATCTCCTTATCGGTCACTATTACCTTCGATTCAACCTCCAAACTGAAAAGCTTCATCGACCTTAATTTGTCCGCTATTCTTTTTTTGTAACTTTCCACGGTCATCCCCTCTTTCGAAAGCACTGCTTCGAGGTCCTTCTGCGATAAGGCATTTTGTTCCTTGAATGCCGCAACCTCTCTTTCTACTTCCATATCAGTAACCTCGATTCCTCTTCGTACAGCAGTATGGAGGATAATCTTATCCACTATTAACCGTTCCAATAATTTTTCGTTTACCTCATCGGTATTTGTCGTATCACCAATCACTTTGATAAATTGTTGATAGTCGGCTAGGGTAATCACCTCGTCATCAACGGTAGCAAGTACTTTACCGATGGTCAGCCCGAAAGAAGGAGGCGCAGGAATCAGAAAGGCTACTATGATAAGCACGAGGAACGTGCGGTTTACCAAAAATGACAGGTTTTTCATAGGTAAAATATAACAGAGACCTTAGAGTCTATTTTCATAAAAAAAGTTTCTCTCCTGCAAAAAAAATTAATAAATATAATCTTCGCGTAAATTTTACCAAGGTTATCAATGTAAAGTTAAGAGAACAATCCGTTAGCCTGACACGCAAAAAGCTATGGCGTGTCAAGAGTAAAATATCTTTTTAGAACAATATAATAAATAAATTCCGGCATAATATCAAAAATCAGGGTATACTTAAAAAAGAAGAGGCTGTGAACAGGATTCCTTTAAATGAGCAAAGAGACTATCAAGGCGATAGCTGTTTGGGATATCAGACCCTGCAATTTATTATGCTGTCTCATTTTGGGATATCTGATAACGCTTTGCTCAGATCATCAATCCTGTAGGGCTTGATAATTACGCTCACAAATCCGTATTTTTTAGGATTTGACATGATAGGATCATTCGAATAACCGCTCGATACGATAGCCTTTACCTCAGGGTCGATTTCAAGAAGCCTCTTGATCGTCTCCTTACCCCCCATTCCGCCTGGAATCGTTAAATCCATGATTACCATGTCAAAGGATCGCGATGAGTCCATAGCTGACTTGTATAAGCGGATTGCCTCGGTACCATCTGAGACAAACTCAGCCCAAGATTCTTCAGCATTTCACCAGCAACGCTTCTCACCATTTCTTCATCGTCCATTACCAGAACCTTTCCTGTACCACCAACATATTTTTTTTCCTCCGACATTGTTTTGGCAGATCGACTTTCTGAAGCAGGGAGATAGATGAAAAAAGTCGTTCCAACGCCTTGCCTGGATCTGACCGTGATGTAGCCATTATGGTTTCTGATGATTGAATGGGCAATAGCAAGCCCCAGACCGCTCCCCTGCTGTTTTGTCGAGAAATACGGATCAAAGATCTTCTGCAGATGTTCTTCTGATATGCCTATCCCCTGATCCTCGAGACTTATTTTTACATACTTACCCTCAAGGAAAGGCAGGCTGTTCTTCGGTTCGATATCGACATTCTCACCTGTAATCATTACTTTTCCCCCTCCGGGCATCGCCTGGCAGGCGTTGATAAGAATGTTGTTGGATACTTGCATCGCCTGTCCTTCATCGAGTTCAAGAGGCCAGAGATCCGCTGCAAAGGAGAATTCACTCCTGACGTTGCTTCCCCTCAGGGCAAACGCTGCAGAATCCCGTATCAGTCGTTCTACAGGCACTGTTTTCTTTATCGGCGCACCACCTCGCGCGAATGCTGGGTAAGGTCCTTCGCATGAAAAGAGGCCTTCTCCGCTTCTCCCAACAGCTTGGTCAGGGGATCCCCCGAGTTCATTCTCATCCTTCCCAGTGAGATATTCCCCAAAATAGCGGTCAGAAGGTTGTTGAAGTCATGGGCAATGCCCCCCGCAAGGATACCAAGCGATTCGAGTTTCTGCGCCTTGAGCAGTTCCTCTTCTGCCTGCTTGCGCCGGGAGATGTCGCGGGCAAATGCATAGTCGAATTCTTTGCCGGCAAAGCTGAGGTAGTTGGCCATGATTTCCACGGGGACAATCCTGCCGTCCTTCGCGCGATGCCTTGTCTCGATCGTCAGCCTGCCTTTCTCCTTTAAAGTCCCCCAAGCGCTTGCCTATTGGTCTGCCGTAAAGTCCGGATCAATGTCGAACACGGTCAGATCGAGCAACTCCTCGCGGGTATAGCCTAACATGTTACACGCGGTCTCGTTCACGTCGACGATCCGGGCCTCCGGGTCCATCCAGTAAACTGCATCGGCAACATTGTCCACCGTGAACCGGGTTCGCTGTAGCGCTTCCTCCGCCAGTTTACGTTCGGTGATGTCACGGACGATACTAAAGATGACCTCTCTGCCCTCGTACTCAATAATCTTGGTATTTACCTCAACGGGCATGAATGTACCGTCTTTTCTTACGTGTGCTGATTCGAAGACTGTTTGTCCATGCGTCTTAATTTTCTTCATCCGCTCAGCAACTTTCCTGGCGTACTCAGGAGGATCGAGCTGAGTCAGGTGCATGGAGAGCAGCTCTTCTTTCATGTATCCCAGCCGTTCATGAGCGGTTCTGTTCATGTCTATGAAATTCCCTTCAGGACTGAGAATGAAGATCGCGTCAGTGGCGGATTCAAAGAGGGTTCGGTATTTCAGTTCGCTTTCAGCAATGCGCTCCTCTGCACGCTTGCGGTCGGTGATGTCCCGCCATATCGTATGGAATACCTTGTCCCCGGCCAAATCGATTACCTGGGTGCTTACATGGACATCCCTTATTTTTCCGTCCTTGGTCTTGTGTTTAACCTCAAATTCTGCTTTCCCTTTTTTGAGCATGTCTGAAATTCTTTCCTGTATTTCTTCCGGAGTCTCGATAGGATCGATATCGGAAAGGTGAAATCCTAAAAACTCCTCTCTCGTATACCCAAGATAATGGAGGGCTGCTTCATTGAATTCAAGGATGCGTCCATTCATATCTATGAGGAGTATACCGTCAGGAGACTGGTCGAATATGCTCTGATAACGCTTTCGGCTATCTTCAAGCGATTCAGCAATTCTCTTTTCAGAGATGATAAGCCGGGTCAGGTAGAAAACGCCGAGCATTAAAAGAGCGGATATAATTAAGGCGATGATTTCAGCGAGGATATCTGTGCGCGTCATCTGTCCGGTGAGCAACTGATAAAATGATATCAGTCTCCGAAATGCCATAAGCGAAATGCCCGTCAATATGAGAACGCCTGCAGAACGTTTACCAGGGAGCAACAGCAGTTTTGCGGCAAGGAATACAGAAATGATCTGAAAAATAATCGAAAGAGAAATTATAAAAAAGGAAATATTCATTGTTCGATCAAGAATGCCACTGATTCATTGCTCAAGTAAATTATAACGGTGCAATGTGCATTACAGAAAGATATGATGGCTTGTTGAAGGTCGGCAGGGGGGCATGGATTGCAATTTGATATATCATGGCTATTATTCCAGATACCACTCCCCTTTCTGCTCCTCGTATGAAAGAAGATAAATGAAACCGTCATCGCCCTTCACCCGAAAGAAGCGTCTTTGCTGTTGATCGTAGACGCCCTCCTCAATCCATTGGCTGATAATCTCGGTAATGCCGGTTTTTTTCCCGTCAAGAACAAAGGAGCGGGGCTGCTCCCCGCTCCTTTGTCCGGCGTAGGCTGTTACTTCGATCTTGCGCCGCTCCATACGGTGATGACCTGAAAACTACTCGATATTGAACGTTGCTACTTCCTTCATGCCGGGTATATACTGCCCAACCGGCACCAGCTTCTTGTTCTCTTTCACGCAGTCAATGAGTATTGTCCAGAGCTGATTCAATTCTGTTTTCTCTCTGTCATTTTCCGGAGTCATCTTAATCAGTGTGCCTTCAAGGTCGATTTTCATGTGCTACCTCCAATAAAAATATTTTGTCATATATAATAGTACTATATTTCTTAAGAATAGCAAGCTTCCGGCACCACTTTTTTCCTGATCGGGACCTGCTTCAGCCCATGTTCTTTCTCAGGCATTCCACAGTGAACGCGAGCGGTCAGAAAACGGGAAACTATATGAAAAATAGAAAAGAAAAGGCGATCCTGGTCACGATATTTTTCTCTGTTCTTCTTGTTGTGTATGTGACGCTTTCTCCCTTTGACTTTAATTTTACCAGGGATGCTGGTTCCTTGGGCTGGAGACTTCCCCTTATCGGATTCGGCGAGACGGACGTAATTGACATATTTCTGAATATCCTTCTCTTTATGCCCTTTGGCCTTAGCCTTTCGATATATCTCACCCATAAACGCAGGGCTTTGGAAAAATCACCTCTTCTGTTGGTCTTCCTACTGAGCGTTGTGCTGTCATATTCTGTTGAGATGCTGCAGATATTTCTACCGAAAAGATTTCCAGCACTTTTTGATGTATCTACAAACTCTCTCGGCGGAGCCTCCGGTTTCTTTATTTTTCGGCTATGGCAGCGGAGATGCCGGCCTTTTCTTTCCCGGCTGTCAGTGCGGTGCATTCCTCTCATAGAGGCTGTCTCAACCTGCGCTGAGAAAAGGAGCTACCATTCTTGTCCCGGTTTATCTCGTCTGGGCTGTTCTGGCTACACTTTCCTTTCAGAGGTGTGTTCACCTGCAGAACTGGAGTATTGAATTTCCGCTTTTGATTGGCAACGAGCACACAGGGGACAGGCCGTGGCAGGGAACTGTTTCTGCCATATTATTCTATGACCGGGCACTTACGAAAGAACATATTTCAAGGCTTTTTTCAAGAGACGGGGCAGGAGACGTTGCCGATTACCCTCCTGCAGCCTCGTATGATTTCAGGAGCGAATCCTCCCGTGATGTGATGGGACGCTTCCTGCCGTTGATCTGGAAGGGGGGGCGTGAGGGAGTTCTGACGAAGCGTGGGGTTGCTGTTGGTCACGGGGCCTGGCTTGAGACCGCGGGGGCAGCAGATGCTCTGAACAGAAGGACACATGATAACGGTCAGTTTGCGGTATACGCGCAGGTGGCAACGCATGATCTTTCACAGACAGGTCCGGCCAGAATCATTTCGCTCTCAAAAGATCCGTCGAACCGGAACTTTACCCTTGGCCAGTGGCAAAGAGACCTTATTGTTCGACTCCGTACCCCTCTTACCGGAGAAAACGGAACGAAACCCCAGATAACGGTCCCGGGGGTTTTTTCTGATATGGGCCTTCATAAGATTATTGTGAACTATGACGGCGCAACAGTCAGGATATATATCGACGAAATTGAGAATA
Organism: uncultured Nitrospira sp.; assembly: GCA_963746295.1. Taxonomy (GTDB): domain Bacteria; phylum Nitrospirota; class Thermodesulfovibrionia; order Thermodesulfovibrionales; family UBA6898; genus JAOUFP01. The sequence continues at coordinate 295,419 of CAVVAQ010000005.1, read as the reverse complement.
AGACTGTGTTCGGGCTGGCCCCGCATGAGGTTTCCCTCGGCTATTGGTCCATGAAGAATGCCCGATGGCTTGTGATTTACAGGATTATGTATTATACATGCATATTTTTCCCCATTGGACTACTGCTATCGCTTATCGGGAGACGACATAAAAACAAATATTTTATCTACGGCACGGGTATTCTGCTGCCGCCATTGATACTGGAAGTTCTGTTGATGCAGATAATGAGCAAAGATTTTAAAACAGGAAATCTGTTTCTCGGGATGGGCGCCGTCTTAATAATGGTTGCCCTTTTTCACCTCTTTACTCAGACAATGCTGCGCTTTTCGCGGTCATCAGATATCCCGGGAGACGAGGGTGCATGATCGCCTTTATTCTTTTTTCCAGTAAGGGTTGGAGATATCCTCAAATATTGCTGTTGCCGCAACTGCCCCCTGGCTGACAGCGGTAACGATCTGTTTGATGCCGCCTGTAATATCGCCTGCCGCGTAAATACCCTTTACCGTGGTCCTTTGCCCCTGATTGACTTTTATATAACCCTCCTCATCGGTTTCAATGCCAAGGTTTTTTGCCAGATTGTTGTTCGGTGTGTATCCAATTGCGATAAACACCCCGTCGATCTCCATAGTTTTTAGGGTCTTATCAAGGGTATTTTCAAGTATCACTCCTGTGACCAGCTTATCACCGAGTATTTCTTTTACCTCGGTGTTCCACATAATGGTGATATTATTATTCGCGAGACTTTGCTGGAGGAACATCTCGGCCCGTAAGATATCTCTCCGGTGTACAAGGGTAACATCCACCCCTATGTTCTTGAGATATAATGCCTCGGTTGCCGCAGTATTGCCACCGCCTACAACGATGACCTTTTTGTTGTCTTTGAAGAAGTAGCCATCGCAGGCAGCACAGTAACTGACCCCTTTTCCCTGAAATTCTTTTTCTCCGGGTATGCCGAGTTTTTTGCTGTCAGCACCCGTAGTCAAGAGTACCGCCTTTGCGTTATATTGTGCCCTGTTGGTTTTTATGTCGAATGTGCCGTCAGTTTTCTGAATCTCCATGACCTCTTCACCTTCGTGAATATCCGCATATTGAATGGCCTGCTGGGCCATCATGTCCATAAGGGTCTGTCCGCCTATTCTGGTAAAACCGGGATAGTTTTCGACGATTGGCGTTATAGAGACCTGACCGCCGATATTCGCTTTTTCCGCGACTACTGATTTCAGTCCGCTTCTTTCGGCATATATCGCTGCAGTAAGACCGGCAGGGCCTGCACCGATGATCAGGAGGTCTATTTCTTTTTTTTCTCCTGTTGTTTCCACCGGCCTGGTCTTTACGGGTGTTGCTGTAATGACCTCTTCGATAAAGACCTCCTCAGGCTGAAGTCCGAGTCCGACAAGATGGTCGTCGATAAATACCTGGGGCACGGAGAAGGCGTTGTATTTGGCTGCAAGGTCCTTATTTTCGTATATATCAATAATCTCTGCTGTTATCAGACCTGCCTTTTCTATCGCAGTCGCGACCGCTGTTACCACCTGCTGCGGACAGTAAGGGCAGGTAGGGCTGATAAATACTTTTATGTTGCGTTTGTCTTTCAGGCCGGAAAGTCTTTTCCTGGAGGCATCGGACAGTATCGTGATGCCGGTAGAGACCATAAGCAGCGTCAGCAAAAGGGCCCGGAGTTCTTCACCTGCGGGCGCTCCTGTAAGGCGGATATTGTATTTGTCAGGCTGAATTAATATCGTAGGAGAACGGGTCACACTGTGTTTTTTTGAAAGTTCACTGCCGATCTTTTCAAACTTCGGCAGTATCTTATCCGAGATGCGGGAAAGTTCTGTGAACAACTTAATTGAGAATTCGTTAAAGGGTTTATTCTCTTCTTCAGAAGTAAATAGCAGTATGTTTACGGGATCTGTTAAGTTATCTAATTCTTTTTTTATGATTTTCTTCGAATCTTCAGTGATGAATGCTTCTTTTCGGGTTTTCATTCCAACTCCTCTCATGCATAAGAGTACTTTTCTAACACATATTTTACCTGAAAACAGTCTAAATGTTACGTTGGCCCCGTTATCCGGGCATATTCTCTTTCTCTTTTGCCTTCTGAATGACCTTCCTTGACTTAGAATTATTTTCTCGGATAAGATAATAGGCCTCAGGTTAATATAATGAATAAAATTGCTATTGGCAGTGATCATGCCGGTTTTGGGCTGAAGGAAGACATAGTAAGGATCCTCAAAGATCTTACTGTCGATACTATTGATTGCGGCACAAATACGTTGGAATCTGTTGACTATCCTGACTTTGGTGCCAGGGTTTCCGAACTCGTTTCATCAGGAAAAGTCAAAAGAGGTATCCTGATCTGCGGGACAGGAATCGGAATGTCAATGGTAGCAAACAAATACCCCAATGTGAGAGCATCCCTTTGCAACGATCTCTTTAGCGCAAAGATGAGCAGGATGCACAATGATGCGAATATCCTTGTGCTCGGCGGCAGGGTCATCGGGAAAGACCTGGCAGCCGAAATCGTGAAGGTATGGCTGAACACTCCTTTCGAAGGTGAGAGACACCTGAAGCGACTGCAAAAAATCAAAAAGATAGAGGAAAAACTGAACACTCATGGCAACTGATGACCTGAAAACAACTGACCCTGAGGTATATGCTGCAATCCAGAAGGAAAAGGGCAGAGAGCATGAGAAGATCGTGCTGATCGCCTCCGAGAACTATGTGAGTAAGGCTGTTCTTGAGGCCCAGGGCTCTATTTTTACGAACAAGTATGCCGAAGGGTACCCGTCAAGGAGATATTATGGCGGTTGTGAGTATGCCGATATCGTTGAAAATCTTGCGATCGAACGTACAAAGAAGATTTTCGGAGCAGACCATGTTAATGTGCAGCCGCACTCCGGATCACAGGCCAATATGGCGGTTTATTTTTCGGTCCTCAAGCCCGGCGATACCATCCTTGGGATGAGGCTGAACCATGGGGGTCACCTATCCCACGGCGCTTCAGTGAATTTCTCCGGGACGATGTATCAGTAATGTTTCCTACGGGGTGAACAAGGACGGTTACATAGATTATGAAGAAGTAAAAAAGCTTGCATCAGAACATAAGCCCCGCATGATCGTAGTCGGCGCGAGCGCTTATTCAAGGACAATCGATTTTAAGGCGTTTTCTGATATCGCAAAGGAAACAGGGGCGTACCTGCTGGCTGACATAGCCCATATCGCAGGTCTGGTCGCTGCCGGAGTCCATCCTTCACCGGTGCCCTATGCTGATTTTGTAACAACAACAAATCATAAGACCCTCAGGGGGCCGCGAGGCGGGATGATCATGTGCAAGGCAGAGTATGCGAAGGCTGTCGACAAGATGATCTTTCCGGGAATCCAGGGTGGTCCCCTTGTTCATGTCATCGCAGCAAAGGCCGTGGCTTTGAAAGAGGCCATGACGGAAGATTTCAAGACATATCAGCAGCAGGTTGTCGATAATGCAAAAACCCTTGCCGCTGAACTTATCAAAAGGGGTTTCAGTATTATTTCCGGTGGAACAGACAATCACCTTATGCTTATCGACCTTACCAGTAAAAATATAACCGGAAAAGACGCTGATGAAGCTCTTGACAAGGCAGGGATTACAGTGAACAAGAATGCCATACCCTATGACGAGAGACCTCCGGCGGTTACCAGCGGTATACGTCTCGGCACGCCGTGCATAACAACTCGGGGGATGGGTAAGGCGGAGATGGTTGAGATAGCAGACCTGATATCCTCTGTAATCAACAACAGTACCGCCCCGGAAGCCATTGCAGTCTATCGCAAAAAGGGTTAAGGACCTCTGTGACAGATTCCCTGTATATAAATAAGCATATCACCGGCAGTTTCAGATGAAATGTCCTTTCTGCGAAAATCCTGAAGACAAGGTAATAGACTCCAGGACCAGTAAAGAGGGAAACGCAATCCGCCGCAGAAGGGAATGTCTTCAGTGCGGAAAAAGGTTTACTTCCTATGAAAGGGTCGAAGATGTGGTTCCGATGGTCGCAAAAAAAGACGGCAGACGTGAACCGTTCAACGCATCGAAGATAAAGAGCGGACTGCTGATCGCATGCAAGAAAAGGCCGATTGAGACAGACCGCATAGATGAAATCGTTGACAATATCGAAAAAAAGCTTATCGGTCTTGGCGTTAAGGAGATACAGAGCTCCTGGGTAGGTGAAGAGATTATGTCAGCGCTGAAGGACCTGGACCAGGTGGCCTATGTCAGATTCGCCTCGGTATATCGTCAGTTCAAAGACATCAATGACCTGATGGATGAAGTCAAGATGCTGTTTGAGCAGAAAAAAAGATAGTGCATACCAGTGTATGCTTTTTTATTAATGAGTGTGTTTGAACTTGGAATCTCCGCAGTGCTTCAGTTTACAAAATACCCTGTTTTATGATATAAAATCTATTCATTTGGGGAGTCGTCCAAGGGCAAGACGGCAGATTCTGGATCTGCTTATAGGGGTTCGAATCCTCTCTCCCCAGCCATTTGGTCCCATCGTCTAGCGGTCTAGGACGTGGCCCTCTCAAGGCTAAAACACGGGTTCGATTCCCGTTGGGACCGCCAATCTTTTCAAGGGTCGCGGCCTTTAGCTCCTTTTCCATTTTATGTCATTAAAGACAGGAAACAAGTTTGTCTCAGGTAATTTATGTCCAGGTGAGGCGAATGATTGCCGACTTATGATATTTTCGGGGCAAGAGGAGAAGATTACGTAAGGCTGAGGAAAAAGCAAAGTCATCCTTCTCGCTTGTTCTCTCAACTTCTCGTCCAAATGAGATAACACATTCATAATGAGTGTTTATGACTTTCATGAGCCCTGTAAATAACGCAACTCGTCGTAATATTTTTTTGGTTTATTCGAGAGATTTTATTATAAAAAAGAACTTGACAGGAATTAAATTCATTTATTAGTCTAATAAGTCTATTTGTGAAGCTTATAACTAATTAATAGACTTTATAAAAATTATTAATAGGCAAGCTTATAATTTTAAATTTATGTTAGCGATGCTGCACATACACGAAGCAGTTGTCTATAAAGAAAGCGAAGCAGTCGTATTGTGACCCATAAACTTTTTAAAGGAAGGTGAGTTATGAGTTTATCGAGAAGGGATTTTCTAAAACTTAGCGGCGGAACAGTGGTTGCCGGTGCAGTTGCCGGTACAGCACTGAAACCCGACGAAGCCTCTGCTGATGAAGTCAAGGATATCCGCATCAAGGGGGCAAAGACAACGACCACGGTCTGTCCATTCTGCTCGGTGGGATGCGGCATCATCGTGCACGCCAAGGACGGAAAGGTCATCAACACCGAAGGAGATCCTGAGCATCCGATCAGCGAAGGCACGCTCTGTTCGAAAGGCGCTTCGATATTCCAGATGATCAACAATCCCACCCGGCTGACGAAACCGAAGTACCGCGCGCCCGGCGCAGACAGAATGGAAGGACGTCGAGTGGGACTGGGCGCTTGGACGAGATCGCGAAACGAGTTAAGGAGACCCGCGACAAGACCTTCAAGATCACCTCGAAATCCAAGGTCAAAGAAAAAGCAGCGGACGGCACTGAGAAAGACGTTGAAAAGGACTTCGTCGTCAACCGGACGGACGGCATCGCCCATATCGGCAGTGCGGCCCTGGACAACGAAGAGTGCTATATACTCCAGAAAATGATGCGGTCATGGGGCCTGGTCTATATAGAACATCAGGCCCGAATATGACACTCCGCTACTGTAGCGGCTCTGGGAGAGTCGTTCGGACGCGGTGCAATGACAAACCACTGGATCGATTTCAAGAATGCCGATGTAATCCTCGTTATGGGCAGCAATCCCGCTTCCAACCATCCCATTTCCATGAAGTGGATAATGAGAGCCAGGGAACAGCGGGGCGCCAAGCTTATTGTTGTCGATCCCCGTTTCACCCAGACGGCAACCAAGGCTGATGTATACGCATACATGCGTTCGGGCACGGACATCGCCTTTCTGGGAGGGATGATCAAATACATCCTTGACAACAACCTTATTTCAAGGACTACGTCGTCAACTATACCAATGCCTCGTTCCTTGTGAACCCCGATTTCAAAGGCCCGACTGATCTGAACGGGCTCTTCTCGGGGTATGACGAAAAAACCCGGAAATACGACAAGAAGACCTGGTCCTACCAAATGGACGAGAACGGCCTCCCGAAGAAGGACCCGACGCTCAAGCACCCGCACTGCGTATTCCAGCTTCTGAAGAAACACTACTCCCGTTATACACTCGACAAAGTTTCGAGCATTACCGGTACACCCAAGGAAAATCTGGAAGAGGTCTATAAGCTCTACGGCTTCAACCGGCAAGCCGGACCGGGTGGGGACCGAACTGCTACGCCATGGGCTGGACCCAGCACACGGTCGGGACCCAGAACATCAGGACCATGTGCATCATCCAGCTCCTGCTCGGCAATATGGGCATGGCGGGCGGCGGTATCAACGCCCTGCGCGGAGAGTCCAATGTTCAGGGATCCACCGATCACGGCCTGCTGTTCCATATCCTGCCGGGCTACATGCCAGCGCCGACCGCGTCGCTTGTCGACCTTCCGGCCTATATCGAGAAACACACACCCAAGACCAAGGAGCCGAAGAGCGTCAACTGGTGGTCTAACCGGGCCAAGTACATCACGAGCTACCTCAAGGCCATATACGGAAGCAAGGCCGCCCCAGGAAAATGATTTCGGGTATGCGTGGCTTCCGAAGCTCGATGAAGGCATGAACGCATCCTGGCTCAACCTGTTCGATCAGATGCAGAAGGGAAAGTTCGAAGGGTTCTTTGCGTGGGGCCAGAACCCTGCCTGCTCAGGAGCCAACTCCAATAAGACGCGGCAGGCGCTGGGCAAGCTCAAGTGGATGGTGAACGTAAACCTCTTCGACAACGAGACCGGTTCGTTCTGGAAGGGTCCCGGCATGAATCCCAAGGATATCCAGACAGAGGTCTTTATGCTTCCCTGCGCCTCATCCGTTGAAAAGGAAGGCAGTCTTTCGAACTCGGGACGCTGGGCGCAGTGGCGTTATAAGGCGATTGATCCCATCGGCCAGTCCAAGCCGGATGCGGACATCGCGAACGAACTATACTTCCGGGTGAAAAGCCTCTATCAGAAGGAGGGCGGTAAGTTCCCTGACCCCATCCTGAATCTGACCTGGGACTACGGTGAAAAGGACGCCCAGGGGAAAATCCATGAGGTCAATGTCCATAATGTCGCGAAGGAGATCAACGGCTACTATCTGGAAGATGTGTACGACAAGGCCGAAACTCCACCCAAGCTCCTCGGCAAAAAAGGCGATCTCTGCGCTTCCTTTGTTCATTTGCAGGCAGACGGGACGACCTCATGCGGCTGCTGGATCTACTCGCAAAGCTATACCCAGAAGGAAGGCAAGATCATCAACATGATGGCGCGACGCGGCAAGGATGATCCTACCGGTCTCGGCCTCTATCCGGGCTGGTCCTGGGCCTGGCCGGTTAACCGGAGGATCATTTACAACCGGGCCTCCGTGGACCCGAACGGCAATCCGTGGGACCCGAAACGCGCCGCTACTCAAATGGGACCCGATCAAGGAAAATCCCACGACCAAGAAACCGGGCTGGTGGGTAGGAGACATACCTGACGGACCTGCCCCGCCTATGGCAACGGAAAAGGGAAAGTTGCCTTTCATCATGACGGCCGACGGGCGTGGGACACCTTTTTGGACCCAATCTTGCTGACGGTCCCTTTCCCGAGCATTATGAGGCTCTTGAATGTCCGCTCGAGGAAAATATTCTGTCCAAGCAGCGCATTAATCCGACCATCAAGATATTCGAGGAAAAGGAGGATGCCTTCTACTCCTGCGACATGCGGTATCCTTTTGTCGCCAGCACATATCGGGTTTCTGAACACTGGCAGACCGGCGTCATGACTCGTCATGAGCCGTGGCTGCTCGAAATGCAACCCCAGATGTTCGTTGAAATGAGCGAAGAGCTTGCCAGGGAATTGAATATCAAGAACAGTGAAAAAGTCACGGTAAAATCTGGCCGTGGTGAAGTATGGGCCATCGCGGTCGTTACCAACCGGTTCAGGCCTTTCAAAATCGGAGGGGCCACCGTGCATCAGGTGGGTCTCCCCTGGCACTACGGATGGCAGTACCCCGTGGACGGCAGCGGAGGAGACAGCGCTAATCTGCTTACGCCGACCGTAGGCGATCCTAATACCATGATCCCCGAATCCAAGGCCTTTATGGTCAATGTCGAAAAGATAGCGGGAGGGAAGAAATAATGGCAACCACAGATCAAATTCAAGTTGCACAAAAAGCAGTGCTCGTTGACCTGACCCGCTGCATCGGCTGCCGTGGCTGTCAGGTGGCATGCAAATCATGGAATGAACGTTCCGTGAAAAAGACCGTGAATCAAGGAGTGTACACCAATCCACCGAAGTTGAACTCCGATACGTATACCCGTATCGAATTCCTGGAAAAAGGGACTACCCAGGCGCCTGCGTGGCATTTCATCAAAGGCCAGTGCATGCACTGCGCAGATCCGGCATGCGTGTCCGCCTGTCCGGTAGGCGCGTTCAAAAAACTTCCGAACGGACCGGTGAATTATGATTTCGACAAATGTATCGGCTGCCGGTACTGCATGATTGCGTGTCCGTTCCAGATACCGAAATACGAATGGGAGAAGAGCATTTACCCCTGGGTCAGAAAGTGCACGTTCTGTTCCGACCGGATTTCTGATGATCTTACTCCGGCGTGCATCAAGGTGTGTCCCACCTCTACCATGTTTTATGGCGATAGGGACGCCGTTGTTGCGGAGGCAGAGAAACGGATGGCAGACAATCCGGGAAAATATGTGAACCACATTTACGGGAAGGAAGAGGCAGGAGGCACTTCCTGGATGTATCTCTCGAATGTGCCATTTGAACAGCTCGGGTTCAACATGAAGATCCCCACCAAAAAACTTCCTGAAAACACCTGGGCCATGCTCAGGGAGATTCCGGTCAAAGTGGTCAGTTTTGTGACAGTCCTGTCGCTCATAGCGGCCTTCCGAAACCGGGGCAGTAATCATGACGCTGAAACCAATCACAAGGAGGAGAATTAGCCATGGCACTCGTGCAAGGAGTGAAAAAGAGTTTTGAATCAACAGGGATGCGTCTCCTTCTGCTGCTGGTCGGTTTGGGCTTCGTGGCGACGCTTCTCCGCATGTTTAAGGGTCTGGGAGAAGTTACCAACCTGACCGATGAATACCCGTGGGGCCTCTGGGTGGCTGTCGATGTGTTCTCAGGCGTGGCCCTTGCAGCAGGCGGCTTTGCCATCACTGCTGCGGTATACATTTTCAATATGAAAAAGTACAGACCGATCGCCCGTCCGGCCATTTTGACGGCCTTCATCGGTTATGCCATCGTTGTGGTGGGTCTTGCGATCGACATCGGGAAGCCCTTCAGCGCATGGCACCCGCTGGTGATGTGGAATCCCCGCTCTGTCATGTTTGAGGTCGTTATGTGCATCACCATGTATACCACGGTGCTGATGTTCGAATTTGCTCCGGCATTCTTCGAGCGGGTAAAGTGGGAGAGGGCACTGAAGGTCGTTCACATATTCCATTATCCCCTCGTCATTGCCGGCATCGTGCTGTCGTTCCTGCATCAGTCATCGCTCGGCGGTTTTTTCCTGATCGCGCCGGCAAAACTGAGCCACCTCTGGTGGACGCCGAACCTGCCCTATATGTTCTATCTTTCAGCAATCGCTGCGGGTCTTGCCATGGTTAACGTCGAGGGCATTGTGAGCACCAGAGGACTCAAACGGGAACCTGAAACAGACATCAATATAGGTTTGGGCAGGGGTACGCGCATTGCTCTTCTCGTGTATCTGGTCGCAAAGTTCGCTGATATGACCTATCGGGGCAACTGGCCGCTGCTGTTTGAAGGGACCAAAGCGAGCTTCTTCTGGGGTACGGAGATCCTGATCGGTGTGATTCTCCCAATTCTGCTTCTCTCGGTAAAGTCCATCAAAGAATCCGAGAACGGATTGCTCACGGCATCGTCATTGACCCTGTTTGGCGTGGTCTTCAATCGATTCAACATGACCTTCTTCGCCCAGGCAGGATCTGGCACCTTCTATTTTCCATCGATTTGGGAAATGTTCGTGACTCTGGGACTGCTCTCCGCCATTGTTATGTTCTACCGGCTTGCGGTCATGCACCTGCCGGTGTTCCACGAAGGGCCGTTGAACCGTTAGAAAGGCTTACAAACATAAGGGAGAGGACGAATGTCCTCTCCCTTTTTCTTTTAGGAGGATCAAGATGATATCTATTTTTAGAGCTTTCATTATTTTCATCATTCTCGTTGGGTCATCCGTTGCCGCAGAAGAGCGCACATCAGTACCCATCGGAGATTCTCCCCGGAAAGGTCCGGAAAACGCGCCGGTCACGATGATCGAATTCATTGATTTTCAATGACCGCACTGCGTGGCGGCCGGTCCGACCGTCAAGAAGATTATGGAGACCTACAAGGATAAAGTTCGGCTCGTAATCAAGAATTATCCATATAAGTATCGCGATTATTCCCGTATCGCTGCGCAGGCATCCCTTGCCGCGCGGGACCAGGGCAAGTACTGGGAAATGCATGACCTCCTGATAAAAAAATCACCGAAACTTGACCGGACGAGCCTTATCACGTATGCCAAAGAGCTTGGTCTCGATGTTTCAAAATTTACCGCCTCCCTCGATTCCCCGAAGCATGCCAAGGCTATCGATGATGACCTGGCGCTAGCCGTGAAACTGGATCTCTATAACACGCCCACTATTTATATTAACGGCAGAAAGGTGATCGGCGAACGGTCGTTTGAGTACTTCAAAAAGATCATTGATGAGGAACTGGAAAATGTCAAATAGAAGAACAGTAATCAATGCTCGCAAGGGACGCGAAGTGCGGAAAGATGAACGCGACTATTGAGGTGAGCTATTTCTTCGCGATCACTGCGTCTCTGTGTGAGGCCTGGCATGTATATTATGCTTCTCATTATCTTATTTGTTCAGCCTTCTTTTGCCTTCGCCGGTCATCTCGAACCTTTTAGGTCGGTGCCTGTGCCGAAGAGTAACCCACAGACTCCTGAGAAAATTGAACTCGGCAAGAAACTCTTCTTTGACAGGAGGCTTTCCGGTGACGGTACCACGAGCTGTGCATCCTGTCATATCCCTGAGCAGGCATATACTGACGGCCAGGACATATCGCTCAACTATCCGTCAACCAAGAACTGGAGGAATTCGCCCACTCTTATTAATGCGGCCTTCTATAAAAGCCTTTTCCATGACGGCAGGGTGAAGACTCTTGAGGATCAGGCGCTGTTCCCCATGATGTCCGCCTTCGAGATGAACCAGAACCTTGATTTTGTGGTAGAGGAGATCAGGGTTGTGCCTGAATATGCTGAAGACTTTCAGAAGGTCTTTGGCGGAGAGCCGAGCAGGGAGCGGATTGCAATGGCGATCGCTGCATTTGAGAGGACGCTAGTCTCGGTAAACGCACCCTATGACCGTTTCCTGAAAGGAGATGTCTCTGCAATTTCCGGGGACGCGAAAAAAGGATATGATATTTTCAGGGGTAAAGGCAAATGCACTGACTGCCATAACGGTGTAAACCTGTCTGATGACAAATTTTATGCGCTTAATGTTCCTGAAAACCCAGTGCTTCTCAATGACCCGCGTGTTACGGCAACCATGCGGTTTGTCGCAAAAGTTTATCACTATAAGGACTACCGGAATCTGAAGGAGGATCCCGGAAGATACCTCATTACCAGGGACAAAAAGGACTGGAAGGCATTCAGGACACCGACCCTTCGTGAGATCGCAAGAACAGGACCCTACATGCATAACGGTGTTTTCAGTACCCTCGATGACGTGATCGAGTTTTTCAACAGCGGCGGAGGAAAGGGAAACCGATACCTCAAATCTCTTGGCCTGAATAACGAAGAGAAGAAACAGCTAAAGGCATTTCTTGCTGAGGCATTGACCGGAGAAGAACTCAAGATATCCTTTCCTGAAGTGCCGTGAGATTTTAAAAAAAGAAGAGTTGCTGTCCGATTATCATGTGAGCCGGAGTATAAATTGTGTAATGAACCTATATAGCCATGTTTTGAAGGGATAGCAATACCACAGTTCATCAGTCATGTCTGGTTTCCTTAACCCCTGAACAATACCTAAAACAATGCCGATCGTCTTTTACTCTTCAGCTTTGATTATTTCGCATTTTTTTTGCTGTATTTTTTTTCAGTGCGTGCAAGAATAAATCATGACAGCTGTCCGCAGGCGAACCTGCAAGATAATTTCTTTAGTGCTTGCTGTAGCAACTATTTTGACTTTCTTAGGTGCCTATCTCTTTTATCTTGATCTTAAAAAAACATTTCTTTCCAGGGTATCTGAAAAGGCGGGCACCCTTATCGGTCAGAGAGTTGTTATCAACGATATATCGTTCACCCCTTTATCTTCAATAGGTCTCGAGGGCATAGAGATACGAAACCCTGAAGGCTTTATGGCCGGCCGGCTCCTGCAGATAAAGAGAATTACTATCGGCTTTGACTACAAAGAACTGTTAGACGGAAATATTCATCTTGCAAAAGTTGATCTTCTTGCGCCGGAACTGACAATTATGAAAGACCCTGAGGGCAGATTGAATATATCTGAGGGATTAAAACAATTCCTGTCAAAAAAAGGAACGCTTACCTATCAGGTGGATGAGTTCAGGATACGCTCGGGCAGGGCTGACTTCAATAATGATGATCGCCTGAGAAACGAAAATATCACTGTCATTCTGAAAAACCTTTCTTCGAGTGCGGGGGTAAAGACTTCAATAGAGGGCGATTCTCTTTGGTCAGGCAAAAACAAAATACATTTTCATGGTTGGGCGAATCTCAAGGACGATCCGAAAAAATTCAGCATAGCTGTTTCAACAGAGGATTTCAGTCTCTCCCCGTTAATAACGTTTTTGGAGAAGCATCACATAGATGCCGAAAAAACGAAGCTGACTATGACTCTGGAAGCAAAGGGCGATACAGATAAGGGAATTAATCTTGTTTCCCGGACAGTAATAACAACCCGGGGATATAGCTTTTACAGGAAGGACCTTCTCACTATTCATATGGATGCGTCTGTTTTTTATGATATTGCTGCACATGCGGCAGCAATAAACACTCTCTCGGTCAGGTCAGGGGATGAATCCATGATCGAAATCAAAGGTCGTATTATCGATCTGAATGAAATCCCTACCTACGATCTTGCGCTCAAGCTTGATAGCCTTGATCTGTCTGCTTTCAATATTGCGCGAGGCTACAGGATAAACGGGATACTGACTTCGGATTCATTGAACATAAAAGGCAGGTTTGATCAGGCAGTTCCCGAGTTGAAGGGTTCGATTCAGATCAGGGAAGGATCTTTTACCTCCGATACTGCCCGGATAGAGAAGGTCAACGGCAGCATGAGATTTTCATCTGCAGGACATTTTAATGCAAGGGGAGAGGTCTCAGCAGAGATAGTGAATGCCGGACAATACTCTTTGTCCCGGCCTGCTGCTGTGAGGCTTTCCTTGAATGCGGAAGGCCGGAAACAGAATTTGGCTTTTTCGGCTGTTATGAATACATCGCCGATTGTGATGAAGATCGGAAATGAGAAGGAACTTTCCCTCGGGGACCTTCATGTCTCGATGGATGGAATGTTCAGGGACAATACATTTTCCGGGTCTGGAGGTGCGAAAACAGAAGGGATACGTTATGCCGATTATGCTTTTAAAAGACTGGAGTGCGGCCTTAAATTTAATTACCGGCAGGATCATATTGAGCTCAACAACCTGAAAATCGAATCCGATATTTTTTCATTATCAGCGGACAGCTTTAAAACAGTGATGACGGAAAAGAAGGGCGGCATTTTGATAGAAGCAAAAAATCTCAGTGCTGTGTACCCGATAAAAAAAGCTGCTCTTATGGGTGTGGATCTTTCTGCGACGCTGAACACGCCCGGCAAAAACTTTTCCGGAGATATGAATTTTTCGGCGGCGGGAGCAATATTCCATGAGATAAAGTCCGGAAGGATTGCCGGGAGAACCACCTTTAATGAAAGAGAATTTAGCCTTGCCATACCACAGGCGGAATTCGCCGGGGGGAAGATACGTGTCGTCGCACAGGGCAGTACCTTCGGGCAGCTGTTTCCTGTAAAAGCAGAGCTGACCGCAGAGAATATAGATCTTGGAGTATTGTCATTGGCCGCGGAGAAATATTCAGATACCGGATACCTGATATCCGGTGACCTGAAAAGCGCCAGCTTCAAAGGAACAATCAATTCAAAGGTTTCTCTGCTAGGAGAGGCAGCGATCGACCTGCAGCAGGTTTCAGTAGCCAACAAAAAAACGAAGAAGCGTATTCTGAAAGATGCTTCGGTCCAGTCTGCAATAACATTTCAGGACAGGGATTTCTCGTTTAAGGCAGGCGCATCATCGGGAAGCCTTGCAGCAACAGCCTCGGGGACTGTAAATGGATTTCTCGGTGAAGGACGCTCTTGCCAAATTCACGGACATCTGAAAGAAACTCCGGCAACTGATTTAAGGAATTCATTCTGGGACGTTTTTCCTGATTCACTTCTTTATGCAGGATTGGACGGTACGATGTCCTCTGATATAAACGTAGACTGCGCGAATAATAGATTTGCCATTGCCGGAGAGCTGCGGCTGAAGGCTTTTACGCTTGAAGGCGAAAACAGTGAATACTCTGTGGGTCCTGTAAACGGGACGATACCCTTTACTTACGGTAATGTTGATGCCGTGAAAAGGACTCTTACATTACCTGCTTTTGAGAGTTCTGAATTTGACAGAATAAGGAGGTATTACGCTGATACATATCCGGGGGAAGACTATAACAGGGTTACCATCGGCTCTTTGCAGTATGGGTACAAACTGCTAAAAGACATAACGCTCTGGATGAAACAGGATGGCGGTATTTTGAACGTCGCTCGGTTTAGTGCTAAGATGTTTGGAGGAAGACTGGATGGTTCCGCAGTAGCGGATATGGGCGATGGATTCAGTTACAGGATAGGAATGTTATTGGAAGGGCTGAGTCTTACAAAGCTGTGCGATGATATTGCACCGATAAAGGGATATATCAGCGGGAAGGTCAATGGTCTGGCGATAGTAAAAGGTTCCGGAACAGACCTGTCGGAGATTAGCGGGAGGGCTGATTTGTGGACATATGCCACAAAAGATGAAAAAACAAGGATAAGCAGGGAATTTCTGCAAAAGATAGGAGGGCCTTCCATAAAATCGTACCTGGGAGACCGAAATTTTGATAAAGGCGTTATGAGCGCTTATCTGCAAAATGGGTTTCTGATTTTCAGGGAACTTGAAATATCAAACAGAAATTTTCTCGGTATTCAGGACCTGTCTGTAAAAGTTGCGCCTCTCAGCAACAGGATCGCTATTGATCATCTGATGTGGACGATCGTGGAAGCAGCAAGCAGGGGGGTGAAAAAATAGAAAATAGATGAAACATGCAGTTTATACCTGATGCGTTCTCAATAAAACAGCTGTGTGAATGTCTGATTATTAAGAGGAGGAGAACATGAAAAAAAGAATCAAATTTCTCGGCTTTGCCTGTTTGTTGATTATCACTGCCTGTGCGGTGATAACGGTGAATGTCTATTTCCCGGAAAAGGATGTGCAGGAAGCATACAAGACCCTTGAAAAGGAGCTTATGACAGACCAGAAAGGCGGAGAGCAGAAGCCGCTTAGGAAACCTGAGGAGAAAAACAAACCGGAAAGTTCAATACGCTTCGAACTTCTTGCAACGGCATACGCTCAGGAAGCCGGGATGGCAGACAAAATTGCCGAGTTTGTAAAGAAGATGCCGGATGTTGTGAATGCCTACAAAGAGATGGGCGCAAGAATAGCGGATTCTGACAGATTGAGAGACTCAGGTGCGGTTGGCGAGGGTAAAGACGGGCTCCTGTCCCCCCGGGAAAAGACCTTGTCACCTGCTGATAAAAAATTGGTAGATATGGAAAATGAAAACAGACGGACGGTAATTAAGGGAATGGCGAAGGCGATCATAAGGGTTAACAGGGCACAGGAAACCCCCGAGAATTTTAATCAGGTTATGCCACAGGCAACAGAGCAGTTTGCGGGAATCAGGAGGGACGCGGCAAAAAAGGGATGGTGGATACAGGATGCAAACGGAAACTGGGGCAGGAAATAAATGGATAGCGCCAGAAGTAGGGAACAGTACCTGCCTTAGGCAGTGCTTTAAGCAAGCGAATATAATGAAAAAGATACGCCCTGCATTGAAATTCCCTGCGGTCGTGCCGGAGGGAGTCTTCAAGGGCTTATAACGTATGCTCAATAAAGAGACGGTATTAGATTTTTTTAAGAGCAAGAGAAAACCACTCTCTTTCAAGGAGATAATCCAGCTTATGGGACTGAGCAAACCGGAGGCGAGGTCACTGAAGCGGGTGCTGAGAGAACTTGTCAGGGAGGGTGAGATTGTGCTCACCCGGAAGGGTCTGTACGGCCCTGCTGAAGAAATGAACCTTATCAACGGCTATTTCGAGGGACATCGCGACGGATACGGTTTTGTAATCTCAGAGAAGCCGGGGGAGAGGGACCTGTTTATACCTCCGAGGGGTACACTTGGGGCGATGAACGGAGACAGGGTTATCGTCAGGGTAGAGAACTGGAAAAAACGGGAAGGCAGAATAATCAGGATAGTCGAAAGGGTATTTACGAAGGTAGTGGGGAAGATTGATATTACGAAGACAGCGACCTTTATCAGGCCGAAAAATAAGTCTGTCCCCTTTGATCTGTACGTCGGTCCGCATGACCGGGGAAATGCGAAAAATGGAGATAACGTGCTTGCCGAACTCATCTCTTACCCCACTGACAAGCGGCCTCCATCAGCCAGGGTAATCAAGGTGATTGAAAAACCTGAAGACCCGCAGAAAGAAATTGAGGCGATAATAGACGAGTTTGGCCTGCCGAGAAAATTTCCCAGGGCTGTCACCGATGCGGCAAAGATCCTGTATGGAACATCTGTCCTGCAAAAGGCCACTCAGAAGAGAAAGGACCTGAGAGACCTCGTAACGGTCACAATCGACGGAGAACGTGCAAAGGACTTCGACGACGCTGTTTCGGTCGCTCTGCTTGAGCATGGATACCGGCTCTGGGTGCATATTGCCGATGTCGGGTATTATGTGCCCTGGGAGTCTCCGGTCGATATAGAAGCCCGCAAGCGCGGTACGAGCGTATACTTCCCTGACCGGGTGATACCGATGCTCCCTAAGGAACTTTCCGAGGACCTCTGCAGTCTGAGGCCGAAAACAGATAAACTTGCCTTTACGGTTGAGATGGATTTTGACAGTTTCGGGAGCAGGCTGGACGCAAGATTTTATCCGAGCGTGATCAGAAGCGATGAGAGGATGACTTATACCTCTGTTAAAAAAGTGCTTGTGGACAACGATCCGGAGGAAAGGGAACGGTATGATTACCTGCTCAAGGATTTCGAACTTATGGGTGAACTCTGCGGCATTCTGCGGTCCATCAGGCTTGAAAGGGGCAGCCTTGATTTTGATCTGCCTGAACCTGAGGTGCTGCTCGATCTCCAGGGAAACCCTGAGGCCATATTAAAGGCAGAGAGAAACTTTGCGCATATGATTATAGAGGAGTTTATGATTGCGGCAAACGAGGCTGTTGCCGGACTACCTGGAAAAGCTGGGGGTGCCGAATTTATACCGGATCCATGAAGAACCCGATCCGATGAAGCTGGAAGATATCCTGAAGGTTTTAAAAACTCTCGGAAAGTTGACAAGGAGCACGTTAAGGCCGAAGGATTTTTCGGGGATACTGAAGGCGATAAAGGGCGCTGCAGAGGAAGAGATCATAAACTATATCGTCCTGAGAAGCCTGAAACAGGCGAGATATTCATCGATAAATGCCGGACATTTTGGACTTGCCTCTGCGTCGTATTCTCATTTTACCTCACCGATACGGCGCTACCCCGACCTTGTCGTCCACAGGATCCTTCGTGAAGTCCTGGATCAAAAAGCTGCTCTCGGACCGCAGGAAACAAGAACTCGAAGCCATGCTCCCTGATATCGCATTCAGTTCATCCCGGATGGAACGGCTGGCAGACGACGCAGAAAAAGTGGTCTTAAAGGCTATGAGGGTATGGTTTATGAAAGACCGGGTGGGTGAAGAATTTGAAGGAAAAGTCGTTGGCGTATCCCCCTATGGGCTGAGAGTCAGGTTGAATGACTTTTACGTGGAAGGATTCCTCAATCTCTCATCACTGACAGACGATTACTATCAGTACAACGACAAAACCATGCGGCTGAGCGGCAGGCATACGAACCGTTCGTTCAGACTGGGGCAGGGACTGCGGCTGAAAGTCGAAAGGGTTGACAGGGAAGAAAGAGAGATTATCTTCGGAGTGGTATGAGCGGATTAACCAGTTTGAAAAGTACCCTCGACAGATTTTACCGCGAGTACGACTTCAAAGCGAGATTGGGGCATGATCCAATAGAAATCCCCCACCGTTACAACAATCCGCTCGACATCGAAATTGCAGCCTTTATCACGTGTTCCCTCGCATACGGGAGAGTCGAACTGTTTAAGCCGGTTGCAGAAAAGCTTTTATCTGAAATGGGAGCAAGTCCGTATGAATTTCTCCTGGAATTCAGACTGAAGAAGCAGGGGAAGTTATTTAAGGGCATAAAATACCGCTTCAATGAAAACGAGGATTTGATCGCCCTGCTGTTTATCCTTCATAAAATAGTACGAAGGCATAGATCTCTCGAAAAGCTGTTTATGAAATTTTACCGGCCCGGCTCTCTTACCATAGAAGAAGGACTTGCCGGCTTTACTGCATCTCTCCTGGAAATCAATACCTCTCAGATTTATGGGAAGGACTTTAAACCCGCCGGTTTGAAGCAGCTTTTTCCCTCTCCCGTGAACGGGAGCGCCTGTAAGCGGCCGAATCTTTTTTTACGCTGGATGGTGCGGGACAGGGACATTGATTTCGGGATATGGAAGGAGATACCCACGAACAAACTGGTCATTCCTCTCGATACGCACATAGCGAGAATCTCACGCTGTCTCGGATTTTCGCGGCGAACTTCTCAGGACTGGAAGATGGCGGTTGAGGTTACGGAATCACTGAAACGAATGGATCCCGAAGACCCGTTGAAATATGACTTCTCCCTCTGTCATCATGGCATTTCGGGAGTATGCAAGGGTAGGAAGGAAAACACCGGGTGCAAGGGATGTGTTTTTACCGTTGATAAGCGTTACTCATAATTTATCCCAGAATGTCCGTTAGACAAAGATGTCTAATGGCCGTCATTAGGGGATATAGAGCATAACCCCTTGAAAAGAGGATAGAATATGAGACGGCTGAGGCAGCATAGGGTCGAATAAAGCAGTAAGGGAAACATACATGGCAAAAGACCTTCAGTTGAGTTTTACGGATAAGGAGATAACACCGTGGGGCGGGCTATCGCTAATGAGTCGGCTATTGAAGAAGGCAGGTTTTCGAGAAGCACTTCAAGGGGCGGGATTACCGTTAAAGGGATCAAACCGGGGATATGACCCTGAGCAATTGGTCGAGCAGTTTATGATCGGGGTCTGGTGTGGAGCCAACCGATTTGAACATATGGAAGTAACGCGGCATGATGAAGCGATCCGACAGATATTTGATTATGAGCGGATGGCAGGGCATAAGGCATTTGCAAGGCATTTTGGCAAGTACACACAGGGGATAAACCAGCGGGTATTTGGCAAGTTGTATCGGTGGTTTTATGAGCAATTACAGTTTGACAACTTCACGCTGGATATGGACTCGACGGTAATGAGTCGTTATGGGAATCAGGAGGGGGCACGACGCGGTTATAATCCACAAAAGCCGGGACGCAACTCGCATCATCCGTTGTTGGCATTTGTGGCAGATTGCCGTATGGTAGCCAACTGCTGGCTCAGGTCAGGAGATGCACATACAGCGAATAACTTTCATGGTTTTCTCAGTGATACCCTTGAGAAGCTCTCCGGCAAGAAGATAGGATTATTGAGAGCTGACAGCGGGTTTTTCAGCAAACAGGTCATTGAGCAGCTTGAGAACGCTGAGAGGCCGATACCCTATATCATTGCAGTTCGACTGCATCGGACATTGCAAAGGATGCTGGCCGGACACCGGCAATGGCAGGCACTCGATGACGGCATAGATGTTTCCTCTATAGAATATGAGAGTCCGGGATGGGGCAAAGCACGAAGGATGGTCATGGTAAGGCAGTTGATCACGCGCAGACCAAAGGCAACCGGCAAAATCCTGAAGCTTTTTGCTGCTGATGCCGAGTATCAGCAGTATCGGTATGGATGTTTTGTAACAAGTCTGGATCTGCCGGCAGCATTGGTTTGGAAAATCTACAGAATGAGAGCCGATGCAGAAAACCGTATCAAGGAACTGAAATATGATTTTGGAGCGGATAGTTTCAACGTAAATAACTTCAGCGCTACAGAGGCGACGATGAACTTTGTTATGTTGGCCTATAACCTGATGAGTCTGTTCCGACAGGTCGTTTTGGGCAGCAAGGTTCAGCCTACATTGAAAACGCTACGGTATAAGGTTTTTGCTGTCGGCGGATACCTGACAAAAAATGGAAATGCCAGAGTTCTTAAACTATCTCTGGCAATGCGAAGACGTGAATGGTTTACAGGGCTTTGGGATAAATCACGGGCTTTTGATCTGCCCGCTATATTCCCATCGCATCTCTAATGGACAATCTGGGTTTATAGCTTATGTTGAGCATAAGGCAGGGTAATATCCATCGTGTGATGGTTTACAAACAGAACAGACGAGCTGGCCTAAACACAAAAAGAATACTCACTGAAAGAACAGATCAGTAGCCAAAAGGTGTATCTGCATCGGGCAATAATCCGGTTATGCCGAGTTCTTCCAGTATCTGCAGTGCAGGCATAGAAACCCTGTTTGAGCGTTTAATCTTCTTAAATGTGTAATCCGCGCTTAAAAGGCCGATTTCCATAATCACATCTCTTCCCGACATTTTTATATCAATAAATTTGCTGTCTACCCGATTCCTGAGCGGAATATCGAAAAAGCTGTGAGGCGGAACACTGTCAAAGTCGATGCCGGTCACATCATAGACCCTCAGGTTAAGCTTGCCTGTTTCACCGGAGATATCTTCCGGTCTAATCTCCCAGCTGACAAAGACTATTGAAGGGTCTACTTCCATGAGTAATAGTTCATTTTCGCCGTATTCTTCAGGCAATTTCAGGTCCTGCGGCATTTGAGCTTCTTCAGGAGGAAGTTCCTCTTCAGGTAAAAATATTTTTAGAACAGTGGATTTTCCAGATTTTATTTCTTCCTGTGGCGGGACAGTAAGTGTGGGGATTGCATTCCTCCCCCCGCCAGTTAAAAGTTCTGGTTTTTTTAAAGTGGAAACCGCGGTTTTATTCTTTATTGTTTTCCGGGAAGTCTCCGGAGGAACCTCTGTCGCTGCCCTTTTCTCCATTTTCGTGAGTGGAGTCTTAATCTCAGGTCCTTTCCGGCGGACAGGTTTTATGATTCCCACAGCAGCTTTGTTCTCTTTTGCTGCGGTGTCCGAGGTTTTAGAAGAAATTGCTGTCTTTTTTGTGGCCTTTGGCTCTTTCTTCGTCGTAACCGCTTTTTTGATTTTTTCAGAAGAAGTTTTTGTTTTTTCAGCGGCCTGGGCTTTTCCCCTGGATGTTGCCCTGGATGTTGCCCTGCTTTTTGCAGCGGTAATTTTTACAGGAGATTTTTTTGTCTCCGTCTTCTCCGTAGTTACCGGTTTGCTGACCCTTTTGGACCTGCCTTTTTCCTTCCCGGGTGCTTTCAGGGTTGCTGCTGTTTTGACTGAGGGTTCTTTTATTTTTTTTGTCGGGACTTTCTGTTTAGGAGTTTTTTTAACAGTAGTGGTTTTTGCTTTTGAAACAGGAGACTTTACCCTGACAGTTTTCTTTTTTTCTGTCTTTGCCGTGGATGGTGTTTTGACTGTTTTTTCCGCTTTTTTCAGGGAAGGTTTCGTTGCTTTTTTTGCCGGTGCCTTGGTTTTGGCAGTTGCTGTTATTGCTTTTATTTTCGGGCTGGATGTTTTTGCTCCTGTTTTCCTAACTGTTTTCAGGGGTTGCCTGACCTCAGTTTTTCGAACAGTTTTTTTCAGTTTATCACTGGTGATTTTCCGGCCTGCAGTTTTTGCAGGGGAAGCGGAAGTTCCTTTTTTCTTAACAGGGACCTTTGTCTCCGGGGTCGAAGCCTTTGCTTTGGCGGCCTTCTTTTTTCCGGTTTCCGGTAAAGACGTTTTTTTTGTTGTTTTTTGTGCGCTTTTCGGGGATGTTCCTGCTTTGCTTTTTTTAGAGACAGTTACGTCCTTTGCTGAAGACCTTGATGTTTTCTGAGATTTTTTTGTGGCCATATGTCACCTCTAAAAGCATTGTATCAAATCCAGCGCAATATTTATATTTATTTTTTTAATGGGCCTCAGACCAGTTTTTCCCGTAGTCGATATCGACCTTTAACGGTACAATGAGTGAAACAGCTCCCTCCATATTTTCCCTTACAGTCTCCAATACAGCCTCCAGTTCGGCTTCGGGAACCTCAAAGAGCAGTTCGTCATGGACCTGAAGGGTCATCTTTGCCGCTGACTTCCGGTCACGCAACGTTTTCCATATGCGAATCATCGCGATCTTGATTATGTCTGCTGCAGTTCCCTGTATCGGTGAGTTGACTGCGAGCCTTTCCCCCTGGAGTTGTATATTCCTGTTATTGCTGAGTAATTCTGGAACAGGTCGCCTTCTGCCGAAAAGGGTTGTCACCTGACCCGTTTCTTTCGCTTCGCCAAGGATACGCTGAATATATTCCCTTACTCCGGGGTGCCGGTCGAAGTACTGCCTGATATATTTTTCAGCATCCCTTCTGTCGATGTTCAATGCCTCTGAAAGACCGAATGCTGACATGCCGTAGATTACGCCGAAATTTACTGTTTTTGCGGTCCTCCGCATCTCAGCGGTGACCTGAGCAAGTGATGTCCCGTACAACACAGAGGCTGTCTGGGTATGGATATCGATATCGGTATTGAATGCCGCGATAAGACCTTCATCACCGCTCAGGTGGGCGAGGACTCTCAATTCCACCTGGGAGTAGTCTGCAGAGAGCAGCACGTTGCCCGGTTCTGCTATGAACGCCTCCCGTATGCGTTTCCCCCATTCCCCGCGAATCGGAATATTCTGGAGGTTCGGATCGCTGCTGCTCAGCCTCCCCGTTGCGGTTACGGTCTGGTTGAATGAGGTATGCAAACGGCCTGTCCGCGGGTTGATTTGCGAAGGCAGTGTGTCGAGATACGTTGACCTGAGCTTTGTCAGGCTCCTGTAGTTCAACACTTCCCCGGGGAGGTCATGGTCCCCTGCAAGTTCTTCCAGCACATCCATTCCGGTGGAAAATCCTGTCTTCGTCTTTTTGGACGGGCTCAGTCCGAGACTGTGAAAAAGGACTCTGCTCAGCTGTTTCGGTGAATTAATATTGAACTCTTCACCCGCGAGGAAAAAAATACGCTTCTGAATACTGTCTATCTCAACGGACATTTCCCTGGAAAGGCTTTTCAGAAGGCCGGCATCAATTTTGATGCCCGCCTTCTCTATATCGACAAGCACTTCGATGAGGGGCATCTCTATGTCGTTATAGACAGTGAAGAGCTTGTTTTCATCGAGCTTTCTGAACAGCAAGTCCTTTAACTCATAGGCCAGCGCAGCGTCTTCCGCAGCATAGGATGTTGCCTCCTCTACAGGGACCTCAGCGAAGGACGCCCTTTTTTTTACGACTTCCATGAAGGATTTTTTTCTCTTTGACAGATATTCGAATGATATCTCATCAAGGCTGTGGTTGGGCTTGTTCGGGTTCAAAAGGTATGCCGCGATCATGGTATCATAGAGTTTCCCGGCGACGGGAACATGGTTCTGCCCGAGAAGCATGAGGTCGTATTTCAGATTATGTCCTATTTTGCTGATTCCGGCATTCTGCATGATTGGCAATAACTCGCCGATTACGTCCCTGATCCCTATCTGATTGCATCTGCCCACAAGAGAATCCGAATGCGCAACCGGTATATAGAAGGCCCTTTCCGCATCGTTGCATATCGAAATGCCAACCAGGCTGTCTGTCAGCGGGTTTCTGCCGGTTGCCTCTGTATCGATGGCGATCTCATCAGTGATCCCGGATAACACTTCCCTGAGTTTACCGAGTGAGGTGATCGCCTCATGTTTTCTTTCTGTGCTTTGTGCCGACGGCAGAAGTTTCATCAGCGTGGTAAACTCAAATTCCCTGAAGAGGGAAAGAAGCGCCAGCCAGTCAGGTGCTTTCAGCGCGAACTCTTTCCCGTCAGCTTCTACCGGGACAGCGATATCGATTGTCGCGAGTTGTCGGCTTAACCGGACAATATCTTTGTTCTCAGAAACCATCTGCCTGAGCTTTTCCCTCTTTATCTTTTCCGGATGCGCGAGAAGGTCCTCAAGGCTGTCGAAGGAAGAAAGAAGTTCCCTGGCTGTTTTTTCTCCAACTCCCCTGATTCCCGGGATATTGTCAGTTGCATCGCCGGTCAGTGCCATAAACTCTGTCACCCGCTCCGGACCTACACCGAATTTTTCTCTTACGTAAGCATCGTCAAGCACTTTGTCCTTGATGGGGTCATAGATTTTTATGTGTTCATCCACAAGCTGCAGCATATCCTTGTCTGCGGTTACAATGAACACTTCGTTGCCACTCGCAGCAGCATCTTTTGCCAGGGTGCCGATGATGTCATCCGCTTCGTAACCTGCGAGTTCAAAGGTGTTGATCTGAAAAGCGGATATGATTTTTCTTATCGAGGGAAGCTGCTGCACCAGTTCTGAAGGTGTCTCGGGCCGGTGTGCCTTGTAGTCTTCAAATATCCTGTGCCGTTCGGTGACTGCCGGCGAGTCGAAGGCAACGGCAATCGCATCGGGTTTCTTCTCGCGGAGTATCTTTAAAAGCATGGTAGTAAAGCCATAGATGGCGTTCGTAGGAAAGCCCTTTGAATTGGTAAGTCCTTTTATCGCATAGAATGCCCGGTAGACATAGGAATTTCCATCGATGAGATAGAGGTTCATGGGTGTGATTATACCTAAAATTGACTAAAGATGCGGCATAATTTTATATTAGAGAAACACTGAAGGAGGCTCATTTGAGTACAACGATTGAGGATATAACAGGCACAAAAAAGCGGCTGAAGATAGAGATTCCTGCCGATATCATACAGAAAGAATACCGTATGTCGGTCAGCAGTGTAAGGCAGAAGGCAAAAATTCCCGGGTTCAGACCGGGCCATGCCCCGGAGAGCATTATAGAAAAAAGATTCGGTAATGACATTAAGAGTGATATCCTGGACAAACTCATCCCTGACTATTACTCAAAGGCGCTGAAAGAAGCGGAATTGGTCCCTGTGGCATTACCCCAGTTTGAAAACAGCCTGGAGATCAGGAAGGATGAGCCGCTTTCCATTTCCCTTACCGTAGAGGTCAGACCAAAAGTGAGTGATCTGAAGTACACCGCTTTAAAAGTGGAAGAGAAAGAGGTCTCTGTAGAGGAGAAAGACATCGAGGATACCCTCAGGGGCCTGCAGGATGAACGGGCGATGTATGAAGTCGTTGACCGGCCCGTCAAAGAGAGTGATCTCATTGTAATAGATTATGTGAAATTTGACCCGACCGGGGAGAAAGAACTCTCTTCCGCAAAAGACCAGGTCATGAATCTGGGCAATAACATGGCACCGCAAGGGATACTCGATGAGATAGTCGGGAAAAAGAAAGGTGAGGTTGTCGAAATTACGCTCCCTTCTTTTGAGGGCGGGGAAGTCAAGGAAGGTGACGGTAACGGAGACCGTATCAGGATAACGATAAAAGAGGTAAAGGAGAAGAAAGTCCCGGAGATTGATGACGAATTTGCCAAAGATTTTGGCCATGACTCACTGGAAGCGCTCCGGGAGAAGATCAGAACAGGAATTTTGAGCGCCAAGAAGGACACGGTTGCAAAGGAGCAGAAGGCGAGGCTTCTCGATATGCTGGTCGACTCACATGAAATGGATATTCCCGAGTCTCTGCTCGAAAAGGAGCTTGAGAACCTTATCGTGAACGAGAAGGCGTCCCAGAAAAAATCAGGAGAGCTGATCAGCGAGTCCGGACAGGGCCACGGCGCCGAAAGCGGCGATGATGCTGAAATAACCGAAAGGCTCCGGCCGAGGGCGGTAAAGAATGTAAAGGCCACGATCCTGCTTGACATGATCGCTGAAAAAGAGGGTGTTACGGTTTCTGAAGACGAGATAAAAACCAGGATTGCGATCCTCGCGAGACATTTTCAGACGACTCCGGAAAATGTCATCAACCTCTTCGTTACCAAAGACGGCTCTCTGGAGAACTTCAAACATACCATACAGGATGAAAAAGTAATGAACCTTGTGCTTTCAAAGGCTGAGATGGTGAAAGGGGCTTAGATGAGTGTTATTCCGATAGTTATTGAACAGACAGGGAGGGGTGAAAGGGCTTACGACATATATTCGAGGCTGCTGAAGGACAGGATCATTTTTTTAGGGACAGCCATTGACGATGCGGTGGCGAATACGGTGGTAGCGCAGATTCTTTTTCTGCAGACTGAAGACCCTGACAAGGATATTCACGTCTATGTCAATTCGCCCGGCGGTATCGTGACAGCAGGCCTTGCGATCTATGATACGATGCAGTATGTCAAACCCAATATCGCTACCTATTGCATAGGGCAGGCCGCCAGCATGGGGGCGCTCCTGCTTTCCGCAGGCACAAAAGGGAAGAGATATTCGCTTCCCCATGCACGGATAATGCTGCATCAGCCTATGGGAGGTTTTCAGGGGCAGGCAACTGACATAGAAATACATGCCCGGGAAATATTAAAAATGAAGGACACGTTGAACCATATAATTTCGAAACACACGGAGCAGCCGCTCGAAAAGATCCGTACCGATACCGACAGGGACTTTTTCATGTCGGCCCACGAAGCGAAAGACTACGGCATCGTGGATGAAGTAATAGACTCGATCAAGAAATAAATGTTTGAAGAAATAAGAGATTTTTCTCAAAGCTTAACCGGAGGTTTACATGGCGAAAAAAGATGACGAGGCCCTGAAATGTTCGTTCTGCGGCAAAGGACAGGACGAAGTAAAGAAACTTATTGCAGGACCTACAGTATATATCTGTAATGAATGCATAGAACTGTGCAATGAGATCATTGCTGATGAATTGCATTCAGAGACCTGCGGCGAGGCACTGCCGAAACTGCCCACGCCAAAAGAGATACATTCTGTCCTGAATGATTATGTAATAGGACAGGAATATGCCAAACGGATCCTTTCCGTGGCAGTTCATAACCATTACAAAAGGATTTACAATCCGACAGAATCCGATGTTGAACTGCAGAAAAGCAACATATTGCTTGTCGGACCTACCGGCACCGGCAAGACACTGCTCGCGCAGACGCTTGCCAGGACCCTGGATGTGCCGTTTACGATAGCTGACGCAACGACGCTTACCGAGGCCGGGTATGTCGGCGAGGATGTCGAGAACATCATACTGAAGCTCCTCCAGGCCTCTGATTATGACGTTGAGAAGGCGCAGAGGGGAATCGTGTATATCGACGAGATTGACAAAATAAGCAGAAAATCCGATAACCCGTCTATTACGAGAGATGTATCCGGCGAGGGGGTCCAGCAGGCCCTTTTAAAGATTATTGAAGGCACGGTTGCCAACATACCTCCCCAGGGAGGACGTAAACATCCGCAACAGGAGTTCATTCAGGTGGATACGACAAATATTCTGTTTGTCTGCGGAGGTGCTTTTACCGGACTGGAAGGTATCCTGGACCAGAGGATAGGCAAGAAAACCGTGGGGTTTGGTTCAAAGGTAGTCAGTAAGGCTGAAAGGAAAATCGGGGATCTCCTCAGAATGACGGAACCGCAGGACCTGATCAAATACGGCCTTATTCCCGAATTTGTAGGGAGGCTGCCTGTCGTGACAACCCTGGATGAGCTGGATGAGGCTTCTCTCGTCAGGATTCTGATAGAGCCGAAGAACTCTCTGATCAAGCAGTACCAGAAGCTGCTTTCATTTGATAACGTCAGACTGAAATTTACCGAAGGCGCGTTGACCGCTATCGCGAAGAAAACAGTAAAACGGAAGTCAGGCGCACGGGGGCTCAGGGCAATACTTGAAGAGATTATGCTGGACGTTATGTACGAGATACCCTCGCAAAAAGGCATCAAGGAATGTCTTATAACCGAAGAGACGGTGGTAAAAAAGGACAAGCCGATCCTTATATACGAAAAACAGGCTGAATCAGCGTAGCAGCAGGGAAATCCTTAAAAAGAAGTTAACCACAGAGCACACAGAGAATTGCTTCAGATGAGAAGTTTTTGTAAAGGTAAGAATCCCTCTGTGAACTTGCTTAGAAGCACCTACTTTTGGCTGTGGTTTTTTTTAAACGTATTTTGGGGTTAATCAGATTGTAGAGGCTTTTTTGACGTCAGGGATTTCTCAACCGCTTTTTTTATCGTTGTCTTCAGGGCCTCATCACCTATGTCAGACAGGAGTTCCGCAATAAACGACTTGTTTTCCGGGGTAAGTTCCCGTGCCTTCCTTGCAGGGGATACCTGGTTTATCTGAGGGATTCTGCCGAGCCTGAACCGTATGTTTTGAACGCCATAGGGGTCCAGCTTCCTGATTATTTCCTGTTTGTAACAGGAAAACTGCTGCATCCATATCGGTGAACTTACATGGAGCAGGAGTTCTCTGTCAGTGAAACTGAAGGGGAAAAGATGAGGCGTGATCTGCCCGTCAAAAATTTTATACCAGTCTTGCCTGATACGGGCAAGCCTGACACTGCTCTCGAGTCCCAGATTTTTTAGGAGAGGGTCAAGAACAGCGCCGGCCTTTTTCACTAAACGACCTTTTTAACATTCCCTGAACGCAGGCATCTCGTGCATACATAAGCACGTTTTACACCTTTATCGGTTTCGATGCGTGTTCTTTGCAGATTAGGCATGATCTGTCTTTTTGTTCTATTATTAGCGTGGCTCACATTATTGCCGACCGTCTTCTTTTTGCCGCATGAAGTACAACTTGCCATCTTCAAACCCCCTTTCACAATTGCATTAACGAAGCTCTTTATGATAGCATATCCAAATCACTGTTACAAGGCTGTAGCTGGTAGTCTGTTTTTAAAATCCGGCTGTTAATTTTAAGAAGGTCAGGAACAATGTCAAAAGTAAGAATTTACGAATTAGCCAAAAAATTAAACAAACAGAGTAAAGACATCTTGAATGAGCTTGCCAAACTGGGAATTGAAGGCAAGACTCATACTTCCGGCATTGACGAGGACATTGCGAAAAAAATAACAGATGTGTTCTCCCCGAAACCTCAGAAAGAGAAGGTCGCGCCGGAGACACCCAAAAAGGCTGCTGCGATACCTGCCAGGAAAGTCCCGCCGGCGGTCAAACCCGAACCGAAGAAGAGAAAAGTAGAAGAGAAAATTCCCGAACCTGCGGCAGCAGAAGAACCGCCGTCTCCTAAGGAGGCAGTAACACCGGCAGCTCCTGTCCAGGAGAGTGAAGATGAAGTAAAACTGCCGGACCGCTTCAAAAAGGAGATTGAAGCTGAAAAGATCGAGAAATTCAAGGCGAAACCCGGCTTGCAGCGGGCTTTTCAGACTATCAGAAAGATAGAGCCGAAGAAATGGCAGGACACCCGGGGACATAAGAAAGGCGACAGGGGAAGACCGGGGTACAGGCCGGAAGAAAAACCCGCGGTCCTTTCGACCATGCCGCGCAAGAAAACCCTTAAACTGCGTGAAGGGGCTACGGTAAAGGAGTTTTCGGAACTTCTCGGCTTAAAATTTACGGATGTAATAAAAAAGTTTATGGAACTCGGGTATATGCCGACGATAAACCAGCCTGTTGATGCTGATGCAGCGCTTTTGGTTGCTGAAAATTTCGGGATCAAAATGGAAATCGCTTCAGTAGAGGAGGACATAGCAGAAGAAGTCGAACTGCAGGAGGATGCCGCTAATCTTGTGCAGCGTGCCCCCGTCGTTACGATCATGGGACATGTGGATCATGGAAAAACTTCACTGCTTGACGCGATCAGGGAAACAAAGGTGACCGAAACAGAAGCAGGAGGCATTACCCAGCACATCGGTGCCTACAAAGTTAATTTAAAAGGCAAGGATATTGTTTTCCTCGATACCCCCGGACACGAGGCTTTTACCGCGATGAGGGCAAGAGGCGCAAAGGTTACTGATATTGTCGTACTTGTCGTCGCTGCTGATGACAGCGTTATGCCTCAGACAATAGAGGCCATTAACCATGCCAAGGCGGCAAACGTTCCTATCGTGGTGGCTGTCAACAAGATCGACAAGCCTGAAGCGAACGTGGCGCGGGTGAGAACAGAGCTTTCAGAAAAAGGGGTTATCGCCGAGGAATGGGGAGGCCAGAATATTTTTGTTGAGGTCTCTGCCAAGAAACGGGTCGGCATTGAACACCTCCTTGAGATGATCCTTCTTCAGTCTGAAATCATGGAACTGAAGGCCAACCCGGACAGAAAGGCCAGGGGTACCATTATCGAGGCAAAACTCGACAAGGGAAGAGGGCCGGTAGCAACGCTTCTTGTGCAGTCAGGCACTCTGAAGATCGGAGAGGCGTTACTGTCAGGGACGCATGTTGGAAAAGTAAGGGCTCTGATCGATGATACGGGCAAAAGGATACAGTCCGCCGGTCCTTCAACGCCGGTTGAGGTAATAGGTTTTTCGGAAGTGCCGGCCGCAGGAGATATCTTCAGTGTTACCGAGGATGAGAAAAAGGCGCGGCAGGTCGCCCTGGCGAGATTCCAGAAGCAGAGGTCCATCGAGATCGCGAAAGCAAAGAAACTGACCCTGGATGAACTCTATACAAAGATAAAAGAGGGACAGATCAAGGAACTGAACATCATCATCAAGGGTGATGTGCAGGGATCTGTTGAAGCTATCAAGGATGCCTTTGAAAATATTACCCACCCTGAGGTAAAAGTGCGGGTTATCCATACCTCTGTCGGAGCAATCACCGAGTCTGACGTCATGCTGGCAACAGCTTCGAACGCGATCATCATAGGATTTAATGTGAGACCCGAGGTGAAGGCCTCTCATACCGCGGAAAAAGAAGGCGTCGATGTAAGGCTCTATAATGTAATCTATGAGGCGATAGAAGATGTCAAGAAGGCGCTGGAAGGCTTGCTTGAGCCTACGTTCAAGGAGAAAGTGCTGGGAAGGGCTGAGGTAAGACAATTGTTCCCCGTATCCAGACTTGGGACCATAGCCGGCTCATATGTGACTGACGGATATATTTCGCGTACCTGCGACGGAATCCGTGTTTTACGGGACAATATCGTTGTTTACGAGGGCAAGCTAAGCACGCTCAAGAGATTCAAGGACGATGTGAAAGAGGTCCAGACAGGATATGAATGCGGCATCATGATCGAAAACTTTAATGACATTAAAATCGGCGATGTCCTCGAAAACTTCATCATAGAAAAATTTGCCGCGAAACTTTAAAACTGGAGTTAGGGGTTAGGTTTCAGGGTTTAGTAAAAAAACTAATCCCTAATCTCTAATCCCAAAAACAAAACTATGCTTCCCTATAAACGTTCACAGCGGGTAGGTGACCTGGTGCGTGAAGAGGTCGCTGATATCATCATGTACCGCCTGAAAGATCCACGGATAGGCTTTGTCACGGTTACCGGCGTTGATATGTCCCCGGACATGAAAATGGCGAGGGTTTTCGTGAGTGTTCTGAAGGAAGAAGACCGTGAACTTACCATGGAGATTCTGAACTCGTCGAAATCTTATATGCGTTCTCTGCTTTCAAAAAGACTCAGGATGAAATTCATCCCTACGGTTGAATTTAAATTTGATACCTCGATAGAATACGGCTACAAGATAGATAAGCTCCTGAAAGAGATCAAAGACCGGGATGAAGATACCTAAAAAGATCATCTCGGTCCTCAACACAGAAAAGGTTTTCCTGCTCGCAACACACGTCAATCTGGACGGTGACGCTATCGGTTCCGCCCTCGCCTTAGCGAGCGCCCTTGAATCCCTGGGCAAAGAGGTGCATGTTTACAACAAAGACCATGTCCCCGGACTTTATAGATTTATGCCCGGCTATAAGAAGTTTAAGACCAGCCTCAAAAATATCCTTACGCAGGAACCTGTCCTGGTGCTTCTGGACTGTAACAGCCCTGAAAGGGCAGCTCTGGAGGAGTATTCTTTCCGAAGATCTGTGGTTATAGATCACCATGAAACGGAAAGGGATTACGGAGACGTCAGATGGGTGGCCCCTTCAGCGGCGGCAACCGGTCTCATGGTTTTTCACCTGATAAAGGCTTTGGAGATCTCTTTCACCAGTGACATGGCCATCAACCTGTATACTGCTATCGCTGTTGATACCGGCACGTTCCGCTACAGCAATACATCCTCGGGGGTCCTCAAGGCAGGCGCGTTTCTGATTGACGCCGGCGCAAACCCGGCTTTTATCGCTGAGCATCTCTATGACCGATGGGAAGAGAAGAGGTTTGCTCTCCTGAGAATGGCGCTCAATAACCTTGAGATGAGAAACGGAGTAGCGGTGATGTACGTAACCAATGATATGTTCCGGAAAACAGATACGTCACCTGAAGATACGGAAAATTTTTCGAACTTTCCCCGGATGATCAGGACAGTAAAACTGGCAGCCCTTTTCAGGGATATGGGTAATGGATCCTGGAAGGCGAGTCTCCGCTCAAAAGGGGACGTAAACGTCGCAAAAATAGCTGAATTATACGGTGGAGGAGGACATAAAAACGCTGCCGGGTTCAAGATCAGGGGCAACCTGGAATCAGTAAAAGAAAAGCTCTTCCATGCTGCAAAAAAATAGGCAGGAATTCTTTATCTCCGCTTTCCCTCTCTGTTTCATTACAACGTATGCATGTAATCATTAACCTGAATAAGCCTTCCGGCATAACTTCACACCAGGCAGTAACAAAGGTAAAGAGGCTGCTTGGGGCAAAGAAAGCCGGTCATGCCGGCACGCTGGACCCGGATGCAACAGGTGTCCTGCTTGTATGCGTGAATGAAGCTACCAAGATCACCAGATTTCTGATGGATATGGACAAGCAGTATAAGGCAAGGGTAAAGCTCGGAGAAAGGACGGACACCTTCGATGCGGGGGGACGGATTATAGAAAGCAAAGACACAGCTTTCCTCTCCGAGGGCGATCTTTTTGATGCGGTAGAGACCTTTAAAGGTGTTATACGACAGAAACCGCCGATGTATTCCGCTGTCAAGATCGGGGGAAGGGTGCTTTATAAACTTGCCAGAAGAGGCATCGAAATAGAGAGACCCGAACGAACCGTTCATGTTTATGATATCAGGATAACTTCAGTCGATATCCCCTTTCTGGAGTTGACGATTTCATGCTCAAAGGGCACATACATACGATCTCTTTGTGACGACCTTGGCATAAGGCTCGGGACAGGCGCCCATATGACAAGGCTTGAGAGGACTGCAGTCGGGTTTTTTTATATAAAAGATTCATACTCTTTTGATGATCTGTCTGCTGATGAAAACCTGTTCTGCTCCATAGACCGTGCGCTTGAAAGAATGCCTGAGATAACGCTCGCTGCTTCTGATTATCAAAAGGCGAAAAATGGGGTGAGCGTTATTCCGGAGCTGTTTCACTGCGCGATGGGAGAATTTGTCAGGCTGAAAGATCCGGAGGGAAACCTCTTTGCAATTGGCAGGGCTGAGCCGAATATGGTAAGCATAGAAAGAGTCCTTAATCTTGCTTGATCAAGCGAATACAATAAGAATATTCTTTATATGAAGATTCCATGAGGTCACGACTCGCTGAAAGGGGTCTTTACTACCTGTCTGTTGTTGCCAAAATTTCTTTTATCAACATCTCTAAAATCAACAAAATATATAGTAATGGACAAGAAAATCAGACTTTACCAAAAGCGAAAAAGATGAAAATGTTAAACCAATTTCTCAATGTATTAGTTTGAACTGCATGAAATATCAGAAATATTTTACAAAAAAAAGCTTGACAAGACTATTATTTTCTGGTAATCATAAGCTATGCTTTTTGGTGGAAAAGATTCAATAGGACTGGACATCGGCTCCAGCTACGTTAAGGTCGTCAAGCTGAAAGAGGCCAAGGGCAGCTATGAACTTGAACTGTTTCATATGCAACCGCTTCCTCCTGAATTGATCGTTGACGGCTCGATCATTGATTCGCTTCGCCTGACAGACTCCTTAAAAGAGATTCTGAGGGCCTCAGGCGTCAAGACGAAAAACGCGACCGTATCAATTTCCGGACATTCGTCGGTAATCATTAAGAGGATTTCATTGCCTGAGATGACTGAGGAAGAGCTCTCCGAATCGATCAAGTTTGAGGCCGAGCAGTATGTTCCTTTTGATATCGAAGATGTAAACCTCGATTTTCAGATTATCGGCCCGAAAGAAGAGCCGGGACAGATGGATGTTATTCTGGTTGCGGTCAAAAAAGACATCATCAATGAATATGTTTCTGTTGTCAGGGAAGCGGGACTGAACCCGATTATCGTTGATATCGGCTCCTTTGCCCTCGAAAATATGTATGGAATAAATTATGAGGTAGAACCTGACAAAAACATAGCATTGCTGAATATCGGTGCGAGCACGATAAATATGATTATTTTAAAAAACGGGATCTCCGTCTTCACAAGAGACAGCTCCCTTGGCAGTAATCTGCACACGGAATCCCTTCAGCGCGAATTTAACATATCCTATGAAAATGCCGAGAAATTGAAACGGGGAGAATCTGTTGAAAATATTTCTTCTGCGGATGCCCAGGCTGTTATTGAGACGGCTTCAGAGGAAATCCTCAACGAAATAACACGCTCCTTTGATTATTACCGGAGTACTACCGTCCATGAAGATATCTCGGAAGTAATCCTGAGCGGAGGGTGCTCGCTGATTCCGAATTTTGCCTCCATGATAGCGGAGCGGTCCGGGATAGAAACACGGCTTGCCGAGCCTTTCAGGAATATAAAAATACCGAGGAAATTTGATATGTCATTCAGGGAAGATACAGCCCCGATTTTTGCTGTGGCTGTCGGGTTGGCTTTAAGAAAGCAGGGTGACAGATGATAAAAGTCAATCTCCTTCCGGTCAAAAAGAAGAAAAAAAAGCAGCCATTGCCCGCGTTCTTCCTTTCGATGTTCCTCGTTACCCTTGCCGCTGTTGTAGTGCTCGGGTATCTGATATTTTTATTTAGCGGGCGGGTATCTGACAGACGGGAAAAGGTACGGGGCAATGAGGCGAAGATTGAAGAACTCAAACGGAAGATCAAGGATGTGGAAGATTTTGAAAAAAGAAACGTTGTTTTTCAGCAGAGAAAGGAAATTATCGAAACCCTGGGAAGAAATAAGTCCATTCCCGTTAAAATTCTGGATGAGATCAATGCGCAACTTCCTGCCGGCGTCTGGCTTACTGCGATGGATGTAAAAGATGATAAGATAAACCTGAGCTGCACAGCGTTTACCAATACAGACGTTGTCAATTATGTGGATAACCTGAAAAACTCGAAGCTTTTTACGGACATTTATCTTCAGGAATCTGTACAGGCGCAGTCAGGTGGTATTTCATTATATAACTTCAGGTTAAATTTCAAGGTCAAGGCGTGATATGGCGATCAAGATAAACACAAAAAATCTCCCTCCGTACGCAAAGATAATCATATCTATTCTTCCGGCGCTCATATTGTCGATTGCGGTCATAGTTCTCGTAATTATGCCGAAGCAGAAGGAGATCAAGACGCTCGACGCAAAAATAGACACGCAGAATAATGAGATTGCCGCCAGTCAGGCCAAAGTAGCAAAACTCGATATTCTCAAAAAGGAGAATGAGAGGCTGCTAACCAGATTAAATGAGCTCAAGGAACAGCTGCCGGAAGAAAAAGAGATTTCGTCTCTCCTGAAGCAGGTATCAGATCTCGGAATTGCCGCCGGGCTGAACATAAAGTCGTGGAAGCCCGGCCAAAAGACCACTCACCCAAGCGGGATTGTCTATGAGATCCCGGTCTCTGTAGATGTTGATGGCACCTACCATAATTTAGGATACTTTTTAAGCAGCCTGACGCGGCTGAACAGGATTGTGAACATCAATGATATGAAACTGGGGACTCCCAAGCTGGTCAAGGGAGAAAATCTTCTCAGCGCGTCTTTTAAGGCCTCAACTTTCTCGGCCATCCCTGAAGCAGAGGCGGCCCCGGCAGCAGGCGCCAAGAAGAAACCGGGAAAGAAAAAATGATGAAGAAATTTGTATATATATTCATACTGGTGTTGCTCATCAGCCCCGGGTGTAAGGGAAAATCCGGCACCGGCAAGCAGCAGCCGGCAGCCAAAAAACCAGCGGCAGCAAGTGCTCCAGCTCCTGCGGTTGTTCCGCAGGTGGAGACCAAGGCTGAAAAAGAGATTTATGCCTATGATCCGAAAGGAAGAAGAGACCCGTTTGCGTCCCTGGTCCAGGTGATCAAAACAAAGCCGATAAGGAAAAAGGGAGCAAGCGCGGTAGAGAACTTTGATCTTGATGAAATAAAACTCATAGCGATAGCATGGGACAGCCAGCAGTACTATGCCATGATAACCCTGCCGGATAGAAAATCGTATACGGTAAGAAAGGGAATGTCCCTCGGCCTGTATGGCGGAAAGGTTATCGATATTACGAGTGATTCCGTGCTTATCCGGGAGCAGATAAAAGACTACAAAGGTCAGGATAAAACAAAAGATACTATATTGAAACTCCGCAAGGAGGGGGAAGAATGAAAAAAATTATGATATTAAAACTCTGTATATTCACGGTCGGGTTATTTTTACTTTTGGGCTGCGCTACAACATCCGTTACGAAAGAAGCATCTCCAGGAGAAGATATTCCCGTTATTACCGGTATATATATAGAAGAGGGCAGTGTGGTGATAAAAAGCAACAAGAGCTTTACCTACACGGTATACAGCCCTGATGATCCGTATAAAACAACGATAGAAATCCCTGATATGTCCGTCGGCAGCTTCACGAGCAAGATTGTTTCGGACAAAGCCGGGGTGACCGAGATCATACCCCAGCAGGTAGCTGCTCCCAAACAATTCGCCAGAATTGATATTATGTTACAGACACCATCAATCATAACTCCCTCCTACGCGAACAATACCCTCGTTCTTTCGATCGCAAAGGAGCAGCCTGTTGTCCAGACAGAGATAAAAAAGCCTGAACCTGAAGTCATTGAGATCAAACCCGAGGCTGTATCTGAAAAGGTCGTTGACGAACCCGCGGCCAGGGTAGTCAAGGTCGCCGATGAAACTGCGCAGCCTCTGCCCAAGGCGACCGAGATCAATGGCATAGAAGTCATTAAAACAGCGGACATGGTCAAGGTATTGATTACCAGCAACGGCACGATAACCCCGAATGTTTTTCCGATAAACGAAAGAATTGTCGTAGATCTGCCTGATGTAACATTAAATACCGCGCTCCCGGAGGCTGTTATCTCACCGCTCAAGGGAATAAGGGCCGGAAAACACAAGGGCAAAGTGAGACTGGTATTTGATCTCAGGGAAAAGACAAACTTTGATGTCACGGCAATAGGAAACACGATCGAGATAGCCCTGCTGGCAAAGGAAGCGCCTGCAACAACGGAACAGGCCCCGATGGCAGAGCAGCCGCCGGTAAAGAGCCCGGCCAGGTCAGCTTACGTCTCTGCTGAACCTGCCAGACCGGTCCTGCCTGCTCCTGAGCCCGCGCAGCTGATCGAAGGTGAATTTACCGGCAAGAAGATTTCGCTCGATTTCCAGGATGCTGATATTATCCCCATCTTCAGGCTGATCGGAGATATCAGCGGATACAATATGGTCATAAACCCTGCTGTAAAGGGAAACATCACTCTGAAACTCATCAACGTTCCCTGGGACCAGGCGCTCGATATTATCCTGAAGACTTTTTCTCTCTCAAAGATTGTGGATGGGAATATCATCAGAATAGTCCCGACCTCTGTGGTGTCAAAGGAGCTTGACGAGGTGTCACGGGCAAAAAAGGCGAGGGACGAAGCCGGAGACCTTCACACAAGGATATTTCCGGTGAATTACGCGGACCTGCAAAAATTAAAGGACTCGATCGACAAGGCGAAAGTCCTCAGTTCGCGGGGCAATGTCACTCTTGACGACAGGGCAAGCACTCTTATAGTCAATGATCTTGATAGAAATCTCGAGCAGATCGATGTCCTGATCAGGCAGCTTGATCAGCAGGACATGCAGGCCCGGCAGGTGATGATCGAGGCCAAGATTGTTGACGTAACAACAACATATGCGAAATCCCTGGGCATCCAGTGGGGCATGTTCTATACGAAATCCGATGGAACTTCGACAGGCACGATTGGCAGGAACGGCAGGGCAAGTGATCCAAGTGTCCCCAACTTTCTCGTGAATCTGCCCGGAGGAGGCACCGCGGGAAATATCGGGTTTGGCTATATCAACAAGGCAGCCGGTCTTGCGTTAGACCTTCAACTATCAGCGATGGAGCAATTGGGACAGGGCAAGATCATATCACAGCCGAAGATCATGACCATGAACAATCAGGAGGCAAAGATAACCACGGGTAGCACGATTTATCTCCAGTCAACAGCTACAGGCAGTAATGTGGCCAGTTTTACCGCGGTTGACGCTACGCTGTCGCTGACTGTCAAGCCCCGCATAGCCCCGGGTGGAGTAGTGTTCATGGATATTGATATAACCAAGGATGAGCCAGGCCCGACCGATTCTGCCGGAAACACCACGATTTTGAAAAATACGGCAAAAACATCTGTTTTGGTAAATGATTCAGATACCATTGTTATCGGAGGAATTTTCAAAAAATCAGAGGCAAAGTCAAATGACGGCGTGCCGGGATTCAGCAAAATCCCCCTTATTGGCCGCTTATTCCAGACCGATACTACCCTGGAACGCATGGATGAGTCATTGATTTTTATTACGCCGAGAATCCTTGAATTCAGGAGCCTGAAATAGAGTTGGATACGCTAGTGATAAATATTATATATAAAAGGAGTGAACATGAAAGGTAAGATTTATATCGCGGGGTTGCTGATTTTGTTATCGTTGTCACTGTTCAGCTGTGGCGGCGGAGGCGGAGCGCCTGGTACGCAGCAGCGAAGATACAGATGTTCAGGTTCAATCCGTTCTGCTCACTGTTGAATCTGAGGACGTTGATGTGTTTCAGAATCCCGTTGCCTGCGATGGAGAGCCGGAATCCCCCCTGACTGACGAATATGCAACGATGATCATAACCGCGGTTCCGTTAAACACTGACCCGGCCTTTAATCCCTTTCCCGCAAACCTTGAGTCCTGTTTTGTAAAATATACATCGGCAGTGTTGGGCGCGCCGATTATTGAATCAACAACGATTTATCCCAATTGCGCTTTTTCTGAAGGAGAAACGGCCTGCACTGCTTGAACTTCTGAATATCGCACGGAAAACCCGGTGGTGGGATGACCTTGTATCAGGCAAGTTTTCTCCTGATGAGTATCCGACAAAATACACCATGGAATACTCGTGCATCTATCAAAACAACTTCAGAGAAGAAGGCCGATTAGGGGGACGTATTGATATCGACCTTGCTGACTGGCTATCGTGCGGAGGATAAAGGATGAATAAAAAACTATTATTTATTTTGGGTCTGCTTACAATACTGGCTTTAGCCATTGGCTGCGGCGGCGGTGGCGGTGGCGGTTCTGTAGAGGGTCCTCCGGGCACAGACGTAGGAATCCCTTCCATTGTCAAGCTGGTCCCGTCCAAGGTTGTTGCGCAGACAGGTTCAGGCATTGTGCTCAGGGTAAGAGTCCTTGACGGAAATGGTTTGCCTGTGCCGAATTATCCTGTTTCCTTTGAGAATATGTCATTTATAGGCACTTTGAGCGCTCCCTCTGCAAACACAAACAGCGAAGGAATAGCTGAGGTGACAATCGGCTCTTTCACAGAGGGTTTTGCGTCAATATTTGTTTCGGTCAACACCGGCTCAGGACAGATACG
Organism: uncultured Nitrospira sp.; assembly: GCA_963746295.1. Classification (GTDB taxonomy): domain Bacteria; phylum Nitrospirota; class Thermodesulfovibrionia; order Thermodesulfovibrionales; family UBA6898; genus JAOUFP01. The sequence goes on along the minus strand of CAVVAQ010000005.1, from coordinate 255,192 downwards.
GGATGCAAAGACCGTCTTTTTCACCTCATCAATAAGCATGAATCTGTTTCCCACCCTGGAACTCGATGTTGATGGCGATGGTGACGGGATATATAATGAGGCGAGCGACCTGATACTCTTTGAAAACGCGAATGACAGACAGGTGAATATCAGGGCCACTGTCAGGAACAGTTTTGGTCAACTTGTCCCCGGAGTAACCGTGATCTTCGGGTCTGACTTCCCCTACAAAATCGGTGGATTGGAAACCTGCAGTGACGGAACAAGTACCTGTGAGGTGGAATTCCCCCTCGGCAATACAGCCACAACAGATTTTAACGGCAGGGCGTTTGTCATAATGCAGGTCAATCCCGAGACATTGCGCAGCCTGACAGCAGTCCTCAATATAACTGCTGATGCTGACAATGGCGCCTTTAATATGACCAGTCTGTTCCTTAACCCTGTGACCGTAAGCTCGGTCGTTGTAGGTGCAGCGCCTACAAGAGTTGCCTCAGGCGGTTCATCGACGATCAACGCTACCGTGACGACCAATCTGGGCACCCCTGTTCCGGACGGCACTACCGTGAATTTCACCTCATCAGGAGGGACTGTCGCAACTCCGTTTGCCCAGACAACAGACGGCAAGGCAACTACCTCGGTAGCAGGTCCGACCCTGACCGCGGGTTCTTCTGATGTGACAGTATCAGTGACCGCATCCTCGGGCGGCGTATCAGGCTCGACATCATTCGTTGTAACAGCTCCTGCCGGTAACACCACCGACCGCCGAATCTGCTTTCGGCTGATTCGGGGAGACGCTGCGCTTGCCAACGTTAATGGAGTTGCCGGAGCCAAACAGACATATACTATCACAGGGGGTACTACTCCTTACACTGTTACCTATTCATGCACTAACGTCGCTACTGTGATATGCAATTCTACTGATGCTGATTGTCTTGATCCAACTGATACAAGCTTCTGGAATACCGTCTTCGTACATTTGAAGTGACTGTTCCTGCACTTACGGCAGCGCGACCTACTTGTACTTTATACCGTTCACTGATTTTACGCCGGCGGCATACGGTAACCTCGCCTGATCATCAGATTACGCCATACGGATAAGACTCTTTCATGTGCAAGGATAAGGGCGGGTTTAAAACCCCGCCCTTTTTTTGCGCCTTCGGCAGGGCGCTGGACTTTTCAACTGCCTTCCCTTGATTTTCCCTTTTTTCTTTTTCTGTATATGTTTGATATAATGGTTACACCTGAATCACAATAAAAATCATGGAAAAGTCTGTTTACATATTTGATTCTGATAAAAAATTATGTATAGAAGGAGTAAATATGAAAGGTAAGGTCCTTATCGCAGGTTTGATGCTTTTGTTGCTATCGTCACTGTCCGGCTGCGGCGGCTCAGGGGGCTCCTCCGGCTCCACAAACAGCAACGAAACCGGCGTGCTGATCCAGTCTATAAATATAAGCCCTACAAGCGAAGACGGCCCGAATATTGATGTGTTTTCCAAACGTTGAAACCAGTCCGATTACAAAGTCGACGTCGTGATGGAGATATGGGCTGAAAGGCGCAATGACAGTGGTCTTTCAGACCCGTTTCCCGCGAGTGTTGAGGAATGTACCATAACCTACCTCAAGGCGATTGAAGACCCTTCCTCTCCGATCATCCCGTCGTTGACCATATTCCCTAATTGCACACTTACGGCAAGCACTTCCGAAGCTCCAACAGAATGTACTGTTACCGCTTATCGATGTGCAGAGGAAAAATGACTACTGGAACGCCATAAACCAGGGCGTGAACCTGCCCGCGGAATATCCGACGCACTATGTGGCGAGGTACAACTGTAAATACAGAAGCAATTTTGACGAATACGGCACTTTCGTTCAGCAATATGATTTCTGGCTGGCTGATTTCTAAGACCAAGCATGGAGGCTTTATGATAAAAAGAATTTTCTTGTCCATAACAGTTTTCGCAATTGCCTTAGCCCTCTTCGGCTGCGGTGGGGGCGGCACAAGCAGTTCAAGCGAACCTCCGGGGACAAATCCCGGCGTGCCTTCAGTTGTTACCCTGCTCCCGGCTGCGAATGTAGCACTGACAAATACACCGGTTACCCTGACTGCCAGAGTTCTTGACGGCAACGGCACAGCTGTGCCGAATGTCGGCGTTGGCTTTACCAGGACCTCGGGATCAGGTGTTTTGAGCGCAACCTACGCGGTCACAAACAGCAATGGAATGGCCAGCGTGACCATGGCTTCTTCGACAGTCGGTTTTTCCACGGTCGTAGCCGAGGTCGTCAGTGGAGCGGGGCTGCTCAGCGATACAAAGACGGTCTACTTCAGTTCACTGCCGGACATAGGCCAGTTGCCCACCATGGTGCTCGATGTTGATGGTAATGATAACGGGACTTATAATGAGCCGGGTGATTTTATAATCTTTGAGAATGCGGGTGATACGCAGGTCCTGATCAGGGCCAAACTGAGTTCATCGCTTAACCTTGGCGGCAGTAAGGTGAAGTTCTCCTCCGACAGCAAGGATGTGACATTCCCGAATGGAACCTCTGATCCATTTGACGCCGTGATAAATACGGCGAACGAGGCGTTTGTCCTGGTGAAGTTTACGCCCTCTTTGACTTCGTCGGTCGTTAATATCAATGCAACAGCGGATAACGGCGCGTTTAATATGGTCAGCCTGTTCCTTGAGCCTGTGACTGTCAACTCGGTTGTTGTATCCGCCAGCCCCACAACAGTAAACTCAGGAACCGCAACCACCATAACCGCATATGTGACCACCAACCTGGGGGAACCCGTTCCGAACGGGACAACCGTGAATTTCACTTCAACAGCAGGGTCCCTTAGCACTCCGTTTGCCCAGACAACAAACGGTCTGGCAACAACCACGTTGACTGCGACCGTGACAGCAGACACTGCCGTTACTGTGACTGCTTCCTCAGGAGGCAAATCAGGCACAGCATCTGTTCTTGTAAAAGCTCCTACTGTAGTGTTGGCTATAGCTCCAGCCACTGCATCAGTTTCTTCTTCCAGCGGCGGTACGCTGACTTTCACTATTACAGGCGGAACTGGTCCATATACAACAACCTCCTCAGATGCGGCACGTGCATATGATTCTGCTCAAGGTGATGGGTCTTGGACAGGCTCATCAATAACTGTAACAGTTCCAGCAGGGGCAACTCCCGGAGCAGTTAGTCTTACAGTCGTTGATTCTGTTAGCGCAACAAGAACTGCAACGATTACAATTCAGGCAGCTGGTGCTTTGGCTGTGGGGCCTGCAGTTGCTAATGTGGTCGGCGCTGCCGGAGCCAAACAGACATATACTATTACGGGAGGCACAGCTCCTTATACTGTTACCTATTTTTGCTCTGATTTAAGCGGTGTTACTACAATAATATGTAATACTACGAGCACAGATCTCAATTGTACTGATCCGGCTGCTACGAACTTCTGGAACACCTCTTCGACTTTTGTAGTAACTGTTCCTCCGGGAACGCTTCCAGATAGTTGTGTATTTAATGTGACTGATTTCGTCGGTGGTGTTGTCACTGCAGATATGAATATTAATTAAGAATAATATTTGCTTACAAAAGGGCGGGTTGAAAAACCCGCCTTTTTTTTGATTCACAGACGGCACATATATCTGGAGGCGTTAGCCCCAGCTGATCCGGGCCCAGGCGGGAAAGTTTGCTGAATTGCTGAAATTCCGATAATCTGCTATACTGAATAAAAAGGAGACTGACATGCGAGAGACGCTCATTGTAAGCAACCGGGGTCAGATTACGCTGCCTGCTGCTATCCGCAAACGGATAGGCATCAGGGAGGGTAGCGCGGTCATTATTGAGGAAAGAGGGAACGAACTTGTCCTTAAACCTGCTGCGGTCTTTGAGATTGAGATGTACTCTGACAAGCAGATCGCAGCGTGGGAGAAGGCCGACCGTATGGGCGTTCAGGAGAAAAATGCAGTGCTCAAGAAAGTCAAGCATGCCCGGTGAAAAGACTGTTTCTTGACGCAAATGTGCTGTTCACCGCTGCTCACAACCCTGACGGAAAGGCTGCCTTTATCGTTACACTCGGGGCCGAAGGCATGTGGAATCTCTTTTCGAGCGCTTTTGCTGTGGAAGAGACGAGACGCAATCTTGTTGCGAAATATCCTGCTGCGGTTGGCCGGTTTAATGAGCTTCTTCGCAGCATTGCATTGGTTTCGGAACGCCCGGATGCGCCTTTTCCGGATGACCTGGTGAAGAAAGACCGGCCCGTGTTTCAGGCGGCCTATGCAGGCAGCGCAACACACCTTATAACAGGCGACATCGTGCATTTCGGCCGATATATGACGAACCCAGGAAAGGCCCTTGGAATTGCTGTGATGACACCTGCCCAATTCCTCGACTCGTTGTAGAGCTTTTCTGAATTCTCGAAAGGGACTCAGTAAAACAGCGCATTAGTCATGCTCCCGGGCAGGGGCGAGGGTTTACTTTCCGCTGATAATTCTAATAACATAGTGGCATCAAAAAACCGGACCTGAAAAGCATGGTAATCCGGGAAAAGAGGCGCAAAAAGGAATATGGGAAATATCAGGTTTCTGACATCAGGTGAATCACACGGCAAAGGACTTACCGGGATAATCGAAGGCGTCCCTTCCGGTGTTTCCTCTCACTTCAGAGGACATAGACACAGACCTCAGAAGGCGTCAGGGTGGCTATGGCAGGGGCGGCCGGATGAAGATAGAAACCGACCATGCCGAGATCCTCTCAGGGGTAAGGTGGGGCAAGACCCTCGGTTCTCCGATCAGCATTTTCATAGAAAACAGGGACTGGAAGAACTGGGAGGAAGGCATGTCTTCTGACGCGGCCCATGAAGGGTCCATAAAGCCGGTTACACGGCCCAGACCAGGCCATGCTGACCTTGCGGGGGCAATGAAATATGACCACAGAGACGTGAGGAATATCCTTGAACGCTCGAGCGCGCGTGAGACCGCGATGCGGGTAGGCCTCGGCGCGATCGCAAAAAGGGTCCTTGGCAGAGTTCGGCATACAGTTCGGCAGTTATGTCATCCAGATAGGAAGTCAGCAATCAGCAATCAGCAGTCAGCACTCAGACGGGAAAGAGCTCTTCTGGAGCTTTTTCAGAAGGCTGAAAAATCAGTTGTCAGATGCCCTGACACAGAGGCCTCAAGGAAGATGGTGCGGACAATAGACAGAGCCTCAAAAGAGGGCAACTCCCTTGGCGGCATATTTGAGGTCTTTGTCACCGGCGTACCCGTTGGCCTTGGAAGCCACACGCACTGGGACAGGAAACTCGACGGAAGGCTGGCACAGGCGATGATGTCTATTCAGGCTATGAAAGGGGTGGAGATAGGCAGAGGCTTTGAAATGAGCAAGCGAAGCGGCTCTGAGGTAATGGATGAGATATTCTATAGAAGTCAGAAGTCAGAAGTCAGTAGAAAGAAGATAAAAAAAGAAAATTTTCAATCCGGTTTTTACAGAAAAACAAATAATGCCGGGGGCCTCGAAGGAGGGATGACCAACGGGATGCCGGTCATCATCCGGGTGGGGATGAAGCCGATCCCGACCCTCAGAAAACCGCTTATGTCAGTGGATATACAGACAAAGCAGCAGTTTTCCGCTGCCTACGAACGCTCTGATGTCTGCGCTGTCCCTGCCGCTGCTGTTGTCGCGGAGGCGATGGCAGCGCTCGTTATCGCTGATGCGTTTCTCGAAAAGTTCGGCGGCGACAGCAGGGATGAAATTGCGCGAAATTACAATTCCTATCTCTCTTATTTACATACATTTTAAATTTCAGATATACCATTTCAAACGATAAAGGCGCAGATGACTATGAAGAATATTGTTTTAACGGGCTTTATGGGGACAGGGAAGACCACGATCGGCAGGCTGCTCGCGAAAAACCTTCGGATGAGGCTTGTTGATGTTGATGAAGAGATCGAGAAAGACCAGAACATGTCGATAAATGACATTTTCAGCATGCATGGCGAACAGCATTTCAGAGAGATCGAGACAGCCATGATAAAGAAGCTTTCACAGAATAAAAATAGTATTATATCAACCGGAGGCGGGGCTGTTCTGAGAAAGGAAAATATGGATGCGCTGAAGGAAAACGGGGTTGTTTTTTGCCTTAACGCCAGTGCTGAAACGATACTGAAGCGCACACGCAGGAATGAGGACAGGCCGCTGCTGAAGGTAGAGAATCCGAAGGAAAAGATCACTGAACTTCTTGCGTACCGGAGGCCTTTTTATGAACAGGCGGGTATCATGATAGAGACCGACGGCAAAACCCCCGGAGAGGTAGTGCAGGAAATCATGGAGAAACTGAAATGGAAAAAATAAGGGTAGAACTTGGCGAGAGAAGCTATAACATCATGATCTCAGGCATGATCCTGCAGGATATCGGAAAGACACTCGCGAAATTCGATTTCAGCAATACTGTTGCCCTGATAAGCAATCCTACCGTGTATGAACTTTACGGGAAGACCGTCGCGGGGTCCTTAAAGGACTCAGGCTATAACCTCATAGAAGTGCTCATCCCTGACGGGGAAGAATATAAGAGCCTGGCTTATACCGAAAAGATCTATGAAACGCTGCTTAACGCGAGGCTCGACAGAAAATCCGTGCTCATCGCGCTCGGCGGAGGTGTTATGGGGGACATCACCGGATTTGCTGCTTCTACGTACATGCGCGGGATTGACTTTATACAGGTGCCGACAACGCTCCTTGCCCAGGTAGACAGCTCGGTCGGAGGGAAGACAGGCGTCAATCACCGGCTCGGGAAAAACATGATAGGGACGTTCTGGCAGCCGAGGCTTGTCTGCATCGATACAGCGACCCTTGCGACGTTGCCGCGCAGGGAATTCCTGTCCGGACTTGCAGAGGTCATTAAATACGGCGTCATATGGGACGGGGATTTTTTTGAATTCCTGGACATCAACAGGGACAGGATACTCCGGCTGGATCCTTTGTCAGTGACATGTCTTATAAAGCGTTCCTGCGAAATAAAAGCAGAGGTCGTCTCTAAAGATGAGCGTGAATCAGGTCTCCGGGCGATATTGAATTACGGACATACAATCGGCCATGCCATTGAGACAGTCACCGGATATACGAAATATCTCCACGGAGAGGCTGTCGCGATCGGCATGTGCGTGGAGGCGGAGCTGTCCTGTCAGCTCGGTCTGATTGATCAGGCAGAGGTTGTCCGTCTCAAAGAACTTATCGCTTCCTATGGATTGCCCACGGAAATGCCGGATGCAATGAAGGCCGGCGACCTCTTCGAAACTATGCAGATCGATAAAAAGACGGTTGGCGGAAAGATGCATTTTGTCCTTCCCCAAAAGATAGGGAAGGTTAAGATCCAGAGCGGAATTACAGCGGAGGACATCAGAAAACTCGCAGGATAAGGAGAAATTCGGGTCTGAAACTGAGCTGCAACATTTCATGTAAGGTCGAGGCAGAAGCGCTGAAAAAACCTTACAGTTGCAAAAAATAAGTTCGAAAATGAAGTCGGACATGATGGAAAACGGCCATAGTCGAGGCTCCGCAGGCACACTGGAGAGCCGGTGAAAAGCCTTTGCTGAACTACACCGGATGCGGTGCTTGCGTTTACGTGAATCAGAATAATACTCTGCCTCTATGGCGTTTTTGTCCAGCATAGATTAATATGACTTTATCTTTTTTGCAACATTTGGGGAAACCGATGAAAACAAAAAAAGTCCTTGTTGTGGATGATGAACCTGATATTGTTGAACTCGTTTCCTATAATCTCAGGAAAGAGGGGTTTGACGTATCAACTGCCTCTGATGGAGAAGAAGCCCTTGGCAGGATCAGGCAGGGCAGTTTCGATTTTCTTCTGCTTGACCTTATGCTGCCCGGCATTCAGGGCACAGAACTCTGCCGTATCCTCAGAAGCGATCCAAAGACAAAGAACCTGCCGATTATCATGCTCACGGCAAAGGGGGAAGAAGTGGACCGCATCCTCGGGCTTGAAATGGGTGCTGACGATTATATCAGCAAACCGTTCAGTCCACGGGAACTGGTGGCGCGCGTCAAGGCTGTTTTAAGAAGGACAGGCGAAAAGCCGGCGGAAAGCAGGATGCTCAGGGCAGGGAATCTTCTGATCGATAAGGAGTCGTATTCAGTGTCAAAGGACAACAGGCCTCTGGATCTCAGTTCAACCGAGTTCAGGCTCCTCCTCTATCTTGTGGAGAGAAAAGGAAAGGTCTTCAGCCGGGACCAGCTTCTCGACGCGGTATGGAAAGACGAGGCATTTGTCGAGCCGAGGACGGTTGATGTTCATATCCGGAGACTTCGCACGCAGATCGAGGACGACCCTTCCCAACCGCGCTACGTTAAAACGAGAAGGGGAATCGGCTATTATATGGATGCAGACATATGAAATCAGGTATCTTCAGGCGAATCTTTATCCTGTATGCGCTCGTCATGGTAGTGGCGGTCCTCTTTGCTGAAATTTACATTACTTCCGCTGTGCGGGAAAGCTACACGGAGAATCTCAGGCAAAACCTTTCTGTACAGATTAATCTCATTTCAAAAAACATATCGTTTGATGAGCCCAGTCTGGACAACCTCTGCAAACAAATCAAAAAAGATATCGGGGCCAGGGTCACGGTTGTTGCTGAGGACGGCAAGGTCATCGGCGACTCGGACACTGCTTCCGCGCTTATGGATAATCATCTGAACCGTACAGAAATAGAACAGTCACTCTTTTTTGATACCGGCATGACCATACGGTATAGCGATACGTTGAAATATGATCTTCTCTATGTCGCGAAAAAAATCTCGCGTCATGAAGGCAGGCAGGGATTTGTCAGGCTGGCTGTCCCGCTGCGGGAAGTGGACAAGGCGGTAAACCTCCTCAGGATAAAAATTATTCTTGTTGTTCTTATCGTCCTGCTGGCCACCTCGTTCGTTGCCCTCTGGCAGACGGAGCATTTGCGGAGGCTCCTCAGGCAGATAACGGATTTCTCCAGATCACTCTCCCGGGGAGAAATAGACAGGAGACTGTATCTGAAAAATGCCGGAGAGTTCAGCGAGATAGCGGAGAATCTTACGGAGATGTCGGTTAAGCTGAGGGAGATGATTAGCCGGAACGAGGAGGAGAGGGACCGCCTGAATGTTATTCTCAGGAGCGTCCCCGATGCCCTCCTGATTATCGATGCAAAAGGCATGATTGTACTGACAAGCTCTTCAGCCACGGCGTTCTTTGGCGATATCCCGATGGTCGGGATGCAGTTTATCGAAGTGGTAAGGAGCAACGAGATTGTTGATCTGGTTGACCAGGTGCGGAAGACTCATGCCCCGGGCATGAGAGAATTCAGAATGGAGACCCCGGAGGAAAAATACCTTTCGGTGAGGGTCTCTCCGCTCTTCTACAAGGAGAATGAACTTTCGGGGTTTGTCGCGGTCTTTCACGATATCACAGAGATCGAAAAGCTTGAACAGGTCAGGAAGGACTTTATCGCGAATGTTTCACATGAAATAAAGACTCCCATTACCGCGATTAAAGGCTTTGCAGACACACTCCTTGACGGCGCCCTCGAAGACAGGGAGAATGCCGCCGGATTCATCAGTACGATAAAGGCAAACAGCGAACGCATCAACAGCCTTGTGGATGATCTCATGACTATTTCAAAGATAGAACTCGGTGTCATAAAGGTCGAAAAAACTCTGATCGACATCGATGATGTTTTTAAGAATATTCTGGAACTCTTTAAGGATAAGGCGGCCGATAAAAAACTCTCATTGACAGCAGTGAACAGGCCGGGAATGAAAGAGATTTTCGCGGACAGGAACCGGCTTATCCAGATACTGACCAACCTCGTAGACAATGCAATAAAGTTTACCGAATCCGGCAGCGTGACCTTCGGCATCGATAAAGAGGATGAAAAGCCCTTCCTGTTTGTCGAAGATACCGGGATCGGAGTCGCGCCAAAGCATCTGCCGAGACTGGGAGAGCGGTTTTACCGGGTTGATCCTGCCCGATCAAGAAAGATGGGAGGCACAGGACTCGGTCTGGCCATTGTCAAGCATCTTGTGAAGGCCCATGGCTGGCAGCTCCTGCTCGAAAGCAAAGAGGGGAAGGGGACCAAAATACGAATTATGATCACGAAAGAAAATAATGAGTCGTAAAAGGCAACTTCATAACACTTTAACAGCACTGTCAAAAAACGTATTTCAGGCATTGACATCATCGCCTATTTCTTATATCCTATCGGTACCCAAATCATCATGAAAATATTCCCAAGAGAAATAGATTTTTTCGAGATATTTGACCGCGCCTCCCTGAACCTCACGAAGGCAGCTACCCTCCTCGTTGCACTCATGGAAAACTATGACAACCTCGAGGCAAGGTCAAAAGAGATATATGAAGTAGAGCAGGATGGGGATATCCTGACCCATGAAATCATGAAGAAACTGAACAAGACCTTCGTCACCCCGATAGACAGGGAGGATATTTACGCCCTTGCTTCGAGACTGGACGATGTCCTTGATCTGATCTGGGGGGCGGTAGACAGGCTTGTGATATTTAAGATTACGGAATCGACGCCGGACGCCGTGAAGATTTCAAAGGACCTCCTCCTGACCACTGAGGTAATGCACAAAGCGATACATAAGCTCAAGGAGAAAAACTACTCCCATGTCCAGGAGTACTGCATTGAAATAAACAGGCTTGAAAACAGGATAGACAGGGATTTCCGGGACTGTATCGCAAAACTCTTTGATGAGGTGAAAGATCCGATCCTTATTATAAAATGGAAAGAGATTTACGAACACCTCGAAGACGCCTCGGACAGGTGTGAGGACGTAGCGAATATCCTTGAAGCGATTGTTCTGAAGTATGCATAAGTCTCCCCTGATGATCTATGTCGATAGACCAGACCGCCCTAAACGCAGGGCTACCAACGCTTCCAGGTCATGACCGTAACAATACTCGGCCTGATCCTGCTTGCCCTTGCCTTTGATTTTCTGAACGGGTTTCACGATTCTGCCAATTCCATAGCAACGGTGGTTTCCACGCGCGTACTTACCCCTCGGGCTGCGGTCTTATGGGCAGCCTTCTTCAACTTTATCGCGTTCCTCTTTTTCGGACTGCATGTTGCCAATACGATTGGTAAGGGCATCATTGATATCGCCATAGTTGACAAAACAGTCATATTCGGGGCACTCGTGGGCGCCTGCGGCTGGAACCTCCTCACCTGGTACTTTGGCCTGCCCTCCAGTTCCTCTCATGCCCTGATCGGCGGCATGATCGGAGCAGCGCTGGTGAAGGCAGGAACGTCGGCACTCGTATGGAAGGGGATAATAAAAACCGTGGTCTTCATCATCATATCTCCGACTGTCGGGCTTCTTCTGGGCCTTGGTTTTGGTCTGGCCGTTTACCACCTGTTCGGAAACAGCCCACGCGCTCTGGTCGATGGTTTCTTCAGAAAAGGCCAGCTGGTTTCCGCCGCATTATACAGTCTCGGTCATGGCGGCAATGACGCGCAGAAGACCATGGGCATTATCGCAAGTCTGCTTTTCAGTGCCGGACTTCTCGGGGAAAAATTCTACGTGCCTTTTTGGGTTGTGATCAGCTTGCCATTCAGCCATCGCGCTGGGAACCATGTTGGGTGGATGGCGCATTGTCAAGACCATGGGACAGAAGGTTGCAAAATTGACACCTGTTGACGGGTTCTGCGCTGAAACAGGCGCTGCGACCGTGCTCTTTGTCTCTTCAGCCCTGGGGGTCCCCATCAGTACCACCCATACTATTACCGGCTCGATCATGGGAGTAGGTTCGATACAGAGGTTCAGCGCCGTCCGCTGGGGCGTGGCCGGGACTATTGTCTGGGCATGGATACTCACCATCCCCTGCTCAGCGCTTCTCGCTGCTGCTTCCTGCGTCGTCGTCAATACGTTCGCCAAATAGAGGTTGGCCTCGCTTCTCTCATCAGCATTTCTTGCTTATCTCCCCTTTCTTCGAAAAATGTAACAGAAACGTAACATCCCCTTCATAATGCGGTAACATATCCGCCCTAAACTATTGTCAGGGAACACATGAGAACACCCCATACGAAACTATGACCGATGCCCCGCATATTCTCGTCATCGATGACGAGCCTGATATTGTTGATCTGGTAACCTACAATCTCAAAAAAGACGGGTTTATCGTATCAACAGCGCCTGATGGTGAAGAAGCCTTACGGAAGATCAACACGGAAAATTTTGCCCTTATCATTCTCGATCTCATGCTGCCGGGAATACAGGGCATGGAACTCTGCCGGATGCTCAAGCAAAAACCCAAAACAGAAAATCTTCCTGTTATTATGCTCACCGCCAAGGTCGAAGAGATCGACAGAATCCTGGGCCTTGAGTCCGGAGCTGATGACTATATAACAAAGCCGTTTAGTCCCAGGGAGCTTGTTGCGCGGGTAAAGGCTGTCCTGAGAAGGTCATCACCCAAAAAACCGGAAGAAAATATAATCCGTATCGGGGACCTTGTTATTAACAGGGAAACCTACTCTGTTATAAAGGCCGATCATCTTCTGGATCTTAGTGCCACGGAACTCAAACTGCTTCTCTATCTCATTGAGAGAAGGGGGAAAATCTTCAACCGTGAACAACTCCTCAGAGGTATATGGAAGGACGAGTCGTATGTGGAGCCCAGGACCGTCGATGTGCATATCCGAAGATTGCGAACACAGATAGAGGATGACCCTGCAAATCCGACGTACATAAAGACGAAAAGAGGTCTCGGCTACTATTTTGATCTCTAACCCATATTGTTTATTAATTATGTTGAGTACACGGCGGGGTAAAGTATTCAAGCTCATTCTCACTGCGTTCCGAGGTTTTTGCCTCCTGATTCCAGAGAAAAAACCGTCAGGAATACCTGCCTGCCGGCAGGCAGGTCGGCAAAAAAATCCGCTTGAATACTCTACCCCGCCTCATTCTTATTTGCTTTGCCTGCAATTTTAAGAATTATGCAGGCTGATGCTTTCAAAAGCCGTGACGCCTTTCTCTGGGGGGTTGCTACCTCAGCCTTCCAGCTTGAGGGATCTCCCCACGCGGACTGGACCTCATGGGATGAAATTCTCAATGAAAAGCCTGAGGTCACCGATCATTACAAACTCTACAAGAAAGACCTGGCCCTATTAAAGGATATTGGCGTGAATGCCTATCGGTTCTCACTTGAATGGAGCAGAATACAGCCGCGTGAGAATGTCTGGGACGAAGATGCGATAGGGCATTACCAGGATATTATCGATATACTCAGGAGTGATAATATCGAGCCGATGGTCACCCTTCATCACTTTACCCATCCCCTCTGGTTTATAAAAAAATACCCGTGGCACGAAGAGGCGTCTATCGGAAAGTTCCTGACTTTTGTGGAGAAGATGGCGCAGGCGTTGAGGGGAGTGAGGTACTGGATCACGTTCAACGAACCCTATGTGATGGTGCTTGCCGGATATTTCGAGGGGTGCACTCCACCTGCCATCAGAGACACATCCCTGGGAGTGAAGGCCTTGATCAATATCCTCAGGGCCCACGGAGAGGCATACGACATCCTTCATGCGGGAAGGGCTCAGACCATGGTAAGCGTAGCGCATAACATGGCCGCTTTTTCTCCGTGGAGACGATGGAACCCTCTCGATAGGCTCCTTGTCAGGATCGCAAAACACTTTTACAATCACTCACTCCTTGATGCCTTTCTGCATGGCAGGCTGAGCATTGCATTCCCTTTCGAAAAGAAGTATGAAGTCGCGGTGCCGATCATGGGCAAACTCGATTTCTTCGGGGTGAATTATTACACGAGGATCCATCTGCGCTTTAACCCGTTCAAAAAGATGGGTGTTGAAATGCGGCACCTGGACATCGGGGGACATGGTCTAACTGATATGGGATGGGAAATCCACCCGTATGGACTCGAAAAGGTCCTGAGATACGCATCCAGACTGAACGTTCCACTCATCATTACCGAGAACGGAATAGCGACCCGGGACTGCCAGAAGAAGATAAAATTCATGATGAAACATATCGATGTGGTTGAACGGTGCAAACAAAAGGGCATGGACATCAGAGGGTATTTTTACTGGTCCCTTATCGACAACTATGAATGGCTGCAGGGCCTCGATGCGCGGTTCGGGCTCTACACCGTTGATTTCCAGACCCTGGAACGCAGGCCTACGAGCGCGGCCTCGTATTATTCTTATCTGATCAAGAACAGGGAGTTTTAATTCTCATGTTCAGGAAAATTGTAACAAAAACTTAATCCTTTCTTAATCATCCTGTAACTGCCACCCCTTAGAATAAAACCATGTCAGAAACGATTCGTATTGAAAAAGATAATGCTGCTCTGTGATTTTCATATCCATACCACGTATTCGGACGGTTCAGTGGAGCTGAGAAGAACAGTCGATCTGTTTGGACAGGCCGGCTTCGACGTTATCGCTATCACCGATCATGTGGTAAATGGCGACAATTCTCTCGGAAAACTTGCCAACCGCTTTAAATATTCAGTCCGTGCTGATAATTTCGATGAGTATGTCACCCATATACGCGCCGAGGCTGAACGTGCGTGGGAAAAGTACGAGATGCTCGTGATACCCGGGGTAGAGATCAGCAAAAACTATCTCAGCGCGGAAAAGTCCGCGCACATCATCCTGCTTGATATCAAGGAATTCATTCCGGCCTGTCTCGGCTACGACGAAATTTTTATCGAGGCGAGGAATCAGGATGCCATTACGATTGCCTGCCACCCGCACCATATGTCCGATATGAGTCCCGATACCCTTTTCCTCTGGAACAACAGGGACAAGTACTCCAGGTATATCGACGCGTGGGAAATAGCCAACAGGGATGATGTATTTAATGTCATCAGCCTGAAGAAATATCCGTATATTGCAAACAGCGATTTTCATAAACCGCGTCATCTCTACTCCTGGAAGACGCTGCTCAACTGCAAGAAGGATACGGAAGCGATAAAAAGCTGCATAAAACACAACCGGGGGGTGGCGATCACCCTGTTCCGGCATGAGGATGCATAATGGACCACATTGTTTTCTATCTGTTTGCACTGGTATCAGCGCTCGGCCTCGCGGGATATTTCTTTCAGCTTGCTGCTGTCCGCTCGAAGTTCGCCCAGACGCAAAAAAAGTCACCGGCATTACCGGATGCCGCCCTCTCTCCCCTATTTCTGTCATCAAGCCCCTCAAAGGGCTTGATGACAATCTTTTTGACAATCTTTCCAGCTTCTGCACACCAGGAGTATCCGAATTATGAGAGTCATTTTTGCCCTGCAGGACTCTAATGACGCTGCTCACAAGGTTGCACAGAAGGTGAAGGCACGATATCCCGAATGCGACATTACGTTCTTGTTGAGCGCTGCTCCGCCGGACTGAACCCCAAGGTCAACAATCTCATACCTGCCTGCCAAAAAGCGAAATACGATCACATCCTCATCAGCGACAGTAACGTAATGGCAGGGGAGGACTACCTGAAAGAAACGGCAAAACATATGCGTGATCCCCGGGTAGGGCTGGTCACGAACATGATCAGGGGCCTCCGGGCACGTTCTTTCGGGTCTCTCCTTGAGAACCTTCACCTGAACTCGTTTATCCTCGGCAGTGTCTGTTTCCTTGACCACTATCTGCATATGCCCTGCGTTATCGGAAAGTCAATGCTCCTGCGTAAAACAGACCTTGAATCGATTGGAGGCTTCAATGCGGTCAAGGACGTGCTTGCCGAAGACTTCGTCATCGGAAAACTGATCCATGAACAGGGGAGAAAAGTTGTCCTGTCGGATTATGCAGTCAATAACATCAATGAATTCTGGTCTCTCGGCAAATTTTTGAACAGACACACACGCTGGGGCAAGCTCAGATGGCAGATCGGCGGGATAAAGTATCTCTCTGAACTTATCGCCAATTCTGTGTTTATCTCCTGTATTCCTCTCCTCTTGATTGGTTTTAGCAGACCGACAGTTGCCCTGCCGCTCGCTGTTTCTGTGATAAAGATACTGGGGGACCTGTATTTAGGAAAGAAAACTTCAGCGGACATGCGGAGTCGTGCCTACCTGCTCACTCCGCTCAAGGACCTTATCATAGGGTGTATCTGGTTTGTTCCGCTTCTCAGCAGCACCGTGGTCTGGCGGGGCAACCGGTATCTCATCGGCAAGGATTCGATGCTCTCACCCTGTCCTGAAAGCGGCTTCTGGTCATGGAGATACAGGATCACGGATGTGATAAGAACAAAAATTGCATGGTCCATCAGGTAACAGGGAGGAGCGAGATGAATTTCTTCGAAAATAATATTGCCGAAAATAACTGGTATAACACGGATCAGTATAGCTGTCCATATCATAGCGCTCGCGAAAGTATTTGCTCAGCGTCGTTGACGATGATGTTTGTCGGAATAAGAACCAGTCAAGGATATTGCGGAAACGAGAACTATGACAACTGCCCGCTATTTCTCTCCAAAATGCTCAGGAAGCGGGCATAAGAGGTGAAGCAGAAACGGCCCTCTCAGGGACTTGATGGATGCCCCAAGAGCTGATACGGTAACGCAGCTTATCTTATCAGTCCTATTCCTTGTTATCTGTTGCCCTGAAACAGGAGGAGCATTTGAGTTGACGGATATGGAAAAATGGCTCCGTCATGCTGAATCACTCCTGGCCAGGACAGACAGCTATACAGCGCTCTTTCACAAACAGGAACTGATTCAGTCGAACCTCACGGAAGAGGAAACGATCTTCCTTAAGTTCAAAAAACCGCTCAACGTGTATATGAAATGGATAAAAGAGCCGTACCGGGGGAGAGAATCTCTCTATGTCGAAGGATTTAACAATAACCGGGTCAAGGTCCGCGAATGCGGTCTTGTCTGGGTAATGCCACTGGACCTCGACCCTTACGGTTCCCTGATTATGCAGGGCAGCCGCCATCCGATCACGGATACCGGCCTTGAACATATGGTCAGGCTAATCTATGAAAATCTTGCGAAAGGAATGAAAACAGGGGAAGTCGATTTCAGAAATCATGGCCGGGAAAATGTTTATGGACAGGGGACTCTGAAGACCGAGATCATCTTTCCCCGGAACAGGGCAAAGGGATATTATTGTTACCGGGCAGTCCTTTATCTTGATACTGTCAAGAAACTGCCGATCAGGGTGCAGATCTATGATTGGGATAATATGCTTGTCGAGAGCTACGGTTACGAGGCCCTCAAGCTCGATGCCGGGCTATCCGAGGCTGACTTTGACCCGGACAATCCGGAATACAGGTTCTGACAGTCTGTTGAAAAACTCCATATTGCTCTATACCTGTCATCTCCATGGATGCGGAAATCCAGCGTTTTACATCCCGAATGCTCTTAAGACTGTATCCTCCGGTCAAGCCCTAATGATGACAAGTATCAACTTTACACACAGACACTACTCAGAGGAGGTATCACTATGGCAAAGAAAGACGTACTGGAATCAGAGAAGATTACCTTATCAAAAAAGCCTGCTCCTGCAGGAGAGAAGAAAAAGTCTGCCATGAAAGCACATCCAAAACAAAGACAGGTCAGTAAAGGGAAGGCCGATGTGCCCGCGAACCGGAAGAAACGAGTAAGCGGAATGAAGGGCATCAGAAAAGAGTATTTGGAATCCAATATGTCATGCAAGGTGACCTTTATGGTGCTGAAAGAGGCAGCGGGCGACGCGAAGAGGATTGCGCTGATCGGAGACTTCAACGATTGGGATAAAGATGACATGCCGATGAAAAGGCTCAGGAACGGTAACTTCGAGATATCACTTGAATTGCTGTCCAACAGGGAATACAGGTTCCGGTATCTCATTGATGGCTCCCGATGGGAGAATGACTGGTGTGCTGACAGGTATGAGCCGAATCCTTATGGATGCGACGATTCAGTAGTTATTATTTAAGTTGTCGAAAAAATCTCGGCAGGACCCGGCGGGCTATCACGCACACAGGTGATATGTCACGCTGACACGGGACAAACTTTTTTTCGTATGAATAGAAATCTCTGCAGGAGGAAATTATGCAAATTACCCTTACCATAACAGAGAAAGAAGCAAACTTCTTAAAGCATATGATTGAGCAGGAGAGAATCATTGCGAATAAGGTAGTAACACATGAGGATGTAATCCATGAATGTATACGTATAGCGATGTTTGACGCAAATGAAGCATATGCGCAGGAAGAGGGAGTACTGTGAAGCTCAGGGCAGCTCCCGGGTTGAAGAATAGGCTGATCGAGGTGAATTCACATGATGGTTCGCATCATTTTGCGCCTGGTGGATCAAAATTCACCGCTTAGATCAGTACGTTCAAAGGAAAGGATAGCATGAAAGAAAACAAACGTATAGCTTTAGTCGCGCATGACAACAGGAAGAAAGATTTACTGGAATGGGTTGAATGGAATTATGAGGTATTGATAAAACATAAACTGATATGTACCGGCACGACAGGTAGGCTGGTTGAGGATACAATCAGAAAAAGACTGACAGATGGAGATGAGCGCCATTTTGAAATAAAAAAATTAAGGTCAGGGCCGCTCGGTGGAGACCAGCAATTGGGAGCAATGATAGCGGAAGGGGAAATTGACCTAATAATATTTTTGTGGGACCCCATGCAGCCGCAGCCGCATGATGTTGATGTAAAGGCACTCCTGAGGATATCCGTTCTGTACAACATTCCGACTGCCTGTAACCGCTCTACTGCGGACTTTATTATTTCATCGCCTCTTTTAAAAGCAAGGTACAAACCAATACTCAAAGATTATTCCGGGTATATGGGACGGACGGTACAATATGAGTAGATGCGGACGTATGCACCGAAACACCCACCCTCCCGGCGATTACCTCACGTAACGGTCTGAACCGTCATTTATAAATTTCATCAAAACGTAACATCTGATTCATCACCCATTAACAGACGTCTCATAAACTATTACTCAGAATTCAATTGCCATTTTTTCTTTTGCTTAGGTTGTCTGTTTCCTCTAGCGGAGAATGGCCAAATAAGTCGAACTGCAGGGAGGTGGTGGTACGTCTTTGACTCTCTATGCGCTGGTAAAACGGATCTCGGGACAGTTAACAATTTCGAAAATTTATCAAAGGAGGATCATGTGTGATGGAAAAACAGTTTAGATTCAAAAAAGTGTATGTGCTGACTCTTGTTTTGGTGTTTACGATGCTCATCTCGGCTACATCAGTACCGGCGGCGCCCTGGAAATTCGGCGTCATGGCCGATACCCAGTGGAAGACTTCACCTGACGGCAAAAACCCTAATACTGTCGCGGTCGGCGTTATCAACCACCTTAACCAGGAGTTTATCAACCACGGAGTCAAGTTCGTTATTCAGACCGGGGACTTGACGGAATACGGCAGCAATCTGGAGCTGGATACCCACGCCACCTTCAGGCAGGCGCTCTATAACGCAGGCATCGGCTTTTATCCGCTCCGCGGCAACCACGAGACGTCTGCAGCGGGTGCCGCTGAGTTTGCGCGCGTATTTCCCCAGACCCGGACCGGCGTGAACAACCAGACCCCGGCAGATGCCTACGTCAGCGGTACGATCTATGGGACACAGGCGAATACGAACACCACCTTCACTGTCGGGTCCAATTTCAACAGCCCGACGGATATTGACCCTAACTATGCCGGTCTGACGTATTCGTTCGATTATGACAATGCACGGTTCGTGCTGCTTGACGGCTTTGCCATACAGGACATTACCTGTAACCTCATTGAAAACCAGCAGCCCTGGATATCAAGCACGCTTGCGACCAGGCTGGAGGGCACCCATGCCTTTGTATTCAGCCACAAAGGCCTGATGACCGAAAATCACAAAGACATTCTTTTTACCGAACCCGGCAGATGTAACGGAAGCAGCACCAACAGTACTCCTGCGGTCAAGCCCGCTGAACAGAATGCTTTTATGAGCAGTCTCTTTGACAACGGCGTCAGGTATTACATGAATGGCCACGACCATATGCACAACCGGGCGATCGTAGCGAGCCCTGACGGCTTATCCGAGGTGCAGAATATCACTACCTCGTCCAACAGCTATAAGTTCTATATTCCTATCAACCCTTCCGTCGACGAGCAGTACAATCTCCCCGCATTCGGCGTTCTCAGGGAAGCCCCGATTGCTCAGGAGCTCTTTACTGTCGGATACTATATCGTTACCGTGGATGGGCCGCGGGTGACCGTGGAGCACTACGCCTCTCCCAACGGCTGCGGCGGTGACTGCGACGAAACCAACGACGTGGTTCCCTATACCTTCACCAAGCGTGAGACTTTCGGCTACAGCCTCAACGGCAAGGACTTCCTTGTTTGCCAGGAGGGGCAGCCGGACTGCAACAGTTCCTATAGCCAGGTTGTCGACAGCTTCGCGGGCACTACCGCCAAAATCCTTGGTGGCTTCAATGGCAGTACTACGACGGTCTATGACGGTCGGCCAACAAACAAGGCTGTCAATACCGGGTGGACCTCGCGCTCAGAAGCAGATGACATGGACTGCAGATCCAAGCACAGGCGGTCATGGTCCTTCAATAAGTGCCGCAAAGCAAAGGATAACGAGATACCCGCCAGTGATATCCTGACACTCTGGGGTATGGCTGACCTTGGCAGCGACCAGACCGACGTGTATACGCTTTCTATGAGCTACGACCACCATAAGTTACTCCCAATTCAACTTGGGAAAGGACTGCTGGGCCTGGCCACCAGGGATCAGGACGGCAATTGGGTCAACGCCGTTGATATGAACTTCGGCGGCACAAAGAAATTTGTCTTCGGCCCCTGGGAACCCGGCTATGAGCTTGGCACCTACGGCATCGACCTGAAAACGCACACCGCCTGGGCTGTTATTAACTACAAGAGCGATTTTGCGGTCGCCGGCTTCAGACATCTTGACAAATTTCCCGGCGGGTGGAATTAGGGAACTACCTCATAAGAAAGGGATTCGATTTATTTTCTCAAAGGTAATACAAACTCTTTGCACCGTAAGTTCATGTTGATGCACCTATCAGCCCTCGACCGACCATCGGGGGTTTTTTTGATTTAGCTGATCGGGTTTTGATACAGAAGAGTGCGGCAGGATTTCCGCAACAGCTGAAAATCACGAATAGATTTTTGTAACAGAAATTTAACATAGGTGTAACAATAACGTAACAGAGAATTTGCTATCCTACTGAAGGAGGGTAAGTATCTATATGAAATCCATCATGTGTCCCCACCTGAAAGGCAGTCTTGAAGGAGCTGTGTGCGGTTTTCTCAATATGTGTATCAAGAATAGGGAAGATATCGAACTAAGACTCTGTATGAACAGGCATTATGAAGGATGCTCGTTATATAAGATGTCACTGCAAAGGGAAGAGTCCGGAAGCTTACTGGAAGACATGATGCTTGGTTGCACTGAGTAATGATGGGTGCACACAAAGCAGACACTTTTTGTCTGTATTCATAGCCGCGTTGTCTTAGTCAGAGGCATTTCTCAGTTGTTTTCGCTGAGAGAGGTCCGAAACCTCATCTCCTGGTTCCGACAGGACATTTCACTTCTTTTGATGCTCAGTCACGCCTGAAAATACCGCGGAACGAGATCAGCTTTTTTTCCATTCATACATTCTTTTCATCCAATTTTAACTGGCCATTCATCACCCTGTAACTCTGCTTTTGTATCCTAAATAATAAAAAACAAGTATCAATCCCGACTAAGGACAATTAATATGTCAACTTTGCAAAGGAGAAAATAATGGAAAAGTGCCCCTATTTAAGAGAGTCATTAATCGCTTCCTGTGTTGCTGAAGAACCGGCGTGTGTTGTCATGCCCTTTGTGCTGAGGGAGTATTGCACGACCGAAAAATTCAGCGATTGCTTGCTCCAGCCGGGGTTCCAGGCGCATATCACCGGGAAGTCCGGGGTTGAAGCAATTTCATAGAAATGTAACATTCAATTCATCATGGTGTAAAAATCGTTTGCTAAACTAAAGTCAGCTTAGATAATCAGAGCTAAAAAGGAGGATGCAATGACATGCGATAACCTGCTGCCGGCGGATTCAAGGTGTTCAAAAGGCCTGCCGGTGATGCCGCTTTTCAGGCAGTTCTTCTGCGAGGCAAGAACCGGGCAATGTCCGTTTAAGGTATGGGAGAAATCCCCCACCGTTATTTCCCTGACAAAAATTTGTGGAGGAGAACTATGAAATGTCCACATCTGATGAAATGGGTCAGAGCCTCCTGCAAGGCCTTTGAAAGACCCTATACGCCAAGCATGTTCGAGCTTGAGGAATACTGCAGAAGGAAAGAGCACAGAAAATGCCCGTTTTACTTAAGGGATATCATAAGGACAAACGCGGCGGAGTACAGAATTTCAGTTTAGCGTGTAGCGTCGATGTTCTGGAGGGGAGGAATAAATGCAACGGCAAAAAGACGTATCAATCAGCATCGGGAAGCTCAACGAACTACAGAGGGACCTGATCAACTTAAGCAGCGGTACTGTGGCAGCCGTTAAGGAGCAGGTATGCAAATATACCATCCCGCCTGTTATCAGGTCTCTTGAAGGGTATATTGCAGACTCCTTTCCTGAGGAGGAAAGGATTATGAAGCTTTATTGCTACCCCGGATATTTTCATCACAAGTCCGAACATAACAGGTTCTGGGACGATATTCTGAAGCTAAAAAAAGACTTGCTCACCCTTATCCTTGATCCAGACAAACAGTGCGGCTCATATGAGCTTTCAGTCGAAACAAACCAGGTTATCGTCGACTTTGTGGCTTCGCATATGGATAAGGCAGACAAAAATCTCGTCCTCTTTCTGGAAAAGGCACGGCCGACAACCCTTTACAGAGCCTGCATGTAAGCAGCCATCCAGCCGCGCTTTCCATTAAAAAGCCTCGCCTTTGATAGTGCTTCAACGCTTTTCATCACTTTCTGTGAATGCCTGAAATACGTCATCTTTAGCAAGTTTATCCAGATAGTCCAGAATATTGATACCTTTTGGATCGTAGGTGATGACAATGCTTCCGGAGAAAGGATGAGGGTTGACATCCCTGATTCCCGATGGGAAGGAAAAGTTTGCCATGGTATCCGACAGTGCTTTGAGCTTCTGAAGAGACAATTTTTTAAGCAGGGGGACCTCAATCCTGATTCTCCCCTGAATATGATGTTTTATGCGGTACTCGATCATTTTTCTACTATAGCAAAGTTGTGTTACAGCAGGGTGAATATGCGGTTACATTTCTGTTCAGCAAAAAAACAGGTATAGGTAAGTAATGAAAGATGTGTTAGACATGATACTGTTTCCGGCGATACACTATTTCATATACCACAATAAACGAAGGAGTGTGATTTATGGCTGTGCTGGATGATGTATTCAAAGGCAATGTTGTTATGGGTTTGGCAATCGGTATAGGCGCGGCAGTGCTTGGTCCTGTTGTGTTGCCTGTCCTTGCCCAGGCTGCCAAACCGCTCGCGAAGGCGGCGATCAAGGCAGGTATCATCCTCTACGAAAAAGGAAAAGAGACCGTTGCAGAACTTGGCGAAGTCGTCGAGGACATTGTAGCAGAGGCCAAGGCTGAAGCTGCGGAGGAGCTTGAACAGGCCATTCCTGCCGGACCGGCCGAAGGGGAGCCAAGTGTCTGATGTTCCTCAGGCATATGTGAGCCACATGATGCCCGGGAGACTGAGGCTGAAAGTGCCTTTGAAAAAAGGGGATGGTGAATACCTGAACAAAATTGTTGAAGAACTCTCGGCCCTGTCCGGTATTGAACAGGTAACGATGAACTCTTCTACTTCCGGTGTCCTTCTTTTGCACAACCTTGAGAAGAACAATATCATGGAGCATCTTCAGGCGAGCGGTCTCTTTCATCTGGTCCCGTTGAAGGCCTCACAGGCAGGAGTTCATGGGGGTGTGAAGAGCGTCTTTGGTGAGATAGGAAACAAGGTTGAGAAGGTTACCGGGGGGTCTCTGGATATCAGCGAAATAGCTTTTCTTGCGCTCCTGGGAGCCGGGATTTTCCAGATTGGAAAGGGGAACCTTACGGCAATCCCCTGGTATACAGCCTTCTGGTACGCGCTGAATATATTCCTGAAATCTGACACATCGAAGAACAGTAGTTTAGATTTATAAACATGTAATCCGTCAGTAACGTTCTTGTAACACAAACAACGTACACTATAGCCATTCAACCAATGGCAAGATCCTTAACAGAGGCGTTTTTCTGCCTTTGCGTATTAACTCTTATGAGAGGCACAGGAGGTCAATTATGGCACGGGAAGAAGTCTTGAGTGGAACGGTTAAAGAAGTTACCATGGGGGAAGCCGGTACGGCAGTAAAGGAAGGGGTAGTAAGCAGCCTTAAAGGCATTAACGAGATCGAGGCGGAAATCGTCAGCCTCGTAAGAAACACGGTTTCCAATACCTTGCGCGCAACAGGTGAGGTGGCCACGGAGAGCGTCACCATTACAAAAGACGTTGTAATAGGAGCCATTCAGGCTACTGAGGAAGTTGGTACCGGTCTTATCCTCAGTACCAAGAGCGTTGCCAAGGGTATTGTCATGGGAGTCAGCGATGTGGGCGGTGATGTTATTATAATTGCAAGCCAGACCTGCAGGGTGCGGTTAAAGGAGCGGCGGAAGTTGGTGCGGATGTTACCATGGTGGCGCGCCGGGCGAGACGGTGTCATTGAGGCGAGTAAGGAAGTGGGAGCAAATTCCGGCAAAGTCGCTGTTGCTGCGGTTGATGGCGCGATCGATGCAAATTGTCGGGAAATTCGGCAATACCGCAGTTCGAGCAGTGAAGGACATGCTCGTCGGGGTTGTGCAGGGCGTAAAGGAAGTCGCCTCTATTTCACTGCCGAAGCCGCGCGCGACAATGCCCTTTGTGAAAGAGCCTGCGGTGACGAAACAGGTACAAGCTCCGCTACCACGGCCAACAGAGAAAAGGGTTGCGCCTGCTCCACGGCCAACAGAGAAAAAGGTTACGCCTGCACCACGACCTAAAGCGAAAAAAGGGGCATAGCAGGGTTTGGTCCAAGCGATCCATACCGCGGTAAAGGGCAGGGTACGATTTAAGGTAGTTGGGCTGAAACGATGCGCCCCTCTCAGGGAGGAAATAGAAGCACAACTGAATGAAAAAGAGGGCGTGACCCGGTTTTCGGTCAGCACCGTGACAGGGAGCGTTCTGATTATTTTTGATTCAGACAATACCGTTCATGTCTTCAGTTCCCTGATCGAGGAGGCGGCAAAAAGGCACTGGAACGTGCCAAAAGCCTTTCAGAAAAGCCTGTCTGAGTTTAAGGCCGCAACTTACACAGGCGGTCAGCCTGATCCGAAGCCGAACAGAGTAAAAATAAGCAGGCATGCACTCCGTAAGTCCGTCCTGAAGGCTGAGGAACAGATTGTGCAACCGTGGCATCATATGGATGCCGGAGAAGTACTTTCCCTGTTCGGAGTATCTCCGGAGTCAGGGCTGTCTCAGAGCGCTGCAGCCATGAACATCAAGAGATTCGGGCCGAACCTTCTGCCCGAGTCTGTTCCCCGTTCCGGATTCAGCATATTTTTTGACCAGTTCAAATCACTCCCTGTCGTTCTCCTGGCGGCAGCAGCAGTCCTTTCTGCGGCAACAGCCGGAATTGCCGATGCGCTTGTTATTATGAGCGTGGTGGCAATGAACGCCGCTATCGGATATGTAACCGAAACCCAGGCAGAAAAGACGATCCAGTCTCTCAAGAGTCTTGTCAGGCCTTCTGCTCATATCCTCAGGGAAAATGCTGTCCAGGAGATAAAGGCAGAGGACGTTACGCCGGGGGATATCCTTGTCCTGAGGCCGGGAAGCTTTATTGCTGCTGACAGCAGGATTATCGCGGCAACCCACCTCAGTATAGATGAATCTGCCCTGACAGGTGAAAGCCTGCCGGTAACAAAAAGACCGATGATGCTTCAGACAATTGATATTGCTCTTGCTGACAGGAAAAACATGGTATATATGGGGACGCTTGTAACCGGAGGACAGGGGCTTGCTGTTGTTGTGGCGACGGGCAGGCATACGGAAATCGGCCGTATCCAGGCCCTGGTTGGCGAGGCAGAGCCTCCTGCAACACCCATGGAGCGACAGCTTGACAGGATGGGGACCCAACTGGTCTTCATAAGCGGAGCGGTCTGCAGCCTGGTATTTCTGATCGGGTTGCTCAGGGGCTATGGGTTTATCCGGATGCTTAAGACATCCATATCTCTTGCTGTTGCTGCTGTGCCTGAGGGCCTCCCTACAGTCGCAACGACAACACTTGCCCTCGGTATCAGGAACATGAGGAAGCATAACGTCCTTATCAGGCACCTCAACGCGGTCGAAACGCTCGGTTCTGTTCAGACCATATGTCTTGATAAAACCGGGACGATTACCATGAACAGGATGTCGGTCGTGGCCATCCATGCCGGCATGTCCGCAATCCAGGTCCTGGAGGAAAGTTTTATGTCGGACGGGACAAAGATCAACCCCTTTCTTCACGAGGAACTGCTCAGACTCATCCATACGACGGTTCTCTGTAATGAGACAGAGGTAGCTGCTTCAGAAGGAGGACATGTTCTGAGCGGAACACCCACCGAGAATGCCTTTATTCATATTGCGATCAGTGCAGGCATTGATGTAGTATCCCTGAGAGAAAAATACCCCCTTGTCAGGATCACGCATCGCTCGGAAAACCTGAACTACATGACAACGGTCCACAGGTTTATCGACCATCAAACTCTTGTTGCAGTAAAGGGTAGTCCCGGAGAGGTGCTTTCCCTGAGCACCTGGTATCTGCGGGACGGACAGAAACTCCTCCTCACCGGGGAAGACAGACTCCGGATAGAGACAGAGAATGAACGCATGGCCGGCAAAGCGCTCCGTGTCCTCGGCGTTGCATACTGTACCCTTGAGCTGGCTGCCGAAGATCTTTCGCCGGTCCAGGACATTGCTGCGTGCGAGAAACACGGCGGCCTCATATGGCTCGGCCTTGTGGGTATGGCTGACCCGGTCAGGAGTGGGGTTAAGACGCTGATAGATAATTTCCACGGGGCAGGCATAGACGCGGTGATGATTACCGGAGACCAGAGCCCGACGGCGTACGCCATCGGAAAGGAATTGGACCTGAGCAAGGGCAGACAACTCGAGATCCTTGATTCAACGCATCTATCGAACCTTGAGCCCCAGGTACTGAAGGCGCTCTGTGAGCGTGTTCAGGTCTTCGCGAGGGTAAGTCCGGCGCATAAACTCCAGATTGTTCAAGCGCTTCAGGCTGCAGGCAAGGTCGTTGCCATGACCGGTGACGGGATCAATGACGGACCTGCACTCAAGGCTGCTGATATCGGGATCGCAATGGGGCACACTGGCACTGATGTCGCCCGGGAGGTTGCCGACGTGGTGATCGAGGACGACAACCTCGAAACCATGATCATTGCCATCAGCCAGGGGAGAACGATCTATAATAACATCAGAAAGTCAGTGCATTTTCTTCTCTCCACCAACCTCAGTGAGATTATGGTCATGTTCACAGCCATAGCAGGAGGAAAGGGAGAACCCCTGAATGCCATGCAGCTCCTCTGGATTAACCTGATATCAGACATATTCCCGGGCCTTGCACTCGCCCTTGAGCCGCCGGAGCCCGACGTTTTGAACCGGCCACCGAGGAATCCTGACGAGCCCATTATCACGAAGGGTGACCTCAAGAGGATCGGCTTTGAGTCGGCCGTACTGAGCGCTGGAACGCTCGGGGCTTACGGCTACGGCATCGCCAGATACGGGATCGGGCCTCAGGCAGGTACGCTTGCCTTCATGACACTCTCCGTAGCCCAATTGCTTCATGCCCTCAGCTGCAGGTCTGAAGAGCATGGGATCTTTGACAGGTCCAGTCAGGACAGACAACCTCTGAAACCAAATCCCTATCTTACTGCCGCGCTCGCAGGCTCCTTTGGCCTCCAGTTCCTCACCCTTGCTCTCCCCGGTCTCAGGGGCCTTCTCGGCCTCACCCCGCTATCATTGACAGACACTGTTGTCGCAGGTCTGGGGGCTGTTGTCCCATTGCTCATCAACGAAAGCACGAAGCAGACCAGGAAGCGCTCTCCGGGAAAAGATGGGGAGGGCAGGACTGTTTCTGAGGCAGTATCACACCATATGATGGAGGTACCGGCATGAAAAAAGACTTCATGTTTACGTCTGAATCAGTGACAGAAGGCCACCCGGACAAACTCTGCGATCAGATCAGCGACGCTGTTGTCGACCACTTTCTGCAGCAGGACCCGTATTCGCGGGTAATAGCGGAATGCGCGGTTTCAACTTCCATCCTCTTTATCGCAGCGCGTTTTTGTTCAACTGCGGTTGTTGACTTTCCTAATGTTGCAAGACAGGTCATTAACCTCATAGGCTATGATCAGCCTGAATTTAACGGCAAGACCTGCAGCATTGTGACGAGCCTCAAGGAACTGCCGGAAGACAGGGCCTCATTTTTTAATGAAAAAGAACTCTCCGATAGAGAGATCGACCGGATCACGGTCAAAAATCAGGTGACGGTTTTTGGGTTTGCATGCAGGCAGACAGCCTCCCTCATGCCGCTACCAATCTGGCTCGCCCACAAGCTCTCGCGGAAGCTGACGGCGGTGCGACTGCAGAAGTCCCTGCCTTACATTGCCCCTGATGGCAAGACACAGGTCGGGGTCGAGTACCGGAACCGCGTGCCTCACCGCATTCACAGCATCACGGTCATCGCCAGCCAGCGCAGCCAGTCTGATGCGGACATGAAGAAACTTTCAGCTGATATCAGGGGCGCGGTCATTGAGCCTGCTTTCAGTGATGAAGCTGTCAGGCCTGATAAGAAGACGATGATCTTCGTGAACCCTGACGGTCCCTTTGTGACCGGCGGACCATCGATCCATTCCGGGCTTACCGGGAGGAAGAACGCCATCGATACGTATGGAGAATATTCGCGCCAGAGCGGGGCTGCCCTGAGCGGCAAGGACCCTATGCGCATCGACCGTATCGGTGCATATGCGGCACGGTATGCGGCAAAAAACATCGTTGCCGCAAGCCTTGCTGAAGAATGCGAAGTCCAGTTGAGTTATTCCCTTGGTCTCGCCCGCCCGGTGAGCGTCCAGGTCGAGACCTTCGGCACGGGGAACATTCCCGATGACCGGATTGCTGCTTTTGCAGAGAAGCATTTTGACTTCCGTCTTGCCGCGATCATGAGACAGTTCAACCTCAGGCATCTGCCTGCTGTCATCAAGGGCGGTTTCTACCGGAAGCTCGCCTCCTATGGGCATGTAGGCAGGATGGACATAGGGTTGCCCTGGGAGCTGACCGACAGGGCCGGCCTCCTGAGAGACGAGGTTCGCAGTGGAAAAAACTGACAGCTATCCCTTTGGCTGCATTGATCTGGGAGCCTTTTTGTGGACAAATATTGATTCCCTGAACGCTGCATCGGTGGATTCGCTGGCAGCTGTCTATCCCTTTCATCCCCTTGATCTCGAGGACTGTCTTTCCAAGGTGCAGTTGCCCAAAATTGAAGAGTATCAGGAGTATCTCTTCATTATCCTCCACTTTCCGAGGTATTTGAAAGAAAAACGCTTCTCGGTTCCGTCGCAGGTGTCTCTGTTTCTGAGCAGAGACTTTTTGGTCACGGTGCATAGCGGGGAGTTGAAGCCGATCAACAGCCTCTTTGAGTCTTTCAGGAATAAGGAATGTCCGTTCGACCCTGACCCCTCTGCCCATAGACGCAATTGTATGGAGCATGCCGGTGGCAGCCATGTCAAACTCTCAGCCGCATTTCTCCTGTATCAGCTGATATATTCCCTTGTTGAAAATCTTCATGTCATGACAGGAAAGGTGCTGAGGGACATAGAGGATGTGGAAGACAGGGTATTCGATGAAAAGGTCGATGCTGTAAGGGAGGTCACAAATCTCAGGCATAACATAGCGAACTTCCGGAGGATCGTCTTCCCGCTCAAGGGGGTCATCCATGATCTTGAAAAAAGGATACAGAGGTTTACCGATGAGGACATGGAGATCTATTTCAGTGACCTCACCGATTACATCGACAAGGTCTGGCACACCCTTGAGGAATGCAGGGAGACGATCGAGATATACAAGGACACGGATGTGATTATCAGTTCCGACAGGACAAATAAAATACTGACTGTCCTGACCATACTCTTTACGTTTTCGATTCCCTTTACGCTGTTCGGCACGCTGTACGGGATGAACGTTTCGCTTCCCGGGGGCAGCGAACGGCCGTGGATGTTTTTAGGCCCGTATTCGACATTTATCGTGATCCTTCTTGCATCATTTATTCCTGTATTGTGTATGTTCACGATATTCAGAAAACTCAAATGGCTCTAAGCGAGGTGATTCCATGACGGCCGGTCCGTTGTATGATAATCAGAATGAAATGAAGATGCATACAGAGGCCATCCGCCACCTTGTCCTGTACTATCACGACATTCCTGAAAAAAAGGTGGTCAGGCTTTACGAGCTTGTATTAAGGCGATATAAGTCAGAGGCCAGGGTCAAGGACTTTCTCGTTGTGTTGGCAGGCAAAAGAGTCAGACAGCTCCTGCAACAGTGGAACGACAGGATTTTCATGAGCCCCTGAACGGCATGCCGCTCAAGGCTTCATCTTTGTCAGCAGGCTTTTATTTTCAGTCTGTCTTGTATAAACGCTTTGTTCAGACTCGATCCAGTTAGCAATATCCTGCTTCATGCAGTTTCACCTGTTCTCATCTTCTGAGCGGAA
Organism: uncultured Nitrospira sp.; assembly: GCA_963746295.1. GTDB lineage: Bacteria > Nitrospirota > Thermodesulfovibrionia > Thermodesulfovibrionales > UBA6898 > JAOUFP01. Next base: position 224,429 of record CAVVAQ010000005.1, on the reverse strand, counting down.
AAAAGGGGCGCCTGAGGCGCCCCTTCCGGTAAAAAATAAACCAGCACTTAGTTGGAATTCACGCAGGCGTAGTCGTTGCAGCTGTCGGGCATTTCGACGAACACATCGAGCGGCGATTCCTGAGGAATGCCGGCAGCTTCTGCCATTACATGGTAGATATGCGTATTATCGATAAGCTTCGTGCAGGGATACCAGTCGCCTTCATATTTCCTGAAGAGCTGATGGCCCTTGCCGTAGGCATACAGCCGCACGGGCTCGTTGGTGTGGCTGCCGCTGCCGTAGTAGACATCGCCGTCAGGATAGAGGAAGGAGCCGCAGTAGCTGCCGGAGGGGCACACAAAGTCGCCCGGCTTTGCGATCTGGTATGGCAGATCTCCCTTAACGACATCGTCACTGATTCTTAAATAGCTGTTGCTGTGGTCGGAGGAGACGATGAGCAGCGTATTATCCCAGGTGATGTCGTCCTTGGGCTTGTTGACGAAGGCGACAGCCGCCTTGACCGCTTCATGCAGGTCCCAGGTCGTGCCGATCATGCGCGCATAGTCATTTGCGTGGTTGGCCCAATCGATGTCGCCCTGCTCTATCATCAGGAAAAAGCCGTCCTTGTCCTGGCTGACCACCTTGAGCGCCGCCACAGTGGCATCCTTGAGCAGCGGGTTCTCGAGGCTGCCTCGGACAATGCGCGGTGATCCCGGCGTGTCCGATGGGACCGGCGACTCGAAGTTGCCGCCGTTGCCGCCGAAGAGGCCGAAGAGTTTCTTGCCCTGACTGATCGCATCCTTTGCGCCGTCAAGGATTGCGGTGCCGCCGTCAACGCCGGACGTGCGTTCAACATACAGATACTCTGTATTGGCGGGAGACTTCAGGAATGCGTAGTCGCCCTCAGAAATATATCCATGAGCGCCGCCGAAGGGAAAGCCGCCGCCGATGACGACCTCGGGCTCCACCTGATGGATAATCTCCGCTCCTATCGCATGATAATTGTTGCGGCTCACATTATGGCTGACAAAGCCTGCGGGCGTTGCATGGGTAAAGGGAACGGTAGTGACCAGGCCGATCGAGTAGCCCTTCTCCTCGCGCAGTTGTTCAGCAATGGTCTTTAACGCTCCGTCGGCCGGATCGCCCGACAGCCATGCGAGGTTGCCGTCATCGGTCTTGTAGCCGGTGGCTATGGCGGTGGCAGCGGACGCTGAGTCGGTAGCGGCGAATTTCAGATAGGCCTCGTCGAGGCCGGTCGTCTGGAGCGGATAGGGCGCCGCGCCGCCTTTATCCATATCGTAGCCGGTGGCAGGCAAAACATAGGCTGGATTGTAGACAGGTGCCGGCACACTCGGAGCATACTTGTTATATGTGGTCACGTCCCAGGTCGTTACATTCGTACGGTAGGGAAGATTATGAAACGACAGCCGGTAATTGTTGCCGTAAAGATAGCGGCTCGTGGCGACCTCATGCTCAAGCTGCATGCCATCACCGATAAAAAGAATAATGTGCTTCGCTGTTTTCGGTTCTTTAGGCTGCCTGGCGTCCGCCGGAAGCGCGCCTGCCAAAAAAGTAACAGAAACCATAACGGCTAAGAAAAGACTGAGCATACTTCTCACTGAATTCATAAAAGTCCTCCTTTTTTTGTTACTAATTGTCCGGGATCGACCCATGCTGCTGCGACTGTGGCAGTGGCTCTGCGAAAACGCTCGTCAGTTGAAAAGCCTCAGCCATATTGTACCCCCTTTCGTGCCGCAGCCGCGTGTTGCTTATTGCACCCCGTTACGTAATAAATTCATCGTTCTTGTCGAAGAAGAACTGAGAAATGTAGAGATTGCATTCCGGCCAGCCTTCCCCATGACAATGCTCTTCACTTGCGCAGGCAACATGCTCGGGTCCTATATCGACCATCGTGCATATCGTATTCTTTAACTTGGGACACATAGTCTTTTATCTCCTTTCATTATTCTGAGCCCTCGAACGGCGTGCCATTGAATACTTCATCTTCAGCCACTCCGTTTACTTTTTCAGTGCGTCCGGCGTAAACGATTCGTTCAGCCTCGATCCAGTTATCGATATCTCTTCCTTCGACCCTGCCGCTGCACTCATAAATTTCATGGGCCTTTGCTCTTATCTCATCTTCAAACGATTCATTATAGAGTTTCACGTTTTTCTCACCTCCTCTTGCGGCGGATATTCTATAAGCGTTATTTTATCCATCTTGTGTTAAAGCAATATGAGAAAACAGTTAAACTTCGATGAAATTTATTTGGTGAGGGTAAGGAGGATTTCAATGGCCCAAAACTGCCTGTTATTTATCATATAAAAAATTGGGCAGCTATGTTTACAGATATGCGTTCGAGGGTTCAACTCTTTGATGTTTTTTCATTATCTGCCTACAATTGCAGTCAATTTGATAGTTGAAAGTGATATCCTTTACTCATAAAGAGATCGAATACCCTTAGCTTGCATATCTGTGATCAAGAGCCGTTGTAAAAAGGCACCTCAATAATTTTGTATGGGAGGGATGAGCAATATGGCAAAAACTGCAGAAATAATAATTTGTATTTTGTTCGCAACAGGCGCTATAGAAATAAGCTATGTTGAAAGCCGGATCATTTCAAAAACAGGGGCTATGAAATTGAGTGCAAACTCTCTGCGCGAGATATACTGGCTCAATCTATCAGTACGAGAGAGATGGATTTTCTGGACCGGACTTATCCTTTTGGCATCGCCTTTTCTTTTTGTCATAGCAAGATAATTGGCTTCGTCTCATGCCAGGATATCCCTCCTGGTCAGTCCTGTGGAAGAGGAACTCTTTGTGTTTCTTCTTAACCGAAAGTTCATCCGAATGTAATACTCCTGCAAAGCAACGTTCTTACAATAGTGTAAGTCGCGTCAGAAAGCCTTCGACCTTCTCACGGGGTAAACAGGAGGTGCACTTTGATGAGAGAACAACATGCAGACAGGGTAATATCACATGGCAGATTTACGGTAAAACTTGCGGACACGCAGCAGGAAGTCGAGGCTGCTTTCAAGCTCCGTTTCGAGGTTTTCAATCGGGAGCTTGGTGAAGGAGTTGGGGAATCGTATCTTACCGGAATGGACCGGGATTTGTATGATGACTATTGCGACCATCTTGTAGTCATTGATACTGAAAGCGAAAAGGTTGTTGGAACGTACCGCATGATGCCCGGGGCAGCTGCGGAAGACTCAGTGGGCTATTACTCGGAGACAGAGTTCGACATATCAGTGCTCAGGAGCCTGCCGGGCGCGAAGCTTGAACTGGGCCGCTCCTGTGTCCACAGGAATTACAGAAATGCCTCTGTCATTGGGCTTCTCTGGCGGGGGATCGCTTCCTATGTCGATACCTATGATATCCGCCACCTCTTCGGCTGTGCCAGCCTCCATTCGTCAAATCCTGCTGAAATAAGTATTGTTTATTCCTATCTGAACCGGTTCCACCGGGCGCATGAACGCTACCAGGTCCGGCCCCTGAGAAGGCTGAACGACGTCCATATGCTGCCATTCAGCGACAGAGAGCAGGCGTTTTCCGCGATGCCGCCCCTCATGAAGGGGTATCTAAGGCTGGGGGCGCAGATATGCGGTGAGCCCGCGTATGATCCTGTCTTTGGGACTACAGACTTCCTGATCCTGCTTGACACGGAAAAATTACTTGAACGTTATCAGAGAAGATTTTTTGCTGAGGAACAGGAACGCTTATGCGCGGCATAGTAAAAATATACAAGGCGACGCTCCTCGTCCTGCTTAACCTTGCATCTCTTATCCCAGGCCTCATGCTCGCGGTATTTCCGAAAAAAAACTTCAGGATCCGGGCAGCAACTGCATGCATGTCAATTTGGGCACGATATGCCTGCTCAATACTGGGTATCAGGATCAGAAAGACCGGGTTTCAGAAGATCCCCGCAGGATCATTTATTGTGGCAAATCATTGCAGTTGCCTTGATATTCTCGTCCTCGGCAACCTTATTCCCGGTGTATTTGTGGCAAAACAGGAGATTGCAGCATGGCCTTTACTTGGCTGGCTGTCGCGTTTAGCCGGCACGATATTTGTGGACAGGGGCTCATGGATGTCGGCACTGGCTTCATTCAGTGCCATAGAGAACCGGTTGACATCGGACATCAGCGTCCTTCTTTTCCCTGAGGGCACTACAAATAACGGAACGGATATTCTGGCCTTCAAAAGCGCTTTCTTCAAAATCCCCGTCGAGAAGAACAGACCTGTTCAGCCCGTGAGTCTTACGTATTCCCATATCAACGGAGAACCGGTCGGCAAGCACAAGAAAGACTCTATCGCATGGCACGGTAATATGAGTCTGTTTCCACATCTCTGGAATGTATTGGGGATGGAGCGCATCGACGTCAGTGTTCGGTTTAACCCGCTGATTCAGGACATTATAACGCCGGACCCCGCACAAAAAAGAAAACTGGTATCCTCAATTGCCCATAACAGCATCAGGACCGGATGTAAGTCGTTGCTGGCTGAGGTAACGCGCAGCCCATTTCCCTCTTCCTGAGCATCATATCTTTTTAGCCGCTGTTTTGCTTTTACGCTGCATGATGCGGCGACATATCAGTGCTACTGCGACTGCTGCGACGGCCAAGGCAATGCCTATATATTCCGTGGGAAAGGCACTGCTGTCGAAAGACTCAAGCTGCCGGCCTCCCATATATCCCAAGGTAATCATGAGCGGCACGGTGATTAGTGCGGCACAGGCATCAGTCATGATAAATTTCCGGGGAGATACCCCGAGTATCCCGGCAGTGAGGAACACCTGTGCCCTGAGGCCCCAGAGATATCTGCCGAAAAAAATGAAGAAGACACCGGACTTTCTGAATTTCTCTTCAAAAAAAGCGAGCCTTTCGGGAGAGAGTATTTTCCGGAATCTCCGGTGCGTCACAATGAAGCGGCCGTACTTCCTTCCGAATGAATAGATGATGAAATCGCTCGCAATAACGCCGGAGTATGCCACCAACACCGCCGGGACAGGCGCTGCGAGCTGTTTCGTGATAAGGAATCCGCAGAGAAGCAAAACTACATCTTCAGGAACAGGGAGCCCAAGGCTGCCGAGGACAAGAGTGATAAAAAGTCCCGGATAGGGGAACTGTTGCACAAGAGCGAAGAATTCGAATGGCGGGGTTGCCATGGTCAGCCGGTCCCGCTGTCCCTGGGAGTAAACAGTGCCAGTCTCGCATAATCAGGGGCCGTCCTTCCATTGAAATAACCACAGGCGCAGTAATAGCTGTAATCTTCCATGACAAGTTTCATATACATCTATCTTCTGCATAATACTACAAGCGCAGCTTCTTTTGCTTTATTCATTCGCATGAGATCCATATCTGCCTTTATCTGAAAATAGCTATCTCTAATTTTTTCTTACAGCTGTCTCCCAGAGGACTTTTGTCGAGCCGAATCTTTCAAGAGAATACTCATCTATATGGCAGATATCCCACGCCCTGAAAAGCCTTTCAAGATGATTCCTTTCAAAGAATCTTTTTTTTCTGCCGCCGAAATCATAGTAATTTTCTTCCATCCTGATCCCTTTATCTGCGCAGCGTTGCATGTTCTTTACCGAATTCACCCTGCACAAAAGGTAGCCGCCGCCGGTTAGGACTCTTCCTATTTCTTGCACGATCCTCTCGGTGTCACTCCACAGGAAGTAGTGTATTGAAAGGTCAGCGATGACAATCTTTGCTGAGCCGGTTTCGAAGGGCAGTCCGCCAAGCATATCAAAATGTTTGATAACGGGCTCATCAATAAGATGGTTCAGTCTTTTCAGTGCCTCCATTGAAAGATCGCAGGATATTACCTTGTATCCTCTTTCGTGAAGGAAGAGGGTGACATTTCCATAACCGCACCCGAGATCAATAATCGGGATGTCTCTTGATCCCTTCAGGATCTCGGCGTATTTTTCCAGCCAAAGGTCATACTCCGGCCTTGTACTGCCGATGCTTTTATATATTTCGTCCCAGTTTCCGTAATGATGATTTACTGTTCTGTCATCCAGATAGTCGAGATGCTCATGAGGATATTCGAGCAGTGCAGCGCCACTGAAGCACCGCCGGGCAATCATATTATAAGCGACCTTAGCCACTTATCCCCCTCCCGCTTCTTCCGCTTTCTGCTCATTGAGCACAATAAACCTCCCGAACTTATATACTGTAAGTATAAGCTGGCCCCGTTACACGAACGTTACACAGGCGTTACAGACACGTTAAATAATCATTTCCTGTTCACCAAAAAAAAACCTGCGGCCCGGGTTGTCCCCCGGCCGCAGGGAGTGTAGGAGAGAAAGACTGCAGAAAAAAATCAGAATTTGAAAACGAGGTCGAACTGGAGAAGATCCTCTTCGTCCTCTGTGTCTATCTCCTCGCTGTGATAATAATCGAGGCCGAGCGTCACATGCTTGAACAGGGAATACTCGGCTGTCACTTCGTGGCCTTTTACGTTCGTTGCACCGCCGAAGAAATCCGAGTCAGGGAAGGTGTCGAGCCATGCATCTCTTTCGAGTCTGCGGTACATGTACTTCAACTGCCACTGCCCTTTCTCACTCACCTTCTTGTTGCCGATCATGATGCCCGCGAGGTAGCCGTCGTTGTCTTCTTCGGGATCGGGGTTGTAGATATACTCTCCGAATAGGCCGATGTAGGGTACGAAGATGTCCTTGAACCCGAGTTCTCCGCCCACGCCGAAAGAGTTGTAGTCATGCTTGAGGACTCCGTTTTCGAGGGTGTTCGACTCAGCAGAGAAGTCAAGAGTCTTACCCTGGACGCTACTGAAAAGATAATATGTTGGGGTAACCATAAGGTTCACGTCTTTCGTCATCTTCCAGTCGATGCCGAGCTGGAAAGGAAAGAGGAGGGGATCTCCTTCGGAACTCCGTTCATCAAGGACCCATACTCCGGTGGTAAAGAAGATGTCTACGGGGTCCAGATTATGCTTCAGCTGCAGAACTGCGCCCTCTGGGGTGATGTCCGAGTCCCAGAGAAGGTCTGCGGGCACCCATAAAGGGTTTTTAAACTTGCCGCCCGTCATTGAGAGCCATTCGAACGGCGCATATTTTGCGTAGGCATAGTCGATCCTGAGTCCCTTGCTCGAGAAGGTGTCCTGGAAAGTCTGGTTTGTCGATCTCGGATCGTCGCCTCCGCTGGCCAGACCGAAGCCGACGGTAAGGCTGTCAACAACGTTCGCGTCAGCGCCAAATCTCCACCTGAATCTCGCACGGCTCCTCGCGTCCTCCGAGCTGTCCCTGTCCTCATACTGATACCGCAATCTCAGGTCTCCGGCGAGCTTGATCTTCTGGGCCCACGAGGGTGTCTTCGCCTCCTCCTTCGGTGCCGCCTTTTTGGTCTCCTTCGTCTCCTGCAGGATAGCCTCTGCATCGGACCTGCTGAGGACCCCCTTTTCAACAAGCTTGTCGATCAAGGCATCCACTTCTCCTGCCTGTGCCACGGCAGCAAGCCCTGCTGCGAGCGTAAACTGCACGAGCAGGAACAGCGAGACAAATCCCGCCTTACTGAAAAACCTCTTCATCATGCTATGTCCCCCTTTTAGATTTTGCGGCCGATCACGGCCTTCTTTAATGGATAGTATACGGTCGCTCTGTTGCATGATAGTGACGGGCCGGTTAATTTAAGGTTAAGTTTTTGAAGTTTGGTTTCTTGAGGGGAAAGGACCGTATTTATGAACCTGCGGCGGGTATCTTCTCTTCTTCATTTTCATACTCGTCGATAAAAAACCGGCTATGTATTGCCCATGCATTATATATAGGTCGTCCCATGTTCCCTAAGGATGATTTCCTGTTCGTTCCTGCAGATTGTCGAGACATTCCCACGGATATTCGAGCAGTGCAGCGCCACTGAAGCAACGCCGGGCAATTAGGTTAAAATCGACTGTTGCCACTCCCAGAATTGAGCGAAGCGCCTTCCTCATTTTGTTTCCAGCGCCTCTGCAACGTATCTTTACAGAAGCCTTACCCCCCGTTCTGCCAGACGTGACCTCACACTCTTCGTAAGGTGCATAAAACAGAAATATTCCTCGTTAATGAATCTGCTGATGAGGTAGGCAAGCCCGTTGCTCGTCCTGTCGAGATAGGGGGTATCAATCTGTTCCAGATCACCGGTGAATACAATCTTTGTCCCTTCGCCGCAGCGCGTCACGATCGTCTTGATGTCAAGGGGCCTCAGGTTTTGGGCCTCATCTATGCTGGGCCAGGGAAGCAATAGCTTACTGTTCCCTGATGAGACAGTACAACGGAAATGTGTGACAAATATTTCATGAAAATGTCATGAAGCGGTAACACGGCAGCATTACAATAATGGCAGTCATTTTCGGCGGGAAAGGAGGATACTGACATGAAAGAATTGATGAGGTACAGATACAGAAAGATGCTCTCCCGGAGGAGAGAAGAGCTGCTGAGGGAGTCGCATTGCCGGATGAAGGGATCACTCGCCGGTGAGAGACAGCAGACAATCGGAGGAGGACTTGATCCGGCGGACCAGTCCGTGCAGCACCACTGCGACACCATTCAGTGCTGGCAGTTTGAGACTGAAAAAAATATTATCAGAAAAATTGAGCTTGCACTGCGGAGAATCGAGGAAGACGCCTATGGAATCTGCGAGGACTGCCATGATGAGATCGATGAGAAACGTCTCAGAATTTTGCCGTATGCCCTGTACTGCAGAGGCTGTCAGGAGCTGCAGGAAGAGGAGGAGCTCGAAAGAAGGAGAGGTTAGGCAGCCTTCCCTACAGCAGTAACCCTAATAAAGACAGTGCGCTTCCTTCGAAAGCCTTGTCCACAAAAACTCCCAGGGCAGCCTTGCCAAGGACCTTTCCAGCTTTTGAGGCAGCAGAGTGTATATACTGATCGTTCGATACGGCCTTAGTCTCATCAAAATAACCCGCCCTCTGGAGCGTGCCGATAATATCCCTGGAATCGATCTGGGAGGCATTGTAGTGAATCGTGATGCTGCCGGTGGTGCTGTTGATATCGAGTGTAGCGATCCCGCTGAGAGCTGAAAGTGTCTTTTTGATGCGGTCATGCGTATTCCTGTTTTTGAACAGTGGATTTTTAAGGCGTAATCTCCCCGGCGTTGTGTGCATATAATAGTTCATACTATTTCACCTCCTCGATCATCCTGAATTTTCTGAAATGTTTACAGACCGGATATTCTGAACACCGGAACCTGATCAGATCACCTTCAATTTTGTAGATATGCATGGACTTGCCGCATGCCGGGCAATTTGGTTTTCCCGTTACCTCTGAAACCTTTGAACCATCAGTGAACTGCTTGCCGCAGATCACACAGAGGAATCTCTGTTTCCCGGTCCACGCATGACCATAGCGGTAGACCACTTCTGAATTGCAGGAGTCGCAATGGATGTCTGCTTTCGTCTTCTGATGTACAGTGTTCATGGTTCTATTATGACAAACGATTGTTACAGACACGTGAATGCATTGTTAAATTCACGTTAAGATTTGATCGGTATCATTCGTTCGCTGTTCCCCTGGCGGAGCTGGTCCTGCTATCGGCAAATCTGTTTTTTTATTCAAATGGTAACATTCCCTTAATACTGCTGTAACATTGCCCTGTTATTGTAAAGCATGCTGATCATTTTTCTGGTGCTCGTCATCTGCTTTGTTGCCGTGGGCATTCTTCGTAAAGCACAGCCAAATATATTTATGTTTCAGCTGATAGAAAAGGTTTTTGGCAAGGACTCTTTCACAAAAAAACTCGATGATTGAAGTAAAAAAACGGACAGGAGGTGATATAATTTATCGTGTAACAGGAATTTCATATGTTTGTAACATTATTGTAACAATCAGGATGTATCGTATAACAATATTAAGAAGGAGGAAGTAATGATCAAGAAAATTGTTTTCAGCATAGTTATCCTTATGGTTTTGGGTATGACCTACTCGATACCGTCGTTCGCCGAAACCAGGCAGATCAGGATAGATGGTTCGAGCACGGTCTATCCCATAACAGAGGCGGTAGCAGAAGAGTTCCAGAAGGCGAAGAAAGGTGAAGTAAATGTTACGGTCGGCATCTCGGGGACCGGCGGCGGTTTCAAGAAGTTCTGCAGGGGAGAGACGGACATCTCGGACGCATCCCGTCCCATCCTGAAGAAAGAGATCGATGCCTGCAAAGAACAAAATATCGAATACATCGAGCTCCCTGTTGCATACGACGGTCTTGCAGTCCTTGTCAACCCGAAGAACACCTGGGTCAAGTCTCTGACTGTGGCTGACCTCAAGAAGATATGGGAACCTGCCTCCCAGGGCAAGGTAATGACATGGAAGGATGTCCGTCCTGAGTGGCCTGATGCCAAGCTGAAGCTTTTCGGACCGGGTTCAGACTCCGGGACTTTCGACTACTTTACTGAGGCGATAAACGGCAAAGCAAAGGCTTCCCGCGGAGACTTTACTGCCAGCGAAGATGACAATGTTCTCGTTCAGGGCATTGCAGGCGACAAGAATGCCCTGGGATATTTCGGTCTTGCCTATTATGAGGAGAACAAGGGCAAGCTGAAGGTTGTCCCGGTTGTCAATCCTCTAGGCAAGGAGATCACCCCTTCGCTCCAGACTGTTATGGACGGGACCTATGCCCCGCTTTCCCGGCCGCTCTTTATCTATATCAGCAAGAAGTCTGTTGATAAGCCGGAGGTGAAGGAGTTCGTCGAATTTTACCTGAAGAACGCTGCAAAGCTCACGAAAGAGGTAAAATACGTGCCACTTCCTGCCAACGCTTACAAACTCGCAACCGAACGGTTTGCCAAAAAGAAGACCGGCAGCATGTTTGGCGGTGAAGAGAAAGTCGGTATGAAGATCGAGGACTTATTGAAGCTTGAGGAATCAAAGAAGTAACCCGTGTATAATTGAGGGGGAAGTTACTTCACGTAGCTTCCCCTTGTTCTTGTTGTAGCTAACAAGATCAAAGGGGTCGTATTACCAGATTGCATGGACACTGCGGAAGGCTTGCATGAATCAGTTTAAAAGGAAAACATCACAGAAGATCACGGAAGCCCTCATAGAAGCTTCGCTGCTCGTCAGCGCGCTTTTTTCGGTGGTTGTTACCATAAGCATTGTGGGTATTCTGGGATATGAGTCTTATGGTTTTTTCTCTGAAGTCTCACTGAAAGAGTTTTTAACCGAAAAAACCTGGACCCCGCTTTTCTCAGACCCGAAGTTCGGGATTCTGCCGCTGGTGATGGGGACCCTTATGACTACGGCAATAGCAGTGATCGTCGCGCTCCCTCTCGGGCTTATTACGGCAATCTATCTGAGCGAATACGCACCGCACAAAGCACGAGAGATTCTCAAGCCCGTGCTTGAGCTGCTCGCGGCGGTGCCGACGGTCGTATATGGGTATTTTGCCCTGCTTTTCCTCACCCCCATTCTGCAGAAGTTCATTCCCGACCTGTCCGGATTCAACGCCCTCAGCCCCGGGATCATCATGGGTATCATGATAATCCCCTATGTCAGTTCAGTGAGCGAAGATGCTCTGGCAGCTGTACCGATGCAGATCAGGGAAGGTTCGTATGCGATGGGTGCAACGAAATTGCAGACCGCGTTTAAAACTCTTATCCCGGCTGCATTCTCAGGCATTGCGGCTGCCTTTATCATCGGGATCTCAAGGGCGATCGGCGAGACCATGGTTGTGGCCATTGCCGCAGGAGGTCAACCGAATCTGACAGCCAACCCGCTTGAACCTGTTCAGACCCTGACCGCATATATTGTTGCCGTAAGCCTTGGTGATGTGCCCTTTGGAACCATTGAATACCGAACGATATTTGCGGCAGGCATAACGCTCTTTATCATGACCTTCGGCTTTAATATTCTCGGCTTCTGGCTCCGGAAGCGGATCCGGGAGGCATACTGATGAACGATCTGAAAACAAGGATAAGCCGCAATAAAAACTGGAACACCCTGTTTATGGTCGTCGGGCTTCTTTCTACACTTGTCGGCTTCTTTCTCCTGGCCGCCCTTATGATTGATCTTTTCATGGCCGGCTCTGAGCGGCTCAGCTACAAGTTTCTGACCTCATTTCCGTCAAGGTTTCCGGAAGAGGCCGGGATTTTATCGGCTTGGGTCGGGAGTTTTCTGATTCTGCTGGTTACTGTTTTTGCGGCGATTCCCATAGGCATTGCCGCAGGCATCTACCTTGAAGAATATGCGAGGAAAAACTGGCTCACTGACTTCATCGAGCTCAATATCGTCAATCTTGCCGGTGTTCCATCGATTGTTTACGGACTTCTCGCTGTCGGCATGTTCGTGCAGATTCTAAAGCTCGGTGAGAGCATCCTGACCGGCGGTCTCACCCTTGGGCTTCTTATTCTGCCTATGGTCATCATGGCTACCCGGGAATCGATCCGGGCGATACCGACGATGATCAGAGAGGCATCATATGCAACAGGAGCAACAAAATGGCAGACGGTCCGGTGGCATATTATTCCCTACTCTATGGGAGGCATACTTACTGGTGTCATTATCGGTCTTTCGAGGGCCATCGGGGAGACCGCTCCGATCATCACGGTCGGCGCTCTGACCTTCATTGCCTTTCTGCCAACGCCTCCGGTATCATCTGTTTTTCCTTTTCTGTCATTCAAATGGCTCATGGAGCCCTTTACGGTCATGCCCATACAGATGTTCAACTGGGTGTCCAGACCCCAGCAGGCCTTTCAGGTGAACGCTGCCGCCGCAGGCATCGTACTGATGGTCATGACACTGCTCATGAACGGGTTGGCAATTTATATTCGATACAGATTCAGAAAGAGGATAAAATGGTGAACGAGACGACAAAGGCCCTTGCACGGAATCTCAATTTCTACTATGGTTCTGTGCATGCTCTCAAGAACATAAATATTCCGATTTTCGAAAAATATGTGACCGCGCTGATCGGCCCGTCCGGATGCGGAAAAACGACCTTTCTGAGATGCTTTAACCGGATGCATGACCTGTATGCCCACAACCGGTACGAGGGAGAAATTACCCTCTTCCCTGAAAACAAAAATATCGTTTCTCCGGAGGTAGATCCTATTGAAGTGCGCATGCGAATCAGCATGGTTTTTCAGAAAGCCGAACCCGTTTCCCAAGTCGATTTATGAGAATGTCGCCTATGGTCTCAGGGTACGGGGGATCAACAGTAAAAGCGTGCTCGATGAAAAGGTCGAAAAGTCTCTCCGGGGGCGGCCATCTGGGATGAGGTCAAGGACCGCCTTCATAATCTCGCTTTTGACCTTTCCGGAGGGCAGCAGCAAAGACTTTGCATCGCACGGGCCCTTGCCACGGATCCGGAGATGATTCTCTTTGATGAACCTACCTCCGCCCTCGATCCCATCGCAACAGCGAAGATCGAAGAGCTGATAATAGAGCTGAAAAAGGAAGTGACCATTCTTATTGTAACGCATAATATGCAGCAGGCAGCAAGGATTTCCGACAGGACGGGGTTCATGATGCTCGGCGAGCTGATAGAGTTTGACAAGACCGACAAGATCTTTACTGCACCGTCTGAAAAACTAACAGAGGAGTATATAACGGGGAGGTTCGGATAATGGCCACACTTGATGAAGAGTTAATGCAGTTGAAGCAGACAATCCTCAAAATGGGGGCCATGGTCGAAAACGCGCTCAAGGACTCTGTGCGCGCTCTGGTCGAGAGGGATAATGATCTGGCCCGCAGCGTCATAGAAAAGGACCACCAGATCAATACCCTCGATGTTCAGATTGACGAGGCATCAATACGCCTGATCGCCCTCAGACAGCCCTGCGCGGGAGACTTAAGGTTCATCACCACAGCGATGAAGATCACCACGGATATCGAAAGAATGGGAGATCTTGCGGTGAATATCGCGGAGCGGGCGCTGGAACTGAATGAGGAGCCGACTCTGAAACCGTACATCGATATCCCGAGAATGAGGGAGATATCGCAGGGGATGATTCGGGACGCGCTTGATTCATTTGTCAGGAGGGATAAGAAACTTGCGAGGGATGTCATCATGAGAGATGATGAAGTGGATGATCTGAAGGCAGAGGTATTACGCGAGTTGCTGTTTTTCATGATACAGGACCCCTCTACCGCTTCACGGGCTATGAAAATAAGTTTTGTAGCCCAATATCTTGAGCGTTTTGCCGACCATGCAACCAATATCGCGGAGATGGTCATTTATCTCATAGCAGGCAAAATAATCAGGCATATGGATCTTCCTGCCGAAGAAGGATAAGTATGCCCCTCTGAACAGGTGCGGGCCGCCTGTTATCGCATAAATCCTTTGACTCTTTCCGTGAAAACCTGAATAATAGAATACATTTAAATTATGCGGGACAGAATATGAGCACGAAAACAATAGCGGTCATCGCCAAACAGAAGAAGACAGTTGATTTTCTCAGGGCTTTTTTCAATAAGAGAAAGATGTACAAGGCATCTTATTTCCAGGACTCCGGACCTTTCCTTGCACATCTGATGAAACATAAGCCTGCCGCCATTCTGGTCGAAGATTCTTTTCTTTCGCTCGTTGACGATAAAACGACCCGTTATCCGATCATCTCGATCATAACAGGAACGATCGAAAAAGGACTCGAAAAGGCGATCGCCCATCATGTGGACAGATATATGTACCTTCCCTATTACGAGAAAGACCTGGCGTATAAGCTCGAAAGGACGATTATCGAACGGTCCGAATTTGATAACCTGAAACGGGAGCTGTGGGAACTTTCGACAGGCGCTGATATCTCACATCTGATATCCATGACCCTGGACCCAAAGGAGCTGCTGTTCAAGATTGTCCAGAAGATCTCTGAGGCGATGGCAGTCAGCCGTTGTTCTATCGTAAGGGTCGACTGGTTGCGGAAGTCAGCCTTTGTCGTCGCCAGTCACGAAGACCCCAATATTGCGGGCCTCAAACTCAACCTGAAAAAATATCCGGAGATCCTGGCAGCGTTGTCATTGAAGGAACCGGTCCTGATAAACAATGTATTGACGGACCCCCTGATGAAAAAGGTACGGGATATTATCGCCCCTCTCGGGATAAAGACCATACTGGTAGTTCCTATCATATTTCATGAGAAAGTCATCGGGACCCTGTTCCTGAAAACTTCGCGGAGGAAGCGCACTTTTAACATGCACGAGATACAGTTGCTGAAGACCATAGCGAAGGCTTCGTCCAGCGCCCTGTACAACGCCTTTTTATTTGAACAGATCGAGGATGAAAAAACAAGGCTTGAAAAACTCGCGATTACCGATTATCTGACAGGCTTATACAACGTCAGATATTTTTATCAGCGCATCATCGAGGAGTTCAATCGCGCGGAAAGATACATCCTCCCCATGAGCTGTTTGATGCTTGACATCGATTATTTCAAGAAAATCAACGATGTGCATGGTCACAAGGTCGGGGACCAGGTCCTGCAGGAGTTTGCGCGTTTATTGAAAAAATTTACCCGCAGGACTGACGTGCTTTCGCGGTATGGCGGGGAAGAGTTTATCATGCTGTTGCCCCAGACCTCTGCCCAGGGGGCGGTAATAGAGGCGGAAAGAATCAGGATATTTATCAAGAGTCACAAGTTCAAGAGTCTTAAGAGCAAGGGCGGCATTACGATCAGCATAGGGGTGTCCTATTTACCGCATTCAAAGGTGGTGGCCCATGAAGACCTTATCTCCTTTGCCGACGACGCGCTCTATGAAGCAAAAAATAGCGGCAGGGACAGGGTAGTATTGTATCCCTGACTCTTCAGTTGATTCTGTCTTCCTGTCTTTTGAAACGATACCGTGAAAATTATAACGTCCCACATAAACGCTGATTTTGATTCCCTTGCCTCGATGATCGCAGCAAAAAAACTCTATCCCGACGCACTCATCGTCTTCCCCGGATCCCAGGAAAAGAAGGTAAGGGATTTTATCGAGGTCTTCGAGCCGGTCAGGATCAACCGTCTGAAAGATATTGATACTGCAGAGGTGGACACGCTCATCATTGTCGATGCGAAGCAGCGGCACAGACTGGGCTCATTGGAAAGCCTCCTTGAGAAGAAGGAGCTGACAATCCATATCTATGACCACCACCCCGTAGAGAAGGAAGATATACGGGGAAGAGTTGAAAAGATAGAGACTGTGGGAGCCACTGCCACGCTGTTTGTCGAGATGCTGAGAGCCAAAAAACTGCATCTCTCCCCGATGGAGGCCACGGTCCTTGCGCTCGGCATATATGAAGAAACAGGCTCTCTGCTTTTCCCCTCGACAACGGAGAGGGACCTGCTCGCTGCTTCCTATCTGCTGAAGAGGGGCGCAAATCTCAATATCGTCTCCAGTTATCTGAAAACAGAGCTGAATGTAGAGGAACTGGACCTGCTCAATGAACTCGTAAAATCATCTGATGAGCTTGTGATCAGGGGGATACGGATCGTGATCGCGAAGGCAGCGAGGGACACGTATATGGGGGATGCCGCCCACCTTGCCCACAGGATTATGGAACTCGAAGATATAGACGCGGTGGTCCTTCTCCTGGCTATGGAGGGGAAGATACTGGTTATCGCACGGAGCAGGGCCCCGGAACTCGATGTCGGGGAGCTGGCAAAGGAGTTCGGAGGCGGAGGCCACCCGACTGCTGCGGCCGCGACCAGCAGGGAGGCTTCTCTGGAGGTGGTCGCTGAAAAAGTAGTCGCGCTCCTGTCCCGGCTTGTAAAGCCCGGCAAGACAGCCGCGGATATCATGACCAGTCCTGTTATCACAATTCAATGGGACAGTTCGATCAGGGAAGCCGAAGACATGATGACAAAATTCGGAGTGAACGTGCTTCCGGTCGTTCGGGACGGCGCCTATTCCGGATTGATCTCCAGGGAGATTGTTGAGAAAGCGATCTTCCACGGCTTCAGGCAGAACAAGGCGAGTGATTTTTCAACGTCGGAAGCTCTTACCGTGGAGCATAATACCCCTATCAGGGACATAGAGATGGTGATGGTAGAGCAGAACCAGAGGTTTATGCCTGTACTGAGAGGGGAGACGATTATCGGCGCGATCACCCGGACAGATCTGCTGAGAGTGTTATATGAGGAGCTCTTGCGAAAGAGGCGTGTCGACAAAGAAGACGTAACCGAAATGCATGCGGTGAGCAGGGACCTTTCAACGCTGCTGAAAGACCGGTTGCCGATGAAGGTCTATACCCTGCTCAGGGAAGCCGGCGAGACAGCTGAAAAAATGGACATGAATGCGTACCTTGTCGGCGGGTCGGTGAGAGACCTGCTGCTCGGTCAGGCAAATCTTGATATCGATCTCGTCATTGAAGGAGACGGTATCCTCTTCGCGAAGGAACTCAGCTCAAGGCTTCACGCCAAGACGCGGTCTCATCCCCGTTTCAGGACCGCCCAAATCATCCATGATGATCTCAAGCTTGATGTTGCTACCGCCCGTACCGAGTATTATGAGTCTCCCGCTGCATTGCCGAAGGTTGAGACCTCCTCTATTAAAAAGGACCTTTACCGGAGGGACTTTACGATCAATACGCTTGCGGTAAAGCTGAATCAGAAGGATTTCGGCAGGCTGATCGACTTCTTCGGAGGGCAGCGCGATCTCAAGGAAAAGACGATCCGAGTGCTCCATAATCTCAGCTATGTTGAAGACCCGACCAGGGCGTTCCGTGCAGTAAGGTTTGCAGAACGCTTCGGCTTCAAGCTCAGTAAGCATACTGAAAACCTTATCAAGTCAGCCATCAAAATGAACCTTTTCGAAAAGCTTTCGGGGTCACGTATCTACGAAGAACTGCTCATAGCGTTCAGCGAGACAAACCCGGTGAAAACACTGAAGAAACTCTCTGATTATGAGCTCCTGAAGGTGATACATAAAAACCTTGTCTTTGATGACAGTCTTGAGGCACGGCTCCTGTCCATGTATGAAACACTCGCCTGGTATAATCTCCTCTATCTTGAGGAGAAGGCTGACGCGGGCATCCTCTATCTGATGGCGCTGCTCTCCCATCTGAGTGACCATGACAGAAAAGACGCCCTCGAGAGGCTTTCAGCGCCAACGAAACTGAGGGAAATTATCCTGAAGAGCATCTCTGCCGCCGGTGAAATACTCATGAAACTTCCTGTTCATGATCCGGCGGCACTGTATCATCTTCTGGCGGATGTGGACATTGAAATTCTGCTCTTTTCAGTGGCAATCACAAAAGACGTTTACAAAAAAAAGGACATATCGCATTTTCTGGTAGAGTTGAAAAAGGTTACCCCCTCCCTGAAGGGGAGCGACCTAAAGAAACTCGGCGTCCAGGAGGGTCCGGTGTACTCTGTTATCCTGAAGGAACTGCTTGATGAGAAACTCAGGGGAAAACTGAAATCAGAAGAGGACGAGAAAAAAATGGTGCTCAAACGGTACGTTTGTGCCAAAAAAAGGAAAACGTAGCCCTCTAAGTTAAAATAATTTCCAGGGAAGACACCACAAGGGTGAGGGCTTACTGCTCGCCCTTTTTTGTTGCGTATTTCAACCGGTATGGCTCACTCTTTTTATCTGTAGGGGGTGCGTACGTTATTTATACAGAGTCTGATGCATAGCGGTTTAAAATCTCTGCAATTTTATTGTATTCAGTGATTTTATCAAGAAAAACGTCTGCCTGTTCCGATATCGTTCTCTGATAGCGGAGATAGCCTTCACTTGTGAGCACTATCACCTTGGAAATGGGGCTGATCTGCCTGAAGCTCCTGATAAGGTCAGTCCCGAGTCTCAATTGAGTCTTCATATCTATGATAATAGCGTCGGGTTTCACCGTATTCAGGAAACACAGAGCACTGAACGTGTCTTTTGCCTCGCCGATGATCTGGATCTTAGGAATGGTCTGGATGAGTCTTCTAAGCCAATTTCGGAAGAAAAGTGATTCATCTACAATGAGAACTCTGAAATGCCTCATTTTTGTCCCTCCTCATACTTTGATAGCTGGCGAAAACAGCTTATCAAAGAACTATTAATTCCCGATTAACTCGGGATTAAATTTTTTTAATTTCCGGGCACGGTATGCAGACAAAAACTTCTCACAGCTCACGACAAAAGAGATTGAGATTGTGGAGGGGAAGGGGTAAAATAACCAAAAGAAGTGCAACGATAAACTCAAATTCGTCGTTCTCAATAACGCGGGGAGGAGCCGCTCACTATGACGTCCGCACGTGATCCTGAAAAAATGGAACAATCGCCAAACAGACTGATCTCGGAGAAAAGCCCCTATCTCCTGCAGCATGCCTATAATCCGGTAAACTGGTATCCATGGTGCCCTGAGGCGTTTGAAGATGCGCTCAGGCAGAACAAGCCGGTTTTTCTTTCAGTCGGGTATTCAACCTGCCACTGGTGCCATGTTATGGAAAAAGAGTCTTTTGAAGATAATGATGTTGCGGCGCTGATAAATGAAGCATTTATTTCCATAAAAGTTGACCGTGAAGAGCGGCCGGACATAGATTCCGTATACATGAAGGTATGTCATTTGATGACAGGCAGCGGTGGCTGGCCTCTGACGGTGATTATGACACCGGAGAAGAAGCCCTTTTTCGCCGGCACGTATCTGCCGAAGGAAAGCCGTTTCGGAAGGGTTGGCATGATGGAGCTTGTCCCGCGTGTAAAGAGCATGTGGCTGCAACAGCATGATGATATCGTCAAACTCTCCAATGAGATTACCGCCGCGCTTCAGCAAGAGGATTCTGCCCAGCCGGAGAAAGGGCTGGATGAATCAGTCCTGCAGGCAGCATATGCGGAACTGAGTGCGAGATTCGATGAACAATACGGGGGGTTCGGTTCCGCGCCGAAGTTTCCAACGCCTCATAATCTTTTGTTTCTCCTCGGATACGGGAAGAGAAAAAAAGATTCAAAGGCGATCGAGATGGTCGAGAAGACCCTTCTGGCCATGCGTCAGGGGGGGATGTATGACCACGTCGGATATGGTTTCCACCGCTATTCGACAGACCAGCAATGGCTCGTGCCGCATTTTGAAAAGATGCTCTATGATCAGGCCATGCTTGCCATGGCGTACACGGATGCCTGCCGGGCGACAAAAAACGATGCGTACCACCAGACCGCCTGTGAGATCCTTGATTATGTCCTGCGCGATATGACCGATTCCGGAGGAGGGTTTTATTCAGCCGAGGACGCTGACAGTGAAGGTGAAGAAGGGAAGTTCTATGTCTGGTCAGAGGAAGAGATACACGCTGTATTAGACCCTGCAGAGGCCGGACTTTTCGTGAAGATTTTCAATGTCCAAAAAGACGGAAATTTTAATGACCCGGTGACCCATGAAAGGCCTGGTACAAACATTCTCCATCTCAGCAGTTCGCCTCAGCGAACGGCAGAAGAGCTGGATATGCCGCAGCAGGTCCTGAGTGAACGGATGAGAGCAGCCCTGCAAAAACTCTTTGTTGCGCGGGAAAAACGTATTCATCCCCACAAAGATGATAAGGTATTGACTGACTGGAATGGACTGATGATAGCGGCGCTGTGCAGGGCAGCGCAGGCTTTTCAGAGGACTGATTATGCATATGCCGCGGAGAGAGCAGCGGCGTTTGTGCTTGACCGATTGCGAACTCCTGAGGGAAGACTCCTGCACCGGTACCGTGATGGAGAGGCGTCACTGCCTGCGCACGTCGATGACTATGCCTTTTTTATTTCGGCACTGATAGATCTTTACGAGACTGTTTTCAACGTCGGGTATCTGGAGACAGCCCTCGATCTGAACAGAATTTTTATAAGGCATTTCTGGGACGACGACAGGGGGGGCTTTTATTTTACGGCCGATGACACCGAGGAGATACTGGTCAGAAAAAAGGAGATTTACGATGCGGCTGTACCATCAGGTAATTCTATTGCGATGCTGAATCTGCTCCGTCTCGGACGCATTACCGGAGATACCGGACTTGAAGCAAAGGCCCTTGCTGTCAGCAGCGCCTTTGCTCGGGAAGTCGGGGAGTATCCTGCTGCGTATTCCCAGCTGATGGTTGCTGTTGATTTTGCGCAAGGACCTGCCCATGAAGTGGTCGTCGCGGGTGATTCAGGTGCAGAGGACACAAAGGCCATGCTGCAGGCCCTGCTGTCCCGGTACCTGCCCAATAAAGTTCTGCTCTTGCGTCCTGCTGAGCAGAAGTCTCCGGATATTGACAGGATATCAGGCTTTACGCAGTACCATGTTAGTATTGGCGGCAAGGCCACCGCCTATGTCTGCAGGGACCGCAACTGTCAGTTGCCAACAACGGATGTCGGGAAGATGCTCGATTTGCTGGATGACTGAGCGGGTATTCGCGGCAATACGACCTAATAAACAAACTCACTGTGCTTCCTGTGATATGCACCTGCCCTGTCCACTCAATTATTGATTTCGGCACAGTTTGCAGTCTGAAGATAAAATCATGATTACTGAAACATTTCGTCATTAAAACTTCAAGTTGACAAAGCAGTTACGGGAGAGGAAAATTTAGATAACGGGAGGACTGGATGAGGCCGAGGCGCCCCAATGAGAACAGGGTAAGTTATTGTACCCCTGTTTCCTCCTCCCCCCCAATAAATCGCCTTTACCTGTCTTTTTATATTGTTCAGGTAGTATCTCGTTAACGTTTGCGCATTTTTTCTTATGGAACAACATCATAAAGAAGAACTGTTGGATATTCTTTGCGGCTTAACCTGCGATAAAGATTTCGTGTGTTATACCTCCGGACAATTAAAGCTTTGCAAGGCTGAAGACGTAGGGTTGGAATCGTATCTTGTTTGTCTGCAAGAGCATCCGGAAGAGTGTAAATTCTCTGTTAAGGTTTTTGGGAAAAAACATTTTTGTCAATGTCCGCTTCGGGTTTATCTGGCGAAGAAAACGAAGAAGTAAACCCGACAGACTTACCGCTCTTCATCATCATCTTCTCCTTTTTCTTCGTTAACCCTTGCGTTCCCTGACGAACTCTGTCTCAAAGAGGATCAATCTTGACAGTCCGTATGCGGTCTGAATAAAGTGATTCACGATCAAAAAAGAATTTACCGACTGCGGAAATAGGGGAAGTCTAATACAACAGCATTTCCTCGATTGTCACCTCAACAGACGTTTCAAGCGCCTTCAGATCGTATCCGCCCTCAAGGGTAAAGATGACGGGGCAGTGATGGGCTGTAAGGATGCTCCTAACGATGCCCCTGATGCCTTCATCAGTGACCCTTATGTCTGCATGCGGGTCGTGCAGGTGGATGTCATAGCCTGCTGAAACGAGTATGATGGCCGGAGAGAACCTGCTGATGAGGCTCGGCAGGATGTTCTGGTAAACGTAGAGATAATCCTTGTTGCCCGCACCCCTAAGAATGGGGACGTTGTAGGTATATCCTACCCCCCTGCCTTTTCCACGCTCCGAATCTTTTCCGCTTTCAGGATAATAGGGATACTGGTGGGTACTGAAGAAGAAGACACTGTCGCTTTCCTCAAAAATATGCTGTGTGCCGTTGCCATGGTGCGCATCGAAGTCGACGATAAAGACCCTTTCGAATCCGGCCGTGAGCGCGTAAGCCGCTCCGATCGCGATGTTGTTAAAGATGCAGAATCCCATTGCCGTATCCGCCTCCGCATGGTGCCCGGGGGGACGGACAGCGCAGAAGGCCCGTTCGATATCGCCTCTGCTGCACCTGTCGACCGCTTCCATAAGGGCGCCGGCTGAATTGATGGCGGCTTCGAGGCTCCCCTCAGACACATAGGTGTCAGGATCGAAACTCTCACCCGAGAAGTTTCTTACCGCCTCAATGTATTCCCGCGTATGCACGAGGGCGATCTCGTCGAAGGAGGCGCTCCTCGGCCGTATCTGGATGAGGCTGTCCCAAAGCCCCGACGTCTTCAGACCCTCGATGATGCGGATAAGCCGGTCTTTTCGTTCCGGATGCCAGGACGGGGGCTCATGTCTCAGAAATACGTCATCATACACAAATCCGACCTTCTTCATAAAAAAATTATACACTAAATGCCATGAATCTTGTGATATTGGCAACCTCTATAAGCCTTCATGCCGCAGGAGTCAGCGATGGAAAGGCAAGGTCCGACTGAGGGGATACCTTTATCCGGTGTTGTTTGTTTTGGAGAATCTGACTTACACGCTTTATCACCCCAGTTGCGTCATAGTAAAATGTTACCGAAGGATCGTTGTCCCGGTGTTAATTTTGATAGCATAGCTCAAAGATCTTTTTGAGTTTCTTCTCCATGGCCTTTCTCAGATGAAAAGGGTTAAGAGTTGCAAACAGATCAGAGAGCTTTTTCTTAACCTCAGCTTTGATATACGGTGATTCTATAATTCTCTGATAAGGCGTCTTTGGACTATCATAACGTTTAATTGTTTTGGAGGCAATTCTCTTTTTTCTATGAGTTTCACAGATGGGCAGAAGAAGTTGTGAAAGAGTCGCCACTCTGTTTTGTAAAGCTCATTGAGTAGCGGAACTATCTCTGGGTTATCGAATCTGTGATAGCCAAGCCACTGCCTTACATGGGTCCAGTTTTTCTGTTCGACATGGGCGTTGTCATCCTTGTGGTAGGCCCTGCTTCGGGTAAACTGCACAGGATGTTTCCTCTCAGTAAAGTGTCTCAGAAGATGATAGTTGAGGAACTCAGAGCCGTTATCGCTATCAAACCCCAGCAGGAGAAAAGGCAATGATGCCTCGATATCTTTGATCTGCTCCATTACTGCTGTTTCTCCTTTGCCCCAGACCGCCCTCTGCTCTGTCCAGCCAGTGGCTATATCTACACAGTCGATAGTAAAGGCAAACATGCCTGCCATGGATGTGCCGCAATGAGCAACAGTATCAGCCTCCAGAAATCCTGGCTGGCTCTCATCCCACTGGTTTGTCTTTATCGGTATTTGTTTCCTTAATAGCGTTCCGGGTTTTGTTGTGGACTTGCCGCGTCCTTTGTACTTTACTCTGACAGGTTTCAACAGCCTGTCAATGCTTGACGGGGAGATCCTCTGGAGGGCTTTAATCACTTCTTCTGTAAGATCGCCATACTGCTGTGCATATCCGGGCAACCAAAGCGGTAATACTGCCTTGAGCCGCTTGGAACACGGTAGGTTTGCCGCCAGCCATATCCGCTTGATAGGGACAAGGATTTCCTCTGTCTGGTATACCGGAACTCTGCCTTTCTTTTTCTGCTTGGGCTTGATAAATCGTCTGAACTTCTTCAGCAGTCGTATGGCATGTTTTCGATGGTATCCGCAGGCAGAACAGAATTCGTCCAGTATAAGCTTCTTCTGCTTACGGGTACCTGCCTTGTACCTTTGATAAATTGCCTCAAGATACTCTCGCTTCGATCGTGAACTCATTAAAACTGCCCCTTTCAATGCATGTCTTTTCGGTAACATGCATTATGAGTCAACGATCCTCTTTGTTTACTCCTTTCGGTAACATTTTTTGTGAGTCAATTCGCACCAGAGATATCGTTATCCGGATATCGTATGGTCTGGTATAATTATCGGACAATGTTGGGTCAGGGAAGAGAGAAGCTGAAAGTCGCCGAATTGCTATCGTCACCGTTGAACGATTTCTTATCCGCAATGGAAGCCTCGTTTCAGAGATCTCCTCTTTTGAATGCAGTCATTATTTTCATGTTCCTGGTGATCTCGTGGTGGATATATGTCCCTGTTCACGAACTATTGCACGCCTTTGGCTGCATGATCGGAGGAGGCGAAGTCAGCAGACTTGAACTGTCACCGGTTTATGGGGCTGCTTTTCTTGAAAGTTTCTTTCCTTTTATTTCCGTCGGCTCTGAGTATGCTGGACAGCTTAAGGGGTTCGATACCCATGGAAGCGACACGACTTATCTCATAACGGTCTTTTTCCCCTATCTGCTCACGATCGCTCTTGGTGTGCCGCTGCTGAGATCAGCGTCTTTAAAGAGGGCGTCTTTTCGCTTAAACAGCGTTAAATTCGGTATCGCAATTCCGAGCGCCTATGCACCTTTTATAGCGGTTACGGGCGACTACTATGAAATGGGATCAGTTATTATTTCAGGACTTACCGCTTGCGTTTTCCCTGGGTTCACGCCTTTGCACTGGAGAAGTGATGATTTATTAAAACTATCACATCAGCTTTTTTTTTCAGGTCAGCCATCTGATGTTTGGGATGTCATCGGCCTGACC
The DNA here is from genome assembly GCA_963746295.1 of uncultured Nitrospira sp. Lineage (GTDB taxonomy): Bacteria > Nitrospirota > Thermodesulfovibrionia > Thermodesulfovibrionales > UBA6898 > JAOUFP01. Next base: position 199,324 of record CAVVAQ010000005.1, on the reverse strand, counting down.
GCTTCCTTCTTGCTGGGAATCGTTCTGATCTTCTGCACGTACTGGGCAGGGATTTTCTGGTCAGAACTTCTGATGAGGAGAAACACCAAAAAGAATCTTTGAGCTCATATCCCTCCTTCTCCGGCTGGGGTATCATGCCCTTCTATGAGAACCGTGGCAGGTCTCTTACGTAGAAAAAACATGGAACAGCCGGTCTCTTATCAGGTTACGGATTTCTCAGCCCGGACAACAAGACTTTTCAGCGTTTCATCCGCGAAGGACTGAGAGACAGCATCATCCAGTTTTTTCATCAGACTGTCGATTTCGGGCGTGGTGATGAATGTATTCCCGGAAAGTCCTTCATCAGCGGACACTCTGACCACATCCAGTATCTCTTTTATCGGGATGATTTCGGGATCTTTTGCCGGCAGGTAGGCAGGAGGCTCTTCATGGGTGGAGACGATCAATCCCTGTTTTTCGAGCAGCGTGAGGATTTCCAGGACAATAACAGCGGGAAGTTTCAGCTGATGTGAAAGGGATTCCAGCTTCCAGTACGGCAGATTCCTGTGGAAGTTTGATCCGATATAAAACATGATGAGCAGTGCCAGCTTTTCCTTCGTCCGGCTGCTCAGGGAGAGGGGGTCTTTCCTGAAATGCATGAGGCCGGGATACTGCTGATTGTAAGCGATTTTGGCCCCGACAAAAAGGATAAACCAGCTCCAATAGAGCCAGATGAGGGTAAGGATCATAAGAGAAAAGCCTGAATAGATCGCTGAATATTGCGCCGATGAAACGACAAAAGAAGCGAAGATCATGCCCATGACCTTCCACGCGACACCGGCAAATATGCCACCGGTTACGGCAGCGCTGAACCGCACCTTTGTGTTGGGAAGAAAGATATAGATGGAGGTGAAAGCAGCGGAAGCAAGAATGTAGGGGACCAGCATCCCGGAAATATAGATAGCCATGCCGAGTGATTCGATTGATAATACTTTCCGGACTACGGAGGTGCTCATGAGTGAACCGGTTATGCCGATAGCGGAAAAAATGAGGATCGGTCCGATAAGGAGAACGCTCAGGTAATTGCTGAAACGCTTTTCGAAGCTTCTCGTGGCCTTTACTCCCCAGATTTCATTCAGGGCACTCTCCACCTTTTGTATCTGGGACATTACCGTATATACGAGCAATGCCAGACCTAACGAGCCCAGTACGTTTACGTTGATGTTTTCGACAAAGCCGATCACCTTGAGAGACAGATCGACCCCTTTTTCACCGAGAGGTTCGAGCAAATAGTAGAGAAAGATTTCAAATTTCGTATGCACCCCGAAGGCCTTCAGGACCGAAAAGCTTACCGCGAGAAGCGGGACTATTGACAGAAGCGTAATATAGACCAGCCCCATCGCCCTCAGTGCGATCCGCTCATCCGATAGCTCAAGGAGCAGGACGTACAGGAAGCGCAGGAACTTTATCCGGCATGATTTCATAGTTCCGGGAGAGGCGAGGTCAGTCCCCCAGAGTTTTTTTGAAAGATAGTCGTCTATTTTTCTTTTTATGCAGGCATTGTAACTCCTTACGAAAATCATATCACATGTATCATTATTATAAAAAAGCGATTGCGTGTGGCTTCACACCGGTTCATCCCCGCATATGCGGGGAACATAAAAACTTATGCAACGCTTGATGATACACAAACGGTTCATCCCCGCATATGCGGGGAACATTACAATGTTAAGCTTGCCACTAAGTTTGTCGTCGGTTCATCCCCGCATATGCGGGGAACATGTCCGAAACGAAATCATCCATGTGGCAAAGGACGGTTCATCCCCGCATATGCGGGGAACATGGAAACGACAAGACCTGCCATCGGCAAAACCGCGGTTCATCCCCGCATATGCGGGGAACATGCCATTGACGGGGTCACGCAGGTGATCGACACCGGTTCATCCCCGCATATGCGGGGAACATGCAAGCTTGCGTTTCAAAGCCCCGAGATCCTGCGGTTCATCCCCGCATATGCGGGGAACATCTGGTCACTCCGGCTTGTCTGTTCGAAGTCGGCGGTTCATCCCCGCATATGCGGGGAACATAAGAAGGTTGTTGATAGAAAGTTCTCTATAAACGGTTCATCCCCGCATATGCGGGGAACATACTTCTTCTAACCCGCTGAATTATAAGCCAGTTTTCAAAGAACTGAAATCTACCAACAAAATTAGCTGAAAATTGTTACTCCTGAGAAACATCAATCCCCTCTTCAGGCATGAAAGGAAACAAGCTTAATCCCATCCATTTCCACCGGAATCCTTCTGTTTGCTCCCAGCGTCATAAAATCAAAACCAGACTCGGTATTTGTACTCCATGCCATCACTGCATTGCCTTCATCGATCCCTTTTTCGACGTTCATCCAGATCATCTCCCTCACCTTACGCGAAACATCGCCGACATATACACCTGCCCGTACCTCCAGAAGCCAGACCGCAAGCCTTCCCCGCAACCGCGGCGGCACGTTTTCAACCACGATGACCAGCATCGCCCAGCCCCTCCTTGTTCGGAATTGCGATCTGCACCGCTTCATCATGGGCCTTCGGTTCTGCTATTTCGCCCGCTGCCAGTATCTCTTCAATCGACGGGATGATGCGGTTCAGAAGACGCGACTGCCTGAAGGCGTCCCTGCAGGCAAGCCGGACATCACGTTCCGGATCACGGGGCTTTTTCGCTGCTATACGAAAAGCGACCGGCACCACCGTTTCAAACTTAAATACGTCAGCAATATCGTACACAAATGACTGCGGCTTTCCGGTATGAATAAACCCAACCGCAGGAGCATATCCCGCCGCCAGAATCGCCGCTTCGCAGATGCCGTAAAGACACGCGGTAGCAGAACTGAGGCACCGGTTCGCCATGTCTCCGCTTCCCCATTCGGTATGGTCATAGTTCCGGCATTTCCAGGCAACGCCATACTGCTTTGCGAGGAGTTCATACATTTTCCGCACCCGCACACCTTCGATGCCCCGCAGCTGCTCTACACTTCTCCGCTCCGGAGGTGCTTCCTTAAAGCGCATCTCGTACATCTTGCGGACCACCTTCAACCGTGCGTCATCATCCAGTGCGAGCTTTGCCTGATAAAGCAGACGGTCAGCCCGCGCCCCGCCCGGCTGGCCTGATGCATACAGCCGTACCCCAGCGTCACCGATCCAGACAAGAAGACAGCCCACCCGCGAGGCCAGCGTTACCGCCGCATGTGACACCCTCGTACCGGCTCCAGCATCAGACAGGCAACTCCGCCGACCGGAATATGTGTGCGCACGCCGTTTTTGTCCACAACCACAAATGCCCCGTCCAGCACATCGAGGTTGCCTTTTTCGATGAAAATTACCGACACACGGTCTTTCATCGGAGTGGGTTTGAGCGGCGGCAGAATGGTTCGGTCATTTATTTTTCCTCTCCAGCCGTTTGCGGCTCTCCGATCGGTCAGATAATTTTCGGTAGAAACTACTCTCTTCCCTGTTTCTTTCTCAAGGTCTTTTCTTGCCTTGCCTGCGACTTCGCCGCCTTTGCGGGCCGATTGTTTGCTTTCATGAAAGCCTTTAGAGTCATCAACCCTTGTTATCTCTGTTGTTGCCGCTTCCCCGAGCATAGAGAAGATAAGCTCAAGGTCTGTCATGTGGTCACGGAGGTTCTCACGTTTTAGTCCCTTTAGCTTCTTATGCTCGCCGGGTGTTATGCCGAAAGCTGCCTTTGCGATCTCCGCGGTAAGTATCTCATATTCCCGGTTCTCTTTCACTTCCCTCTTCTTCCACTCATCCGTAAGTTCCTCTCGAATGGCGATTCCCCGTATACGTTTCTCGATCCAGTCGTCCGAATAGCCCTTTGCCTTATACAAAGCCCTTGTCCTCTTTGTGGCAAGCTCGGGGTCTTCAATTTCCTGCACTCGTTCGTAACCGACCTTTGCCAGCCAGCGTTTGAAGGGCTCTGCCTTGGGGGAAGGAATGGATTGGATGATGCGGAAGATGCCTTCCGTATTGGCACAGTCGGTTTCCCTCAGCTTTCCGTCAGGCGCAGTCAACTTCAACCCGTGACAAAATGTCACGACTATAGAGACTTGTGATCCTTCAGCAATAGTTGTCAATTCGTCGTTGTCAAAGGGCACCATTGCCAATGCGTCCTTGAGCGTTGCCGCAGGGACGATACACGGTTGAAGCGGCAACGCCAGTGGACAGACTTTCGCCCAAGATAGAGAGTGAATGCCGGTTTCGCCAAGGCATTGGCCATCTCCTGCGCCGTATATGTCGCACTATTGTGAATTTCGATCGCTACAGTATAAGCCGCATCGCAGCGGTAATCCCTGCTGGAAAGAATCGTATTGAGGTCGTCAACAGCCAGTTCAGAACGCCGTGTGTAGTGGGCAAGCCCCCGCTTAGCCGACGGCACCTGTGTAGTGTGATAGTCGCGCAGCAGAGTGCCCATGGCGTCCACGCGGACTGCGAAGGAACATGTCTCTGCCAGCTCTTTTTGTCGCTCCTCTTCGTCCCGACGAATACCCAGTGCCGCAGCCAGCAGGCCGATAATGGCCGATTTGCTCGGATGGGCAAAGCTCGGGCGGTATTCGCCACACGGCTATGTCACCCCAAGCCGCCATCGGGCCATAGAGGCGAAAAATGAGATAATCGCGCATGGGTTCACCCCTTCACAAAAGTAATGATATCGTTCAGACTCCCTTCGCCGGTTTCGGCGTTCATGACCTTCTTGTCCTCAGCGCACTGTCCCATAGGCTTTTTCCATGTTTGCCCGCTTGCCCTCCAGGTCACTGATCGCCTTGGCCAGAATATCCTCGCCACGCACCGGCTTGAGGAAGGCAACCGATAACGAACGAGGCTGTTGCTCGCCCTTTTCTGCCATCAGGTACGATGCATATGCACGGGACCCGAAGCTGTTCTGTTTGCCATTAGGTGCAACTTTGGCTGCTGCTTCTATTAGACGCAGCAATGGCCTTGTTTGCAAGCTCCTAGTCACCGCCGAGGTTTTTGATCAACAGATCCCGATTGATGCAGAGATAGAGATAAAAAAGCCCGGCGGCAAACTCGGTCTCGCCGATATGGGCCGCGCCCAGCTCGTCCTCACCACTGTTAAGATCATCCACGGCGGTGAAATAATCATCCTCAACGGCAACATCATGCACGGTTATGGCATGGGCAACCTGAACAGCAGCCTCGGTGTTGAAGGCTGGAGAACTTGCCAACATTCTACCGAACATTGCTATGTCGGCAGCTGTGTGTTTTTTTAGAAGTAGTGAGAAGTCATCAGAAGTCGGAGTAGTATTGCTCAATGCCAGTCTCTCCACCAGCTTCATAATGCCATCTCTCTCCTCAGTGCTGAAATGGGCAAGCTGCTCAATCTCAAGCTCCTCAAGTGGTTTGGCTGGATTAGCCTTTTTACACTTGCCGAATACCTCGGCAATCTGCTTCCCCCATTCTTTCGCCTTGCCATCGGCAACCCCTTTTCCCCTAAGTGCATTATACGCCTCAATTCCCATGGCTTTGGTGCGGGTTCCCACATGCCCTTTCATCGCTTCGGCAAACAAATCCGATGTCCGCCAGGCCCGTTTGAGGCTTTGGGAGGATATCCGTAAACGATTCTTTCCGCCCATGATAGCGGTCTTGGGACGGCCCAAGTCGTCCCTGTTAAGATTAGACGGCGGATACGAGGTCAGCATGTGCAGTTGAATAAATGTACTCATAGGTTACTCCTCCTTATTTTATGCTTCGTTAGTTGCTTTTGAATAGTACTCAAACGCCCATTTCTTGCGGGTTCTGTCATTCCTGTCATTCCAGAAATAGACGCTCTGGGCGAGACTCTGAAGGTTGACCGTTCCGCCCAGCAGGGAGATTATACGGGTCATGCTGGTAAAAAGCTCCTCCTGCTCCTTCACCTTCAGGAGCCGCCGAAATCGCAACCCGCTTACTCTTGCCGAACCGCCAGCCTTGCCGGTTGCCATCTGCTCGGCAATAGTGCTTTCCTCAATGCTATTCTTAACCCTGGCTACGAGACCGGCGATAATCGGTAGCACCTCATCGTTAACAGTGCCAAAACGGGATACAGCCATCCGCAAACGATGATACGCCGGCGAAAATACCACTTCTGTAAGGCTGTCGACACCGCCGCAGGACAGCCCTCTCGCCGCGATTGTTGTCCAGTTCCAGCCACCAGGCAACAAGCTCCTGATATTCAGGAGAATCCTTGTCAAAACGCAGATACGATGAACTCATAAAACCTCCTTTTTTATATCATGTTGAATACTTACGCTCCCTATTTTGGGCCTTTTTTTGTTGTTTTCTGCCTGTCTTTACCCTTCAACTTCTGTACTACCGGCAAACCAAGCAGTTCCTTGATTTTATTGCTTCGATTGAACATCTCCAATTCGCGGCGTGCAAGAACAACCCTTTTGGGATCGGCATCTTCAATCGGGCCCCCGGAAACATTGAAGTCAAAAAGCTCCACCGAGGCCTTACACAGAGAATCATGCCATGTCTTATGAATTTCAACACTGGCATCACCAACTTCAAAAGCTTTTTTCAAACTATACAACGCTTCATAAAATGCCGTTTCTGTGCTTTGCCAAAAAAAGACATCACCTGCCATAAAAGTAGATTGGTCTTTTATGGCATAAAGGACCTTCTTCCGTTCATCCTGTTCATCCGATGGAATTTTTTTGATATCTTGATATTTCCATATTATCTTATGCGTTGAAGGATCAAGGTGCGCCTTTCCTTGAATTGCTCTCTTGATGGCAATTTTAGTATTTCCGCAGATAATATCAGCAGTACGAATCAGATTTGCTGTTTCGTTTTCATAATTTTTAACACTATCAGGATTAACAGTTATAAGGGGCATTACCGAATCGTACCAGCACCGAGCATTGTTGTGCGTCATATCGTATCCAAAAGCCCACAAGCGAAATTGCCAATCTGGTTGTTGTCTGTTTGTTTTAAATTCATGCACAACCCTGGCAGGCTGTTTATCCGTCCCGTCCTCTTGCACCAAGCCGAGCCAATTGCGATAACTTACGCCTCCGGGTTGCGCATGAATCGCCGACGGAACATTATCTTTGTAGAAGTATGGTGACAACGGATGCAGCCATGCGCCCTTGTAATTATTGCCCTGAATCTTTTCTCTGTATGAAACAATCAAATTATCTGAAAAAATACCACAAATGTCACATTGCCCCTGAACACGCTTCTCCTGATTCAATCGAATTCTACGCGGCATTCCCCAGTACATTTGTGCCGGATGAACTTCTACAGGTGCTGTTATTACCCCAGTTCTTGTCTTGCCAAGCCACGGGAACATATCAGATTCTCTATCCTTGTCGCTATTACCACACGTTCTCAAAAAATCGTCATTTACTAAGGTGTTTAGCCATACTGCATGCCAAAGAGAAGAATGCCTTTCATCACCGAGCACTAAAGTTGTGAGCGGTCCACCACCGCGTAACGATGTCAGATATCCTCTTCCCCCTCAGGTGCATTAGTCTGCATAGTAAATAGAGCCGTTGCACAACAGGAGGGGCACATGCAGGTAACCATGTTGCGCTTAACGAAATGATCGGTATTCTTTTTCTGCGTCGAGTCTCCTGGCATATCTATCAGCAAGCCATCGATAGCCCCTTCCTCAGTTTCTATTTTCTCAAAGTCCTGCATAAACCTCGGCCCATTACCGCCAAGCTCAAAAGCATGTCTTACCGTTTCAATCTTCGCCTTCAACTCATCAGGCAACGGGGGTTCATTCAGTTTCTTTCTCCACGTGGGCTTGTTTTCAGGCGCTGCAACTGTCTGAACAAGCCCTATCAAAAACTGGATGAGCGCACCATTGAAATCAGGACGGGGAGCATTCAGCGACACAATGGGATTAACGGCAAAACCGTCCGTAATCTGCCAGGGAGCGATCATCACCTCCGTTCCATCCCGACGCTTTACCGGAATCCACTGCTCATCAATAAGATTGAAATGCATTTATTCCTCCTTTTTCGTAACAACAACACCGGTTGACCGATCATATGCCAACAGTACAATATTACCCTTTCTATCAAGAGCCTGTCCTCGCCATATGCCGTCATTATCACAAATTAGCGGCACTAGAACACTCCATTTACCTTTGTCCGGCAAGTGAGCTTTCAACCTATCAATTTCAGCCTTCAGTATTGGATCATCATGCAATCCTATCATACATGGCGTTAGAGGTCGCCATTGTTGGAAGAGCAATAAAAACACCGTTTCCCAGTCCCTCAGTCATAAACCGATGTGCCAAAAACAGTGCTGCTTCTGTTTTTCCTGACCCGGTTACATCTTCAAGGATAACGAGTTGTGGTGACGGAGAAAGCGGACATTCGGCGACATGGTGCTGCAACGGCGTTGGGGAACTGATTGCGGGGAACAAATCCTTGAATGTCTTTTCATGGGTGGCCAAACTTGAGGCGTCAATGCCTGCGTCTCTTATGGCGCGTTCCGCCTGTGGAATAGCATAGTTTTGCCAGTATTCGATAAGAGACATGGGACCTTCATAAAATGGAAACCATTTACTGTTTGATCCTATCCAGTCGCAGAGCACCGCAAACCCTGCCATAAGCCAGGAAGCTTTTGCCATACTCTCGTAAAGCTCCATCGAGGACGTTGGCTTGACAGATGTTTTATACTCCCGTTGCAGGAGTTCGGGCAAGTCCCTGAAATAGTCTTCCGCAGCCTTTGTTTCATAATTAGTGAAATAGCTTGAAAGGACAAGCGGCAAGGTGTTAGGCCCAGTTATGCGCGGTGGTTCACCGTGATAACCGGTATGGGCCTTTGACATAAATCCGAAAATATCCTGCCAGTCTTCCGCAAACTCATCAAAGCCGGGCAGGTCTAAGAATATGCCGGCGTGAACTATACTCCATAGGTGATGAGTCCACAAGAGATTTCCAAGACTGTCATGACGAACTGAATAAGGTTTGATGGATTGCCTTCCCTGCAGTTTTTTTAACAAATCTGGCCGCAGGTTCTGGAAGCTCTCAGCAAACTTACCGATATCATGCACCCCAAGAAACAACAATATCCATTGGCAACAGATTGATTCATCAAGGCCGGTAGTCTCTACAAATCTGCGCCTCAGCAATACATTTCGCCTTAGCAGCACATTACCCACCGCCGCCACATCTAAACAATGATACGGCAGAAGATGATACCCCGGCCCATCCTTTTCCGCCTTCCCCCAATATTTAAAATACGATTCGCTCACAGTCCCCCTATACAGAGAATCATATCACACGACCTCCCCCAAATCATGTCCTATGTGTTACAGAGAAGACAGACCAACAGAGGACAGACCAACAGAGGACAGACCAACAGAGGACAGACCAACAGAGGACAGACCAACAGAGGACAGACCAACAGAGGACAGACCAACAGAGGACAGACCAACAGAGGACAGACCAACAGACTTTAAGGCACTTCTGTAATTCGTTCTCTCAGTTCTGAACGTCTGTTTTCTCTCCTCTGCCGTCAGAAGACAGGGTCTTTGAAAATCCAAATATCATTGCAGCGATTTCATCTGCCTCAGCAATGAGTTTTTCATAATCTTCTTTTGTGCAATATTTCAATCTCGACGCAATTTCAAGGCATGACATCACTTCATAGCTTGAACGCAAGGCTATTTCAAGAAACCGTTTGAACTCCTTTTCTGAATTATTGCCGCTGCCTTCAGCAATATTAAGAGATATGGATGTTACTGCCCGTCTTCCCTGACTTGTTAATCCATATATCTCTTCCTTGGGAAATGTTTTAGTTAAACTGTAAATCTCAACTGCAAACCCAATCGCCCGCTGATAAATCTTCAGATTTCTGAAATTATGTCTTTTCACTGGCTGTCTTCTGAAAGTCTGACATCTGTCTTCTGTTATGTTTTTTCACTGTCTGTCTTCTGAAAGTCTGACATCTGTCTTCTGTTATGTCTGCCTTCTCTCCCCCATCAATATTACAGATGTCTTGAGACCCTGTCTTTGACCTCCGTAAAGCTGTACGCATACTTTTCCGGGGTTCTCCCGAAACATGTCCCGAGGCTTTCGAAGAGTGCGATCTCGGGAAGGTCAACTCCTCTCCGCTTTATCGCCTCTGCGGTAGGCATATATTCTATGCTGCCGCCGCAGAGATTGACGAAGGTATTGCCTGCCTTGCCTTCAAGGAGCATAAGCACTGCTGCTGCCCCGGCCTTGTAACCAAAATTAACGTCATAGGCGGATGTCTGACCGGAGCGCACGAGATGGCTCGGGACTATTTCTCTCACCTCGGGTATCTCGTAGACGCCTGGGGTGAACATACCGACACGTTTCATGAAATCCGTTACCTCCGGATCAGTCTTCATCCGTTTTTCTACCTGTTGCTTTACGTATTTCCCTGCGCCGGCGAGCTTTTTGTGACCAAAGGCGTCGACCCCGGCAGTTTCGTCGTAGAGCATCTCACCGCTTGAGGTCGTGATGCCTTCGGCAACGACAACCGTATAGGTACCGGCCCTGACATCGCTCCTCTCAATTCTCCCGAAATACGTGGATTTTATATGTTCATAGACAACATCGAAGTCGACCGGAATCTCGGGGATCAGGATGCAGTCTGCTTCGGCGCCGATGCCGCCGCGCAGGGCAGTATGTCCGACATATCTGCCGAAGACCTCAATGATCATTATGCGGTTATGGCTTAACCCGGTAGTCTTAAGGTCACGGACCATCACTGCGATCCTGTTGACCGCGGAATCTCCGCCGACGCTGTATGGCTGGAGGTCGAGGTCCATGGTCTTCGGCGCGTGTACACAGGGGATGCCCCGGGAGGAAAGGTCCACGACCACGCTTCCGGTATCGTCTCCGCCGCTGATGACCAGACCGTCTATCCCGAACTTCTTCATGCCGTCCTTGATACGCTGGTAAGTTTGCGGGTCTTTGATCTTGCTTAGCTTGACCCGGGAATGCCCTGCCTCTGACCCGGCCAATGAAGCCTCTATCCGGCTCACCCGTTCTGCATTGAGCACGACGATATTTTCCATGTCAACGAGATTGTAAAGCCCGGCATAGCCGTTCGGTATAACGACCGATTCAATCCCATGGGCATATGCCTCCCGAGCCACTCCCTTGATGACCGCGTTCAGTCCCCCTGCATCTCCCCCGCTGGTGATTACGCCAATTCTCTTGATGGATGTCATGAAAACCTCCTTTGGGATTATATAGTGTATATGGTATCAGACACATAGTTCCCGGGTGATACGATCCTGCATCGCTACATCTTATGATACTCCTGTAAGGACCGGATATTTATCTTTTTCTTCCGGAGCATTTCGATCGCGTTCACTACCGCCTTCGCGCCTGAGACAGTTGTAGTAAAAGGCACCCCGTACTGGAGCGCGCTCCTCCGTATCGAGAAGGAGTCTTTCTGTGCCTGCGCTCCGCTGACGGTGTTGATGACAAAGACGATTTCCTTGTTTTTTATCAGATCGACGATATGGGGCCTGCCTTCAGCGACTTTGTTGACGACCTCGACCTCGAGCCCTTTTTCGCTCAGGAAAGCAGCGGTGCCCTTTGTTGCGACGATAGAGAATCCTGCGGCAAAGAGCCGTTCAACAATATTGCATATTCCGGGCTTGTCTTTGTCCCTGATGCTGATAACGATTTTGCCGGAGAGGGGCAGCAGGTTGTTCGAGGACGCCTGGGCCTTGGCAAAGGCACGTCCGAAATCCTCGTCTATCCCCATCACCTCACCCGTTGACTTCATCTCCGGGCCGAGTATGGAGTCAACACCGGAGAACTTGTCAAAGGGGAAGACAGCCTCTTTTACGGCAACATGCTCTATCGACTTTTCTTTTGTAATCCCGAGTTCCTTCAGGGTCTTGCCGACCATAACCTTTGCTGCAAGCTTTGCCAGCGGCACCCCGGTTGCCTTGCTCACGAAGGGCACTGTCCTGGACGCGCGGGGATTGACCTCAAGGATATAGATTTCGTTCTGTTTGACAGCGAACTGAATGTTCATGAGTCCGATGACGCCGAGTTCATGGGCAAGCGCCCTTGTCTGGCGCTTGATTTCATCGATGATATCCTGACTGAGGGAATACGGCGGCAGGGAACAGGCTGAATCGCCTGAGTGAATTCCCGCTTCTTCTATATGTTCCATGACCCCGCCGACGATTACATCAATGCCGTCCGACAACGCGTCAACATCAACCTCTATCGCGTCATCGAGATATTTGTCGACCAGGATGGGGTGTTTGGGAGAGGATTTTAGCGCCCGCTCCATGTAATTACGGAGAGAGACCTCATCATAGACGATCTCCATCGCCCTGCCGCCGAGCACATACGAAGGACGTACCATCACCGGATAGCCGATCCCCTGCGCAGCCCTGACCGCCTCTTCAACAGACATTGCGGTGTCGCTTTCCGGCTGTCTCAGTTCGAGCTTGTGGAGGAGTTCCTTGAACCGTCTCCTGTCCTCGGCACGATCTATCGAATCAGGAGAAGTGCCGAGTATCCTGATCCCCTCTTTTTCAAGAGGGACCGCGAGTTTCAGCGGTGTCTGTCCTCCTACCTGGACGATCACGCCGACCGGCTTCTCTTTTTCGATGATGTTCAGGGTGTCCTCGATCGTGAGCGGTTCGAAGTAGAGCCGGTCTGAGGTGTCGTAGTCTGTACTGACTGTCTCAGGATTGCAGTTGATCATAATCGTTTCATATCCGAGCTCTCTCAGTGCAAAGACGGCATGGACACAGCAGTAATCGAACTCAACACCCTGACCTATCCGGTTCGGTCCTGAGCCGAGGATGATCACCTTCTCTTTGTCTGTCGGGTTTGCCTCGCATTCAGGTTTGGGGTTAGAGGTTAGGGGTTGGAGTCTAGCGTCTTTACTACTTTTGTCAATCCCCAATCCCGAATCCCCAAGCACTTTATAAAATGGTTTTTCATAGGTCGAATAGAGATATGGCGTGAAGGCTGCAAACTCGGCGGCACAGGTATCGACGATTTTGTATACCGGAACTATGTTGTATTTTTTCCGCAGTCCCCTGATATCTGCTTCAGAGAGACCGGTGAGCTGCGCCAGTCTCCTGTCCGAGAAGCCATATTCCTTGGCCTCACGCAGCAACTCGGGGGGCAGAGGGCAGAGGGCAGAGGGCAGAGCGGGTCCTTCCGGAATATTTTGGTCTTCACCTTTTACCCTTTGCTCCAAGCTCTTTGCTCCAAACGACGCAATCTTCTCTTCCATAGCAATGATCTGCTTCACGTTTCCGAGGAACCAGGGGTCTATCCGGGTATGTTCGAAGATCTCATCGATCTCCATTCCTGAGCGCATTGCCTGGGCGATATACCATATCCGCTCTGCACCCGGGATCTTCAGCTTTGTCTTCATCTTCTCGGGATCATCGTCGACCTCCTCCAGCCCGTAACTGCCGGTTTCAAGGCTTCTCAGCGCTTTCTGCAGGGACTCCTTGAATGTCCTGCCGATGGACATTGCCTCTCCGACCGACTTCATCTGGGTGGTCAGCACCGGATCTGCTTCAGGGAATTTCTCAAAGGCGAACCTGGGGAACTTGGTCACCACATAGTCTATGGTAGGTTCGAAAGATGCCGGTGTCTCACGGGTGATGTCGTTCTTTATTTCATCGAGAGTAAGCCCAACGGCAAGTTTTGCGGCGATCTTCGCGATCGGGAAGCCTGTTGCCTTTGAAGCGAGCGCGGAACTCCGCGAAACCCTCGGGTTCATCTCGATGACGATCATACGGCCGTTTTCAGGATTAATAGCGAACTGTATGTTCGAACCTCCCGTGTCAACACCGATTTCGCGAATGATCGCGATCGAGGCGTCCCGCATCCGCTGGTATTCCTTGTCGGTCAGGGTCTGTGCCGGCGCAACGGTTATTGAATCACCGGTATGGCACGCCCATGGGATCAAAATTTTCTATGGAACAGATGATGACAACATTGTCCTTTGTGTCCCGCATGACTTCGAGTTCGTATTCTTTCCAGCCGAGCGCCGACTCCTCGACGAGGACCTGGCTTACCGGGCTGAGCTTCAGCCCTTTGTCCAGGAGTTCCGGTATATTCTTCGATGTTATAGGCGATGCCTCCCCCTGTGCCGCCGAGCGTGAATGCGGGTCTGAGAATTGCCGGAAAGCCGATGTTTTCAATCGCCTTCAGTCCCTCTTTCATGCTTGTCACCGCGGCGCTCCGGGGGAGATCGAGGCCGATCTTCGCCATCGCCTGCTTGAACAGTTCCCTGTCTTCGGCTTTTTTGATCGCGGGGAGTTTGGCCCCGATCAGCTCGACGTTGTATTTTTCGAGTATGCCTTTTTCAGAAAGCTGACCGCAAGGTTCAGCGCTGTCTGTCCGCCCATCGTCGGCAGGATGGCATCGGGACGTTCTTTTTCGATGATCAGTTCAAGGATCTCGACAGTCAGCGGCTCGATATACGTTACATCCGCTGTTTCCGGGTCTGTCATGATCGTTGCCGGGTTCGAATTCACCAGAATGACCTTGTAGCCCTCGTCTCTCAGGGCCTTGCACGACTGTGTTCCCGAGTAATCAAATTCGCAGGCCTGTCCAATGATAATCGGGCCTGATCCGATGATAAGTATGCTTCTGATATCTTCTCTCTTCGGCACTATAACCTCTTATCCATATTAAATTTTCAGAAATTCCTTTATTTCGTCATACGCGGAAATTACGTCCTGCATTTTTTTTTCGGAATAGATGATCCTCTCGGAACCGTCGGCCAGGTGAAGTTTCAGCAGGAACTGTACTTTTTCCTGGCCAAAGTCCGGTATGACCGTGCCGTGCTGGAGAGAGATTTTTTCAACGAATTCGACCGCGTCGGCATTCTCTATTTCACGCCTTTTTGATTCGATGCTGATGTCTTTTATCCTGTCTATGGCGATTGTTTCCTTTAATCTTCTCGTTATCCAGGTGATATATATCTTTGCCTCTCCGGCTGCGGCGTGAAACACGACTTCGAGGAGGGACTCCTTAAAAACGAATTTTCTGAATAAGGGAAACCCTCCGGCAAAGACCAGCAGGAATACCAGCGCATGGGTGAATGTGTTATCAAGATTCATGGCAACGATCATATATACAAGCCCCGCTCCCGCGGCTGATGCAAGCAGGGATGCAAACTCCCTGTTGTAAATTCCGCTATGGAGAAGGCTGTCAAATCCGGCCGCGAAAGACGGGGTAGTGAAAATGAGTCTGTCCTCCTCTTTGCTTATGGTATAGTTTCTGCCTGCCACACTGTTCAAAAGGTGCCGTTCTGTATCAGATGCCTGAACCTGCTGAAAAGATGCGTCGAGTCATTCGGTCCGGGACCTGCCTCGGGATGATGCTGCACGGAAAAGACCGGCAATTCCAGATGCTGCATGCCTTCTTCAGTGCCGTCGTAGAGATTCGTATGGGTGAGTTTGACCTGGCCGTTAAGACTGCGTATGTCAACACAATAATTATGGTTTTGCGACGTTATCTCGACCTTGTTTGTTGACAGATCCTTTACCGGATGATTGCCTCCGTGGTGGCCGAATTTGAGTTTGTATGTCTTTCCTCCCAGGGCGAGTCCGAGTATCTGATGACCGAGACAGATGCCGAATATCGGCTTCTTACCCAGTAATTTCCGTGCGCTTTCGATCGCGTACGTGACTGTCTCGGGATCCCCCGGGCCATTGCTCAGGAGTATACCGTCAGGGTCCATTTCAAGTACAGCCTCTGCAGGCGTTTGAGCAGGAACGACGGTGACATGGAACCCCGCACTCACCAGATTCCGCAAGATGTTGAACTTTACACCAAAGTCGTAGACAACCACTTTATAGGGATTAGTGTATCGGGGATTGGAGACTGGTTTTTTCTCTGCTGCTAATCCCTAACTCCGAATCCCCGATCCCTTTAGCAACACCACTCCCAGCAGCCCTCATTCCAGGTATAGACCTTTTCGGTTGTAACGTCTTTGACAAGATCGAAAGAGGATATCCCAGGATAGGCTTTTACTTTTCTCAGCAGGTTGAGCGGGTCTGCATCAACCGTCGAGATGATCCCGGGCTGCGCCCCATAGGTCCTCAGATGCCTGGTGAGGGCCCTGCGTATCGATGCCCTCGATGCCGACAACAGAGTATTTTTTCATATATTCCGTGAGGCCTGAAGATGACCGCCAGTTGCTCGGAAAATCGCAGGCCTCCTTTACGATGAAGCCTTCCGCCTTTATGCCCCCCGCGGATTCCCTGTCCTCTTCGTTCACACCGTAATTGCCGATCTGCGTGTATGTCATGGTGACAATCTGTCCTTTGTAGGAGGCGTCCGTGAGTATCTCCTGATATCCGGTCATCGAGGTATTGAAGACAACCTCTCCGATTGTCTCGCCTTCGGCCCCGAAGCCGCGGCCCTCAAACACTGTCCCGTCAGCAAGAACGAGCAAAGCCTTTACTCCCATGAATACATCCTTCCCCTTGCGATGGTTGCAACAGGTCTTGCAGTGCAGTTTCCACCCCTCAAAGGGGGTGTTTCTGCCCTTTGATCTGAAGGTGGCGGCATGAACCGTATATTCAGTATGCGTATCCAGAATGACTATGTCGGCATCTTCCCCTTCTTTTATTGCTCCCTTCCTGATCCCGGTGATCTTCGATGGGTTCAGCACCATCTTCTCTATCAGCTGATTCAGCGTGAGCACGCCGTCATCAACGAGTCTCATGCTCAGACCGATCGAGGTCTCGAACCCTGATATGCCTGAAGGAGCCAGGTCGAATTCTCCGAGTTTTTCATCGTGGTGATGCGGCGCATGGTCGGTGGCGATGACATCTATGACGTTGTCCTTCAATCCTTTTCGGATAGCCTCCACGTCTGCCTTTCTTCTCAGCGGCGGGTTCACCTTCGCATTCGTATTATATCCGTCGACCGCGTCTTCAGTGATGCTGAAGTAGTGCGGGCAGGTCTCTGCGGTAATATCGGCGATGCCCCTTTTTTTTGCCAGCCTGATCAGTTCAACTGATCCCTTCGTCGAAACATGCGCGATATGCAGTCTGCCTCCGGTCAGCTCTGCCAGGGCTATGTCTCTTGCGGTCATGATCTCCTCGGCCTGGGCAGGGATGCCCGTCAGCCCGAGGGTGACGGAAAGGAGACCTTCGTTCATCACTCCCCCTGAAGAAAGGGAAAGGTCCTCGCAGTGGGAGATAAGCGGAACATTGAGTATCTTCGAATATTCAAGCGCCCTCCGCATCACCAGGCTGTCCATGACCGGCCTGCCGTCATCAGAAAAGGCGACACATCCCGCATCATGCATAAGCGCAAACTCGGCCAGTTCCTCGCCCTTCTGTCCCTTTGTTATCGCGCCGACGGGGTATACGGAGCAGAAGCCTTCGTTCATTGCCTTGCGGATGATAAATTCGGTCACGCTGGAGTTGTCGTTGACCGGCTTTGTATTGGGCATGCAGCATACCGAGGTGATCCCCCCTGCAATCGCGGCTTCTGTGCCTGTCTGTATCGTCTCCTTGTATTCGAACCCCGGCTCTCTCAGGTGAACATGCATATCCACAAACCCCGCCAGCATGAGGAGCCCTTCTGCATCGATTGTAATCAGGTCAGCTCCTTCTGTTATGCGTCCGGCAATCCTGGCTAAAGACTTCTGACCTTTTCCTTTTGTGCTGCGGGGCGTTTGTTCCGCTATCTTACCCTGGGAAATCAGAATGTCATACATGCCGTCGAGTCCCTGTGACGGATCGATCAGATGCCCGTTTTTTATCAGAATCTTCACCCCGTTAGACCTCCCGCCCGGTCCTTCATTTGAAGACTAATTTCATAATATCTTGCAGGTCTAACGGGGTTCATGCCTTCACTCCTGCCAGGAGATACAACACCGCCATCCTCACCGCAAGGCCGTTTGTGACCTGTTCCAGAATGACTGATCGCGGACCGTCTGCCACGTCCGAAGATATCTCTACACCTCTGTTCAATGGGCCGGGGTGCATGACGATCGCATCCTTGTCAGCCAGTGCAAGGCACTCTGCGGTCAGTCCCCAGTTTCTGAAATATTCTACTGTCGAGGGGAAGAAGCCTTTTCCCTGCCGCTCCATCTGTATCCTGAGCATCATGACGACGTCAGCGCCTTTTATCCCTCTGCGCATATCGGTATGGAGTTCGACGCCGAGTTCTTTCATGCAGGAAGGCACCAGTGTCGGAGGACCGACGAGCCTGATTTTTTTTACCCCCAGTTTTTTCAGGGCATAGATGTCTGATTTCGCCACCCTGCTGTGCAGGATATCTCCGACGATTGCTATTTCAAGTCCCTTGATGCCGCCCTTTTTTTCCCGTATCGTAAAAAGATCGAGCAGCGCCTGGGTGGGATGTTCATTTGTCCCGTCTCCTGCGTTCACTACCGATGCTTCGAGATTTTTCGCAAGGAAGTGCGCAGTCCCGGAGCACGAATGCCTGAGAATGATGAAGTCAGCTCCGAGCGCCAGTACGTTTCGCGCAGTGTCTCTCAGGGTCTCACCCTTTACGACGCTGCTTGTCGAGGTGGAAATGTTTATCACATCGGTGCTCAGCCTTTTTGCCGCCAGTTCAAAAGACGTCCGGGTCCTTGTGGAAGGTTCGTAAAAAAGGTTTACCGTTGTCTTTCCCCGCAGGGCGGGGACCTTTTTTATGTCCCGGCCGAGCACATCCCTGAATCCTGAAGCAGTCTCAAGGATGAGTTCGATATCCTCTACCGGCAGATCCTTTGTCCCGAGAAGATCTTTTGAACGGAGACTCATTCGAGCACCACCCTGTCTTCTCCTGACTCTTCCTCAAGCTGCACGCTTACGGTTTCATCCTTTGAGGTAGGGATATTTTTCCCTACAAAATCCGCCTTTATCGGCAGTTCACGGTGGCCCCTGTCGACCAGCACCGCAAGCTGTATTGCCGAGGGCCTTCCCATGTCCATGATCGCGTCCATGGCAGCCCTGATCGATCTTCCGGTAAAGAGCACATCATCCACCAGTACCACCTTTTTGCCGTCTATGGTGCAATCTATTTCGGTCCTTCGCACAATCGGCTGCTCTTTCCTTACATTGATATCGTCCCGATAGAGCGCTATATCGAGGGTGCCGACCGGGATGCTCCTTCCCTCAATGGCCTCAAGCCTGCTGCGAAGTCTTTTGGCGATATGTACGCCGCCGCGCTGGATTCCGACGAGGCAGAGCGCAGTGATTCCCTTGTTCTTTTCAATGATCTCATGGGCCATCCTCGTGATAGCACGGTCGACATCATCCTTATTGAGCAGTTCTTTAGCCATGACAGATGACTCCGGTCTGAGGGAAATATTCGGGTATTGACGCACCTGCGGCGTCGGGGTTTTTCTGAGGTTTGAAAGTTTGAACGCAGCTCACGCTGACTCCTTTGCCTTTTTAGCCTCGCCGGGCTATTCTTAAAAGCGAAGGTATTTAAGCATAAAATTCCGAATGCTGTCAAACTGTCCCGTGTCAGCTGTCGGCTGTCAGCCAGGAGTCAGGAGTTTACCCTGATGTTGTTAAAAAAGATGAATTCAAACATGCTGAAAAACGCCATAGAATCGGCAGAGTATTATTCTGATTCACGTAAACGCAAATAAGTATCAGGTGCAATTCAGCGAAGGCTTGTCATCTTCTCCTGGAGTCTGCAGAGCCTCGACTATGGTCGTTTTTCATCATGTCCGAATTCATTTTCTGCATACTGTTTGTAACGGTAAGGCTTACTTCCCCCAGTCGTAGAGGTGCCTGCTCCGGTGGTGCAGATATTTCTCTGCCGAAAGCGCGGCAACAGCGCCGGTTGCGACTGCGGTAACCACCTGTCGGACCTCGGTGCAGGTGACGTCTCCCGCAGCAAACACACCGGGGATAGGGGTCTCCATCATCCGGTTGGACTCGACACACTCCTCTTCAGTCAGTGACATTGTCCCGAAGAGAAAATCCACCACCGGCTTGCTGCCGTGCAGGTAGACAAATACGCCGGATAGAGGGAGCTCGGACTCCTTCTTCTCCTGATCGAGGAGCCGTATCTTTTCGACTGTCTCACTGCCTTCGATGGCGGTTACGGCAGTCCCTGTCAGGACCTTCAGGTTCGGCGCATCGAGCGAAGGGTGATCTGCGACCTTCAGTTCCTTGGTCGGGGATATCAAATACACGGTTTCCGCGAACTTGGTCAGATACCCGGCCTCCTTCACCGCTTCCTCTGAATTGCCGATGACACAGACCACTTTTCCCTTGTAGAACGCGGCGTCGCAGACAGCACAATAACTGACACCCCTGCCGAGGAATTCAGCCTCGCCTTTGATTGAGGGTTTTCTTCCCATCGCGCCGGTGGCGATAATAAGGCTTTTCCCCCGGTAAGCGGTTTCCATGGTATAGACTTCCTTGATCTCGGTGTCTACCTTAACTCCGACAACCTGGGCGGTTACGTGCTCGGCTCCGAAATCCAGGGCCTGCTTCCTGAAGATATCAAGGAGCTGTTTTCCTGAGACAGGGCCCTGAACGCCGGGATAATTTTCTATGTGACTGGTATATGCCAGCGCCCCTGCTGTCGCGGATTTGTCGATTACAATTGTCCTGAGCCTTGCCCGTGAAGCATACTGCGCGGCACTAAGCCCTGCCGGCCCTCCCCCTATGATCATGACATCATATAGGTTCTCAGCGTCTGTCATATATCCTCCTCGTATTTTTTCAGAATGTTATAGCAGGTGTCCCTCTGCGCAGGAATGAATCCCGATGATCTGATGGCGTTGATGATCTCATGCTTCGAAGTCCTGAAGTTGACACCTGTGGAGGCGACCACATTCTCCTCGATCATCGTTGAGCCAAAATCATTCGCCCCAAACCGCAAGGCTACCTGGGCGAGTTTCAGCCCCTGGGTGACCCATGAGGCCTGTATGTTCGTCGATATTGTCAAGATATATCCTCGATAAGGCCAGCACCTTCAGATACTCCACTGCTGTCGCTCCATATGAGGGTTTCGGGTTTCGGGTTTCGGGTCTGGTCTTCTTTGTTGTGCTGCTCCCTAACGCCACATTACTCTTTGCCAGCTCCGTATTCCCTGGCTGGAAGGACCAGGGGATGAAGGCGGTAAAGCCGCCTGTCCTGTCCTGAAGCTCCCTGATCGCGTCGAGATGGGTGATGATGTCCTCCGGCTGTTCGATGCTCCCGAACATCATCGTGGCGGTTGTCCTCATGCCGAGCAGATGGGCCGTCTCCATTACCTTCAGCCAGCGTGAGGATTTTATCTTCCTCGGGCTCAGCACCTCTCTGACCCTGTCTGAAAGGATCTCCGCGCCTCCGCCGGGGACCGAGTCGAGCCCGGCTTCTTTCAATATCTGCAGGGCCTCGCGGATTGTCAGATCAGCTGAGTCAGCGATATAGCATATCTCGGGTGGCGAGAAACCGTGGATGTTTATCTCGAAACGCTTTTTGATGGCCCGCAGGAGGTTCACATAATAGTCTATCCCGAGTTTCGGGTGGAGACCGCCCTGAATCAGTATCTGCGTGCCGCCAAGACCGAGCGTCTCCTCTATCTTTTCAAAGAGTGTTTCTCTGCCGAGGACATAAGCGTCACGGTCGTCTTCATCCCTCCAGAAGGCGCAGAAGGTACATTTGTTGATGCAGACATTCGTGTAGTTGATGTTCCTGTCCACGACAAAGGTGACGACCCTTTCGGGATGGAGTTTTTTCCTCATCCGGTCCGCGGTCAGTCCGAGATCGAGCAGATCAGCGGACTTGAGCATTGTCAGGGCCTCTTTTCTGGTTATGCGGTCTGACGTTGACTGACAGACCCGTGTCTTTTGTGCTTTATCTTTTTTCTTTTTTGTCATGCTGTTCTTTTTATCTTCCTGTAGAAGGAATCCCTCTCGACCGGGATCCTGCCGGCCTTTTTTATCAGACCGCTCAACTGTTCTGCTGTCAGTTGTTCTCCTGTCAGGGCCCCTGCCGAGTGGGTGATTTTTTCCTCGATGATTGTGCCGTCTATGTCGTCAGCCCCGAACTTCAGCGCAAGCTGCGAGATTTTCTCACCGAGCATCACCCAGTAGGCCTTGATATGCTGAAAGTTATCGAGAAAGAGTCGGCTGATCGCGATCGTCCTCAGGTCGTCAAGTCCCGAGGTGTAGCTGCCTTTTATCTCTGTGTTCTTCGGATGATAGGCGAGGGGGATGAATGCCTGGAACCCGCCTGTCCTGTCCTGGAGCTTCCTGAGTTTTGTAAGGTGATCAATACGGTCTTCGTATGTCTCGATATGGCCGTAGAGCATTGTCGCATTTGTCCTGAGGCCGGCCTTGTGGGCCGTCTCCATTACCTCAAGCCACCGCTCTCCTGATATTTTCTCAGGGCAAAGGCTGTTTCTTACTCCGGCCGCGAATATCTCGGCGCCTCCACCGGGCATTGAACCGAGGCCTGAGTGTTTCAGCGACCTGAGCGTTTCTTCAAGGCTGAGACCGCTGATCCTTGAGAAGTAGTCGATCTCTACTGCTGTGAAGGCCTTTATATGGAGCTTTGGGAAATTCTTCCTGATCGCCGAGACCATTTCGAGGTAATGGCTGAAGGGCCAATCAGGATGCAGACCTCCGACGATATGGAGTTCGCTGTAGGGGAATTTCAGTTTCGTTATTTCTGACCTGAGTTTTTTCAGTATCTCCGAGATCGTCATTTCATACGCGCCGTCCTGTCCTTTTGACCTGCTGAAGGCGCAGAACCTGCAGCGGTTGACACAGATGTTCGTGGGGTTGATATGACGGTTCCTGATGAAATACGCCTTTTTGCCGTTCTTTTTTTCTGCCATATGTGACGCGAGGGAGGCGAGCAGAAAGATGTCTTCGCTCTCAAAAAGAGTAAAAGCATCGGCTTCGGTGAGCCGTTTTTCTGAAAGCACCTTATTCCGGATTGTAGCGAGCATGGATAATTATAAATCAAAGGAGGGAGAAAGGCCAAATATGTGCACAACAAAAGTGAGCACAGGCAGCAGACACCAGCCGCGTCTGCTGCCTGATTTTCGTCTGTATGGTAACGTTACCGCAGCAAAAAGATGGAAGCAAAAGCGATGAAAAAAGCTTTGCTCTGTCTCTGCCTTTATGCGGCATTTCCCGTTGACCAGTGATTTTCAGGATACTTTCCGCCTAATGATGGTGTCCGCCTTCTTTCATCTTTTCGCGGTTCATCTTCCTCTTGTCCCTGATCATTTTTGTGTCGGTATACATGTCCTCGTAGGCCGCCTTCATTGCTGTCTCGAAGTCCGCGAGCGAGCCTCCGTTCTGCTTTATGAAGGTCTCTGCGTCATCTTTCTTTGCAAACGCCCATTTGCCGCGCTTTGACATGACACCCGGCTTTGTCCCGCCGACCACCCAAAATGCCTTTTCCGCATCGACCAGGTCTTTTGTAGTGAAGTCACCAACGCTCATAACTTTCGGTGTCTTGTCAATATTGTTTGCGAGATCTACTGCAGCACAGTGGAGGCTGCAGACAGCAGCCTTTGAGCCGTCATCATACTCGATCAGCATGCGGGTAAAATCGAACTTCCCCCTGTCCATTCCGCAGTATTTGCAATCCTTGTGCAGGTGGATGTCTTCCCTTGTTTGCGAGTAGGCAGTGACCGCCAGAACAAGACTGATTACCAGGACCGATAAAAACAGAATTTTTTTAACCATACGTATCTCCTTTCCTTAACGCATAAAAAATCATTGTTTGCCGTTAACGTGAGACGAAAGCCCCACGCCTGTTTTTCTCCTGCTGAAATGGTAGCGAACTACTTTTTATCTGTCAACGGTAAAATTTTGTAAAATTTTGATTGCTGGGCGTCGGAACTGTACTTAGGAAGATAAGGCAATGCCGCAGCGACGCTTTTCGCAGTTCAGGTTTATTGACGAAGGCTTCCTCTCTGTGGTATAAAATAAAGCTCCTTGCTCTTTCCCTTGGGAAGGGCTTTAGTTCCTGCCACGGCAGGGAAGAATCCATAAGGAGGTGTTTGAAATGAACATCTACGAAAATGTCGTAATTCTGAATGCGTCACTCCCCGATGAAGAAATCAACGGCGCTGTCTCGAAAATCAAGGATATTATGCTCAATGCCGGCGGAGAAGTCCTCGTGGCGGAGATGTGGGGCAGGAGAAAGCTCTCATACGAGATCAAAAAACAGAATAAGGGTTTTTACGCCCTGCTGATATTCAAGGCCCCGTCTCCGACTGTCAAAAAACTTGAAGAGTTTTACAAGGTCTTTGATCCGGTCATCAAATACATGGTGATCAAGCTGGACCCGAAACAGATCAAGCATCTGGAGAAGCCCCAGGCAGTTGAAGCTGAGCAGGCTCCCAAAGAGGCTTAGATGTACAGCAAAGTAATACTTATAGGAAGGCTTACAAAAGACCCTGAATTGCGGTATACACCGAAGGGCACCCCTGTGTGCTTCATTCAGTTTGGCCCTGAACTACCGTTACAAACAATCTGATGAAATGAAAGAGGAAACTACCTTTATTGATATCGTGGTCTTCGGAAAACTTGCCGAATTTTGCGGCCAGTACCTGAATAAGGGTACGGCGGTGATTGTAGACGGCAGGCTTCAGCAGAGACGCTGGGAGTCTGACGGACAGCAGAAGAGTAAAATCGAGGTAGTGGCACAGTCGGTCAACTTTCTTCCGGGTTCAAAAAGAGGGGCCGCAGAGGAAAGCAGCAGCGGAGAGGGAGACTTCACTCCGCCTGATGAGAAGACAGACCTCGAACCATTTTAATAAACTGGAAACTATCCATAAGGAAGGAGGAACAATGGCATACCAACAGAAAAGATTTCAGAGAAGAAAATTCTGCAGATTCTGCTCTGAAAAAACGGAATTTATCGATTATAAAGATATCAGGCTTCTCAGAAATTACCTGACAGAGAGAGGGAAGATACTTTCACGGAGAATGACCGGCACCTGCGCCAAGCACCAGAGGGACCTGAGCGTGGCGATTATGAGGTCAAGGAGTATAGCCTTACTTTCTTTTGTAGAGAGATAAGATGAGAATCCCCAAATCGTGGGTCCCTATAATCGCTAAAAAGATTATAGAGAACCTTATAGCACAAGGAATTGGTGAGACCGAAAATCCCCATGGAAAAACTGCTGGAGACAGCAGAGGGCCTCATGATGGAAGAGCTTATGGTTGAGGACAGGCTGAGCGATGAGGTGAGGCTGCTTCTGAAGAAGCACGAATCCGAAATTGAGCGCGGCAGGATGGACTACAGGGCCTTGTTCGAATTGACCAAGAAAAAACTGGTGAAGGAAAGAAATATAGTGCTATGATGCTTTCGGACGATAAGATTTCGCACCTCAGTCATGTGCTTTTTGAGGGTCTCTGGAAACAGGACCTGATAGAAATGGATGATGAAAACGAAGGCGCGATCAGGCGGGAGATTAAACGCACCATAGTCTCGGAACTTAAAGTCGGTGAAGAGATAGACCAGATTGTCAGGAGAAAACTCCAATCTTTTGCGAAAAAATTAATAGAAGGAACTCCTGAATGGGAAGTCCTCTACAGCAAGTACTACCGGGAAGAGGAGATCAAAAAGGGAAGAGCTTCTGGATAAAAAGGAGCGTCCCGCTCTTTTTTCTTGTTTCGGCCTGGCTCGGCCTGCTCATAGATTTTCCGCTCACAAAGCCTGTTCTGTGGTTTTCCCTAAGCGCAGCAACCATATTGATAGCGTCGTCCCTGCATTTTCTTTCAAAGCGGCTTGACTTTTCGATTGAGTTTCTCTTTTCACTCGTCCTGATCTACGCGGGATTCGCTTCTGCGGTGAATGTTGCGTGGCTGAAGCTGGCCTATTTCCCTTTTATCATTTTTGTGTCTGCATTCTATGACCTTGAGATTATCGTTCCCTTTTCCATCCTTGTCCCCCTGCTTGAATTGAGGGCTTTTTTTTCAAAAGAAACATTCGTTGGAGAGTTGGCGTTTTCGGTTTTTTTTGTTGTGACGGCGGTACTGTCATCTTTTCTCTTACCGGAGGCTCCGGAATGAAAAACGGAAGGCTGTTTCAGATCTCGAAAAAATCAAGAGCAGCGCCAGAGAGGTAGCTCCCGGTTCAGAGATGGGGTCGCTCGACAGTGAAGAGGTAACTTCCCATTACTTTGCGACGGTTCTGAAGACTGACGAGGAGATAGAAGAACTCCTTCAGACAATACGGCAGGCTACTCTGGCTGATTCCGCCAATCTCTTTGTTCCCGACGATGACAGTTTTACCCTGCGGTGCTCGACCGGAGAGAACGGCTATATTAGGATTACCGGAAAGGGTGTGCTTGCTTCAAGCCACAGGAACAAAACCCCGTTTTTCTCGGGTGACCTGGACGAAAAGGCGCTTGAAGCGGGATATATAAAGAATACGAAGATATCTTCACTGATCGTTTTCCCGATTATGGACGGAACCGCCTCCCTTGGTCTGCTCGCGCTCGACAGTTCACGGTATCAGGCATTTACCGAGACAGACAGGCATACGGCGGAGCTGTTTACAAAACAGGTCGTAAGGATATTTGAGAGGGAGCGGGTCAATGCGCTCATAAAGCGGGATATCTCCGGCCTGAAGATCCTGAAGGAAGGCAGTTCAAACCTGGTGACTTCACTGGATATCGGCGTTATAACGGAGAAATTGTCCGGCGCTGCAGAACGGATCGTCAGTTCCCAGGTATTTATTTTCCTGCTTGACGATCAGGGCTTCGAACTGAAACACCATACCGGGTCCTTTCACAGCGAAAGGAAGCGCTTTCAGTTTAAGGGCACGATAATTAACATTGCCGTTGAAAACAAGCAACGCTACTACATCAGCGATACGACAGAATACCGGATACCGGTCATGCCGTTTGAGACCAGGAATATTCGCTCGGTCATCGCCGTCCCGCTGCTCTATGAAAACGAACTCCTCGGAATTTTCATCATGCTTTCTGAAAAACGGAATTTTCTCGACAGTTTCCAGCTTGGTCTGCTCGAAGTATTATGTAACCAGGCCTCAATATCTGTCGCAAACGCAAAACTTCATGCGGAGATCGAAAAACTGGCGACTACAGACGGGCTTACGGGTTTATACAACCACAGGCGGTTCCAGGAAGTACTTTCAGATGAATTCAAGCGTTTGAACAGGAGCCCGTCTCAGGTTTCCCTTGTCCTTACTGATATCGATTATTTCAAGAAGGTGAATGACACCTACGGACACCCCGCTGGTGATCTCGTGCTGAGAGGGGTCGCAAAAATTATCAGGGAGGAGATCAGGGAAATGGACGTGCCCGCGCGATACGGGGGTGAAGAGTTCGCCGTCATATTACCGGGGACCGATGCGGAGGGCGCCAAAAACATTGCGGAAAGGCTGAGAAAGGCTGTTATGAACGCGACCTTCTCCGCAGACGGCAGATCTCTGAGCGTTACCATAAGCATCGGGATCGCCACAGCGCCGAATGATGCTCAAGGCAAGCAGGAACTCCTGGAGAAGACTGATAAGGCACTCTACCATGCGAAACATAACGGACGAAACCAGAGTGTAATCTGGAGAAGCATTCAATAAAGCAGACCATGGATTTTTTTCTGTCATATGTTACTGAGGAAGAGCTGAAGAGAGAGCGGTCACGGGCCAGGGAAATCAGGAAGTCCCCCTGGTGGAAAAGACGGCTTTCCGAAGGCCGGTGCTACTATTGCGGAAAAGAGTTTTCTCCGAAGGAACTGAGCATGGACCATAGGGTCCCCCTGATACGGGGAGGCAAATCAACAAAAGGGAATGTGGTGCCCGCATGCAAGGACTGCAATAACAAAAAGAAACATATGATTCCCGTCGAATGGGAAGAATACCTTGAACAGTTAAAAGAGAAGGAGTTCTAGACTTTAATGAAGGACTTTTGGATGGTGAAATGAATCTATCTGACGAAAACAAGCTCCTGCTTTACTGCTCTCAGGCTGCCATCTCTGAGAAAAGGCTCTCTCAGATGGACGAGCTTCTTTCCCGTTCATTAAATTGGAAATACATCACAGAAGCAGCATCTTCCTGGAATATCGCTCAACTTCTGTATCAAAATCTGAAAGATCCCGGCAACCGTGGCCTTGTTCCTCCGGGGGTTATGGAGGGCCTGAAGCAAGTCTACCACACCACGGTGGCTCGGAATATGCTTCTCTATACAGAACTCCGGAACATTGTAATCGCCTTCCAGAGTGCCGGTGTAAAGGTGTGCGTGTTAAAGGGGGCGGCCCTTGCAGGCATCGTATATCGTGATCCCGGATTAAGACCGATGATGGACCTCGATCTGCTTGTCAGAAAAGAAGACCTGGGGACCGTCCACAGGGTCATGACTGATTTGCGGTATGCCGCTGCGGCAGGCTCGCAATCAAAACAGTGGTATCGGGAAAAGCATTTTCATCTCCCGCCCTATCACCATCCTGAGAAGCCGGTTGTTGTTGAAATACATTGGCATATCACGGAAAACTCTTTTGGCCTGGATATAAATCAGCTGTGGAAGAGAACACGGGAGGTCGATCTCACGGGTTGCCGGGTCCTGGTCCTATCTCCTGAAGACATGCTGATCCATACCTGCATCCACGTATATAACCATGGCTATGAAAACGCCTTTTTTTTCAGGGGTCTCTGTGATATCGCCGAAATAGTGCGATACTATGAGGCTGAGATCAACTGGGAATTGTTGAGTAAGGAGATAAAGGAACACGGGATTGAAAAACAGGTCCATTCACTGTTATTTCTGGCAGGTGAATTTTATGAACTGGACAGATATTTAAGCGCGATAAATCTGGACCGGGCTGACCACCGGTTTCTCACGATCCTGAAGAAAAGTCTCTTTGCTGACCAGTCAAGGCCTTCGGTCCTGTCGCACTTCCTCAAGTCGATGATATTTGATACGTTTCCGGAGAAGGCAAGGTATCTCTTGTCCCGGATATTTCCTTCACGGGAAGAGATGGCGAAAAGATATCCTGTCTCGGCTTCCTCAAGAATGATGATTTTTTATTATCTGGTCCATCCTTTCCAGCTTATGGCAAAATATGGGAGGTCTGTTATTGCTCTTTACAGGGGGAAGGCCGGCAGGGGCGGAAGAGAATAAACAGGTAAGGATGCCATGGAACTGCAGAGAGCGAGATTCATCGCATGGAGAAAATGACTTATTGTATAGAAACAGAGGACCTGTCTCACCGCTTTTCGGTTATCAAGAGTTATCGTGACCTGCTTTTGCATCCCTTTGCAAAGAAGGAAATTACCGCCCTCAGGGAGATCACTGTCGGGGTCAGAAAAGGAGAGCTCTTTGCCCTCCTTGGTCCGAACGGCGCCGGAAAGACCACGCTCATAAAGATTTTGAGTACCCTGATCCTTCCTTCATCCGGGAAAGCCTTTGTGAACGGGCTGGACGTCACAAAGCATGACAGAGAGGTGAGAAAAAAAATAGGGTATGTGGTGGCTGATGAGAGGAGCTTTTACTGGCGGCTTACCGGCAGGCAGAACCTGAGGTTTTTTGCGGCTCTCAACAACCTTGCTCCCGGAGATACTGCAGGAAGGATACGAAGCTTATTCGGGCTTGTCGGGCTTGAACAGGATGCCGACAGGATGTTCAAGGATTATTCCAGCGGAATGCGCCAGAAACTCGCTATCGCGAGGGGACTGTCTGACAGATCCCGATATTCTCTTCATGGATGAACCAACGAAGGCCCTGGATCCCGTTACCGCCCATACTATGCGGAACCTTATACGCGATAAAGTGGTCGGTGAACGGAAAAAGACGGTCCTCTACGCAACGCATAATCTGCAGGAAGCCGAGGGAATGAGCGACCGGTTAGCGATAATCAATAAAGGTTCTCTGCAGTATGTTGGTACGGTGGAGGCGCTCAAAAAGAAGTTCCAGCATGATATACGTTACATAATCAGGGTAAGAAATCCGGAGAATGACCTGATCAGAAAGATCGCCTCGGTCTACGCGATAGAAAAAATTTCCGGTGATTCGAGTGGCGTATCACCGGAATCCGTCCAGTTTGAAATTATGCCCGACACAAACGGTGAGGGCATATCGCATATTATCGGGGAGATTATAAAAATGGGGGGAAATATCGCTTCTCTCCAGGAGAAAGAGCCTACGCTTGAGGAAGTCTTTTCGAAGGTCGTGCTTGAATGATGGGGAAACAGGAAATCCTTGCATCAATGAAAAAACCTTTTATTTTCCTCTGGAGAGATTTCATTGAGGAGGCGAGTTACAAGCTCTCCTTTGCCCTGCAGCTCGTGGGGATATTCAGCTCGACCCTTGTCTATTTCTTTCTCTCAAAGCTTTTCGGAGATGTCGGAACTCCTTACCTCAGACCGTATGGGGGAAATTATTTCTCGTTTGTGCTCATTGGGGTAGCCTTTTTCAGTTATCTTGGCGTATCCGTGCAGGGCATCTCAAACAGCATCAGGGAAGGACAGACACTCGGCACCCTTGAGGCCCTCCTTGTTACACAAACGGAAATTCCCACCATCATATTGTCTTCGTCGCTCTACAGTTTTCTCTGGGCCTCGGTCAGAGTCGCTGTGTACCTTTTCCTTGGCATAGCACTCTTCGGCATCGATATAGGCGGAGCAAATCTCGCAGGGGCTTTTGTCCTTCTGCTTCTGACGATTACATCTTTTACGAGTGTCGGGATCATCTCGGCAAGCTTTGTCATGGTGCTGAAAAAGGGGTGATCCGATCGGATGGGTGTTTACCAGCCTGTCGGCGCTGCTCGGGGGATTATATTATCCGGTATCGGTCCTGCCTGACTGGCTGCAGTATGTATCGTATCTCCTGCCGGTGACCTATGCCCTGGAAGGCATGAGGCTGGCGCTCCTCAAAGGTCAATCGCTGTATGAATTATTGCCTAACATAATAGCGTTGGTCGTGTTTTCATGCATTATGATTCCCCTCAGCATTATAATTTTTGGATATGCCGTCAGAAGGGCCAAGAGAGAGGGCAGTCTGACACAGTACTAGCCCGGGATTTTCGCTTTTGCCTGTCTGTTGCAATATAGTGGTGCGAGAGAGGGGAGTTGAACCCCTACAGGTTGCCCACTGATGCAGTGCCCCCGGGGACCCTGAAACAGGAACTTGTCCATCACAGGAGTTCTGTGCAGGACAACTGGCAGTATGAAAGATTTGGTGTCACAATTGTCCACTATTGACATCCAATGGTACAATAGTTTACCGTTGGATTTCACAAAAGGCAAAACTAACCTTAATAAGGAGCAAAAAAATGGAAAAACGACTGATTTTCTTATGGTGCATGGTGGTGGTGACCACAGTGCTTGTGCTGGGCGGGATTCAAGGTCAGGCGAGTGCCGTCACCGGGCCAACGGCCTGCGGCAGCACGAACAGCTTCACCGTGACGCAACTCTTGCGGGACACCACGTTCGGCAATGGAGTGAAACACGGCGAGAACAACACCTATCCCGCCTACTTGGAGAGCAACTGCCGTAACAGGTGGCTCCAGAAGGTGCCGTCGTTGGCAAACGCGTCTTGGAGCTTTACGGAAATCGCTGAGAAGACGTATTTTTGCGAGAACTCCGCCACGCCGACCAATCTCGCAACGCTGTCATATGCCAGTGCGGACTACTCGAAGCAATTCATTGACTCGAAGAACGGCACTGTACGCTTCATCTTTGACAGCAGCAAGGAATGGCGGCAAGGTTGCCAGTTGAACCTTCCAAGCGGGGGGGTGCAGCCGAAGTTCCCCGATCCGACGGGGCAATGGACCTGGCCCCATTTTTTGCTCGATCAAGTCCTTACGTCGCCGGTTAGCTTCGGGACATACAACGACCTTGTGTTAACGGCTCAAATCACTCTCAAGGACATCGCCAGAATAGGTTCGGCCGATTGCGCCATCACCGATTGGAACCCCCACCCCCAGAATCACGCACTCTTTTACATCGGACTCGTCCTGACGCGGCAGTCAGGTAGCGGACCTCTGAGATTCTATGCGCTGGTGCCCGCATTCAACACCTATAACGGGTCGACAAATGTCAACCCCGCGCCTTGGCTCGGCGGCGACCCGGTGGGAGCGCAGGTATATTATAGCCCAGGGCAGCCTGTACTCACCAAAGGGACCACGACGAATTACAATATCAAGGTAGAGACCATCGCTGCGGAAGCTGTCGCAGCATACAACCAGCGGAACGGAACGGCCCTTGCTCTCACAAACTACAAACTGTCGGAGATTCTAATCGGCTGGGAGATCTGGGGAGGATACAAGACGGAGGTAGAGGTCAAAGGCCTCGCTCTCAATGCCTACACATACTCGCAACACGACTGTTCCAACTACTACATGTACTGGTCCGGCAGCGCGTCCGACCATTATTACACGCTGGACTACTATCCGGGTGGCTTTTATGGCTACGTCTACCAAGGGGTGTTGGGGCAAACCCCAACTGTGGCCCTGCCGGGAACGCAACCCCTCTACCGCTACTTAAACGCGTCCATCGGGGACCACTACTACACCCAGGACTTGTACCCGCTTGGTTTTGGAGGCTACGTCTACGAAGGTCTCTCTGCCCTGGGTCTTTACCTCGTCGCCGGGTAGCGGCTATCGAGCCATCTATCGATATTGGAATGGAACCGGCGGGGACCACTACTACACACCGGACTATTATCCGCAAGGCTTCCCAGGATATGTGTTTGAGGGGCTGGTCGGGTATTTGCAGAACCCTTAATAAGAGGTCAGATGGGGTCTAAATAGAAAAAGTAGGACATAAGACATGGAGTTTTCTTTATGTAATGAGCTAAGAGAGTGGCAGCGGGGGCATCTGTGGCTAACGGGACTCGTCAAAGTGACTCAGCCTGAACTGCCGGGTGCTCCCGGCCAGATGATCTCAGAAGTGCGTCCGAGAGGGTAACAAATCTTTATTATGAGGTAATGGAGAGACTTAAAAGGATTTCTCACGCGGACCTACCCCCACTGGATCCTAAGTCCAGCGCGCCTGCCTGCCGGCAGGCAGGTCTGCCAGGATAACTTTTTTGAAAAGAAAACGGGAGTTTGGTGCGAGAGAGGGGAGTTGAACCCCTACAGGTTACCCCACTGGATCCTAAGTCCAGCGCGTCTGCCAGTTCCGCCACTCTCGCATGGTTGATTTTAAAGGTTTTTCAGAAATTTTGTCTAACTGGAATTTCACTCGGAAACCAACGTGACAGAAAGTATCGGAAAGCACAGAACATATGCCATCAGGCAGAAATTATATGCAATATTTTGTAAGGTTAAATTTGATTGCACACCATTCCTACACGTTCGGATTCTATGCAATCGCGGCTGACTATTTCACAAATTATCTATCAAATACCATAATACCAAGCCCCGCCACTAATGCTGCGTTCATACAGTCCACCATCCTTTCATAAGGCTAAATCATGAACTATTTTATCACTTGGAATTATTTCAATAGGTAAGATTTACGGGGCAAGTTATTTTAATATCTTCAGCCTGTTCAACAACCGATAAATAAGCCCTCGCTTCTTTGTCTCATTAACTGAGGGATATATCCTAATGTACCTGTCTTTTGTTATCTCGTAGCACCTCTTCATTAGTTTGATTATATCATCTGTTCAGAGGGTAGCAAGAAAAAATGGGTATCAGATTGAATTCTTTAACACATCCTATCCTCTCAATTGCTGGTTATTGGGTGAGATGGGAACCCAACTTACTTTCTCTCGCCTTCTTGACAGAAGCGGTGAAAGGTGCGATATTTCCTTCAGGAGGATGATTATCCTAATATGCGCAAGATAACAGCGGGGAGAAGAAAGTAAGTGAACACAGAGGATAAGGTCAACGGCCGGTGTGCTTTCGGACTACAGGGCTATGTCCCGGTTGTCGCTCTATATCGTCATACTCGCATGGATCTTTTTGGGGATATATTTATATGCAGTCACTGCAGGCGAAATCAGCGACGATTTTTTCATTATTTTCTCTCCTTCGATCAGCTCGGCATCAAATTCAGGGCATTGATACTCCTCGCCCCTTTGATTCTCACGGCCGTCAGCTATCTGATCAACGACAGGGCGAGAGCTTTTGCTCAACTCATTGTCAGCCGAAAGGGAATTAAGAACGCTCAGTGATGAACTCATTGTCGCCTTCGCGAACGCGATCGATGCCAAGAGCCACTGGACCCAGGGTCATTCAGAACGGGTGACTTCTTACGCCCTTTCGATCGCGGAAGAAATGGGGGTAAGCGAAAGCGAACGCCGGACACTCAAAATCGCGAGTCTCCTCCATGATGTCGGCAAGATCGGCACGTATGACATTATTCTGGACAAGCCTGGTCCGCTTACGAACGAGGAGTGGCGGTTGATCAAGATGCATCCTGACCAGGGGGCAAGCATCCTCAGACCGATAAAGCAACTCCAGGATGTCATCCCCATCATAAAATATCATCATGAAAGGGTCGACGGGAGAGGGTATCCTGACGGCCTGAGCGGAGATGAACTCCCTCTGCTTGCGAAGATTCTGTGCCTTGCCGACTCCTATGATGCTATGATCGCGGACAGACCCTACAAAAAAGGGCTCGTCAAGGAAACCGCCTTTTCGGAGATAAGACAAAAAACAGGCACACAGTTCGATCCTGATACAGTAAGGGCTTTTTTTGCAGTGGTCAAGTAGAATGTGTGCTATTATGAAAATATGAGGGGGAAAAGACGACACAAAAGAGTCCCGATTGCTGCTTCGGCGGCCCTGAGATTTAAAAACAGGGAGAACAGTCCTCCTGTCGACGGGATGGTCGGCAGCATCTCAATCTCCGGCATAGGCTTGTATACAGACAAGTACATTGAAGAAAACTCTAACATTTTTCTTGAAATCAAGTTCATCTCTGTAGATGGAAACATGTATAGCAATACGGCACACGGCAGGATTGTTTACGTAAACATTATAGGCGGAATCAACTATACCGGTATTGAGTTTGACGAGCTGATTAACCCTGTCGGGCAGCCTGAGCTGTATAAACACCTCTTTACAGTCCTGAAATCGTCTTTCGACGAACCTTAACTGTTCTCCCATAGAGAGAAGCCTGACAAGAGTTTTTTCAGACATCCGGAGTTAAAAAGACGTTGAAAATCCTCACTTTTGCATGTTATAGAAATGCGTTTGTTATTCAGAGTCACACGTGCCTAACACAGATAACTTGTCCCCTGCATTCAAAATCTGGAAAGTATGTCCATACCTATCTAATGGGAATATCCTGACTTCATTTCACAAATTATAAAATACCATATTCCCATACCCCGCCTCGATGGCTTTCTCAATAAAGGCGTCAAGAAATTCGTCGAAGCTGTCCTTCCGCTTTCGCGTAATTACAAGCCGCCGCCCCCATTCGGTAAACTCACCGCGGTGCTTCTTCTTCCTGAGGCGTCTATTCATTTTCTTTCATTATCATCGTTCGACATAATATTGAATATTCACTTTGCGTTTAGCATCTTTATATCCCAGGATGTCTATCATTCATTGATGTCTACCTTCTCACAACCTTCTTCTATTGCGGCAGACATCAACTTCAAGTCTTCAGCGGGTATGGCCCCTTCAAATCTCAAAAGGGAGTTTCCCCGAATTCCCTTTGGGATTAAAACTGAAACAAAATCAAGGACCCGAAGCTGAAGGGCAGGAGGCAGTTTATCAAACTGAGCAATCAGATTGTCTCTTCTTACTGCATTTGCATTTGTCATAATCCACCTTCTTTGGATATTTCTGTTTTACCATTTTGTTTCTTTCTCTGCCCGCGCTGAGCTCATGCTTGAGTGATATGCCTCCTAAACGGCTATTTCCAAGGCTATCTTGTCGTAGGGAATGAGCGGGACCGTTTTTCTCCCTGTCTCTTTCGTTTCTATCAGCCCGATCTGATCGAGATACTTAACGTCGTCTGCAACATTCTTGACATCCCGCTTTGCCATGCGCGCAAGTTCATTAATTGACGACGGCTTTTGGTTCTTAATGATATGTAGAAGTTCCAGCCGTTTCGGGGTGAGGGCTTTTCTGAAAACCTCGAAGTTCGTAAAGTAAATTTCCGGCCCCTTAACAGGAGCCAACCTTTCCCCTTTATCAATTCTCCGGACCGTTTCCTTTACGTCCCTGAACACATCCTGGACGCTCTTAATCCCTATCTTTACCTTTTTTACCTTCATGGCCTGCCTCCTATATATTTCTTAATGTCCCTGTGAAAGTCTGATAACAGCCTGTCAATACTCTTAAAGGCATATGGCCTTTCAGCGCCCTTATAATGCCGGTGATCGCCTTTTCCTTCAGCATTGTCATAGCCAATGACCCGAATTCCTTCAACAATATAGACCAGTGAATATTTGTATCCGTGCGGTTTGTCTTTCGATGGTTCCGGCAACTGCCATATCCTGACTTCAATAGTGTTGTCTTGCTCATCCTCAACCCTGACATATTTTACAAGATGCGCCTTCATTCTATATGGGTATTTTAGACCAATATAAAAAGGGTGTCAACTCACAGTCCTCAGTCAATCGGTCCTGTGACCAACACGTAACAGAAAGTATCGGAAAGCACAGAACATATGCCATCAGGCAGAAATTATATGCAATATTTTGTAAGGTTAAATTTGACTACGCACCATTCCTACACGTTCGGATTCTATGCAATCGCGGCTGACTATTTCACAAATTATCTTTCAAATACCATAATGCCAAGCCTGACCCGCCCATTCCTGTACGTTCGGATTCTATGCAATCGCGGCTGACTATTTCACAAATTATCTTTCAAATACCATAATACCAAGCCTGACCCTGCCCCCTTAGCTGTTTTGCCTGTAAGACCATTGGAGGTAAAAGTTATGGAAGGTGTGCTGTTCAGGATGACCTTGCACCAGTATTCAGCAGAGTTGAAGCATCTGATGCCATCATCTTGGGTTCCCCAATATACTATGGAACTGTATCTGGAGAGATGAAATCATTTATGGAACGGTTACTGTTTCCTTATACGGAATATACCGTTACTTATTCATCAGTTTTCCCCAAAAAGATTAAGGCAGGGTTTATCTATACGATGAATGTTCCAGGGGACATGATGCAGGAAATTGGCTACCCTCAACAATTCAAACTTCATCGGGCGACATTACAGAGGATACTGGGGGCTTCTGAGTATATGTGCAGCAATGATACTTATCAGTTTGATGATTATTCAAAATACGTTTCAAGCCGTTTTGACCCTGTTGAGAAACTCAAGAGGCATAAGGAAATATTCCCACAGGATTGCGAGAAAGCATTTCTAATGGG
The DNA here is from genome assembly GCA_963746295.1 of uncultured Nitrospira sp. Classification (GTDB taxonomy): domain Bacteria; phylum Nitrospirota; class Thermodesulfovibrionia; order Thermodesulfovibrionales; family UBA6898; genus JAOUFP01. Next base: position 162,111 of record CAVVAQ010000005.1, on the reverse strand, counting down.
GGTAAGGTATGCTGAAGGAGGTGTGTAACAGTTTTTTAGGTGTCTCTCTATAGGTAGCACTCAAACGGTTTTCACAGGGGAACTGGCACGTCACTATACCATAGAGGTCCCGATAAGGTCTTTTATAGTTTTAAGCTCTATATAGGCAGAGTTTAAAACGGTGTCAGACCCATCAGGCAGGGGACATGACCCTTCTTAGGTCTCGGTGGTCTTTCCACCAGTGCCTTCAGTTTTTTAAACACTCATCTCACGAAACCAAAAATTAATATTTCTGTAATATCCATGTAACATCCATCTTTTAAAATGTAAGCAGTAAAAAACAATAGAAAGGAGGTATACAAGATGAAGCAAATAGCAAAGGACACTACTGAAGAAGTATGTCCGTACTGTGATGACAATGCTGATGAATGCAAGGCATCTGTGACATCACTGAAACTTGGGGCATTATTAAGGTTAAATCGCTGCAACAGCGAAACCTATGACAATTGCTCCCTGTTTTTGGCTAAATGTTTAAGAAGCGGTTGGCAATACCGATACGCTTCTTAAGCGTCCCCTTTTCCTGTCCTGCAACTACATCCCTTCTCCCGTAGGATTTCAATCTGTCTTTCTATAGAGTCAACATAGGAGGTCTGAACACTCTTCCCCTTGGCAAGGGTTTTATCCAAAGGGCTGTTATGATTATAGCCCCTTGCAAGCATCTCCTGAACAATATGTTCATGAACCCTGAACAATGCCTTTAGCTTACCTGCCCATCGCTTTGTCTCAGGATGATTAGCGTATCCCTTCTTTCCTTGTGTCAGTATGTTCCACATAGCGTGAAGCTCATTGTGCTCACCAAGAAGATGATTACGGCATACCGATCCTGTCAGCGGGCACTATCCCATATTCTCATGACACTGGGTTATCCTCAGTAAGTTGGCAACCAATTACCGAGACCTTCAGGGTTCGGGGTATCGGGATTCTGGAAGGGAGGGTTGCCGAGTTCCTAAGGAGTTTGGCTGTGCAGTGAATTAGTCTCATGACTTAATGTAACACTCAAAGGGGATTTCTTAAAGGTATTTTTCAAGGCGATTGTGTATTTTTAACAAGTCGTGGTCAAGCAACTGCCATGGAACTGAATTTAGGGTTTTAAGAGGAAAAATCCTTTAAAATCAAGAAGGAGTTTTGGTCGGGGCGAGAGGATTCGAACCTCCGACCCCCTGCTCCCAAGGCAGGTGCGCTAGCCAGGCTGCGCTACGCCCCGAACTGGTAACTATACATAATAATAAAAGAAAAAGTCAATGAAGGCCAGTATTTGATTGCTATCTCAGTATTTTATGATTTCGATATAGTCCCTCAGGTCCTTTTCTTCATCGCCTGCTGCTCTGAGTGTCGTGATGCTGAAGTCTTCGAGTGCTTTTTCCCTGTCTCCCTTATAAACAGGGTCCAGAGATATAGCATGGGTCATGGCTGTTGAGGCATCGCCATATCTGCCCAGAGCATTGTAACAGAGCGCCATTCTAAAATACGGCAGGCTCAGGCCGGGTGCCCTTTTTATCGCTTCCTTATAGGCACTGATCGCATCTTCGTACCTGCCGAGCCGGTAATATGAATTCCCCATGCTTATATAAGACTTTTCAGGAGTAGGATATAACAGATTGGATACCGCCTTCTTATAATAAGAGATTGCTGTATCAAAACGTCCGAGCTTTTCGTACGCAAAACCCAGATTGTTATAGGCGTCAGAATAGTTCGGATCTTCCGCGGCAGCTTTCTCAAAAAAACTGATGGCCTTTGCGGTTTCGTCAAAATGCATAAGGTAGACATATCCGATAGCGTTCAATACTTCCTTATTATGGGGATTGAGCTCATAGGATTTCTGGAATTCCACAAAAGCCTGCTGGGCTTTTGCCTCATTCAGATAAGCGATTCCGATCTTATAATGGGCCCCCGCCTCCTGCGCGGCGTCGTGTGTTGCGGTTGTAGCACAGGCAATTACAGAGAGCAGGGACATTACCCAGAGGATTTTTAGATAGTTCAATTTTTTGCAACCTCCTTTTCCCATTTCATCATAAGCTATCAGAAGGCCGGTGGGCATGTAAAGGCAAATATCCCGCCCCGGCTGTTTTTCTGATTGTGCTCTGCTGCAACGTCATTTCGGGGGGCACGTGCCGGAATAATATGCCGCAACCTGCAGGATGTCCCATGGCTTGCAGTCAGTTTCCGTGAATCCGAGAAGCCCGGCGCAGGCATATATGGTGGCAATATCCGGACCTTCGATTTCGAGCAGGTGAGGGACATACTGGTATGCATCACGATATTCATCAAGCTCGAAATGCGCTCCCCTGAACTCATAGCTTGTTCTGTGTTTTTTCATCTCGAGCCATGCCTTCAGTCCAAGGTTCTCCAACACGCATTTCATCTCATGAAAGTCTGAAACTTCGATCTCATGCTCTTCCCTGATTTTTGCCTCAGTGCTTTCGATTTCCTTTTTCAGCGTGATGACGGATTTTTCTCCTTCCCTCCTGAGCCTGAGAGCAGAGCCTTTGTGTTTGAGTGAATTATCAGGAAAATCATAGTAGAATGCGTGCATCTCGCCGTCAAAGACTTTCTTTGCCCCGAGGGAGAGGAGCTGTTTTTCTATGGCGCTTCTGTCTATTTCAAGAATCTTGATCTCTATCTCTTTCATGCCGGGCATACTCCAATTTGGGCCTGATGGCTCCAGGCAGTGCCGCATCGGGCGACTGCAATCAATTATAACCGTCTTCGTCTGATTTAATAAAGAGAGCCTCTGTTTTGTTTACCATACAGACATTTTGAGAAATGGGCGGATGCGTTGCTTCAACCGGCAGAAAGAACGCCATATTGCTTGACAAAAAAAGAAACTTCTTGATAGTGTTATTCAAAGTCATATTCGGCAATATATTATCGTGAAAGGGGGGGAGATAATGACAAAAGCAGAACTCATTGAGAAAATAGCTGCGGGCGCAGGTTTGAGCAAGGCTGATGCTTCACGGGCATTGGACTCAACTTTGGATGCTATTAAGGCATCATTGAAGAAAGGCCAGAAGGTAACTCTTGTTGGCTTCGGGACATATTCAGTATCAAAGAGAAAGGCTCGGAAGGGCCGTAATCCGAGGACCGGCCAGGTTATCAATATACCTGCCGCAAAAACACCGAAATTCACTGCCGGAAAGGCATTAAAAGACGCACTGAAGAAATAATTCTGTTTTTTATCCGGGAAAAGGACAACCAGTAGTTGTCCTTTTTTTTTCTGCTATTCTGTTCCTGTGTTTATTATGATCTGAAGACTTTCAGGGAGAAGAAATGCTCATAGAATTCAGCATAGTGCCGATAGGTGCTTCCAGCAGCCTGAGCGCGAAGATTGCAGAGGTGCTGGATATTGTGGACGCGTCCGGCCTTCCCTACAGGCTTACCCCGATGGGCACGATTGTCGAGGGAGATTGGGATGAACTGATGCGGCTCGTGAAGAAATGCCACAGGAGAATGATGCGGCACGAGGAGAGGGTCTTGACGAGGATCATTATCGACGACAGGAAGGGAAAGAAAGGGAGGATGGACCGGAAAGTGCGGTCAGTCGAAAAGAGGTTGGGAAGGTCCCTCAGAAAGTGATCTCCTGGAACGGTATCCTGTTGGGCTGTGACCGGGGATCTTCAGCAGAATGACGTTTATTTTTTGAAGAGGTCCTCCATGTTTTTCCTGGCGGCTTCCATTTCTTTTTCTGAAGAGGAAGAAACAGTGTTTTCGCCGGCCATAAAAAAATCGCAGAAGTTAGCCCTGTCCCTGGTCCTCTGAAATTCGGCCTTCGGTTCAAGGCATTTGTTATGAGAAGATTCAGAAAAAAATTTGCAGTTCAGGCAGATATGAAGGTCTGCGCCGCAGGCGGGGCAGACGGATGTTCTGGAGAAATATTTATCCACGGTGCATTCTTTTTTGCAAACGTTGCATATCATCGTTTATCCCTCCGGTAGTGTGCGCGTGATCCATTATATCCTTGTTGCACAGAGGTCTGCAAGAGGATCTCACGGAGGGGATTGCATGTGTTGACAGGGTCTCAGAACTGTGCTATTTTGAAACTATCTCTTATGAAGGAGGGTTCTTATGGCCTGTAAACCCAAAGGCGCTGCATGCGGCACAACAAAAAAAACCGCCACAAAAGCCACGAAGACGACCAAGAAAAAATAAGCGATCAAGCCTGGATTACGGAGAGAAAGGATGGCCGGTAAAGGCCGTCCTTTTTTTTGAAAGAATAAAAGTCAGCCGGGATGGAAGTCTGTTCCCGCTTTTTTCCGCAGCAGGTAACCTTCATACATAATTACCCGTCCAGGCCGGAGACGGCCGGTTAATAACGCTGAATGAAAATATGCTACTATGTATCTGTGTTTGAACGGGAACTCAAAGAACTGGAAGAAAAACATCTGCTGCGTTCTCTTATTTCGCGTTCTTCACCCCAAGGTCCTGTCCTTACGATCAATAAGAAAAAATATATCAATTTTGCCTCAAACGATTATCTCGGTCTTGCAGGAAATCCGGAGATTCTTCGCGCTGTTCAGGCTGCCCTTAAAAGGCATGCCTTCGGCTCCGGGGCATCGAGGCTGCTCGCCGGCGGGAGCATGCTCCATAGGAAGCTTGAAAAACGTATCGCGGGATTCAAGGGAACAGAGGCGGCCTTGATTTTCAACTCAGGGTACTCTGCAAATACGGGGGTCATCCCGTCCATAACGTCGGAGCATGATCTGATCTTCAGCGACGAACTGAATCATGCGAGCATCATTGATGGCTGCAGATTGAGCAGGGCCAGGACCCTGGTTTACCGCCACAGGGACACAGCGCATCTTCTGACACTTTTGAAAAAGACGAGGGCAAGGAGAAAGGTGGTAATAACAGACACTGTTTTCAGTATGGACGGCGACCTGGCCCCTATCAGGGATATCCATGAGCTCTGCAGACGGCACAAGGCTCTCCTTTATCTTGATGACGCACATGGGACCGGAGTTTTGGGCCGTGGCAGGGGAGCGCTCGCGCACTTCGGAATTACTCAGGAGGCATGGGTAATACAGATGGGGACATTTTCGAAGGCGTTCGGAGCGTTTGGCGCGTTTGTCGCCGGCAGCGGGGATGTTATCCAATGGATTTCGAATACCGCGCGCAGCTTTCTTTTTTCGACGGCACTTCCCTCATGCGTAATCGCTGCTGCCTCTGCCGGACTGCGGCTTGTCGAACGCAATCCTTCGCTCCTCAGGAGGCTCTGGTTGAACCGGGAGAGCCTTTTTGAGGGGCTGAAAAGTATCGGATATCACGATCCTTTCAGTATGAGCCCTATTATTACGGTAAGGACTGCCCGCATCAGCGGGGCGCTCAGACTTTCACAATATCTGTTCGAAAGAGGGATTTATGTCCCCGCGATAAGGCCGCCTGCGGTCAGTAACCCGAGACTCAGGATAACCATTACCGCGGCACATACCGAAAAACACGTGGATGCGTTACTCGCCGCGCTGAAGAAAGCAGATCTCAGTCTGCTGTATTAGTGTGAGGGGATTTTATAAAAACAGGCAGGGGAGCCTTCTGCTATAATCTGCTCTCTGGTCACCTTTTTCCCAAGAAGCTCCCGGTACATCTGGAGTTCATAGGTGCACAAGTCTTTAAACTGCTCGGCGACTTTCCTGATCGGACAGTTATAGTGTTGCAGGTGATAATTGCCGTTACTCCGTGTGAGCTCAACGATGAGTCCTTCTGATTCAAGTATATTTTTCAGCCTGGTGAGGGCCTCTTCAAATGTTTCAGACCCTGCCAGCGCATCTTTCATGATACCGAGCTGTTTTTCTTTTCTCCATTTGAAGATCGTGTCCAGTTTTTCGGCGCCGTCGTGCTTCTTGATATCGTTCAGAAGCTCAATGGCGAATTTGTCATAGGATTTTGGAAAGAGGACATCAGCGGACTCTGTGAGCATATAGATGAAACCCGGCCTCCCTATCCCGTGCTTTTTTGACCGGTAGGTCACAATCCCCTTTTTTTCGAGCGAAAGGAGATGCTGGCGAATACCCATAGGGGTTATGTTAATGTTCCTGCTCAACTCTTCGATAGAAAGTCCGCTGCTTTTTTTCAAAAGGTTGACAATACTGTTTCTCGTTGAATTATCATCAATTCGCATATCCATACCTAATGAAAATAGCATAAAACAAAGATTTTGTAAACTAATTGATGTAAAAAAAAGATCAGACATGAAAATATTCTGCAATGACTCCTTTGGGGGTATTTTATATTACAAACACATTTCCCTTTGCTATGAGATTATGAAATGATATGATACATGTTACAGTCTATTGTCAGCTGAGCGGAGGGGTTTATTTTCCTGTTCATGGACAGATTGGTTTTACGAATTCCCCCTGAACGAATACCGCCCAGGGTAGCTTTCATGATACTGTATGGAATAAAATAGAACAGATGTTGCACCCGTGAGAGTAATTTTCAAAAAAAACAGGTGAAGGAGTTATCGTTATGACCGGTAAAGAAGATCTCCTGAACGCTCTGATAGAAGCGTATCTTATGGAAAAGGGAACACGCGCGTTTTATTCCGGCGCTGCTGCAAAGGCAGCAGTTCCGGGGACGAAAAAAATGTTCTCAGAGCTGATGGTCTGGGAAGAGAAACATATGGATTTTATACAGTACCTTTATCAGGCCATTCAGGGCGACCGGGACATCAAAGGCTTTGCGGATTTCAGTGAAGGGGCTGAGGCACCGGTGACTGAAGCAGGCATACCCATAAAAGATCTGGAAGCGAAGCTGGAAAAATATGTCTTTGCTGACGATAAGGGGGCGATGACATTGGCCCTTGAGATAGAAGGCAAGGCATATAATCTCTACAGAAAACTCTCCGAGAGCGTATCAGACAGCAACGCGCGGGTCGTCTTTCAGGAGATGATGGAGCAGGAACTCAAACATGTCGATTACCTGAAGAAGATGAGGTCGGAATTTGCTTAAGCTCCGCGATGGTATTGTCGAATTATACAAGAAAGTTGCTACGTCCCTGCCCCCGGATGTAAGAGAGGCTATGGAAGCCGGCCTTGCCCGGGAGGCGCAGGGCTCTCACGCCTTTTCAACGCTCGCTGTGCAGATCGAGAATATAAAGCTGGCGAAGGAAACCATCAGGCCGATCTGTCAGGACACCGGGGTCCCCACTTTTTGGGTAAAGGTCCCGGTCGGGCTCAGTCATAATGAGATGAAAAATACGATAGTCGAGGCGACACGGCTTGCAACCGAGAAGGTTCCGCTGAGGCCGAATGCCGTTGATATTCTTACTGACAAAAATTCGGGTGATAATACGGGAATAGGCTTCCCGGTCATTTATATGGAAGAAACACGGGAAGGCTCCCTTATCATCGACCTCATGCTCAAGGGGGCAGGTTGTGAGAATGCCGGGCAGATCTATAAATTACCGCTTGAGGAACTGAATGCGCAGCGTGATCTCGACGGGGTAAGAAAATGCGTCCTTGATACAGTCCAGAAGATACAGGGGAGAGCATGTCCGCCCTATATATTGGGGGTAGGCATCGGGGCCGCAAAAGACCAGGTAACGAGGCTTGCCAAGGAACAGCTTATACGCAGACTGAATGATGTCAACAAGGTGGATGAACTCGCTGCTCTTGAGGCGCGCATCCTGAAAGAAATAAACGAACTGGGAATAGGCCCTATGGGGTTCGGGGGACGAACAACAGCCCTCGGTGTAAAGATAGGTGTGAACCACCGTCATCCGGCGTCCTATTTCGTGGACGTCTCTGTCAGTTGCTGGGCGACGAGGAGAGGGAGGTTAATATGGTAAAACCTTTGAGTCTCAACCTGCCTCTTACAGCCGATGCATCACGTTCCCTGAAGGCAGGAGATATTGTTTCGCTGAACGGTACTATTGTAACCGGCAGAGACAGGGTCCATAAATATCTTGTCGAGCAGAGGCCCCGGAAAGAGGAAATCCCCTTTGATCTGACCGGTTCCGTGCTCTATCACTGCGGGCCTGTTATGAAGAAGTCTGAAGAAGGGTATTACAAGGCTGTTGCGGCAGGGCCTACAACGAGCATACGTGTCGAGATGTATGAGGCTACCGTAATCCGGGAGTATGGAATCCGGGGGATTATCGGAAAAGGTGGAATGGGTTCCCGCACGCTGGAGGCATTACAGGAGACAGGATCGGTATACTTTCATACAGTCGGGGGGGCTGCTGCCTACCTTGCAGACCGTATAACGAAGACACTGGATGTATGGATGCTTGATGAATTCGGCCCGACAGAGGCCATGTGGCTTTTTCAGATAGAGGATTTCCCAGCCATTGTAACTATGGATTCGCACGGAAATTCAATACACCGGGAAATAGAGAAACGTTCATTCGAAAGATTTTCTGAACTGATTGGCAACAAATAGTAAGTAGAATCTGTCCATAAAGTATGCTTCCGTCTTCAAGCTGCTTACTATTTACTGCTGTTTTTCCGGAGGTCCCTATGATCTTTATTACAGGCGCATCAGGCTTTGTCGGAGGACATCTCGTTGATTACCTGATAGCAAAAGGGCATCGGGCAGCCTGTCTTGCGCGCTCAGAGAATGCCCAAAAATCCCTTGCTGCAAAAGGCGCAGAAGTCGTGAGCGGTGATGTAACACGTCCCGAGACATTAAACGGCATACTGAAGTCCGATGACTTCGTTATTCATCTTGTAGGCATTATCGAGGAAAAAGGCAAGGCGACCTTCGAAGCAGTCCATCGTAACGGGACAGCCAACCTGGTTGCGGAAGCAAAACGCGCGGGGGTCAGGCATTTTTTTTACCAGTCAGCCCTCGGAGCGGACAGGAATTCATGGTCAGGCTATCTGAGGACAAAGGCTGAGGCCGAAGAGATTGTCAAAGAAAGCGGGCTCAGTCAGACCATCTTCAGACCCTCGCTCATCATCGGGCCCTGGGACGGTTTTACGAAAAAACTTGTTGAAATGCTGAAGCTCTCGCCAGTCCTTCCGATCCCGGGGCAAGGGAAAGCGAAATTCCAGCCCGTTTATATCAAGGACTGGCTTTCCTGTATCAATAAGGTCATCGAAAACCCTTGCGGCTTTCTCTCCACGTACGAGATTGGGGGCCCGGAGCATATTTCCTACAGGGAGATGGTTGAAAAACTGTCAACGGCTCTGGGACAGCACCGGCCGGCTGTTACCATACCCATGGGCCTCATGAGGTTAGGCGCCCTGGTTTTTGAAAAGGTGCTCTCTTCCCCGCCGGTCACGGGCGATCAACTGAGACTTCTTGAACAGGACAATATCAGCGACCCGAAGGCCATAGAGAAGAACTTCGGGTTTGTACCGCTATCATACGAAGAAGCACTGAAAGAATTTATCTCTCCGTAACTCCCTTATTTGATAACAAGTACCGCGCAGGTTGCATTGTCAACGATCTTGGAGGAGACGCTCCCCAGCAGAAACCTCTGTGCGCCATGTCTTCCGTGAGAGCCGGTAACGATCAGGTCGGCCTTTATTTTTTTGGCTGTTTCGAGGATCTCTTCAGCCGGATTGCCCTGTTTTATGATGGTCCTCAGGGATTTAAGGCCGACGGTATTTTTCCTGATCTTGTCCATTGTTTTCTTTGCCTCTCCGGTGAGTGTCGTGAGTATCCTTGTCCTGTCCATCTCCATTAACTCGGTAAGATAAAGCTCGGGGACTACGGATATGACCGTAACGGATGAGCCGAACTTCTCGGCGACCTCAAATGCCTTTTTCAATGCCTTTTCAGACGGTTTTGAGCCATCATGCGCGATCAGGATCTTTTTCATGGTATTCCCTCCTTTTTTCGATTTTATCAGAATGCGGCCTATTTGTCTTTTTTTTTTAGCTGAAAAAGATTAAAATATTGAATTCGTTTTCTCAGAAAGGAGTTACCTATGCCGAAGAAAGATTATTTTTTTACTTCAGAATCCGTTACCGAAGGACATCCGGATAAAATAGCAGACCAGATATCAGATGCTGTCCTCGATGCTATCCTTGCACAGGACCCTGTTGCGCGGGTCGCGTGCGAAACGCTTTTGACGACCGGTCTTGCATTTGTTGCGGGAGAGATCTCCACGACATGCTATGTGCATATACCCGATATCGTAAGGAGGACAATCAAAGATATTGGATATACGCGTGCAAAATACGGGTTCGACTATGAGACCTGTTCGGTCATCACCTCGATCGACCAGCAGTCTTCGGATATAGCGATGGGAGTTGATGTGGGCGGAGCAGGGGACCAGGGCCTGATGTTCGGTTTTGCCTGCAACGAGACCGAAGAGTTGATGCCGATGCCTATAATGCTCGCCCATAAACTGGCGATGCGGCTCGCAGCAGTGCGAAAGGAGGATATCCTTGGATATCTCAGACCTGACGGCAAGACACAGGTGACCATTGAATATATTGACGGAAAGCCGTTCAAGATAGACACCATTGTGGTTTCATCACAACACAGCCCAGACGTCACCATTGAGGAGATGAAAGCAGATATTATAGAAGAGGTCATCAAACCTGTTGTGCCGAAGGAACTGCTTGATGAGAAGACAGTGAAATACTATATTAATCCTACCGGCCGCTTCGTGGTTGGCGGACCCATGGGGGACACGGGACTTACCGGCAGGAAGATCATTGTGGACAGTTACGGCGGCGTAGGAAGTCACGGAGGCGGGTGTTTTTCAGGAAAAGACCCCACGAAGGTTGACAGGTCGGGCGCTTATATTTCACGCTACATCGCGAAAAATATCGTTGCATCAGGAATAGCAGACCGGGTTGAGGTTCAGCTTGCATACGCAATCGGCATCCCTGAACCTGTCTCTATCCTTATCGATACCTTTGAGACCGGCAGGATCGAGGATGAAAAGATCGTGAAGCTGGTGCGGGGGAATTTTGATCTTACCCCGAAAGGCATTATTGATCATTTAAAGCTCAGAAGACCTATCTACAAAAAGACGGCAGCATACGGTCACTTCGGCAAGAACGATCCTGACTTCACCTGGGAGCAAACCGACAAGGCAGAGACCCTGAAGAAGCAGGCAGGACTATAAAAAGGTAATTTGGGATTGGCTGTTAGGGGTTGGAAAGGAAGAAACTATCCTCTTCATCACGAACGTCTGATCCCCAACCACTGATAATAAAAAACGGAGGATATATGGCAAAGTATGAAGTAAAGGACATGAATCTCGCGAAAAAGGGCACCCTGCGCATTGAGTGGGCCGCGAAGGAAATGCCTGTGCTGCAGAGTATCGCGGACAGGTTTAAGAAAAGAGAAACCGCTGAAAGGTTTGAGGCTTGCCGCCTGTCTTCACGTAACGACGGAGACAGCCAGTCTTATGGAGACCCTGAAGGCCGGAGGCGCTGAGGTCACTCTCTGCGCATCGAACCCGCTCAGTACCCAGGACGATGTGGCTGCATCTCTCGTAAAGAATTCCGGTATTCCGGTATTTGCGATAAAGGGAGAGGACAACAAGACCTATTACCGGCATATCCTGGATACGCTTTCAACGAAACCGAACATTACGATGGACGACGGCGCTGATCTTGTATCAGTTCTCCACACAAAGAGGAAGGACCTTCTGAAGAACCTTGTCGGCGGGACAGAGGAAACAACCACGGGTGTTATACGTCTCAGGGCGATGGCTGAGAAGGGGGTGCTCGAGTATCCGATCATAGCGGTCAATGATGCGTATACGAAGTATATGTTCGATAACCGCTACGGCACAGGACAGTCTACTATCGACGGGATAATCAGGGCCACGAACAGGCTGATAGCCGGCTCGGTGTTTGTGGTTGGAGGATACGGGTGGTGCAGCAAGGGGATAGCCATGAGGGCGAAAGGCATGGGGGCAAAAGTGGTCGTTACCGAAGTCGATCCGCTGCGCGGACTCGAGGCAACGATGGACGGGTTCGATGTCATGCCGATGAAGGAGGCCGCGAAGGTTGGAGACATATTTGTGACTGCTACCGGTGATATCGACGTTATCTACAAGGATTGTTTCAAACTTATGAAAGACGGGGCGATATTCTGTAACTCCGGACATTTTAATGTCGAAATATCCATAGATGAACTGAAAAAGATGGCAAAATCAAGAAGGATGATCAGGGATTTTGTCGAAGAGTTTACGATGAAAAGCGGCAGAAGGATATATCTTCTGGGAGAAGGCAGGCTCATCAACCTTGCTGCTGCAGAGGGACATCCGTCAGCTGTTATGGATATGAGCTTTGCCAACCAGGCGTTGTGCGCTGAATATATGGCGAAGAATTACCGGAAGCTCGAAAAGAAAGTTTACAGCGTCCCTCAGAAAATAGACCAGGACATAGCCCGGCTGAAACTCAGATCCATGGGTATTAAGATAGACGCGCTGACTCCGGCACAGAAGAAGTACCTGCAGAGCTGGGAAGCAGGGACATAGAGGATTCAGTTTAAGTCTCAAGGTTGTTCGATAAAATCCCTCCATTTTTATCTGGAGGGATTTTTTTTGTCTGCAGCTATGCCATTCAGGTTCAAACTTTTTTTAAAGTTTCTGCCAGTTTTATCGGAATAATCAGATTTCTTGTTAGCATCTCGTGAATTATGTTATTTTAAAACATGTCCGGCAAGGTGGTCTCTGTCAATATAAGCGATAAAAAAAGCGTCAGAAAAAAACCGGTTGATGAGATACGGGTAAAGACTGATTACGGCATCGAAGGTGATGCCCACGCCTCCGGCGAATGGCACAGACAGGTCAGTCTCCTTGCCCTGGAGAGCATAAAAAAGATGCAGGAGGCAGGGCTTAACGTGAAGCCCGGTGATTTCGCGGAGAACATTACCACCGAAGGGCTGGACCTTGTCTCACTACCCCTCGGGACAAAAATATATATCGGCAGCAAGGTAATCGGCGAGGTGAGCCAGATAGGCAAGGAATGCCACACCAGATGCTCCATCTATTATCAGGCAGGCGATTGTGTCATGCCGAAGGAGGGCATATTCATCAAAGTTCTGTCGGATGGCACGGTCAGGGCAGGAGATACAATAAGGGTCGAGGTATGATCACCGCTGCTGTTCTGACCTTAAGCGACAAGGGTTCAAAGGGAGAGCGCGAAGACCTCGCAGGCCCGATTATCAGGGAGATGATTACGGAAATAGGTGCGACGGTAAAATATTACGCTGTGATTCCCGACGAGAGAGATTTGATAACAGAGAGGCTTATCGAATACAGTAATAAAGTGGACCTTGTTATAACAACCGGAGGCACAGGTCTTTCGCCGAGGGATGTTACCCCTGAGGCGACCCGGGAAGTGATCGACAGAGAGATCCCGGGTATTGCCGAGGCCATGCGGTTGGCAGGCCTGGAAAAAACAAAACGCGCCATGCTCTCGCGTGCGGTTGCAGGGGTCAGGGGAAAGACCCTGATCATAAACCTGCCGGGCAGCCCCAAGGCGGTCAGAGAAGGCCTTGAGGCGGTCATGGATGTTATCCCCCATGCGATAGAGAAGATAAGCGGCAGCACTGAAGACTGCGCAGTCCAGGGAGGGAAAGAGCAATGAAGGATGTCTCTTTCTCACTCGCTTTTTTTGCGGGTCTGTTATCGTTTCTCTCTCCCTGTGTTCTTCCCCTGGTGCCGTCCTATATCTCATTTATAACAGGGGTTTCATTCGAAGACCTGAAAAGCAATGCCGACAGAAAACGGATACGTTTCCTTACCATAACGAACTCACTTACCTTTATAGCGGGATTTTCCCTTATCTTTATCGCTCTCGGAGCGTCTTCCTCGATCGTCGGGAAGTTTCTCTTCGAATATCAGGACTGGATACGGATTATCGGCGGTATTCTGGTGATATTTTTCGGCCTTTTTGTTTCAGGGGTGCTGAAACTGGACTTTTTGACCACGGGAGATGAAATTCCATCTTACCGGAAAACCTGCAGGATATATCGGGACGTTTTTTGTGGGCATGACATTCGCCGCAGCATGGACACCCTGCATAGGCCCGATACTCGGAACGATTCTCGTTTATGCAAGTTCAAAGGCCTCCGCTGTATACGGATTTAAACTCCTTTCCGTATACTCACTCGGTCTTGCATTGCCCTTTTTCCTTTCCTCGCTCATGTTCAACTCATTTCTCAGCTACTCGGCCAGGATACGTAAATACATGCGGGTGATCATGATCATCAGCGGACTTCTCCTTATTGTATTCGGCATCCTGCTCCTTACGAACAATATCCGGCAGCTTACTTCCTTCTTCCCTGATATCGGCATTAATTTCTGATCATACCTGTTTTTCTCTTCAGACCCGGTTTTGGGTTACTATATAACGATTGCATAATAAATAAGGGAAATGGTCCTCCGGCTATGAGGAGATGAACCCCTGTCTGTTCTTCATGGAGTTTAAGTGTTTGTAAAAAGAAATTTTACTCTGAAAGGCTTACTGACAGTATGCGTTCTGCTCGCGGGTATGTTTGCGTGTTCAGGTGAAGATTCTGCCCGGGATGATAAGAATAATCAACAGAGGTATTCTCCGCCAAAATTCGGCTCCCCTCCGCTGGTTTTGTCTGTCCTGCCGGTCGAAAGCGCTGGGGCCATGTATGAGAGATTCCTGCCTTTAAAGTATTATCTCGAAAACCAGTTAAAACGACCGGTTATTATCAGGGTCGCCAAAGATTATGAATCTGCTATCCGGGAAATAGGTGAGGGGATTGTCCATATGGCATTTCTTGACCCTGCGGCATATTGTGAAGTCAGGGCACGATACGGAAATAAAGTAGTGCCGCTGGCAAGGCCGGTCGGCAAAGGAGGAGTGACATCCCGAAGCGTACTGGCAGTAAAGGAGAAAAGCGGTATAGAGAGGGTCGCTGATCTCAGGGGCAAAAGGCTTGCGCTCGGAAGCAGGCAGTCATCATTCAGTTATCTGATACCGCTTGCCATGCTGAACGATGTGAGACTGAGGGCAGATGACTTCGCGGGTGTTGATTTTCTGGAGCAGGAAGACAGGGTTGCGCTCTCTGTTCTCATAGGCGACCACGATGTGGGTGCCATGAGCGAGTCCGTGGCGAGGAAATATACAGGAGACGGACTTAAGATAATAAAGACTTCAGAGGCAATACCATCATTTGTTTTGTGCGCGTCAAATACTCTTCCGCTCGGGATAAAAACTGCTGTGCTCACGGCCCTCGGCTCATTACGGGACAGGGAGGCTGTTTCAGCCATTGATTCTGATATGGAAGGGTTTACTGCTGCCGAGGACAGGGATTTTGATGTCATCAGGGTAATCATGAATAACCTTACCGGGAAGGACTATATAGAGTACAAGCCAAAAACCGTCAAAGTTGCCATTCTGCCGCTCTATTCAGCCATCACCCTTTATGACAGGTATGATCCGTTAATGAGATACCTTTCACAAAAAACAGGGTATGAATTCAAGCTTGTGATACCAAAGGACTTCGAAGATTTCATGCAGGTGGTCAAGAGCGGAAGGGCGGATTTTTCTTATCAAAACCCTTATATCTTTGCGCTGATAGACAGAGAGGTCAATATCAAACCCCTGGTAACTACCATAGGAGAAGACAGTTCGTCTGTCGACGTGATGGAGGGCAGCGACACGTTCAGCGGGGTAATTATAACGAGACAGGACAGCAAGATTAAGGACATAGAGGATTTAAGGAATAAAAAGGTCTTTATCACTTCACCCAAGTCCGCGGGCGGTTATCTTTCACAGCGGATTTTTTTGCTGCGTGCCGGAATAGACACGCAGAAACACATGAAGATCATAGATGCAAAGAGGCAGGAGAATGTAATTTTTGGTGTTTACCGGGGAGAGGCGGATGCAGGCTTTGTCAGGGAATCTGCGCTCGTTGTATGGAAAGATGTGGTGGATATGAAGAAGTTAAGAGTGCTTGCAAGGACCACCCCCCTTCCCAACTGGCCCTTTGCGTCCTGCGGGGGAACCAATCCCCGGCTTGTGAACGAGGTGAAACGCCTGCTTATCGGTCTGAAGGATGAAACGATATTAAAGGCGGCCAACATAGTAGGCTTCAAGGCAGCTGAAGAAGCTGAATTTGAGGTCTTCAGACAGTACTGACATGAGCATCAAGGCAATATTCAGAAAGCTGACACTGGTCCAGAAATTTTCTGTTGCTGTTATCTTCATGATACTCGTCATAATGCTTCTCGTTAACACCCTGATCATCTCCTATCAGAGGAGTGTCCTGAAAAAAGAAATTGAAAATACTCATTTTGTCCTTGCGAGAAACCTTGTAAGGGAAGCTGTTGAACCACTGCTGTATATTGACCCCCTGAGGC
Source organism: uncultured Nitrospira sp. (assembly GCA_963746295.1). Classification (GTDB taxonomy): domain Bacteria; phylum Nitrospirota; class Thermodesulfovibrionia; order Thermodesulfovibrionales; family UBA6898; genus JAOUFP01. The sequence continues at coordinate 145,823 of CAVVAQ010000005.1, read as the reverse complement.
TTGATGAATTGGTACGATCCATTGCGAATACTCCCGGGTGTATGTATGCAGGGATCATTGACGGAAAAGGGAGAATTGTTGCCCATACAGACAGAACATTGCTCGGTCAGTTGCTGTCTGATGTAAACAGACACTTGCCTGCAGATTTTTTGCAAAAACGGGAGATGAGCATCATTGATGCTGCCGGAGATGATATCAGGGAAATAACTGTGCCTGTCACGGTAGGGTATGAGGTTATTGGAATGGCTGATGTGGGTTTTTCGAAAAGCAATGTGAACATGCTTATCGAAGACAATCTGAAAAAACTCAAAAATTATATTCTGATAATCTCTGCCGGGATAATTCTAATCGGCATATGGGGGGCGTTCATTCTTGCCAGACTCCTCGCGACACCGATGAAGAACCTGAAGGACAGAATGGAGCTTGTGCAGGCCGGGAACCTCGATGTTGAGATCAGGAATGACAACCTGGTCAACTGCTGGGAATTGCTCGCCTGCGAAATGGATGAGTGTCCTGCGTACGGCAGGACAAGATGCTGGACCATCCCGAATACGCTTTGTTTTTCCTGTGAGCAGAAGGCGGTCCCTGAGAAAATATGCGATTGCAAGAAGTGTTTTGTGTACAAGATGTCCTGCGGTGATGAGGTAGGGGAACTTATCGAAGTGTTTAACCATATGCTAAAGAATCTCAGAGACAGCCTGAAGTTACTCGAAGAGACCAATAAAGAGCGAAGCCGGCTCGAGAAAGTGTCCGCCATTGGGGAAATGTCCATGACAGTCGCGCACGAAGTAAAAAATCCCCTCAATGCCATTCTGGGAGCTGTTTCATACCTGCAGGAGAACTTCAAAGGGGAGGTATTAAAGGAGTTTCTTGCGATTATCGAGGAAGAGACCAACAGGCTCAATGAGCTGGTGACAAGCTTTCTGAGATTTTCGCGTCCGGCCCCTCTGAACCTGCAGGACTCCGATATTAATAAAATTATCAGAGACACAGCGGAACTTGTCAGACAGGAGGCCACGGGGAGCAATGTGGAGGTCCTGACGCGTCTCGATGAAAAGGCCCCCACCTTTCGGTTCGATATTCAACAGATAAAGCAGGCGCTTCTTAATATCCTGGTGAACGCGCTTGAGGTCACAAAGGAAGGGGATGTGATCAGCATAGAGAGCGGGGTCTTTGACTCCGGGGTGCGTATTGTGATAAAAGATACAGGGGTGGGTATGAGTGAAGAGACCATATCTGAGATCTTTAAGCCTTTTTTTACAACAAAAACCCGTGGCTCAGGACTTGGACTCGCCTGTGTTGAAAGGATTATCAGGGACCATAAGGGGGACATCTCGGTAAAGAGTGAAACAGGGAAGGGAACAGAGTTTACGATCATCCTCCCTCTTGTTCAATCATAAGAATATGGCAAACAACAAGGGAACCATACTGCTGGTAGATGATGAAGCAAATATTCTGAAGGTATTGTCCGCCATCCTGAAGAAGAACGGTTATGATGTCTGTACATCGCGAACTGCTGAGGAGGCGATGGACAGGATAATAAAAATGCCCCTGGACGCGGTCATCACAGACTTTAAGCTCCCCGGGATGAACGGGGCTGAACTTTTGCAGGCAGTGCAGGACAAAGGACTTCATGTGCCGGTTATCATGCTCACTGCCCACGGTACGATAGAGAGGGCGGTTGAGGCGATGAAGAGCGGCGCCTTTAATTATCTGGCAAAACCCGTCAATACGGATGAACTCCTTACGGTCACAAGAGAGGCGGTAGAAAAACATCAGCTGCTCATAGAAAACAGGGCGCTGAAAAGCATGCTGAGGGAGCGCAACAGCTTTAAAAGCATCATAGGAAAAAGCAGCGTGATGCAGGATATCTTTAATCTTATTGAGACAGTATCCAAAAGCCCCTCAAATGTGCTGATCACGGGTGAAAGCGGAACAGGCAAGGAGCTTGTCGCGAGAGCCATCCATTACGAATCACAGAGGGCGGACGGTCCCTTCATCCCTATAGATTGCGCTTCATTGCCTGAAGACATTCTTGAGAGCGAACTCTTCGGACATGAGAAAGGTTCCTTCACCGGGGCCTTTGAGCAGAAAATGGGCCAGCTTGAGCTTGCTGACAGAGGTTCCGTATTTCTCGATGAAATTGGTGAACTTTCCCTGAATATTCAGAAAAAATTCTTAAGGTTCCTCCAGGAAAGGGAGATATTGAGAGTCGGGGGGAAAACCAGAACTGCTGTTGACGTGCGAATCATCGCGGCAACGAACCGTGATCTGGAAGCGGACATCAAAAAAGGGAACTTCAGAGAAGACCTTTTCTACAGAATTAATGTGGTAACAATAAGTATTCCGCCGCTGAGGGAGAGAAAGGAGGATATTCCGCTGCTTGCCAACCACTTTCTCCAGAAATTTGATCACATCAACAGGAAAACGATCTCTTCGCTTCATCCTGAAGTCATGAGGCTTTTTATGGACTATGACTGGCCCGGTAATGTGAGAGAGCTTGCCAATGCGATAGAACGGGCGGTTGTATTATGCCCTGCTGACACGATTACGAAAAAATATCTGCCGAAGTCGATTCGGGAAATTGAGGCGGACAATTTCCAGGGTGACAGGAAGTTCAACCTGATGGAAACCGAAAAAAAACTTCTCCTGAGAGTGCTGGACAAGACTTCGTGGAACCAGTCAAAGGCCGCTGAGATTCTCGGGATATCAAGAAAACAGCTCAGGACGAAGATGAAACACCATGGTCTGCTCCCCGGCGGCGGGGAAGTCGAAGATACATAGAAGCGCCCGTTCACCTCAGTCTCACCTGCTGCCGCGTATCTGATAAACCCCAAAGTCAGATGATTGTCCCAATTGGGACAGAAAAAGCTCCTGGCCTGTTCCGATCGGGACAGCATAATAATTCGCAGTACTCTCTTGACTTCTACTATTCCTTTTATTATCAGGTACTTTTACAGATGAGAAAAAATCAATTGCGATGGTACGGGATATGCTGTTCAATGTTATATAAAGGCAATTACTGTATGGTAGTTGTCAGTACGATTAAGATTAAGAAAAGGAGGAGTGTATGAAACGTGTTTGGTTGACTTTGTTTATCGCATTGAGCGCGACCGTCTTCATGATGTATCAGAACGGGGCCTTTGCCGAAAAACCCACACCAACCAGTGAGCCCGCGGCGATGGCAGAAGAGAAAAAAGCAGAGGACACTGCCGGAGCCATAACTGCCCAGATTGACAAAACATCCCTAGATAACGGCGGTGCCATTACTGTTACCGGCAATGCAGTGCCTGGCAAGCCTGTATATATTGAGATATGGGCCGACGAAAAAGTGAGGGCTTCACGTTTTGACGCTGAAGTGGACAAGGAAACCGGCAAGCGACCGTATATCTTATATATGACAGAAGAGATGCCTGCTTATTACAAAATATTTACGCCGAAAGACCAGAAAGATAAGATTGAAAAAAACAAAAAAGAAGGGAAAAAATGGAGTGTATCAAAGTCATTGAAGGATACAGGGGCTGATGCTGTCTACGGAGCGACAGCGAAGATCAAGATAGACAGGTATCAGGCCAGCCTTATGGGCAGCATAATAGGCTCCAGAGGCGACCTGCTTTCCCAGATGGATGATAAGGAAAACAAAAAACGCTCCATGCAGCTCTTAAAAGCAAGGTTCAGAACAATTGATAAGATACTCGGCGCTGAGGTGGAAATGAATCCTGACGGAACATATAAGGCAGTTATCAATATTCGCAAAGGACTTGCGCCGGGGAAATATTTCATAGCTGCGTCGGTAGACAAAAACCTGAAGAGCGAAGTCCTTACTTTTGAAAACAACATAAAATTTCCTCTTTTGTATCTGAGTAACGCAGGCACGAGCCTGAATCTTTTCGGGCCTTTCTTTCTGACGCTGGCGATAGCGATATTCGGAGTGCTTATGGGCGCCGGCGGTGGATTTATCATGAATCCCCTGCTGGTTTCGATCTGGCCGCTGCCTCACACAGTCGTTGCCGGAACAGTTATGCCGACCGTTCTCTTTTCGCAGGGAAGCGGCATCTACAACTATTCAAAGATCAAGTTTATCAGCTGGAAGTTAGGAACAGGTATCGGTCTTGCGATGGTTGTAGGAGGCTTTATCGGCCCAAAATTGACGGAAATGATCACCCTGGACCAGTTCAAATTTGTTTTCGGCTGGATACTGATTATTCTGGCCGGCCTGATGTTCTGGCAGACTACACCCGGCTATATGGCCAAGAACAAGAAGGAGCAGGCGATTCTCAAGGAATTTAAGAAAAAGGCTGAAGAATCCGCCACTGCAAAGCAGGATAAAGGAGGAATATCATGACAGTAGAATTCTGGGGACATGAATTTAAGGTAAATATGGTTTTCGGCTGCATCGGCGGATTTCTGATCGCGATTGTATCATCCATGTTCGGGTTCGGCGGCGGTCCGTTTATGGTGCCTCTGATGACGGTCGGGCTCGGACTTCCGATGTATGTAGTTGTCGGGAGCTCGCTTCTGGCAATCTTCTTCAATACGCTCATGGGGACTATGCGTCATTTCCAGTTCGGGAACTTCGACCTTTTGTTTTTTGTCATAATGTTCCCTGCCGCGATTTTGGGCGGGTTTATCGCGCCCCAGATAGCAAAGCGGGTGAGTCCTCTGGTTGTGAAGCGGGTCGCCGTGGCAGGACTGCTGATCCTTGCGCTCAATCTGCTCGGGGTATACTAATTTTTTAAGGAGAATTTACTATGATCGATACCTCTATACTGCTGAATGATGTTGACTTTGCGAAGGCCATGCTTGAGAAGAAGGAGCTGAGCAACTCGGATATCGTCTTTTCGTTGCGTAATCTTCTGAGAATGAAATATTATCCTGTTGCGGTCAAGTTCTTTTTTTCTGAGAATGAGCTTGCTGATTTCAAAAAGAATGCTCAATACCGGGTCGCTACTCACGGCTTTACCTTCTGTCATTATCTTGCCGCGTCAAGGCAGCGGGGGGACATCCTTCTGGGTACCTCCAACGATCTGGGGTGCTCAAATGCAAAATATGTCTGGGGATGGAAAGAGTTCGACGAAGGCGAAGTAAAGAGCCATCTGAAATATACAAAGGACATGGCACAAGCTGAACGCTTTGTGAAAACAAAGAAGAGGCTGCCCTCCGGATTGCTGGCTTTTGCGACAGCGCCACTCCACAAATCACCCTTCAAGCCTGACGTCATCCATGGGATGAGTGATGTGCTTCAGGCATATCACCTTGGAAATGACTGGTGCGCTGCTATGGACATTCATCCCTTTGAGATGACCATGACCATGAACAGTTCAGCCTGTCACGGAGTGGCAGCCGTTTATCTTACAAAAAAGCCCAATATCACCCCTATGTGCAGCGGAAGCTATACTGCCGGAAAGACAGAACAGGGGGAGATTAACTGGCTATGGCCGGGTGACCAGCTTGCACCGACCGTGCGCTGGATGCTTGAGAGGACAGTGAGAGACAGCGGAACATCATTCCCGCGCACCGGAGAGACATACCCCGGGTTTAATATGTGCAAACTCTGTCCTTTTCTGGTTTGGGCGAAACCCAAAGAAGAAAAAAGTTGAGAAAAAATTTGTGCTGTCCGGCAGAGGTCGTCAGCTCTGCCGGATATTTTTTCTGACTTTTTCACTTGCTTTTTATCATATTCAGGGTAGAGTAGTAAGAAGGGGATGTGAAGGTCTTTCACCCTTAATGTAGTTAAAAAAGATAGAAGTCAAACATGCTGAAAACACCATAGAATCGGCAGATTATTAATCTGATTCACGTGAACGCAGGCACGACATCCGGTTGGTTCAGCGACGGCTTGTTACCTTCTCAAATGTGCATGCGGAGCCTCGACTGTGGATGTTTTTCATGCATGTCTGACTTCATTTTAGACATTTTTTGTAATTATTAAAGTTTATATGTCCATTATGAAGTTGTAAGCTGAATTCCGGAGAAATTGCTGAGTAATGAAAGAAGCAGGGTTGCAATTCAATTTCGAATCTCTCCTTGAGGCATCTGTCAAACTCCACGGGCACCTCTGTCCCGGCCAGGTATTGGGGGTGAAGATGTCTCTGCTCGGACTCCGTGAAATTGGAATCACGGACCCGCGGGGCAGGGACAGAAAAAGCATCATTGTCTTTGTTGAAATGGACAGATGCGCAACTGATGCCATACAGTCCGTTACCGGATGCAGCCTTGGCCACAGGACGATGAAATTCATGGACTACGGGAAGATGGCTGCTACCTTTTTGAATATCAGGACAGGCAGGGCAGTGCGGGTGATAGCGAAAGAGGAGTCGCGGCAGGGGGCAAGGGAACATTTCCCGGAGATAGAGGACAAATATACTGCCCAGCTTGAGGCGTACAAGATAATGACTGAAGAAGATCTCTTTGAAGTGATGGCTGTGCAGGTGACGATACCTCCGGAGGACATGCCAGGACGACCATTGCGAAGAATCAGTTGCGAATCCTGCGGTGAGTATGTTCAGGACATGAGAGAGGTTTATCGTGAGGGCAAGAGCTTGTGCAGGCCCTGCGCGGAATCAGGATATTATGAGCTGTCCGGGGAGGATATTTTTTGACCTGCGTTATGCAAATATTCCATAACGCATGAGAGAGATTTATGGAGATTAAATCAAAGCTCTGGCTGGAGTGTGAGGGAAAGCCGGTATTCGGAAGGGGCAGGAGGTTTCTGCTTGAGGCCATAGATACGTGCGGGTCGATAAACCAGGCTGCGAAAGAGGTCAACATATCCTACAGGAAGGCCTGGGGCTATATTAAGGCCATGGAAGAAAGGCTTGGCATTAAACTTATCGTGCGGCAGACAGGCGGCAGGAACGGCGGCGGGGCAACCCTTACCAAAGAGGCCAGGGAATTTCTGAGAAAATATGAGGCCCTGGAAGACGGTATACGTGAGATTGTCGATGCCAGATTCAATGCTATATTCAGGACCAATGATTAGGAGGTTCATATGTGCGAGATGTCTCAGGAGAAAAACAATCCCGGTGTAAAAAAGCTGCCTCTTGCCGAGGCCATCGGTACTGTCCTTGCACATGACATTACCGAGATCCGGCCAGGGGAGTTCAAGGGACGTGCCTTCAGGAAAGGGCATATCATCAGAAAAGAAGATGTCGTCCGTCTGAGATGCCTCGGAAAAGAGCACCTGTATGTCCTGAATATCGCGGAGGATGAGTTGCACGAAGACGACGCAGCCTATGCTCTTGCGAACGCGCTTATGGGAGAAGGCGTGAAGATAAAGGGAGAGCCGAAAGAGGGAAAGATAAATATCATCGCCTGCACTGACGGGCTTCTCAGAATAAAAAAAGACGCGCTGCTGGCCTTCAATATGCTTGGTGATGTCATGTGCGCGACTCTCCACGGCAATACTCTTGTAAAAGAGGGGCAGACAGTTGCCGGCACGAGGGCCATCCCCCTGATCGTGAAAAGAGATATGGTAAGGGCCGCGGTCCGTATCGGGGAAAGTGCCCAGGGCATTATCGGGGTGAAACAAATGAGAAAGCCGAGGGCAGGGATTGTTATCACCGGAAATGAAGTATATTACGGAAGGGTGAAGGACGCTTTTTCCTCTGTCATACACGATAAGATAAAGGCGGTCGGGGGTGAGGTTGTGGGCACATACTACGCGCCTGATGATCAATCTTTTATCAGGGCAAGACTGGAAGAACTCATACATGCCGGAGCAGACCTGCTCATTACTACCGGCGGTATGTCTGTTGATCCCGATGATGTGACGAGGTTCGCGATAGGGAATCTCGGGGCTTCTGATATTACCTATGGCTCGGCTGTACTGCCGGGCTCGATGTTTCTGGTTGCCTACATTGAAAAAGGGCTTGAAGATTCGGGACCGGGGGGGGAAAAGAAGCCCCCAATCCCCGGCTGCCAATCCCTGTGCTGGGGATTCCTGCCTGCGGTATGTATGCCAGGACAACGGTCTTTGATCTGCTTCTTCCACGGGTGCTTGCCGGGGAAAAAATTGGAAGACAGGAACTCGCAGAGCTTGGTCATGGGGGGCTGTGTATCAAATGTGAGGTGTGTAATTATCCTGTCTGCCCGTTTGGAAAGTGCTGAGCTGAAGGAGGCGCGATATGGGAAAGGGAAAGCACACCCCGTGCAGGGGTGGTGAAGACTGCATCAGCGAAGAACATCTCTGTAAGATCGCAAAACGTGAAGACCGGGAACTGATACGGCAGCTCGTCAGGGACGCCCGGTATGTCTGCAGCAAATGCGGTCGTTCGGCGCATGACGGGGCGAACCTTTGCAAGCCCGTGAAAATGTGAGAGCCAGCCTGTTAGACAGAGTATTCATAAATTATTGTGTCATAAGGCAGGGCAGAGCATTTTCGCTCATTCTCATCCCGGCATCTAGCCGGGATTGCGAGGCTTTTGTCTCTTGAAATAAAAATACATACGGTAGGAATACCTGCCTGCCGGCAGGCAGGTCGACAAAAGAATCCGCTCAAATGCCCTCCCCAGCCTCATTCTGATTAAATTTGCCTGGAATTTATTAATTATGTGGGTTAGAAAACTTTATTGATTATAGTCCCTGTTCTCTGCCGCTTCTCTGCAAATAGGAACATTTTTGCCATCCGGCACCTTTTTGTTTACAATACACTCTTACCAGTACGGCAGCATCCGAGACGATGGCAGGCCGGTTATGGTTGTTATAAAACGGATGTTTTAGGGTATAATTTCTTTTTAAAGTCGGAGGTATGAGAGTTGGAAGAAAGATTCGATCACCGGAGCATCGAGCAGAAATGGCAGAAATACTGGCAGGAGAGGCAGCTTTACAGGACCTCGGCTGATACATCGGCAAAGAAATTCTACTGTCTTGAGATGTTCCCCTATCCTTCCGGCAAGATCCATATGGGACATGTCCGCAATTATGCTATCGGTGATGTCATAGCGAGATACAAGAGGATGCAGGGATATAATGTGCTTCACCCGATGGGCTGGGACTCCTTCGGAATGCCTGCCGAGAACGCCGCGATAAAACACGGGGTCCATCCGTCAAAATGGACCTATGAAAATATCAGCTATATGAAGGCCCAGTTGAACAAGCTCGGGCTGAGCTATGACTGGGACAGGGAGGTCACTACCTGTAGTCCTGAGTACTACCGCTGGAACCAGTGGTTTTTCATCAAGATGCTCGAAAAGGGACTTGCATACAGAAAGACCTCGTATGTCAACTGGTGTCATTCGTGTGCGACAGTCCTTGCAAACGAACAGGTGATCGAGGAAAAATGCTGGAGATGTGACAGCACGGTTGTGCAGAAGGAACTCGAACAGTGGTTCCTGAAGATAACCCACTACGCGGAAGAGCTGCTCAGCGCGAGTGATACGCTGACCGGATGGCCCGAGAAGGTCGTCCTTATGCAGAAGAACTGGATCGGAAAGAGCCACGGGCTCGAAGTCGATTTCAGGATAGACGGGACAGACCAGAGCATCAGGATATTCACCACCCGACCTGATACGCTCTTTGGCGCTACCTTTCTCTGTCTGTCTCCCAAGCATCCCCTCTCTGAGCAATTTGTTTCCGATAAGGTTGAATTTGAAAAGATTACCGCCCATTACGGAAAAGAGGACGAGAAAATCGGTCTGTTTACCGGACGGTTCTGTATCAATCCGGTGAATGATGAAAAGATACCGATCTATGTCGCGAACTTTGTTCTGATGGAATACGGCACCGGAGCGATTATGTCTGTGCCCGCGCATGACCAGCGCGACTTTGATTTTGCGAAGGCCTATGGTCTGCCGATATGCGTTGTGATCGAACCGGACGAAAAACCAGGGGCCGAACCCCGGGGACCTTTGCAGGAGGCCTATGAGGACGCGGGAGTCCTTGTGAATTCCGGGAGGTTCAGCGGACTGAAGAGCGATGAGGCAAAGGAGCAGATCGCTGCCTCTATCGAAGAGAAGGGATTGGGAAAACAGGTGGTCAATTACCGTCTGCGCGACTGGGGGATATCCCGCCAGAGGTACTGGGGCACGCCGATACCGGTCGTCTATTGCGATGCCTGCGGCATCGTCCCGGTGCCTGAAAAAGACCTTCCTGTCATATTGCCTGAAGACGTAAAATTCACCGGCACAGGCGGGTCTCCCCTGCTTGAGTCAGAATCCTTTTTGAATACCACCTGCCCCTCCTGTGGCGGCAGGGCGAGAAGGGAAACAGATACCATGGACACGTTTGTCGATTCTTCCTGGTACTTTGTGGCCTATTGTCTTAAAACAGGGGAATGGGGATTGGGGGTTTGGGATTAGTAAAGGAAACAATGATGTTGCCAAGTCCCAATCCCCAACCCCTGATCCCTTGAATTACTGGATGCCCGTGGACCAGTACATAGGGGGTGTTGAGCACGCTGTCCTGCATCTGCTCTACTCGCGGTTTTTTACGAGGGTCATACGGGACCTCGGCATTATCGGATACAGTGAGCCGTTCAGGAACCTGCTCACCCAGGGGATGGTCATCAAGGACGGGGCAAAGATGTCGAAGTCAAAGGGGAATGTTGTTGATCCGGATTATCTGATCGATCGTTACGGCTCTGATACCTCACGGCTTTTTTCGCTCTTTGCCGCGCCGCCCGAAAGAGACCTGGAATGGTCAGACAAGGGTGTTGAAGGCGCCTATCGTTTTTTAAACAGGATATGGGGTCTTGTGTATCGCCTGCAGAAGTCTCTGAACGCGGTTACTCCTCTTGGCAGTGACCGTTCAGCTTTGGAAGGTGCTTCCGAGGCCGGAAGAAATCTTCTGAGGAAGACGCACCAGACAATAAAGAAAGTGACAGCGGATATCGAGAGGGAATATCACTTCAATACAGCGATCGCAGCGCTGATGGAACTCGTCAATGAGATGAACAGTTTTGAACCGGGGAACGCCAGGGATATGCAGGTTATGAAATTCAGCGTGGAGAATACCCTCCTGCTCCTCTCACCGTTTACTCCCCATATAACCGAGGAACTCTGGACCCTGATCGGCTACGATGCGGGCATTTCTGAAAAAAAATGGCCTGTATGGGACGAGGAACTGGTCAGGGAGGAAGAGGTTGAACTGGTCATCCAGGTGAACGGGAAATTAAGGGCGAAAATTATGATCCCCTGCGGATCTGCCGGAGGAGGAGGTCCGGACCCTCGCCCTTGGTGAGCAGAAGATATCAGAGGTGACAGGACAGAAGAAGGTCCGAAAGGTCATCGTCATAAAGGGCCGTCTGGTAAATATTGTTACCGGAGATTGATCAATGGGAAAAAGATATCAGGTTTTGGCGCTGTGGATTATAGGGATCGGTCTTCTGACCGGTCTTCTGCTGTCAGGCTGCGGCTACAGCATACACCGGCAGGCCGACCTTCCTTTTACCGAGATACAGATCGGGAAGATAGAAAATAACACGCTTGAACCGAAACTGCAGGACAAGCTGCATCAGGCGCTGACCGAAGAGTTCATGAAAAACGGGATCATGGTCAGTCCTGTTGCCGATAAAAAACTCTCTGCCGTGGTCCATACCTTTGATATGGTCATCCTTTCCGAGAAAGAAGAAATAACCATAGATTTCAGAATCTTCATACGGGCGGACTTTACCCTGGAAGACAGGAGCGGGAAGAAGGAGTTCAGGAATATAGAGTCTCCCTTTTTCGTATCTTTTGCCTCTTCCGAGGCTCTGAGTACGCTGCTTGCAAAGAGAGACCTTGCCGAGGAAAAGGCGATGAAAGACGTTGCCATGAGGATTGTAGGGGCGCTGATCTACCGATGAGTTTCCGCGCCTTTACGGATGAGATAAAAAAGGGTCTGTCCTCATCAGCCTATCTCCTCGTCGCAAACGATCATTTTTTGCAGACCGAAGCAGTCTCCCTCATAAAAGGCCTTGTCCCTCCTGAGGAAAGAGACTTCAATTTCCATAGCTTTGACCTTCTCTCCTCTGATACTGATAAACTGCCTTTTGAGCAGATACTCGATGTCCTGAATACCGCTTCTTTCTTTGCCGGCAGAAAATTTGTGGTGATCGAAAATGTTCAGAAGCTGCTGAAAAAAGACCTGCAAAAGCTCGAGGGCTATCTCCTGAATCCTTCGGAAAGTTCGACCATGATACTGCTTCATGCCGGAACGCTGAAAAAGGATATGAAGGAGAGGCTCGGCGGTATAAAGCAGATTCGTGCTCGATATCCGGGAGCGGGATATCCCTGCCTGGCTGCAGACACGGGCACGGATGAAGGGTTTTGATTTATCCGAGAGCAACGCAACCTATCTGCTCGGGATCGTGGGACCGGACCTCGGGATGCTTTCGTCTGAAATCGAAAAGCTGATGCTTTCCGGGAGTTCGAAAATAGAAAAAAAAGATATTGTCGATGTTGTCGAGGGAAAGAGGACTTACAGTACCTTTGCCCTTATTGATGCGCTCAGGGCCAGGGACACGGAAAAAACCTTTCAGATCTATAGCGTGCTGAAAGAGACTGAAGAGCCGTACAGTCTCCTGGGCGCGCTCAACTGGCAGTACGGACAGTTTATGGGGGCAAACAATACACCTGCCGACAGAAACTATTATCAGAAGGTATTTGCTCTGCTTCATAAGGCCGATGTTGCGATAAAGAGTTCAGGGAGTTTCTATCCCATGGAACTCCTCCTGGTCGGGCTTCTCAGGCTTTCACGGCGGTAATAGTTTCCTGTCGATTTTGGCTGGGGGTTTATGAAAAATATTCTCAGAATGCTTTCTCTTTTTATCGGATTGTCTGTCCTGCTGCTCTGGTCCGCGCCTTCCCGTCCCGCAGATATCATCGAACAGATCCAAAAAAGAGGCTATCTCCTCTGGGGTTCGGACGCAGAGGGAGGCGCCCCCTATATCTTCCCTGATCCTCAGGATCCGTCCAGGCTGATTGGTTTTGAGGTCGAGCTTGCCGAGGAGATCGCAGCGGAACTCGGCGTCAGGGCGAAGCAGGCACAGAACGCCTGGGACAGCCTGATACCGGCGCTGAAGCGGGGAGACTCCGACATTGCGATGAACGGCATAGAAATTACCCCCCGGAGGGAAAAGGAGGTCTCTTTTTCCCGTCCCTATTATATCTATACAGAGCAGCTCGTTGTCAGGAAAGAAGAGAAGGCGATAAAGAGTGTCGATGACCTCAGGGGGAAAAAGGTCGGGACCCTGTCCGGCACGGTCGCGCAGGATATACTCACGGGGATGGGCGGCGTGGACGTTAAGATCTATGCCGGACAGGTTGAGCCCTATGAAGACCTCGCGATCGGCAGGCTTGACGCGGTTTTGCTCGACCTTCCGATAGCAGCCTATTACGCGAAACCGAACCCAAAGCTCAAATACGCAGGTCCGCCTGTTGGCGAAGGGTTTTACGGCATCGCGATCCGGAAGGAAGATGAAGAACTCCGGAAAAGGATCGATGAGGCCCTGCTGAAACTCATGAAGACCGGAAGGCTGAAAGAGATATATGAGAAATGGGACCTCTGGAACGAGAAACAGGGGAAACTCTTTCAGGAAACCAGAGAGCCCAGAGGCTACGTCGGACTCGAAGAGAGCAGGAAGGCACCGCTCTATTCCTTTTTCCCGACACTCCTGAAAGGCGCCGGCATGACGGTCTTCATCTCTGTAGTCTCAATGGCCCTGGCTGTAAGCCTCGGTCTCGTCCTCACGATCGTCAGACTCTACGGCAGGCGCGCCACTGAGCAGCATTGCCACAGGGTATATCGAGATCTACCGGGGCACTCCGCTTTTGATACAGCTCTATATCCTCTACTACGGACTCCCGAATATCGGCATATCCCTGAATCCCCTGACCGCCGCGTTCCTCGGCCTCGGCATGAACTATGCCGCCTATGAGGCAGAGCTCTACCGGGCAGGTATCAAGCGCTGTCCCGAAGGGCCAGATGGAGGCGGCCCTCTCGCTCGGCATGACACAGGGGACCGCGGTCAGGAGGGTGATCCTGCCGCAGGCCTTCAGGATAGCCCTGCCCGGAGTGACGAATGACTTTATCGCGCTCTTCAAGGATTCTTCCCTTGTCTCGGTCATCGCTATGGTCGAACTCACCAAGACCTACAGCATACTTGCCGCTTCGACTCTGAGGTTCTTTGAACTCGGCCTTGTCGTCGCGCTCCTGTACTTTGCGATGAGCTATCCGCTCTCCCTGCTCGCGGGGAGGCTTGAGGAGAGACTGAAGAGGTCGAAGCAATGATCAGCGTCCGGGACCTCCATAAATACTATGAAGGACATCATCTCTTTAGGGGGATCAGTCTTGAGATAGAAAAGGGGGAGGTGGTTGTCTGCATCGGCCCCTCAGGAAGCGGCAAGAGCACCTTCCTGCGGTGCATTAACGGGCTTGAATATTTTCAGAAGGGTGAGATACGTGTGGACGATCTGGAATTGCATTCGATTAACCGCCTGAGACCCGGAGCGAAAGACCTTGAAAACATGCGAAAGGTCAGGCTCAGGGTCGGGATGGTATTCCAGCAGTTCAACCTCTTCCCGCACATGACGGTCATCGAAAATATCATTGAGGCCCCGCTTCAGGTGCTCGGCGCTGACAGAGTCAGGACCGTCGAAAACGCCCGCTCGCTCTTGAGGAGGATAAACATCGAGCAGAAGGCGGAGAGCTATCCCGGGGAACTCTCCGGCGGTGAACAGCAGCGGGTCGCGATCGCGCGGGCATTGGCGATGAGGCCGGAGGCGATGCTCTTTGATGAGCCGACCTCTTCCCTTGACCCTGAGATGGTCGGAGAGGTCCTGTCGGTCATAAAGGACCTTGTCAATGAGGGGATGACTACGCTGATCGCTACCCATGAAATGGGGTTTGCACGGGAGGTGGCGGACAGGGTGGTTGTCTTTGACGGCGGTGATATCATAGAGACAGGCCCTCCCGAGGAGATCTTCACACACCCGAAAACAGAGAGGACACGCGCATTTCTGAGCAGGGTACTGAAAAGATGATTCTGTTTATAATATGAAAATAAAAATACCGTCTGATGAAAGGGATAAAATCCCGGGAAGAGGGTGTCATGGCTGATAGAAGCGAAACAACCGATTTAAAAGGAGGTGCAAAATGAGATGGATTTCTTAACAGTAATTTTTTCAGTTTCAGGAGTGAAAACAAACATTTTGTTGCCGCCGCTGGTCGCAATGGTAATTTCTTTCTTTACGTCGATGGGTGGCATTTCTGGTGCCTTTCTCCTGCTTCCTTTCCAGATGAGCTTTCTCAACTACACCGCACCTTCAGTAAGCGGAACTAATCACGTTTTCAATATTGTGGCGATCCCGAGCGGTGTATATCGCTTTATTAAAGAAGGCCGTATGGCGTGGCCTCTCACATGGGTGGTGGTCGCAGGCACGCTGCCGGGTGTTTTTCTTGGCTACTATGTAAGGGTGCTCTATCTCCCTGACCCGAAAGCATTCAAATTTTTTGTTGGTTGTGTGCTGCTGTATATCGGCATCCGTCTTGTCAAGGATCTCCTGGGCAAGGCAAAGGCAAAGACCTCCGGAACGACGACACTGGAGGAGAAATTTAAGGCGAGGACAGGTGAAATAAAACAGGCCCAAAGTGCAAAGCTTGCGGCAGGGATACCGGCAGATGCGGTCGTAAAGACAGTCTCAATATCCATGAAGAAGATAGAATATGAATTTTGGGGGGAGACCTTTTCGTTCAGCACTGTCGGAATGTTCTCCCTTGCGCTTGGTGTCGGCATTATAGGCGGCGCCTATGGAATTGGAGGAGGCTCCATCATTGCTCCGTTTTGTGTGGCTGTTTTTCATCTGCCTGTCTACACAATTGCAGGCGCTGCGTTGATGGGAACATTCATTACCTCTGTAGCCGGAGGATTATTTTTCAGTGTTATCCCTGCTTCCGGTGGAATGTCGGCCATGCCTGACTGGCCGCTCGGCATCCTATTCGGACTCGGAGGTTTCATCGGCATGTACCTCGGCGCTAGGGCTCAAAAGTTTATTCCTCAGAAATTCATAAAGGCGATGCTCAGCATTGTCATTGTCTTTTTGGCCGTGAAATATATCGTGCAATATTTTTGAGGCAGCAGTGGTGGAACAATGAGCGATAAAATATGTCCGTCGGAAAAATGAGAAAGCTTCTTCTCGAAACAGACGGCTCGAAGTTCTTTTCATATCCAGTCGCAAGATCGGCCAACCCTAATCAATTGGAGAAGTGCCAGTAATTTTCCCGTCTTTCATCACCAGGAGAGAATCCGCGAGTTTCTGTGCCTGCGTCCTGTCATGGGTAGCAATGACAACCACCGTCTTAAAATCTTTTCTCATTTCGAGGATTATGTTCTCGATAATCCCGGTATTCTTCTGGTCAACAGACGCTGTCGGCTCATCAAGGAAGAGAATCTCTGGTTTTATGACCAACGCCCTTGCGATGCCGAGGCGCTGCGTCTCCCCGCTTGAAAGTGTGAGGGCATTCTGATCTCTTTTATGCCGCAATCCAACAAACTCAAGGGCATCTGTAATGTCCTTTTCGGCATTAGTTCCCCTGATTCCTCTTATGCTTAGTCCGTACGCAACATTTTTAAAGACTGTGGTGTTAAAGACCCCGACCCTGGGCAACACAAGGGTTATCTTACGCTTCAGATCAAGGTCTTTAGAGAGTATATTGCCATCAGCCAGGTAATTGATCTCGCCATTGTCAGGAGCTTCGATGAGGGCGCATATCCTGAGAAATGTGGATTTACCACAGCCATTCGATCCCGTTAGCACATATATACCGTGTTCATGGAACGCGAAAGAACAGTCGCGCAACACCTGATCTCCGTTATATCCTTTCCCGATATGCGAGGCTATAAGTCTCAGGGTCATTTCTTTGCTCCCAGCATGCCTTTTTTCTGAATAATATGAAGAGCTGAATTTATCACCAGTGAAATAGCTAAAAGAATGATACCGAGCGCAAGTGCAAGTTCGAAGTTCCCCTTGTCTGTTTCCAAAGCTATGGTTGTTGTCATCACCCGTGTAAACCCGGCAATATTTCCGCCGACAATCAGTATTGCACCAACTTCTGCCATTACCCTTCCAAAGCCCGCAATGATTGCAGACATGATACCGTAACGCGCCTCTCTTATGATGGTCAGGGAGGCTTGAAAAGGAGTTGCTCCCAGGGTCAGGGAGGCCTGCTTTATGATGGGATCAACAGCAATAATTGCAGAATGACTGAGTGATGTCACAATAGGAAAGGCAAGGATGCATTGGGCGATAATCATTGCCGTCGGGGTGTAAAGCAGTGCCATAAAACCAAGGGGACCGCTCCTCGACAGCAAAAGGTAGACGAACAGACCGACGACCACCGGAGGCAGCCCCATAAAGGTATTCAATATGCTGACGGTCAGCCCTTTGAGGGGGAATTTCCTGAATCCGAGAATGGCGCTGAGAGGCAGACCAATTATGGTAGCGACAAGGAGCGCTGTTCCGGACACCCTGAGAGAGAGAAATATTATCCCCAGCAATTCTGCGTTGAGATGCAGAATCAGCGAAAATGCCTTGCCGAATGCCTGTATTATTGAATCCATTGTTTAAACAGGTAAAGGAAAAGGCAACGGGATAACAGGGCTTACCTTCCTACCCCGCTGCCTCACCAACAATAAATACCGTGTCCCAATTGTCGACCCGCGAGACACACTGTGCTGCGCGGGCTTTTTTCAATCTCGAACACGCCCATTATATTCTGTTAATTGATGATACTCATGACATTTAAACGTTCATGAATTTCATTAATTTCCGCCTGACCATAGCAATGAAGGCATGACTGAAGGCTCCTCAGCAATCTCTTCGCTTCCCTTGTTTCGGAGATGAGGTAATCAACAATATCCCAGTCCTGTATCAGTTCGAGCCACGCCAGGTTGTCCCATGAAGCCAGGCAGGGGGCATCATAGGTGTCTGTCCGGTTTTCTTTGTAACATGCACGGGCGTCCCTGACAGCATAGGCCCTGACGGCATCGATCAGCTTGCTCATTTTCTGAACTTCCGGCCGGGGAATGTGCTTATTTCGCATTGGGTATGAATAGGGCATTGCCGTTGCTGTCCTTGAATGAGGCGATAGCCTGCTGGCCTTCTTTTGAGATGAGCCAGTTTATGAATTCCTTGGCCTCTTTGTATTTTACATGCTTAAACTTCTCCGGATTGACAGCCATAACACCGTATTGATTAAACAAGGCAGGGTCGCCTTCGAGCACAATCACCATCTCAAGTTTGTCCTTGTCCTTTGTCGCAAGCCAGGTTCCCCTGTCGGTGAGGGTGTAGGCTCTCTTTTCGTTCGCAATCCTCTGGGTCTTTTCCATGCCCTGACCGACTTCCAGATACCATTTCTGTGCTTTCGGATCTATGCCGGTTTTTTTCCAGATGGACAGCTCCTTTGTATTGGTACCCGAGTTGTCGCCTCGTGATACAAACAGCGATGCCTCTGATATTTTTTTGAATGCGTCGGCTGTTGATTTTATGCCCTTTATCTTCGCCGGGTCATCTGCCGGACCTATGATAACGAAATCATTGTACATGACATCATGGCGGTCTACAAAGAAACCCTCTGCAACAGCCTTTAATTCCTGCTCTTTAGCATGGACAAAGGCAACATCAGCATCTCCCCTCTTGCCCATCTCAATGGCAGCGCCGGTGCCGCGGGCAACGACCTTCACCTTTATGCCGGTCTTCTTCTCAAACAGCGGTAAAATGTAGCCGAACAAGCCCGAGTTCTCTGTGCTCGTCGTCGACGCGCAGATGATCTCACTCTCAGCAAATGCGCTGCCTACGACAGATAAAATCAAAAAAAACGTCAGCAGCAATACGATCTTTTTCATCTTCAACCTCCGATAAAATGATGTTTATAGTTTCTTTCCTTCCGGTGAGTTAGGGAAGAAAAGCGGTTCTCCGTATTTGTCTTTTCCGAAATCCCTGATAATAGTCTGAGCCTCCCTGCCTTGCAGCCATTCGATAAACTGCATCGCTGACTGATTGTTCACTTGCGGGAACTTCGCAGGATTGACCGGTATAAGCGTTATATAGTTCAGAAGCACGTCATCCCGTTCAACAAGGATCTGGAGCGTTATTTTCGACTTCATTGTAATATAGGTCGCCCTGTCCATAATAGTATAGGCCTGTTTCTCATTCGTGTAGGCCAACGTGGGTGCATTACCCTTTGCGCCCTGTTCAAAGACCACGAACCACGTCCCCTGAGGCTCAATCCCCGCCTTTTTCCAGACTTCCAGTTCTTTGACATGCGTGCCGGACTTGTCGCCCCGTGTCACGAAAGCGACCTTGGAATGGGCGATCTTGCGGAGCGCAACAGCCGCATCTTTTTCGCCCAGAATGCCTGCCGGATCATGCGCCGGTCCCAAAATCACAAAGTCGTTGTACATAAGGTCATAGCGTTTTGTTCCATATCCTTCGGCCACAAATTTCTCTTCCAGTGCGCGGGCATGGACCAGCACAAGGTCGTACTTGCCTGTTTCTGCCATTTTTAGAGCCTGACCTGTTCCTGCTCCCGTATGTTCCACGGGGATACCGGTCTTTTTTGTAAACGCTGCCTCAAGCGCGCCTACGATCCCTGCATCAATCGGACCGATCGTGCTGGCAAGCATGATCTTACGCGGTTGTTCTGCCGGATCTGCGCCGAAGGCCGGTATGCTGCAGATGCTTAAAACCGCAAGTATACAGGACAATGCTACTGTGCTGACACGTTTTGTTATGCGCATACTTTTCTCCTTTCCATGATTATTTCAACAGCAATCGTGTTTTTTTCTGCTGTTTCTTCAGATATGTTTGAAAGTCAGCATAAAGCTCCCAGAAAAGCAGGACCGCCCTTTCCCCTTCTTTTGTAAGTTGAGCACCTCCCCCTCCCTTGCCGCCGGTTGCCAACGAAACAAGAGGCTTTGACGATTGCCTGTTCATCGAGTCAACGAGTTCCCAGGCATGCCTGTATGACATTTTCATGGATTTCGCAGCTTGGGTAATCGAGCCATGTTCGCGTATTCGTTCGAGAAGGATTATTCTGCCATATCCCAGGAACGTGCCTTCTGCTCCGTCGATCCAGAAACGGCCGCGAAGGCCGGCAGGAGACTTTTCTTTTTTGGGGGAATGCGTTTTCTTTCTGTGCATAGCGTAATATAATATAGGGAATAACGAAACGTCAATCCTGAAAATGCGATCACTATTGATATGCTATACAAGATCCTTGCTGATAGTGTTGTATGTATCCATTTGCTCTGGATACTCTTCCTGTTCTTCGGGGCATTCCCCGGCATAAGAAGCAGGAAGATAAAGATAGCTCATATCTCCGGGCTTGTCTTTGCGCTGGTCCTGCAGGTATTTGACTGGTACTGTCCGCTTACCCATCTGGAAGTCTGGCTGAGGCAAAGACATGATCCAACGCTGTAGTATACCGGCTCGTTTATCGTCCACTACATGGAAAAGCTTATCTATATAGAACTTTCGCGAAAACTCATTCTTGCGATCAGTATTTTCCTCTGCTGCTTTAATGCGTGGCTTTACCTCAGAAAGAAACAAAAGTAATATTCGATACAATCTGCCTTCGTCCTCTATGCTACAATGGTTGAGGTCATCACCGAGCCTTCAAGATCTTTTTTACCTGCGTTATCCTGTTGTCCGGTGAAGGCAAGAGGAATAATATGGAATGCCCGAAGTGTAAATTTACGCAGCCTGAAGGAAGAACCGAATGCCTGAACTGCGGCATTATTTTCGGTAAATACCTGTCAAGACAGAATCGTCAGAGGGGCGAATTGTCGGATTCGTTTTTCTCTGAAGACGGTGCCGAGGAAGAGACAGATTCAGTATCCAGGTCATCTTTCTTGCGGGAACTCTTCCTTTACGTCAAACCTGAAGATGGTTATTTTTCTTTTGCCGGGAGATCTTTTCTCTATCTCGGCATTGTTGTCTGGGGTCTGAAGTTTATCTTCACCCCTCTGGAGACCAATTATACCGGGGAAAGTTTTATGCATCTTATCAATCTTCCGTTTCACGAGGCAGGACATATATTCTTCAGAATATTCGGCAGGTTTATGGCGGTGCTGGGCGGCAGCCTGATGCAGGTCCTTGTTCCGCTAATATGCCTCCTGACGTTGCTTTTCAAGACAAGAGATACCTTCGGTGCCTCGGTTTCCCTCTGGTGGATGGGCGAGAGTTTGATGGATCTCGCGCCCTATATCAATGATGCGAGGGACCTGAAGCTGATGCTCCTCGGTGGAGTTACCGGACGTGATGTCGATGATTACCATGACTGGGAATTTATCCTTCGCGAAACAGGCCTGCTCCGATTTGACCATATGCTCGCAAAGACAGTGTATTTTATCGGGGCTGTATTGATGTTCTGTACATTTCTCTGGGCAGGGTTTCTGCTGTATAAACAGTTCAGAAATATCAGGTCAGGAAAGCTCTCTCTGGAATAATTCTACGCCGTTCGAAAAAATGAGTAACAAGGGCCGATAGCGATAAAAATGTCCAGCCGGAGCTGCTGTTTCCTGTTGTTCAGGATTTCAGTTTTTCGATCGCTTCTTTTGCCATACCGGCGACAAGCGGGTCCTGGTCAGAGGCTGCCCGGGAAAGGCCTTCCAGAGCTTCCGGACCGCCTATCTGACCGAGACTCCGCACCGCGTTCTTTCTGACTGTGGAGGAAGGATCCTCCAGCAGTTGTTTGAGCGGTTTGACCGCCTCCGTTGCGTGAAGCAGACCCAAAGCCTTGGCAGCACTTTTTCTTACCCATACCTCAGTGTCCTGCAGCGCTCCCATCAGGGCAGGGACCGCCTTTTTTTCTTCGAGTTCAGCAAGGGAAAACGCCGCGTTACTTCTCACGCTCCCGTTTTCGTCTTTCAGCGCCTGTATGAGGTGATCCACAGCCCTCTTGTCCCCGAGTTTTCCCAGTTCTTTCGCTGCCTGTGATCTGGAAACCCCGGTCCCGCTCTGAATGTCGCTGATCAGCTTTTCAAATGTATTCATGCTCCCTCAGGTGTAGTGTCTGCTTTATAAAAAAATTATTCAAATATGATGTGTTGCGCAAAATAGCAGCATGACGCTATTTATGCGACTGAAAAATATAGCGTATAGAAGTCCGGTAAAAATGGTGGACGGTAGGGGATTCGAACCCCCGACCCCCACGTTGCGAACGTGGTGCTCTCCCAGCTGAGCTAACCGCCCGATGAAAAGCATCTTTGCTATCTGCTAGTTAACCAAATAATAACCGTTGCAGTCAATATTCTTGACACAATTTCCGGCAACCTCTTATAATTAACTCTTACATTTTTTTGCATTGCGCCTGTAGCTCAGTCGGATAGAGCAACTGCCTTCTAAGCAGTGGGCCAGGGGTTCGAATCCCTTCAGGCGCGCCATTTCTATGGGATGCTGAAAAAACCGGGGCCTTCAGCGGCCGGATAGTGATTGACGGAAAACAGAAATTCTGTTTTACTAGATAGTAGTTTTATATGGTGAGTGTAGTTCAATGGTTAGAGCACTGGACTGTGGTTCCAGTTGTTGGGGGTTCGAGTCCCCTCGCTCACCCCAATTTTCTTCAACCCTGACATGAGTTTTAAATGCGCCTGTAGCTCAGCTGGATAGAGCATCAGCCTCCGGAGCTGAGGGTCGGAGGTTCGAATCCTCTCAGGCGCGCCACTGAATTTTGCCATGCACGATTCAGCAGCAAAGATGATAGCTGTTAGTGGTCAGGAAAGAGATTGATTTAAGCCAAGAGATTTTGTTTTACTAAGTGCTGTTCTTTTTTTTAGTGATTACTTCTTTTAGACGGGCCGTTAGCTCAGTTGGTAGAGCAGCTGACTCTTAATCAGCGGGTCGCAGGTTCGAATCCTGCACGGCTCACCAGTAAAATCAGGGATTTCAAGGAGTTACAACGCCTTGAAATCCCTTTTGTTTTGCTGTTCTAAAATCGTTCTAAAATAATTCTAAAATAATCGTGAAAATGCCTCAAATTCTTCAACCCCATCTTACCCCTGTCCATTCCCCCGTTATGCACTTAAACACGACTTGACCCACAAAATAACATGATTCTAAGACTTCGTTCAATCTTCCTCAGTCCAAAAGATATTTATTCAAGGAGTCGGCATAGTTGATTAGAGAACGAGAGTTCGATTCTCTCCATCGGCACCAAATATTTCTTTATAAATCAGTCGGTTGCCTTTCAAATCTCCTCAAAAACACCGTGAACAAACCGTGAACAGATTATTTCTGTTCACACAGCTTTGATTCATAGGTGCCTATCTATAAAACCCTCCCATGACCAACAGAAAAGCCTCTGGAGCCATTTCCAGGGGACAAGACAGGGATTTCGACTGGGGTGTGAGGGTGAAATAGAGGCAATGAGCAAGGGAAAAGGTATCTACTTCAGACTGTCGGGGGGCTACTCCAATATACTTCATCATATCCCCGCATATCAGGGCATCTTAAATCTTATTGTCTGTGAATGTCTTATTACATATGGAGTCAAAATTCTATCGGTTGAGATGCTGGTATAACGGCGCATAGGAGAAAGGCAGGGATACTAACGGACAAGAGCAATGAAAGTATTTTTGCCTAAGAAGTTTTAGAGTTTTATCAAAATATAATCTGTAATCGATGTATTAACTTGATATGTATTGATTTTATTGAAATTAATTTCTATTCTAATGAGTACTTATAGGTTTCTTTTTTATTAATATTTTGTTAACTGTGCTATGTCAAGGATAAAGAATGATGGAAAAGGCTAAAGACTATTCAATCATAAAGTCACTATTAATGGATGATGAAGATAATGTTGCAAAAAACATTTTAAAAAATATCTCGAAAACTATTGATATTAAGGGTATATGTTTATATTTTATCTCTTTGTCGACTGGTGTGTTTAAGTTATATAGCGACATTAGCGAGAAAGACAGCAATGATTTTGCGAAGGTAATTGAATCAGCAGAACTTCAGAAAAAAATATATACTCCAACTGACGTTTTAGAAGAGGGCAGCAATATATTTTATCCAATTATGCGAAAAAACACGCAAATTGGAGTACTAAACGTAATACTTGGAAATACTTATAACAATTCTCTGATTGCCTATCTTGAAAACATCGCATCGCTTTTTATAGTTGTATATGAAAGACGCTTTATTAACAATCTTTTTAGAAAAGTTCAAGAGCCTATTAATTTTGAAACTGTTGGTTTGGAGGAATTTTATAAGGAAGTAATGAAAACCATTACTACTGCATCTGGAATGAGATTCATTGCGTTGAGGGAATTAGATGAAGATGGTGGTCTAAGTTGCTTAGGTTTAAGTGGATTTGGAGATAGTGATAAAGAAAAATTCAATTTTGGTAAAGAGAATATACCAAAAGAATTTTCAAATGTCATAGAAACTAATAAGTTTGAAGCATTTCCCAATGCAGATAAACTTGAATGGATAAGAAGTAATCCTTTATTAAAGGATGTAAAAAGTTTTGTTGCAATGCCAATTCGAGTTGGTAGTTCTTTGTTTGGTATATTAAGTTTTGCAACTAAAACTTTTTATGAATTTTCTCAGACAGAGTTGTTAGCTTTAGAGAGTATATCGAATGGTATTGGTATTGCCATTACTAATTATAGAAATTTTAATGAATCAAAAATTGACATTGCTAGTTATAGTGAAACTGCTGTTGTACTATCTGGGTTAGAAATAGCTCAAGCTACACGTCATGAGGCTAAGAACCTGCTTGACAATTGCCAACAAATTATTGCGGGACTGCTTGATTCACCGAAAGAAAGGATATCAGATAAAAAGGATACATTAAACAAGTTATCAGAACTGCTTTTTGATGTTAAAATAACGCTTGATAAGATAAAAACAGCAACAAAACCACCCCAAAAAGTATTGCAGTCAGAATCTATTAAAGCCATATGGAATCAAGCGTTAAGTGCTTTATCAGGAAGGATATCTCAACTAGATATACATGTTAAATTTATTGGAAAGGAACCCGTAATTGATATGTATCCTGATTGGCTTCGACAAGCTTTTTTGAATTTGCTATTAAATAGCATAGACGCATTTAAAAGAGGAAGTAAGAAGCGAAACCGTGAAATATCGTTAACCGTTGAAAAATATTCTGATGATTCAGACAGGATAGCAATGGTTTATAGTGATAACGCTGGTGGCATAGACATTGCGAATTTGGAAATACCTGAACAATATTCCAAATATGAACATGATTTAAATCAACTCATATTTTGTCCCAATGTAACTTCAAAGAAGGACGAAGGCTCAGGGTGGGGACTTCATTTAGTAAGACAAAGCATTAAACATCACAATGGGTCAATTAATTTGATAAACTATCGGGGAGGGGTATCTTTTAAAATTGAATTGTTTAAGAAAATAAAATGAAGGTGGAGAAAACTTATGACAACAGGCACCATTGATAAGAATAATATTAGTCCTATGGTCATGGTTGTTGAGGATGACGCTTGGAAACTACAAATCAAAAAAGAATGTTTCGAGAAGAGGGGATGCAGGGTTATTACACTTCAGCATTCAGATGAAGCTATTCGCAGAATATTTACTTCTCCATCTCTTGATTTAATTCTAACAGATATTGATTTAGACGGTTCAGGTATCGACAAATCTGGAGTCGCCCTTGCACGTTTTGTTAAAGATTTAGATTTAGATACTCCATTATGTGGATACTCATCGCAGTTCGAAGATGAGCAACTTTCTAAAGAAGAGAAAAAGTATTTTGATTGTTGGTATCCCAAAGCTGAGTTAGCCAAAAACATTAATATTATGTATGATGAGCTTAAAAAAAGAGCATTAGTTCACAGGTTGGGAAAAATAGAAGAAGCTGAAAATATCATGAATGCATTGAGGCAGAAACACAGCATTAAGGCAGAAGAGTTTGAACAAATAAGAGAATTGATTCTTAATGCAGATAGTCCGTCAGAAATAGAGAGAATTTTGCATGATGCAAATTATACATTGAGAATTCTTCAACCAACCGATGTGAAATCATTATCCAATCCTGTATTAATATGGCTTAGAAAATCTGAAGACTTTGTTGAAGCCGAAGTATACGGACATTCTTCATTATATAGTCATGGAGAAACTGAAGAAGAGGCTATAGAAAAATTGGTTGAGTTAATGCAGCTTTTTGCCGAAGATACAATTAACGATGAGGCTAGTAAATATCAAGGAGTTGCCCTAAAATTAAGAGAATTTTTAACATTTGTTTTCAAACCAAAGAGGTAAGAATGCAAATAAAGAAAAGAGAAGCCGATAAAATATTTTCAAAGTTAAAAGTTAAGGAAAAGAATTCTAAACATCACATATCAGGGTGGATAGAAATAGATGGAATCAAGACTCTCCCAGTACACTATTCGCATGGGGACGGAGACATGCCAGCAAATATAGGAGACAGATTTAGAAAATCTTTTAAACTTAATGCAGATGAATTTAGTGTTTTAAAATCTTGTGTAATGACAAGGGAGGAATATATTGAACTTATTCGTCCCAGAGTTTAATTGCATATGATTACTAGGCAAGACGTTCGTGCTGCTTTAGAAAAATATATTCAAAATAGCAATACAAAAGATTTTCGCCCCACAGGCGTTAGGTTAGCAGAAATAGAACCTTTGAGTATTGAGTATTTAGAAAAAAGAATTTTATTTGAGAATAGTAAAGAAATATATAGACTCGAAAAAATTACGATCAATCTTGATGAAAGAATTAAAAGACTGGAAGATAATGTAGGTTTTGAAGATAGGGTTGGAGCGATAGTTCTTCGGAAAACTGCCCTGTTCTTAGGCCTGTTGGCTGCACTGGCAGCTTTAGTCACTTTATTTTTTAAGTTGGTAACCCTGTAACTTTTTCATGATTTCTCATGCAATTTACAGAATGAAGGATTCACGCTTGAAGTTATCAATAGGGTTATGCAGGAGTACACAGACATCGGTTTTCCAAGGCTGCAAGCAAGCATGTTCTGGGTTCTATGAATGAACCTATCTTTCACTATAAATACCGATAACGTAAAATATTTTTCGCACAATTGAGTCATGGTGACCTCGAATCTGGTAATGTAATTTCGCGAAAAACAACATACCGGAGGAGGAACACCATGACTCAAAGACATTCTAACGCAAAGAGAGGCAAAATTATTCAGGTTGACGAAGAGCAGGTAAAAGATCATCTGGGAGAGATCGTGAGGGGAACGGTTCAGGAGACCCTGAATACGTTGCTGGACGAGGAGGCCGATCGGCTCTGCAGAGCAAAGCGGTATGAGAGGACCGATGAGCGGAAGGATACCAGGGCTGGACATTACACGAGGAAGCTCCACACCAAAGCAGGAGAAGTTGATATCAAAATGCCGAAACTGAGAGTTCTGCCTTTTGAGACAGCAATCATAGAGCGATACCGGCGTCGGGAGTCCTCTGTGGAAGAAGCGCTTGTAGAGATGTATCTGGCAGGCGTATCCGTTCGTAGAGTGGAAGACATCACCGAGGCCTTGTGGGGCAGCAAAGTGAGTCCGGGAACGATCTCCAATCTCAATTCCAAGATATACAAGACAATCGAGACGTGGAGAAAAAGGCCGATTGAGGGGGAACATCCCTATGTATATCTGGATGGGATTTGTTTGAAGCGGAGTTGGGGTGGAGAGGTAAAAAATGTATCGGTCCTGGTTGCATTCGGAGTCAATCAGGAGGGCTATCGGGAGATTCTGGGAGTAGCCGAAGGGGCCAAAGAGGATAAAGCTAGCTGGAGTGCTTTTCTGAGATACCTCAAGGAAAGAGGTCTCAAGGGAGTAGAGTTGGTCATATCGGATAAATGTCTTGGGCTCGTGGAGAGTCTGGGGGAGTTCTATCCCAAAGCATCTTGGCAGAGGTGTGTAGTTCATTTTTACCGGAACGTCTTTACAGTCGTACCTAAAGGGAAAGTCAAAGAAGTGGCTGCAATGCGAGGTCTTGTCAATAGGTGTGTAAAAAGCATTTAGGCGGCAATCCTTTTCAGCACCTTTGTATCATGTTTTATAATCCCATCAACAAACACTTTTCCCTCATAAACATCTGGCAATAACTCAGCCGCCTTCAGTGATCGGAAACTTTTTTCGGCCACCTGGAGAAGTTTCCAGATCATGGCGGTAGCGTTCTGAACTTTCCTGAACCGTTTTGCCGCATCTGTCCTTAGTCTGACCGAACTGAATGGCGACTCCACAACATTCGTTGTCCGAAGATGTGTCCAGTGCTCCTTCGGAAACGAGTAAAAGGTCGTCATCCGGTCCCAGTCGGCCCGCAGTTTCTGTACCGCCTTGGGATATTCTTTCTGATACCGATTTACAAATGCATCTCTGAGCCTTTCGCACTCCTTGAGCGTATCTGCATAAGGTAGCTGCCTTAGCTGTTGGGCAGCCTCAGCGCGTATTCTCTTGGGAAAACAGTCAAGAACGTTTCTGATCTTATGGTTCCAGCACCGCTGCTCTTTCCCTATAGGATGAATCTCTGTCAGTGCCGACCATATCCCCAAATGTCCATCGGCTATTGTTAGTTTCCCCAGTGTAAGTCCACGGGCTTTCAGGTTCCGCAGTACCGCACTCCAGGACTCCTTGCTCTCCCTGTATCCGCTTTCACAGGCAAGAAAAATCTTCTTGCCGTTGGCAAGCGCTCCTATCATTATCAGAAGTGCTGCTTTGTCCTTCTCAAGCCCCGCCTTCACGTATATCCCGTCTGCCCACTGATACACTACCTTCTGAGATGAAAGATCCTGCTGTTTCCACTGTTCATATTCAAGCTGCCATTTTGCCTTCAGGCGTCCGATCGAGGACGCAGAAAGCGGCGCCCCCTCTCCCAGCAATCCTCGCAGTGCAAGCTCAAAGTCGCCTTTTGCCAATCCGTGCAGGTACAGCTCCGGCAACATACCTCCAAGCTCTTTTGATCTGCGCTTGAAAAACGGTATCACCTTGCTTTCAAATCGATCCTCTGTCCCTCGAACACGCGGACGATGTACTCTGATCGTCCCATTTAAAAGCGCAAACTTCTTGGCTTTGCCATGCCCGTTCCAGTATCCACGGGTGCTATCAACCAGCTTAATTCTCTCGGATTTCTTCCTCCCCAGAAATGTCTCGATTTCCTCTTCAAGCATGTCCTGTATATATCCCTGAATCCTCAACCGGACCATTTCCTCCAATACCTCATACGTTGCTCTTGACTGCTGCTCTGTTTCCCTGATACTCTTTTTCATGGTGGTGTCTCCTTCCTTTTGTTGATTGGTCTCAACTTGAAAGGATACACCGCCTGCTTTACTTATTTACACACTTTTTGATTTTACCTCTGGAGAATCTGGCGGTATACCAAGCCTGACCCAACCATGATCCGGACTTTTGTGAATAGCATATGCATCTGTGAGATTGACAAGGTGATTAACGCTTTACATGATTGAATTAGCAGGGACACCCGTTTAAGAGGGAAAGATCGTCTGCGGAGGAGGAAATAATGAAAAGGCTTGCAATGTTCGTTATTGTTCCAGTCATCATTGGAGGTATTTTATGTTATAGCACCGCATTTGCGGAGCATACAGGGCCGGACAAGTACAACAACGTGGACCTCGAAAAATTTGGGACGCCCAACAAAAACGGCGAGGATACAGCGCCGAATGTCTCAGATACGATATCTCCTGAGAAAAAGAGCGAGGATGGGGAAACTCAGGATAAAGAATACTGGTGCCGCCAGGGGGCAGCTATTAACAGGACAATCTCCGATATAAAGATGGAAATTGACGAGATTATAGCCGAATACCCTGACATCAAGGGGAAAGATATCGACAACATAGAACTCCCCAATTCGGGCTCGCAGGAAAGGCTGAATGTGCGCAGAGTGAAGCTAAGAGAAGCCGAGGGTGCACTTAGCGATTTGGAAGATGAGGCGCACCGGAAAGGAGTCCCCCCCGGGTGGATCAGGTGCAACTTTGAATAATAATGCCCTTCCCACAGCATAAATTAAGAAGATAAGACGCACCATAATTTACAATGAAGGATGAAAAGAGAAGAGAAAAACGGTTTGCGAAGCATTTTAGTACTGAATTTATTTCGGATGGTCAGATGCATACAGGGATATGGAAAGATTTGTCTTTAGATGGGCTGTTCATAAAGACAAGAAAGCCTTTAGACATAGATAAAACAATTGAGATGATACTCTATCTGCCCGATGGCTCAACATCAAAATTGACAGGTAGAGTCGTAAGAGCTGTAAGTGATCGTCACACTTCAACATTGTTAAGAGCTGGCTTACCTTCAAAAAATGGGATGGGAATTCAACTAAGGATAGCAGGACTCAAGACTGAAACAACATTCCCAGGGAAGAGCATGAAGATAAATCAGCATTGGTTAAAAAATCATTGGTCGAACTTTATGAAAATGTCACTGATTTGACCATGTGGGATGGCGCAAGGTGTGAATATTGTTGACATAATAGCTGACATAGCCTCAAATTCAGAGGGGCTGATTTCTCCTGAAGAGATTCGATGGAAAATTGACGAAACTATTTCGGATATATCAGTCTATTTGCCTTACGAAAAAATAATTGTTATAAAATGGAGTCTTTTTGAACAAAAACCCGAATGGGAACAAAGAGTAATCCTGGCCCATGAGATTGCACATCATAAACACGATGAGATAAGGAAAAAATACTGGTCATCCCTGATGATAGCAGAAGAAATCCTCTGCGACTGGTTTATTTGCAGGATAGGCTTGAAGGATGATCTGCAAAAATTCCGTCAGCAATATCCTGCCTATGGCAAAACTTATTCAGATTTATTTGAAGATTATCTCGACTTGTCAAAGCTGTCAGAGACTTCACATAAATGGCTGTTTTATAAAAGAGCAGGTTTGCTTTAATGAAAACCCTCTTTGCAAAGAGTCCAGGGGGTCGTCCTGTTTCTTGCAGTCGGTGCATGATCAGCGTTTTTTCCTCTGCAACAATTAACGCGTGTAGTTCGAAGAACGTTGGCCTATTGGTGAGACTGTTATGGCTTACAAATAAAAAAGGGCGAACATACTGTCCGCCCTCAGTAAAATCTTTGCCATCGATTGCTTACGCTTCTGACTTCCCCTGTTTCCTGAGGTAGTAGACTGACCCTGCGCCAGCCAGAAGTATGAATACTATCATGCCCCATTCGTTCATGGTGGGGACTGATGTAGCGGCAAGATTATAATATACGGTCCCGTTCCATACCCGCGGGGAAAAAGTGGTTCCAAACGGATATTGAACCCCGAGACCTTCCAGAATCTGAATGTTGGCGTCAGAGACATAAACAGCATGTTCAGCGGTACCGTCTGTATATTCAACACCATTGCCGGTCCCATCGGTTGTTATATAGAAGGAATATGTCTGGCCTGCCGGTATTGTCACATTGACTGGAATGGGAATCGGAGTCGCGACATCTGTACCATTTGAGACAACGTTGTTTGCTGTGCCGACAAGGGTCCACGCGCCAGGATTGGCCTCAAAGCCTGTATAGGTGCCTGTCTTATAATAAATGCGATAATTATCACCCGGAGGAGTAAGATTTCCGTCAAAGCTGGTTATAATGACTGTTTTAAGTGCGGTGATCTCGAACATATTCCCATCTTGGCCATTGTTGCTGGCGAATGTTGTCGTCAGACTGGCAGAATAAGCATGCGGAACAGCGGCCAGAAGAAAGACTGACATAAGCAGAAATAAGAGAAATTGTCTTGCTGCTAATTTCATAATAAAACCCCCCGTAATAATGTTTTGATTACTATAGAAGAAAATAAAATTTACTTCAAGAAAAAAAGCAGAAAAAATCCCATTTCAACAGAATCTGCAAGACTTGAGACCTGCTAGAACCTTTTTTTGTATGCGAGATTGAAGATAACGTCGGGTGCACCTGCTGTGTTGGCGTCCTCTGTCAGTGAAAATTCAAAGCTGTTTTTCCCTGAGGAATAACGTCCCCCGAGGGACAGGAGCGTGGCTGTTCTGTCGACAGGCCCTATCCCTGTATGCGGAAGAGGCGAACTCTGAAACGATACCTGGCCGATAAGGTTGAAATCTTTCCAGACCACTGCCTCAAGAGCAGCACCGGCATAATAATATCCCTTGAGTCCGACGGTCTCTTCAGCATGGAGATCTCCGGGGAAAACTGCCCCGAGATTTAGATAAGAATTGACGTTGCTGCCCAGACTCTTGTTGATCAGCAACGCGATCCCGCCATCGATGCTCCCGTTGCCGAAGCCCTTTGACGCACTCCCTGTTGGAAGTTCCACGTCGGCCTTTATGCTCACAAGCGGATCATCTTTCCGGAGCGCCTTCCTGACCGTGAAACGGATGTCGCCGAGTCCGACGCTGCCATCCTCAGTTTTTACTACAACAACATTGTTTCTCTTCACCTCGTAGAGAAACTCGTTGTGAGGACGCTGGTCCCTCCCATAATCCGAAAACCCGAATGTCTCGTGATAGCCCTCCAGAAAACCATCAAGAAAACCGCTGCTGAAAATCAGCACCGGGACCTCGATACCGACCTCGAACATGTCCGGTATGTCCCTCTGATATTTCAAGTTAAGCTCAGTCATCTCCATATCCAGATTGACTGTCCAGTCAGCAGAGTCCCTCATCATGAACATGCTCGAATGTGAAACCCTCAGGCTGAACGCGCTTTCAGTAACTGCTGATTCAAGCACCGGCGTGTCCAGATAATGGAACAGCGGGAAATGATTCTTTACCTGAAGCGGCCCCTCAAATGAAAATCCTGCCACGGGTAACAGAAATAAGGCGATAGCCATAGAACATATCCGGAAATATTTCTCCATAGCGCTAATAAAATATCACGTCTGTCAGACAGAGTCAAACAGAGGCTGGGATAAAACGCCAGATAGGCATAGGCATATTTACTGCTCATGAGAGAGGAGGGGAGACAGAAACAGGAGAAGACAGGTTGGTGAATATGCCGCATAGGGCACTGTCCGTCAGTCGTCGATTCATCTCCTGTGGCACACAGTGTTTACCGTGGATTGAAAAGTTTGTCGGCAAGAGTGTATTTTAGATGAAATGGACAGCCGAGGACATGAGATGAAAGAGCTTATAAAATGTTCCGAGTGCGGGAGAGACGTAAACCCCAAAAGCGCGCTCTGCCCTTTCTGCGGCGGAAGGCTTGGAGATGAGAAAATTTCCGGAAGTCCGGTCTGCCCGAGGTGCAGAGTCTCTCTCGAAGTGAAGCGGAAGGATGACATAGAGATTGACAGCTGTCCCCAATGCGGCGGCCTCTGGCTTGACCGGGGTGAGTTTGATATCCTTACAGCGGAATCAAACGTATACAGGGAAGAGAAGCTCACAAAAGAATATAGCCGCCCCCCTCTGTCTGGAGACACTGCCTACATTCCGTGCGCGCGATGCGGAAAGCTTATGGTGAAAAAAAATTATGCCCGCATATCCGGTGTAATTACCGATGAGTGTGGCAGGCATGGGGTATGGCTTGACAGCGGGGAGATCGAAAAGATCAGGCAGTTTATCCTTGCCGGCGGGATCGACAAGGTGCAGTTCAGGGAGATAGAGAAGAGCAGCCAGGAACTGAAAGAGATTGCTGAAAAGCTGAGAGACACAGCCTTTACCCATAAACTGATACATTTCTGGAATTGGAAGAGATGGTTCTTTGGCCCGTAAATCCACACTGCTGTATGAGCTTTTGAAAGAGTGTCTGCCGGGATTCGACAGTCTCCTCTCCTTATGATTATTTGACTATGGGCTTTTTGCGGTTGCGCTCTGTCTTCTTTTGGCGTATGATATTTTCAATGATCAAGAGTGATAAGAGTTGCCGGACTCTGCCGGCAGGAAGATTTTCCGGAAACTTCGTGACCGGCAGGAGGGCCTTCCATGGACGCACGGCGGCAGTATAAGAGGATCCCCCTGAAGGGAGATGAAATCCGTGTCGAGGTCATGACTGAAACAAGCGCCCAGGTGACTGACCTGAGCAAGTCGGGTATCGGTGTGAAAGCCTCGATGCGTCTTAGGCCGGGAAGTCCGTGCACCGTGACGATAGGCAGCAATGGATCGCTCATGGTCCTCCAGGGGACGTCGCTATGGGAGCGTTTTGCCGGATGGTCGGCCAATCCGCGCGGACAGGTAGACACCCTGTTTTTTGCGGGGATACGGCTCGAGGACGAACGCCAGGACCTTATGACACTCGCCTGCGGCGAAGATTGCGAAAGCACCCGGACAGTACGCGTGAAGGCATCAGATATGACTGCCCGCCTGAGCTACGCAGAATCACTAACCGCTATCAATCTCAGTTATAAGGGGCTGCTCGCTGAGTCATGGAACACTATGGAACCCGGAAGCGAGAGAATCGCACGGATTTTTCTGCCCGACAACCCTGATAAGCCTGTCAAGTGCATGATACGGGTCACATCCTGCAAACCGGTTACGTATGAATCAGAAAAAAAGTACCATCTCGGGTTTGAGTTCGTCACTATGGATGATGAGCAGGCCGAGCGGCTTAAGACGTTTATTCTCATGCTTTCGGCTCTATAACAGTCGGAACGTTTCATTGTGGTTATTCTGCTGGGGGTATTTAAATATTCGTTTCCGGTTTTTCGGTCCGATCGCGCTGAAGAGAAAGATGTTTCCGGGATCCGCAGCACGATGAACTGGGAGCCCCTTCCTCCGCACTACAGACCGACTCATTCAAAGGAGATTACCGAATGGCACTGATAACTGATCCTGGAATCAATACATATCTTATGAAGCTTTCCTGTGAAGATGACCGGCTTATTCTCGGAATGGAGAGGGAAGCAAAAAGGAGAGATTTCCCGATTGTAGACAGACTGGTCGGAAGGCTGCTCTATACCCTTACAAAGTTGAAAAATCCCCGGCTCATTGTTGAACTCGGCTCAGGTTATGGCTACTCCGCGTACTGGTTTGCGAAGGCCCTTGGCAGGGGCAGGGTCGTACTGACAGATTATGATGAGAAAAACAGCAAAAAGGCCCAAAAGGTCTTTCAGGAGGCGGGCCTTATACGAAAGGCAGAGTTCAGGGTCGGCAACGCGCTTGACCTGGCACAGGAATACAGGAATATTGATATCCTTTTCATCGACATAGACAAGCACCAGTATACCGCTGCGGTAAAGAGACTCCTTCCCAACCTGAACAGGAACGCCCTCGTGATTGCTGATAACGCCTTATGGTACGGAAAGGTAACGGGAAGAAGCAGAGACAAGGAGACCCTCGGCATAAAAGAGTTCAATAACTACATGTTCAGTCATAAAGAGTTCTTTACATCAATCGTGCCGCTTCGGGACGGGGTGCTGATCGCGTATAAAGTCAGCTGAAACACAGGGGGATACCTGTTACCATGTTCATCAAAGTATGGTGCCGGTGAGTACCTCCGAACTCGCGCGGTTCAAATTATTGCAACAGTGAAGGTTTTCCAGAGAAGTCTCCAGTAATGCGCTCCGGTTCAGCGGCGGCGGTATGCCGTCCGCTGGAACCGGAGCGTTAGCTGACTGTTTTCTTGCCGTCCCCTCAGAAGCCCATGAAGACCTTTATGCCACGATCAGATCAGGTCGAAGCGGTCCAGGTTCATGACCTTGTTCCAGGCCGCGACGAAGTCACGCACGAACTTTTCCTTCGCATCGTCCTGCGCATAGACCTCGGCCAGGGCGCGCAACTGCGAGTTGGAGCCGAAGACCAGGTCCACGCGGGTGCCGGTCCACTTGAGTTCGCCGGTCTTGCGGTCGCGGCCTTCGAAGGTGTCCGCGGCTTCGGAAGTGGGCTTCCAGACGGTGCCCATGTCGAGCAGGTTGACGAAGAAGTCGTTGGTCAGCTTGCCGGCCTGTTTGGTGAACACGCCATGCTGCGACCCGCCGACGTTGGCGCCCAGCACGCGCAGGCCGCCGACGAGCACGGTCATCTCGGGCGCGCTCAGGGTCAGCAGCTGCGCCTTGTCCACCAGCATTTCCTCGGCGGAGACGGTGAAGGCCGTCTTCTGGTAGTTGCGGAAACCGTCGGCCTCGGGTTCGAGCACGGCGAACGATTCCACATCGGTCTGGTCCTGCGAGGCGTCGGTGCGGCCCGGGGTGAAGGGCACTTCCACCGCGTGACCGGCAGCCTTGGCCGCCGCTTCAACCGCCGCGCAGCCGCCCAGCACGATCAGGTCAGCCAGCGAGACTTTCTTGCCGCCCGTCTGGGCGCTGTTGAAGGCCTGCTGGATGCCTTCCAGCGTGCCGAGCACCTTGGCCAGTTGCGCAGGCTGGTTGACTTCCCAATCCTTTTGCGGCGCCAGGCGAATGCGCGCGCCGTTGGCGCCGCCGCGCTTGTCCGAGCCGCGGAAGGTGGAGGCCGAAGCCCAGGCGGTGGAAACCAGTTCCGACACCGACAGGCCCGAAGCCAGGATCTTGGCCTTGAGGTCGGCGATATCCTTGGCGTCGATCAAGGGGTGATCGACAGCGGGGAGCGGGTCCTGCCAGATCAGGTCTTCGGCCGGGACTTCCGGGCCGAGGTAGCGGACCTTGGGTCCCATGTCGCGGTGGGTCAGCTTGAACCAGGCGCGGGCGAAGGCGTCGGCAAAGGCTTGCGGGATCTTGGTGGAAGCGGCGCGCGATGGGTTCGTAGATCGGGTCGAAGCGCAGCGACAGGTCGGCGGTGGTCATCATCGGCGCGTGCTTCTTCGATGGGTCGTGGGCGTCGGGAATCATGTGTTCCGGCTTGCACATCCTTGGCCTGCCATTGTTGAGCGCCAGCCGGGCTTTTGACCAGTTCCCACTCGTAGCCGAAGAGCATGTCGAAGTAGCCCATGTCCCATTGGGTGGGGTTGGGTTTCCAGGCGCCTTCGATGCCGCTGGTGGTGGTGTGCACGCCCTTGCCGGTGCCGAAGCTGTTCTTCCAGCCCAGGCCCATTTCTTCGAGCGGGGCAGCTTCGGGTTCGGGGCCGACCAGTTTCGGGTCGCCCGCGCCGTGCGCCTTGCCGAAGGTGTGTCCGCCGGCGACGAGCGCGACGGTTTCTTCGTCGTTCATGCGCCATGCGGGCGAAGGTCTCACGCACATCGCGGCCCGAAGCCACGGGGTCGGGGTTGCCGTTGGGACCTTCGGGGTTCACATAGATCAGGCCCATCTGCACGGCAGCCAGCGGATTCTCCAGATCGCGGTCGCCGCTGTAGCGCTTGTCGCCCAGCCAGGTGTCTTCGTTGCCCCAGTAGATATCTTCCTCGGGCTGCCAGATGTCGACGCGGCCGCCGCCGAAACCGAAGGTCTTGAAGCCCATCGACTCCAGCGCCACGTTGCCGGCCAGGATCATCAGGTCGGCCCAGGAGATTTTGTTGCCATATTTCTGTTTGATGGGCCAGAGCAGGCGGCGCGCCTTGTCCAGGTTGACGTTGTCGGGCCAGCTGTTGAGCGGCGCAAAACGCTGGTTGCCGGTGCCGCCGCCGCCGCGTCCGTCAGCGGTGCGGTAGGTGCCGGCGCTGTGCCAGGCCATGCGGATGAACAGGCCGCCGTAGTGGCCCCAGTCGGCGGGCCACCACTCCTGCGAGTCGGTCATCAGCGTGGCCAGGTCTTTCTTCACCGCGGCCAGATCAAGCTTCTTGAATTCTTCGGCGTAGTTGAAATCAGGGCCCATCGGGTTGGAGGCTGGCGCGTGCTGGTGCAGGATGTCCAGGTTCAGTTGGTTGGGCCACCAGTCGCGGTTCGATGTGCCTCGGCCGGCAGTGGTTCTGCCGGATTTGCCCGTTACCGGGCATTTGCTTTCTTCGCTCATTTTTGTTCTCCTTTCAGTTTTGGGTTTGTACAGCAAGTAATCAGCTTTTTTCGCCAGTTTCTTCTCTTCTGCCACAGGCAGGATACTGACGTTAATATCAGCGGGAAGGATTTCCTGTCCGAGCCTGCTGACTAAATGAGGATTATTCCAAAACGCCCGGAAGAAAAACCTTACTGTTTCTTCTTGCCCCTGCACCCTTTGCAATATCCGTAATATTCAAACCGCATCCCCTCGGCCAGGAATCCGGTCTGCTCTTCTATTATTTTATGGGAGTAGGGTAACGGCCCCATAAAATCCTCGATCTTTCCGCAGTTCCTGCAGATGAGATTGATATGGTCTTCTGCATTGATGTCATAGCGGTTGTCCCTGTCATAAAATTCCAGTTCCCCTATCAGGCCCTCCCTCTTGAGCATATCAAGTGTGTAATAGACTGTTGACATGCTGATCTGGGGTGACTTTTCCCTGACTTTCCGTAATATATCCACTGCCCCCGGGTGGGACGTGTCCTGTGATAAGATGCGGATGATCTCAAGCCTCTGCGGGGTCAATTTGTACCCCTTCTCCCGGAGATGTGCTATCAGCTTCTGTTCGAGTTCTTTCGATCTTACGCGAGGTTTCATGTTCGGAATGATTCCTAATTAGCATGGTAGTACAGAACATCCGGGTTGTCAAGATTATTCTGTTTATTGTCCTGCATCCAATTGATGACAGACCCGAGTGCGTGTACAGACACTAATCATCGTTATTTTCGTATAATAGTACTCAAACAATGGACGCCATGATTCCAAAGGAAGAGATCAGGGAGAGGACAGAGAACCTCAAAAAGAGGCTCGCGGCTGCAAACCTCGACGGCGCTCTCTTTAACTACGCAGTCGATGTTTTTTACTTCAGCGGCACCCGTCAGAACAGTGCGCTCTGGGTACCGCTGGACAGCGCACCGGTCCTGCTGGTCAGAAAGAGTTTCAGCCGCGCACAGCAGGAGAGCAGCCTGGAAGATGTTCGTCCTTTCCCTTCGAGCAAGGACCTTCCAGGGATTTTCGGGAAAAACGCCGGGAGGATCGGCCTTACCTTTGACGTGATTCCTGTCCAGCATTTCACGTTTTACCGGAACCTCCTTCCGGGAACTGAATTTACAGACATCTCAGCGATCAACCGTGAGCTGCGGGCAGTGAAGTCTGCCTGGGAGCTTGAACAGATGCGCAGGAGCGGCAGCATGCTCGCAGAGGCCTTCAGCAGGATACCTGAAATCTTCAGGCCCCGTATGCGTGAGCTTGATCTTGCCGCAGAGTTTGAATACTCTCTGCGGAAGACGGGTATAGGCGGGTATCTCCGCATCCGCGGCTTTAATCAGGAGATAACCGGGATCGCGGTAGCAGGTGAAAACGCTGCGCTCGGCGGATGCTTTGACGGCCCGGTCACTGGCAGAGGACACTGGACCGCCGCGCCTTACGGACCTTCGGCAGATGTTATCAGGGAAGGGGATCCGGTTATTGTGGATTATGGAGGCTCCTATAATGGATATATCGTTGATATGACGCGCATCTTCTGTTCCGGCAGTCTCGATCCTGAAATGGAAAGGGCCTTCAGGGTATCTCTGGACATTCAGTCATGGCTCACGGATAACCTGGCGCCCGGTAAAGTCTGCGAAGACCTTTTCAGGGGAGCTGCGCA
The DNA here is from genome assembly GCA_963746295.1 of uncultured Nitrospira sp. Taxonomy (GTDB): domain Bacteria; phylum Nitrospirota; class Thermodesulfovibrionia; order Thermodesulfovibrionales; family UBA6898; genus JAOUFP01. Next base: position 106,428 of record CAVVAQ010000005.1, on the reverse strand, counting down.
GAAGGCCGCTGATGCAGGACTGGGCAAAAACTTCATGGGCCCTTCCGGCGACCAGGCGAAGTTCGTGGGACATGGAGTAGGGCTTGAACTGGATGAACTGCCTGTACTCGCGCTGAAGTTTACTGCGTCTCTCAGGAAAGGAAATGTCCTGGCCATTGAGCCGAAGTTCCTCTTTCCCGGCAAAGGCGCTGTTGGAATAGAGAACACCTTTGCTATTTCTGAAAAGGGCTGCGAAAGGCTCACCTCGCTTTCTGATGATATCGTATATCTCTGAATCATTGCATAATAAAACTTCATTTGCGGGGAAATTATGGAGACGCTTTTTGCTGTAGCGGAAAAATTTGCGTTACAGGACAAGGTCATTGATGTCCGGGAGTTTGGCAATGGGAACATCAATAACACCTATCTGGTAACACTCGACAGGCACGGGGAAGAACACTTTGTCCTGCAACAGATCAATACACAGGTGTTTCGCAGGCCTGAACTGGTTATGCGGAACATGCGCATTTCCACGGAACATTTCTGCCGGCGGCTGGAGAATGTCTCTCTTATTACCGGCCGCTGCTGGAAGGTCCCGCGGGTGCTTTTGGCGCATGACGGCAGGGACCATTGGGTTGATCCTGATGGGTCGTTCTGGCGCGCTATCAGCTTTATTGAAGGCTCTCAATCGTTTGATACGATCAAAGACGCCGGTCATGCGGGAGAAGTCGGATATGCGCTCGGCATCTTCCACACCCTCCTCAGTGACTTGCCTCCTGACAGACTTGCCGATACCCTGGAAGGTTTCCACATCACTCCCCGCTATCTCCGGCATTATGATGAGGTGCTGCTGAAATGTCGCCCGGACGTTTCCCCTGAAGTAAATTATTGCCTCAAGGTCGTAAGGGAGCGGAGCGACTGGGCTCATGTCCTTGAAGATGCGGTTGCAGAGGGCAGACTGTTCCTGCGCCCGATCCATGGCGATCCAAAGGTCAATAACATCCTGCTGGATACTGTCTCCGGCCAGGCGATCAGTATTGTTGATCTGGACACGGTCAAGCCCGGGCTGGTCCATTATGATATCGGCGACTGTCTTCGTTCAGGTTGTAATCCCCTGGGTGAAGAGACTGAAGAATGGGAGGCTGTTCATTTCGACACCGACCTCTGTTCTGCTGTCCTGAAAGGCTATCTCTCCATGGCAAGGGAGTTCCTCACTGAAGAAGACATTTACTATCTCTATGATTCTGTCCGGCTTCTGCCTTTTGAACTCGGGCTGAGGTTCTTTACCGACTATCTGGAAGGCGATGTCTATTTCAGGGTCAGACGGCCGGAACATAATCTTGCCAGGGCACTTGTCCAGTTCAGGCTCACCGAAAGTATCGAATCACAGGAACCTGCCATTCGCAGCCTTATCCGGGAGCTCAGATGAAGAGCAGGAGGTTTTCTTTGAAACCATTCCTGACAGCGGACCTTCCTCCCGATGTAAAGATCACCGGAAACATCAGCCGGAGTTTCAATACCTTAACTGTCGCTTATATACTCATAGGGCCTCTGAGGAACCTCCTTATTCCCGTGCCTGCGGAAAATCCGCTCCGCAGAAACGTTCTGTGGGTAGAAACCTGTTTTGAGTTCTTTGTCGCCGCAAAAGATTCAGACCGGTATTGGGAATTCAACCTCTCTCCAACTGGCCACTGGAATGTCTACCGTTTCACATCCTATCGTCAGGGCATGCAGGAAGAGCCGGCATTCAGGACCCTTCCATTCAGCGTTCACTCCCAGCCTGACGTCTTTCGGCTCTCCGCGGAGATTGACCTGAAAAGGCTTATCCCTTCAGATCAGGTATTACAGGCAGCCCTCAGCGCAGTCATCAAGTCCATAGACGGCCGGCTAACCTACTGGGCGCTGACCCATCCCGGCCCGCAGGCAGATTTTCACCGGCGGGAAAGCTTTATTATCGAGTTGTAAAACGGTTCTCCGGCAGCAGGCATGCGTATCGCCCGGTGCCGCCCATCTCCTAAAACATAATCTTCTGACGTTTCTCCGGATTGTGGTATACTAAAACAGTAATTCTATTGTGAAAGAGAATTGTCTGCTGCAGATCATGATAAACGAGTCTGCTGCTTTTTGATAACCTCAGCAAGGAATTTTACGTGAAGATCCTTCTTGTATATCCGGAGTACCCTGATACGTTCTGGAGTTTTTCCTACGCCCTGAAATTCATATCAAAAAAAGCGGTGAATCCGCCTCTTGGCCTGCTGACTGTGGCAGCGATGCTTCCCTGTGAATGGGAAAAGAGGCTTGTTGACATGAATGTCAGCGCGCTGAAGGACAAGGACCTGCTCTGGGCCGACTATGTTTTTCTGAGTGCGATGTCGGTCCAGAAAGAATCAGTGAAATCTGTGCTCGGCAGATGCAGAACCATGGGTGTCAGGGTCGTGGCAGGAGGTCCGCTCTTTAGCAATGACTATGAAGATTTCGCGCAGGTGGACCACCTGATACTGAACGAGGCAGAGATAACACTCCCGCAATTCCTGGCTGATGTAGGGAAGGGACGTCCCCGGCATATCTATGCATCTGATGAAAGGGCAGATGTCTCGACGACTCCGGTCCCACTCTGGGAGCTGATCAATATGAAGCATTATGCCTCCATGAACATCCAGTATTCGAGAGGGTGTCCGTTTGACTGTGAATTTTGCAATATCACCTCGCTACTCGGCCGTGTCCCGAGGACAAAGGAGAGCCTTCAGGTGATCGCTGAACTGGAGACGCTCTACAGCCTCGGCTGGAAGGGAGGGGTGTTCTTTGTGGACGACAACTTCATAGGCAATAAGGCGAAGCTGAAGAAAGAGATACTTCCGGCGATCATAGAATGGATGGAGCGGAGAAGATATCCATTTTCCCTCTATACCGAGGCCTCCATCAACCTTGCCGATGACGAGGAGCTTATGCGGATGATGGTGAAATCCCAGTTCGATACTGTTTTTGTCGGCATCGAAACACCGAATGAAGAGAGTCTTGCGGAATGCGCAAAGATACCGAACAGAAACCGGGACCTGCTTGCGAGTGTCAGAAAGATACAGCGCTCCGGCCTTGAGGTGCAGGCCGGATTTATTGTCGGTTTTGATAAAGACCCCGCATCGATATTCGAGAGGATGATCGAGTTTATCCAGGAGAGCGGGATAGCGACCGCCATGGTGGGCCTGCTCAACGCGCCCCGCGGGACAAACCTCTACGACCGGATAGTCAGGGAGAACAGGCTGGTGAAGGCGATGACCGGGGACAACACGGATTTTTCGATGAACTTCGTACCGAAGATGAGCTATGAAATGCTGATTACCGGGTACAAGAAAATCATCGACACCATCTATTCCCCGAAGCATTACTACGAGCGGGTCAAAAAGTTCCTGGGAGAGTATAGCCCAAAGCAGAAAAAGGTCTTTCATGTGCGATACAGCTATCTGAAGGCGGGGCTGAAGTCTGTTTTTATTCTGGGGATAATCGCGAAGGGAAGGCTCTATTACTGGAGGCTTTTTTTCTGGTCCCTCTTCAGGCAGCCCCGGGGTCTTTCCTCTAGTTATAACCCTTTCGATTTACGGCTTCCATTTCCGGAAAATATTTGAGCAGCATTTCCGGATGATCGATACAAAGGGCACCATATAAACCTGTTTTCCCGGACTTATACTTTAGCGATATCGGGACATCTGGAAAAAACCTTTATGCGGTCTCTCCTTATCTCCCTGCTATATCCTCTGCATCGGCTTGCCGCAGCATACGATGTCACAGACGTCGCCGCATCCGCACACCCTGTCTACGGAAACTGCAAGACCGCACACAGAGCACTCATATCCTGCGCCAGGCTCCATTTTTTTCTTTTTCCGGGGAGAAATCTTTTTTGCTGGTGCTTTGGAAGAAGTTTTCACTTTTTTGGTGACTGCGGTTTTCTTCTGTACTGTTTTCCTGATAGCCATTTTTTCCTCCTGAAGATTACATATATTCAAATTATATCAGATTACAATGAATGTGCAAGGGCAATGGTTTTCTCTTGTCAAGGCAATGGTTTTCTCTTCGCTGGCGCATTTCAGGATTTTTTGATCGATGAGAAGAGAATCCATTGCTCCAGATCATCAGCATTTCCTGGCGATCCATCAAGACGCGCGAGTTGATTCCCGCCTCTGAAGAGAAGAAAAGTTGGCGCGCCTTTGACATTGTAACGGGATGACAGTGAAGGGTCTTTTTTCATATCAATTTTGGCGATCTTCAGGTGCCCTTGTCTCTTTGCTGCAAGCCTCTCCAGGTATGGAGCTATTTGCTGACAGTAATGGCACCATTCATCGAAAAACTCCACGAGAACCAGGCCGGGCCACTCAAGCACCTCACGGTCAAAGGTGGCGGATGTTACGAAGAGGGGGTGACTCGGGAATTCGAGCATCTTCCTGCACCTGCTGCATACGGGCCGGTCTTTTGCCTTTTCTAGCGGGACACGGTTAAGCGTCCCGCAGGAATTGCACCGAAGTACATAAGACTGTTTCATCTGCATGTTTCCCTAAAATTTATACCGTATTTTCAAAGTAGTACAGCGATTCCTGTTATTCCCATTATAGTATGATGTTGTGATGAGAACAAAAGAGGATTCTCATCACCAGCCTGCATTATCCATAAATATAACAGCTTTCGGGTTAACGGGAGGCGCTGACCCTTTGTCCCGGACGGTTGCTTGGGCTCCGTTGCCGGCACCTTCATCCTCAGAGCTTTATTTCTTTCCATCGTCCTTTTCTAAAGCGCGCTGTCATGGCAATGCCCTGAAAACACATGGAACTGACCATGGCCACCCAGACGCCAAAGGCTCCGTACCCCGCTGCTATCGCGAGGATGTACGCGAGCGGCAGGCGGACAAGGAAGAGCGCTGCCACAATGACGAACATTACCCCCCTGGTGTCTCCGGCGCCCTGCAGACAGCCAGCCAGAATAACGCTGAGCGCCATAAACGGCTCGGACAGCATTGTGACTCTGAGGTAGCGTACTGTCTCGGCAAGCACCTGTTGGTCCTTTGCCACCGGAGAGGAAATTTCAGCGGCCCAGAGGAAGATCGGCAGTGACAAAACACTGACGAAAACGACCCCTGAAAGAGAGATCTTCCAGCCTATCTTCTCCGCCCTGCCGGAGGCCTCTGCCCCAAGGTTCTGGGCGGTAAGCACTGACGCGGCCATGTTGAGCGCGAAGACAGGGAGATAGATAATGGCCTCGATTCTCAGACCGTTGGTAAGCGCGGCCATGGCCGTGATGTTCCCTTCCTGAAGGCGGCTGAGGATATTGTAGAGGAGGATGTTGCTGAGGTTCCACGATATTTGGACAAGGGCCGCTGGCCAGCTCAGAAGAAAAATCTTTCTGACCAGATCAGGGGAGATATGCCATCTGCCTGAAAAGATACTTTTCCACCGGCTCTGTCTGAAGAGGCCGATGCTTATGACCATCCCGGCGTACATCGATGACGCGGTCGCGAGGGCGATCCCCCTGTAGCCGTAGCCGGGGAAGGAAGAGGGTCCGAAGACGAGGAGAAAATTCAGCGCGATATTGATCACGCTGATGGCGGACATTGCGATGAGAGTCAGGCGTACTTCGCCCCCCGCTCGGAAAATTGCGTTTGACAGTATGACAATATAGTTCGGCGCCAGTGCGAAAACAAATATTGTAAAGAACTGCTCCGCGAACTCCCGGATCGTTCCGCTGAAACCTGCCAGCGCTATGATCTGCTGACGAAACAGAAGACCGGCAACCGTAAGCAGAAGTGCGCAGACACTCCCGAAGAGGAGAGACTGCCGTGCTGCTGAGAGGGCATCTTCAGGCCTGCCCGCGCCGACAGCCCTTGAGAACAGCGCTACTGTGCCGATACTGATCGCGTTTGCCACGATAATAATCGAAAAATAGAACTGGCTGACAAAGCCCACGATCGCCTGTATTTCAGGCCCGAGAAAGCCGGCAACATAGATGTCGGTGAGACCGACGAGGAAGTTGAAGAACATGACAAGCAGCATGGGCCATGACATGCGCCAGATATTCTCCCACGTGCTTCCTTTGGTAATATCGACCGCCGGATCCTGTTCTTTCAACGTGCCCTCCTTGTTCCTAACTCATTATATATCCGTCAGCAGGCTTTTGGAAAAAATCCGGAGGCGCTTTTTTGCTGTTGCGCTTTTGCACTGTTTCTCCTATGATCTTCATATCTCAATGGGCAGGGTTGAGGAGAGAGGGTAAAACACCATGGAATATCTTTTGGTAGAGTTTCCGGAATCACGCGGGGTTATTGTAGACGACATCGGGGAGGGGATGACAAATCAGTTGCTCGAACTCGAATCAGGGAGCCATGCGGTCACGCTGGTGGGTCCTCCTGACTTCTCTCCAGAGATTTGTGAATTTATCCTCAGAAGGACTTCTGAACTCTATCCCAGGGTGGTCAGGTTTGAGAAAATCTAGAAGAGTAAACTATTTTCTCCTGGTGCTGGTTGTTGCACTTTTCTTTATCAGTTCATGCGCGCATTATCAGATAAACCAGCCTCTCAGTGACATATATCAGAACGAGTCCTACTCTTTTGACACGTTCAGCCAGCCCGGGGAGGCTGATGAGACCTTTGTGGTCCTCACTTTTTCCGGCGGAGGCACCCGTGCCGCGGCTTTTTCTTTTGGCGTGCTCGAAGGATTAAGGGAGACCCGTCTGCCGGGGACCGATAAGACCCTCCTCGATGAGGTGGATCTGATCTCGACCGTCTCCGGCGGCTCCTTTACCGGGGCCTATTACGCCCTCTTCGGGGAGAGGATATTCGAGGACTTCAGGGAGCGGTTCCTGTACCGCGATATCGAGAGGGAGATCGCTTTCAGGCTGTTGAACCCTGCAAACCTGTTTCGCGTCATCTCTCCCTATTTCAGCAGGATAGACCTCGCTTCTGAACTCTACGACAAGACTGTATTCGAATCCAAAACCTTTCAGAATTTGGCTGACAGGAAAAAGAGGCCCTTTCTCATAATAAACGCAACCACCCTGTATCAGGGCAGCCGCTTCGAATTTACCGGCGATCAGTTTAACTACATCGGCTCTGATATATCTTCCTACCCGATAGCCAGGGCTGTTGCAGCCTCCTCTGCCTTTCCCATTCTTCTTTCTCCGGTAAGCCTTGTCAATTATCCCTATCCGGACAATTACCAGATGCCGGTCAGCGACGGGATGGCGCTGAAGGACTTCTGGAACAACAGGGAACGTTATTACAGGACCCTGAACAACATCCTCTATGCTGATAAGGAACGGCATCCCTATCTCCATCTGATGGATGGCGGGCTTGCGGACAATATCGGTCTGCGGGCGGTACACGATCTTTTTGTCAGGGGTGGTATACGGAAGAAGATCAACAACGGAACAATCAGGAATTTCCTCGTAATTGTTGTCAATGCCAGGACCGAACCGCAGCAGACGATTGACCGGGATGAAAGCCCTCCGGGGCTGGCCACGGTGGCTCTGAAGACCTGCACCGTCTCAATGGACAACTATTCCTTTGAGACTGTCGAATCGATCAAACAGATGTTTGCGGCAAGGATAGAGGCCCAGAGAAACATCGAAGCATGCAGGCATCTGATCGAGGAACACTGCGGGGAAGGGGCCAGGGTACCTGATCTCGCAGGCGGAACGATGAACCTCTATGTGGTCGACCTCTCCTTTGACAACCTGAGGGACAATGACGAGAAGAGCTTTCTGAAGCATCTGTCGACCAGCTTTTATCTTGAAAGGGAAGCAGTTGAACGTCTGATAAAGGCTGGCCGCCTCCTCCTCGGGGAACATCCTGAATTCAGGCTTTTCATGGAAGAGCTTCAAGTAAGTTTTTTTCTTACAGAGTGCTTTGCCCCGGATAACGGTTGCTTTTCCTGACTCCTGCCTGACCAGTCTGCGACGCAGAGAGGCGCCCTGGATTGCGCTGAATATTTTCAACATTTATACGAAAGGCGCTGTTTTATCAAACCTTCTTTTTAGCCGGCTTTTTGACAACCGGTTTTTTCACAACTTTCTTCGACACCTTCTTTTTTGGTGCCGCAGGTCTTTTCCCTGGGGACACTTTTTTCACCTCACTGCTGCAGCAGTAAATGGGGCTCAATTCAACTGTCTCAGATGTTTTTGAAACTGCAATTTTTGAACCGCACAACTCGCATTCATACGTAATAGTCTTTGCCATGTTCCTTCCTCCTCTTTTGCCGATACTAGGAGGATTATATCACTTTCTGATCTCTGTGTCAAATGAGAGTGGTCAGCTCTCAGGCAGGAACTAAGAGAATTGAAGCCTGACAGCTTGCCAGGCTTGCGGCTTTGCCTCTTGCGCTTTATTTTTCAGTATTATTTTCAATTGCCATTCGCGTTTTACTATTCACTTCTTTCGCTGTTGTTCTTTTGCGTTTAATGGCGTATGATATTTTCTGAGTGGTTCAAAGAGACAGGGAGAAGAAATGGAGGGACTGATAACAGTGAGGCCTGATTTCATCTGCCGCAAGGATTTCCGCAGTTTTTTATTTTCTCGCAGGTTTTCCCATAGTGCCGGACCATATCCGGTTTTTCCCCCCGGCCCCTGGCGTCTATGCTTTTACGCGGCGCTGTCTGTGATTCTGCTCTACCTTCTTTTTTCTGCTTCTCCTGCTCAGGCCGAAGGACAAAAGGTATTTACGGACGAGGACTTACTCGTTTACAGGACAGCCCCGATGGTAGATCAGTCAACGCTGTCCGGACTTGAGGAGGACTTGCGAACGTGGGAAAAAGCAAAGGATGCGCAGGTACTCCGGGATAGGGAGAAAAAGCAGAAGGCTGAAGAAATGAAAGCCGCGGCATTGCAAAAACAGAAACAGAATGTCAGTGTGACCGGGAGTTCCTCTTCGGCTCAGAACAGCGTTTATAACACCGGCGTAGATTATAATTCGTCAACGGGTATCACTTCTAATCAGAAACAGAAATTAACCGCAAACCGGGTAACTGTCTCTGATCAGAGTAAGGGTAATGTGACTTACAGGTCATCAGCGGGCGGTAAAACGTGAAGAATCAGAAGGAGGCCGTGAGCCTTCATCTTTTGACGCAATTCCGCATTACGGAATTATTACCTGCACACCATTTACCTTGATAAAAAAGGGAAAGAATATTTCCGGAAGGAGAGAAAATATGCCGTATGTAAACATCAGGATCACAAAAGGCGCAACCGCAGAGCAGAAGACAAAGGTCATCAGCGGTGTGACAGATCTGCTTCGCGACGTCCTGGGAAAAAATCCGCAGACTACATTTGTAGTTATTGATGAGGTGGACACGGATAACTGGGGCATCGGGGGTGAAACGATTACAGAGAGAAGAAAAAAGGGGAAATAGGTCCAGACCATGGCCGGTGCGGGGAAAAATACAAGGCAGTTTTCAGGAGGAATGGCTATGCTGAGTCAAGACACCTGCGTTCATGACAAACCGGCCTACAGGCTCTATGACGGGAACGGCCAGGGGATCACCTATGCAGAGATGCTCGGTCATTTGGGCGATGTCACGGTTGTCCTCTTCGGCGAGCTGCATGACAACCCGATTGTTCACTGGCTGCAGCTTGAGGTCACGAAAGACCTCTTTGCAGTGCGTAAGAGATCACTGGTCCTCGGCGCTGAGATGTTTGAGGCTGATGACCAGATCATTCTCGATGAATATCTTGCGGGGACAATCGGCGACGATCACCTGAAGAAGGAGGCAAAGATCTGGGACAACTACGAGACTGACTATCGTCCGCTTGTCGAATTCGCAAAGGTCCACGGTCTTCGGTTCATCGCCACGAATGTGCCGCGGAGATACGCGAGCCTTGCCGCCCGCAAAGGACTGAAGGCCCTCACCGGACTGCCTGACGAGGCAAAGCGGTGGATCGCGCCATTGCCGATTCGTCTCAATCTAAAGTCACCCACCTACCGCGATCTCCTCGACCTGAGTGTTGCCCACGGCATCAGGGCGAAGAACTTTCTTGCTGCCCAGGCGATCAAGGACGCGACCATGGCCCACTTTATCCTCATGAACCTGAAAGCCGGAGACCTGTTCATGCATTTTCATGGTGAATACCACGCGCGGAAATATGGCGGAATCTGCTGGTATCTCAGGAGGGCTTCGAAAGACCTCAGGGTTGCGACGATTACCGCTGTTACAGCAAATACACTCGAATTTGCTGATGACTATGGGGGCCTGGCAGACTACACCATCGTTATTCCGCATACCATGACCAGAACCTGCTGATTCGTAAGGTACTCAGCGGGTTGAGCTCGAAACCGGCGATCAGAAGATTGCAGGTCAAAAGGCTCAGGCTGTTTGTCCTCACGCTCTCATCTGGTTCAGCTCTTGCTCCCCATGCATCCCAAAGCCGGGAGCAGACAGTGAGAGAAATTGTTTCATGTCCTGTTGACTGCTTCATGGAACTGTGACATAATGTCGGTTAATTTTACCTTTTCTGAAGGGGTAGTTATATTGAAGACCGCAGTGCGTCAAGAATTATCCATGAAGACGGAAGATGAAATCATTAAAAGGCGGTAGCCTCATTGTCATAGTATTGCTGATCGCTGGGGTATCGGCATTTCCGGTTTATTCCGACACTTCACCTGCCCTGCCGGATGAACCGCCGAAAAAAGAAGACTGTGTGAAATGCCACAGCGGACCGGTAAATGACATAAAAAATGCAGGGGGCAGGCACAGGGCAGTTCCATGTGTGGGCTGCCATATCGGCCACCCGCCGGTAGTAAAGAAACCGATCGAGAAATGCAGCAAGTGCCACCTGAGTACGAGGAAAGCCCACTTTGAACTTGAGAACTGCCTCCACTGTCACAAGAATCCGCACATGCCACTAAATATGTCTTTAACAGACAAAGATGTCTGTCTGAACTGCCACACACAGCAGGATGTTCAGCTCAGAGAGAACAAGAGCAGGCATAGCACCATTGACTGTGCCGCCTGTCACCCGGTCCATCGCCAGGTCCCGCAGTGCATCCAGTGCCATAAGGGAAAGTCCCATTTCGAACTTAAGGACTGCCTCAACTGTCACATGAGCGGGCATACGCCTTTGCATATGTCGCCTGCAGGCAGAGTAACAAATGCGTGTGTCACCTGCCATCCGCAGCAGGTTTCCCAACTCAGCGACAATAAGAGCAGGCATAGTGCTCTTGACTGTACAGCCTGTCATCCGGTCCATCGTCAGGTCCCGCAGTGCGCCCAGTGCCACACCCCCCACTCGGAGGAAATGGTTGCCTCAGACTGCAAAAAATGTCATAAGGCGCATATGCCGCAGCAAGTGATCTATGCTTCCGATACCCCGTCAAAGGACTGTGGCGTATGTCACAAAAACGCTCTCAATCTTCTCAGCGCCAGCGAATCCAGGCACAAGTCTCTGACATGCGCATCGTGTCACCAGGAAAGGCACAGGATGATTCCCGCCTGCGCGGAGTGCCATGGAGTGCCACATGCGGCTGGTATTATGGCCAGGTTCCCGAAATGCGGCGACTGTCACAAAATCGCGCATGATCTGAATAACTGGCCGGAGACGCGGCCGCTGGAAGAGCCGCAGAAAAAGGAATGAAAGATTCCTGCGCCGATTTTCATCAGCAGCCGGAATTTTTTGCTGAATGTCTGTTGACTGCTTCAGGAAACTGTGGCATAATCTCGACTCTGTAAGGGATTTATAGAGCATGAGGGTTGTCACAGAAGGACAGGAGCACGTAATAATAATTTGTAAGGAGGGAGTATGAAATCATTTAGAAGTAGCAGTTTTTTGACCGTATTATTTCTCGTCCTGTGTATATCGGTGTTGCTGGCATATGCCGGCACAGCGCCTGCCCAGACAAAAGCCGCGCTGTCGAACGAAGACTGTCTGAAGTGCCACGATATTCCTCCGGCTGACATTGCGGCAGCTGGCGGGAAGCATAAGGATGTCGGGTGTACTGGCTGTCATGCCGGGCATCCGCCGAAAGTCAAGAAACCCATACCCCAGTGCAGCGAGTGCCATATGGGGAAGCCCCACTTCGAGCTTAAGAACTGCCTGAGCTGTCACAAAAACCCGCATACGCCTTTGAACATTTCTTTTGAAGGCAAAGTAACAGATGCCTGTATCACCTGTCATACACAGCAAATTGGCCAGCTCAACGAACATAAGAGCAAGCATAGCGCCCTTGACTGCTCCTTCTGTCACAGTGTCCACCGCAAAGTACCGCAGTGTACCCAGTGCCACAAACCGCACTCAGCGGAAATGGTTGTCGCCGACTGTAAAAAATGTCACAAGGCACACATGCCGAAGAAAGTGACCTATGCTTCTGAAACTCCGTCAAAAGACTGCGCTGCATGCCACAAGAAGGCCCTCGACCTTCTCGCTGCCAGCAAGGTCAAGCACAATGCCCTGGCATGCGCATTCTGCCATCAGGTAGAGCACAGGGCAATACCCAAATGCCAGGACTGCCATGGTTCGCCACATGCAGCAGGCATTATGAGAAAGTTCCAGAAATGCGGCGAGTGCCACAGCATCGCTCATGATCTTAATAACTGGCCGGAGACTCAGAAGAGAGAACCTCTGAAGGAAGAGCCGAAGGAAGTACAAAAAGAAGCGCCAAAGAAAAAGAAATAAAACTTCCATCACGAAACAGAAGGGGCCTGTAGAAATCACAGGCCCCTTTTCTTTTAAAAGAATGTCAATACGTCACAATACCTCGCCTGCGAAGCACGGCGCAAGGTACCTAATGCACTCAAGAGGCTTGTAGAGAGTTTTTGTCGGCGTTCATTCTACAGTTATGAAAAATTAATTTTCTTCTTTGTAATATTCCGGATATAACTTCTTCGCGCATCTAGGGCATATGCCATGGCTGAATGTCGCGTCTGAATGCTCTGAGATATAGGATTCTAGCCGTTTCCAGTAGCCCTGGTCATCCCGAATCTTTTTGCAGGCTGAGCAGATCGGCAGCATTCCGTGCAAGGTCTTAACGTTAGCAAGTGCTTCCTTCAACTCCGCTCCGGTATTCTCCAGATCCGTTATATATCTTTTTATATCCGCAGCCATATTGTTAAACTCCCGGGCTGTCTGGCCCACCTCATCCATTGAGTCAATGTCTACCTTCTTGTCGAAATTTCCAGCCGCAATCTCAACGGCAGCATCTCTCAGCCTTAATATGGGGCGGGAAATCGTGCGTGAAAAAAAGAATATGACCACAAGAAAAAAAAGGCCAAGGCCTGCAGAAATTGCTATGATTCTATTTCTCATCTCAACTGCAGGCGCAAAAGCCGTTCTTGTGGGAATGCACATTATCAGCGTCCAGCCATCCCCGGCAAAGTCGAGATGCCCGGCTTCACGGGCAAACGTGGTGATCTCTTCTTCTTCCATAAAGGAATGTCTGATGCTTCCGGTGTTGCGCCCTGATGCCAAAGCAGATTTGACAACTTCCCAATCGGCTGAAATATCTGTTAAAAGGCCTTTCTTGTCCTTGGAATAAATGAGCAGGCCGTCTTTGTTTACCAGATCTATTCTTGCATAATCCTGAGCTATGGTAGAAGCCGCACTTACGATGTCGTGCAATTCCTCAACAGGCATTCTCGAAACAACCACGCCGAATGGAACTCCTGTTTTGTCCTTGACGACATGAACAAAATGAACCACAATCTCGTGAAGCGTTATGGATTTATGGACGTTAATGACAAACTCTTTGCCCTCGGAGATGTCTTTCCAGTATTCCACAAAGGCGCGCTGTTTGCTCACTTGTCGCCCGGAGGTATCCGCTATCCTCACTCTGTCCAGGGTAAAGAACGAGAGCGAGGCATATATCTTGTATTCTCTCTGATAGGCACTCAATCTCTCTTCAATCTGCTTCGGAGTGTGGCTCCGTGATGTGATGACCGGATCAGCGGCCAAGACCTTTATGTCCGCATATCTTTCAAACAGCATCCTGTCTATTTTGTCCATCGTGTGGAATGCCTGAACTTCCAGTTCTGTTTTTATGTGCTTTTCCAATATCTGGAGATTTGAGAGGTAGACAATATACGTGAGAATAACAACACACAAGCCGAAAATCACGGAATAAAGCGCTATGAGTTTTGTCAGAAATTTCAACTGTTCACCTCACACTATAGAATGGCTTATATTTTCGACTTCAAAAAGCTTCCAAGCATCATATCTATGCTCCTGATATGGTTGGAAAACCAGGTGATAAGAAGGCTATTGCTCAGTATGATTACGTCAGGGGTTATCCCCTCGGCGTCAAGCTTTGTCCGTATATCAGAAAATTTTATTTTAAACCAATCATGTTTAGCTTTGTGGAGTGCATATCCTGTATAGTCATGATCAGTCATGTATTTTTCTTCTGCAGTAAAATGTGTGATTACGTATTTATCTAAAAACTCAATTAGCCTGACTACCTCCTCTTTCGCGCTGCCCTGCTTCATAGCCGAATCCAGGTTATTTATTCTTTCAAATAATTCTTTATGCTGATTATCGATCTCTTCCACCCCTACAGACAGGCCCTGGGTCCACTGCAGTTTCATGCTGCGATACCTCCTTTCAACTTGAACGAGTAAAAAACGAATCTGTTCTGAGCACGGTTTCTGTCCGTTTCCTGCTGTTACCTTATGAGGACGTCAACAAGGAGCAGTTCGGCGTCGCCTTCGGCACGGGCCGAAAACTCCTTCTCGTCAGTTACCATTACAGCGCAGAGGGGCGAAGCCGCCTGTCCATTTACCGTTACCGGCCCGCCTTCCAGCACATAGAGATAGGCGCCGCGGCCTTTCGTGATCCGGTGGGCGGCTACATGCCCTTTCAGGAGAAGACATGAGTATACTTCGGCGTCGGAAACGATGCGGAGGGCGCCGGGGTGGTGATTCGATACGAGCGGTAAAAAACTGTTTGTCCGCTCCGATTTCTCGACGCTTTTTTGTTCGACCGACGGCGGCAGCCCGTGCTTCGACGGGAGAAACCACATCTGAATAAAACGCATCGGCTCGTCCTTCCTGTTGTTGATCTCCGAATGCCACATCCCTGTCCCCACAGTCGTGTGCTGTACCCAGCCCTTCCTGAGCAACCCTCCCTTGCCGTGTTCGTCCGCGTGACGGAACTCGCCGGACGCGCAGTACGTTACCACCTCATTGTCCCTGTGCGGGTGGAGCGGCCAGACAGCTCCCGGTGACAGGGTGTCGTCATTGAATACACGGAGCGTCCCGAAGCGTTCAAACGCGGGATCGTAGTAGTCGCCGAAGGAGAAGTGCCAGCGTCCGTGGAATGCGCCGTCCTGAACCTCGCCATCGATCTGATAGATGTCGTCCGGTTTACGAATCCTGATCATCGTTATCAATCCTCGCCATCTATTATCCCATATTTGGAAGTTGATAGAGCTGTCTTTTGATTAAAAACTTTTTTTGTATAAAATGAACTGATTAATTTCTTTTAACATTGAGGTTTGGAACTGAGGGCCTGGTATATGATTTCTGGCACTGTTTTTTGGGATCTTCATACTTTCTTCAACAATATCAGTTAGTATTCTACCAAAGGAGGACAGGAGTGTAGAGAACTGTGCGTATTTCAGGAGAGTCATTTTTTTAAGATTTGGGCATCAGCCCGGCATATGCAATAAAAACAAAGGAGTTATGAGATGAAAAAAAGTGTTCTGATGTTTACGTTTGTAGTTGTTTTTCTGATGGGGCTCAGCATCGATTCTGATGCAAGAATGTGCGGCAAGGGCATGGGTAAGGGAATGGGTATGGCAAAAGGTCAGGGTATGTGCGGCCAGTGTATGGGAATGGCAGGTGAACGCCCGATGATGGGCGCAGGGATGATGGCGATGATCACAAATCTGGGGCTTGACGAGAAACAGACCGCAGCGTTCAAGTCAATGCATTTCAAGATGAAGAAGGAACGTATACAAAAAGATGCTGAAATCAGTGTCGCCGAGATGGAACTGGGGGAAGTTCTGGGCAGCGGTGCGGTCGATATGAAGGCTGCAGAGGCCAAGGTAAGGCAGATCGAATCTCTCCAGTCGGAACTGAAAATACTGCATATCAAAACTCACGAGGCGGTCAGGGCGATGCTTACCCCTGAGCAGAGAAAAAAATTTGATTCCGTGAGAGGTATGGGAATGGGTTGTGGCATGGGTATGGGATGCGGCATGGGTATGACTGGAAATTGCCGGATGATGGGCAGCAGGGGAGGAATGATGCAGATGAACCCGATGAACATGAGCGATGCTTATACGCAGGATGCGGACGAAATGGATGAGGCTGAGATGCCCGCAGAGGGCCATGCTCACTGAAGCAACTTGACTGAAACAGAGAGGGAGAGGCATCCTTGTGCCTCTCCTTTTTTATGAAGAGGATTTTTCTCAAGCTTTAAAGAATCAGCAATGAGATATGGCTGGAAAGTAAGGACTAGCAATCTTTTCAAATCAGTTCATGCCCCGAGTGAGTTGGCAGCTATTGTTTCTTCCTGGCCGGTCCTGGCGGACTCTTCACGACGATGGCCCCGGCTGTGAGCGCGGGGGAGCCGGATACCATTTTCCGTTTGCCCGGCTTTTCTTGTCAATTTTATTTTTAACGTGTTATTCTTTTATAAAATTCCGTCAATGCAATTGGCCATATCTATTCCCTTGCGGCACGCAGGGGTGAAGCCATAAAACACAAAGGATGATGACATGATACATTTAAAACGGCAGTTGCCGTACAGGCCTACAGAGAGAATGAATGTCGTAAGCTACCCGATAAGGGACATCGTGATGGAGGCGAAGCGCGAAGAGGCAAAGGGCAAAAAGATGATTTACCTCAACATCGGAGACCCGCCCCAGTACGGCTTCTCTCCGTTTCATGTGATAGCCGAGGGGGTGAAAAGCGCGCTCGACGAAAACTGGAAAGGCTACGCTCCGTCCGAAGGCGACGAGCAGTTCAGAAAGACCGTAGCGAAGATTGAGAAGTGCAGGCCTGAGGATGTGTTTGCCGTTGCCGGTCTCACCGAGGGCATAGACTTTTTCTTCCATTCATTTATAGGGTTTGGAGAGAAGGTGCTTCTGCCAAACCCGGTATATCCCCTTTACCTGAGCAAGGCAAAGCAGTTCGAGGGCGACAGCGTATTCTACCGGCACGACGCTGACGGGCAGATAGACGTGGCAAACCTGGCAAAGAAGATAGAGGGCGCAAAGGCGATGGTGATAATCAACCCGAACAATCCTCTGGGCTCAGTCTATTCGGAAAAGAACCTCTCAGAAGTGGTGAAGCTCTGCGCTGAGTATGACGTGCCAATATTTTATGACGGTTCCTATGACCAGCTCATATTGGAGGGCAAGCAGGTGGACTTCAGGAAGATAGCAAGGGGCAAGATACCGTTCATATACGGAAGCTCACTTTCGAAGGACTTCAGCTATCCCGGTGCAAGGATAGGATGGGTGGCTTTCCACGGCGATAAGTGGGCAGAGGTCAAAAATGCGTTCTTCCTGCTTTGCAACCAGCGTCTCTCTGTGAACTGGGAGTACCAGAAGGCTGCTGCTGCGGCAATTGTGCACCCTTCATACACGGAGTATATCAGGGACATGAAGACGAAGCTTGTAGAAAGGAGAGACACGTTTGTGAAGATGGCAGGAAAGCTGCCGCTCTCGTTCCCGATTCCAAAAGGCGCGTTCTACGCGTTCATGAAGATAGAAACTACGAAATGGAGGAAGGACCTGCAATTCGTCCGCGCCGCGCTGAAAGAAGGGGTGGTCTTTGTCCCCGGTTCAGGGTTCGGACGGCAGGAGGACGGAGTCTATTTCAGGTCTACGTTCCTGCCTGAGCCGCACATTATAGAAGAGGCTTTCTACAAAATCAAACGGATCCTGTGATCAGCTTCTTTTTGAATGTCCTTCAGATTCAGGAAAGGTGCCTGGCTTTGCGGTGAAACTCTACAAGGAACAAAGAATGCTTTTTTGGTAGCCCTCATGGAATTTTGCGATCTGGAGTGCACATATGCTGCTTTCCCTGAATCTGATTCTGTCGACGGCTCGCGCAGCTGCAGGACCTTCATCGCCCTTTACTGCGGGCTGAAGAAGAGACTGGTGCATAAGAACCTTCCCTGCGCTGATAAAATTATCAGGAAACAGCGCAGCAGTCCGAAGTCAAAAAAACAGAAAAGTCTTTGCTGATATCCGCCGCCTGATAGCTTCAGACATTCAGGGAAATTTCAGGCGCCTCTCGTGAAACCGCCCCGGCGATAAAACCTTCTTGAACATGCGCGCCGGTCGTGTCAGAATAAGAAAACAGGGAAAGGAGCTTTAGCGATGGATGGTCAAATGACGCGAGAGGAGTTCGAGAAGGCGCTGGAGGAGATGCGACAGAAGTTCCATGAACTGGAACAGTGTCGTGTCGAGTTCCAGGGCGTCCGGAAGAGGTACGAGCAGCTCCTGCAGTCAGCGCCGGACGCGATGGTTTTTGTGGACAGGAATGCGAAGATCGTGCTCGTGAACGCTCAGCTTGGAAGCCTTTTTGGCTATACCGAGGAAGAACTGATTGATATGGATCTCGATTGTCTTATCCCAGTGCGTTATCGCAGCCGCCATCGTGAAAATATCGCCCGCTATTTCGAACAGCCCAAAGTCCGCTTCATGGGCTCAGACCTCGCGATCTACGGATTGAAAAAGGACGGCTCTGAATTTCCGGCTGATATCAGCCTGAGCCCGCTTGAGACTGATGGCGGAGTATTCGCTGTCGGAGCCGTCAGAGATATAACGGCCCGAAGGAAAGTCGAGGAAGAGAAGCAGCGTCTCAGGGACCAGCTCGCTGAGGCAGAGAAGCTCTCAGCCCTTGGGAGGATAGCCGCCAATGTCGCAGACGAGATCAGAAACCCCCTTACTACGGTCGGTGGATTTGCCCGGAGACTCCACAGGATAGCGGACAGCGAAAAAGAAAGGGAATACGCTGAATTCATTATTTCAGAGGTCGGAAGACTTGAGGGCGTTCTCCGTGACGTCCTCGCCTTTTCACGCACGAGGAGCCCGCTTCTGGAAGACCATGATATCCGTGAGATTTTTGACGAGGTGCTGAAGACCTGGGAGGAAAGGTTCGGGAGGCTGGCGATTATCGTACAAAAAAGCTACGGTGATGACGCGTTCGTCCGCGTGGACCGGGCACAGGTACAGGAGGCGCTCGGGTGTATTATTGAAAATGCTGTCGATGCGATGCCGCGTGGTGGCACTTTATCTGTTATTACTGACACGGAAACAGTCAGCGGGGCGCCCTATGTCCGGGTCAGGCTGCAGGACACGGGTGAAGGCATTCCCGCTGAAAAAATCGGGAAGGTCTTCGAGCCATTCTTTACGACCAGGATATCGCCGAAAGGGACAGGCCTCGGACTTCCGATCGCGAAGAGGATTATGGAGGAGGCAGGAGGCATGATCATGATCAGGAGCACGGAAGGCGCTGGTACCACAGTTACGCTCCTCTTCCCGAACATCAGGAAGGTGTAGCCGGGCCAATCCCAAATGAAGTTGTTTCACTATTGGGAATGTGATAACGCCTGCCAGAAGAGGTTCTCATAAGAAAATAGCAAAAGACCGGTTGCCTGAACACCCGTTACGCCAGCTGAAGTCTGCAGGGTCAGCCCGCGATAGGTTTGCCCCTGCAATGGTTTGCGTTGTATTATGCATGCAAACTTTTTACAGATCAGCTCTGAACTCCTGCGCGCACGTGTTCAATCACTTACCATGAAAAATTGATTTTCTTATCCTCCGATGCCACTCAGTGATACTGTCCCGGACCATCCTCCAGCTTCAGCCTCATGCTAGTGGATTTTTCGTTCATCTCCATTTGTTCAATTCTGTCGGCCAATTCCTCGATGATCATGTGGATCTCATTGACTTTATTGCCTATCTTTGCCTTTTCTCCGGTGGACAGCTTATCCAATTTCCTGGCAATGTCGGTAAGTTCTGCAGCCAGGTTACTGCAGTAAGCCATTAACTTCATGCCATTTCCTCCTTCCTGGTGTTTTTACGTGTCTGTCCCTTGAAACTGATTTGTTACAGGGGATAATCCATATGTACCACTTAAGGTAGTGCCTGTCAAGGAGCTTTAAAAAAAATAAAAGGTTTCCCTGAAGCAGAAAAACATACCGGTATAGGCAGGAAAACGAGGAGATCTGAAGTTTCATTCAGAAAAATATAGTATATGAGGATTTACGGCAGATGGCTGCCCTCTTTGGACAGGGTTAACATTGCCTGTCAGGGACGCAGCCCGTTCAGCTTACTACGTGAGGCCTTCTTGATTACCCTGCCTCCGGAGGGCAGGGTAAATTTGACTATAGTCCTTCACTCCTGAAGGGTTGAAGAGCGGCATATTGGTCAATATTACGTGCAAGCTCGATTTTCTTCTGCGCCCGCAAGACCCTCGTCGCATACCAGGAAGCTCCCCCTACGTACCGGATGAGTGCCTGCCTGAGATCGTTTGTTTCTGACAGGTATGTTGCAAGCACGTAGGCACCGGCCGCGATATTTCCCGATATCTTATACAGATCCTTCTTTTCTCTTATGATGCCTTGCGCTTTCAGCTCTTCCAGCCAGACGTCCGGCATTATCCCCATAAGGCCAACCGCTCCCTTGTGGCTTTCCACATGCGGATTGAAGTTGGACTCCACAAGGCAGATTGCGAGAATCAGGTCCCTGTCTCCGGTAGCTGCCGCGGCATTATAGATCTTATCCAGTATATGCTCCGGCATCTCAGAGTTTTCTTTCATCCATTTCAGGATAGCCTGCTTTGTCGTCTCTTTCGTATCCTCTCTGCCCCGGTTAAGAAATGAAAAGTAGCCGGAAGCTGCAGGTCCGTCGGGCACGGTTAACGCATATGTCAGTGTAAGACCGATAATCACAGTTAGAATCAAAAGAACGTATGGTACCAGCGATCCCTGCTTATACGTTCCCTTCAGGTACTTCTTTGCGATGTCTTTAATCATACCTACCTCCTGAAACCCATCTTTAAAACAATTACTCAAGGCTATAATGCTTTCATTGCCTCTTTTTAAAATCCCATTTCATTATTGGAACGGCGACCTCAGTTAGATGAGAAAAAGTTTGTTGTGCCGGGTGCTTTAGGGAAGATTTGATTGAATTGTTATCCTCTATTAAACCATAAAAAGGGGTAATTTTGTCAACTTTTTAGAACAAAAAAACGGGCAGTGGAACAAACAGGCTGCGAATGTCAGTCCGAAAAAGCGATATACGCCATATCCCATTCTTCCCTGCTATGATAGAATTTTTGTATGAAGAAAACTTTACTCACCCTTCTGCTCCTCTGCATCATTACGGGCCTGACCTGGGGGGCGGTTTTTTTCTGGAAGCACCTGCGCGGGATAAGGCCCGCGCTGACGTCCCCGCCCCGGGACATTGTGGCGCTTGTTGAGAAGGCGCAGGCGGACGCGGTTTCTGTGGACCTGCCGCTTCAGCTCCCGCCGGGGTTCTCCATCTCTCTTTTCGCAAAGGGACTGGAGAACCCGCGGGTCATGATTCTAGCCCCGAACAGCACAATGCTCGTGAGTGTCCCTTCAAAGGGGAGGGTGGTGGCCCTGCCTGATCAGAACATGGATGGGATCGCCGACCGTGTTGTCACCGTGATCGATGGTCTGAAAAAACCTCACGGACTGGCTTTCCGGTGCGCGCTGGCATGCAGATTGTACATAGCCGAAGAAGACGAAGTGAATTTATATTCCTATGATCCGAAAAACCTGAAGGCAGTAAAACTGAAGAAGATTGCCGGTCTGCCGGAGGGAGCCGGCCATGTAACACGGACCCTCCTCTTTCTTCCCGCACCTCATGATGACAGGCTCCTGATCTCCGTCGGCTCCTCCTGCAATGTCTGTAACGAGGATGACTGGCGCAGGTCCAGGATTCTTGGCGTACCTGCTGATGGAGGGAAGCTCACGGTCTTTGCTTCCGGACTCAGGAACTCTGTTTTCATGACCGTTCATCCGAAGACCGGGAAGGTCTGGGCCACGGAGATGGGGCGTGATCTCCTCGGAGACGATCTGCCTCCTGATGAGATCAATATCATCGAGCAGGGCAGGGATTACGGCTGGCCGTTCTGTTTCGGCAGGAACGTCCATGACACGAATTTTGATTCTTCTCATAAACGGCGCTGCCGTGAGCCGGAGACGTACCCTTCGCACATCGATGTCCCCGCCCATTCAGCGCCCCTTGGACTTGCCTTTTTTCCTGGAGGCGTCTGGCCGGCAGAGTTCAGGAACAATCTCCTCGTTGCCTACCACGGCTCCTGGAACCGAAGCGTCCCGACAGGATATAAGATCGTGAGGCACAGGCTTGACGGTGAAGGACGATATCTGGGCGCGGAGGATTTTATCACCGGCTGGCTCGCAAAAGAAGGCGCACTCGGGAGGCCTGCGGACATCATGATTCTGCCGGAGGGAAGGACGATCTTTATTTCAGACGACAAGGCAGGCGTGATCTATCGTTTATACAGGAAAGGCACGGCAGCTAAGGACGAATAAGCCGGTAATCTGCAGGGTTGCCCAAAATTTCTTCATGAATCAGCATCAGCAAGTCCGGGTCTCTTTTTCCTGTTGTGTTCATAGCGAAGCTGTAGTATCTCCACAAAAAGGGCAAACCCCATCGGAAGGTAGATATATGCCTTCGGGACGTGTTTATGCATTCCTTCCATAAAGATGGTGACGCCTATGGTGATGAGAAAAGAGAGTGCCAGTATTTTGAGGGAAGGGCGCTGCAGAATGAATTCCCCGATCGGCTTTGCGAACACGAGGATCGCGAGAAAGGATACGACTACAGACGCTATAATAATCCAGATTTTGTCGGTCAGGCCGATGGCGGTTACGACGGAATCTATCGAAAATACGATGTCCAGTAAAACAATTTGGGAAATAACGTTGAGGAAGTTTTTACGGCCTCCGCCGGAGGACGTATGCTGGTCTTCGATGACTTCTATCGTGTGATGAATTTCCCTGACCGCCTTCCATAAGAGGAACATGCCTCCTGCAAGGAGTATGATATCCCGCACTGAGAAAGACAAGATGATATTGTTTGTCAGACTGGCGAGCTGCAAAAGGATGAAGAGCATGAGGACCCTTGCGAGCAGCGCTACTGCAAGGCCCAGGACACGCGCCCGATTTCTTTCTGATTCCGGCAGCCTGCCTACAAATATGGAGATGACGAGAATATTGTCGACTCCGAGGACCAGTTCCAGACCAATAAGCAGTGATAATAAAGCGATGGCATCAGACATAATCAATACTATTCATAGCGATGAATCCGCGAAACTCCTTCCCGCGCCAAAAGATGAGGTTTACAATATCATACTCTCTGTTTACTTTCAATCATTATGAATGAAACAGGGGCCCATCCCGTGATCGGGAGGTCGCGAATTGATCTGATTCCGGCAAAGAGCCGTTCATTCATTTTGAGCAGTAATGTCTCCCTTTACTTTTTTCCAGGATTTGTCGGGATTGAAAACCTTCATCGCCTCTGCGATACGCTTTGTGTCCCTGCCGAGATTTTTTTCATAGATGACCCCTTCCTGGTTTACCATGAAAGACATGACACCGGAATTTCCGTGCTGGGCAGGATACGCGATTATGGCAAAGCCGAGGAGCATCTTTGCCCTTTACCACATAGTTGTATGCCCCTCCTTCCGCATGTTTTCCCTGGCCCTTGAGAATTTTGAAATAATAGCCGTGGAAGGGAGAAAGGTTCGGATTGGCGTAGCCTTCACTTGCTGCCTGGGCTACAAAAGGACCAAGAGGGCTCTGTTCTTCGCCCTCTTTTGCTTCCCAGTACAGTCCGTCGCGGGTCCCTTCAGAGCTGATCAGTTTCTGTGCAAATTCGACCTTGCCGCCACCCCTGCAATCCTTGCTCGCGTATTCATGCTGCGCATCGACGTAGGCATGGAGAACATCCATCACATACAGCTCATTTCTGCCTATTCTCCTGCTCAGGATTTCCCTCTTTCCTTTTTGTATGTCGAAAACCCATGTAGTGCCTTTTTTTATGATCGGGACCGGCATGGGCCAGTTGTCTTCGCCGATAAGAAGGACCCTCTTGCCGGCAGATTCCTCTTTCAGGCTGTTCCTCCGGTCATAGGCCTTTAGAAATTTTCCTCGACCAACCTTGTCTGCCATATCATCGCCGGAGGAGATCAGTTCCTTGCTCCCCGGGCCCAGGATCGCCATCATCTCTTTTGTGTTGTCGGCCACGACTGCGGCCACCAGAGAATTTACTGCTTCCTCAGGCGAGGAAAAGCTCTTCTGTGCTGCTGAAGCTGTTTCGGCCAGGAGTACTGCGACAGCCGTGATGCAGGCCAAAACTGTAAGCCACTGTTTAGCTCTATTGCCAGATAGTGTGAAACTATTCATATTTCCCCCTTATGCACATAGTAACCCTGCAATGAATTCATAACAGTCCTTGCGCCCCGCTACCTGCGGAAACCGCCGCCCGCACCGCTACTGCGGGAGCCGCCGCCTGCCGGCGCAATGTTCTGACGGCCCGTACTTCCTCCCTGAGGTTTCATCCCGACGCCCCGGAGGCTTTCGGTTCCCCGCTGGCTCGCCTTGCGCTCGAGGTTTGCATCGCCGATGCCCCTGAAGGGAGTGTCCTGGGTTCTGCTCCTCTGGGATCTTTCCGGGGCTGTTCTCACCTGTGGGATGGCTGTTCCTTGCCTGCGTTCTCCGGTGCCGGGAGACATCTGAGTACCTGTTCTCGCTTGTGGGACAGCTGTTCCTTGCCTGGATTCGATGCTGCCCTGAGTTCTTCCGGGGGCCGTTCGAGCCTGGGGGACAGCCGTTCCCTTCCTGGGTTCGATGGTGCTCCGCGCCGGTTCCACTGCCCTTCGTTCAAGGCCTCTTGACGGATATCCGCGTGTTTCAGGGTTTGTTCTCGACTTTCCGGTTGGTAGAGGCTGGAAACGGTTACTCGTAGTTCTGTCTCTGTAGGCGACCCCTTTTCTGTGGAAAGGGTCATGCTGCCAAGAAAACTTCCCGGAATCCCGGCCACCGTGGCGGTGTTTGTCGAAGTGCCGCACATGGTCATAATCTACATAAATATGGTGGTCGTGCCAGTCGAACCAGGACCATGAGAATAAGCTGATTCCGATGAAAAAAGGGAGTCCGAAGGTGATAAACCCTGCGCTGATAAGTCCGGGAGGGTAGTACCAGTACCAGGGAGGATAGGCAGGATACCACCAGGGACCATATACATAGACTGGATCGTAAGCCGGAACATAGACAACCTGAGGATCAGCCGGTTCGATCCTGATAATATCCCCTTCAGGGATGATGTTCTGTTCTGCGGTCGTCTTGAGATTTCCCTGCTCTTCGGCCTTTCGGCGCAAGGCCTGTATGGTGGCCATGACTTCATCCTCCTGGCTGAGGAAGGCATCGCCCAATTTCCGCGTCTGGTCGAGTTTATCGCTCATTGCGTAAAGCACGTCCGGGAAATGACAGAGCGATTTTACGCTCGGGTCCCAGGTCTTTTCGATCAGCGCATTGTCCAGCGCTTTACCTTCCAGATTGTTGTTCTGACGGAGCCAGCGTTCTGCTTCGACTAGTTCGAGCGGATAGGTTGATGCCATCAGTATCTGTGCTATCAGAGAATCGGGATATAAGGCGAGCGGGGCAAGCATCTGTACCAGTTCCTCTTCTCTGAACCTGTCGGACTGCTCTGGTTGCCCGGAATCCTGTGCCGGTATTCCGGGAGGTATGACGAGCATGGAGATGATTATCCATGCTAACCCCCTCATAATAATTGTTGAAGCTCTCATACGGTCTCCTTTGCTCTTCTGAAAATCAGACGCATCGAGCTATGCAAGGTGGTCTCAAACGTTTACTAAAACAGGGCTAATATCTTTCTCTCTCCCTGTAATCCCTGTCCCACTGCCTGTCATCCCGGTCTCTTTTCTTCTCTCTTTCCCGGTATTGCTTTGGATAGTATTCTTTGGGCAGTTGATGCCAGGGGCCTCTTTCCCTTTCACCGTAGTACCATGAATTATCCCAGTAGTAATAGTACAGGTTATTGTAGGAGTAAACACGTCTCTCCGGCTCCAGAATAACGGGGGGAAGCGGTCTGAGAGCTATTCGGGGAGGTGGAGCCACAATTACCGGCGGACCCAGTATGATTGAGAGGGGAATAGGTTCCAGGTAAGTTCCCTCAGGCGTGACATGGGCCACGCAGCCTGTAAGCATAACCGCGAAAAATAACGCTGATAAAAGCTTTTTCATGATTACACCTCCTTTTTTTATTATAGTATAGAACTGAGGCATTATCCAGAGAGGGACAGAAAGAAGATAAGCACGGTGTAATTGAAAAAACAGGGAGGAATGAAATGATGACAGAAGAATTGACACTCTTAAGAAGGCTTTACCTTGGATTTACAGGAGCAAGGGTCGTACTGACGGCGAACAATCTGGGGGTCTTTGATTGTCTGAAAAAGGCAGCCCCTGCCGAAGCTCTCACGAAGACCTTGAAGACAGACCTCCGTGCCACAGAGATATTGCTTGACGCGCTCACCGGCCTTGGACTGGTGAAAAAGGGCAGGGACAAAAGATACCGGAATACAGCGGTGAGCGGCCGATATCTCGTCAAAGGCGCGCGGCTTTACCAGGGCGATATTATTCGTCATGCCTCCTCAATGTGGGAGAACTTTTCGGCCCTTGATGAAATTGCAAGGACAGGGATCCCCGCGCGAAGCGGCCGCCGGCATGCAGGTCATCATCATGAGGCATTTATTATGGGCATGCATAATCTGACGGTGCTCCGCGCCGAGGGACTCATCAAGGCGGTTGGGCTGAAGGGGGTGACGACGATGCTCGATCTCGGCGGCGGACCGGGCACGAACGCGCTGGCGATGGCAAGGAAGGGGATAGAGGCGACAATCTTTGATCTCCCGGAAACAATCGTGATCAGCCGGAAGGTCGCCCGGCGGGAAGGTGTGCGGGGAATCAAATTTATCGCAGGTGATTTTCATTTCGACAATATCGGTTCCGGGTATGATCTCATCCTGATCAGCCAGATATTCCACGCCTTTTCTGCTGAAGAAAATATCGCGCTCCTCAGGAGGTGCATGCAGGCGCTGAACCCGGGCGGCAGGGTTGCTGTGCAGGAGTTTCCGATAGATGAGACCCGGACCGCGCCGCCCCAGAGCGCTCTTTTTTCAGTTAACATGCTGGTGGGCACGGAGAAGGGACGGTGCTATACTGCGCGTGAAATGAAAAAGTGGCTGAAAGAGACAGGGTTCAAAAACATCATAGTAAAGAAACTTCCCGAGACAGTCCTTGTCGAGGGCACAGCGGGCTTATAGATTCTGACTCGCACGCTCAACAGCAGGAAAAAGCAGCCAGGAGATCCTGTGCATAACGAAGAAAGAGCGAAGTCTCCTGACACCTGGCATTCTGCCTTATTCCCACTCGGTTGCGTCGTGCATTTATGAATTAGCTGAATTAGCAAGCACTGCTGACTGCTGTCTTCAGGATGATTCCGCGACAGAGCGGGTCAGCTCTCCGAGCATATGCACGTAGTTGCCCATTTCATTATCATACCATCCGTAAATCACAGCCTGGGTCAGGGGTATCCTGATATCCGCGTCTTTTAACTCTTTCAGCAACTCCGGCCCTATGCCGGTGAGTCTTTCGATATCCACGGTCACCTCTGCTGTGCGGGTGTGCGTCTCGTGTCCTTCAATGATGGCAGCTGCTTTCGGCATGGCGATGATATCACAGGAGACGTTCTGTTCATCAGAGTAAACAAGATATCCCTGAGGAGACGCTGCAGCTTGTCGGTATATATCATTGATTATCTGCCGGTTGATCGATTCCCCTGATTCGTCCTCCTGTATATTGATGACGAGGATGATCAGTGAGCCTGTCGTGATCGGGACCCTTACTGATTCTGCTATGAGGCCGATATGCCTCATCTGCGGGCAGGACGAGCGCGAGGGTGTTTGCGGCCCCGGTTGTCGTGAGTATGATGTTATTCAGTATGCTTCTGCTCTTTCTGAGGTCAGTTGCCCCTGACTTGGGCATCCTGTCCAGGACCTGCTGCGAACCGGTAGCCGCATGCACGGTGGCCATAGACGCGGTAAGAATTCTCTTTGCACCCAGGACATCCAGGAGCGGCTTCATCATATGTGCCAGACAGGTTGTGGTACAGGAAGCCCCGGAGATTATTTTATGACGGGCCGGGTCATAATCATGCTCATTGATACCCTTAACACAGGTGACAGCGTCAGGAGGCATGGCTCTGGCCTTGTCCTTTATCTTAAACGGTGCCGATACGACTACCCTGCCCGCCCCTGCCTCAAGATGTCCCCTGAGTGCACCCTTTCGGCGTGTCTGCTGATAGCGTTGGATCAAGGAACTGGCCGGTGGTATCCACGACCAATCCAACGCCATGATTTTTCCATTCGATCTCTCTCGGGTCGCGGTCCTTTCTGAGAAAGGTTATGTTGATACCGTCTATGGTCATTGTGCCGGCGGCATCATTTACATTTTGAATAACATCCCCGGTCTGACAACCGTAAAGGTACATCGGGAGAGACCCGTACGTCGAGTCTCTTACGATATAATGGACCAGGTCAGCGAGAGACTTTCCGGCCTCACGTCCGGTATTGACCACTATTTCCCTGAAAGTATTTTTTTGACAGATGATGCCATAAGGTCAATTTCCCTATACGTCCGAAGCCATTTATCCCGAGTTTCATATCAGTACCTTTTCCCATCTATTTGTTCCCCCTTTCGCTTATTTTCATTTTTCCAAGATATATGGACCCTTCTGATCCGTCAATGCTGATAAACTCACCTGCATGAATGACCTGCTGTTTTAAAATAAATTTCTTCTCTTTTTCCATGCAGACAAGGTCCCTGCACCCTACGACACAGATCTTTTCAAGCCTGTTGGCAACGATAGCAGCATGGGATGTGGCCCCGCCGCGCGCGGTAAGGAGGCCGTCTGCTGCTGAAATCTCCTTTATATCATCCGGCACTGTATCTCCGCGCACCAGGATCAGGGAAGAACCTGGATCATTCTCCTTCCAGTATTTTATGTCTTCAAGACTGAAGACCACCCTGCCTGACAATGCCCCGCCGCATACGCCGATGCCGTGTCCAAGCAATTTCTCGGACATTTCGAAGGCGCTTTCAAAGGACGGGAACCATTTCCTTTCCCTGCATCTCCATATTCCTTGCCTGGAGAAGGTAAAGGTCTTTTTTGCGCGGACCCTCAAAGGTGAATTCAATATCCTGAGGACCCCAGTGCTTTTCATAGATCAGCACCTTGGCGACTTTCCTGAGCGTCTGATAGATTTCAGGAAACTGCCTTTCGAGGGCGAATTCAGCGGGCCTGTTTTCCATCTCCGCCTGATATATTGATACAGGAAGGGTCGTAACCAGCCCGGAAACAACGTCCTCACCCTGATTGCCGATCGTATAGTCGCCCCAGGGTCTGAGTAATTCAGGAGAAAACTTGGGGCTGTGGGTAAAGAGCACCCCGGCCCCGGACTGCTGGGAAAGATTGCCGAAGACCATGGACTGAACAGTGACCGCAGTGCCCCAGTCGTCGGAAATACCCATGATCTTTCGGTAGGTCTTTGCCTTTGCGGAGTTCCAGGAATTCAGCACGCGCTGGATGCCTATGTATAACTGTTCCCGGGGCGCTTCCTCTACTTCGATGTTGTTTGACCGGATAAACTCCCTGTAAGCCATGGCGACCTCCCGCATCTGCAGAGGCTTAAAGTCCTTTTTGTAGGGAACGCCGTATTTTTTCTTGAATTCATCGATGATGGCATCGAAGGTATCACGCATGAGGCCGAAGGACATGCCGTAGGACTGTAAAAACCTTCGGTAACAGTCCCAGACAAACCATTCATCTCCGCCTTGCCTGATGATGCCGGCCACAATGGACTCATTCATTCCAACGTTCAGATAGGAATCCATCATGCCGGGCTGCGATACGGTAGCACCGCTTCTGACAGAAACGAGCATCGGGTTCTCGGGGGAGCCGAACGTTTTTCCCGTAAGCCGTTCGAGGGCTGTTATCGCCCTGTCTATCTGCGCCCTGAAGTTTTCTTTTGCAGGAGCATAACCGTCTATGAGCTTCCTGCACCGGAACACCTCGGTCGTTATAATAAACCCGGGGGGGACAGGGAGCCCCAGATTTTTCATCCTCACGATGTTGAGACCTTTATTGCCCAGTTGGACAAGATCGAGAAGGCTCCTGTCAGGCTCGGTGATTGAGATTACAATATTCCGGGGGTTATAGGTAAGGAGCAGATAGTGTTTGTCAGCGGAGAGCCTTTCAGCCTGTTCATGCAGCGTGTTCGATATCCGCGTCAGGAAGAGGTCGAGTTTCTGTATCCCCAGAGAAGACGCTATCGTATCCCTTAAAAATATCTCGGCAACCTTTTGAAATAACTCTTCACGGTTTTCCGACTCATGGAGGTATTTCGGAAGGAGCCTCTCCGGGGGCAGTTCGGAAGAGATTTCCATCAGATTTTCCTTATGGATATTATTGAAATAATCGCTGACCAGGTTGCGGACAACCTGAGTGAAGCCGCGAAAGATGTCCATGTACTGCGTAAACGTGACCATCTTTATCCTGAGCGCCTTGTCGAGCAGGTCGAGCTGATACTCGAACTCTCTGGCAGGAATTCCGTCTATCTGCAAGGCCCTGTTAAAGAGCTTCAGGTAATCGTATGTCCGTTCAAATGTTTCATGAGTGATAAAACTGAAATCAAACTCCTCGATTAAATTCTCAAAAAGAATGTTCACGAGGGATTCCAGCCGGAACGTAAGTCCGAGCGCGTCGAACTTTGCCTCATGATAGCTCCCGTACATGGAAGGTATGTCCGCGGCGATATGACGTTTCCGGTAGATGTCCTCGTGTATATCAAATGTTTCGGGAGACAGGATGACTTCCTTTAACTGCTGGAGGGCATCGAGCAGGCCTGAGATCTTGTTGAAGGTGTCCTGCAAGGCGATGGTATCCCGCAGCTGATTGAGTTTGAGGGGGATGCCTGGCTGTACCTGGGCGATGTAGTTGTTTACCTCGCAGTGGTCGATGCAGTATTTCTGGTTTAAGAGTTTATAAAAACTCACGGCCAGACTGACCCTTTCAATGTCAGGCCGGTATTCCCCGGAAAATTCAGCAGAGACCTTCGCCAGATGTTCATCTTCAAGCGAGAGGAGCCCGGAGACTTTCTCAATGCCTGCTGTTTGAAAGAGACGGTTTATTACCGTGTTGACCCCATCGATGTAAGGACCTTCCGGTTCAATCTGGTCGTAGAGGGTTTGCGGAAGGTAAGGCTTCAGTTGTTCCATGGATTTGGTCTTCCAGAAATGGAGGATCGCTTCAATCAGCGAGACGATCCTGTTTGAGCTCTCCACGTGACTCTGCTTCCTCAGAAAATGGATGAGGATGTCCTTCCGCTTGCAGATCTCGTCGATCTCCGTGGAGATGTCCCTGAGCTGTCCCTCGGCCCCTATTTCATTGAAATAAGCGGGGAACAGCCGCATGAGCTGCTTTGAAAGGTTGTACACCGGCCGGATATCGCTGTTCAAAAAGCCGGTGATGTCCCTCGGGAAAAGATCCGTGTCCTTAATGAGGACCCCGCTGAGCGCAAGATGGATGATGAGGGAAGAGAGGAGTTTTTTCGACCATTTTGGATTTAATTTGATCAATTCCATCCAGGTACGGATATTCTGGATATGGGAGAGATTGCTCTGAATCTGCCAGTCATCACTGATTCCCCTGAAGTCAGGGGTCTGAAAACCCAGGCGGACAACCTGTCTCGTTGAAAAAATGCACCAGATCGCTCTCATCGGTCTTGTATACGCCCATTCCCATGTTTAAAACAGACTTGAGCACTGCGTCCGGAAATTTCTCCGCGCTCATCTTCAGAATGCCGAAGGTCTTTTGAATCAGCAGCTGCACCTGGTGAATGTCTTCATGGAAAATAAGCCAGGCTATGATGCGGTTGATCTCTTTAAGCGTGTCTTCGTGAATGGTTGATAATCCGGCGATATTCATCGTATGAAAAAGGAAGATCATTTTGTAATGGTGTTTCAGCTTTTCATCCGGAATCGCGTTAAATATCTTCTCGGGCAGATCCTGGTAGACGCTGACGAAATTGCCGTATCCCGGCAGCCCCAAAAGTGACTTCAGGGTGCCGGCTGATGAAGCGTATCATTTCTGTTTATGATGTTCCAAAGCTCTGTCTGATATTTCCTGTATCTGTGCGTGGGAGAGCGGGGTGAAGAGGCCGGCTATTGTCTCAGGTGGGGCTGCCGTAGATCTCGCTTGCAAACCATTCTCCCGGGTCGTTTTCAGAGAGCCAGTAGGAAAAAGTGTATCTGGAAATAACTTGTCAGGAGGGAATTAATGTGCCGGAAGTCTGTCTCCGGAGGGGAATGTTGCAGAAAGCTCCCGGCGAGCAGATTCAGCTGATAATAGCTACGGACGACCAGAGAAAACAGCTCCGGAGCGAATCTGTTTATGCAGTCAAAACCGTAATTTATGACAGGCAGGAACCTCTTCATATCTTCCCCCGACTCTTTGATGAAATTCTGGAGGAGGAGGTAGAGGTTATGAAAGGCGTCTGTTTTAACTTCTGTCTCCTTTGGCCTTTTCGATCGCCTCCGCCGCGATCTCAATATAGAGCCTGACCGCCTGCGGGCCCTTCGGATCTGTTCTTCAGATCGTAAAAATGGCCGAGAGAAAAAGTCCTTGCCTCATGGACGATGAATTGCCAGTTTTTGTAGGGATGGCACAACTCTTTCAGAAACGTATCCAATGATTTTTGCAGGCCGAAATACCGGGACATTACTTCCTGTATGACGCGATATTTCGGATCAATGGTAACATCGACCCGGTAATCAGCCAAATTTACCTCCAGTGCCCTGGATGTCTTCGGTTTTGCGTCCATATTTTATTTTATCATGATATCGTTTTCCGCTTATCTTTATTTGCTCAGTTACTATGACCTGAACGCTTCTCTCCGTGGCAAGACGTGACAAAAAAGATGACAAAGGAAAGTCTTTACGATTCGATGGGTTACAGATCTATTTCAAGGCGGACAGGGAAGAAAAAGTTGTACGAGGAGTCAGTTCCAAACCACCTGACCTTGCCGAACAGGTAATGTAGCAGAGGGCCTTTCAAGACTCATTCGTTGAAAGAAAACCCCTTATCTATCCGGGCCTTCTCGATTCTGTCCACATGGGATTCTGTATCGGTGATGATCTTTCTCAGGTTTCTGATAACCGGGTTGTCGCTGTCCGGCAGATCAAATACAATACTCTCTGCGATCGTCTTTTCGAGTTTCAGCGACATGTCGAGCGCCTCCTTCAGGGTAACCGGATACGTCCTTATCTGCTCTCGGATCTGCTCGGTAAACTCAAGCGACTTTTTTATAAAGGCAGCAGGTGGAAAACGTATCCCTGTGTATTCTCCGGTAACCTTCAGGATATCACCTGCGAGGTACAAACGGGCGTGGTCCTCCTCCTCACGTGCCAGCTGCCCCCAGAATGTGCGTTCAGAGGGGAACATAGTCATAAACTCTTTATAGATGATCGAAGCTGCTATTTCCAAATCGACGCAGTTCATGAGGAGATTTTGTTTTTCAAAGTATGTGTGGGTCGTTTTTTCCATCTCGCAATATACTAATTTCTTCGAAGGCAGACGTCAAGAAAAAAACCTGTCTTCGGCAATGAAAAAACTATCTTTATATTAAGGCTTCCCGCTGTCTCGCCGCAGGGGGTCTTCAATTATGGGAAACGTGTTATAATTTACCAAGAGCAGGTTTTTCAAGGCTGTTTTGGAAAAACTCTTTTCATGAAGGACGGTCCTGTGGAAGCAGATGAAGAACACCGTTTTCGAAATGTAATCGAATCAATACCCATAGGAATCCATATGTACCGGTTAGAGCCTGACGGCAGGCTCGTTTTTATCGGTGCAAACCCCGCAGCCGACAGACTGCTCGGCCTTGATAACACTCAGTTTATTGGAAAAACCATCGAAGAGGCGTTCATCCCGCTTATTAACACTGAAGTGCCTGAGCGATATCGCAGGGCTGCGTCGGACGGAGAACCATGGCATACCGAGCAGATTGAATACACCGACGAAAAGATCAGTGGGGCATTTGAAGTCCACGCGTTTCAGACATCTCCCGGGAATATGGTTGCCGCCTTCATAAATATCACTGACCGAAAAAAGACAGAGGAAGACCTGCAGGCGTCCCTTATAGCAATCAGTGAGGAGAAGGGCAAGATCGAAACGATCCTTGCTTCTCTGGGGGTCGGAATCAGCATCCTTGATACCAGCTTCAGGGTCTTGTACCAGAATCAGCTTCACATGGACTTTGGCGGGGAACATCTGGGAGAATATTGTTATAAGGCCTATGGAAACAGAGAAAGCATATGTGAGGGATGTCCTTCAGCGATATCTTTTTCGGACGGTGGAATCCATACGCATGAAAAAGAAATGAGCATAGCAGGAAGAAAGCGCTATTTTGAGATTACCTCATCAGTCCTTAAGAGCCACAAGGGAGAAATTATTTCCGCTCTGGAAGTCGTCAGGGATATCACGATCCGCAAACTGATGGAGGAATCATTGCGATACCGGATCGCGTTCGAAAGACTTGTCATGAAGCTGTCGACGAATTTCATCAATCTCCCCTTCGGAGATATCGACGACGGGATAAACAGGGCCTTGCAGGAGATCGGAGAGTTCGCCGGAGTGGACAGGAGCTATATATTTTTATTTGATGAGAACGGCAAACTGATAGACAACACCCACGAATGGTGCGCCCCCGGGATAGAGCCCCAGATCCGGAAATTGAAGAACATTGTTGTTGACGAGGCTCTTCCCTGGTTCAGCAGACGGGTAAAAAATCTCGAGATAGTCCATGTCCCTATTGTTGAGGACCTTCCCCCGGAAGCATCGGCAGAAAGAAAGGAATTCGAACGCCAATCCATCCAGTCACTGATTTGTGTCCCGATGGTTTTTGCCAATTCCCTTATCGGCTTTATCGGCTTTGACTCTGTGAGAGACAGGAAGGCATGGCCGGAAGATTCGATCCTGCTGCTGAGAATCATCAGTGAAATCTTTGCGAATGCGCTGGCCCGCAAGCAGGCAGAGGTTGCCCGGAAGGAATCCGAGGACAAATACCGGGACCTTTTTGAGAATGCGAATGACGCTATTTTTATCGTGGATGCGGATCTGAAATACCGGGACATAAATAAAAGAGCTGTTGAGCTGTTTGGCTATTCCAGGAAAGAATTTCTGAAAATGAATATTATTGATGTTATCCCGCCGGAACAGGTCCCGAGGTCGAATAGGGAATTCGATAAATTGAAAGACAAGAGACCCTATGATAAATTCGTCGGAAAAATGAAAAGAAAAGATGGCCACTGGCTGGACATCGAAGTCAGTTCATCACCGATTCTTAAGGACGGCAGGGTAGTCGGATCACGGGACATTGTAAGAGACATTACCGAACGGAAGAGACTGGAAGAAGAACTCATGAAGCGGGAAAAACTGGAATCGCTCGGTCTCCTTACCGGCGGTCTTGCCCATGACTTTAATAATCTATTGACGTCGATCCTGGGGAACATCTCGCTTGCCCGGATACCCGGACAGTCCCCGGATTCAGTATATGCCAGATTAACTGATGCGGAGAATGCCTCGCTGCGGGCAAGGGACCTGACACAGCAGCTGCTTACCTTCTCGAAAGGCGGCGCTCCCGTCAAAAAGACCCGGAACATCGGAGACCTCCTCAAAGAGTCAGCTGCTTTTGCCCTGAGCGGTTCTGCTGTTAAATGTTATAGTGAAATACCTGGGGACCTCTGGTTGATTGAAGCTGATGCAGGACAGATGAGTCAGGTGATCAACAACCTCCTTATCAATGCTGATCAGGCGATGCCCGAGGGAGGGACCATTGCCATCTCAGGTGAAAATGTGGTCCTCGATGCGGACAACAGGTTTTCACTGAAAGAGGGCAAATATGCGAAGATAACGGTAAAAGATCAGGGCGGCGGAATACGTCAGGAGCATCTCCGGAAGATATTCGATCCCTATTTTACGACCAAGCAGAAAGGAAGCGGTCTTGGACTGGCAACGGTCTATTCAATTATCAGAAGACATGACGGATACGTTGATGTTGAATCAGTGCCGGGAGCCGGCACAACGTTTTCCCTCTATTTTCCTGCATCGGAAAAGGAAAGTGCGGCAGAAAAGAGCTATGGAGATGAACAACCCGCAGGCAGGGGAAAGATACTCGTAATGGATGATGAAGAGATCGTGCGTAATGTTGTGGGTGAGATATTAACAACCATGGGATACGAGGTTGCATTTGCCGGTGATGGTCAGGAGGCTGTTGCGTTATATGGAAAAGCCAAAGAGACAGCATATCCTTTTGACGCGGTCATTATGGATTTGACCGTTCCCGGAGGAATGGGCGGGAAAGAAGCGATCGGAAAACTGCTTCAACTGGATCCAAAGGCGAAGGTGATTGTATCGAGCGGCTACTCACAGGATTCGGTGATGGCGAACTTCAGGGATTACGGGTTTGCGGGCGTTATCAGCAAACCCTATAAGGTCTCTGAGCTTGGGGCAAAATTGCATGATGTTCTGGGCGCTTCAGAAGAAAATTGAAAGGTTAGAATAGGGTAAGGCAACGTGTTCAGGCTTGTTCTTTGTCATAAGCCTTCTTATGCTCTATCTACTGAGGAAAATAAAGGAACATATTGAAAGTGGAATCCAGCACTGCAATCAAGTCGATGGCGAACAACGTTTGTTCCGTTTTTACTCGCGCGGATTGTCCACACGCCTTATCGCTTTCGTCACTGCTAAGAAGAAAGGATACAAAATGAAAGAGATATCAGAAGAAACAATAGCTTCTGCACATAGATGTCTTAAATCCAGGTCTTGCATAACTTCAGAAGATTATGTTCTTTGTAAAGTAGAATATTGTGTTAAAGGAGAAGTTCATTTTATTTTATGTAAAGAGAACACAGAATGTAACTATAAACAGATTTTTGGGAATCAATATTTTTGCACTTGTCCAATTAGAAAAGAGATATATAATAAATACAAAAAATAGGAACGAACACCAGCGCTTACCTGGTTGGATACACAGGCGGTGAAAGTGTCAAATAACACGAGCTTATGAATTTGCATCGCCGGCAAATCCGAAAAGTTCTTTTCGCCCTTACGTCTTTTGGCATTGCCATGGGCTTTCTTGAAGCGGTTGTCGTCGTTTATCTCAGGCTGCTCTTTTATCCCGAAGGGTTTTCATTTCCTCTCAGGCCCATGTTGTCCGATTTTTTGATAATCGAATCGCTTAGGGGGCAATTTTCTTCTGAATATCAATGCTCCCCCCCCGGATGACCTATCGGGATTAGACCCCTCAGGATCCTCCATAACCTATTGATACTTTTTCACCTTCAACAATGACGGGTACCTTTCTGGCACCCTTGGAATGCAGGAGCATTTCCTGAAGTTTTATGGGGTCTTGTTTCACATCAAAATACTGAGCTGTCCCGTAGGCTGACCTGGCCCTTTCGGTATAGGGTCAGCCAGCTTTGCCGTAGATTGTTATTGTTTCCGCCACAAGAATTCCTCCAAGAAATCAAAATCAGAGAAGACAATAAAAAAGTGGTGTTTGCTTCTTCTTTTGTCCAGCGGTTTGAACATCTTCTGCACTTCGCCTGAAGCTTATTTCATCCAGGCGTTAAGTACCTTCGTCCTAAACCTGTATTGCTGAACTGAGAAGAGCAAAACCACCACTATCTGTTTCTGCCTTCACTTCATTTATAGTCCTTTTCCGGAGAGATGTCAAGAATTATTTCAGCCGTGTTTTATCTTTAAAAGCAAAACCAGAACCGCCAAAATCAGGGTAATGGCATTGGTGCCAGAATTGTGTAAATAAATAACAGGAAGTGCTGCATAATGACACAGATATTCATACCCAGGCGATAAAAT
Source organism: uncultured Nitrospira sp. (assembly GCA_963746295.1). Taxonomy (GTDB): domain Bacteria; phylum Nitrospirota; class Thermodesulfovibrionia; order Thermodesulfovibrionales; family UBA6898; genus JAOUFP01. The sequence goes on along the minus strand of CAVVAQ010000005.1, from coordinate 68,466 downwards.
ATTGCTGTCCATTAGGGAGGTTGGCTTAAGGTAACCACTTAATTTATAAAGTAATTCAACCTGTCTGGCCCTCTGTGATTTACCTTTGAGCTGCTGCTCGTTAATTGGCATATATTATGCAAAAAATATCTCAGAGGTTAATAATTATGGACATTACTACAATGAGAATGCTGGTCTCTATCCTGAAGGAGTCGCAACTGTATATTACTATGACCCATGAGGAAAGGATCGCGCTTTTGTTTAGATTGTTAAAAGAGTATCCTTCGCTCGGCAATCCTCAAAACTAAAACCAAAGCGCCCGGGAAATCCTAAGACCATGGAACGGTCGGCGACGGTCATGGTATTTGAATTCGGGGCGTCAGTTTCGTCATGCAGAATTGTTTCCTCCTCCCTCTATTTTGAAACCGCCTTTTTGAACTCTTCAATGCCGATGCGTCTTACAAGATTCGGCATCCGTTCCTTTTCGTTTGCCAGTCTTGCATAAACCTCAAGGCATTTTCTGAAAAATTCGAGGGCCTGCTCTTCTGAAAGGTCCTCTGCTATGACCTCACCAATGCGCGGCCTTCCTCCGGAATTTCCGCCGGCAACAACAGACCAGCCTTTACTGGAACCAAACGCGCCGAAGTCTCTCAAATAGCTTTCAGCGCAGTTCAGTTTACAGCCTGATATCCCGATTTTTGTTTTTGCAGGAATGCTGTTTTCTTTTCCGACATAGAGCATTTCGAGCTTCTTCGCAAGCCCGAGTGAATCCTGCCGACCGAACTTGCACCAGGTATTGCCGGGGCAGGCCTGAACATAATGGATACAAGGCCCCTCTGCAGGACCTATGCCCATGCCGAGGTCCTGCCACGCGCTGTTGATATCCTCCTGGTTTAAGCCTATAAAGGCTATGCGCTGCCCTGATGTGATTTTTATGGAGGGTATATTGTATTTGCGTGCCACCTTTGCCATATTCTCAAGGTTCTCCGGGGTTATGATGCCCATTGGAACACGGGCCACAATAGCGTATGTTTTCTTGTCTCTCTGCAGAATCGCCCCATTTGCAGCTTTTTCCATCTTCTTACTCGCTCCTTTATGTCAATTTGCACCTGTTACGTACCCATTCGCCTTAGTATTATATAATAGTGAGCTTGTCAAAGGGCGCGGAGTTGGTGAGATGGCTGCGGAAACAAAGAATTGTTTATGATGACATCCACCTTTTCTTCAACAATACACAGTTGATTAATCCTAAAACCAATGTTGTTGCAGATGATGCACCACAGGTATTCGTGAGTGAAGAATCGGCTCCCTATAACACTGGTGACTGGCAAGTTACAAGCGATGGATACAATATATATGGAAAGAAAAAAGTGTTGATATACCCCGTCAACATCATTAGAGCAGGGGAAACAAGACAATAAAAAAGTGGTGTCTGCTCTTCCCTTCCCATCGGTTTTGTTTACTTTGCTTCGTACTGACTTGAGACCATAGCGTCTCAGCTTACTAAACCTTTCTGATGAGTTGAGAAAAACAAGACCACCACTTTGGTGTGCTTCTCTTATTTATAAAATTACGCCTATCCTGCCAGCGTGTCAACGTCAAAGTTCGATTCTTATTTCACCCAATAACCAGCAATTTAGCGGATAGATTTTTTTCTTGATACTTTCCAAACAGGTGATATAATCAAATCAATGAGGAGTAAATGCTTAGAGATTACAAAAGACAGATACATTAGGATTTATCCCACAGTTGCCGACCCAAAGAAGAGAGGGCTTATTTATCGGTTGTTGAACAGGCTGAGGATAATCAAGTAACTTCGTCCGTATAATCTGACCAGGTATAAACCTGCTTAATTTTTCCCGTTATATTAAACTATCAGCATGTTGGATAAAACAGCGTTCATAGATATAGATAATACTTTGTGGCAGTTCTGTGATGTTTTTTATGAAGAACTCAGAAAGATTAATAGGGATTTCCCTATAATAGAAAATTGGACAAACTGGAATTTATGGGAAGGCTATTGTTCAGAGGAGGAGTTTTTTTGTGCTGTAAATGCTATCCATCTGAGACAGGACAGTGATGATTTCCAGCCTTATCCTGAAGCCAAAGGTTTTCTTTCGACATTAAAACAGAACGGATACCATATCACCATAGCAAGTCACCGCTCCCCTGAGTTTATGGACCAGACACAGAGATGGTTGCGGAAACATGGGCTTGTTTATGATGACATCCACCTTTCCTATCACAAAACAGAGTTGATTAATCCTAATACCAATGTTGTTGTTGACGACGCGCCACAGGTATTAGAGAAAGCTGTGGAGAATGGTGCCGTTGCAACGGGATTGTTGTTCCCCTGGAACAGAGCATATAGCAATAATGGATTCAGGCTATTTGGTAACTTAACAGATATTTTGTCGCATATACTGAATAGGAAATGAGAAGCTGATGGCAGAGAAGCCGGGTCCAGAAGAAACTGTCACATTTGAAGAATTGCTGATGGGTAATACCATTACACATCAAGCTCTGATTAATCCGATCGAGAAGAATGGACTTATCAGTAAACAGGAACTGCTTTAGAGTATGATTTATTTGAAGATAAATAACTTCATAGTTTCTTCATGGGAATGTTCTAATCTATAAAAATGACGTTAGAAAATAATTTTAAAAATAAGCGGGAGGAAAAATGAAAAAGCATATTGTTTATACATTATTTATTTTCATGGTGTTTACCCTTATGGCATTTACGGGCAGCACCTATGCAATGATGAATGGAGGCGGGAATTTGGGAACGCAGGGTCCGTTCCCGGGGATGATGCCAACGATGCCGATGCCGAACTCTCAGATGATCTTCTCATCCGGCCCGACGACAGATCCTGTTATAGGCTCCGGCCCTCAGGACACAATGCCTATGGGAGTGGGCTCTGTTGCCGGGGGTGGCGATATGCTGACGATCCACGCCGAAATCGGTCAATTTCAAATGCCTATGGATATGTACTTTGCACTTTACGCGCCTTCGGTCGATCCCTTCAATATCTATCTGCTGAACCAGGAAGGCGTTTTACATCCGGCCTCGATGGGAATGTCGCCCTGGATGACAGGCGTGACGAGTCTCGACCAGATGCCTTTCGGAGACAATATCCCAACATCGATGCTCCCACAAGGGGTACCTATTATCTTGGACTGATGGCGACTCCGGCAGGCTCCAATATGGCAACTTATTATCTTTGGATGACCAATTTTGTAATTCAGTAGTGCTTAGGCAGACGGGGGAAATATTTCCCCACCCTGATAATAAATAATAAATATACTTTCAGGGCTTATAATACATTAACCTCCGCGCGTAGCGCGAAATTTGATCACGCAGGTCATCCATCTCATCTTTTGTCATGGGAGTGAAGGAACCTGCAAACTGCACATTCTCCTCCAATTGCTGAATGCTGTCGCACCCGATAACAGCTGTGGATACCGGATGTGACAGTACAAAGCGGAAAAATGGCTCCAGGTCTCTGAAGCCGGGCAGTTGCGCTGCCAATCCGCGAAAATAGGTCTTCATTGCCACGATCCCGATTCCCCGATCCTGTGCAAGCGGGATGACTGAATCAAGAAAACTTTTGTAGGTATGCTCTGCCGGATTGACCGGAATGAGCACCGTATCGAAATCAAAGAGTTCAAGGCACTTCCTGATGATGAGCGGATCGTGATGCCCGGTGACGCCGATGAACCTGACTTTCCCTTTTTTCCGTGCGTCCTCGAATGCCTCAATCGCTCCGCCCTTGCCGAATATCGCCTTGATCTCCTCTTCCTCCCGGACGTCATGGACCTGCCAGAGGTCCAGATAATCGGTTTTCATATTGCGCAGCGTCTCGTGCAGATGCCCCTGCGCCCCCTTTTTGTCCCGCGCGTGCGATTTGCTCGTCAGGAAGACTTCGCTCCTCCTTTCCCTGAGGGCTGATCCATAGTATGCCTCACTGCCCGAATATGCGCGTGCTGACTCGCAATAGGTAATGCCGAGATCTATCGCCCTGTTTATCAGGGCAGAGGCTTCCCGCTCATGGCCGAAAGTCCGCAGAATCCCTTCTCCCCCGAGTCCCAGGATCGTGACTTCGACCCCTGTTTTGCCGAGTCTTCTTTTTGGTATTGCCATAAAAAAATTATATCACGCTATCCGCTGAGGAAGAAAAAAACTTCTCCCGTTTGTGTTTGCGATGACTGCATTGTTATTTCACCGGTACCTTGCCGGAGGGATTCTTCAACAATTATTCGCTTGACACTGCTTCAATCCGCAAAGTATAAAATAACTGCTAATATGTGAAGAATGGGGACAACATGGAGGAGGGATTTTTATTGCCAGCGTATTGCTGGAAACGTATCTCTCGGTAATAAAATCAGATGAATTGTTCTAATCTATTTGCTTCTTTTCTCAGTTTTTCCCAGGGAAAGGTAGAAATAATGTTTAACGCAGCAATCAACCCGATTCGGGACTTGGCTGCAGTGATTACGGAGCGGAGTTTTGTGAGGGGATGACAGATGTCATTTCGAGAGGTTTATCACCGGAGGCATTGTGATCTCTGAAGAGGCAAAAAGAATATCTTCCCAGTGCCGTCATTACGCCATGTGCAAGATCGATTTCCTGGAGACCGGCTTATGTCCTTCAGGTCCGAAAAAGCATTATGTGAGCTACTATCCCCAGGGAAGGATGGACATCTGCAACGCCCTGGCCCGTGATTTTATCCCCTTGACCCGGACCCTTGTGGACATAGCCGAGACGTGTACCCTCTGCGGAATTTGTGATAGGCAGTGTCATTTTGTTACGGGTATGCGCCCTGGCACAGCGATGAAGGCCCTCAAGACCCACGTTGAAACGTGGCTGAAGGAGGGAAGAGAAATCGAAACCATCCGGGAAGACGCAGTTTTAAAGAAACTGAGAAGTATTGTGGGCGGAGAATGGGCAGCGAATGACCCCGCAATCCTTGTGGCTTATTCGAATGATCCTTTCCCCTTGAAGGACATGCAGATGCCGGGTTATGTGGTGCTGCCGGCCTCACGGGATGAGGTGGCAGAGATCGTAAAACTCGCCAATGAATTTGGTCTCTCTTACGTGGTCCGGGGTAATGGCGGCAGCGTCTTCGGGCTTGTCTTCTCAGACGGCATCGTCATGGATATGAACCGGATGAAATCCATTGTCATAGACAGGGAGAACTGGGTGGCCATTGTAGGACCGGGGGTCACATCGTTTGAGGCACAGAAGGAAGCGTATAAATACGGCTTCAGGATAAATACTGCTGAACCGGCTGCAACGGTCTGTGGAAATATTGTCTGTACAGGCATATTTTCCACGTGGTCCAACTCTTACGGGGTAGCCGCGGACAACCTTGTTAATGCGGAATTTGTCGACTACCAGGGGAGCGTCTTCAATCTGGCCGACAGGACTGCTCCTAATCTCTTCGCTTTCCGGAACGAAATGCTCCCCCCGCCGCCAGCCATCTGCACTAAAGCCTACGTGAAAATGTATCCAACCACGGATGACGAAGAAGGACTCATCGTGCCCTTTGCGTGCTTTGATGACGCAGTCCTGTTTGCCCGCGAGCTGAGCAAAAGACGGATCGGTATCGCCCTGGCCGTGCTGGGAGATCATTATCTTTCCACCTTCATGTCTCCCTCTGCTGATCTTGCAGACAGGGTTAAGACGAACCTTACGACTGTCTTAGGCATAGGGGCCGTTGTTTTTATGGTGGGCGACGCATATGCCCGCGACGCCGTGCAAAAAATGGCGGGCGCAACCATTGACAGCAGGCTGTTCAGGATGTTGATGCTCGGTCTGCCCAAGCTCGCGGGGGACGAATGGGTGGACCTGTTGCGCGATTTCGAAGGTGACAAATCTCCCTTTGAGATACTCTGCAGGGAAGAGATGTACCCCTTGATCGAAGCTGTTCTCTCCCCTTCTCCCGAGACCCTGGCGGGAGTTGTAAGCGAGGACCTCCGCGATTTTTACACTCAGTTGTATGCGAGGCCCGAGATGACCGATCTCGTCTGGCTTAACATGTTCAGGATTGTCAGCTCAAGAATGGCGCGCCATAAGCACGTAATTGCCTTTATTCTCTATGTTCCTCTCGACCCTATCGGCCTTATCAGCGAGATCAATGCCATGTTCAGGAATGTGGGGGACAGGTATGGCATCGACAATGCTTTCGGTTTTCTTACACCCATGGATTTTGGGAAGAGGGCAGTTCTGGAATACGATTACTACATCGACCAGACCGACAGGTCTGATGCGGAAAAAATAGGGAAGGCCATGGCGGAGTTAGGGCCCATGCTGGAGAAGTTGAGTGCAGAGACTAAAGGCATCAAGACCATGCAGCAGATCCTTTCCCAGGGATGCGCAAGGAAAGAGCACTTCCTGTATATTTAGATTATGAATTGGAACACGCCCCGCATAAGCCAATTGAGGGATAAGCCATAAGGATCGAAACGCAGCCCATGAGAGAGAGACGGCCCAGAAAAGCGTCCACCATCCTCTTGACCGGAGGAACGGGTTTCATAGGAAGCCATATCACGGTGGAACTGCTCCGAAGAGGGTACCGGGTAATTCTATTGGTCCGTCCCACCAGGCAGCAAAGCGCCAGGGTTAGAGTGGAACGGTTGTTCAGGTGGTTAGGCCTGGATCTCGGGAAAGCCCCGCAGCTTCAGGTAATTGAAGCTTATGTTGACAGACCCGGCTTCGGGCTGGACAAGGGTCTGTACGACTCTGTAGCGTGCCAAACCAACGAGATAATCCACTGCGCCTCAAACACTTCGTTTTCTGAAAGAAAAAGGGCAGAGGTCGAAACGGTCAACCTCGAAGGCCTCCGGCATGTGTTGGACTTTGCCGGGAAAAGCAGGTGCTGCTTCTTCCACCACATGAGCACCGCCTATGTGGCGGGCAGGAGAAAGGGGGTTTGCAAAGAAGAGCAGGTCGAAACCCGGACCTTCACCAACGTTTATGAAGAAACAAAATATCAGGGCGAGCAGATGATCGCACAGGTATGTCACGATCAGGGGATCAGACTCAACATATACCGGCCATCCATCGTATACGGGGACTCGAAGACCGGGAGGACCCTTCGGTTTAACGCACTCTACTACCCCATAAGGACGGTCCTCTTTTTCCGGAACCTCTTTGAGAATGATATAAAAGAGAAAGGCGGCAAAAAGGCCGGGCAGATGGGTGTAAAAATGGACGGTCACGGGAGCATCTGCCTTCCTATCCGCATAGAAGCAGAAGAAAAGGGCGGCATAAACCTGATACCAATTGACTTTCTGGTGGCTGCTTTTCTGGAGATCATGGATACCTGTCTCGAAGGAGGCCTGTTTCACATTGTTGGCCACAAGCCCACTACTGTTCGGGAATTAGCAGATTACACCAGGCGATTTTTCAATGTTTATGGGATAGAGGCTGTTTATCCCGGGACTTTGAATGCGACTCCACGAAACAGCCTCGAAATACTTTTTGACGATTATATTGAAGCTTACCGGCCGTACATGATGGATACCCGCATATTCGAGAATGGGAAAGCTGAAGCAGTCCTGGCTCAGAAAAACATAGAGTGTCCTGACTTTGACTTTGAGATGTTTGCAAGATGCATGAACTACGCGGTGGAATCAGAGTGGGGGCAAAAACCTCTGAAGTACGAGAATCCTGAGAAATCCGGTGGGGACATCCTCTATCCCTCCTGTCAACAGGGGGACGGGGGCGTTCTTTAATGCGTCTTACTTTGCCGGCGGGGTTTCCCCTCCAACCTGCTTCATAAATTCAATCCATATCGGCAGGGCTGCCATTGCGCCGGTTTCCTTGTTGCCGATCGGAGTGTGGTCGTCCCTGCCGACCCATACGCCGACCGCCAGTCTGTCGTCGAAGCCGACAAACCACGCATCAGAAAAATCATTGGTTGTCCCTGTTTTCCCGTAAACAGGTCTTCCGAGTTCTTTTGCCTTTGTTGCGGTCCCTTCTTTGACGACTGCTCCGAGGAGTATCTGCATTTCATTGGCTATTTCCTCATTCAGGATCTCTGTCTGTTTCGGGTAGATCGCTTCAAGGACGATCTTGTCCCTGTTCTCGATCCGGTCATAGGAGATAAGCTCCATTTTCTTCCCTGTTGCAAAAACAGAGTAGGCATGTACCATCTCCAGAACGGTGACGTCTGACGCTCCGAGGGCCAGAGGAAGATAGGGTTCAAGCGGGCTTTTTATCCCCAGTTTTTGGGCCGTGGCAATAATGGCATCCACCCCCAGATGGGCCGCGAGTCTGACCGTTGCGGTATTGAGTGATTTTGCCAGCGCGGTCTTCAGGGTTACTGCCCCATGATACTTTCCGTCATAGTTTCTCGGCGCCCATCTCTGACCGGGTCTTGCTCCCTGGAATGATATCGGCGCGTCGTTGATTACGCTGTCCGATGTCATGCCCTCCGCGACAGCGGTTGCATATACAAAGGGCTTGAACGCGGAGCCGGGCTGCCGCAATGCCTGCGTTGCCCTGTTGAACTGGGTCTGCCAGAAATCGAACCCCCCGACCATCGCCCTGATCTGTCCTGTCCGGATATCTATCGCGACTAACGCAGCCTGAACTCCGGGCTTTCTTCTTTTTTCGATATTCTTAACCCCGTTGGAGAGGGCCTTTTCAGCGATATGCTGCATGCTGAGGTTGATCGTTGAATAGATGTTATAGCCTGAGGTATAGATTGCAGGGCCGTATTTCTGTTCGAGATGCTGTCGCAGGATCTCCACAAAATAGGGCGCCTCATATTTTCTGTAGGAGGGGGAGACCGGCAAGGGTTCCTTTACTGCCTTGTCATACTGAGCGCGTGTGATGAATCTGTGTTCGAGCATCGAGGTCAGCACTGTCATGCGCCGCTCTCCGGCCCTTTTCGGATTTTTGAAAGGTGAGTAATGGGAAGGCGCCTTTGGCAGGGAGGCGAGCAGGGCAGCCTCAGCCACCGAAAGCTGTCCGACCGGTTTTCCGAAATAGGTCTGGGCAGCAGCTTCTATGCCGAAGGCCCTCGTGCCGAAATACGTCTGGTTAAGATACAGTCCGAGTATCTCATCTTTGGTATAGCGCCTCTCGATCATCAGGGAGATGATCGCTTCTTTTGCCTTTCTGATGACTGATTTTTCCGGTTTTAAAAAGAGCATTTTGGCAAGCTGCTGGGTGATCGTGCTCCCTCCCTGCACCACACTCCCTGCCCTGATGTCCTGGACCAGCGCCCGGAGAATCCCGATAAAGTCGATCCCTGGATGAATATAAAAACGGACGTCCTCGATGGCAACAAACGCCTTTTTTACGTGGTCGGGTATCTGGTAGTGCGGTATGAAGGTCCTCCGTTCATAGTAGAACTCGGCAAGGATTTTTCTGTCGCTCGAATATACCTTTGAAGATTCAATAGGGACATATTCTTCAATCGTATTGACCTTCGGGAGATCTGATACCATCCAGTAAACAAGACCGCCGAATACTCCGGTAAGCGCGCCCAGGAGGATGAGGGCGGAGAGGAATTTTCCAGGCAGGACTGCCCTCTCTGCTTTCTCTATAGCCTCTTTCAGTTTCGACATGGGGACTTCTCTCTATTTCTGGTGAGCTTTTTCTATTGCCTTGAGCTTTTGCAGTCTTCTCCTGTGGCGCGGGGCATGAGAGAATCTGGCGGAAAGGAATGTTCGTATTACTTCAGCGGCAAGCTCAGGTCCTATGACCCGGGCGCCGAGACAGAGGACATTCATGTCATCATCTTCTACACCCTGGCGGGCGGAAAACGTATCGTGACAGACTGAAGCCCGAATCCCGGGGAATTTATTCGCAGCGATACAGGCGCCCACGCCGCTGCCGCAGATGAGTATCCCCCGCTTTGCCTTTTTCCTGATGATATGCCCGGCTACCGCGTTTGCAAAATCAGGATAATCCGAAGGGACGTCTGTATATGCGCCGACATCCAGAACAGTATGACCCAGTTCTTTCAGGAGTACCAGGACTGCCTGTTTGAGCTGATAACCACCGTGATCTGCGCCGGCGACGATAATCATTTTTTCAGCAGCTTCTTCGACCGCTTGACGATATTATCCACGGAGAAGCCGAATTTTTCGAAGAGCACCTTCGCAGGCGCTGACGCGCCAAAACGGTCCATCCCGATTACCTCACCCTTTAGACCGACATATTTATGCCAGCTCAGGGTGGCGCCTGCCTCAACGGAGATCCTTTTTTCAACAGCAGGAGGAAGCACCCTGTTTTTATAGGCTGCGGGCTGGTTTTCAAATAGTCTCAAAACAGGCCATGTTTACGACACGCACCTTTATTCCGGAATTTCTTAAAACCTCTGCCGCTGCCAAAACGAGGTGCACCTCAGCGCCTGAGGACAAGAAGGATGATATCAGGAGTCCCCTTTGAATCGGAAAGGATATAGCCGCCCTGTGCGAGACCTTCAGCAGGGGCATATTTTTTTCTGTCGATAACCGGCAGGTTCTGCCGGGAAAGGACCAATGCGTGAGGTCTGCTGGAATCTTTTAGCGCGACCTTCCAGGCCTCGGCTGTTTCATTGGCATCCGCTGGTCTGATCACATTGAGATGGGGCATCGCCCTGAGGCTGGTGAGATGTCCGATCGGCTGATGGGTCGGCCCGTCTTCGCCAAGGCCTATGGAATCGTGGGTAAAGACATAGATGACATGTGTCCCTATCAACGCCGCAAGTCTCATAGCAGGCCGCATATAATCCGAAAAGACAAGGAACGTGCCGCCATAAGGGAGCAGCATCTTGCTCAATGCCATTCCGTTCAGCGCCGCGCCCATTGCATGTTCCCTCACTCCGAAGTGGATATTTCTGCCGCCCTTTGTCGTCCCGAAATCAGGGTATTTCTTGAGATGGGTATTATTGGAGGGCGCGAGGTCTGCCGAACCACCGATCAGGTTCGGCAGCTTGTCTGCGATCGCGTTCAGAACCTTGCCGGAGGCGCTTCGTGTGGCAACAGACGCCGTCAGCCGGTGTGAAGACCGGGAGAAGTGTTTCCCATCCTTCAGGGAGTTTCCCGCTGGAAAAAGCAGACCATTTTTCCGCAAGGCTGGGATACTTTTTGACGTACCTGCTGAAAAGTCCCTTCCAGGAGGTTTCAGCTTCGCTGCCTTTTCTGACCGCTTTTCTCATATGGTTCAGGGCTTCCGTCGGTATAAAAAATTTCCTGTCCGGCCAGCCGAGCTCTTGCTTTGTCAGTTTGAGTTCTTCTTCCCCGAGCGGTGATCCGTGGACATCGGCAGTGTCCTGCTTGTTTGGGCTGCAGCACCCTATGTGGGTGCGCACCAGTATGATGGACGGCTTATTTTTCTCTTTTTTTGCGGTTGCTATCGCTTTTTCTATCCCTTTCAGGTCATCTCCTTCAACACGCTGCACATGCCAGTCATAGGCCGCGAACCTCTTGAACACGTCTTCGGTGAAAGAGAGGTCCGTTGAACCCTCGATCGTGATCTTATTGTCGGAATAGAGATAGACGATCTTGCCGAGTTTGAGGTGTCCTGCCAATGAGGCTGCTTCAGAAGAGACGCCCTCCATGAGGTCGCCGTCACTCACAATACCGTAGATGTTGTAGTCCACTACAGGGAACCCCGGCTTGTTGAAGGTATCGGAGAGATATTTCTCGGCGATCGCCATGCCTACGCCTGTGGCGAACCCCTGGCCGAGCGGTCCGGTCGTTGTCTCTATGCCGCATTCAGGACAATATTCAGGATGCCCCGGAGTCGGGCTCTCCCACTGCCTGAAATTCTTTATATCCTCGAGTGAAATCTTATGGCCGGTAAGGTGCAGAAGACTGTAGAGGAGCATCGAACCATGTCCTGCGGAGAGTACGAACCTGTCACGGTTTTGCCATTTCGGGTTCTTCGGATTGTGCTTCAGAAATTTTGTCCACAATACATATGCCATTGCAGCATCGCCCATCGGCATGCCGGGGTGTCCTGAATTCGCCTTCTGGACTGCATCGGCTGAAAGCATCCTTATCGTATTAATGCAGAGTTCATCGATATTCATCTTTTTCACGTAAATCTCCTCCGATATGTGGTGTAGTCTCTCCTGAAATTTATAAAAAGCTTCAGACTGCCGGGAACCATTAGATGGTACTAAAATATTGTTTGCCAGGTCAAATTGAAACGCGTCTTTACGAGGCTGCTTGCAGAGGGTGATGCGGTGACCAGCTGCCCGGACAGCCTTCATGTGCTGTTTATCATATTTGTCGTTCAGGACTTGTTGGGCAAAGGCCCTGAAAAAACCTTACATGTGCCTCTCATCGCCTGTTTTCGTTGTAACGGTGAGGCTGATTGTGAATCAAGGTCGCCCCGGCGTCAGGTCAGATAATCCCCAGTGCCTGCTTCGTCATCCTCTCTGCTGCCTCAAATACTGCCTTCTTGCCTTCCTCTGTCCGTGCCTCGATATAGAACCGCACCTTCGGTTCTGTCCCTGAAGGCCGTATCATGAGCCATGAACCGTCATCAAAGACCATCTTTGTGCCGTCTACTGTTATCAGGTCCTTTACCGTCCGCTTTTCTCCTCCGATGTCGACCGTCGTCCCTGGCCGGTACTCTGCCTTCAGCACAGAGAGCTTTTTCAGGAGCGGAGCTCCGGCAAGAGAACGGTCTACAGAGATGCCGGAGCGGTCCGGATAGTAATGACCGAATTCATCCATGATCTCCCTCAGATATTCACTGAGATTCTTGCCGGTGACAGCCATCATCTCAAGAGCCAGAAGAAATCCGAACAGCGCGTCTTTTTCGAGGGTATGGTTATAGCCGGTTATACCGTCGGACTCCTCAAATGCCACAATGGCCTTTTCAGGAGCTGTTTGCAGAAGATAGGGCCTGAAGTTTTTGAAGCCTACCTGTGTCTCTTTTACCGGGATGCCGAGTCTCTCCGCGATCGCGTTGACAAAGTTGCTGGTGCCGACTGATTTTACGGCAATCCCGTGTATCCCCTTGTGTACATGGAGAAAATGGAGTGCCATCCCCCCGAAATAGTTCATCGGTATCTGCATGCTGCCGTCCGAGTATCTGATCCTGTCTCCGTCAGGGTCCATGATAACGCCGAGCTTCAGTCTGCTAGGGCTTTTCCTCAGGAGCGTTTCAACAGCCGCCATGTTTTTTTCAGAAGGCTCGGGGGCGATACCGCCGAAGAGATAATCATCCCCTGTCCTCAGATACTGTATCTCGGCAGCTCGTAGTCCGATGATTTTCTGCAGATGTCCCCTTGTTGCCCCGTGCACATTGTCGACGCAGATGATACAGTCCCCGGTATTGATAAAATCCCGTATCTTCCTGATATCCAGTGTTTTCCGCTCTGTTATGTATCGCAGGTAAAGTGCCGCAAGGTCGATCTTTTCCCCCTGCAGGGCAGATTCCGGTGGAATGCTGACACCTCTGTCCATCATCCCGTTGGCTATCTCTTCTATCTTTGTCGTAATCTCAGACCCTGCCGGTCCTCCATCAGACGGATTGAATTTGAACCCGGCATAATTCGCCGGATTGTGAGAGGGGGTGAGGTTTATGGAGCAGGCAGCATGCAATAGCTCTATGCCTGATGAAAACTCAGGCGTGATCGCCTCGCCGGCATACCAGGTCTTTATCCCCTCTTTCTGAAGGAGGCCGATGACCTCCCGGGCAAAATCAGGACCGAGAAACCGGTTATCATGCCCTACGATAATCCCCCGCTCCTGTATCTCCCTGAAGTCTCTTACTCCCATGGCCTCCCTGACGGTTTTGTCGCTCAGCCTTGAACATCTCGATTATTGCTGCCGTGACGATGCGGACATTGTGGAAGGTAAAATCAGTGCCGATCTCCCCGCGCCAGCCCGAAGTCCCAAATACAATTTTGGCGGGGGCAGTGTTTTCCCGTGCGAACCTTTCAATAAGAGACAGGAGACCCTTGTTCCGGATGACATCAGACAAAATCGCTTTCCAGCATGATGCGGCACTTTCAAACTCTGCGGTCATTCTCCTCCGAACAGTCCCTGTGAAGCCGGATAACAGGCGTGTATACGCACGTTTTAGTTTATGTGTATAGGAAGACCTTTTCAAGAAATTATTGTCCTCTGAGCGGATTTCAGTTCTGTCCGGAGAGATTTTTCTGCCTGTTGAATATCTTCAGCAGCTCGAACCAGAGGATGCTGACCACACCGGTAAAAAGAAACGCGCCGGTCTTTGTTTCACCTCGGGCCATGGGGTATACTGTAATACTTTACGTGATACGGAAATTTACGGGGAGCAACGGTTGAATAAAGTTTGCGGGATATGCAAATTCGGATATGACACGAAACCCGGGGGCCAGAAACCTTCACCCGGGACAGTCTGGTGCGGACAACGTTCGATCCAGATGGCGAAAAACAGGGAGATGGCCTGTTTCGTCCACTTTGGCGGGAAAAAAATCAGACACTGTGTTGACTGCAAAAAGGCTAAGATCACAACCCCTGCGGGCGGCGCGCTCCAACCCGGAAATGTCTGGTGTGAAAAGAAGAAGGCCGAGATCCACAAGATGCGCAGCATGGACTGTTTCGAATAGGTCAAAGTTTATTTCCTGAGGTGACGCATAATAAGCACAAAAAACTCAGTTTCTTCACTGTTTATTGTTTTATAGCACGTGCAGCATTCTTTCTTTCCTTCTATCCGAAGATAATGTTAAAATCTGCAAACATTGCCTGCGTACATAAATTTTCAGCAAATAAAGGCGGATGTTCAGAAGAATTTCAGGGAGATATTATGAACAGCCATAGAGCCATTTCAATAAGCGTGTTTCTGCGGGTAAGGATAAACAACGATCTGAAGGGGATATGTATACTTTCTCGATTCTAAAAAAATACCATGTGAGGAGGAGGGCACGATGCAAGGTTCAGCCAACAAGCAGAATGAAGACAGGAGACAGTATCAAAGGAAGCCGTATGACAGGACAGTATCGTATTGCCTGAGCGGGAACAGATTCTCCAGCCTGAAAACGTTCGACCGCAATGGCAGTGTCATTGACATAAGCGAAACAGGTCTCTGCCTTCAGACCTCAAATCCGCTGTCAGAGGGGCACATTGTCTATTTCGATGACGCGATTGAACACGCTGCCGGAATAGTCAGATGGTGCGCGGAACTCGATGAGTTTTTCAGGGCCGGGATCGAAATACAGACTGACACCGCTTATGCAGAGCACGATAATGAGGAATCAGCAGAGAAGTCTTTATTGGTAGGAGAAAAGCAGGAAGAGTATGCCGCAGTCCTTGAGGCTGCGACAGACAAATTCAACAAAGAAATGGCAGTTATAGAGGACAAATGCATTGTTCGGAGGGAAAGTCCTGAAGCTATCCAAAAGCTGGTCGGAGAAACTATTGAAGAAATAATAGATGCGTGTGAGGAATTCGAAGACAGAGTCGCGGACAGGGACGTTATTCGTGCGGCGAGGACCAGGTTCCGAGAAAAAACGAATAAGATGTTTTCGAAAAGCTATCTGATGAATCGCACGCGGGTCTGGCCGCAGGGGTCTCAGGGAGATTATAAGACACTCGAACTTGCATACAAAAATAGCCCCCTTTCCGAGGGTATGGGATATTATCTCGACCGGTTCCTGCTTGACCTGCCTCTTGCTCATGCTGTCAGGGACAGGATAAAGAAGCTCGAATTAATGCTGAAAGATGAACTGATGAAGAGGGAGCACCCGGCTGTCCTTAATATAGCCTGCGGCGCCTGCAGGGAGCTTGTCGGCATAGTCCCTGAAATAATCGATTCCGGCGCAAAGGTGGTCTGCGTAGACAGTGACAATGACGCGCTCGATTATGCCCAGAGACGTCTTGCCGATGCCGGACTGCGTGAAAATATAGAATTTTTTAAATACAACGCCCTCAGGTTGTTTGACTACGAAACCAGTGTGGAGGATTTCGGCAGTCTGGATATCATATACAGTGTCGGCCTTTTTGATTATCTTCCCTCTGATTTCCTGGTAAAGATGTTCAGGACGCTTTACCAGATGCTTAATCCGGGAGGCATATTTATCCCTGCCTTTAAGGATGCGCAAAGATACAGGCCGCAATATTACCACTGGCTTGTTGACTGGGACGGTTTTCTCCAGAGAAAAGAGGGAGACTTTAAAAAGATATTGTCTGATTCTGGTATTCCGTCTTCTTCAGTGACAGAGTTGCGCGATAAAACCGGCATAATCGTTTTTTATCTGGTAACAAAATGAAGCAATCCGGATTGATGACTGAGAAATGATTGCATTCTCCAGGCTGTGACAACAGGACCGCTGTCTGGCAAAGTGACTATTGTCACCGGAGGGACAAGGGGAATCGGACGTTCGGTTGTTCTTGCTCTCTGCAAGGACGGAGCGGATTGCGCTTTCACCTTTGCACAAAATACAGCCCTTGCAGACTCTCTTGCGAACGAGGTGCGGGACATGGGACGGAGGGCCTTGCCCCTGCAACTGGACGTGCGCGATTTTGACGGAGCCCGGACCCTGGTCGAGAAGGTGAAGGAAGAATTCGGCAGGCTTGATATCCTTGTAAACAATGCGGGGATAACAAGAGACAAGTCACTTATGATGATGAGCAGGGAGGAGTGGACTTCTGTAATCGATACTGACCTTACCGGGGTTTTTAATACTACCCGTGCCTGTATCATCACTTTCCTGAAACAGAAGAGTGGCAATGTTGTAAACATCTCGTCTGTAAGCGGGATACACCCCCTTCCAGGACAGGTCAATTATGCTGCTGCAAAGGCAGGGGTGATAGGTTTTACCCGATCGCTGGCAAAGGAAGTTGCACCTTATAACGTAAGGGTAAATGCTGTTGCTCCCGGCTTTATCGAAACTGATATGACAGCGGAGTTTCAAGAAAAATACCGCAAGAGGCTGAACGATATGATACCGGCCGGTCGTTTCGGGACCCCTGATGAGGTTGCGCGGGTCGTTCTTTTCCTTGTCAGTGAGGAATCACGATATATAACCGGAGACGTAATACAGATTGATGGGGGACTGGGGATATAGGAACAAAGCGGGCTGATAATAAAATACAAATGAAAAAAGACAATGGTATTGTCATAACAGGCATAGGGGTCCTTTCGCCGATAGGCATCGGAAAAGAAAATTACGGCGAGGCCCTGCTTCAGGGGAAGACCGCCTTCAGGGAAATAAGTCTCTTTGATGCTGGTCCATTTCGGGTAAAGGTCGCCGGGGAAATAGCGGATTTCGATCCTGTCTCTTTTCTCGGCAAGAAAGGTCTGCGAACCCTCGACAGAAGCACTCTGCTGCTCAGTTCTGCCGCAGGCCTTGCGTTAAAAGACGCAGGAATCGAGATGAGAGAGAGCAATACCGGTTCCACCGGGGTTTCGATCGGAACAACGTTCGGAAGCCTTCACAGTATTTCGCAATTTGATCGAACCGGTCTCATCGAAGGACCTAGGTCGGTGAATCCCTCGCATTTTCCGAACACTGTCCTAAATTCTCCCGCAAGTCATGTTGCGATACGCTTCAAGATAAAGGGATTTAATACTACGGTGTCCACCGGGTTCTGTTCCAGCCTTGATGCTGTTTCCTATGCTGCTGATTTCATAAGATTAAAAAGGACAAAGGTTGTCCTCGCGGGTGGTGTTGAGGAATTATGCGAGGAAACATTCCTGGGTTTTCATTTGCTTGGATGTCTAGCCGGCATGGACGGTTCAGAGGCTGTCTGCCGCCCGTTTGACGCTGACAGAAACGGCATTATTCTGTCCGAAGGCTCAGGAGTCCTTGTTCTTGAAGAGGAAGGACACGCCCTGGACAGGGGAGCCGAAATCATCGCTGTAATCAGAGGCTACGGGAGCGCTTTCGACTCCGGCGCAAACCGGAATTTCAGTCATGAGGGGAAAGGGCTGAAGGATGCCATTATGCTTGCCCTGCAGAGCGCTTCCCTTCATCCTGAGGATATCGGTTATATATCCGCCTGCTCCAACGGCACAAGGGGACTCGACAGGCTGGAGACAAGGGTGATCAGGGAAGTATTCGGAAAACACGCGTTCAATATCCCTGTCAGCGCTGTGAAATCCATGATAGGAGAGTCTTATTCAGCCTCCGGAGCTTTTTCACTTTCTGCTGCAGCGATCGCTATCAGCAGGGGATTTGTCCCGCCGACAATGAATTACCGGCAGCAAGACCCTGAGTGTGACCTCGATTATGTCGCCAATCAGGCGAGGAAAATGGAGATAGATACGGCTCTTGTAACTTCAGCCGACCCGTATGGCAACAACACCGCCATTGTGATCGGAAAGTATTAATAATAATCAGGTTAAGATTGATAAACCTTAAAAGGAGTTCGCAATGCAGCTTGATTTTGAAGAAATAAAGAAACTCATTCCCCAGCGGTTTCCCTTTATCATGATAGACAAAATTCTGGAATTGGAACCCGGAAAACTTGCAGTTGCGGTGAAGAACGTTTCCGGAAACGATATATTGTTCCTTGGACATTTTCCTGATAAGGCGATCATGCCCGGAGCCGCGATCATAGAGGCCATGGCACAGACTGCCATAGTGCTTTTCGCGGCCGGCAAAGAAGGAGAGACCGGCGCGAAGACGCCGATCTATTATTTTGGATCGGTCAAGGCCCGCTTTCTTCATCCTGTTGTCCCCGGTGATCAGATAAGGATCAGGGTCGTCAATGTCAAAAGTCTCCCGACCGGGGCTTTTGTGTCCGGTGAGGCCTTTGTCGACGACAAAAAAATATCTGAGGCAGAACTGGTATTCAGCGTGAAAAAAGATGAATAGACGAGTTGTTGTCACAGGGCTTGGGGTCATATCCTCCATCGGTATTGGATGGGAAGAGTTCTGGGACAGCCTTTTGAAGGGGAAGTCCGGTATCAGCCCTGTATCGTCTTTTGATACGACAAATCATTTCACGCATTATGGAGGAGAGGTCAAAAACTTCAGACCGGAGGAGTTTGTTCAGGAAGGTCGATTGGGATTTATGAATCGTTCGACGCAGATGGCTCTGGCTGCCGCAAACCTTGCATTAAGAGATGCAGGTTTTACTACCGAGAAATTAAAAAATTACAGGGTTGGAGTTTCTCACGGAACAACTCTTGGCGATGCGCAAACTATTGAAGAAATCGACGGGCTGCTTATTCAGGACAGCTCTGTTCCTGAAAGGTTGATCTGTCAGATGCCGACGCACGCAGCGCCTTGTGCTATAGCAAATGAATTTCAGCTGAACGGTCCCATATTCATGTTTTCTACAGCATGCGCAGCGGGTAACTATGCTATTGCTTACGGGTATGATTTAATTAGATCGTCCAGAGCAGATATCGTTTTTGGCGGAGCTTCAGACCCGATCTCCCGGATTGAATTTACCGGATTTAACCAGTTTTCCGCAGTAGCCCCGGAAAAATGCCGGCCTTTTGACAAGAATAGAAAGGGCATGATACCGGCTGAGGGGGCGGGGATTCTTGTCCTTGAATCTCTCGGGCATGCTTTAGAAAGAGGCGCTTCCATATACGCCGAGGTATCAGGATACGGTCTCAGTTGTGATGCTTATCATATGACAACAGCATCTGTTGAAGGCCTCGCGGAATGCATGAAAAAGGCCATGCGGGAAGCCGGAATATCGCCTATAGAAGTAGACTATATTTCCGCTCACGGCACAGGTACCGTGGCAAATGACAGAAACGAATGCGCGGCAATCAGGGAAGTCTTTGGTCCGGATTATCAAATGGTTCCTGTCAGTTCTATTAAGTCAATGCTCGGCCATGCCATGGGCGCTGCCTCGGCGCTTGAGGCGGTAGCATGCTCACTTGTTGTAAAAAACGATGTGATACCGCCGACCATTAATTTCGAGACACCTGACCCTGAATGCGACATTGACTGTGTGCCGAATATGGCGAGAAAACAGAACGTGAATATCGCATTGAATAATTCATATGCCTTTGGAGGCAATAATGCCTCTGTTGTTTTCAAAAAGTTTGTCAAATAGGAGGAGCTTACAGAATGAATGACAGCGTGGAAAAGGAGATAATAAAAATTATTTCAGAAGTCTCTGGTTTTGACGAGGAGGAGATAAAACCTGATTCAAATTTTTTTGATGACCTTGAGATTGATTCCATAAAGGCCATCGAGATCACTGTTGCGATTGAAAAAAAATTCAAGATATCGGTACGGGATGAGGACGTCCCGAATATTACGACGGTGAAACATGCGGTTGAGCTTGTTAATAATTTATTGAAACAGAAGTAATTCCAGTGCCAAAGGCAGAAGAAAATAATTATGATGCAATCATAATAGGCGCCGGAATTGGCGGCCTGGTCTGCGGGTGTTACCTTGCAAAGGCTGGCATGAAGGTGCTCATATGCGAGCAGCATTCAAGACCGGGTGGGTATTGCACTTCTTTCAAGCGACGGGGGTTTACCTTTGATGCTGCTGCGCATTCGTTCGGCGGGTATCGGAATGGCGGCACCATGAACAGGATTCTTAATGAATTAGATATACCTGCAAAGATTCAAATTAGTAAATATGATCCGGCGGACATTATTGTTTCGCCTGACAGCAAATTTAGCTTCTATTCTGATCTAGACAAGACTGTTAAAGAAATGCAAACTGCTTTTCCCGATGAGTCTGTGAAGATTAGAGATTTCCTTTCTTTTCTTGCTAATCCTTCGCCGCATAATTTTGCTGCTCTTAGAAAAAAGACTTTCAAGGATTTGTTAGATCAATACTTTACTAATACCCGGCTAAAAGCAATGCTTTCAGTCCCTGTGCTTGGGAATGGAGGGTTACCCCCTTCATTAATGACTGCCTTTGCAGGAGCTAAGATATATTCTGAGTTCCTGCTTGACGGAGGGTATTATCCAGACGGAGGAATGCAGTCATTATCCGATGCATTAGCTGAAAGATTTAAAGAGTTTGGTGGTGCACTGCAACTCTCAACTTCGGTGACAAGAATTAAGCTTAAAGATAATGTGATTAGAGGTATAATTGCCAAAAATGGAGAATCAATATTATCAAAGCATGTTATTTCAAATTGTGATGCCAGGCAAACCTATTTAAAGTTGTTAGGAAAGGGGCGCATTAGCAGCGAATTGTTGACTAAAATAAATAGTATGATTCCTTCCCTTTCTATCTTTGTTCTATACCTCGGAATAGATAACTTCTTTGAAGGGATGCCAAAGCCAGGGTCTAATATATGGTTTTTACCGCATTATGACATAGAAGGAATGTATGTATCTGCACGAAATGGAAAAACAGTTAATTTGAATGACTATTATATGATACGGGTCTCGCCGGATGGAAAGACAATCTTGGCGTTTGTTAATGTTGCATATAGAAATAAGAACTACTGGGCAAATAATAAAAGTCGTTTATTGGATGACTTTACTCAGTGGATTGAAAAGAATTCAATCTGTGATTTGTCTAGTCATATTGTTTATAAGGAAGCGGCCACGCCATATACTATGTATAGATATACATTGAACTATCAGGGCGCTGCGTATGGTTGGGCAGGAATTCTTTCACAATTTGCAGATCCTGATTTCAGGCATCCGGCTTCTTTAAGAGGGCTATATTTCGTCGGTCACTGGACGACGATTGCTCAAGGAATTCCTGGGGTCGCGTATTCGGGTTATGACGTTTCAAGAAATATTCTGAAGCGCAATAAATGTCTTGCATTTTATAACAAGTAATCCCTAGAATTTGATAGAGATGTCAAGAGAAGAGTATATCAATATAAATTATGACAAGTACTTATCGTATTGGTCTGATATTGCCATTGGAATCGGTATTTTCGTTATCCTTTCTTTAGTCCCTTTAGACTATATTGTTTCTCCCTCAAATTTTAAGAGTTTTCTGATATACAGGCTTATGGCGTCGCTTGGTTTTATAATTATTTATTTTTTAAATAAAAGAAAGATTAATAGAATATATCAGAGTGGCCTAGCAATCCTCGCCGGAACGATTGTCGCTATCATGATAGCTGCGATGATTGTCAACTATGGCGGACATCAGTCGGTCTATTTTGCCGGGATAATTTTGCTTATTATTTATGTTTTTGGACTTATTCCTTTTACTACGACAATTAGTTTCATAGCTGCGACGATCATATACCTGACATATCTCTTGCCGATAATTGCTTACGATACTATTACAAATAAAGAATTTTTTATTTCTGCAAACGTTTTTATTCTTGCTTGTACAGGTTCTTTGCTGCTTTTACGATACCTGAGTCACAAAAGACTTATCAATGAATTTAGTTTGCAGTATGAGCTTGCTCAGGAAAAAGACAAGCTTAGGACATACTCCACCCAGCTTGAAGAACTGGTTGCTGAAAGAACGAAAGAATTGGAGATATCCGAGCAGAGATACCGGGAGCTTTTTGACAGCGCAAACGACGGCATTGTTGTTTTTGATGAAAACGGTGTGGTGCTTGATGTTAATAGGCAGTTTTGCACTATGTACGCATTTGAGAAGAGCTCTTTGATTGGCGCGAACCTGAGGCTCCTGGAAGTGGAAGACTATCAGTATGAGAGCAGTGAAAGACTGAAAAGGATAGTAAAAGGCGAACCCCTTGTCTTCGAGACAGAGCACTACAAAAAGGACGGGAGTAAAGTTATTGTTGAAGTCAGCTCGAAGGCCATAGAGATCAGGGGGAAAATATATGTCCAGTCATTCCATCGGGACATTACGGAGAAAAAGAGACTTTTGGAACAGTTGTTCCAATCACAAAAGATGGAGTCAATAGGCATCCTTGCCGGAGGGATAGCGCATGACTTTAATAATTTTCTGAGTGCTATTCTCGGCCATGCGGAGTTGCTTGGCCAGAACGAGGAACTCGATGCCACCTCAAGACGAAGTGTCAAAACAATCGAGAGTTCAACACGGAAGGCCGGTCAGATAGTCTCGAAACTTCTCAGTTTTGCCCGAAAGGGGAAGTTCAGTGCGCAGCCTCTGAATTTTAATGACGTTTTAAGAGACGCAGTGGAACTGCTCGAAAGGATTGTGGCAAAGAAAAAGGCGGTGATGGAAGTCAAAACAGACACGAATATCCCGATTATAGAAGGTGACAGCACTCAGTTGGAACAGGTGATAATGAATCTCGTGATGAATGCCACGGACGCTATGCCCCAAGGCGGCACCATAACGATCGCTACCTCATTGGAAACCATCGAGAGAAATCAGGCTGTGATTCATCCCTTGCTCACCCCCGGAAAGTATGTGCTGCTGAGAGTTGCTGATACGGGTACCGGCATACCTGATGAAATAAGGGACAAGATATTCGATCCGTTCTTTACGACCAAGGAGTCTGGAAAAGGGACGGGCTTGGGGTTGGCAATAATTTACGGCATTGTCAGAGAGCATAACGGAGTAATTACTGTTACGAGCCTTTTAGGCAGGGGAACGACGTTTGATGTCTATCTGCCTGCCATGACCACAAGTTTTTTCTAAGTGATATTGTCCTGAGCGCTCTTACCAATTACGCATGAAAGATTTCCGTAACTCCTCGGCAAAGAAGAGCAGAAACGCGAAGGGAAGAAGGACAAGCCATAGATGCAATGAGAGGGGAGAGGTCGAGAATATCCTGTTGCCCCAGGGATGATAGACGATGAAGAGCTGAAGGAAGAACTCGAAGCCTATGCCGACGAAGATGACGCGGTTCGTAAAGAGTCCCAGACCCAGCACAGATTCTTTTGATGACCTGCAGGCAAAGACATTCCCAATCTGGGTGATAACGATCGCGGTAAGGCAGGCTGTTGTCGCCTGCATATAGAGGGGATTGTCAGCCGGCAGCATGG
This sequence comes from uncultured Nitrospira sp., assembly GCA_963746295.1. Lineage (GTDB taxonomy): Bacteria > Nitrospirota > Thermodesulfovibrionia > Thermodesulfovibrionales > UBA6898 > JAOUFP01. The sequence continues at coordinate 44,717 of CAVVAQ010000005.1, read as the reverse complement.
TACCCCAGTTCCAGCCACCTCCATACAGCACAAAGAAGAAACCGAACATGCATGCCACAGCCTCGATAGGGCCGAGGAAGAGATAGGCACGGGCAAGGACCGAAAAATCGAGGAGTCGTTCATCCCTGCTTCTTGGCGGCTGCTTCATGACAGACGGGGTCGGCTTTTCTGTGCCGAGCGCAAGCGCGGGGAGCATGTCAGTGCCGAGGTCAACTGCCAGGATCTGCATGATCGTAAGCGGCAGGGGGATCTTCAGCAGGATATAAGCAAGGTAGGGCACTGCCTCCGGTATGTTCGACGCAAAGATGTAGGTGATGAATTTCCTGATGTTCTCATATACAGCCCTGCCTTCCTCAACAGCATTGACGATGGTGGCAAAGTTATCGTCAAGTAGGATCATGTCAGAGGCCTCTTTTGCCACATCAGTCCCGGAGATTCCCATGGATATGCCGATGTCGGCCTTTTTCAGTGCAGGCGCGTCATTGACGCCGTCGCCTGTCACGGCGACACGTTCTCCTTCTTCCTGCAGGACTGAAACGACCCGCATCTTGTGCTTTGGTGTCATGCGCGCAAAGATGATCTCCTTTGCGGAGAGCTTTTCCCTGAGTTCTCTGTCAGTCATCTTCACGAAGTCAGCCCCCTCGATAACAACAGGTTCTCCCTTAACAAGGGCTATTTCGCGCGCAATGGCAACTGCTGTCCTGCTGCCGTCGCCGGTGATCATGATCACCTTGATGCCAGCATCATGGCATTTGCGGATCGCCTCCGGCACTTCAGGACGCGGCGGGTCCTCAAGCCCGATCAGCCCGGAGAAGACGAGATCCTGTTCAAGAGATTGGGGATTTGAGATTGGGGATTCGGGGTTGGGGACCGCAGACTGGAAAATATCTTTTTTGAATGACGGTTGATTTGTGATTTGTGATTTGCAAGAATCTTCATTGTCTCTGCTGATCACTGAAGACTGGTAACTTGTACCTGCTGTTTTATACGCAAACGCCAGTACCCGTAATCCCCTGTCCATGAGCTGATGATAGGCATCCATTGCCTTCTGTCTTAACGAGTCATCCATTTGCCGTTCAGTTCCGCTCATCAGAGTTCTGCTGCACAATGGCAGTATGCTTTCCATGGCGCCTTTGGTGAAGACATACTCTTTGTCCCCCACCCTGTTCAGAGTTGTCATCCTCTTCCGGTCGGAGTCAAAGGGGATCTCCGAGATGCGTTCGGAGCTGATTTCACCCATGCTTTCCCTGTCCAAGTTTCAGAAGGGCTGTCTCGGTCGGATCACCCCTGTATTCATTGTCAGAAAAGTGTGCATTGTTGCACAGAAACGCTGTCTTCATGAGCATATCACTGGCCTGCGGATTATAAGCATTAGCCTCAATGACCCTGTCCTCAGTCCATACCATGGATGCAGTCATTCTGTTTTGAGTGAGTGTGCCTGTCTTGTCAGTGCAGACAACGGTCACAGAGCCCAGTGTCTCCACAGAGGAAAGGTTCTTGATCAAGGCCTTTCGTTTTGCCATTCTCTGGCTTGCCATGGCAAGGCAAAGGGTGACTGTCGGCAGCATACCCTCCGGGATGAGTGCGACTGTGATGCCGATGGCAAAAATGAAATTGTCCCAGAAGTTCCTCCCGATCAGGAAGCCGAGGACAAAGAAAAATATGCCTACCAATGCTGCGATGGTCGCCACAAGGCGTGTCGCTTTTACGATCTCTTTCTGGAGGGGGCTCAGGCCCGGTTCGACCGCGCTTGTAAGATGGGCAATCCTGCCGAACTCTGTCCCCATGGCTGTTGCAAAGACGAGCGCTTTCCCTGAGCCGCTTGTGACAGTTGTGCCGGCAAAAACAATATTGGGACTTTCCAGAAGTTCGCCCTGCGAAGGCTCAGGAACTCTGAGACTGGCTTCTGATTCCCCCGTAAGAGATGCATTATTCACCTTCAACAGGGAGCTTTCTATCAGCCGTGCGTCAGCAGGTATCATGTCACCTTCGGAAATCAGGATGATGTCACCCGGGACTATTTCGCGTGAAGGGATCTTCTTTTCTTTTCCTTCCCTCAGGATCTGCACATGAAAGGGCAGAAGTTTTTTCAAGGCCTCAAGGGCCTTCTCTGCCCGGTATTCCTGGACAAAGGTGAAGATCGCATTGATGAGAATGACGCCGATGATCGCGACGCCGAGTGTAGACATGCCTTCCCCGGGGTGGAGCCAGGCGGAGAGAAACGAGAGGCCGGCGCCGATCCAGAGCAATATTGCCAGAAAATGAGTGAATTGCCCCAGAAACCGCAGGGAGAGGGGTGTCCTGGCTACCTCCCTGATTTCATTGAACCCGTTTTCTGAAAGTCTTTTGGCAGCCTCTGCTTCTGAAAGGCCATTCTCTGAACTTACGAGGGACTTGAGTGCCTCCTCCTTCGAAAGGCTGTTAATCTTCATGTCGCGGCTTCAGGATGATAAGATCGCAGGGTGTTTCTCTCAGTACTTCCTCAACCGGATTGCCCTTAAGCAGTGAGGCAAGAAGACTCCGTTCGCTTGCGCCCATGATTATCAGATCATGCCGTTTTGCAAAGGCCTCAATCGTAATGTTCCGTGCAGTCCTGCCCGGCAGAAGCCTGCCCTCATATTCGATAGTCATGTTGTTTGAGGTATGTCATGAAATGAGAGATATCGTGAGAGATATGCTCTTCCCATTCAGGTGGCGTCAGGTGTATTTCGCCATGGAAGAACTTTGCGACCGGCTTTGGAGTATGGAATACAAACACCTTTGATTTGAATGCCTTTGCCAGATGTGTTGCAAAGCAGGCCCGTTCCGTAACATGGTCTATCCTTGCCTTGACGGGTACCAGTATCTTTTTGGGATGCACCCTTCCAGAATGCACAACGCGCACGAGTGCGACAGAGCAGGTGAGTTTGAGCGAAAGACTTCGCGCTACCGTGCCGGTGTAGAACCGCTTTTCAATGTCCTCTCCTCCGCGTTGAGGCAAAGACAATCCCGATTTTTTCCTGACGCACGATTTTTCCGATCTCGGCAACAGGATCACCTGTTTCCGCGATTCTTTCCGCCTGAATATTCAGGTCCAGGGCCTCGTTGAAAAGCCTGTTGACAGCATCCTCTGCTGCACGACTGTCATGCTGGGACATGCCTCTTTCAGCAACAAAGCAGATGAAAAGCTTTGCACTCAAGCTCTTTCGCGAGGTGCAGCGCATAGCGTGCCGCGACCTCTGAATTGATATGTTCGTTGACTGCGGCAAGGACTTTCTTGTACATGGGATTAAGCTCAGGATAGCATTAAAAAAGGGGGAGCGCAAACCGATAGGTAAGACTATTCCCTGATTCTCTCCCTCAGGCGGGTATTCCTCAATTGCTGCTTGTTGTTTCTGATCGCAATCCCCATCGCCTTTTTTGTGCCGATGATTACGACGAGCTTCTTTCCCCGTGTGATGGCTGTATAGAGCAGGTTCCTCTGCAAAAGGAGGTAGTGCTGGGTCAGGAGCGGCATTACGACCACGGGGTATTCGCTGCCCTGGGATTTGTGAACAGAAATAGCGTACGCGAGGACGATCTCGTCGAGGTCCGCAAAGTCATACGTTACCGGTTTACCGTCGAAATTGACGGACACCTCCTGCACCTCACTGTCGATGGAAATGATCCTGCCGATGTCACCGTTATAGACGTCTTTGTCGTAGTTATTCCTGATCTGCATCACCTTGTCGCCGGTCCTGAATGTCCTGCCCCCCCGCAGGAGCTCATGAGGAGAACTATTCAGTTCCTTCTGCAGGGCTGTGTTCAGGCTCGATGCTCCGACAATCCCGCGGTGCATCGGAGTGAGCACCTGTATATCATTCGAAGGATGATAGCCGAACCGTTCCGGTATCCTGTCTCTGCACATATGGATGATCATCTGCAGGACTTTTTCAGGCTCTTCGAGTTCGACAAAATAGAAGTCCTGGAGATTTGTCTCTGTCTGATGCGATATAGGGGAACTCTCCGCTGTTGATCCGGTGGGCGTTCACAATGATCATGCTCTCCCTCGACTGTCTGAATATCTCATTCAGCCTGACCGTGGGGACGCGGCCGGAATCGATAATATCCTTCAGCACATTGCCTGCACCGACTGAGGGCAGCTGGTCGATATCACCGACCAGAACAAGTGTTGTTTCAGGCCGCACGGCCCTGAGCAGGTGATGCATAAGGAGCGTGTCGACCATCGATGTCTCATCGATGATGATAAGGTCTGCGTCGAGCCGCTCCTGTTCGTTCTTCTTAAAGCCGCCGTTTCTTGGACTGAACTCGAGCAGCCGGTGTATTGTTTTCGCCTCGAAGCCCGTTGCCTCTGACATTCTCCTGGCCGCCCTTCCGGTCGGAGCTGCAAGGAGTACCCTCTGGCCGGACCTCTGGTATATTCTGATGATCGCCCTGATGATCGTTGTCTTTCCTGTCCCGGGTCCACCGGTAATTACCATAGCTTTTTTTCAAGGGACTCCCTTACCGCCTCAATCTGCCTCTCTGCAAGGGTGATCCCGAGTTCCTCCTGGATGTTCCTGATCGCGGAATCCCTGTCAAAGCGAAAGAGGTTCTTTGGAGTGTTCAAAATATTCCTGATTGCGGAGGCAACTCCGAGTTCCGCGACTATGGAACTCGGCCAGATAGACAGCGCTGTCTTCGATGATAACGCGCTTCTCAGCAGCGATCTTTTCCAGGGCACCGCCTGATGATGCCTGAATCGATGTCGAGGACCTTCATCGATTCATCGATCAGGTCTTTGTGGGGATAATAGACGTGCCCCTCATCAGAGAGTTTCCTGAGCACATAGAGTATGCCTGCCTCTGCACGGATCTACGGCGTCCTTTGCCATGCCGAGTTTTTCTGCGATCCTGTCGGCAGTAAGGAATCCGATGCCGAATATGTCGTCGGCGAGCCGGTAGGGATTTTCCCTGACGACCCTGATCGATTCCTTCCCGTACTGCCGGTATATCTTCGCTGCGTAAGCCGAACTCACCTCATGACCCTGGAGGAAGAGCATCACTTCCCGAACCTCCTTCTGCTCAGCCCATGCGGAACTGATCATCCTGATACGCTTTTCTCCGATGCCTTCGACCTCTTTCAGTCTTTCGAAGTTTTGCTCAATGATGTCGAGAGTAGTGAGGCCGAACTTGCTTACGAGCCGTTTTGCCATCACAGGGCCGATGCCTTTTATGAGGCCGGAGCCGAGATATCGTTCTATGCCTTTTACTGTTGCAGGAGTAACGGTTTCGTACGAGACGACCTTGAACTGTTCCCCGTATTTCGGATGGATTTCCCAGGAGCCCTTCAGTCGAAGGACTTCACCGGGCGTCAGGGAGACGAGGCTGCCGACAATCGTGACCAGGTTTTTCCGGCCCGTGACTTTCATTTTAGCGATGGTGTAATGATTTTCCTCGTTCTGGTAGGTGATCCGTTCCAGTTGTCCCTGCAGTTCGATTAGCATCGTCTATTCTACCTGATCTCCCGGTTTTTACAATGCTCTGTTCTGATGTCTTTGGGGCAAGGCGTCTGCCCGGATAGAAGGATATGCAGCGACTTTGTCAGGCTTTCTTTGCAGGAACACCGGAAAGAAAAAAATAGATCCGGGTCCTGAAACTACCCAGAACAGCAATAAAATAATTCATGCCTTTATGGAACGGGGAATCCATATCACTCTGTCTGGTTCTCCCGGAGGGCACAGGCCTTTCGATTCTGCATACTTTGCCCAACACGCTGTCTTCATGTATCTCCCCATCAAAGCCGATCAGCGCATCACCTTTTGTGAGGAAGCAGAACGTTCCGTCATTTGTTTTTCTTTTTTGGATTATGCGGTGCAGGACAGGCAGATCAAATGTGTTTCTGAAAAGGATGAGATCACCCTTCTTTAAAGAAAGGGACGGTTCCTGTCTGATGGTCAGAACCTCACCGCCTTTCAGGAAAGGTGACATGCTTCTGCCGGTCACCCTCACACGGAGTCTTGAACGGGTATTCAGGACATCTTCAAAAAGCCTGAGGAGATCGGGCTGCGATTCTTTCATCGAGAGGGGTTCGGCCCATGCGGATATGCACTTATCCTGATATGAATTTCTTAAAAACATTCACCGCCTCACTGTCGGGCCTGAAAGAGAGTTCATACGCCGGCACCGAGGAAACCAATCCCTCGCAGCACGCAAGAACCTCAGGCAATATCTTTCTGTCATACCATGGAATGGATGTTACCGGCACAAGCCTCTCCACAGCTTCCCGTGGTTTTATCTCCCTGATTATGTCTTCATTCGCCTGGCGGATGAAAAATATTCCTGATAGGGGACATTTAGCATTTTCGGCAATCCCCGCATCGCCAGCCCATGGAGTTCCGAAAATGTCGAATATCCCCTTGATTTTTCTCACGACCACCCTGTCATCACTGAGCATCCCAACATCGTCCCTGTTGAGGAAAAGCCTGGACAGGGTGCTTTTTCCGGCACCGGATCTGCCGGGAAACAGGAACCCCTTTCCATGGAGATGCATTCCCGCGGCATGAATTAAGACGCCATCTCTTTTGGCAAGTATATACATGAGCAAAAGCTGGTCAAGGGGATAGCTCAAAGGAGACGCAACGGTTGTTTTCCCATTCTCACGGGTTACAAACGGCTGCCCGCAGTAAATCGTTATTGTATCGGGTATACTGCCAAAATGAGCCAGCCAAATGAACTGATTGCCAAGGGCAGGGGAATTCAGTCCAAGGAAGTATTCATCCTTTTGCCCAAAGAGAGACCAGGATTGTTCTGTATCAAATATCTTCTCCATGGTGCCGGTATCCGGCATATTGTCTGTCTCAAGGACGACCCTGACCTCGACATCGCATTCGGCCGGATGCATATTTTCCATAAAGGTCCTGTATGTCGGAGATAGCGTGTCAAAGGTGACCGGATAAGGGCAGGTGATCGAAAAATGTACGCCGGCTATCTCAATACCCAAGGTCTCTTTCTGCGGCAGTTTTTCAGAGACTATCGGATTCAACAGAGCGCGCACTCCTCAATCATCTGAAGATAAGGATAAAAAGTAAAAGGCTGAATTTGAGTCTCTTTCGGCATGCTTTCCTCAGCGCGAAATTATTTAAGAGCCTGGGGTGAGTAAACAGACTCCGGTGGTACAGGTGGAAACAGCCTGTCCCGGAGCGCCCGGCGCAATTTTACATCCCACTCCCATAACCTCTTCTGCAAGCAGTTCGATCGTCCTGAGCTTCGGTTTTTCGTAAGCCTGTTTTTTCTCTGTTGCGTTTTTTTTATTTTGCATCTTGCGTTCCTCCGGTCTTTCTTAAGTTCTCATAGCGGTGGTTACTCATGGTACAGAGATATTCCGAGCGCAGGTGTGAGTCCCCGTTTTCCAGCTCAAAAAAAGCAGGACAATAATCACAAAAGAGTATCTTGTCACAGGCAGTGCAGGTGAAATTACGGGCTGTTTTTTTCTGCCTGATCTGTGATCGTATTTCCTTCCAGCCGTCTGAAAAACTTCCTTTCAACAGGTTGTATGAAATAAGCGTTGTCATGAGGCAGGGCCGAAGACTTCCCTGGGGGGCTATATAGAATCCGGTGATCCCTGCCCCGCACTGATAGAGGTCGTCGGAGAAAGATTTATCCCGGTGGGCACCAAGAAACTTTTCCCACAGGGTGGCTCTTTCCTGATCGGAAAATTCCTTGTTGACCGCATCAGACGCTGATACTCTCAGCTCAAGAGGAGTCCGGTCACCGTTTAAACGGGGAAAGAGCGCTGCATCAAAACGGAATTTCACGCCGAATTCCTTTGCTGTTTTCTCTATTTCAGAAAACTCGTGGCTGTTGAGCGTCATAAGAATAGTCTTAAGCCTGACATTGATATTGTGTCCCAGCAGTCTCCTGATCCCGGAAAGGCATTTTTCGTATGAGCCTTTTACTCCGGTAATGCCTTCATAGGTCTCTTGGGTAGCGCCATAAAGGCTTACCTCAACGACGCGGGGCGGCAGTTCCTTAAAAAGCTGGATGATACTGTCTGATATCAGAGTGCCGTTGGTGAACAGGGTTATCAAAAGACCTTTTCCCTTCGCATACCGGTATATTTCAGGAAAATCCTTCCTTATCAGGGGTTCCCCCCCGGTAATGAGAAGATAGAGGCAACCGGCTTCACTGATCTCGTCCAGAAGTGACAATATCTTTCCTGTATCCATCTCCGCGACAGCCATATCGCCGGTATGATCACCCACATAACAGTGTACGCACCTGAGGTTGCAGCGATTGGTCAGATCAAGACTGCCGGACAGGGGGACATGAAGTCTGGCAGACTTTGCATTGAAGTCCCGAAGATATTCCCTGTTGCCTGCATACGCAGCTTCTGGGCATCCCATGTCTTTACTCACTGATTAAGTCAGCCTTTTTCAGTTCTTCAATGAACTCTACGATGTCAGAATCCGCCTGTTTTTTTTCGATATCATAATGCGACAGTATGTAACTGCGGATATCATGAAGGTTCTTCTGCTCATCCAGCGCCTCCCATATATATTCAGCGACCGGATTCAGCGCAAAGATCCTCTGCATATCAGCCAGTTTTCCCCGAATAGGGACTACGAAGAGTTCACCTGCGATCTTGCGCGAGACGATATCCTTATTTTTTTTGAAGATCCTGTCCCAGATATCAGTGCCTGTTTCCTTCTTTATCTCCATGCTGAAACATATTTTACCACATTTGCAGGGCAGGGTCTCCCTGGAGGGTAAAGATATCGATGATATACACGGGATTGCCGGCGGCATTGTACTGGTACATCGCCTCCAGCATTGCGTCCCCCAAGACAGCTCCCGTGTTTCCGAAGGAACTCCTGATGAAATGCTCATCCAGGATCTTTGCAAGGGAATTATAAGAGAGCCCGGTAGGCGCCCAGACAGCCACAGCACCGGTATCTTTCTTTGTAACAAGGGCCTCAGCCAGTGAATCATATCCCGGCAGGGCAAAGTTCCCCACGGTACAGGTCATGGCCGCAAGGACAAAGGGCTTTCCAGTGTTTTGCAGGGACGCTATGTCGCTGCTCAGCAGCAGCCCTTCGTTGGCCAGGCGGTCCAACCCTGCATGGCCTATATAGTTCAGAAGCGCAACTCCGCTATTGAGGCTCCCGATCAGCATCTGGCGCGCAGTGGCCAGGGCATAATCGGAAAGATAGATCTTCTCCACCGGATAGCCGGAAGGCACGAGCGTGGCTACGTCGTTGCTGTCAGCAGGGAAATTGCCGCCGTCGTCCTGATTGTCGGCAAGCATGACAATACGGTTGCCCGCGCCATTCTCATAGGTAATGATCTTGGCGATCACCCCCTGCAGTTCTTCAGCGGTCAGCACCGGCAGTCTGCCTATGGCGATCTCGGGCACATGGTCTCCGTCCACATCGCCGAAGAGATTGTCCGAAGGAGAAAGCATCTCCGGTGTCTCTGTCATCAGGGTCGGTATAAGATTGTCTCCGGCCCCCATGTTGTCCCGGTAGTCATAGGTTCCGTCCCCTGCAAGCACCGCATAGCGGGGGGCCTTTTCCCAGGTCTGATAGGCATAACTCAGGAAGTCCCTGATGGCCTCAGGAGATGATAGGCCGTAGTTGAATTCGTCCATGATATCCTCCAGGCCCACTACCATGGTCTCCAGTCCCTGGGATTCCCTGTATGCGGCAAGGGACCGGGCAGCGCTGATGAGTGTCTCAGGTGCGATTATCAGCCAGTCGGCACGGTTCTGCTTATCAACGAGGCGTGATCCCGTATCTGCCCATGCATTCGGTTTTGTTACAGCAGCTCCGGCTGTTACTGCCAGGTACCGCGCACCGGCGGAAGGCGTAAAGCTGATGCGGTAACTGCTGCCTTTTGTCCCGCCGGAAGTCTTTGCCCTGGTGAATACCGGCCTGTCCGGATCGGTTATGTCAAAGACCAAGATAGCCGGCTCTGTGAAGCCGGAGATGGTCAGGGGCCTGGTGTCTTCGGCAGTGAAGGTGAGTGAGTTGTTCTGTGCCTCATACAGCCTCTCGTAGGTCAGGTCAAAGGAGTCTACGTAAAAGACGCTGTAGGGAACACCCGTGTCAAGCAGTCCTTTTACCTCTACCGTGTTTGCACCGTTATATAACAGCCCCTGGCTGAAGCTCAGGGTGATGACACGCTCTGCAATGCCTTTCCATAGGTCTTCTCCGATTACAGTCCCGTTGAGGCTGATGACCACATGATGGTCATGGTCTGCTCCGGCATCGGTCAGCCCATGGAGCGTCACTGTCAGGGAGGCCTCAGTTGATACGTCCGCTGCTCCATGTGTCGGGACAGTGAAGGTCTTTGTCTCCAAAGAAGGGTATCCGCTTACGATATAATCCCAGAACCAGTAGTCAGACTCAGGGTCTTTGCCAAGCACCGGCACGACGATCTTGTCTTCCTCCGCGTGTACGGTTTCACGAAGGTGCCGGTTCCTGATGTCAGTCCCGAAACGTTCTACTCCCGTCACGGTGCGCATCTGAAGGCCCTTGCCTTTATATATCCAGTAGATATTCTCTTTTGTGTAGAGGCTGTCTGTCCCCTGTCCGTAGAAAAAAATGCCCGTGTTTCCACTGGCGGGGAATATACGCCACGGCTTTCCCCTGACTGCTTATCGCCAGGCTGCCTGTCTTCACACGGTGTTTTATCTCACTCTGAGAGATGCCGAGCAGGGAGGAAATCTCCAGTGAGTCGATGTAATAAAGTCCATCGTTACTGACGGAGATCTTTATCATCGTGCCCTGTCGCTGCTTTTTCCAGAATACCGACTGTCTGTCTTGCTTTCGTCAGGGCTGTGATGCGCGCCTTCTCCACGGCAGAAATCGGCCGTGGCTTCCTGAGGAAGTTCGAGGTCTCATCGGAAACAGCATTCTCATATCCTCCGGAAGATCCGGCGCTGCTGTTGGTGACGATGATCGTCCCGGCACTGTCAACGTATTTTTTCATCGCTGTCTGTCTGAGGTCCTGCCGGGCTGTCAGGGTTCGCAAGGCGGTTGTTGCTGAGTGAAATCTCGAGGCCCTTCGGACTCAGGTTGTAAGAGCCTTCCACAGCGCTTCTTCCATCCGCCCTGACAGTGAAGGGACCGTAGGTGTTCCGTGCTCCCTTGCCTTCGATCTCAACGAGTATATACGTATTACTTCTCCCGAATGAAGCCCCATTGTCAGTAAGGCTGTAGGTGCCGCCCTGCTGCGAGGTCAGCAGCGCAGGCAGCATGTCGCGGTTGATCTGCCGGTATCTGCCGGTCTTTTCATCAAGCCGGAAGAGATAGAACCCAACTGTGTCTGTCTCCGAGGATGTGCTCCATCTCACTCCAAATCTCCCCCCTTCATCATATCCGCCGAAGGACGAAAGGAAACAAGGGTGGGGCAGGTTTTTTATAGCCGAAATTGACGTTGATGACGTTGCCGCTGGTCAGGTCCACACTTTCCTCATTGTTGAAGGGGGCTGTTGTGCCCTCGGTTTTTTCGTATGTTGTCGAATAGCCGCTCAAAACTCCGCTCGTGTCAGTAATTCTGACAGTATAGAGACCGCTCGCTATGTTATCAAAGCTGTAAGTGCCGTCAGATGCGGTGGTGGTCGTGGCGATAACCGTAGCTCCTTGAAGCAGTTCGATAGTCACCCCGGCCAGGCCGGTTTCAGTACCGTCAATTACTCCGTTCGTAATGGTATCGCTCCATATCGACCCTGACACACTGCGGGAGGTTGTAGCCTGATAGCCGAAATTTTCGGTCAAAGACGAGCTGCCGCCGGATATGCTAGCGGCCAGTTGCTGACCTGCCGTGCCCGGATCAGCTATCAGATCCTGTATAGGTATAACCGGAAGGAGGGGTCTCGATACTGACGATATAGTTGCCATCGCTGAGCCCGGAGAAAATATAATTTCCGTTGGCATCAGTGATAAGCGTTGCCACAACGGCATCGGTCCCGTCTATGACTCCGAGCAAGCCTGAATCAGAGTATAGCTTTACGGTGACTCCGCTGAAGCCCAACTCTCCTGTGTCCTGTGTGCCATTGGCATTTATATCGTTGAAGACTACAGAGCCTATGGAACTCTCAAGATTATAGCCAAAGCTCGGCGCAGCAGTGTTGTCTATATTGCCGGTGAGGTTAATGATCTGCTTCGTGCCTGCTATGGCAGAGGCTGTTGTACCGAAATAATCAGCCAGTTTGCCGGCTGTGTCCGTTATCCTGATTGTATAATCAGCGCCGCTCCCTGTGACCCCGGAGAAGGTGAAATCTGCCGTTGGCATCGGTCGTAGTAGTCGCAATCGCATTGAGGCTTGCATCCAGCAGGTCGACAGTCACGAGGGGAATCCCGCTCTCGCCCCGCATCCTGAGAACCGTTACCATCGGAGTCAAACCAGACCCGGTCTGAGATTGTGTAGGTTGTCGCGCCGGAGAAGCCATAGTTCGCAGAAAGGATAGCGTCACCCGCATCGACATTCGAGATAGTGAAGACACTTTGTGTTGTCCGGGTAAACCCTGTCAGTTGCGCCTGGGTCTCATCAACATAGACGAAGTAATCTTCAGTGCCGCTTGCAGTTATGCCCGTGAACAGATAACTGCCGTCTGCGGCTGTCGTGGCAGTGCCCAGTAATGTGTCACCAGCCGTCGGCTCGAATATGCCACTTCCGTTGGTATCCTGCCAAAGTTGAACAGTCACCCCGGCCAGTCCGGCTTCGCCTGCATCACGCAGACCATTGCTATTGAAATCGCTCCAGATCAGATCTCCGATAATGGCGCTCCCGGTCGCGGCCTTGTACCCCAGGTCTGCATCCGTGTAAGACTGACCTGCGGACAGATTAAAGGCATCCGTGCGATTGTCGCTGCGACCGCTTGGGGCGGATTGCTGGACCCCTGAAGGAAGTGTGCCCGAGGTTGCCTCCACGTAATAACCATTGCCGGGTGTTACGCCGGTAAAGCGGTAATGACCGGTAGCGTCTGTTGTTGTTGTCATCAGCGGCGTGCCGTATTGGTCTTTGAGTATCACCTCCAGATTTGCAAGCCCTGGTTCACCCACATCCCGGATCCCATCGCCGTCAGTGTCCAGCCAGACTATGTCTCCCACTTCAGCGCTGCCGGAAGTCGGGTTGACCACGAGATTGGTGACGCTCGCGCTGAGGGGGAGAACGATTTCGTTGCTGTTGACATAGGCCGTATTGGTTATCTCCTGAATCCCGGCGGTCAAGGGGTTGTCGACCGTGACATCATAGGTCAGGGTCAGGATACCGTCCGGCGCGATAGCACAACCCGTGCTGCCCGACAGGAAATTGGGCGGACTGCCGGCAGCAAATGTACTGGACGGAGGCACAATGTAGCCGATATCCACGTTGTCGATGTTGAAAGCCTGACCCGAGGCATTAAATCCTCCTGTGACCTGGAACCGGATGGTGGTAGTGCCTGAAATAAACGAGGTCAGAGTGTAGGTTGGCGCAACATCGGGAACTCCGCCTGTGAAGGTCGCCAGGACCGTAAAGGGACCTCCTGCGCTGCTGCTCGCCTCCACCACCAGAGTATCTCCAGCAGCAAGTCCTGCGGAACTGTAGTCGAAGCTCAGCCAGGCACTTGTGGCTCCGGTGAGGTTGGCGGTGCGCTTGACCTCTGTGTTGACAGCGTTGGCCGGAGCGTTGAAGCTTATGTTCACGTTGTCGACAGTGGCAGCGTCATTGGCAGAGCTGCTCCATGTCTGGGGGGCACGGAACCTGATGGTAATTGTATTGGTGCCGACAGGCAAAGGGTTGATCGTCACTGATTGGGTGACGCCGCTCCAGCCCCCGGCACCGCTTCCATTGTATGTGCCGATGTTTACATAGCCCCCGCCGTTTAAGCTGTACTCTGCGACAAGCGTTTCTCCGTTATCGATTCCTGCGTCGACCGGTACAAAACTTATCGTAGCACTGGTTGCGCCGGTGACCGTGGCCGTCCTGCTTATGGAGCGATTTACCGTACCCTGCCCAACAAACCTGGCAACGTTGCCTGTGACCAAAACAAATCCTGAGGGCGGCAGAGCCGTTATCGCTGGTTTCTGTCCAGGCAGCATTCCAATTATTCGACCCATTATTGCCGGCATAGCTGCCATTGGTGTTGAACTGATCGAGCACATTGGAGAGCAGGTAGCGAAACTGCAACTGGCCGGCAGTGATCCATAGGAACCCCCCTGTTGCACCGGCCGCCCCCGGCCCGGAATCTGTCTCTGTCCAGTTAGTAGACCAGTTAGCTGTATTGTTCGGCCCGTTGTTGGTATAGGCGGCGGTCCCAAACTCATCGCGCACGTTCTGCGGCAAATCACAGGTCACTGACCCGCTGCCTCCCACATAGCTTATCCCGGCAGGCAGAGGATCGTAAATAGAGACACCTGTCAGATTAGTTGTTGCAGCTACGGGGTTGGTCACTGTTACGGTATAGGTAAACTGGTTGCCGGGGTATAAAGGGTCTGTGGCGCTTGAAGTCTTCGTGATCAGTGAGTCCCCGGGGGCAATGTTCCCCGAGGTAACGTAAACAAAGTCGGTTGTTGTGAAGGTCTGTTCTTCCGCTGTACCGGTCAATCTTGTGCCGACGGCCCTGACGCGGTTCTGGCTCAGGTCTCCTACGGCCAAATCAGCCGTCGTCCGCGCGGTAAATGTGATGGTGACCTCCTGGTTTAAGTTCATGCCGGGAGTCCCGTTCGTACCGAGTTGTGCGCTGCTCCAGGCCAGGGTGTAAGGGCCCGCCCCGCTCTTCGTCGGGTTGGCGCCGGCGCCGGTGACCTGGGTTAGGTCGGGGCGCGTGATGGTGGTAGTGTCCGTCCCGATAACATAATCCCAGTTCAGCGGCAGGTAGTCGGTGACGTTTACGCCGTCAATTGTATACTTTTGTGAGTCGACTTTGATCGTGAAGGTCGCAACTGAGCCGATCGCAGTGGGCACCACCTGGGGGCTCACCGACTTGTCAACGGTAAGGACCAGAGAGACGAAGTCGGTCCCAGGAATTGCAACGTATCCGAGGTCTATGCCCCACAGCGGTGTCGCTGCAGTGTCCGCATTCTGGCCGTAAGCCAGGGTGAACTGGCCAGTGGCCCAGAAATGAGTCTGCGAGATGTCCCCGTCCGGATCAGTGATGTATTGGGTCTGAAGGCGGTCGAGCGTGTAGGTCTGATCTGCGGTCCCGTCGTTGTTAAAGTCCACGAAGACCCTGGTATTGTCCTGGGCCACCGTGAGAAAGACACCGTTATCCGTACGGCCTGCGGTAGGCGGATTGGAGTCCGGGGCCCAGCCGAGGAAGTGCTCCTTGTACAGCATTGTCGAGGGCAGGAGACTGTAGCCCCATTCGTACAGGTCCTGGCCGGAGTCGCCGACACCGACGCCCCAGAAAATGTCGCTGCCCTTGAAGAAGAGTCCAGACCCTGTCGGGACCGGGCCGCCTGTTGCGCTCCTGAATGACACGGTAGCGTTCGCTCCGATGTTGAATGATCCGTTGCCGGTCCTTGACTCCCAATTGATGGTAATAGCGCTTGAATTCGGGTTATACAGGTAGTAGTCGGTAATTCTTGTGTTTGCCGGTTCGCCAAGCGGCGCGTAATAATCCTTTGTCCAGAACCCACGGGGGAACGCGCTGAACCCCCGCGCCATAAATTGCCAGTTTATGTCGCCTGCGACGAACTTCACCTGTAGTGTTTTGCTCCCCTGGATGAGCGTCCCGGAGTTAAGGTTCCCCGGGGTAGTGGTACAATTAGCCCCGCTCGTGCAGGCGCTCACCCGGTCGAGGAGGAAGGTCTGGCCCCTCTGGAGCGTGACCGTGTTGGTGTCTCCAGGATCAGTCTTATCCGCGTCCCGGTTCTGGTTGAGTGCATCGAAAGTGCCGTCGCCGTTTAGGTCGACCTGGAAGGTGGTGTTGTCCTCCGTGGCCTGAATGAGGACGAACACGCGGTTGAAGTCAACGAATCCGAGGTTCTCTCCGAACGGCAGGACGTATGCGGTAAGCTGGGGCTTGACGGGGTATATCTCCCAGGCTATAGCCTGGCTGCCCACGCCTACCCCCTCGATCCAGCTCGCGCGGGTCACCGTGACCGCTCCTCCTGCTACGTAAATGCGGTCACCGCCGTCATAGTATGTGACTATGCCTCTTGGGTTCGTTGGGATGTTTGAGGACTGGAAGGTCTGAACGCCGCCGGCCGTTGCCATGGTATACGTTTCATCGGCGGTGGCGGCGGGATTAGCGGGGTCGAAGTTGTAGCCATTCTCCCAATGGTCGTAGTAAATCCTGGTGTTGTCCGACCATGAGGTCACAGTGATCACACTGTGCATGGTGTTGGTGGCCGAGGCATCCAGGGTGTTGAAGATGGTATACATGCTGACCTCGTCCCCCGGGATGTAGTACTCGGAGTACCCGGCCACGGCCGAGGCATGGCTGTAAGTCGAGCATGCTAATAAAACTAAGAGGCTTAGAAACAGTCTGGCTAAAATTCTGTTTATTTGCGTGAATCTCTTTGTAAACATTTCATCTCTCTTTTCTGCTTTGAATGCTCAGGACTAAAATATCTAAGACCAGGAATTTCGGCCCCTCCTATGCTCACCTTACTTCGTCACCAGTATATAAAGCATATATAATATATTATTATTATAAAACTGTGCTCGCTGATTAAAGATTTAGGTCTTTGTTACATCAACTTTTACCACATTTGCAGGGCAGGGTCTCCCTGGAGGGTAAAGATATCGATGATATACACGGGATTGCCTGCGGCGTTGTATTGGTACATCGCCTCCAGCAGCGCGTCCCCCAGGGCAGCTCCCGTGTTTCCGAAGGAACTCCTGATGAAATGCTCATCCAGGATCTTTGCAAGGGAATTATACGAGAGTCCGGTGGGCGCCCAGACAGCCACAGCACCGGTATCTTTCTTTGTGACAAGGGCCTCAGCCAGTGAATCATATCCCGGCAGGGCAAAGTTCCCCACGGTACAGGTCATGGCCGCAAGGACAAAGGGCTTTCCAGTGTTTTGCAGGGACGCTATGTCGCTGCTCAGCAGCAGCCCCTCGTTGGCCAGGCGGTCCAGACCTGCATGGCCTATATAGTTCAGAAGCGCAACTCCGCTATTGAGGCTTCCGATGAGCATCTGGCGTGCAGTGGTCAGGGCATAATCGGAAAGATAGATTTTCTCCAACGGATAGCCGGAAGGCACGAGCGTGGCTATGTCGTTGCTGTCAGCAGGGAAATTGCCGCCGTCATCCTGGTTGTCGGCAAGCATGACAACACGGTTGCCCGCGGTATTCTCATAGGCAATGATCTTGGCGATCACCCCCTGCAGTTCTTCAGCGGTCAGCACAGGCAGCCTGCCTATGGCGATCTCGGGCACATGGTCTCCATCGACGTCTCCGAAGAGATTGTCCGAAGGAGAAAGCATCTCCGGTGTCTCTGTCATCAGGGTCGGTATAAGATTGTCTCCGGCCCCCATGTTGTCCCGGTAGTCATAGGTCCCGTCCCCTGCAAGTACCACATAGCGGGGGGCCTTTTCCCAGGTCTGATAGGCATAACTCAGGAAGTCCCTGATGGCCTCCGGAGATGATATGCCGTAGTTGAACTCATCCATGATATCCTCCAGGCCTACTACCATGGTCTCAAGTCCCCGGGATTCCCTGTATGCGGCAAGAGACCGGGCAGCACTGATGAGTGTCTCAGGTGCGATTATCAGCCAGTCGGCACGATTTTTCTTATCAAAGAGGCGTGATCCCGTATCTGCCCATGCATTCGGTTTCGTTACCGCAGCTCCGGCTGTTACTGCCAGGTACTGCGCACCGGCGGAAGGCGTAAAGCTGACGTGGTAATTGCCTGTTGTGCCGCCGGAAGTTACGGTCCTGTTCAATACCGGCTTGTGGGGATCAGTGACGTCAAAGACCAAGATGCCCGGCTCTGTGAAGCCGGAGATGGTCAGGGGCCTGGTGTCTTCGGCAGTGAAGGTGAGTGAGTTGTTCTGTGCCTCATACAGCTTCTCGTAGGTCAGGTCAAAGGAGTCTACGTAAATGACGCTGTAGGGAGCTCCCGTGTCAAGCAGCCCTTTTACCTCTATTGTGTTCGCACCGTTGTACAATAGCCTTTGGCTGAAGCTCAGGGTGATGACACGCTCTGCAATGCCTTTCCAGAGGTCTTCTCCGATTACGGTCCCGTTGAGGCTGATGACCACGTGATGGTCCAGGTCTGCTCCGGCATCGGTAAGGCCGTGGAGCGTAACTGTCAGGGACGCCTCAGATGTCACGTCTGCTGCCCCATATGTCAGGACCGTGAAGGTCTTTGTCTCCAGTGAAGGGTATCCGCCTACGATATAATCCCAGAACCAGTAGTCGGACTCAGGGTCTCTGCCTAGCACCGGCACAACGATCTTGTCTTCCTCCACATGAATGTTCTCCAAGAAAGTCACGAGGGGTTCTGTGAATGCCCCGGCTCCCAAAAGAGCAAACTTCTTCTTGTTCTGAATGCCCATCTGCAGCCCCTTGCCTTTGTATACCCAGTAGATATTCTCTTTTGTGTATACGCTGTCTGTCCCCTGTCCGTAGAAAAAGATGCCTGCATTGCCTTCTGCGGGAAGATACGCCACGGCTTTCCCCTGGCTGCTTATCGCCAGCCCCCCTGTCTTAATAAGATATTTCACCTCGTTCAGGGGCATGCCGAGCAGGGAGGAAATCTCCAGTGAGTTGATGTAATAAAGTCCATCGTTACTGATGGAGATCTTTACCATCGTGCCCTGTCGCTGCTTTTTCAGAATACTAACCGTCCGTTTTGCCTCTGCCATGACTGTGATGCGTGCCTCTTCTCCGGCAGAAATCGGCTTCGGCTTCCTGAGGAAGTTCGAGGTCTCATCGGAAGCGGCTGTTTCAGATCCTCCGGAAGATCCGGCGCCGCTGTTGGTGACGATTATCGTCCCGGCACTGTCAACGTATTTTTTCACCCTGTCTGTCTGAGGTCCTGTCGGACTGTCAGGGTTCGCAAGGCTGTTGTTACTGAGTGAAATCCCGAGGCCCTTCGGACTCAGGTTGTAAGAGCCTTCCACAGCGCTTCTTCCATCCGCCCTGACAGTGAAGGGACCGTAGGTGTTCCGTGCTCCCTTGCCTTCGATCTCAACGAGTATATACGTATTACTTCTCCCGACTGAGGCCCCATTGTCAGTAAGGCTGTAGGTGCCGCCCTGCTGCGAGGTCAGCAGCGCAGGCAGCAGGTCGCGGTTGATCTGCCGGTATCTGCCGGTCTTTTCATCAAGCCGGAAGAGATAAAACCCAACTGTGTCTGTCTCCGAGGAGGTGCTCCATCTCACTCCAAATCTCCCCCCCTCATCATATCCGCCGAAGGACGAAAGGAAAACAAGGGTGGGTGCAGGTTTTTCGAACCCGAAGTTGATTCCGGTCTGACTGCCGCTGGTCAGGTCCACACTTTCCTCATTGTTGAAGGGGGCTGTTGTGCCCTCGGTTTTTTCGTATGTTGTCGAATAGCCGCTCAAAACTCCGCCCGTATCAGTAATTCTGACAGTATAGAGACCGCTCGCTATATTATCAAAGCTGTAAGCGCCGTCAGATGCGGTGGTGGTCGTGGCGATAACCGTAGCGCCTTGAAGCAGTTCTATAGTCACCCCGGCCAGGCCGGTTTCAGTACCGTCAATTACTCCGTTCGTAATGGCATCGCTCCATATCGACCCTGACACACTGCGGGAGGTTGTAGCCTGATAGCCGAAATTTTCGGTCAAAGAAGAACTGCCGCCGGATATGCTAGCGGCCAACTGTTGCCCTCCACTGACAAGATCACTATCAGATCCTGTATAGGTATAGCCGGAAGGAGGGGTCTCAATACTGACGATATAGTTGCCATCGCTGAGCCCCGAGAAAATATAATTGCCATTGGCATCAGTGGTAAGCGTTGCCACTACAGCATCAGTTCCGTCTATGACTCCGAGCAAACCTGAATCAGAGTATAGCTTTACGGTGACTCCGCTGAAGCCCAACTCTCCTGTGTCCTGTGTGCCATTGGCATTTATATCGAAGAAGACTACAGAGCCTATGGAACTCTCAAGATTATAGCCAAGGCTCGGCGCAGAGGTGTTGTCTACATTGCCGGTGAGGTTAATGATCTGCTTCGTGCCTGCTATGGCAGAGGCGGTTGTACCGAAATAATCAGCAAGTTTTCCGGCTGTGTCCGTTACCCTGATTGTATAATCAGCGCCGCCCCCTGCAACCCCGGAGAAGGTGAAACTGCCGTTGGCATCGGTCGTAGTGGTCGCAATCGCATTGAGGCTTGCATCCAGCAGGTCAACGGTCACAAGGGGGATCCCTGTCTCGCCTGCATCCTGAGAACCGTCACCGTCAGAGTCAAACCAGACCTGGTCTGAGATTGTGTAGGTTGTCGCGCCGGAGAAGCCATAGTTCGCAGAAAGAATAGCGTCACCCGCATCGACATTCGAGATAGTGAAGACACTTTGTGTTGTCCGGGTAAACCCTGTCAGTTGCGCCTGGGTTTCATCAACATAGACGAAGTAATCTTCAGTGCCGCTTGCAGTTATGCCCGTGAACAGATAACTGCCGTCTGCGGCTGTTGTGGCAGTGCCCAGTAATGTGTCACCAGCCGTCGGCTCGAATATGCCGCTTCCGTTGGTATCCTGCCAAAGTTGAACAGTCACCCCGGCCAGTCCGGCTTCGCCTGCATCACGCAGACCATTGCTATTGAAATCGCTCCAGATCAGATCTCCGATAATGGCGCTCCCGGTCGCGGCCTTGTACCCCAGGTCTGCATCCGTGTAAGACTGACCTGCGGACAGATTAAAGGCATCCGTGCGATTGTCGCTGCGACCGCTTGGGGCGGATTGCTGGACCCCTGAAGGAAGTGTGCCCGAGGTTGCCTCCACATAATAACCATTGCCGGGTGTTACGCCGGTAAAGCGGTAATGACCGGTAGCGTCTGTTGTTGTTGTCATCAGCGGCGTGCCGTATTGGTCTTTGAGTATCACCTCCAGATTTGCAAGCCCTGGTTCACCCACATCCCGGATCCCATCGCCGTCAGTGTCCAGCCAGACTATGTCTCCCACTTCAGCGCTGCCGGAAGTCGGGTTGACCACGAGATTGGTGACGCTCGCGCTGAGGGGGAGAACGATTTCGTTGCTGTTGACATAGGCCGTATTGGTTATCTCCTGAATCCCGGCGGTCAAGGGGTTGTCGACCGTGACATCATAGGTCAGGGTCAGGATACCGTCCGGCGCGATAGCACAACCCGTGCTGCCCGACAGGAAATTGGGCGGACTGCCGGCAGCAAATGTACTGGACGGAGGCACAATGTAGCCGATATCCACGTTGTCGATGTTGAAAGCCTGACCCGAGGCATTAAATCCTCCTGTGACCTGGAACCGGATGGTGGTAGTGCCTGAAATAAACGAGGTCAGAGTGTAGGTTGGCGCAACATCGGGAACTCCGCCTGTGAAGGTCGCCAGGACCGTAAAGGGACCTCCTGCGCTGCTGCTCGCCTCCACCACCAGAGTATCTCCAGCAGCAAGTCCTGCGGAACTGTAGTCGAAGCTCAGCCAGGCACTTGTGGCTCCGGTGAGGTTGGCGGTGCGCTTGACCTCTGTGTTGACAGCGTTGGCCGGAGCGTTGAAGCTTATGTTCACGTTGTCGACAGTGGCAGCGTCATTGACAGAGCTGCTCCATGCCTGGGGGGCACGGAACCTGATGGTAATTGTATTGGTGCCGACAGGCAAAGGGTTGATCGTCACTGATTGGGTGACGCCGCTCCAGCCCCCGGCACCGCTTCCATTGTATGTGCCGATGTTTACATAGCCCCCGCCGTTTAAGCTGTACTCTGCGACAAGCGTTTCTCCGTTATCGATTCCTGCGTCGACCGGTACAAAACTTATCGTAGCACTGGTTGCGCCGGTGACCGTGGCCGTCCTGCTTATGGAGCGATTTACCGTACCCTGCCCAACAAACCTGGCAACGTTGCCTGTGACCAAAACAAATCCTGAGGCGGCAGAGCCGTTATCGCTGGTTTCTGTCCAGGCAGCATTCCAATTATTCGACCCATTATTGCCGGCATAGCTGCCATTGGTGTTGAACTGATCGAGCACATTGGAGAGCAGGTAGCGAAACTGCAACTGGCCGGCAGTGATCCATAGGAACCCCCCTGTTGCACCGGCCGCCCCCGGCCCGGAATCCGTCTCTGTCCAGTTAGTAGACCAGTTAGCTGTATTGTTCGGCCCGTTGTTGGTATAGGCGGCGGTCCCAAACTCATCGCGCACGTTCTGCGGCAAATCACAGGTCACTGACCCGCTGCCTCCCACATAGCTTATCCCGGCAGGCAGAGGATCGTAAATAGAGACGCCTGTCAGATTAGTTGTTGCAGCTACGGGGTTGGTCACTGTTACGGTATAGGTAAACTGGTTGCCGGGGTATAAAGGGTCTGTGGCGCTTGAAGTCTTCGTGATCAGTGAGTCCCCGGGGGCAATGTTCCCCGAGGTAACGTAAACAAAGTCGGTTGTTGTGAAGGTCTGTTCTTCCGCTGTACCGGTCAATCTTGTGCCGACGGCCCTGACGCGGTTCTGGCTCAGGTCTCCTACGGCCAAATCAGCCGTCGTCCGCGCGGTAAATGTGATGGTGACCTCCTGGTTTAAGTTCATGCCGGGAGTCCCGTTCGTGCCGAGTTGGCGCTGCTCCAGGCCAGGGTGTAAGGGCCCGTCCCGCTCTTCGTCGGGTTGGCGCCGGCGCCGGTGACCTGGGTTAGGTCGGGGCGCGTGATGGTGGTAGTGTCCGTCCCGATAACATAATCCCAGTTCGGCGGCAGGTAGTCGGTGACGTTCACGCCGTCAATTGTATACTTTTGTGAGTCGACTTTGATCGTGAAGGTCGCAACTGAGCCGATCGCAGTGGGCACCACCTGGGGGGTCACCGATTTGTTGACGGTCAGCACGAGAGAAATAAAGTCAGTACCGGGGATCGAAACATAGCCCAGGTCACCCGACGTTGCCTGTGTAGGGGCGGTGTCCGGGTTCTGGCCAAATGCCATAGAGAACAGGCCAGTGGCCCAGAAGCGGGCGCCGGACAGGTCGAAGTCTGTGGGGTCCGTGATGTATTGGCTCTGGAGACGATTCAATGTGTAGGTCTGATCTGCGGTCCCGTCGTTATTGGTGTCAACAAAGACCCGGGTGTTGTCCTGGACAACGGTGAGGAAGACGCCGCTATCGTTTCCGCCATCCACAGCGGCGCCGCCTGGAGCCCAGCCAAGGAAGTGTTCATCGTAGAGAAGTGTCGTGGGCAGGAGACTGTAGGCCCACTCGTTGACCTGACCGGTGGAGTCGACCGTAGACACGCCCCAGAAGACATCGCTGCCGCTCAGATAGACTCCCCCACCCACCGGAAGCGCTCCCGCAGCAGTCCTGTACGAGACCGTTGCACCCGGATTGATCGTGAAGTTCCCGGACCCGGCCAGGGTCTCCCAGTTCACTGTGATGGCGGAGGTGTGCGGGTTATACAGAAAAATGTCGGTAATAGTAGCGTTTGCGGGCTCGCCGACTGGGGCGTAGTATTCCTTCGTCCAATACCCCCGCGGGAACGCGCTGAGTCCGCGCGTCTCATAGTTGGCAGCCGGGTCCCCGACAATGAATTTGACCTGTAGCGTCGAACTCCCCTGTATGATCGCTCCGCTGTTCATTGTGGCCCGGGCACCGCGGGGCATCGGAACAGGGTTGACAGGAACGTTGCCCAGGAAAAACGATTCTCCCGCCTGGAGCGTCACGACGATTGTGTCGCCTGCATCGAGGGTGTCCCCATCGAAGTTCTGGTCAAGGGGATCGGGCGTGCCGTTGCCGTCCAGGTCAACGGTGAAGGTCGTGTTGTTGGCAGTCGCCTGGACAACGACATAGGTCCCGAGGAAATCCGGGAAGCTGGCCGAGAGGTTCTCGCCGAAGGGGAGGACATAGGTGGTGAGCTGCGGCTTGACAGGATAGATCTCCCAGGCGACGGCCTGGATCGCTCGTCCCCGGGCCTCAAGCCACGAAACGCGTGCAACAGTCACCGCGCCCCCTGCAACGTAGATGCGGTCCCCGCCGTCATAGTAAGTGTTGGCAGCGTTGCGGGGAATCGGTATGCCGCCGACCGGGGTATTGTCAAGTGTCAGGAGCGTACCGGTCGTGGCCAGAGTGAAAGTCTCGTCCGCGGTCGCAACGGGGTTGTCGGGATCAAAATTGATCCCATTTTCCCAGTGGTCGTAGTAGATCGTTACGTTATCGGACCAGGCTGAGATAGTTATCAAGGCGTGGGTGTTGTTCGTGGGAGTAGGCCCGAAAGAACGGAGCGCCAGAGACATGCTGTCTTCGCTTCCGGGGACGTAATACTCGGAGTAGCCCGCAGCAGTGGCAGCATAACTATTAGATGCGCATACGAATACAAGTATGAGGCATAAAAATAGTTTGGAGAAAATGCTTTGTGATTGCATAAATCTCTTTCTAGACATGGTCATCCCTCTGTATGTTCAGGGCTAAAAAATATATACAAAGACCAGGCATTGTGGCCCTCCTGTGCTCAGTTTATCCTTCAACGTCCTATATTATATATATAATATATTATTATTATAAAATAATACTAAGGTATAATCTGTGATCAGTCTCACAAAAGCGACAGATTCCTGTTCGGGAGAGCATAAAGCGTTTCGCCCGCGAAGAAAGGAGAAAAATCTTTAATTTTAAAGGTGGTCCGGGTATAATTTAATGTGTGGTATTAAAAAAGATAATAAATAATTTACCAGCAATGATTTCTGTATGAGGACGGATTAACGAATGCCTCCCCGAAAGCGAATTGGCGAACGGCTCATTGAAGCAGGTCTGATAACCGAAGAACAGCTCGGGACAGCGCTGAATGAACAGAAAAAAACAGGGGAGCTTCTCGGCTCGATCCTTTTCAGCCACGGCTTTATCAGCCAGAGTGACCTTTTCAAAGTCCTCTCCATGCAACACGCGGGTGCGGTCCCGGCAGCCGGCGAAGAGGCGGTCGAGGTCCCTGAGGAAATTGAACACCTCGTCAGACAGAGTAGCGCCGCCTTTCAGGCAGCAGGGGGAGGAAAGACCGAGTCTGATTTTGCGCAGTCTCCGCTCGTACGGCTTGTCGAAAAGATCATCACCGGGGGAGTCAACAAGGGAGCTACTGACATCCACATCGGGCCTGACAGCAAGGGAACGAGGATACGCTACAGGATTGACGGCAGGTTGCATCATGGCATGTACCTCCCGTCCGATCTGCTGAACCCGATTGTATCGAGGATCAAGATTATCGCGCATTTGAATATAGCAGAAAGCAGAGTCCCTCAGGACGGGGGGCAGAGTTCGAGTACAAGAACAGGCAGCTCGATCTCAGAATATCGACCTTTCCGGTAATGGGCGGGGAAAACCTCGTCATAAGGATTCTTGACAAGGCGCGGGTCAAGGTAGGCCTTGAAAATCTCGGCTTTCAACCGGCTGATACCGAGAACATTCATGAGGCGCTGAAGATTCCGTTCGGCATGGTGCTCGTGACCGGTCCGACAGGGTCAGGAAAAACCACTACCCTTTATTCCTGCCTCTCTGTTATCAATACTGTCAGCAAACATATCTTCACTATTGAAGATCCTGTTGAATATCAGATGCCTCTGATCAGACAGGCGCAGGTGAATGTCAAGGCAGGTCTTACGTTCGCAACAGGGTTGAGGTCTATCCTGCGGCAGGACCCTGATGTGATCCTTGTCGGAGAGATGCGTGACCTCGAGACAGCGGAGCTCGCGGTCCGGGCCTCTCTGACCGGCCACCTTGTCTTCAGCACGCTCCATACGAATGACGCTTTATCAAGTATCACCAGACTGGTTGATATGGGAATCGAGCCATTTCTTGTGTCTGCAACCCTCGAAGCGATTATTGCGCAAAGGCTTGTCAGACTGTTATGCCGGGAATGCAGGGAAAAGGTCCCTGCAGGTGACGCCGTGTATGCACGGACCGGCATTGAACCATCTCAGCATCTTATTTGCCGGCCAAAGGGATGTAACGCGTGCGGGGAGACAGGCTATGCAGGGCAGGACAGTGATTTATGAGATACTGAAAATCTCCCCGGCGATAAAGAACATGATTAATTACAAGGCGGGTCTCAGCGATATCGGGAAGCAGGCGAGGAAGGAAGGATTCAGGAGTATGTACACTCTCGGCATGGAGAAGGTGTTTGCGGGGCTTACGTCTCTCGAGGAAATCACGAGTGTGACCCGAATGACGGATTACTGATGGCATCGTATTCCTACAGGGCCATTGATGAGACATCAAAAATTCTGAAAGGAAAACTTGTTGCCAAGAATGAGGCTGAACTCGAACAACAGCTGAACATGCAGGGTCTGATGCTTATCGAGGCCAAGACTTCAGGTTTCTTCAGTCTCAGCCGGCGGACAGGACCAAGGTTCAGTGAACAGGACCTCCTGAATTTTACGTTTCTTCTCCATCTCATTATTACCTCGGGGATACCGCTTATGGGCGGCTTGATGGACATGGCCCAGAACAAGGAGAAGAAGAAGGTCTCGGCAGTTGCCGAGCTGATCCATCAGAAGATCGAGTCAGGGCAATCTCTCTCTTCAGCAATGCAGGATTATCCCTCACTCTTTCCTTACTACTATGTGCAGATGGTGAAGGCGGGCGAAAGTTCAGGTAGCCTCGACGCGATACTCGCCGACCTCATGATCTACATCGAGTGGCAGATCAATTTCAAGAAGACGATCCGGTCAGCAGTCGCATACCCTTCGATAGTGCTGGGGGCTGTGATACTGCTTGTGATGCTCCTTTTTACCTTTGTGTTTCCCCGGCTTCTTCATATCCTGACAGGCCTGAACGTAGAATTACCTCTCCAGACGAGAATTATTATGGGGTTGGCGAATTTCTTCAACCGCTATTTTCTCTTTATCATATCAGGACTCTTTGCGGCCTTTGTCCTGTTTAGGGTATGGGTGAGTACCGGTCCCGGGAGGAGGAGTTTTGATGGTTTTGTGCTCAGAGTACCACTGATAGGAGAACTGGTCAAAAAGATCAACCTCTCCCGGTATTTCAAGGCCCTTGCCACGCTCTATACAGCGGGGATCACTATGGAGCAGACCTTTACGATCGCTGCGGGAGTGGTGCGCAATACAGTTATGCACGATGCGCTTGCCCTTGTTACTGACTCTGTCATGGGCGGCGAGGGCATTGCCCCGGCGATGCAGAAGTCAGGCTTCTTCCCTTCACTCATTGTGGAAATGGTCTCGATAGGGGAGAAGACCGGCAATCTGGACAGTGTTGCCCTGCGAGCGAGCGGTATTTTCGACAAGGAAGTCCCTGAAGTCTTCAAGAAGATTATGACCTACGCGGAACCGCTGATTATTGTGATGCTCGGGGGCATTGTCCTGTTCGTCCTGCTTTCGATATTTCTCCCGATATACAAAATTGTCGGCGGCATCAGGGTGCGATGAAGATACAGGGGTTTACACTCCTTGAAGTCATCGTGGTTATGGCGATTATTGCTATTCTGGCGGGGATTATGGTCCCGTTTGTCTATAAAGTCTGGGAAAACAGTGAAGTCGAACTGACAAAAGAAAGGATGCTCGATCTGAAGCGGGCCATGGTCGGTGATCCGAGGATGGTGCAGAACGGCGTCAGGACCTCTTTCGGTTTTGCCGGAGAGAACGGGCAACTGCCGGAAACAATATCGGTCGCTCTTTTTCCGTACCTGCACGCCGGATATGACCCTAATAAATACAATAAGGACGTCTGGGGAAATGAATTTATCTATGCAAGCATGCTCATAGGAGACAGGAGGGTTACTGCTACGTTGAAAAGCAAAGGGCCGGACAGGCAATTGGGCACTTCTGACGATATCGATGAGACTACTGATCCGGGCATTGCTGCAATTAATGAAGCAGAGGTGACACCTACGGACAGGGTGCAGGGAAATCTGAATTTTGTCTTCTTTAATGCGACCGCGGGCGCTGTAACGCCGGCATATACTGCCAGGATAACGGCGATATATCAGGGCGCATTCGGGTTGGCTGCCGCAACGACAGGATGCATACTCCTTGCGATCGGTCAGATCAATACAGGAGAATCAAAGACGCTCGTCCAGAACTTTAGCGGCGTCTTTTCTGAAAAACTTCCCATCGGCAAGTCTGTGTTCCGGCCTGCGCTTTATCCGAACAATACCTGCTCAGGCCCGGGCATTCAGAGCCCGAATGAAATGGCGCTCTTTATCCATGACGGTCTGAATGCGATTCCGGTAAATCTTCCTACGATAAACTATACGGTGACGCCATGAGTGAACTCTATTTTGACATAAGGGGCAACGACTTAAAGGTCCTGATAACCGACGGACAGGCAGTCAAATATGCACGGATTTTCGGGGAATTCTCTCTTGAGAACAGAGAAGAGGCCCGGAACATATTGCAGCAGATATCCGGTGAATCCGGACTAAGACCTGATTCTGTCCACCTCATTCCTCCTTCAGGAGAGTTCAGGATAAGGACGTTCAGACTCCAGAAGATGTCCCCTGATGACGCCCGGCTGATTATCAGGAGAAAGATCATGACTGAGGAAGGGATTGATGATCCGGTGTTTCATCTGATGGCCCGTGCTTCCATGGGGCGGCATCAGGAATTTGTCGCGACGCTGATTGACCCGGAGGGCCTGAAGAGGTATCTGACTTTTTTCTCCGGCTCCGGGATACCGGTGAGAACGCTCTCGCCTTCTTTTCATGCGAACCTGAAAACGTTTGAACAATCAAAAAGCGACATCCCTCAGACCTGTGCGATATTTGAAGTCGGGAGAGACACCATTGAGATTATGGTCGTATCGCCTTCCCAGATCATTACCTATGAGATAGTGCCTGTTGCTTCGGCAGAGGAAGGTGAATCCTCTGAAAAACCTGAAACTGAAAGAATACGGAAGAAGAGACTTTATGGAATTATCGATGCGCTGTATAAATTTATGCTCTCGTACCGGGAGAAGTTCTCTGATGTCCCGATAGAAAAGGTACTGCTCTGCGGGAAGATAGATCCCGGAGAAAGAACAGCCGAAGCGGTTGAAGAGGGCATAGGCATTCAGGCGTCTCTCTGGAACCCGTTCGGTGAAACAGTCCCGGAGGGAGCTGCATTGAGCGCTTTGTATGGTTTAGCAGCCGGCGTTTCCGACGGCACTGCTGCCAATCTCATTTCAGCAGAATTATTGAAGCGCAAGCGGACTGGACTCAGCAGGTCCGCAATGGCCGCCATGCTCTGCATATATTTTGCAACAGCGGCAGCGGTCGTTTTTCTCGCTGAGACACGATACAGAAGCACAAAGGAAATACTCGGGGCAGAACTCAGGGAAAAACAGGCGCTGGACTTTGTGTCAGCAGGGGCTGGTTCCACAGCTTCTCTCCAAAAACTTCCAGCAAGACAGACACCGCTTTACGAGGTGTTCAGATACCTCGGCAATAATCTTCCTGACGGGGTGTCGCTCGACGAGATTGTCTTTAAGCAGGAGGGCGGAGATGGTAGCCTGTATATGAAATTTGTGAGTAAACATGATCTTAACATCGGCAAAAAAAGATTGTTTACGAGGGTGATTGATTCCCTCAATGCCTCAGGAAGGCTTTCCGTAATAAAGGAGCCGTCGTTTTCCGTCAGTGGTGATACAAAGCAATCCCTTATTCACTTTCAGGTCGCATGCAGGGTCATTCCTTAATGAAGAAAAGAGATAAAGAAATCGTTGCGGGGGTCCTTGTTCTTTCCCTGATAGCGCTTGTGATCTATTTGTTTATCAGGACAGGGCAGATAAAGAGTATGCAGGAGCAGATTGCAAAGCTCAGGGCCGGAAAGCCGGATATTTCGCAAAGGGTGGTTTCTGAGGAAGATATTGCAGGGAGGGTTTCGGATAAGGCCGGAACAGCGTCGTTTGTTGAAAATCTCTTTGATGCGGCGCGTGTCTCAGGCATTAAGAAGCACGAAGTCAGCACGATGAAGATAAGTGATGTCCCCGCAGGGAAAAGTGCAATGAAGAGCAAAAATGCTGAAAACGAAAGTGTCCTGAACACCTATTCTCTGAAAATCACCTTTGAAGGAAATTACCGGGAAACGTCAGAATACGTGAGAGAGGTGCAGAACATCGGACAGTATAAAAAAATCATTGAGCTCGGAATGCGACCGGACAATAAACTTCTCAAAACAGATATGATGGTACAGATTTTTTCATGGGGAAAACAGGATGCTGCGCAATAAGGCAGTTATGGTTGTCGTGGCTGTTCTGTTCACTATGGTTGTGGTCTACAACCTGAATTTCTTTCTGCAGAAGAAGCGTCCGGTTCAGCCGAAGGAAACGGTCCCTCGTGAGGTTGTCCCTCTTGCACCTGAGAAG
Organism: uncultured Nitrospira sp.; assembly: GCA_963746295.1. GTDB lineage: Bacteria > Nitrospirota > Thermodesulfovibrionia > Thermodesulfovibrionales > UBA6898 > JAOUFP01. The sequence continues at coordinate 14,356 of CAVVAQ010000005.1, read as the reverse complement.
AACGCGGAGTCCATGCCAGCCTCAACGTTTCAAATCCCGCGGGACAAGGAAGCGTGGAAGCGTGATCCATTTCAGTATACACAGGAGAAAGGTTACTCCTCCGAGCAGTCTGACCGGAAAGTGGCGAAAGCAGGAGAGATCAATCTGCAGGGGATTACTGTCCGTGACGGCAAGTATTATGCGCTTGTGAACGGGTGGATTGTTGAAGCAGGCGACCGGCTTGAAGACACGACGATTGTTCGGATAACCAGTGAAAGCATACTTGTGAAGGACGCAAGCGGTACAAGAGAAATCAATATATATAATGCTATACTCGATTAGGAGAAATAAGATGGTAAGAAAACTGATATCTGCATGCGCGTTTGCTGTTCTCTTATTTGCCTGCAGTACGCCGAAGATAATGCAGGTATCCGATTCCATGGCAATAAAAGATTCTGTGCCGCCAAAGCCGGAACAGAAGATGGAGACAGGGCCGATTGAGAAACAAGAGGAACAGAGGCCTCCGGCGTCTCAGGAGAAGGTATCACTCTTTGTCAGGGACATAGAGATAAAAGATGTTTTGTTCCTCCTGTCAAAGGACAGCAACCTTCCGATCGTCGCTGACAAGGACATCCAGGGCAAAATCACGGTTAATATCCAGGACAAGACTGTGTATGAGATACTGGACGTGATCGTAAAGCCTCTTGGATATGTGGTCTTTGTCGAAGACGGGACAATCAGGGTGACCAACCCCAGACTTGTCTCGAAGACGTTCCGCGTAAATTATATCCGGAGTTCGCGAAATTCCTCGAGTACCATGAACGCTTCCATCTCTGCCCTGTCTTCAGGCCAGCAGGGTGAAAGCCAAACGTCCACAACATCTACAACATCGGGCGTGGGGAGCGGGACGATCGGCGTAAAGGTCACGACAGAGGACAAGTCCAGTTTCTGGAAAGAGTTGTCGAAAGGGCTTGAAGTGCTTATATTCGGAGAGTCGGGGGCCGGGGGAGAAGGCGGTTTCAGCAAGGCCGATAAGACAGGCAAAAAGCTAATCCTGAACGAGCAGTCGGGCCTTGTGTATGTCAAAGACTATTCGGACAATATGAAGAAGATCCAGAGGTTCCTTGAGGATATCCAGATTTCCGTGAGACGGCAGGTGATGATCCAGGCGCATATTATTGAGGTGACGCTTAATGATTCTTATTCACTCGGTGTGGACTGGAACAACCTCTGGGTGGGCGATACGCTGATAAACATCTCGCAGAATCTCGTGCCGACACCGGCGACCGGGGTCTTTCAGGTGAAACTTTCGGACAACAGGTTTACCGCCCTGATTGACGCCATGAAACAGCAGGGCACGCTCAATATCCTTTCGAGCCCAAAGATCTCGGTGGTTAACAACCAGAAGGCGCTCGTAAAACTTACCAGGCGGGAGGTCTCCTGGATCAAGAAGACGACAGTGACCGGAAACCCGCCGGTTGTGGAAACGTCGAACACCCCCCAGATAGACGAAGTCGGCATCTTCCTTGACGTCACTCCCCAGATCGACGAGCAGGGCATGATCACGATGCATATTCATCCGAGTATTTCAGAGATCACGAAGGTCTCTGAATCACCCGACCAGCAGAGCAGCATGCCGGTCATAGCTGTCAGGGAAGTGGACACGATCGTGAATGCGAGGACCGGCCAGACCGTGGTGATAGCCGGACTTATCAAGGACAACATATTAGAGACCAGAACTTATGTGCCGTTCCTGGGGGACATACCGCTGATCGGGAGCCTTTTCACTCAGATATCTCAGAAGAAAGAGAAGACAGAGCTTGTCATCCTCCTTACTCCGTATGTCCTGAACGAGCAGAACACCGGACAGATGAGCAGAGAATATGAAGAACAGCTCTCGAAATTCGGCAGGAAGTTCAAGCCCGAACCCCAACTGAATTTCGAATAACTATTCATGCTACAATTCAATTTCATATTCCTTCTTGTTCCGGGCTTTACTTTTACTTGAATGCTGTTCCCGGCAGGCTCTTAGATTTCGGGGACTTCTTGTTGTAAAACAGGTTTAATTGTGCAATAATGCTTCAGTTATGAGGTGCCTATTATACAACACAGATGAGCGACGTATATGCCAGTGATAAAAGATGAAAGGAGCGTATTTATGAAAGTTGAAAATGAAAAAGGATTTACCCTCATTGAAGTAATTGTTGTTGCGGGAATCATCGCCATCCTTGCCGGGATCCTTGTGCCTATGATATTCAAGGAGATCGATGAGTCGAGGATCACACGGGCCTCCGCTGATATCAAGTCAATATCTACTGCGATGATCGTCTTCAGGAAGGACACTGCTGCATGGCCTTTTATGGATACGGGCTGTGAACCGAATGTTACCTTTCTATCGGGGGCGGGCAATCTTCCCGCTGAACTTGCAGCCATGGGATATGACACGGCTGTAGCGAGTTCATTTGACGATCATTTCTCAGTTGATGCCAATGACTGTTACGCGCCGAACTGGAAGGGGCCGTATATGGCTATAGTAACTGCTGATCCATGGGGAAATAGCTATGTAGCGAACGTAAATAGTTTTAGAGTTGCGGGGCAACCTGTCTGGATCATTTCTTCCGGTCCGAACAGACAAATCGAGACCCCTGTAAACAGCGCCATGCTTCAGGGCGATGATACAGGCTTACGTATGCAATAATCCGGCAAGGGTCCTGCTTCATACAGAAGAAGCGAAGCAGGACCCTAAAGAGAGGCTCCTGACCATTTCCCTGTGCGGATTTCGTGTTTCCCTAATTCAGAGTCCGGGCCGGGATTGACTATATTAAACGCATACTTTACAATTCAAAAATGCAGAGATATTTTTTCCCGCTTCTTATTATAGTTTTTTCGCTTCCATTTTTTTCGTGTGCCCCTTCATTCCAAAAAACCGGCATCCGGACAGTTGACAGTGAAGGCATGGTAACGGTCCCCAAGGGCTGGTTTTATATGGGCTATGATGAGGGAGAATTCAATGAGGTGCCTGAGCATGATGTTTTTCTGGAGACCTACCGGATCGACAGACATGAAGCACGGGCCAGAGAATTTGCAGCGTTCCTCAACGATCAGGGAAATCCCGACAGCCGGTATTTCTCCTGCGACCAGTATGCTACCATCCTCTGCCTTACGAAAGAAGGAAAGCAGACGGACGGAACCTCAGGGGAGGAAATTATTCGCTTTGAACCCCGCACCGGATATGGCAATTATCCTGCTAACAATGTCTCCTGGTACGGTGCAGACGGTTTCTGCAGGTGGAAGGGAAAGCGTCTCCCGACCGAGGCGGAATGGGAAAAAGCTGCAAGGGGAGGAGACCGGAGGCTGTATCCGTGGGGAGATGATATTCCTGATGAACGCATCTCCCGGTACAACAGGGAATGGGAGAAAACAGGGCTTGACGTCCTCCTTCCGGTGGATAGCCTGCCGGAAGGCTCGTCCTATTACGGCCTGTATCATATGGCAGGCAATGCCCTTGAATGGGTCAATGACTGGTACCGGCAGAACTATTGTAATTTCTGCGATCCGAACAGCACAGAGTATACTGCCATGGCTTCCGAACTTCTCGGTATGCAGCCTGCTCCTCCTGATGAGGAAGAAAACCATCCTGATGTTCCTCCCCGCTACAATACTGAGGGGCCGGCAATCGGCAGTTTCAGGGTGCTTCGCGGTGGCTCATGGTACGATAAAAATGAGAGCAAAATAAGAAGCTCCTACCGGTTCTGGCTTGACCCCCTCGAACGATATGGCTTACACAGGATTCCGTTGCGCTGACGACGAAAGGGACGTTGAGCAGGCTGCGGCGACTGAAGGGATTGTGGGAAAGATAGAAGCAGCGCCTCCGGAAGAGCATGAAGAAGAGGTCTCATTCCTGCCGCTTGACAGGGTGACCGGACCGCAACAGGTGCCTGCTGAGGAATCATATTTCGAGGATATATATTTTGATTTCGACAGCCACAATGTCCTGGATGGCGCCAGGCCCTCCCTGAAGATCGTGACAGATTGGCTCCTGAAAAATCCCGGAGCGGCAATTTCGATTGAAGGACACTGTGACGAACGGGGAACAAACGAATACAACCTCGCACTGGGAGAGCGAAGGGCACAGGCCATCCGTGAATATCTCATGGCTATGGGTATCAGCGGAGAGAGGATGGGAACCTTCTCCTACGGAGAGGAGAGGCCTCTCTGCCGGGAAAGAAGCAGGGACTGCTGGCAGAAAAACAGAAGGGCCCACTTTGTCATTAAGAATGCCGGAGGTAAGGAAAAATAAGTTATCAGGGTCTTCCTGCAGGATATAATAATCTGACAAAGGGACCTTTTTTGTATATAATGAAAATATATGAATAACAGAACGATCATATGTTTTGCCTTTTGTACGGCCCTGCTGTTTTTCCTGGTCTTGCCGTATATTGCAGACGCGGGAAACAAGTCCGCAAATGACCCGGGTTCCCTCCGGGCGAAAAAAAGATGAACTTATCTGCATACAGATCCAGGAAAAAATCAAAAAAAACAAGGAAAGCCGGAAGATCGTTGCCACAAGCATACAATTGGGATATGACGCCTGCGGTGTTATCAAGTGTGCGATCAAAGGCGGGGCGGATTTAAAGCAGGTCATCACCGGAGCGATCGATGCCGGATCTACCAAAGATATTGTTTCGAGGTGTGCCCTTGATGCCGGCGCTGAAGCAGAGGAAGTCGCGGGCATTCTGAGCGGTCTCGCAGACCCGGGGGTATGCTATTTCCTGCCGGAAGAGCCCGAGATTATTGTCTCGCCGCCTGGCGGCACGAGAGGTGGATTCCTCAGCCCTTCAGGTTTTTAGTCTCCAGCAAGAGCCACTATAGCAAAAGCCGAGACCGTTGCCGGAGGTCATCTCTTTCCCGTTGCATGCTTTTTCTTTGTCTTTTGGTATCTTTCTCGGGTATCTTTTTTTTTCAGTATCACCTGTTATGTAAGAAAAGTTCCCGTATTATTACAATTTTTTCTTTAAAAAATAAGCAGCTATGTGATAAGATGTTTGGAATATAAGAGAAAAATATGACAGGAACGTTTAGTTGAGGGAGAATATTGACCGGTCATAAAATATATGAGTATTACCGGTGTATCTGTGTAAACAAAATAAGGATTCTATTCTTCGCTCTCCTGATTTTCTATCTTATTTTTTTTACGCCGGCCCCTCCCTGTTCCGCCCAGGCAGTGAAGGATGAACAAAATATTCCGGAAGATAAATTCATCCCCCTTGAAAAAATCGAAATACTTTCTTTCGATTCCCTTGGAAAAAGCCGAACGTTTTGCGCAAACACTGGAGGGCAGCGGATATAGGGCTCTCATCCTCACGGAGAGCAGTGCAGACCAGCATCTGTACAGGGTCTTTATTCTGATTGATCAGGACCAGCAGCATGCTGCCGGGAGCATTTCCAGCGGGGAGCCTGAAGTGCCGGTTGAGAAGGCGGAAACAGTTCAGTACCAGGATAAAGAACTGTATGAGGCTGCAACGAAACCTTTGTGGAATATCCTCGGAAGACAAAAGAGGTATGTCTATGGCTCACTCACCGTTGCCGGAATATACACCGATAATGTGCTCAACAGCAAGAGCGATAAACAGAGCGACTTCAGTACGCTCCTTTCGCCTGCTATCTGGCTTGTGGCGCCATACACGAGGCAGGAAGTTGCGCCCCTTTCTCTTTCTCCCCGTTCTCCTGGCGGCAACTTGTTAGGAAGGCAGTGGCCTGATTCGCCTTTTCGTTACCAGGCTTCGCTTTATTACCGGGCAGATATCCCCCTGACCTCCTCCTCGGGATATCTTCACTACGGCAAGACTCCTGCCCAGACGTTGAGCGGAAAGCTGTTGATAAAGGGAAACAGACTGTCGCTGCTGTTCGAAGATCAGTATGAGTATTCTTATCACGAGAAGGAAGCGGGAGTAGTAACCCGGGCGGGTGAACATGACAGATACAATTCGAATTTTTTCGGTGTTACCCTTACCTATGATACACGACACCGGTTTTTCCTGAGCGGAGGGTACTCGTTTTTTTTTACCAAATACCGTTCGGATATAAGTGATTTCAGAAACCGCGAGGACAATAGTTTTTTTGGCTCTCTTTCCTATAGGGTTTCACCAAAACTGAGTCTGTTGGCCGAATACAGATTCTTCGGCATCTCTTATGATAAAACAGGGGAACTGGACAGTAATGAGCATTATATACTGGGTGGCGTTTCCTGGGACATTACCGCGAAGTCGAAGGGAATCTTAAAGGCGGGTTTCGGCCTAAAGGAATTTGACCATCCCCTCGGGAGTTACAACTATTTCACCTTCGAATTACAGCTTGATCATCGTTTAACGCCAAAGACTTCAGTCATATTCAATGCCTTCAGAAAGTCAAGCGAGACCGATGTCAGCGGTATGTCCTTTTCCCTGACCAACGGTCTCGATGTCAGGTTGCAGCATATCCTGACTGCACGGTTCACTTCAACTGCCGGCTTTCTCATCGCAGACGACCGTTATGAAAAGGGGCTGACACTGACAGAGGATGTTGACAGCACCATATACCAGACATATCTCGCGCTTCAGTATGAATTCAGGAGATGGCTCAAGGGAACAGTAGGTTACGCATATACAGTAAAAGACTCTTCCCTTTCAGAACTTGAATACAGAAGCAACACGTTTTACTTCAGTCTGACCTCCGCGATATAATTCCCTAAAAGGTTTTTTTTATTTTATAATTGCAGATAATGAAACAGATTGTCTGTTTTTCCATACTCCTGCTTCTCGTTTGTCCTCTGTCTGTTTTTCCGGCGGACGACTATATGATCGGTGCGGAGGATGTACTTAAAATTACCATATACAATCATCCTGACCTTACGACTACAGAGCGGGTGAACGGTGAAGGGCTCATTACCTTCCCCCTGTTGGGGGAAGTAAAGGTTGCCGGCCTGACTGCCGACCAGGTGGCCAAACAGATAGCTGCGGGACTGGCAGATGGGTTCGTTGTTGATCCCAATGTTTCTGTTTTTGTTGTCGAGTTCCGGAGCAAGAAGACGATTATCATGGGACAGGTCAGTAAACCCGGGATCTATATGCTGAGTGGAAATACGACATTTCTCGAACTCCTTTCCCAGGCCGGAGGGCTGACCAAGGATGCCGGAGACAGGGCGACCATTAAACGGAAATCTTCCGGGGCAACGCAGGGAGAAGGGGTAATCACTATTGACCTGAAAAAGCTTATTGAGCAGGGTGATATTTCGCGGGATGTCCTCCTGATGGATGGTGATAATATATACATCACGAAAGCCGGCGTTTTTTATATCACGGGTGAGGTCGAGAACCCGGCAGCATATAAACATGAAGAAGGGCTGACAGTCATCAAGGCGGTCACTATGGCAGGAGGATTTACGGACATAGCGTCACCCGGCCGCATCAGGATCATACGCAAGGTGGAGCAGAAAGAAAAGCTGATTCAGAATGCGGAGATGGACGAACCCGTACAACCCGATGATATCATCATCGTACCGGAGAGTTTTTTCTGATGGTTCGCGAAAAAGAGATCCATCTGCGCAACTACCTCAGGGTCATTGCAAAAAGGAGGTATACGGTATATACCTTCTTCGGCATTGTCTTTGCCCTTACGCTGATCATAACCTTTTCGGCCACTCCCATCTATACCGCGACAACGAAGGTGCTTGTAGAAAAAAACGAACGCACAGCCATGACCGCGCTTAACCCCTATTATGTAGACTATGACCCGGACTTCAACGAAACCCAGTATCAGCTCATAAAGAGTTTTTCTGTCGCCCATAGAGTGGTAAGGATGCTTGCGCTTGACCAAAAAACCCCTGAGGGGCTGAATACTCCCGTGAAAGGCCAGGGCATTACCGCGGGTACCCTCCGGTGGTTCGGGGACCTTTTTTCGACTGTTCTCCGCATCGGAGGCAAAACCTCCGGGACAGTCCCGGCCAATACGCTCAGCCCGACGGAGGAAGAACTCAATCTCAGGGCCTATCAGCTTGCAAAAGGGATCAGCAGTTCGATTATTGTCAATCCCGTCAAAAACAGCAAAATCGTAAATATCAGCTACCTGTCCCCGGATCCGAAGCTTGCTGCACTGATCGTAAACTCTGTGGCAAAGGCCTACATGGACGAAGTGCTTGAAATCAGGATGGGTTCCTCACAGTACGCCATGAAATGGCTTACGGAAAAAGCTGACGAGGAGAGGGCGCGGCTCCAGAAAGCAGAGCATGCCCTTCAGGAATATATGAGAGACAAGGACATCGCTACACTCGAAAACAAGCTCACCATGTTCCCGGAAAGGGTGGCAGAGGTCGCAACCAAGACTTGCCACCGCAGAGTCAAAGGCGCAAAGAACTCGAGACCATCTATGCCCAGGTGAAGGGACTGGCATCCAATCCCGAGGCCCTTGAAGACCTCCCTGCCATTACCTCTGATCCGACGATACAGTCGATCCGCTCCCAGATCCTGGCAGCGGAACAGACAATCACGGAATATCAGAAAAAATACGGGCAGAAACACCCGGCTATGGTCACTGCCCTGGCAGACCTCAGGACGCTGAAGGAAAAGAAGCTCGAACAGGTGCGCAGGGTCGTCGAATCGATAAAAAACCAGTACGAACTTGCCAGGGCGAGCGAGGAGAATTTCCGCAGGTATGCGGGACAGACCAAGGCAGAGACCCTGACTATCGGTGAAAAATTTATCCAGTACGGAGTGCTCAAAAGGGAAGCGGAAACAAGCAAACAGCTTTTTGACGCGATCGTCGCGAGAATCAAGGAACAGGGAGTCACACAGGACATCCAGACAATCAATATGTGGGTCATGGAAAAGGCTGAGGTCCCGACGCGCCCGACGACGCCAAACACAAAGAAGAATATTCTTTTAGGACTGCTTGCCGGACTTTTCGGAGGCGTTGGCCTTGCCTTCTTTGTCGACTATCTTGACAATACGATAAAGTCTCCTGAAGAGATCGAGACGAGGTTCAGCATGCCGGTCCTCGGGACGATCGAGTTCCTGAAACCTGAGCTGGGAATCATAGAGGAACTGGTACGCAAAGACCCCCGGTCCCATCTCGCTGAAAATTACCGCGTCATCAGGACGAACATTCTGCTTTCATCGGCTGAAAAGCATCCGAAAAATATTGTGGTAACCAGTACCTCTCCCCAGGAAGGGAAAACAACCACCGCGGTAAACCTCGCGACCATCCTGGCACAGTCCGGAGACCCGATTCTCCTCATAGATGCCGACCTCAGGAGGCCGCGCATTCACAAAATCTTTGGTATCGATAACACCAAAGGCCTGAGCACCTATCTGGCCGGGGCATCCGATATACAGTTTGCGTCTATAGAGCCTCCTGCCGAATCTCAGCATATCTTCCCTGCAGGACCGCTGCCTCCGAATCCTTCGGAATTATTGGGATCAAACAGGATGAAGGAACTGATCACCTCGCTGGAGGAAAAATTTGATTTTATCATATGGGACTCACCGCCTCTTTTTACGGTCGCAGAGAGTCTCATCCTGTGCAAGATGATGAACGGCACCATCTATGTTACGCAGGCAGGAAAAACAACATATGAGGACCTTGGACAGGGGCTGAAGTCCCTGTGCTGATATCGATGCCAGATGTCTTGGTGTTGTAATCAACGGCCTGAACCTGAGGATAGCAACAGGTATTATCACCGGTACTACGGATACTATTATGCGTCGACTGAAGAACAGAAGCAGAAACAGTCAAGCGGGACCTGACAGGTTCCTGAAAATTCGCTTCTCCCCGCATTTCGTCGGCGGTTTTCAGCCGCATCTCACCTGCAGCAGACAAGGACTGAGAGACCGTGGCCCGTATTCCCTATAAGATTTTTCTCTTTACCCATCATCTTCTCACCCTCTTGCGTTCGGAGCTGTCGAGCCCTGGTCGCTGTTCATCATGGAGGTCTCTGTCTTTACAGCTGTCTGCGTAATGGCTGCCGGGTACCTGCGTAATAAAGATGCCCGGCTTTATGAAGTCCCCGGCATTGTTCCCCTCATGGCGCTGCTTGCATATATAGGCTTCCAGCTCTTTCCCTTGCCCCCTGAAATTATCAGGGTCCTTTCTCCCGGGGAGTTATGCCCTGTACCGGGAGACGGTATGGGTCGGGCAACCGGGCCAGTGGGTCTCACTTACGATCAATAAAAAGGCCACTGCCGCAGAATTTTTCAGGTTCGCGTCTTACGCAGGCATATATATACTCACTGTCCAGCTGCTTGCGCACGCCAGGCTTTTCAGGAAGACGGTCAGTATTATCGTGATCTTTGGTTCTGTCCTTGCTTTTTTTTCGATTATTCAGCATCTCCTGTCATATGGCAGGATGTACGGGATACGGGAACTGACAGGGGGCGGGCTCCCTTTCGGCCCGTATGTGAACCGCAATCACTACGCGGGCCTTATGGGAATGATTTTCCCGATGATCATGGGGCTTTTCCTTTATTACCGGCCCGGAGGTGACCGCAGTTCTTTTCGTCAAAGGCTTATCGGTATTTTCACGCATCCCCGGGCCAACCTGTCCCTGCTTCTCGGCTTTGCCGCGGTTCTTACAGCTACCTCAATTTTCCTCAGCCTCTCCCGGGGGGGCATCGCGAGCCTGCTCATGTCTCTTGTCTTCCTCGGGTTCCTGCTGAAGAAAAAGTCAGGGCAGGGCAGGAGAAGTCTGCTCTTTGCGACAACGATTATTGTGGTGCTCTATGCTGTCGGGTGGTTCGGGTGGGGTCCGGTCTTCGAGCGCTTCCAGTCTATCAGAAACGCAAAGGGCGAGATCTCGGAACTCAGGCCGCACATCTGGAAAGACAGCCTCAATATTGTCAGGGACTTTCCGTTGACCGGAACCGGGTTCGGAAGTTACGTGAACATGTATCCCTCATACCGGACAATAGAATCGGAAAAAATAGCTGATCACGCGCACAACGATTATATCGAGCTGTTATCGGATGGCGGAGTGGTTTCACTGGCATTCCTCTTCTGGTTTATCGCGGTGGTTGCGGTACGGTCATACCAGGCCTTTCAGAGGAGAAAAGACCCTTATTCCCTTTTGTTGTACTACAGTGTTCTCACCGGAATTTTTTCCATACTCCTTCATGGAATTACTGATTTTAATCTGCAGATCGGCGCGAACGGCCTCTACCTGTTCTTTATGCTGGGAATGGCTGTGTCAGCCTCCCATACAAGGCTGCATGAAGACGGCCATCCCACGCTGCTCAAGACGGTGAAAGATTTCCCTGCACGGCGTTTTGTCCCTGCAGCCTCCTTTGCAGTGCTTTTTCTCTGCATCGCCGTTTATTCCGGCCGTCTCCTTGGAACGTTCCTGTACGCGGAAGTCCATGAAATTCCTCTGAACAGTAAAATGACGAGGGAAAATATCCTGCGTGTCAGTAGAACTCTCGGCAGGGCTGCATTCCTTGATCCTCTCGAGCCCGAATACCATTACCGGAGGGCGCTTGCTGAAGCGCTTTCCCGGAACGCACCTGCTGCGCTGCGGGAATACCGAAAGGCTGTCAGCCTTGCTCCGGCAAACAGTGACTATCTCCAGGGTCTCGGTCTTTTCCTCTGGAAAACGGGTGATGCAAGATACGCCGGTGACCTCCTGAGGTCAGGCATTGTCCGGGACAGAAAGAACCCTGTGGCATATCAGCGCTACGCTGTCTGGCTGGCAGAGCAGGGGCAGAGGGCTGACAGCATTTCTATGTTCAGGACGGCTCTGTCACTGGAACCGCTAAAAACAAGGGAATATATAACCGCGATGGTCCTCGCCGGACACGCCGACAGGGATATCATGGCCGCCCTTCCGGAGCGGGCGGATGCTTATTGCCTGTTTGCGGACTATCTTGAGAAAACAGGAAATGCCGCTATGGCATCTGAAGCGTATACAATTGCGCTCTCACTTGCCCGTGCTGAAGAACAGTCTTCCGCTGAGCCTTTTCATCTTGCCTATCAATTTTATCTGAGGAAAGAGCTTTTCCCCCGTGCTGCAGCAGTCATGGAAGAGGCGGCCGGTCTCTTTCCCCGCGACCCTCTGGTCAAACTGAGGCTTGCCGAGGCCTATGAAAAACAGGACTTCAAGGGGAAGGCCCTTGAACAATACCGCGCGATATTGGAAATAGATCCGAAAAACGAAAGTATCAGGCAGAAGGTCCAGGCGCTCCGGTAAGGGTGTCGCAGGGCAAGGATTTTTTCATCTCCTTTGTCTCTCCTGGCCTGTTTTAATGCCACTGCAAGGTTTCCCCAATGCTTTTGTGTTACCTCCATGCATTGACGACTTCCCTCACTGGTGATATTCTTTTTATTGAAATACCGTAGTAAAGGAGATGCCATGCCTTTTGATTTTGTGCTGCCTGACCTTGGTGAAGGTATCACTGAGGGAGAGATACGGAAGTGGACGGTGAAAGAGGGCGACGCGGTCGAGGAACACCAGACCGTGCTCGAGATAGAGACCGACAAGGCGATTGTCGAAGTGCCTTCTCCGCGGAAGGGAAAGGTGTTGAAAATAAGAAAAGCCGAGGGCGAGACAGCACAGGTCGGAGAAACCCTGATGACGATCAGCCTTGAGGGAGAGGCAGTGGAGCAGAAGGCGAACAGAGGAAAGGAAGGCGGAAAGGCCGAAGTCTGTCTCTGTTGTTGGAGTTCTTCCCGAAGAAGAGGAACTGATAGAAGAGAGGGGCAGGGGAGCGCGAAAGGAGGAAGTGCGGAAGGCTGAGGTGCTGGCAACTCCTGCGGTAAGGGCGCTGGCAAGGAAATTGGGCGTCAGCCTCGCAGACGGTAAAAGGCTCTGGCCCCTCCGGCAGCATCACTTCTGACGACCTGAAAAAGATATCCGGAAAGGCACCCGCTGCGGAAGACAGGTCGGGCCCTGTCGAGAGGATGCCCTTAAAGGGATTGAGGAAGACGATAGCCCGGAACCTCATGACATCACAGAGGACGACTGTCTCTGTGACCGGCATGGACGAGGCTGATATTACCGAACTCTGGGAACTCAGGGAGAGGGAGAAGAAGGCGCTTCAGGCCAGGGGCGTCCACCTGACCTTTCTGCCTTTTTTCATAAAGGCAGTGCAGCACAGCCTTGCGGAGCATCCGATGCTGAACGCCTCTGTTGATGAGGCAAAAGAGGAGATCATCGTAAAGAAGTATTACAACATCGGCGTGGCAGTCGACACACCCGGAGGGCCTGATGGTGCCGGTGATAAAGGATGCTGATAAAAAAACCATCCTCGAGCTTGCAGAGGAGCTTCAGGAACTGAGCAGGAAGGCGCGCGAGAGCAAGATTACGCTGGAGGAGCTGAAGGGCAGTACCTTTACGATAACCAACTACGGGCATTTCGGAGGGACCTTTGCTACACCGGTCATCAACTATCCGGATGTGGCGATACTCGGCGACGGGAAGGATATCAGACAAGCCCTGGGTGAAGGACGGCAGGATCGTCATCAGGAAGGTCCTTCCGCTTTCCCTGACCTTTGACCACAGGGTGACGGACGGTGTTGACGCATCGCTGTTTCTGAAAAAAATTATCGGCTACCTCGAAGACCCGGCCCTGTTGTTTATCGAGAGTGCATGAGTTTCTCTTGACCGGCTTTTCAATCCCCGTTCCATCGCGCTTGTCGGCGCCAGCCACGACGAAACAAAGCTCGGCGGTATGATACTGAAGAACCTCCTTCAATTCAGAGGCAAGGTCTATCCTGTCAACCCGAAATACAGCGAGATAATGGGGCTTAAAGTCCTATCCCTCTGCAGCGGATATTCCCGGAAAATGCGATTTGGCAATAATCATGAGGCCCGCGCCTGAAGTGGCCGGCATTCTTCAGAGGGCTTCGAGGCAAGACCGGGTGCGCGGTGATCATGAGTTCGGGCTTTGCCGAAATCGGCGAAGGTGGAGCTTCAGGAGGAGGTGAAGAAGATAAGCGAGGAGACAGGAATACGGGTACTGGGGCCGAACTGCATGGGGATCTATAATCCATCACGAAGGCTCGATACATTTTTTCTGCCCCATGAGAGACTGAAGAGGCCGGCCAGGGGGAACGTGGGCATCGTCTCTCAGAGCGGCGCGATACTGAGCTGTCTGCTTGGAGCTGCGACGGTCCTCACGCACCGGTGTCTCGAAGGTCGTGGGATACGGCAACGCCATGGACATCGATGAATCAGAGCTGTACGAATATCTTGCAGACGATAAGGATACGGATGTGGTCGTCTCCTATATCGAGTCAGTCGGCGACGGAAGAAGGTTCCTCGAAAAGGCGAAGATATTATCTGAGAGGAAATCGCTGCTCATCCTGAAATCCGGCAAGGGGGAGAGCGGTCAGGCTGCGGCCTTTTCCCATACCG
>CAVVAQ010000004.1:0-101050 GCA_963746295.1 uncultured Nitrospira sp. | reverse complement strand
ACCTCTCCCTAACTTAGCTGAACATTGTGTTAGTAAGATTGAAGAAAGACTTGGCATAGGCCAGAAGGCGCATTTATCTCCTGTCGACATTTTTCAATACGCTTATGCGGTATTTTACAGCCCGAGCTACCGCATTCGTTACGCGGAGTTTCTGAAGATTGATTTCCCTCGCCTTCCACTTACCAGCAGCATAGAGTCGTTCAAGTCACTGGCAAAACTCGGGGCTGAGCTTATTGCTTTGCATCTTATGGAATCTCAGAAACTGGATAAGCACATACCCGCTTTATCGGAAAAAATACGCAGGAAGTTGAAAAAATATCCTATTCGGATGAAACGGTGTGGATTGATAAGACCAAGTCATACGGGTTTCAAGGTGTTCCTGAAAATGTCTGGAACTTCCACCTCGGCGGGTATCAGGTATGCGAGAAATGGCTGAAAGACCGGAAAGGACGAACTTTATCTGCTGACGACATTAACCACTATCACCGCATCATCGTCGCCCTCAATGAAACCATCAGTATCATGGCGGAGATCGATCAAGTTATTGAAGCTCATGGAGGTTGGCCGGGTGCGTTTCAGGATAGGCAGAAAGATACAGTCGCAACATATGCAAGTGAATTTGCCAACAAAGCGTATGAGGCACCTTTTTTAATGGCCGCTGAGAAGCCTTCACTGTTTGACCCGGCGAAGCCAGCCATTAAGACTCCGACTCATGCTGTCAAACTCAACAACGCCGACTGGAAAACGTGGGAGGCTATCTCCAAGTGGGCCAAGCAGACAACAGGCATTAATACATACTGGGAAAATATGCCCTGGAAATCAGTCATATTCTCAAGGGCAGTAAGCGACCATCAGACAAGCAGAAAGAAAATATGAAAAAGTGCTGGCAACAGGCTGTGAAAGCCGGATTTAAAACATAAAATCAAATTAATCCTTTTAGCGTCTACTGATTAGACAACAGGATTCACGAGAATGAAAAAAGAGAAAAAGAAAAAAGAGATAGAATTTAATCCTGCCGATTATGATTACATGGATAACATGCCTATGGCTGGTTGGATGTGGGAATTTATGAGGCGGTCCCCCGATTACAGAGATATATACGAAGAGCATACTCAAATGTCAAAAGATAATCCAGATGATTACTTTGAAGATTGGGGGGGATTTCGACCTATTAAAACTTCGAACATAATTTTTTCTTCGGAAGGAATTCAATCTGTTGAAGACGTTGGCTTACTTACTACTATTGTGTCTCCTTATTATTCAAAAAAGTCTACTTTAATTTATGATCAATATCTATACAAACCAATTGCACGTCGCACAGAACAAATTGAAGGGACTGAAACTATTGTTTACATTTATTCTTGCATTCCTAAGCCTGATATAAAATACTGTGATTTCATGGAGGGACAAACTCCGAATATTCAATTGCAGAACTATTCCTGTATGACATATGCATCTTTGCAGATTGGCAGATATATACGAACGAGCATTTAAGGAAAAACAATTATCTATTGGTGAATCCAGAGACTCGTTTGGATTGCCATCTTGAGAAATCTTTCCCCAAGCAGAAGTCCAGAAGATACTATTTATATCGGCATTTCAAAAAAGGCGAGATTTCAAGATATCAAAAAAGAGCTATTACCCACTATTAAGGAAATTTTGAAAAAGCTTCGAAACAAAAGCTGTAAAAGTCCGTGATGACAAGTGGAAGTATTACCTTATTATCTTTGATTTGATGGAGCGCAAGCTTTCTTATAAAATAATTTCAAACGTATTGAGTACAGTATATCCCGGTAATGCAGATAAAGACATATTCAATGAGAAAAATATACAAAACCACTATAAAGCTGCTTTAGCACTAATACACGGCGGCTACAAAGATTATCTTTCGTCTTGAATTGTCAAACTTAATGACGTGAAAATATAGAATTATTATTCGGTCAGTTTACCCCAAAAAGAACGTTCACTTCTTTTTTCTTTAACTCATTACTCATCCTTCGTGACTGTCTTCATTCCTTAATGTAAAAATGGAAGCGTGAGAAAGAACGATGAGCAATTAGAAAAGTTTTACACGACCCTTGACGCTTATCAAGCTGGCTTTCTTACCCTCCGGGGATTTATCCCAAAGCTTATTGATCAATGCGGAAAGATAGTTTTTGTCTTCATCCAGTCAGACGACCTGCTAAAGGAACTTGCCAATTATAACGCCGGGGCCTCGGTAGAAGCATCGAGGTTTGCCTTTGCGATAAAGACTTTGAAAAGTCAGATTCATAGTATGAGAAAGAATAAAGAGAACTCCAATGGCCGCGAAAAAAACAGGCAATAAATTACCACCTTTTGTTGCGGTGACATGGGACCTGCTGAACAGCAAAGCCTATATATCGTTAAGGCCATCTTCAGGAAAGGCATTGCCTTATTTTTTAGGCAAAGGAAGAAATAAGACAGGTGAGCAAAGAATTTACTTCGACTTCACTTACTCTGAAGCAAAAAGGTTAGGTTTCTCGCAGTCTACTTTTTTTAACGTTATCTGCGATCTCACGAAAACTGGATTTATTGACCCCATATTTAAAGGCGGATTAAGAGGATATAAAAAAACTAACAGCAGGTTCACTCTTTCAGACAGATGGGCTCATCACAGCACACCTGATTTCAAGGAAATTAGATGGCGGGAGTTCATACAACCTTGGGAAGAGAAGAAAGAAGGGAAAGGAAAGATTCATGCATAGAGAATGGCTATATATAGAATACTTTTCAAAATGTGAAATAAAATGTCCCGAAAATTACCTTCTACAAGTTCAATTTATGAAACATAAAAGGCAAAAACCTCAAAACATTTCAGATTTTGAAGCTGTATCATTTCACTTTTTGAACTTACTTTCCATCGAAAGGAGTTTTTAATTGAAAACATTAACTCCATTAAAAGCAATCCGGTCAAAATGCATTGACTGTTCCGGTTTTGATTTAAAAGAGGTAAGAGAATGTCCTTTTGATGGTAAAGAAGATGAATTGTGCCCGCTTTATCCACTCCGAATGGGTAAGGGCAGCAGGTCAACTCTTAAACACATCAGGGCGTTTTGTCTCTGGTGCTGCAAGGATCAAAGAGACGAAGTAAGGCTGTGTCCTTCCGTTAAATGTCCATTATGGGAATACAGGTTCGGGAAGAGGCCCCGAAAATCAAAAATTCATCAGGAAAACCTCACGACAGAGGGGGTTTTGAAGAATAACTTATCAAAGATGTCGAATAGCTCATGCAAGGAGGCTGGATTATGCAAATAGGTGCTGTTCAAAAGAACTCGCAGGAAGAAATAAGAGTTACGATCCAGAACTATCAGGGCACGGATATTATCGATCTCAGGACATATTGGCAGAATGCTGAAGGGGACTGGATACCAACCAAGAAGGGGATATCCCTAACTTACTATGTAATAGAGGATGTCATCAAGCTCCTGCAAAAAGCATTTACAAATATGCCTGCCCCAGCGGAAAAAGAAGAAAAAGAATCAAGCCTTGCCGGTAAAGCCCTACTGGAAATGATTAAACGCCTATGAATATTCTTATATTCTTTTTTTTGCCGTCAATGTTCAACCTTAATGCTAACGGATCATAAATCATATATATGAATATCAACACTAAATTTATATATATCTATCAACTTAATCGTCAAGTTTGGCAAGCTGCAATTACAGCATCAATGTCGCACAAGCCCTTTTTATTTTTCGTGCCCTGGAAGGTCAATATATTAATAATATTTAATCCCGCTTCCCCCATGCCCCGCCGGTATCCGCCGGCCCCTGAAAATCTCTGCAGGGGGAAGCAATGAAAAATAATCTTAAGACAGGGATGATATAGACTTGCTTACTCAAGTGATTATCAATGAACTAAAGCCGATCCTTCCCCGAAATGACAGTCAGAAGACAGGTCTTCCCATTCAACCTCACAGGATATTTTATCCAGTGCGGCTCTGTAATGTCTTAGAATTAAAGTCTTTTTTCTTGCCTTATAACCGAACTATAACCAACTCTTGTGAATCCGAAACAACACGGTAAAATGACACATAAGCATGATAAAAGGCTTTACTCTGTTGCAGAGGCGTCAAGGTATCTGGGGCGCTCAGTCTGGGGTATCCGGGAAATGATCTACGCCGGTAAGATCCCATATATCAAAGACGGCAGACGGGTACTTCTGGACATCAGGGACATGGACACCTATATTGAAGATAACAAGATTCAGGTTATCTCTTAATATTGTTCTTGACAAATATAGGCCATTGGTCTATATTAGAATATAGCTATGACATCGAACCAGTTGAAAGAGTGGAGACGAAAGACCGGATACAGTCAGGGTAAACTTGCAAGAGTCCTTGGGGTAGACGTAATGACCATTTCACGATGGGAACGAGATATCAGAGCAATTCCCCCCTTCCTGCACATTACCCTTGAGTGCGTGGAGATGAAAGGAGATGAACTATTGAAAAGCAAGGGAAAGAAAAAGAAAAAGGAAAGGAAGGTGAAGGAGTAATGGGATGTCTTTATAAGCAGAAGTATAAGCAGAAAGACGGGACAATGAAAGAAGGCGCGAATTGGTGGATCAAGTATTACCGTAATGGAAAGCCTTACTTCGAATCTACAAAAACAGACAATGAAACTAAGGCGCGAAGAGTGTTGACACTGAGAGAAGGACAGATTTTAGAGAATCGCTTTCCGGGCCTCAAGATTGAAAAGATCAAGTTTGAAGAACTTGCTCATGATCTGAAGATTGATTACAAACTCAAGGCCCTGAAATCTCTTGACCGCGCTGAATGCAGCCTGAAACACTTGCTGAAATTCTTTTCAGGCAAAAAGGTTGCATTCATTACGTCTGATGATATCAGCAAGTATATTCAAGAGCGCTTGGAAGAGGGAGCGGAGAACGGGACCATTAACCGGGAGCTTTCAGCACTACAGAGGATGTTTACCATTGGTGCGCGTCAGACACCGCCTAAAGTCGTAAAAGTGCCTTATATCCCGAAATTGAAGGAGAACAATCCACGGACAGGATACTTTGAGCATGATGAATATTTAAAACTCAAGGATACGCTTCCTGAATATCTGAAACCAGTTCTTACAATGGGATACCATACGGGCATGAGGAAAGAGGAAATCCTTTCCCTGACATGGGAGAGGGTTAACCTTATCGAAGGAAAGATTACGCTTGAGGTAGGGACAACAAAGAATAACGAAGCCCGGATAGTCTATCTCTCTGGTGAACTGTACCAGACCATCTTAAACCAGAAGCAAATACGGGATGCTCGTTTTTCCGAATGTCCGTATGTGTTTTTCAGGAAAGGGACCCGGCTAAGAGATTTTCGGGATGCTTGGGAAAAAGCATTGATTAAATCTGGATACAGACCAACATTCAAATGTAAAGAATGCGGTGCTATCATTGAGTTGCCAGAAGGTACGAAAAGGGAAGACCTAACTTGCCATACGTGCGGAACCGATAACCTCAAGAAACATGACAAGCTCTTCCATGATCTTAGAAGAACCGCAGTCAGAAACATGGTCAGGGCCGGTATCCCTGAAGTGGTAGCTATGAGGATATCAGGTCACAAGACAAGGGCTATTTTTGACCGCTACAACATTGTCAATGAAGCAGACCTGATGACCGCTGCATCAAAGGTTACGAACCTTCACAAAGAGGCACAGGAGAGCTTACAGAGACGGGTCGACAGTTATAAAAAGGTTATAATGTCCGATTTTGAGGAATTGACACATGGGCCGGACAGGGCATAAGGCATTGAATTTATTGGTGCCGATGGAGAGAATCGAACTCTCACGGGGTTGCCCCCACCGGATTTTGAGTCCGGCGCGTCTGCCAGTTCCACCACATCGGCACATCAGAAATGATTACTAGTATACACGATTATTGCCGGATTTTGAGCCTCCCTGTTGTCCGAAAGCGATTCCAGGCAAGACGACCTCTATTACCCCTGTCCGCCCATGCTCAGGACCTGGCCTATGGCAGGAATAAAATCTTTTTTTCTCGACATGACCCGGGGGAGAATGCAGGAGCCTTCTTCCACCCTGACATGAAAGGCCTTCTCAACCATCCAGGTCTCTCCCTTGACAAGGACACGCTCATGAGACGCGCTGAGTGGATTTGTCACGAGCAAAACGGCAAGGTCGTAATTATTAACTGATCTCAGCTTTTCGAGTTCCGCAAGGATCTCTTCTTCCCTTATGTCAATGTCCTTGCAGTCCAGCACCATCATCTGGCTCACTCCGAGTTTCCTTCCGCTTATGAGGAACTCTTTGAAGTCAGCAGCTATAAGCTCTGCGGCTGTCTTGTTTTCGATATTGATGCTCGCATGGAGGAGCTCTTTCCCGTATTCCTTCAGAGAAACGCCTGCGAGTTCTGCAAGCCTCTCCGCTGTCTGGCGGTCACGCTCTGTTGTGGTCGAGAGGGTAAGCAAAAGGGTATCGGAAAGTACGCCCGAGAGGAGCAGACCGGCTATTTCCCGCGGGATATGGATCTGGTAGAGGAACATGGTCCCTGCCACGACCGTGCAGGTGCTCCCCACAGGGTCGTTGTAAACATAGATCGGGGCCACCGTGGATATATCGCCAACGCGGTGATGATCGATGATCTCAAGGATCTCCGCATCTTCTATGCTGTCGACCGCCTGCGAAACCTCGTTATGGTCTACGAGTATCGTTTTCTTTTTGACAGGGACGAGGAGGTCTGTTCTCGTAACAAATCCGATCAGCCGGTTGTCACTATCCACCACTACCACTGACCGGTATTCGGATTCAATGATCTTTTTCCTCAGTTCTGCGATGGGGGTGTAGAGCCCCACTGCCTGATATTCCCTCTGCATGATCGCCTCAACAGGCTCGGACATGGTCATGAGCTGGACCGTTGCAAAGGTCGGATGAGGGGAAGACAGAATAAGGGTCCCCTGCTTTTCGGCTGCAGCCAGCACATCACTATTGACCGGCATACCGTGGACCACGATAAGGGCTGAACAGCCTGCATGGATGAGCTCTATCTGAATGTCATGCTGGTCTCCGAGGATGACAACATCCCCTTCCCTGATCCTGTTTATGATTGTCCCCTTTTGCATCGAGGCGATATATACCTTGCCTGTCAGGAACCCGATCTTCCGGCTGTTGCTGATCACCCTGCCGTCGAGTGTCTTGACAAGGATATTCAGGTCGATCGGCGCCTTTGAAAGATCGGAAAATCCGACGCTCTCAATATAATGTCTCGCTATGTCCTTAAGGCCTACGATGCCGGCCACCCGACCGGAATCATCCACCACGGGAAGGGAGCGGACCCCCTTTTCCCGCATAAGGAGGGCAAGCGCCTGCACGGAATCCCGCAGATGGACAGAGATCGGCCTTTTCATATCAAGGTCGCTCACCGTGGCAGCGAGGCTCTCTATCTCACTCGGCACCGGCACGCCGAACCGTTCGAGTACAAAGCGTGTCTCTTCATTGATCTTTCCTGCCCTGGCAGGCGTAAAGAGGAACCTCTTGTCCGTCACATTCTTGAAGTGCGCATAGCCGATAGCGGAGCAGACGGAATCAGTATCAGGGTTCTTATGCCCGATGACATGAACTATTCTGACATTCTGTGTATTCATCAGATCTCTTCCTTTCACCTGTTCCGCATGCGGATGAAATTCTCCACTGAGCGGTCATAGGTCTTCTCGAATTCCTTCGTAAAAAAACAGGCAGGCAATTCCCCGCTTCTCCGGTGGTAGTGCATGCATTCGCAGCATTTATATTTTCTCGGGCATGGTTCGTATGTGCAGGTGCAGTGAGTTTTATTTTTTTCCGCAATGCATTCCATAGGTGCCTCCCTGATTCACATTGTTAACGGTCAATCTCTGAACCTTATGACACCATCCCTGTTTATTTACCAATGCAGAAAGTGCTGAATATTTTGTCCAGAATATCTTCTGTTGTTACCATACCCGTTATCTCCCCCAGACTGTCAAGGGCTTCCCTCAGCTCTATCGAGAAAAATTCAAGCGGCTGCTCCGCGGACAAAAGTTCGATTGCCTTTTCCAGGGATAAGGAAGTCTTGTCGAGGGCTGTCTTGTGCCGTATATTTGTGACAACCACCCCTTCACGTTCCTCGTTCCAGTTCCTGAGATTTGAATGAAAGATGACTGATTTCAGTGTTTCAAGGCCTTCGCCCGACAGCGCAGACAGTGAGAGATATTCACCCGTCTTTTCTTTTACAACATCAAGAGATATAGTGGACGGCAGATCTGACTTATTTATAACGGTCACAGCGTTTTTCCCCTTGATGCGTTCCATAAGCTGAAGATCTTCTTCTGCCAGTGGCTCGCTCCCGTCCAGGAGCGCGATGATGAAATCAGCGTTTTCTAATGCCTCCAGGCTTCTCCGTATGCCTTCTTTTTCGACGAGCTCTTCGGATTTTCTTATGCCCGCGGTGTCCATTATCCGTATGGGCAGACCGTTGATGCTCAGGTAGTCCTCGATAAGGTCCCGTGTTGTTCCCGGCAGCTCTGTAACGATGGCTCTTTCCTTCTTCAGCAGCATATTCAGCAGTGAGGATTTGCCTACATTGGGTCTGCCGACTATCGCGACAGACAGCCCGTCCCTGAAAAAGCGCGCGTCCTGAAACGTCCCGGAAAGGCCGTCGATTTCCTCTATTATCACTGCCAGCCTCTCCCGGAGCTGCTGCGAGGTTTTTTCCTCGATTCCGTCTTCCGGAAAATCAATGCATGCCTCGGTAAAAGCCCCTATTTCGATGAGGCCTTTTTTGATATTGCCGAGCTTCTCTGACAGGCCGCCCTGAAGCTGCTCGACCGCGAGCCTCATGCTCTCTTCAGTCTTTGCCGAAATAACATCGAAGACAGCCTCTGCCTGTGTAAGATTGATCCTGCCGTTCAGAAAAGCCCTCTTGGTAAATTCTCCCGGGTCCGCGAGACGGGCGCCCTGCGCAAGCACGGTTTCCAGGGTCCTCTTCACAGAGATCATGCCGCCATGACAGTTTATCTCGACAACGTCCTCTTTTGTATAGGAACGGGGGGCACGCATTACCGAGAGCAGCACTTCGTCCATGACTGTCCTGTCGTCCGGATTGATAATATGCCCATACAGCAAAGTGTGTTGCCGCGTGCGGTGAAGGCGGGTCTTCTTTTTTAGATCTGAAAATTTTGTCGGCTATCTGAAGAGCGCTGGGGCCGCTGATGCGCACAATCCCTATGCCACCCTGTCCGACAGGCGTAGAAATTGCCGCAATGGTATCGCTTTCAAAACGCATCAGATAAACAATTTCGCTGTATGATAATAATTCAACATGCTGTCGCTGACAGGCGAGGCTGAAAAATATATTATACGACACCGCGTAAAAAGAACATTTGAAAAAGTACGGAGGAAATCCTTTGCACTAAAAGGGTAGACGTGAAAAAAATTCATTATCATGTCGATTATAAAAAATTTCAGCTGTCTGGCCAAGCCTCTCCAGACTATTTAACGGCTAAGGCCTGCTCATGTGCGAGTTTTCTGTTTACAAAGAATTGCTGTATGATGCTGAGGATATTGTTGACCAGCCAGTATAATACGAGGCCCGAAGCAAAATTCAGGAACATGAACGTGAATATGATCGGCATAAGCATCATCAGTTTCGCCTGTTTCGGGTCCATTGTGGATGGAGTCATCTTCTGCTGGATCACCATGGTTATTCCCATGAGATACGGCAAAGGCCCGCCGAGAGAAAAGCCTGCGATATGTCCAAAAAGGGCATCCGGCGCAGACAGGTCTGTTATCCAGAGCATGAACGGCGCTCCCCTGAGTTCTATGGATACGAGAAGGACCTTATACAATGCAAAGAATACCGGTATCTGCAGGAGCATGGGGAGGCACCCTCCTACCGGGTTCACCTTATGTTTTTTGTACAGTTCTGTCATCTCCTGCTGCATCTTCTGCGGGTCTTTTTTGTATTTTTCCCGTATCTCGGCCATCTTCGGCTGGATCTCCTGGAGCTTCCGCATGGATTTCTGTCCCTTGTTCAAAAGCGGAATAAAGGGGATGCGGGTAACAATCGTAACCAGGATGATTGACCATCCGTAATTACCGAAGAAGTTGTAGAAGAATATCAGAATCCAGAACAGCGGCCTCGCGATGATCGAGAAGAACCCGTAGTCTATGATATGCTCAAGCCCGATGTTCAGTTTTTCGAGTCTTTTCTGTTCTTTGGGACCGGCATAGAGAACAAATTTGTTTACGCCCGGTTTAGCCTTGAAGGCGATGACAGGAGATTCTTTGTACGTCCAGGCCTTTGCCTCTTCGACAGGGGTAGCGGGGACGAGCGCTGCAAAAAAATACTTGTCTTCCTGGGCGATCCATTTCAGATTTTCCCTGAATATGTTCGGTTCCTTGAGGTCTTTTGGCTTCAGGTCTTTCAGGTCAGTGCCGGTAAGCAGGATAGGGCCGGTATGGGTTCCGGTCTCTGCTTCGCTTTCGTACATCCCGAAGTCAGAGCCGAGAGATATCCAGTATTCAGATGGGCCTGAGACTTCATCTGTGATGTCCACCTTATAGGTGTCGGCATAAAAGGTGTATGTCCTCCTTACGGATAAGCCTTCACGGGAGTATTCAAAAACAATGGTCCCGGAGTTTTTATTGCCGTCAAGCTTCAGGTCGGTCCCTGATACGCTGAAGTCTGCAACAGCCAGGTCAAAGGAATCATTTGATCCGATACTGACAGCAGGAAGGACTCCTGGTTTTTTCAGGAGGATCGCATCCTGTCCTTTCTTATCTTTGTATACCTTGATGGCCCACGACTTGATTGTGCCTCCTTTTGATGAGAGGACAGCGGAATAGAGGCTGTTTTCTACGGTGATGTTTTTTTCAGACGCAGAAGTTGCCTCTGCAGTAACAGGGATGGCCACAGGCACCGGCGTCTCCACCTTTTTTTCAGCAGCGGGTTGGGGTGGTTTGACCTCAGGCTGCTGCGGAGGAGGAAACAAAAACTGATAGCCGATAAGGACCGTTATAGAAAGGATTATAGCCAGTATGGTATTTCTATCCATGATTACCTGACCGGATCAAAGCCGCCCGGATGAAACGGGTGACACCGCAATAGCCTGCGTACAGAGAGAAAAGTACCTTTCAGCGCCCCGTATCTGCTGATCGCTTCAATGGAATATTCCGAGCAGGTGGGGACGAACCTGCAGCTGTTCGGCAGGATGGGCGATATGGCATATTTATACAATTTAATTATCGCTATCAAGAGTGTCTTCATGTTTGTCAAGCCTGGAAAATAGTTTGATAATGACAGTCTGCAAATCAGCGAATTCAGCATTAGCAGCGACACTTCTCGCAACAACAACAAAGTCATAACGCAGGGGCCTGTCTGTCAGCTGCTTTCTGAATATTTCGCGCAGACGCCGTTTCAGCCTGTTCCGGACAACAGCGTCGCCTACTTTTCTGTTTACCGCAAGGCCGAGCCGGCAGTAATTCAGTCCATTCGGCAGTGCGTATATAATAATGAACTGTGAAGGGAATTTCGATCCAAGTTCAAAGACTTTCTTGAAATCGCCACGTTTCGTGAGAGAGCAGAAAACCTTTTTGCCTTTTAGACAGACAGTTTTTTCCGTCCTTTTTTCCTTCTCCTCTTTATTACGGCACGCCCGCCAACAGAACGCATTCTGACAAGAAACCCGAGGGTCCTTTTCCTCTTTTTCTTGTGTGGTCGATATGTTGTATAGGTTCCCATAGTTTTTTCCTGAGCGACAAGTATAATAACTCTTTTTCACGAAAGTCAAGTTTCCGGAAAAGAAAAACTGTATCAGCGCTGAAACACAACTGTATGCCCTTGATAAAAAGCCAAAAAAGAAGGTATATTAGCTGACCATATATTCAGGGAGGTGCGGATGTTGACAGGATTGGCTTACGCTATGGGATCTAACCCGCAGGCAGCGCAGGGACAGGGAGGCGGATTAATGGGATTTCTCCCCCTCATAATTATATTCGTAATATTTTACTTTCTGCTCATCAGACCCCAGCAAAAAAGGGCCAAGGAACAGAAGGCTATGCTGGAAAATTTGAAACGGGGAGACAAGGTAATAACTTCCGGGGGGGAATACGGAGTTATTGAAGAGGTCAAGGACAACACCGTTATCCTGAAGATCGCAGAGAATGTGAAGGTGAAATACGGTAAGGGATATATTGTCGCGCTCAGACAATCCGAGGATGACTGATAATTCGCAGTTTTTTGCTTTATCATTATAGATAGGGAATTTACGAAGAAGGAAAGTCCCATCCCCGCTTCCTTTATGACAAGAAAAATGAAGCAACAGTGTCTGATATTGAAATAAATTTGATTTTTCGAGTGGAGGATCCATGAAAAAAAATGTACTATGGAGGTTTTTGCTGATCGGTTTCACCGTGCTTATTGCGGTGGTCTTCTTTCTTCCCAATACGCCTCTGTTTAAGCTGATGCCTGAGTGGTGGAAAAAGAGCATGCCGAACAAGGGGATAGTCCTTGGTCTCGACCTTCAGGGAGGACTTCATCTTGTTTTTGAGGTGGAG
This sequence comes from uncultured Nitrospira sp., assembly GCA_963746295.1. Lineage (GTDB taxonomy): Bacteria > Nitrospirota > Thermodesulfovibrionia > Thermodesulfovibrionales > UBA6898 > JAOUFP01. The sequence goes on along the minus strand of CAVVAQ010000004.1, from coordinate 88,499 downwards.
GGAGACAAGGCGGTTGAAGCAGCTGCTGAACGATATACATACCTGATAAAAGATACCCTGCAAAAAAAGAAGATGCAGGCAGAGGTTAAGAGGAACGGACTGCAGATCGAAATAGCCCCTATGACACAGGAGATATCCACCGTTATCAAGGAAAATTATCCGACCCTTGATACAGTATCAGCAGGACAGAATCTTGTCCTCGCAGTATCTGATAAGGAAAAGACTTCCATAAAGGACAATGCCGCCAACCAGGCGCTTGAGACGATCAGGAACAGAATAGACCAGTTCGGCGTTGCCGAGCCTACGATCCAGCGTCAGGGTGAGAACGAGCTTGTTGTACAATTGCCCGGCGTAAAAGACCCGAAAAGGGCGATAGACCTGATAGGCAAAACAGCACTGCTGGAGTTTAAGCTTCTCGATGAGGAATCTCCGGTTGCAGTCCAGCTTCCCGAGTCAGTTGCCCCCAGTGAAGAAGAGGCCCTTTTACAGCAGTTTGCCGATAAATTGCCGGAAGGCGACGAGATACTCTTTGAGAAAAAGGTGAACAGGGAGACCGGTGTGGTGAGAAAGCTTCCGATCCTCCTGAAAAAACAGGCGGTAATGACCGGTGATCTTTTGAGTGAGGCCAGGGTGAGCCTTGACAACCAGTTCAGCGAGCCCTATGTCTCGATGACCTTCAATGAGGAGGGGGCAAGGAGGTTCGAAGAGGTGACCGGAGCGAATGTCAAAAAGAGGATGGCGATCATCCTCGACAATACCGTATATTCAGCACCCTGTCATACAGGAGAAGATATCAGGAGGAAACGCCCAGATCACCGGGAGTTTCAGCATGGATGAGGCAAAGGACCTCAGCATTGTGCTGAAGGCAGGCGCGCTGCCGGCCCCGCTGAAGATGCTCCAGAATGTTACTGTCGGCCCATCGCTCGGAGAGGACTCGATCAAGGCAGGCAAACTGGCAGGCCTTGTCGGGACGCTGGCGACGATAATTTTTATGCTGATCTATTACAGGGGTTCAGGTCTGATAGCGGATTATGCGCTTATATTGAATATCATCCTGCTTTTCGGGGCAATGGCTTCGCTCAACGCGACCCTGACGCTTCCGGGCATCGCCGGGATTATCCTGGCTATTGGTATGGCGGTTGATTCGAATGTCCTTATGTTCGAAAGGATTCGGGATGAGATCAGGGCAGGTAAACCCCCGCGGTCTGCGATTGATTCCGGCTATGACAAGGCGTTTGCCACGATCCTGGATTCCCACGTAACAACACTGATCACTGCCGCGGTATTGTTCCAGTTCGGCACCGGCCCGATCAAGGGTTTTGCCGTGACCCTCAGCCTGGGTGTTGCGATCAATCTGTTCACTGCTCTCGTGGGTACCAAATCGGTCTTTGACCTGATAACGAGCAAATATAAAGTCAATCAGTTGAGTATATAGGAGGCGAGATGCTTGAACTAATAAAAAAACCGAATATAGATTTCATCGGGAAAAAATACATAACTCTTCTTGTTACCGGGACTCTGTCTATACTCGGCATTATCGCGATCATACAGATAGCAGCTGGCAGGGCAAATATGGGTATTGATTTTGCCGGCGGCACAGAGGTACAGCTGAAGTTCGAACAGCCTATCGAGCTTCAGACCGTCAGGTCTGCGATGGAGGCAGGCGGTTTTAAGGACTTGGAGCTACAGGATGTCCCTGCTGAGAACAGGGTGCTGATCAAGACAAAACGGTCGGAGGGAGACCTTGCGAAAATAGCTGAATCGATTACTGCGGCTCTGGACCAGCATCTGGCCGGAAAGAAATATGTTGTTGATTCTACAACGGCGATAGGTCCGAAGGTCGGGGCCAAACTGCGGAATGATTCAGTGAAGGCGATCATTATGGCCACGGTAGGCATACTTATCTATGTCGCCATCAGATTCAAGTTCCAGTTCGGGGTCGGTGCGACGATCGCGACATTTCATGATGTTCTCGCAATTTTGGGGATTTTTTATCTCATGGGAAAAGAAATAAACCTCATCGTTGTCTCCGGGCTCCTGACGATCGCCGGTTACTCACTTACCGATACGGTCGTTGTATATGACAGGATAAGGGAAAACCTTAAGATAAATATCAAAGAGCCTATGAAGAACATTATCAACAACAGCATAAACGAGGTGCTTTCAAGGACGCTTATAACCTCACTGACTGTTTTTCTCGCTGCTGCAGCCCTCTTTTTTCTGGGTGGTGAGGTCATTCATGATTTTGCCCTTATTATTCTGTTGGGGGTTATTATCGGCACCTATTCCTCAATATTCGTTGCGAGCCCGATATTGCTCCTCTGGAAAAAGAACAGGCCTTCTTTTGTCAAAAAGTAGTGACGGATAATGAGTGATGAGTAATCAGTAACACATGCAAGCAAGTGTATTGTTCTCATTACTCATCACTCGTTACTCATTACCTGTTTTATGCATAGTCGTTGGCTGATAAACAGAACAAATCCCGAATATGTCCGGTACCTTTCTCAGGCAGCGTCCGTATCTCCTGTCTTTGCGCAGGTCCTGATCAACAGAGGGATCAGGACAGCGGCGGAACTCAATGATTTCCTGCATCCCGGCATAACAGGTCTTTCCGATCCCTTTGAACTCCCGTCGATGAAGCCTGCGGTGGAGCGCGTGAAAACCGCTTTTCGCAGGAAGGAGCGGATACTTGTCCATGGTGATTATGATACGGATGGACTGACCGCGACAGCGATACTGATGGAGGCGCTGAAACATATCGGTCTTGATGTCCATTATTTCATCCCAAACAGGATGCTGCATGGATATGGCTTTCATAATCATGCGGTGGATCTGGCCAAAAACCTCGGCGTAAAACTCATCATTACCGTTGATTGCGGCATCACCTCCCTTGAAGCGGTCACTTATGCGAAACAAGCCGGGATCGACGTCATTATTACCGACCATCATGAGCCGGTAGTGCAAGGGATGAGGGAAGGGGGATCAGGGATTGGCAGTAATAGCACTAATCCCCAGCCCCTATCCCCTATCCCCCTGTATGTGTTGCCTGACGCCCTTGCTGTTGTCAATCCGAAGCTCGGAACTCATGACTCAAAACTTGCCAACCTTTCTGGCGCGGGCGTTGCTTTCAAGTTTGCAGAGGCATTGGCTGATGAAGAAGGTTTGCCGTATTCGAGAGATGATGTCGTTCTTCTTTTTGATCTGGCTGCCCTGGGTACACTGGCTGATGTTGTCCCTCTCACAGGCGAGAACAGGATCATGCTCAGGGAAGGCCTGAAGCTTATTCATTCCGGCTTGAGGCCGGGCATCCGGGCATTGAGGGAAGTAGCCGGACTGAACGGCAAGGAGACAAAGGCGGGCCGTCTCTCCTACACCCTTGTGCCGAGAATCAATGCGGCAGGCAGGATCGCCGATGCTCAGGATGTTGTAAAGCTCCTGCTGTCCGGCTCAGAAGAAGAGTCATTCAGACTCAGCTCATGGCTCGACAGTCTGAATGCCAGAAGGCAGCGGATAGAGGGCGAGGTCTATGAGGAGGCACTGGCGAAGCTCCGGGAAAAAGACAATGGCCCGGCGATCGTTCTTGCAGGCGAGGGTTGGCATCAGGGAGTTCTGGGGATTGTCGCAGCGAGAATAGCAGAAGAGTTTTACCGTCCTGCTTTTGTGTTCAGCATTGAAAACGGCACGGCAAAGGGCTCCGCAAGAAGCATCCCTTCCTTTGATATCTGCAAGGGTCTGTCTGAAGGCGCTGATCTTCTGCTGTCCTTCGGGGGGCATAAGCAGGCAGCAGGGATAAAGTTGAGGGCGGAATATCTGTCTGCCTTCGAAAAGACTATGAGCAGAATTGTTTCCCGAACGCCTTCGGGACAGCCGGTCCTCGAAATTGACGCTGGTATCGGACTGTCTGAGGTGACCTGCGGACTTGTTCAGGAGTTCTCCCTCCTTGAACCCTGTGGCTGCGGGAATCCTGAACCGCTTGTCGGCTCGAAAGAGCTTGAGGTTGTCAGCCCCAGAATCGTAGGAGACAGACACCTGAAGATGAAGCTGAAAAAAGCGTCTCTTTCTCTGGATGCCATAGGCTTTGCCATGGGGGGGGACTTGGAGGAGCTTCAGGGCTCCGCGCTTGTTGACGCTGTGTTTACCCCGGCAATCAATGAATGGAACGGCGGCAGATACCTCCAGCTTATTCTCAAGGCGATCAGGCCCTCTGCGTGATATGTGTCAGATGACGCGTGATGAGTCAAAACTTTCATTGTCCGCAGCTCATTGTGTATTGCGCATTACGCAACACGGTCTTTAAAGGTGTATAATATGAACGTTCAATGTTATCACTCAAAGACCTTATAGAAAAGATCAAAGCCTACAATCCTGAAGCTGATCTGGAGCTCCTCAGGAATGCCTATCATTTTTCGAGAGAGGCCCATTGCAGCCAGAAAAGAAGTGAAGGCACTCCTTATATAAAGCACCCGCTCGCCGTGGCCTCCATCCTTGTTGATATGAAAATGGACGTGCCTTCGATTTCAGCAGGTCTTCTCCATGACACCATAGAGGATACCAGCGTAGCCATCGAGGACATTCAAAGTATTTTTGGCGACGAAATAGCGTTTATCGTTAGCTCACTCACAAAGCTTTCCCAGGTGGAATTCAAGACAAAGAAAGAGGCTCAGGCAGAGAATTTTCGCAGGATGCTGCTTGCAATGTCTGAAGATGTAAGGGTAATACTCATAAAATTTGCAGACAGACTCCATAACATGAGGACACTCCAGCACCTCCCGGAAAACAAGCAGCAGAGGATAGCGACCGAGACACTCGAAATTTATGCCCCGATAGCCAACCGGCTGGGAATCGGATGGTTGCGCATGGAGCTGGAAGACCTCAGCTTCCGGTACCTTATGCCGGATCTTTATAACGAACTGGTCAGGAAGGTCGACAAACGGAAAGAGGAACAGGAGGGGTACCTCAGTGAAGTCATACAACTGGTAACCCGGAAGCTGAAAGAGGAAGAGCTGCCCGGCAAGATCTCCGGAAGGGTAAAGCACTACTACGGGATCTACCACAAGATGACGCAACAGAGGATCACCTTCGAGGAGATACATGATGTCCTGGGGCTGAGGATTTTGACTGACACAAAGGCAAACTGTTACGCGATACTCGGCCTGATACATTCCCTCTGGACCCCTATTCCCGGGAAGTTCAAGGACTATATCGGTGTTCCCAAGTCCAATATGTATCAATCGCTTCACACGACCGTGATAGGGCCGAAAGGCGAACGGGTCGAATTCCAGATCAGGACCGAGGAAATGCACAGGATAGCGGAAGAGGGAATCGCTTCGCACTGGAAGTACAAGGAAAAGGGGGTCATTGACGAAAAGAGCAGCAAGTACATCACCTGGCTGAGGGACATCGTCCAGGTACAGAAAGACACGCCGGACGCGATGGACTTTCTTGAGGCGGTCAAAGGAGAGGTCGTGCCTGAGGTCGTCTATGTATTTACCCCAAAAGGTGAGATAAAAGAGATGCCGGTCGGTTCCACGCCGGTTGATTTTGCCTACAGTATCCACACCCAGGTGGGACATAAATGTGTCGGCGCAAAGATCAACGGCAAGATCGTGCCCCTCAAGTATAAATTGAAAAACGGCGATACCATCGAAATCATAACCTCCTCAAGCCACGGTCCGAGCAGGGACTGGCTGAAGTTCGTTGTAACACAACGGGCAAAGAACAGGATAAGGCAGTGGATAAAGACCGAAGAGAGGTCCCAGAGTGTGGAACTCGGCATTAAATTGCTCGAAAGCGAGATGAGAAGACGTAATATGAGCAATGCCCTGATGAAGTCCGATGAAATCCTCCACGCTGCGAAGTCATTGGGCATCAATTCTCTGGAAGAGTTGTTTGTGTCCGTGGGGTTCGGCAAAGTCTCTCCCCATCAGGTGGTTAACAGGCTGATGCCCGAGAAACCCGCCGAAGGGGTTGAGGTTGTCAAGGTACGAAAAAAGGAGAAAGAGCAGAAGGGCATCAGCATTAAGGGCATAGACAATATTCTCTATCACACGGGGAAGTGCTGTTATCCCATACCCGGAGACAGCCTTACCGGGTTTGTCACGATAGGCAAGGGGGTGACGATTCACCGCCGTGACTGTCCGAATCTCGGAAGAATCTCGGGTGAAGACGCCCGGCTTGTTGATGTTGAATGGCAGTCTTCAGGAGAGGCCACTGCACTGACAAAGCTTTTTGTCGAGACGATCGATAAGCCGGGGATCCTGGCGAATCTCAGCGCGCTGATATCTTCACTCGAAATAAATATCAGCCATCTCGAGGCGATGTCTACCCAGGACAAAAGAGGGCATATTACCTTTATTATAGAGGTAAAGGACCTCAACCAGTTGAAGATCCTCATCCAGAAGATCAACCAGATGGAAGGGGTTTTGCGCGTAAAACGCTGAGATTTCAGGGATCTTCGGCACTTGTATCCCCTGCGGCGAAGAAGGCTTTCCCCTGATTTAAATACGAAAGCAGGTAATTTTTTGTATAATAAAATAAAGTTACAAGTACCAACCAAAAAGGAGCTGCCATGAAAAAATTGTTTATGATGATTATCTTCCTGTCTTCTCTCGTATATGTTTCGTCTGCCTCTGCCTTTGGAGGCTGCGAGCAGGATTGTCAGAAGTGCCATTCTCTGAGCAAAGAGGAGGCAAAACAGATATTCGCAAAATTGCAGGCCCCTGACATTGAGGTGATCGAGATCAAGATGAGCCCTATCGGCGGTCTTTGGGAAGTAACTTTCGAAAATCAGGGCATGCGGGGGATGACGTATATCGGTTTTTCGAAAAAATATGTCATGGGAGGACAGATATACGAGGTTGATACTGCGTCGAACAAGAGCCAGGAAAGACTGCAGAAGATGGGGGATGAGGCCCCAAAATATATTACGCCTTCAACTGTTCCTCTTGATAACGCTTTACTGCTGGGTGAAAAAGACGCCCGCCATAAGGTGATTGTCTTTACGGACCCTGATTGTCCCTTCTGCGGCAAACTCCACGCTGAACTGAAAAAGGTGGTAGCAGAGACAAAGGACATAGCCTTTTATCTGAAGCTCATTGCGTTACCTATGCACCCTGACGCGCACTGGAAATCGCAGAGCATCATCTGCAGCAAATCGCTCCGCCTGCTCGAGGACAACTTTGAGCAGAAGCCTGTTCCAAAGCCCGATTGCGATACAAAGGCTGTAGATGAAAATATTGACTTTGCAAAGAAGAATGACATAACCGGCACACCGACATTGATTATGCCTGACGGCAGGGTTGTTGTCGGTGGAAGGGACGCAAAAACAATTATTGATATGGTCATGAATCCGAAAAAGCAGGGGGAGACAAAATGAGATACCGGAAGTCAGTCTCAACAGTTATCGTTTTCCTGTCTTTTTTTGTTTTGCCTGTCCCATCCTTTTCTGAGGTCAAGATATTCCTCAGCAACGGCAGGGTGATCATGGCCGACAGTTGCAGGGACACGAAAGACAAGCTCATCTGTGAGAAGATGGGCGGAACGTTCGCGTTTGACAAGGCCGAAATCATGAAGACAGAAAACATAACGATCGAACGCAGCACAACCACTGAGGTCTCTCCCGCTGACACCCAGGCATCCGACGTGAAACAGGAAGCACCGCAGACCGGGGAAGTAAAGTCCGAGGTCCGGACGAACGCAGAAGCAGGCACGGGTAGTTTTACCCCTGAACAGACAAAAAGGATAGACGAGATCGAGAAGAAACGTTCTGAGTATACTGCAGAACGTGAGAAACTGGCAAAGGAAAGGGAGCAGCTGCATGCAGAGGTGAAGGCTGTCGGGGTGATCCAGACACAGGCAAAGTACGATGAGATCCAGAAGAAGATCAGTGACCTTGATATCCGGATTAAAGCGTTTAACGATAGTGTCAACAAGCTGAATGAAGAGATTTCCGGTCTTACCAAAGAAGTCCCGAAAAAAACGCAATAAGTATGTAATTCTTTTCATATAACGGTAGACAGTTACATAATAAGCTTACTGGCGAGAAAAGTAAGGAATAAAATATTCTTTCTTTTTCAAGAGTTATCGTCCCCGCTTTTGTTTTCCTCTTGCTCTCCCTCCTGGTATGGTCATTGCATACATTCATTAAAGTAAATCTGTTTTTCTGCGCAAACAGGAAGCAGACCGATGAAGCTGCATGAATTGTTTTTTTAAAGGAGTCAATTATGAGAAAAATTCTCTTTTTAATTTGTATGGTAATTTTGATCTCGACAGGGACTGCCTTGTCTTATAATGATGGACATTCATTGGTAACCGGCAGAGTTACTGACATTTCCGAAGGTTTTATCGAAATTGACGACGAGCAATACGTACTCTCTCCAAAATGCAAAGTAAAGATAGAATACAAAGTGGATAACGCCTTCTATCTGAAGCCTGCAAAAATCAGAGACCTGAACCGAGGCTATTCAGTCATTGCGGTGAAAATCGCGAACACAGTGACTGAGCTTACAATTGAGGGGTGGAAACGATGAACCAGATGAAAAGACATAGGATGAATCCTGCTGTATATCTCTTTCTAATCTTCCTCGGCCTGTGCCTGCCTCTTTCCCGGCAAGCCGGGGCTGCCACGATGCAGGATTACTGTGTCCTGCCTCCCTTTATCGCTCAGAGTGTGCCTCCCCTTGTCATGTTCGAGGCCGGAAGGGACCATAAACTCTATTATGAAGCCTATAATGATGCGTCTGATCTCGATGAGGACGGCAAACTCGATATAGGCTACAAGCACACGATTGATTATTATGGCTACTTTGATCCGTATAAATGTTATACCTACAGCAGCACCGGGACGGGCGAGTTCAACCCTGTCTCGGTGACAGCCGACAAGTTCTGCACTGCAGGACAGTGGAGCGGCAATGTACTGAACTGGCTGAATATGTCACGCATGGACTCATTGAAAAAGGTCCTCTACGGCGGACACCGTGTCACTGACAGCACCTCAAAGACCGTGCTCGAAAGGGACATCATGCCCGGGGATGCCCACAGCTGGGGCAAGGAGCTGACCGGGAGGCTCTGTTATAATGGTGCGACCGCTGCGTATACCTATAACTGCAAGCGGGACAGTGACTGCGCGAGCGGCGAGACCTGTGTTGACAAATCCGTAAACCTGATAGGCGTTGCTGCAGCAACCGAGCCTTTTGACTGTTCCGCAACCGGCGCCATTACCTGGAGCGCGACGAACAAGGTGAGGGTCGCGCGGTATTATCATGACTCAACTCTCACTGATGATATCAAGTGCGGGACTGATACTGTCGGATCTGATCCGCTTGTGGCCCGAGCGAATTTTCTGACTTCGTTTCAGCCCGAGGTTGCCGGGAATTTTATTGGTCAGTTCCTTGTTGCAAATTTTGATGATGCCAGTTTGGACCCTACGACCGACCACTATAACGACTACAACATAGTCGCTGTCGCTGAATTTAACGTTGCCAGCGGGGACAAGAACAAGAACTGGGAGTTCATGGTCGACAGCGATGATCCTGCCGAGGTAGAGATCGGGGTTGTCGGCAGCGGTTTTTCTGGAGGGAGTATTGTCGCGTCTTTCTACGGCTGCCATTCCGAATGCTTTCCCGCCGCTGCATTTGTAGGCACTGCGACTACGCCGGTGCTCTGCAATACAAATCAGAAGGGTACCTACAAGCCAGGGTCTGCCGGATACCACCGGGTCATTGTGCGGCAGTCTGAAAAGACCGGACAGGACGGGGTGAAGCTTTGGTACAGAAAGAGTTCCTCCGATAACTGGAAGATATTTCCAGACAGCCTCACCACAAGGACACCAAATGTGGCTGCAGGCTCCGAGTGTACGCTTCAGAGTAATCAGTTCATTGCCCGCGGTGAACCCCAGAGGGGGACTCCCGGAGGACAGCACCTCTTCTGCGGCACAAGCCTGGCAGCGAACCAGCCGCCGATCCTCAGGATGATAGCCAACAATAGCCACAGGAAATGGGAGTGGGCCTCAAAAGAGAACCCGGTATGCCTCACCACGTTTAATGACGGGACAAGCACCGGAACGATTACTGATTATACGGTAAGGGTTGAGGTTTGTAAGTCGTCGGTTGGTCTTGAATCAAACTGCAAGAATTACAGCGGAACCTATAAGCCGGTAGGCCTTCTGCAAAAATACGGTGAGGGAGACGGCTCAAAGGTCTGTTCAAAGGTGTATACAAAGGCGTGCAATTCTGACGCAGGCTGCGATATCCCGACAGAGGGGATGTGTGTTGACAAGTCCTCGATGTTTTTCGGCTTTATGACCACTTCATATACAAAGAACACCAGCGGAGGGGTCCTCAGGAAGAACTTCGGCAGCATCACGGACGAGACCAACCTGAACAATGGCATCTTCCAGACATCTGAAAACGTCTCAGGGAATATCATCATGACGTTTGACCGGTTGATGCCGACGGTCGGCTACAATTTCAGCAATCATGACTATACTGCTTCGGACGGCGGCACCTGCGGCTGGATAACGAGTGGGCCGATCACCGAGGGCCAGTGCCGCATGTGGGGAAACCCGATCGCTGAGATGATGTATGAAAGCCTCCGCTATATGGCAGGCAAGGCCGCTCCAACCGCAGATTTCACGTATGCCGGTTCTCAGGACGCAGGGCTTTCGATATCAAAACCTGACTGGGGAATTAACAAGGGGAGCACGGTGTATCAGCCTTACGGGTTATTTCCTGCCTGTGCCCGGCCGTTCATGCTTGTCCTGAGCGATGTGAACACGAGCTATGATGATGACCAGCTGCCGGGCGCATCCGGTTCATCATTTACCGAAGATGCAGCTTTACCTCAACTGAACATGAATGTCTCGACTATCGCGGACCTCATCGGCACAACAGAAGGTATCGCAGGGAACAGCTGGTTTATCGGGGAGAGCGGCACAGACAGGGACTTCATCTGCTCGTCCAAGTCTGTGACTAATCTGAGCGAGATCAAGGGAATCTGCCCGTTCGAGCCGACAAAAAAGGGGAGTTACTACGCGGCTGCTGTCTCTTATTACGCCAAAACCCAGTTCAATACCAATACCGGAAAGCCGAACGCAGACACCTTTGTGGTTGCCCTTGATTCGCCTTTGGCAAACCTGAAGGTTAAGGTCGGGAACAGATTCGTCAATATATTACCTCTCGGCAAGTCTGTGAGCGGCGGTTCAAGCGTGGAGACCTATTGCGCGGACCGTTGTACACTCACCGCTGACACAAATGGCCTGCATCTCGGCAGCTGCACAGACATAGCATTCTGTCCGACAAACCAGGTCGTGGATATCTATGTGGATGATGTCAGATATGACAACAGCAATAATGTCATCTACGCGAACTACCGGATAAATTTTGAGGATGTTGAGCAGGGCGCTGACCATGATATGGACGCTATTGTCCAGTATGAGATCTGTACTGCCGAGGCGTCAGCAAATGGATACGGCTCCTGCGGAGTAAGCCCGGGTTCCGATCAGGTCCAGGTAAAGGTGAATACTGTCTATGGCAAGGGCGGCATAGACCAGGTCCTCGGTTTTGTCATCTCCGGCACAACAGCAGACGGGGCCTATCTGGCGGTAAAGGACGGAGACGTAGGTGCTTCTGATTCCGACACCCCGGCTGTGGTTGCCGGACTTCCCCTTTCCTTCAGCAAGCTCTTCACAACAGCCAGTGCCACAACAGGGATACTGAAGGACCCTCTCTGGTATGCGGCAAAATGGGGCGGGTTCGATGACATTGACGGCGATGGAAAACCTTACGCAGGCGCGTCATGCGGCACCGCAACTCCTGATAACCGCTGTAAGGAGTGGGACAAGGACGATGACGGCACACCGGACAACTATTTCCTCGTTGCCAACCCCCTCAAGCTTGAAGACCAGCTCAACAAGGCGCTGCTTTCCATATTGACGAGGGCGTCTTCGGGTACGGCTGCTTCGGTTCTTGCCTCGAGTGAGGGCAGAGGAGCAAACATCATACAGGCTCTCTTTCATCCGAGAAAGGTTTTTGATAATGATACGTCTGTGGACTGGGCAGGACAGCTTCACAATCTCTGGTACTATATCGATCCCCGGCTCCGGACAAACACGATACGGGAAGACACGGTCCAGGACAGGGTCGAAAATCTTGTCGGAGACTGGCAGATACAGTTCAGGTTTGATCCAAGTCTGAACAAGACTGTGGTGGACCGGTATGCAGATACGAATGGAAACGGAGTGCCTGATACGTTTCAGGGGACAGTGGGTGTAGATGAGGTGAAAAGCCTCTGGGAGGCAGGGGACAAGCTGCTCACACGAACAACTGCCCGGACGCTCAAGACAACGTTGCTGAATACGTCTCCGGTAGCCTTGATCGATTTTTCCGTGGGCAATGCAGCCAGCCTTCAGCCGTATCTTCAGGCTGCGAGCAATGCCGAGGCAATAAATATTATCGAGTATACACAAGGGATAGACAAGAAGTTTTGTGTCGGGACAACGACCACCTGTACTACTGACACGGACTGCGGCGGTGCTGCGGGCTCGTGCATGCAATACAGAAACAGGACAGTCACCAGCGGCTCTACGACAGGGGTCTGGAAGCTCGGAGATATCGTGACCTCCACACCAAAGGTCCAGTCTCCGGTGGCCCTGAACAATTACAAAACAGTCTATAAGGACGCAACGTATTCGCTTTTTACTGAGTCCAGTAACTATAACAATTACGGCACGGTGTATACAGGCTCAAACAGCGGTATGCTCCACGCCTTTAACTTCGGCGTTTTTCAGGAGTCATGGTCAGGCCAGAACAAACGGTTCGAACCTGCACGGCTTGTGGCGGCAAGCGATGCTGATTTCGGCAAGGAACGGTGGGCGTTCATACCCAAGAATGTCCTTCCTTACCTGAAATATCTCACCCAGGACAACTACTGTCATATCTATTCAGTGGACGCCTCACCGGTTATTTTCGATGCAGCGATCAATAGTCCTACCGGGTGCACAGGCAATTACTGGGAATGTGAACGGGAGACAACGTATCAGACCAGCTCAACGAGTCTTGATCTTAGCCAGACAAGCTGGAGGACAGTGCTGATCGGCAGTCTCAGGTTTGGCGGCGCCTGCAGGGGCACGACTACGGTCTGCGCGGATGTCAGCGGAGACGGCCAGAAGGACTGTGTCAATACCCCGGTCGATGTGAATGAGGGAGGGACCCTGAAAAGCATCGGATATTCTTCCTACTTTGCGCTTGATATCACTGACCAGGACAATCCAGAGCTCCTCTGGGAGTTTTCACGTCCTGACCTTGGGTACTCGACCGCAGGGCCTGCCTTTATGAGGATCGAGGGAAGAAAGGCGCACCCGTCTGACGCAACCAAGACTGTGCCTGATGATACAAAGAACGGAAGATGGTTTGTCGTGCTCGGATCAGGCCCTACCGGACCGGTCGATACCACAAAACGCCAGTTTGTGGGGCGCTCAGACCAGAACCTCAAGCTCTTTATCCTTGACCTGAAGACCGGCCAGCTTTTACGGACAATAGACTCCGGCATCCAGAACGCCTTTTCCGGTTCCCTGCTGGGAGGAAAGATGGATTACAATATTGATTATCAGGATGACGCCCTCTATTTCGGATACACAAAGAAGTGCACCACAACGAACAGCTACTGCTCTGCCAACACCTGGACTGATGGCGGGGTCCTGAGGCTGGCCACGAGGGAGGACCTCGAAGGCTCTGACACAGGCGCGACAGGCAGTACGGCCATCAACCCTGCAAACTGGGAATTGAGCACTGTTATGTCAGACATCGGACCGGTCACTGCCTCGATTGCGAACCTGGTCCTCAGGTCGGGAACCGGGAAAGAGAAGGAGGGATGGCTCTTCTTCGGGACAGGGAGGTATTTCTACCGGGATGATGACACGACGAACCAACGCACACTCTTTGGAATCCTGGAGCCTTGTGTTAAAGAGGATCTTTCGGATCCATTAAGACCAGGCTTAGCTTTCCACTCTAATTGCACAGATTCACTATCTTTCTGCTCAACCCCTGTCAGCGGGACGACTGGTCCGACATTCTGCGGAGACCTGTGGAACTCTACCACAGGTGTTACATTTCCTGAAATGGGACTGAGGACCATCGGAGCCGAAGGCTGGTATATCAGTCTCGAAGGCCCGGCGAATACGAATCTTGAAGGTGATCTTGCTGCCAACAGCAACATAACCCCGACTGCCGAGCGGGTGATAACTGACCCTGTTGCTATCCCGAATGGAGTGGTTTTTTTTACGACCTTTGCTCCAAGCCCGGACATATGCAGTTTCGGCGGCAATACCTTTCTCTGGAGGGTGAGATACCATAACGGCAGTCATGTACCTCTGCTCGGGACCGCACTCCTTCAGGTATCGACAGGCGCGATCAAGGAGCTCAGCATGGAAACCGCCTTTATGGATAAAGTTGCACAAATTGCCGACCCTGACACAACAACTTTAACCGGTGAACTCGAACCATCAGGAAGGAGAACTGCACCGAATGTGATGAGCGGCGTGCCTCCGGTGGGACAGGGGCTTTCGCTTGTTATTTCACCGACACCGATCGACAGGATAATACATATTCAGAAGAAATGAACAACAAGGGCGTAACATTAGTGGAGCTTATCGTTGTTATTTCAATCATCAGCATACTTGCGCTCGCACTGGGGTTTTCCTATTTCGGCTGGCAGGGGGCGTATAAGGTTGAAAAGTCGACAAAAGACCTTTTCACAGACCTCATGGACGCGCGATCAAGGGCCCTGACCCGGAGTCGTGAATACTTTGTTGATTTCCCGACCGCGACAGCGTACCGGGTGATCGAGGACACGAACGGGAGTGGAACTCTGAATAATGGTGATACGATTATTATTCCCCCTCCACCGACGATATTACCCCTGACAAATCAAAAAGTCGTGGAGTATGATATTACCACAGATGCTGGCGGTGTACTGACATTTACACGCCGTGGTATTATTAACGCACTGAGTCTGACGGAAGATAATCCTGAAATTGCGATTTGTTTTTCATCTACGGCTGATCCGGACTATGATTGCATAGAGCTTTCGCAGACAAGAATCAACATGGGCAGATTGGATACCAAAATCGCAGATGGAGGAGATTGTGATGCGGTCAACTGTGTTACGCGATAGGAAAGGCGTCACCCTTGTTGAGGTGCTTGTGGCCCTTGTCATCCTCCTTGTTGTCTTTATGGGCCTGATCCAGGCGGCACTGCTGTCGATCGAAAATAATGCGGTGAATATTCTGAGGGACGAGGGTGTCCGGCTTGGTTCTGATACCATGGCTGCATTGCGAAGCAGTCCTTTTGATGATCTGGACAGGAGCGGGATGCCTCCTAATGACCTTGCGAATCTGAATTTTATCATGAGTTCCACCTCAGGCAATGCTACTCAGGTCGCGAACGCACGACGCCTTGGCATCAATACCCGCAGGACGATACGAAATGTCCTGGGGGCAAATTATGTGATTGAGGTCTGGGTGCTCGATCTGGAGGTGGTTGCTCCACCTAATAATATCAACAAGCAGGTCACTGTTGAGGTACGATGGGACTGGAAAGGGGCCACGAACCGGCACCGGTTCGTGACGCTGCTAAGGCGTATATGATACGGAGAGAAGAAGGCTTTACCCTGGTTGAGCTCATGATAACGATGATAATCTTTACCCTTGTTATCGCGGCTGCCTCGAATATCTTCAGCAATCTGCTGAACCAGTTCAAGCAGCAGACGAAGATCGCGGAGACGAATATCGAGGGGATCATCAGCCTTGATATGATGCGGGTCGATCTGCAGCAGGCAGGTTTTGGTGTCCCCTGGAATGTAGAGATAAACGGGGACGACAGCGGTGACGACGACTGGAATTCTTTGGCGGCTAATTATTCCGAGGCGGTCTCTGACGAAGGCGGCGGCGCTGATCCTCTGGATAAGAGTTATTACAATGACGGCGATCCGGAATCAACGATACCGGCCGGTGGCCAGCGGGCCCCCCGGGGGCTTGTTGCTGAAAATGACGCAGGCCCTGAGATGGGGACAGGGGCAAATACGTGGCGCTCGGATTACCTTGCTGTGAAGGCCACGAGCATCGGACTCAATGCAGCAGCCCAGAAGTGGACGCATATCACAAACAGCGGCGAGACCAATCTCGACCCAAGAATATGGAACGACTCCAACGAAGACCTTCAAGATGCTGTTGACCGGATTATTGTTGAGCGTCCGGCCATGGGACCCGGCGGAAGTCAACAGCGGGTGCTGATTACTAATAGCGGGACAGCCCCTCCCTCGTTTTCTGTTATTTACCAGAACACTGCAGCTGATTTTCCCGCGGCGTTCCAGCCGGGGCTTGACACATTGGATGCCCATTTTATCTATGGTGTTGCGCCTGTAAACCCGGCCAGTTTAAATCAGCCGCTGAGGGCGCCGTTCAACCGGGCGGATTTTTATGTGTCCAGGCCGCCAGCGAACATGCCCTCACATTGCGCGCCAAATACCGGCATTCTCTATAAGGCGGTAATGAACCATAGTGATGGCGAATTTCAAACACTCCCGTTGCTTGACTGCGTGGCTGACATGCAGGTTGTTTTTATATCGGTTGACCCTGTCAACCCTAATACACTACTATGGAACGATGCTGATTTTACGACAGGTCTTTCAGCCCAGGACATCAGGAATCGGGTCCGGGGGGTGGTGGTTTATATTCTCGCACACGAAGGCCAGATGGACCGCAATTTTACCTTTAATAATTTCTCCGACTGCAACAATGACGGCACAGTCGACGCTAACTGCATTCTCGTGGGTGATTTTTTCGGCACTATTCCTGCTCTTTATGGCAGTACGTTCAACCTGCTGAACAGAATCGGGGCTGATTTCGCTAATTATCGCTGGAAGGTATATACCATCTCGGTCAAGCTTCCCAATTTGAGGTGAATGAGGTGATCATATGATAATAGTGAAAAATGAGCGGGGTATCGCCCTCGTGCTGGTCCTGCTTCTTGCGTTAATCGGGCTTGCGATCGTCTCGTCGCTCCTGTATATGGGCACGATGGGTACCCGGCTTTCCGGCGCTGAAAAGTTCTACCGGAACAGCGATGAGGCTGCCTTCGGAGGGGCGAGGATAGTGACCGACATGGTAGTAAACAACTTCGACAATGCACTGGGAGGGGCTGCGCTGACGCCGCCCTTCCAAGTGGCACTTAACACCTCCTTCGATGGCGAACCTTGCCTCAGACAGAAATTGAGTCTCCCTTTTGCAAACTGGACCGCGTGCACTGCGCCCAAGAAAAACATAGACCCTTCTGCTAGTCCTGACATGACATTCCAGGTTCCCGGCACGCCAAACGCATACAATGTTTTTGCCAAGGTGGTTGATACTATTGAAGGCAATACCGCCGGTGTGGTAGCCGGAGGCGCATCCGGGGGGGGCGCAACCGGTACAGAAGAGAGTGGCGGTCTGTCGACCGGAGGGGTCGGCGGTGGTGGCGCGTCTATTGTTACTCCTCCCCGGCGTTCATGGATCTACCGTATTGAGGTGCAGGCAGAGGACTCTGTGAGTCCGCGGGAACGCGCGCGCTATTCGGTTGTCTACGCCCACTGACCCTGTCAAGCCCATGATGTATTTTCCTTATTCGCAACGCGTTCCCCTGACATATTTTGTTTAAGGATATCCCCGGAATCCGGCAAGAAATTCCCTGAACTATGTAATTTATTCCATAGTTCAGGAGTATTGCCTGACAAAGTTTTAACGCGCTTACCGAGATTACTAAAAAAACTATTTAAATTCATGTTGTTGTCTTTTGTTGTTTATTTGATTCATGAATAGCAGTTATTAATAATTATGGAACGGAATTTGCTTGATCAATACGGATTTATTACCATAAACCATAAAAAATGAGGTGAGGTAAAAATGAAGACCGCAAAAAACATATTACAGAAGCTTCTTTTCCTGCTGGGATTGACCCTCGCCGCATCCGGTTTTCTTGCCATGCCCTCTGATGTGCAGGGAGCGGCATGCGTCATCTCAGCGACTAATCCCTCTCCAGGTGAGGTCGGGACACCGTTTAACCTGATACTGACTGCTTCCGGTGGGACACATGCCCAAAGCTCTTATACCTGGACCTTTTCCTGGAGCCTTACAACCGTGCCGGGGCTGACAGGTCCTACAATTAGCGGGGCTAAAAACGCACAGGTCACCTATTCCGGTACGCCGACGGCAGCGGGGAGCTGGTCCCTTATCGCTACGGTGGTTGATTCCGGTAAAAACAGATGTTCGCTCGGTTCTGCCACTGTGGTAGTTACGGTCAACCCTCCCCCGGCAGGTCTTGTCATCGATACGAACAGCATCCCGTCCGGCCAGGTCGGTGTGGCATATAATGCGACAGTAGCAGCTTCAGGAGGAACAACGCCTTACACCTGGTCGCAGACAGGGCTTCCCGCTGGCCTGAGCATCAATGCCTCAACAGGGGTCATTACCGGTACGCCTGCAGCAGGTACGGCAGGAACACATACGGCCAATATAACAGTCACCGGCGGTGGTACTGCGACGAAATCCTTTACTCTGACAATAGCGGCTGCTGCAATCCCTGTTGATATTTCTACCCCTTCTCTTCCTGCCGGTCAGGTCAGCATCCCCTATTCCTACAGTATGACCGGCACCGGCGGCACTGCGCCTTATAGCTGGTCTGCAGCTGGCCTTCCGCCTGGTCTCACCATGAGCGCCGCCGGCCTGCTTTCGGGAACACCGACAGCTGCGGGGACCTTTAATATGACAGTCACGATTACTGACAGCGCCAGTGGTACAACAAGCAAAATCTATCCGATCACGATCAACGCGGCGACTGTTGTTGTCACGACCAATATGTCGGATTACTGCATTACCCCGCCGTTTATCACTCAGGAGACCCTTCCCAATCTGCTTCTGATTATCGACAATTCAGGCAGTATGTATGACCTCGCGTATGTCGACAAGGGGGCTGATGAGAGGGATCCGCAGTACTGCTATGACGATACATTCAGCAGCGCAAACTCCTATCCCGGGTATTTTACCGAGACGTCGATTTACCGATACAATGACGCTGCATATCGGTTTGAGGTTTCCGCTTTTCCTGCCCTGTGCGATAAGCAGGTGCCTTCCATCGGTGTGGCGCATCTCTGCATTAAAGGGACCAACCTTAACAGCACGTCAACACCAAAAAACGTGACTGACTTCTATGCGAGCGGCAAATATCTCAACTGGCTCACCTCCTCAAAGTTCGACATTCAAAAGCAGATCCTTACCGGAGGGAAGTTTGATGCCGGCTTCCAGTCCCTTATCGCTGAATCGCGGGGATGCGTCGGCAGGAGATTTATCAAAGAGGCGCTTACCGCTGATTATGTTGAGGGCGGGACGAACACATCACTCGGTATCACCTTTGGAGTGAGGGGGCCTTTTGATGCTTCAAACCCCAGTGCACCGTCATCCGGAGGCCTGACCCATATCGATATCTTTGCGGGTAATTATGATCAGGGGACATGCCAGACTGCCATTGACCTTTATCAGGACCCGTCATGTGGCCAGCAGTGCAGAAGGGACGCGACATCCTCCTGCCTCAACTACAGCAGCAGCACAACTCAGGCCGGAAAGACAAGCAACGTATTCATTCAGTCTGTCCAGGAATGCTACCAGTTTGACCAGGATGGAACGGTAGGCAATGATGCCAAAAACACCGTCAAAAACCAATGCCCTGAAGTCCTCGACTTTTATTCTCCGGGCACCTGTTCCGTGACAAAGAATAAGGTCTGCACAACGGATGCGAATTGCGCTGCAGAAATCCCTGCAGGCCAGCGGTGCATGGCAGGATCATATGGTATTCTGCCGGGCAACCCCGCGCTTCTCTGCAGCAGCACTTACACCGGCGCCTGTTATGTCGGGTCAGCGCCTTACAGCAAGTCCGGCTATACCGGCACTGTTGACGGCCATACCGGCGACGACTGCGTTACGTATATGCACAACAAATACTGCGGGGACATCAAGCAGCCGCCGGTAATCGATCCGACTGATGAGCCGTCAGCAACGGATTTTTTTGCGAATGTACCGGCGATCCTCGGAGATGCCGGTGTGCAGAGCCAGCTCGGTGATGCATTGAAGACCCTCGAGGCAAGGGTGCAGAACGCGTCTCCCGAGGGGATCATTCACCAATATAAAAACCGTATCCGTTTTGGAGCGCAGGGCTTTAACTATGCCGGCTCTTCTTCTGAATGCAATGACACGGATATTGTCAAATGCCCGCGAATCTGTTCGAACGACAAGAGCAAGGCGTGCCTTACCTTCCAGGATTGCCCGCCTGCGTCACCTACTCCGACGTGCGACCTGGTGACGAGCGTAAACGAGTTCAAAGACCCTGCGACGAACCAGTTTTCTCCCAATTTGGACAGCGCCCACGTCATAGCGTATATCGGTGACCCCACCTATGCCTCAAACCCGATTGGAGACCACACCTCCGGCCTTATCAGGGCGCTCGATGATATCAGGGCCCAGACATGGACCCCGTCCGGCGAGGGATTTTACAATGCAGTCGCGTATTTTACGCAGAACACCGCCTCTGGCGCGAGCAGGCCCTATCGTCTGAACCCAACAGACTTCACAACCACTACCAACCCGATCCAGAGCAATTGCCAGAAGAACAATATTCTTTTTATTACGGATGGCATGTCCACCACAGACCAGAACAGCACAGTCAGAGATTTTGTAAACGCCTACAATGACGGTGACGGGCAGACTACGACAACGGCTTCAGCAAGCGGCTCTGTTGCCCCGAAATATTTCGGCAGCAAAAACATTGACGATATTGCCTGGTACGCCCAGCACAAAAATATCTTTGATCCTGCCTCGACTGCGACAAGAAAACCGAAAGACTCGATTAAGTCCTATGTGACCTTCACCGGAGATCCATGTGATCCGACCAGTGCGGCTACTGACTGCACCAGTTGCACCACGAATGATGAAAACATGCCGGAGAGGCTTATGCAGCAGACAGCCACGAATGGCGGAGGTCTGTGTCGTTTTGCGAAAGACCCGGCTGCGCTGCGACAGGCCCTTCAGACAATTTTTGATGATATATCCGGGGCAGCCGCATCCGGGACCGCGGCATCCGTGCTTGCCTCAGGTGAAGGCAGCGGCGCGAACCTTATTCAGGCGGTCTTCTACCCCTGGCGTCTGTTCAATAATAATACCGAGGCCCGCTGGATCGGGAGGCTCACCAACCTCTGGTATTACGTAGACCCCCGTTTCGGCGCAAGCGGCATTTATGAAGACAGCGGCAGCACGAGTGCCAGTATACTCGATCTCAGGGAGGACAACAAAGTAACGCTCTATTATGATCCGGTCGCGAAACTGACCAAGGCCCACCGTGTGCAGGACACGAATAACGACGGCGTTGCGGACACGCCGATTGCCACTGATATTAATTTCGAGCTGCTCTCCAGCCTCTGGGACGGCGGCACAAAGCTCTGGAAGAGAAATCTTGCAGCCTCCCCGCGGCGGATCAAGACCACGATCGGGGGCGGACTCATTGATTTGTCGGCTGCGAATGCAGCTGCGCTCAAGCCCTATCTGCAGGCAGCTGATAACACTGAAGCAACGAATGTCATCAACTTTACCCACGGTGCGGACATCACCGGCTACCGGTCCCGCACAGTAACCATTACCGGATTAACAACTGATGCAGGCAGCGATACCGGAGTCTGGAGACTGGGCGACGTTGTACAGTCAACTCCGCGGATCGCCACACGCTTCGCGCTGAATACCTATGACCAGACCTACGGTGATGCCACCTATAAAACGTACATAGACCCTTCCGGATCATACGCTAACCGCGGCCTGGTTTTTGTCGGAGCGAATGACGGCATGCTCCATGCCCTCTATCTGGGCAGGCTTGAACTCGCCGGCGCGTGGAAAGACAGCGTCTATAAAAAGGCAAAACTGGCTGATCCCTCCTCAATAGGTCTCGGCAAAGAGGTATGGGCTTTTGTCCCCAAGAACGTGCTTCCGTACCTCAAGTATCTGGCTGACCCCAGCTACTGCCATATATATTCCATAGACCTGACCCCTATGGTCTTTGATGCGGCTATCGGAGCCCCTGCTGATGGCGATATTTCGAATAATGCCAAGACTGCGGCCAGCTGGCGGACTATCCTTATCGGAGGCATGAGGCTTGGCGGGGGCTGCGTGAAATCAGACAGCACCTGTACCAATTGTGTCAAGACTCCCGGAGTCGACCTGAACGCTAACGGCTCGGTTGACACGGATGCGGAGAAATCACTGGGACTTTCCTCGTATTTTGCTCTCGATATAACGAATACCCTGAACGATCCGACTCAGGACCCGCAGCTCCTCTGGGAGTTTTCGACAGAGGGAATGGGATTGACATCTTCCGGACCTTCTGTTGTAAAGATCAATATGAAGACTACCGATCTGAACCTGGATACGAAATTCGATGGAGAAGACCCTTCGGACAAGTCAAAGAACGGAAAATACTTTGTGGTCTTTGGATCCGGGCCGACCGGACCTATCAGCACATCAGACCATCAGTTCAAAGCCGAGTCTTCTCAAAACCTCAAGCTCTATGTTCTTGATCTGAAAACAGGCGCTCTTGCAACAGCAACCCCGATAGACACCGGAATTGCAGAGGCCTTTAGCGGGAATATTATGAATACGACGCTTGATACTGACCTGGATTATCAGGACGATGTCCTCTATGTCCCCTACGTCAGGAAATGCGGACTCTCTGATGCCTTGCATCCATGCACCGATGGCACGTGGACAGACGGAGGGGTTGGCAGGCTTCTGACCCGGGAGGATCTGGACCCGAACCACTGGGCGTGGAGCGAGGTGATCGACGGGACAGGCCCGGTGACAGCATCTGTGTCAAAGCTGTTGAACAGGAACGCAGGAAAGCTCTGGCTCTATTTCGCCACCGGCCGGTATTTCTTTGAGCAGGATACTGCTGATGATTCAACCAATCAGCGCCGGCTCTATGCGGTCAAGGACCCTTGCTACAGCACTGTCGGGTTTGCTTCATCCTGCGGCAGCGCTTCAGGTCTGACAAATGTGACGGATATTGCTGATGTGCCTACGGACGCATCTGATATCGATGTGATGAACGGCTGGTATATCAACCTGCTTGGATCGGGTTCAGGCTACAGGGCTGAACGGGTCATCACGGACCCGCTGGCATCAGTAACCGGACTGGTCCTCTTCACAACGTTCCAACCCAAGGACGACTCCTGTAATCCCGGCGGACGCAGCTTTTTATGGGCCGCAAAATATGATACCGGAGGGGCGCCGGGAGCGTTATTGAAAGGCAAGGGGCTGCTCCAGGTCTCAACAGGCAGCATTGAAGAGGTGGACCTCCAGTCCGAGTTCACCGAGGAAGGCGGGAGAAAGACCCCTGCCATGGAAGGAGTGCCGCCGACCGCCCAGGGTCTGTCGATTCTTGCATCGCCTTCTCCGGTAAAGCGGACGATACATGTTAAGGAAAGATAAAATGGTACGAGAAGCAGAGTATTTTCAGGAGCCTCAACGGGATTTCTCCTGCAGCAGGTACGATATGGCACTTACAATATCCGCAACGTTATGAGAATGAACGATTATAGAGGGGTGTCTCTGGTAGAGCTGATGGTTGTCATCGCGATTGTCGGTATACTCGTGGCAGTCCTCGGGTTTTCTTACACTGGATGGGTGGGAGGGTACAGAGTGGAGAGCCAGACAAAGGATATCTATGCAGACCTGATGAATACACGTGCCCGTGCCATGAACAGGAACAGGATGCATTTTCTCAATTTTCCGAGTACGACTTCTTATGAAATCTATGAAGACACGAGCGACAGCACCGGCACCGAGGTTATTGATGGAGATGGTCTGCTCCAGACAGCGAGTGATACACGTCTCCCTGCTTTTCCGAGGAGACTTGAGTATGCGGTCACGGTCGGCACGTCCGGTGTTATACCTTTTTCGTTCGACTTCAATAACAGAGGGATAATCTCGCCGGAGGAGACCATATGCATATTTACAGATTATGATGGTGATGCCTCTCACCTCCCGGATTATACACCGGATTATGATTGCATTGTCTTATCAGCAACAAGGATAATCATGGGCCAGATAATTAGCCAGAACACCGCAGGAGGAACATGTGTCAGTGCAAACTGTAACATTAAATAGGCGGGGGGTATCTCTTACCGAGGTGATGATCGCCCTCGTGGTGCTCCTCCTCGTCTTCCTGGCGCTCATGCAGACCGCCCTTGTAAGTATTAACGCGAATATGACCAATGTCTTGAGGGACGAGGCGGTTGCGATCGCGGAACAATATATTATTGAGGCGCGAAACATTCCTTTTGCTGACCTTCCTGCCGGAACAGCGACAGCGACGGTAACCCGAAGTTTCAGGAACTTCAGTCTCCCCGGAGGGTTTAGCGTAACAAGGACTGTCACGGATCAGGGAGTTAATGACAAGCAGATAGGGGTCACGGTGACGTGGACATGGAAGGGAGAACCTTTTAATCATAACATGAGCACCATACGGATGAGACCATGATAAACAGGGAAGACGGCTTCTCGCTGACAGAGCTTATGATTACGATGATCATTTTTATATTCGTAATCGCCTCTGCTTCACAGGTATTTACCGGCCTGTTGACCCAGTACAAGCAGCAGTCGAAGATTTCCGAAACCAACATAGAAGGTGTTGTCGGCCTTGATATCCTGAGGCGTGATATTGAGCATGGAGGGTATGGACTTCCCTGGGACCTTAATGGCGCGAGTTATCGGGAAATTGGTAATGTAGCTGCAACTACCTGGACTGACCGTAACTTTAGCGATGGGCCGCCAACGAATCTCCAGAGGGGTACCTGCGTTAATACACTTTGCCCTAACGCTTCTCCTATAACGTGCAACCCAGCAGACTGTTCCAATCCTCCTGCTGCATTCCGGAGCGGAGACGGCGCAGGAACAGGGGGGAGCGACGTGCTGGTCATCAAGGCAACCACGATAGCCCCCAATGATGCGTCCCAGAAATGGACTTACATCAACCCGGGAAATACTGTGAAGGAGTGGGACAGAGAACAGGAAAGAATGGTTACGAGCGACAGGGTCATCGTGCTCACCCTTGGTGCGATGAGACGTCTGGTATGGGTAGACCCGGGGACAGGGTCGACTTTTACTGCCCGGTATGTTCGTGTTGGGGCCTATCTGGACGTCAGTCCGGGATACGCTGAACAGTGCGCTGTTTGCGCCTCCTGACGACACGGAAGTCAGGCTCGCCTATGGGGTTACTGAGCCCGCTGATCCGGTTGCTACCGCATTGAGGATGCCTTTTAACAGGGCTGATTACTATATCAGAACACCGGGAACAATGCCGCTAAGATGCGCGCAGGGGACACGTATTCTCTATAAGGGAGTGGTGAGTCAGAACCCTTTGGCTGCCGGGGTTCCTCCTGATTTCTTTGACGAACTCCCCCTCCTTGACTGTGTTGCCGACATGCAGGTCCAGTACTTCAGGGATACGGATGGTAACGGTACAGTGGATGACTTTGGCGGAGATATTTCAGCGCTGACTGCTGCTCAGATACGTGACCAGGTGAAAGAGGTGCGTGTCTCCATTCTTGCCCATGAAGGCCAGAGAGACCCTGGTTATACGTTCACTGGTTTTACCGGCACATGCGCTACCTGTATCAGGGTCGGCACCAATTCCGTCGACGGAAGGGACTTTGATCTTTCGAATATTACTGATCCCAACCGCCTGAACTACCGCTGGAAGGTCTATACGATGCCGGTACAGCCGGTAAACCTGAGGTAGATATGGTAACTCAAAACTCAAAACTCAAAACTCAAAATTTAAATGAAAAGGGCATAGCCCTCGCCATGGTTCTCATCCTTGCTGCGATTGCTCTTATTGTTATGGCCGGACTTCTTTACCTGCTCACTGCAGGGACGCAGATATCAGGTATGCAGAAACGTTACCGGACTGCTGTCGAGGCCGGCATCGGCGGCATCGATATTACCTATCAGACGATCGCAGCCCGTGGTAATCCCAATATTCCCAATATAAATTTTCTGATAAATCCGGCTATAGGGACCTGCCTCGATACCAAGCTGAACAATACGACATCTGACTGGGGGGGCTGTAACAGCTCTCTTGCCATTGACCCCGCCGGTGACAATCAGAGTTATGATATGACCTTTACCCTCCCCGGTGCAGGAACAAACTATACCGTATACTCAAAAATTGTAGATACCGTCGACGGGAACTCAGGCGGCGATATCGGTCTGACAAAGGGGGGGGTCGTGAATGCGAACTCCGGCGAGATAACCATGGTAAGTATCCCTTACCTGTATACCCTGGAAGTTGATGTGCAGAATGCCGCTAATCCAGCAGAACGGGCAAAATTTTCTGTGCTCTACCAGTATTAAGAATATGGTAAGAATTCCCGCATTACTGGCAGTACTGTTGCTCCTATCCTGTTCATCCGGAAAGACCGGTGAAGAACCAGCCGTTGGTTCGGGCAAGACAGAGAGTGTCCAGCTAAGGGGAACTTCCGAATCGTTAGGCTCCGGTGCTGCTTATTCTGTTGAAATCGTGGCCGGAGAAGTTACGCGAAAAGCGGTCCTAAATCTTTTTTCAAAAAATATTGATCTCTCCGCTGCAACAATAGAATGGCTGGTAAACGGAGTACGTCTTCCGGATGCTGCCGGAAAAAGATTTGATGTCGTGTATCCGAAAAAAGGCGATACGATCCAGGCAAGGGTCTTTTTCCAGGGGCAGGAGATTTTGTCTAATGTGGTAACAGTAAAAAATGCTCCGGCTGAAATGACGAGGATTAAGATCATGCCCGAGATGTTCAAACCCGGCGATCTGCTGTATGTTGAGGCTGAGGCAGAGGATGCAGACGGCGACGATGCGACCATCACCTATGAATGGTTAATAAATGGTGAACCGGCCGGGACGGAAAAGCGGATCGGAGCACAGGTCAAGCGTGGAGACAAGATCACCATTAAGCTTACGACCTTTGACGGAGAGATTTATGGTACCCCTGTTGTGATGAGGAGAGAGATACGGAACCTCCCTCCGATGATCGCAGAAGAGAGAGACTTCATCGTGACGGGTAATTTGTATACGTATCAGGTCAGGGCTGCCGACCCTGATGGCGACACCCTTGTTTATACGCTTCAATTAGCTCCGCAGGGCATGACCATGGATCAGAAGACAGGCATGATACAATGGCAGATGCCTGCGGATTTCCGCGGGAAAACAGCTTTTGCCGTATCAGTAAGCGATGGAAACGGCGGAGAGGCAAAGAAGGATTTTGCCTTTGAAATCAGGGTGGATTCAGGTCAGTAGTCAATCAAAGCAGTAAGGGGAGAGAATTTCTATCAAGCTCTCCTTTGGCTGAGAGCGTGTCCTTGGCGATTATAATGTCAGCATCAATCTGGTTGATCAGCGATTGTGCATCCTGAAATTTTTTCTCTTCCCGTATCCTGCTGATAAAATAGATTGTGATTTCCTCGCCGTAGATATCCTCATCGAAATCAAAGATATGCACTTCTATGGCGAGCGATTTTGTTTCAAACGTTGGTCTCATACCGATATTGACGATGCCGTTGTAATACTTGTCCCGGACAAAGAGCCTTACCGCATATACACCGTTACGGGGAATGATCGCGTGTTTCGAGGCTATATTTGCGGTCGGGAACCCGAGGCCCCTGCCCCGTCCATCTCCTTTTACGACAATACCGCAAAGAGCATAAAGCCTGCCGAGGAGTTTTGCGGCATGTTCGACTTCGCCGTCTTTCAGAAGTTGCCGTATCAGGGTGCTGCTTATGACCTCACCGTCGAGGGATACCTGCTCTATTTCTCTCACCAGAAAACCGCACTCCTTTCCAAGGTCTTTCAGCATCCGGATGTCTCCTTTACGGCCCTTGCCAAAACGGTAATTGAACCCGACGAAGATCTCTTTTGCCCCCAGAAGGTCACAGAGGACATTTTTTACAAAGGTGTGCGGCTCCATGGCAGAAAAATCGTGAGTAAAAGGGATTTTGACAAGTACGTCTATCCCGAGTTTTTCAAGGAGCTCGATTTTTTCTTCATAGATGCTTATAAGAGGAGGACATTTTTCCGGCGCAAGAATTTTTAACGGATGAGGCCTGAAGGTAACGACCATACTGAGGGAAGCTGTTTCCTTCGCCCGCTGAATGATCATCTTTATAAGTTCCTGATGTCCCCGGTGAAGCCCGTCGAAGTTGCCGAGGGTAATGATGCTGCCGGTGAATCTCTGTTTTATGTTGTTCAGGTCAGTTATCAGGATCATGGTGAATTCGCCTCATCCGGAGCGTATTCCCTTATGTTGTTCATGTAAAGATATCATGTTTGGATCGGGGAAGACGTCTTAATTACAAGTGATTCATGTATAATTATAATGATTTTCAGGATTCTTTGTTTGATTTTTTTTCTGACGCGGTCAGCAGGCTGAAGAAGGAAGGTGGCACTGAATGTTTGACAAGCGGCGCAAGCTCTATCACAAGATCCTCGATACTATTGCCGATGGCGTTTATTTTGTCACGCTCGACAGGAAGATAGGTTTCTGGAGCAAGGGGGCAGAAAACATTACCGGCTATTCGTCTGCGGAGGCGGTCGGCAGGGCATGTTATGAGGATTTTCTCAAGCATGAAGATGAGAAGGGCCATATACTGTGCGATTCCGGCTGCCCGATCATGGTTATTGCTGAAACAAAAAAGCCATTGCAGCGGAACCTTTTTCTGAGAAAGAAAGACGGCAGCAGACTGCTTGTTGAGGAGCATATCTCCCCCCTTTATGGTGACAACACATTGGAGGGCGTCATTATAACGTTCAGGGACATATCGCTTTTTTCCGGACTCAGGCCTTTCCAGCTGAAAATGCATAAGATGAAGAGGCTCATCCCCATATGCGGCTGGTGCAAGAAAATCAGAAATGAAGATGATGAATGGGAGCAGCTGGAGGCATATCTTACAGACCTGGGACTAGGGGATTTTACCCATTCCATGTGCCCTGCGTGTGCAGAGAAGATATTTTCCAAACGGATATACATGGAAAGTTACCAGAATATCTGTAAGGCGATCAGCGCCAGCCTGTCGCTGGATGAGGTCTTGAAGCTTATCGTAACGAATGTCGTTAAGGTAATGAATGTTAAGGCAAGTCTCCTGAGATTGTTAAATAAAGAGACAAAGCAGCTCGAGGTCGCTGCATATCACGGCTTAAACAGGAGCTATGCTGACAAGGGGCCTGTTGAATACGATGCGAGTATTGATGACGCGCTGGCAGGCAAGCCCGTATCAATTTATGATATTACCGCTGACAGGAGCGCAAAGTATCGCAGGGAGGCGGAAAGGGAAGGCATCAGGAGTATACTGTCGATTCCGCTGCGGTTTAAAGAAGAGGTGATCGGTGTGCTCAGAATGTATACGGCTGAGCCTACGGAATATTCCGAGGAGGACCTGAAGTTTGTAACAGCGATTGCGGAGCAGGCAGCGATTGCGATCGTGAATGCGCGTGTGTTTGAAAAGACGGTTTCTATAGAAAAAGAGTATCTCAATGTCTTCCAGTCGGTGACCAGGGCGGTTAGTTCAACCCTTGATGTGAACGAAGTGTTTTCGATGATCGTAAGGAAAATACCGGAGGTCATGAACCTGAAGGCCGCCACGATCAGGCTTCTGGATGATACCGGTCAAAAACTGCTTCTTGTTGCGTCATTCGGCCTGACCGAAAAATATTTGAACAGAGGACCGGTGGATACTGAGGAGAATATCATTGAGGCCCTGAACGAAAAGCCGGTAGCTATCTATGATGTCTCCAGCGATACCAGGCTCAGATACAGGAAAGAAGCCGAGGCAGAGGGCATCAAGAGTCTGCTCACCCTTCCTATCGTGGCAAAAGGTAAGGTGATCGGGGTCCTGAGGCTCCTTACCGGATGGCCGAGAAATTTTACGGTTCAAGAAATCGCCTTTGCCGCATCTCTTGCCGAACAATGCGGGACCGCCATAGAGAACGCGAGGATGTATGAGCGCCAGTACCGCGAAATCCGCTATCTCAAGACCATGGAAGAGGTTTCAAGGACAATCAGTTCGACTCTTGATATTCATGAGGTCCTCGATATGATCGTGAAAAAAATACCATCGATCATGAAAACAAAGGCTGCTACGATCAGGCTGCTTGATTCCCCGGGCAGAAAGCTTGAACTGGTTGCTTCCTATGGCCTTAGTGATAAATATCTGAACAGGGGACCGGTCGATGCTGAAGAGAGCATCGCCTTTGCTCTGGAGGGAAAGCCCGTTACGATCTATGATGTTGCGACGGACCCGAGGATCGTTTACCGTGACGAGGCAAAAGAAGAGGGGATAAAGAGCATGCTGGTAGTCCCCATTGTCGTACGAAAAAAGATCATAGGGATCATGAGGCTTCTCACCGATGAGTACCGCAATTTCAGTCAGGATGAAATGGACTTTGCGGTCGCGCTGGCTGAACAGGGAGGAATAGCTATTGAAAATGCAAGGATGTATGAAAAGATAAAAGGGTAGAACTTCAAGGGCAAAAAAAGGCCGTGTGAATCACACGGCCTTTATCGTTTCTTAAGCTGTCCGCCTATATCTTGAACGGATTAACAAACAGCAGAATCAGCGCAACAACAAGAGCATAAATAGCGAGAGACTCGATCATGGCAAGACCGATGATCATAGTCGTTGTGATCTTGCCGGAAGCACCCGGGTTTCTTGCAATTCCCTCTGTTGCGCCTTTCAGACCCATGCCCTGGCCGATACTTGCACCAAAAGCAGCAACTCCGATAGCGATACCACATGCAAGGGCTGCAATACCGTAGTATTTAAGCTTTGCATCAGCAGGAGCCGCGGCAGCTGTAGCAGCAGCTTCTTCCGCAAATACGACAGGGGCCATAAGGGCAACTAAACACAGCGCTAAAAGGACAAATGAAAGAGTTTTTTTCATTTTTTTTCCTCCTTTCTCAAGGACTTTTATTTAATGTGCCTCTTCAACGGCACCAGCCAGATACAAGGTAGCAAGAAGGGTGAAAACAAATGCCTGTATAACGCTCACGAGCACGCCAAGTACCAGTATGGCGGTTGGGATGACCCAGGGGGCCAGCACACCGAGAACTGCGAGCAGGTAGTGCTTTGCCACCATATTACCGAAAAGCCTGACAGAGAGGGTAACAGGCCTTACGAGATGTCCGATGAACTCAATGATGAACATGAGAATCATAAGGGGCAGTGCGAATATGGATCTAATCGGACCGACGAAATGTTTAATGTATCCGAATCCGTGAACGCGGATGCCATATACATGAGTTGCCAGGAAAATCGGTATCGCCATCGCAGCATTTGTATTTACGTTGCTTGTTGGAGATGCGAAGCCGGGGATGAGACCCATAAAATTACATACAGCAATGAAGAGAGCCAGTGTGGCGATTAAGGGGAAAAAATGCTTTGCCCAGTGATGCCCGATATTCTCCTCGCAGAGGTTAAGAATCGCCTCGACTACTGTTTCCATGAAGTTCTGTATGCCGGTCGGAATAAGCTTAACAGAGCTTTTGACCAGTAGCGCCACTACAATAAGGATAAGAGAAGCGAGGAAAGCATAGGAAACATAATGTGGAACCTGATGTGGATTAAAGAATATGTCCATTAAGAGTTTTTCTTCGTGCATACTGGCCTCCTTGGAAAAAATCGATGTAATATCACATATGCATGTGACCATTGTCAAGCAAGGGTGCAATAAAATTTTTTTATAAACTAATAGGAATTATAATTGGAATTAATAGGCAGTTTTATTTTATAATGATTAAATCAGTTACCGAGAAGGCAGGGGTTATGAAAAAAGAATTAAATGCTGAGGAAAAGCAGACTATGCCGTTGTATCCGATCGGCATCGTTGCAGAGCTGGTCGGGACGACGGACCAGACGTTACGTCTCTATGAAAAACATGGTTTGATAAAGCCTGCACGGCGTAATAAAAACAGATATTTTTCGGAAAACGATATCAAGTGGATCAGGTGCCTCAGGGACCTTATTCACGAACAGAAGATCAGCATTGAGGGGATAAAAAAACTGCTTGAATATGCCCCCTGCTGGGACATCCAGCATTGTTCCGAAGAGAAGAAAAGTAAATGCACCGCCTTTATAGACCGCACCAAGCCCTGCTGGGAATTAAACAGGGCCATATGCAATGCCAACTCAGGCAAGTTGTGCGAGGATTGTGTGGTATATCTCTCAAAAAAATTGCCCGAGAAAATTTCTGCTCACTGATCCCTGATGAAAGGGCCGGTGCTTCCGTAAAAAGCTTCAGCCGGTTTACACTTTTTGCCCGGAACGTTTCAGCAAAGACCTTTCTATCGTAGCGCTAACGAAGAAGCTTTGAGTGTGGGGTCAATGAGATAAGCATCGCTGAAATAGCTTTTTGCGGCAGTATAATCTTTTAACCTGTAACTGGCGTACCCGATCAGGTAATAGGCCCGGGGGTCGTGAGTTTTTTCCGCGTACGCCTTCAGATGCCTGACTGATTCTTTATAGCGGTGTTTCTGGTAATACCTCAGGCCCTTTTGATAATCGTCCTGTTCCGCTGAAATAATTGAGGCAGCGGAAAACAAAAATAATGAAAAAATAATAAGCACGAATGATTTTTTCATCGTAACCTCCTTTCGGGTACCGGGCATTAGTCGAAATTATTTTTTGACGGATCCGTCATTTCCCATATCCTCCCTCTTGCCTCGGCAGGAGCGAGTTGTTTCGGCTGGGTCCCTTCCTTGAAATATTCCTTTATCCCCGAGCCATCACGTGAGAGCAGACCGGTTTCCGGATCGATAACAGAACTGACGACCCCCTCCGGGCTGGAAAAATTTTCTGTATCACCCTTCAGGGCGTTGTTCATGAATGAGACCCATATCGGAGACGCTGCCCTGGCACCTGTTTCCAGGGAGCCCATTGATTTTAAATTATCAAATCCTACCCATACAGAAGCGACAAGATTCGGTGCGTAGCCAACAAACCATGCGTCCTTGTAATCATTGGTGGTCCCGGTTTTTCCTGCGACCGGTCTGCCTAAAGCTCTGGCACGCCATCCGGTCCCATACCTGACGACATCTTCCATCATCGAGGTTATGAGAAAGGCGGTCTCGGGAGTTATGGCCTGTTCAGGATTGGGTTCATTGCTCTCCACGATCCTGCCGTGACGGTCGGATATATATTTAATGTATATGGGGCTTGTCTTCATCCCGTTGCTTGCGAATGCGTTATAGAGCAGTGCCAACTCAAGAGGCGTAATGCTGAATGATCCGAGCGCGACACTGAGGTCACGCGGCATATCGCCAGAGAACCCAACGGTCCGGGAAAAATTTATCAGGGCATCGATTCCCATAGCATCCACAAGCTTTACGGTAACGACGTTCCTCGAAAAAGTAAGCGCTTCCCTCAGGCGGGTGGGACCGTAAAATTTACGATCTGCATTTTCAGGGCTCCATTCTCTTTCCGGGCCCCCGGTATAGGTCACCGGCTCGTCGTTTACAATGCTTGCCGGCGTGAACCCGTGGTCCATGGCCGCAGCGTAAACAATCGGTTTGAATGCTGAACCGGGCTGGCGTTTTGCAAACAGCACCCTGTTAAAGTCGCTTTTCGTAAAGTCATAACCGCCTACCATGGCCCTGACGAACCCGGTATATGGTTCGATGGCAACGAGCGCCCCTTCGACTTCGGGTTCCTGTTCAAGAGACAGCAGCAAGGTCTGCTTTTGGACGCTTTTTATGCTCACCTTTACCATGTCCCCGGAGCTTAGTATTTGTGTGAGATCGAAGTTTTTTATAAACGATGCGGTGCCTTTTTTTGGGTCGAGCACTTTTGATGCCCACTGCGCACCATTGAGCGAAAGCTTTCCGATGACACCTCTTGTCTTTATCAGAGCTTCTTTGGGACTGACCTTCAGAACAAGTCCTGAATATATATCTCCCGGAGATATTGCAACCGTTGTTGAGAGTTCTTTGCTCTTCAGTTCCTTTTCTATGTCAATAGTATCCCTGTGTTCTATCGGGCCTCGCCATCCTCTTCTTTTGTCAACATCCCTGATGCCGGATTGTACGGCGCTCACTGCAGCCTGCTGCATGCCCCTGTTCAGGGTGGTGTATATCTTGAGGCCGCTCTTATAAACCGCATCTTCTCCGTATTTTTGTTCCAGATACTTTCTGACATATTCCGTAAAATAGCCATTGACCTCAGCGCCTTTCTTGAGGCTTGTTAAATACAAAGGCTGCTCATAGGTCTTCTTTTTTTCCTGTTCGCTGATATATCCTTCTTCCTCCATGCGTGCAAGGACCGTTAGTTGTCTCTCTTTGGCCTTTGTCAGATTATTAAAGGGAGAATAGGCAGCCGGGGCTTTTACCAGTCCGGCAATGAGAGATGTCTCCGCCAGATTGAGTTTTTTTACGGACTTGCCGAAATACTTTCGTGCAGCCATTTCAATACCGTACGCGCCGTGCCCGAAGTAAACCTTATTCAGGTAGAGTTCGAGGATCTCTTTCTTGCTGAGGCTTTTTTCAATCTTTATCGCAAGGGAAATCTCCATTAATTTTCTTTTGATGGTCTTTTCCGGAGAGAGAAAAACCACCTTCGCGAGTTGCTGGGTTATGGTGCTGCCGCCTTCCTTGAGGCTTACATAGATAATGTCTTTGGCAAGGGCACGTGCAATGCCGATGTAATCAATCCCCTTATGCTTCCAGAACCGGGAATCCTCTACTGCGACAATCGCGTTGATCATATGTTGCGGAACTGCATCGATCGGGATAAATATGCCTTTCTCGATTTTCAGCTCCCCTATCAGGACATCGTCATCAGCATAGATTTTGCTCCCGCCGGAAGGATGGTATTTTTTCAGCTCCTCTATGGAGGGGATATTCCGGGAGACTGCAAAATACCCTCCCGCGAGACCTCCGGACACGAGAGAAAAAAGAACGAGGACCACAATCAGCTTCAGTTTCATGTAAAAAATTATACCTTTGTTTTTAAAAAACTGTCAAAAGGGATGCCATAAGCCTGGTGCGTGCCGCCTTTACCCAAGGAGGTTAAGCACAAAATGGATTATCCCGCCTACGATCAGGGCGAGGCATGTGATCAGGACGAACATCCACAAGGATGTTTTCAGCCCGCGCTCCTTTATGATCATGAAAAAACTCGCGAGACAGGGCACGAAGAGGGTGAGGGTTATGATACTGACAATGATCTGGTTTTCGTTCAGGAGTCCCTGCCGGGCAAGATCAAAAACACCCGCTGCCCCGTAGTCTCTCCGCAAAAACCCCATGATGAAAATCCCTGTTGCTTTTTCAGGCAGCCCGAGGAGAGTGACGATTACCGGGGAAGCCAGTGCCTCGATCCAGCCCAAAACATGAGTTCTGTCCAGAAAAAATAATATCGAAGTCCCGAGGAGAAACAGCGGGACAGCCTCTTTCAGGTACCATTCGATTCTGTTCACTGTTTTCATGAGGATATTCCCCATACGGGGCACTCTGATCGGCGGGAGTTCAAGGAAGAAATCAGCTTTTTCGCCGGGCACAATTCTGGCAGCGATGGACCCTGCGAGGAGCAGGACAAAGAGCACGGTCCCCAGCCACCAGAGCACAACTCTTGGGGAATACGCTCCAAGCATACCCATGATGACGCCGAGTTGGGCAGAACAGGGAATAGCGAGCGCGATCAGGAACGTTGCGATAATACGCTCCCTCTTTGTCTCCAAAATTCTGGTGGTCATAGTGGCCATAGTTCCGCAGCCAAGCCCCAGCACCATAGGGAGTACGGCCTTGCCGTTCAGGCCTATTTTTGAAAACAGATTGTTCGTAAGGACGGCGATCCTTGGCAGATAACCGCTGTCTTCTAGAAAACCGAAGGCGATGAAAAAGGTAGCGGTTATGGGGAGGATGATCGCCACCGCATAGGTCAATGCCATGGTAAAGAGGCCATATTTGCCGACCAGAAAGTCCTGGACAAAGATAAAGGGGATAAGAAGTTTTACCCCCTTTTCTATCCCCGGGAGGAGATATTTGCCGAAGATGACCTCTTCAAAAAAATCGACCAAAGTGCCGGCGCCGAATTTACCGACGAACTCGTAGAAGCAAAAGAGCACGAACAGCAGCGAGAAAATTCCCCAGAAAGGATGCATGGTCCATCTGCCGATCTCTCTTAAAATGCGTCCTTCCTGCTCCCCGGATCTTTCAACAACTGCCCTGACAATATCTTCTGCGAAGGTGATCCTTTTTTGCGATAAAACAGCAGACGCAGACTCTTTCAAAACGGTATGAGCTTCATCGATAATGTCCTCGATCCTGTCTATGTTTCAGTGTCGAGATGCGCGACACACCACTCCCTCAGACTCGTGTCTCCGGAGAGCAGCATCAAGGCTATAGACCTCCCGGATATATTGGCCCGTGGCAGAAGCGACGAAATCTTACTGACGAAATGTTCGATATTCGTTCCGTAATTCAATGTAAATTCCGGTTTTTTCGCAAGGAGCAGCGAGTCCTTGAGTTTTGCGATGCCTTTTCTCTGGGGGGCGATCGTGCCGATTACCTGCAGACCGAGCATCTTTTCCAGTTTTTTGTAATCTATCTCTATTCCCCTTGCCTTTGCCTCGTCTTCCATGTTGAGCACGAGAATGCAGGAAAGTTCCATCTCAGCAAGCTGTATCAGAAGCATCATGCTCCTTTTCAGATTTTTTGAATCAGCAACGAGGACGATAGTGTCGTTCTTTTCTCCTAACAGGATGTCTCTGGTGACCTGTTCGTCCTCGCTCATGGGAATGAAGCTGTTCACCCCGGGTGAGTCGATGAGGATAAATTTTTTCCCGCCAAGTTCAATGTTGCCTGACGAGACTTCCACGGTTGTGCCGGGATAGTTTGAAACCGTGGCATACTTACCGGTAAGGAGTCCGAATATGACGCTCTTTCCTACATTGGGATTGCCTGCAAGGACGATCCTGCCATACTTTTTTTTGTCTTCAGCTGCTACTTTATTTTTTTGCATTCAGTGCAATAGCCCGCGTATTTCCAGGGTATGACTCTTTCCGTCAAAACCATTCCCGAGGCAGATCTCTTTCTGGAGGTTTTCAAGTTTTTCCGAATAAAATTCGAAAATGCTGCCGCATCCATCGCAGATCATATGATCATGATGGGTATGTCCAAAGGTATGTTCATATACATTGCTCTTTTCCGTTCTGGTTACCTTTTCTACCAGTCCGCTCTCCACAAGGAGATTCAGTGTTCTGTATACAGATGCCCGTGATGCCTTTGATCCGGAATCTTTTATCCTCAGGTAAAGGTGCTCGGGCTCGAAATGTTCATGAAACGAAAAAACTTCCTTGAGCACTGCGATACGTTCCCTTGTAAGCTTCAAGCCCTTTTCACCAAGAAAGTTCTGAAATATTTTGCTTTCCATATGGGAGTATTCTAATTGAAATTGAGATTTAATATCAATTAAATTTCCTGTAATTTATTAAATATGCTAGTTTTAGATACGCATCCTGGAATAATAATTCTTTTTATTCAGTAAGTTACATGTTTCTGCTTCAACGGAAGGGAAAAACAGAGTTGATAATCAGGGGTTCAGGGCTGATTTGACGAGTATGAATAACAGGATAGTTGTAGAGGCGGTAATGAGAGAGGACAACGCTTATTTTTGAAATGAGATGATCTGTGTTTTTTCAGGTATGGGTATATAGTGCAATTTTTCGCTGTTTTGCAAATTTTGCTTTTAATTTTTGTTTATGCTATTTTTAAAACCTAATAATACCTGCTGCTTATCCAATAATAAGTTTTACATAATATGAAAGAACAGGCTCTGTAGGTAATCGTTATGAAATCAATATGGAGGTAAACAATGGTGAAAAAAATCGTTCTTGCATATTCAGGCGGGCTTGATACCTCTGTAGCTATAGAATGGCTGAAGGAGACCTACCATGCTGAGGTAATAGCGTTCTGCGCGGACCTTGGGCAGGGAGAAGACCTGAAAAAAGTGCGGCAGAAAGCCCTCAGGACCGGTGCATCCAGAGTGTATGTTGAAGACCTCAGGGAAGAATTTGTCAAAGAGTATATTTTCCCTATGCTGCGCGGGAATGCTGTATATGAGAGTTTCTACCTCCTCGGTACGTCTATCGCGCGTCCGCTGATAGCCAAAAAACAGATAGAGATCGCTATCAGGGAAAAGGCGGATGCGGTAGCGCACGGCTCAACGGGCAAGGGGAATGACCAGATACGGTTTCGAACTGACCTATTATGCCCTCAAGCCGGATATAAAGGTGATAGCTCCCTGGCGGGAATGGTCATTTGAATCAAGGCAGTCGCTCATTGATTATTCCGAAAAACATGGCATACCGGTAACAGCAACAAGAGAAAAACCGTTCAGCACTGACAGAAATCTTCTCCACATCAGCTATGAAGGAGGGATCCTCGAAGACCCGTGGGCTGAACCTCCGTCAGATATGTATACGATGATAGCGCCGTTGAACAAGACCCCTGACAAGGCAGAGTATATCGAGATCTCTTTTGAAAAAGGCGACCCTGTAAGTATCAACGGCAGAAGGCTGACACCGGGAAAACTGCTTCAAAAGCTGAATGAGACAGGCGGCAGGCACGGTATAGGAAGGGTGGATATTGTAGAGAACAGATACGTGGGTATAAAGTCCCGGGGAGTATATGAGACTCCGGGCGGCACCCTGCTCCATATTGCCAGGAGAGCTGTCCAATCGATTACCCTTGACAGGGAAGTCACACACCTTCAGGATTTGCTCATGCCCAAATATGCTGAACTGGTTTACTAACGGATACTGGTTTGCTCCTGAACGTATTGCCCTGCAGAAGATGATAGATGAAATCCAGAAGGATGTCACCGGAACAGCGCGGCTGAAACTCTATAAGGGAAACTGTCTGACTGTCGGGAGAAAGTCTCCCCGGTCTCTATATAATCCGAAGCTTGCGACCTTTGAAGCAGAGAGCGTATATAACCAGAAA
Source organism: uncultured Nitrospira sp. (assembly GCA_963746295.1). Lineage (GTDB taxonomy): Bacteria > Nitrospirota > Thermodesulfovibrionia > Thermodesulfovibrionales > UBA6898 > JAOUFP01. The sequence continues at coordinate 49,412 of CAVVAQ010000004.1, read as the reverse complement.
GATGCTGAAGGATTTATCAAGCTGAATGCGCTGAGATTAAAGGCGAACAGATGCCCTCAGAGGAAGGAATGTCTGATATCAGGCATTGGATCGGCCTTTCCATGGTGCATGATATCGGGCCGGTCACAGGCAGAAAATTGCTTGCCGCATTCGGAAGCCCGGAAAACATTTTTCAGGCGAACACTGACGACCTGATCTCTCTGCAGGGTATAAGCAGGGAGCGAGCGGGACATATCAGAAAATTCTGCGAGTGGGAAGCAGTGGAAACATACCTCGGCAGAATGAAATTTGAGGGAATTACTGCTGTTCCGTATCCGGATGAGCGTTATCCTGAAGCACTCAGAAATATAGAAGATGCCCCCCTCGTCCTTTATATGAAAGGGGAATATATTCCTGATGACCGGTTTGCGATTGGAGTGGTCGGTTCTCGGAAACATACCGCTTATGGTGAATCTGTTACTCAGAGGATTGCAGGTGAACTCGCTGCTTGCGGGCTTTACGGTCATCAGCGGGCTGGCGCGGGGGATAGATACCTTGTCTCATAAGAGCGCGCTTGCGGCCGGCGGGAGGACTATCGCGGTGCTGGGCTCAGGCCCTGACGTCTGCTATCCCGCCGAAAACAGGGGCTTTGACAGAGCGCATCGTCTCCTCAGGCTGTGTGATGAGCGAGTTTCTTCCCGGTACTCTTGCCGAACAAGGAGAACTTTCCCCGCAGAAACAGGTTGATAAGCGGACTTTCATTAGGTATCCTTGTTGTCGAGGCAACTGACAACAGCGGCTCACTGATTACGGCAGGATATGCCCTTGAACAGAATAAAGAGGTGTTTGCTGTTCCGGGCAACATCACCTCCCGTAATTCTGAGGGGACGAACAAGTTATAAAGCAGGGCGCTAAAATGGTCCTGAATACCGATGATATTATCGAGGAACTCGCCCCGGTGCTGAAGGGATATATCAGCATGAAGCAGAGACAGACAGAGCCCCTGATAGGCGAAGAGGAAAGGCTATGCTCGATGCTTTCACCGGGAACCGAAGCATGTTGACCTGATATCGAGAGAGAGTGGGCTGTCGGTAAACCAGTTGCTCAATCTGCTCCTTTCTCTGGAGCTGAAAGGGATTGTAAAACAGGCCAGCGGAAAAAGATTTTATATTGCGTGAGGTGGACTTTTGTCAAAAAAACTGTTAAAGATTTTAAAGATGATATCCAGGGACCTGAATGACAAGGAATTTGTTTCCGACGAGATGCTCGAGGCGCTTGATTATGACGAAACGGATATTATGGATATCGGAGAGGAACTCGAAAACCTGGAGTTTTACGATTACCTCGAAGATGATGAACTTGACATTTTGAAGGGTCTTATTGCTTATATATTAATGAAAGACAGTTCGTATGAGAAGGATGAGATATTTTCATTGATCTTTGCCGGAGGAAGAAGGATCGTATGGAATTAGTGACGAAACAAACTGTTGTGAAGGGGGTATAGCATGAAATCACTGGTAATAGTCGAGTCCCCTGCCAAGGCCAAGACGATCAGCAAGATACTCGGAAAGGATTTCGCTGTGAAGGCGTCGGTCGGCCATATAAAGGACCTGCCTGTAAAGGAAATGGGTATTGATATAGAGAACAACTTCACCCCGAACTATATAGTTATCCCGGGAAAAGAGAAGGTCATCAAGGAGCTGAAAAAAGCGTCCAAAGAGGCCGATGAGATTTATATCGCCCCTGACCCTGACCGCGAAGGCGAAGCTATCGCCTGGCATATCGCGGATGAGGTGAAAGGAAAATCTAAAAAGATCTACCGGATAAAATTCAATGAAATAACAAAGTCAGCGGTCCTCGAGTCCATAAAAAATCCCGGCCAGATAGACATGCAGAAGGTAGACGCCCAGCAGGCCAGAAGAGTGCTGGACAGGCTTGTCGGATACGAATTAAGTCCACTGTTATGGAGGAAAGTCAGGAAGGGCCTGAGCGCAGGCAGGGTGCAGTCAGTAGCGGTGAGACTGGTCGTAGAGAGGGAGCGGGAGATTGAGGCGTTCAGGCAGGAGGAATACTGGTCGATCAACGCTGAATTTGAAGGCTCAAGAAAGCCGCAGTTCTGGGCGAAGCTGTTCAAGTATGATAATAAGAAAGTCGAGATACGGAATGCGGATGAAGCGAACGCTGTAGCCGGGAACCTAAAAGACAGCAGATACCTCTTAACGAAGATTGAACGGAAGAAAAGAAGACGGATGCCGTCACCTCCGTTTATTACGAGCACGCTTCAGCAGGAGGCCTCCAGAAAATTACGCTTTACCGCAAAAAAGACGATGATGATTGCCCAGCAGCTCTATGAAGGAATTGAGCTTGGAGAAGAAGGCTCCGTCGGACTTATCACCTATATGAGGACCGATTCAAACAGAATCGCTGCAGAGGCCCAACAGGCCGCCAGGGAGTTTATAGATACAACCTACGGGAAGGACTTTGTTCCTGAGAACCCGCCGGTCTATAAGAGCAAGGCGTCTGCTCAGGAGGCCCATGAAGCCATACGGCCGACGTATCTGGATAAGAGCCCTGACGCGATCAAGCACTATCTGAGCAAGGAGCAGAATGCCCTGTATAAGCTTGTGTGGAACCGTTTCATCGCCAGCCAGATGTCGCCGGCGGAGATTGAGCAGACCACGTTCGAGATATCCTGTGATACAGAAAGGTGCAAGGGAGATGTGGTCTTTAAAGCTTCGGGCAGCGTTGTGAAGTTTCAGGGCTTTATGGTCCTTTATACGGAAGGCACCGATGAAATTCTGGATGAGAATGAGGCCCTGCTCCCGGCATTAAAAGAAGGAGAACCCCTGCACCTTCTCCATCTTGAACCAAAGCAGCATTTCACCCAGCCGCCGCCGCGCTATACGGAAGCGACGCTGGTAAAGGCGCTGGAGGAAAAGGGCATCGGCCGGCCGAGCACCTATGCTGCTATTCTTTCAACGATACAGGACAGAAAATACGTCCATAAAGCCGACGGAAAGTTTGCTCCAACAGAACTCGGCAGCGTGGTGAATGACTTGCTGGTAGAAAGATTTGCGGAACTTATGGATATAGGTTTTACGGCCAGTATGGAAGAGAACCTCGATCATATAGAAGAGGGCAAAATGAAGTGGGTGAAGGTTGTCTCAGATTTTTACGGTCCGTTCCATGAGAAGCTGGCTGAGGCCCTTGCAATAAAAGGCAAGGTAAAACCTCAGGATATAGAAACAGAGGCTACCTGCGAAAAATGCGGCAAACCGATGGTCATACGCTGGGGACGACATGGCAGGTTCATGGCCTGTACCGGATTTCCTGAATGCAAAAATGCCAAGCCTCTTGATGGCGAGAAACAGCCTGCAGAGGTTATCGAGACTGATGAGAAATGCCTCAAATGCGGGTCCCCCATGGTTCTTAAATCCGGCAGGTTCGGGAAATTTCTTGCCTGTTCAAAATATCCTGAATGCAAGACGACCAAGCCTCTGGCTACCGGGGTCAAGTGCCCTGAGGATGGCGGAGATATCGTGGAGAGACGGACCAAAAGAGGAAAGTCCTTTTGGAGCTGCAGTAATTATCCGAAATGCAAATTTGCAACCTGGCATAAGCCGGTCCTCCGGGACTGCCCGAAATGCGGATCCGCGTTCCTGTTAGAAAAATGGGACAGGGCAGGCAATGTTTCTCTCTCCTGCCAGAACAAAGAGTGCAACTATAAGGAAGAAGTGAAGAGAGAAGAGGCTGCTGCGGCGGGCTGATATTGTCCGCATACTTCTGCGGCATTTTTGCGACTCCGCCAGTTCCATACGACGCGGGAAGAGCCGGAAAAGAGTTTTCATCCTGAAAAATAATCTTCTCATATAGTTATGAAAAGGCCGTTTCTTATCGGTATCGGTGGAACATGCAGTAATTCAGGCAAGACAACCATGGCGGTTTTATTGCTGAAGTATCTTACACAAACAGGCAGCGGACAACAGACAGAGGGAAAAGGTGAAGAGGCCCCCGGTAGTCCGATCTCTCCGGTCATATATCCATATTCCGAAGGGTTTGGAAAATGGGGAGCTATTAAATACACAAGAACAGAGCTGTATGTCTCGCTTACTGACGATAAAAAGATCCTTGCTGAGAAGGACAAGGACACTGGCAGATTTCTTGAAGCAGGCGCCGAAGGGGCAGTCTGGGTAAAAGCGCCGTCAGAGGCGCTGCACGACGTACTTCCGCTTGCGCTGGAGAGGCTGTCCTCTCTTGAAGGCCTTATCGTTGAAGGCAACAGCGCGATTGAGTTTTTAAAGCCTGATATTGTAATATTTATATTCGGAAACGAAAGAGGGCTGTGGAAAACCGGCATTGAAAAACTTGCCGCCGTCGCTGATATTATTATATATGAGAATGAATCGGAACTCCCCGAGTCTCTGAAAGCAAAAAGACTTTTTTTGGGAGATATTCATGGCATTAAAGGGGGCCAGGGGTTTTTCGAATACTTTTCCGGTCTGTTACATGAAAGAAAAACTGAGAGAAGCAATAATGAAAAAGACTGTTGACGGGAAGCTCTCCTGTTCTGCTGCCCGGAAGATCGCTGAGGATCTCGGCATTCCTTATTCCGATGTCGGCGCGGCTGCCGACGAACTCGGTGTAAAGATCAAAAGCTGTCAACTTGGCTGCTTCTGATGGAAATAATACTCTTTGAGCTGGCACTGACTTTTTATTTTGCTGCGACAATTGTCTGCGTCCTGGAGCTTTTCAAGGGCACCAAAACCACTTCACGGATAATGCTCAGCCTTGTGGTGGCCGGGTTTGCCTTGCATACAGCCAATATTATCGCACGGTATGTTCTTTCCGGGCATATCCCGATAGCAAACCTGCATGAGGCTTCTTCTTTTTTTTCCTGGTGCATTGTCCTGCTCTTTTTCTTCCTCGAATACCGTTATCAACTCGGCCTTCTCGGCTCGTTTATTATGCCGGTGGTCTTTGTCCTTATGCTCTCTTCATCGATGCTGCCCCGAAAGATTGAGCCTCTCAGCCCGGTGCTTCAGAGCTACTGGCTGGGAATACATACCGTGCTTGCCTTTATCGGCGATGCCGCCTTTGCCCTGGCCTTCGGTGTAGGGCTCATGTACCTGATCCAGGAACACTATGTGAAGTCAAAGCATCTCGGCGGGCTCTTCAGAAAGCTGCCGAGCCTGCAGACGCTTGACGAGATGAATTATCGTCTGATCACGATAGGGTTTCCTCTCCTTACCCTGGCCATTATTACCGGAGCCTTATGGGCCGAAAGCGCGTGGGGGAGTTACTGGAGCTGGGACCCCAAGGAAGTCTGGTCTTTAATCACCTGGTTTATCTATGCCTCGGTATTGCATGTACGGCTTACCGCCGGTTGGAGAGGGAAACGGGCAGCAATACTATCCATTATAGGATTTTGCGCTGTCCTCTTCACGTTCTTTGGCGTTAATCTGCTTCTCAAAGGATTGCATTCATTTTAATGAAAACAGTAGTCATTGGCCTGAATCATAAAACAGCGGATGTTGATCTTAGAGAGAAACTGGCCTTCAACGGTCCGAAGCTTGAAGAGGGTATCCGCCAGATCAGGGAACTTCCCGAGGTCAAGGAAACGATTATTGTGTCCACCTGCAACAGGGTCGAGATTTATCTTACGGTGTCGGATGTTGAAAAAGCATTCGAAGCGGTAAAAGATTTTTTTGTCCGGTTTCTTCGAGATCAGGAGGGAATCTCTTGATAACGCCCTGTATCTGTATCATGATATGCAGGCCGTCAGGCATATCTTCAGGGTCTCCTCGAGTCTCGATTCTATGGTGGTTGGAGAACCACAGATACTCGGACAGTTAAAGGATGCCTTTGAATTTGCTCTCGAAAGAAAAACTACCGGGATCCTTCTGAACAGGCTGTTAAAAAAATCCATTTCAGTCGCCAAAAGGGTAAGGACCGAGACAAAAATAGCGGAAAACGCGGTTTCGATAAGTTTTGCAGCGGTCGAACTCGCGAAGAAAATATTTGCCGACCTTTCGGAAAAATCATTTATGCTCCTCGGTGCCGGTGAGATGGCAGAGCTTGCTGTCAAACATATGATAAACAACGGAGTAAAAGATATCGTTATTGCAAACAGGACATATGAGACCGGCTGCAACCTTGCGAAGGAATTTAACGGAAGGGCGATACGTTTCGATGATTACCTGAATGAACTGGCGCATGCGGATATCCTCATATGCTCTACCGGTGCGCAGAACTATGTTTTAATGAAAGAGCAGATGCAGAAGGTGATGAAGGAGCGGAAAAACAGACCGGTCTTTCTTATCGATATTTCAGTCCCCAGGAATATTGATCCGGAGATAAACGATCTGGATAACGTTTACCTGTACGATGTCGATGACCTTCAGGGAGTTGTGGATACGAATATCCTTGAAAGACAGAAAGAGGCGAAGAAGGCCGAAGACATTATCGAAGAGGAGATCGAGACTTTCAGGAAATGGCTGTCTTCTCTTGATTCGGTCCCTACGGTGATAGCACTGAGAGAGAAGGCCGAGGCGATCAAGAGGGAAGAGGTCGAAAAGCTGCTGAAACGCTATCCTGAAATCGGGGAAAAGGAGAAAAAGGCGATAGAAGGTATGGCCGGCTCGATCATCAACAAACTTATTCACGCCCCGACTGTTGCGCTGAGAGAAGATGCTGAAGACAAGGATATCACGATAGCAACCATTAAAAGACTCTACGGATTGGATGGAGAAGATATGACAAAAAATAAAGTGGTTATAGGAACACGGGCCAGCAAGCTTGCCCTCTGGCAGGCCGAATGGGTGAAGTCGGAACTGCAGAGACTGAATCCCGGCCTTCGGGTGGATTTGAACAAGATAAAGACGACCGGAGACAAGATACTGGATGTGCCTCTTGCCAAGGTCGGGGGGAAGGGGCTCTTCGTAAAAGAGATCGAGGAGGCACTGCTCAGGGGAGAGGCTGACCTTGCTGTCCATAGCATGAAAGATGTGCCTACCGAGTTTCCCGAAGGACTTCATCTGGCTGTGATCTGTGAGAGAGAGGACCCGAGAGATGCCTTTATTGCGCCTGTTCAGGATTCGAAGTTCAAGGTGCAACGCTTCCGGGAACTGCCGGATGGCGCTGCCTTGGGAACCAGCAGTCTGCGCAGGTCGTGTCAGCTGCTGAGTATACGGCCTGATCTGAAGATCGTTCAGCTGAGAGGAAATCTTGAGACCCGCTTCAGAAAGCTTGATGAAGGACAGTTCGATGCGATGATACTCGCTGCCGCAGGGGTAAAGAGACTGGGATGGGGGGAGAGAATAACCGAAGTGATAGCCCCTCAGGTAAGCCTTCCTGCAATCGGTCAGGGCGCGATCGGGATCGAATGCAGGATCGAGGACGAATTTATCAATTCGCTTATTGCCCCGTTGAACCATAAAGAAACTTCTATCTGCGTCAGGGCTGAACGTGCGCTGCTGAAAAGACTCGAGGGCGGCTGCCAGGTGCCGATTGCAGCCTACGCGATTATCAGAGACGGGAGGTTGATTATGGATGGTCTCGTGGGAAGTGTTACCGGAGACAGGATCATCAGGGAGCATCTTGAAGGAGCTGTTGAGGATGCTGAGAAGATAGGGGTAACACTTGCTGAAAAACTGCTTTCAAAGGGCGCGGATAAAATACTTGCCGAGGTATATGGCCGGGAGGTCACCCCGATCGATGGACCTTAGTTGGTTGTAACTGTATCCCAGGGGGTGGAAGAGGTATTATGATACAGCCAGCATCAGGCTGACAGGAGAGCAGAAAATTTATTCCTCGCCCTCCAGCGCCTCGAACTGCTCCTTGTTTTCCTGACAATCGATGCAAAGGGTTGCGCTAGGCAGAACAAGCAATCTTTTTCCGCTGATCTCTTCACCGCATTCTTCACAGATACCATAGGTGCCTTCAGCTATTTTCCTGATAGCCTCATCGATATTGTACAGCAACTTTCTGTGAGCCGACAACCGCTGCAAGCTGATGTCTTCTGAGATATCCACCTGAGCCCAATCGCCGTCGTCATTAGCGGTGTCAACAAGCTGTTTGTTTTCACCACTTATGTACTTTGCTATCTCTTCCTTTACCTCTTTCAGGATATCATCCCTTTTCCGGATCAGTGCCCTTTTGAGCTCAGGCAATCTGTTCTTCTGCGATGAGGTTTTTTGCTCAGGCTTTTTCTTCCCGATTTTTATCCTGGCTACTGCGCGTCTCGCGGAGGAGGTTTTCTGCTCCTTCTTCAGCGACAGCTCTTTTTCCTGTTTTTTCAGACAGTTTTACAGACCCCTTTCTGGCGGGAGATTGAGAGGTCTTCTTTTTTGCAGCAGCCGGCTTTTCTTTTTTCATGAGGGGTTTTTTTGCGACAGGCGCGGCCATTTTCTTAAGAATCTTTTTTCTGACAGGTGCAGCCATCAGTTTGTTTCTTCCTTCCTGGTTTCTTCTTTAAATACTTCTATGATGCTTCTTACCTTGATTCCTGCCTGCTGAAGAGCCTTTTGTATATCCGGGAGTTTTGCATCCTCTACTTTCAACATAAAATTGCTGTTCATACTTATACCTCCATTATCTCGTTTTCTTTATGTACCAGCAGTTCATCTATCTTTTTGACAAAAGAATCAGTAATTTTTTGTATTTCGTCATGCTCCTTTTTTACTTCATCCTCGCTGATATGTTCATCCTTTTCAAGTTTTTTCAGCTCTTCGTTACTGTCCCGCCGGATATTTCTTATCCCGATTTTAGATTCTTCAGCTCTTTTCTTTACGATCTTTACCAACTGCTTTCTGCGCTCCTCGGTAAGGATCGGGATATTGATCCTGATTATTTTCCCATCGTTCATCGGAGTAAGTCCCAGGTCGGATTTCATGATCGCCTTTTCGATCTCCGGTATCAGCCGCTGTTCCCAGGGCTGGATCGCAATCTGCCTGCTCTCGGGTATGCTCAGACTCGCGAGTTGCTGAACAGGGGTAGGTGTTCCATAATAGTCGACGATAATTCCATCGAGAAGTCCCAGGCTGGCCCTGCCGGTCCTGACTGCGGCGAATTCCTTTTTCAGCGCGTCAATGGCGCCCTGCATCCTGTCATTTGTCTTTTTTCTTAGCTCCTGTATCATCGTTCCCCCTTACAAGAGTGCCTATATTTTTCCCTTCTATGATTTTTTTGATATTTCCTTTGCCTCTCAAATTGAATACTACGATTGGCAGATTGTTGTCCATACACAGTGAAATGGCTGTTGAATCCATGACCCCCAGTCCTTTTTTCAGAACATCGATATAGGTGAGACTGGTATATTTTACCGCGTGAGGGGTCTTCATCGGGTCTGCTGAATATACCCCGTCAACCTTGGTGCCTTTCATGATGATATCCGCCCCGATTTCCATCGCCCGTAAGGCTGCTGCGGTGTCTGTTGTAAAGTAGGGATTGCCTGTCCCCGCAGCGAAGATGACGACACGTCCTTTTTCGAGATGACGCATTGCCTTGCGCCGGATATATGGCTCTGCGAGTTCTTTCATCTCGATTGCAGACTGGACCCTCGTCGGAATGCCGTATTTTTCGAGGGCGTTCTGAAGGGCAAGTGCGTTGATTACGGTTGCGACCATGCCCATGTAATCTGCAGATGCCCTTTCCATGCCCTCGAGACTTGCCTGCACGCCCCTGAATATATTGCCCCCGCCGATAACGATGGCGAGCTGGATACCCAGCGAAAACACATCTTTTATCTCTCTGGCCATGAAATCAACGGTATGTGCGTCAATCCCATACCCCTTGTCCCCCATGAGGGCTTCGCCACTGACTTTCAGGAGTATCCTTTTATATCTGGATGGCACGCGTCTCCTTAACAGCTTGCCGGTTCCGAAGGCTGGCCTTCACCCAGCTGGAAGCGGAGAAAACGTCCGATGGTTATATTCCCGCCGATCTGTTTCGCATTTTCAGCAACAATATCTTTTACCTTCTTTTTCCCCTCAGGGTCTTTTACGAATAGCTGGTCCACCAGGCAGGTATCTGAATAGAACTTCTCGACTTTGCCCTCGACGATCTTGTCGACCACATTGGCAGGTTTGCCGGCAACCTGGCCCCGGTAAATCTCCTTCTCACGTTCAAGCACGTCCTGCGGGACATTTTCACGGGAAACGTAGGAAGGGTTGGATGCAGCGATATGCATGGCTATGTCTTTCATCATGGTTTTAAATGCGTCGGTATGAGCATGTGCGGTCTGATCGCATACGGCTTCAACCAGCACGCCGATTTTATCCATATGGATATATGCGCCGAAGCCTCCTGCTGTAGTTCCGAGATCAAACTTTTCAGAACGCCTGAATACAATGTTCTCGCCGAGCTTCGCGATTTTCTCCTTGACGAGTTCTTCTATACGGGCAGTTGTCTGCCCGGCATCGGAGGATTTCAGAAGAAGTGATCCCACCTCGCCGACGAGGGAGCGAAAGTCGTCTGTGCGGGCGACAAAGTCGGTCTCACAGTTCATTTCTGTCATGACAGCGGCGCTGCCTGCAGACGTAATCGAGATCAGCCCCTGAGACGCGCTGCGGGTTGCCTTTTTGGCTGCAGATGCGAGGCCTTTTTGCCTGAGAAGATCTATCGCCTTTTCAAAGTCACCGTTGCTTTCGGTAAGCGCTTTTTTGCATTCCATCATCCCGGCGCCTGTCTTTTCTCTGAGATCTTTTACTGCGCTCGCTGAAATTACCGTCATTCTGTTACCTCCGCTGCCTCTTCTGTCTTGATCTTCTCCTCTATCTGTCCTTTTTCCTCTTCCTGCTGGGCTTCCTTGTTGAGTGCTGCCCTGCCTTCAAGTATCGCATCGGCCATCTTTCCAGTAAGGAGTTTTATGGCCCTTATTGCGTCGTCATTGCCTGGAATGACATGATCGATTTCATCAGGATCACAGTTTGTATCCACAACCGCCACGGTCGGTATCGATAATTTCTTGGCCTCGGCGACTCCGATTTTTTCCTTCTTCGGATCGATGATAAAGATAATTCCCGGGAGTTCTTTCATATCCTTGATTCCGGACAGATTTTTGGAGAGTTTTTCCCTCTCCTTTTCAAGCCGGGCGGCCTCTTTCTTTGTAAGGAGCTGCAGGGTGCCGTCTTCTTTCATTGTTTCTAACTTTTTAAGACGGTCGATGCTCTTCTTTACGGTAGTAAAGTTCGTCAGCATCCCCCCCAGCCATCTCTGGTTGATGTAGAAGGCTGATGCGCGCTGGGCTTCTTCCATGACAGCGTCCTGTGCCTGCTTTTTTGTTCCCACAAAGAGCACACCTGCACCGGTTGCAGCCTGGTCCCTGACATAACTGTATGCATCTTCGAGGCCTTTTAAGGTCTTCTGCAGGTCGATGATATAAATACCGTTTCTCTCACCGAAAATGTACCTTTTCATCTTCGGGTTCCAGCGCTTTACCTGATGACCGAAATGTACTCCGGCCTCAAGCAATTCCTTCATTGTTGCTACTGCATGATTTTCCTCCTATGGTTTTTTCCTCCGCCTGTTCCGCTCACCCTTTTAAAAAAAGGACCATTGGCAGAACTGTTGCCGGCGTGTGTATTTATTCCTGAAAAGGGTTTTTCAGGTTAGAAAGATTAACACAGTAAATCTTTTTTTTGCAAGGCCTGTGTTATGATAAATGCATTGAAATAAAAAGAAAAAGGTGCATTTCATTGGTATCAGGGAAAAGCAGAAACGATAGGAATGATTGCCTCGGTTTTCTCCGAGGGGACGATCCTCAGCGCTCAATTCAGAACGGAAGGGCAAGCCCTTCCCGGGCATCCGGTCTTTTCAAGCGGGACTGTTTCCGGCAAACTCGTTATTTTTGGGACCTCGGGCATGGGAAAAACAAATGCTGCGCACGCTGTGACCGTACTGATAGAAAGATTTTCTCCGTCCTGCATAGTAAACTTCGGCATAGGGGGGGCCTATCCCTCTTCAGGACTTAAGGTAGGAGATATCGCTGTTGCGGAAAAAGAGGTCTATGCTGACGAGGGTGTCCTGCTGAAAGACGGTCTTCACTCGTTCGCAGATGACTGGGATACCTCTCGTGAAGGTCCGGGGACGTAAGTATTTCAACGAATTTCCGGTCGACAAACGCCTGAGCAGGATGGCATTAAAGGCAGCCCGGGCAATCGCCCACTGCAGGTCCGGCGTCTTTCTGACTGTTTCGGCCTGTACCGGGACCAGAAGAAGGTCCGGAGAACTTGAAGGAAAATTCGATTCCCTCTGTGAAAACATGGAAGGGGCCGCAATCGCACATATCTGTCGTCTCTATGGGATCCCCTTTGTGGAGATACGGGGGATCAGCAATATTGTTGAAGACCGCGATAAGGACAAATGGAACATGAGGCTGGCGGCGGAGAACTGTCAGAAGGCAGTTTTACACTTCCTTGAGTCATTGGGAACAAGATCATAAAATGAAAGAGCTCACCCTCGGATACTCTCCCTGTCCGAACGATACCTTTATTTTTTACGCACTGGTCCACGGGAAGATGGATGCCGGCGGTCTTCGTTTCAGGGAGATACTCGAGGATGTGGAGACCCTGAACCGGATGGCGATACGTTCGGAGCTTGATGTCACCAAGATATCCTTCCACGCCTTCGGACACCTGAGGGAGACCTATTGCCTGCTCAGGTCAGGCGGCGCACTCGGGAAAGGCTGCGGTCCTCTTGTTGTTTCGAAAAACTACCAGCAGATGAAAGACCTTAAAGGAAAAAAAATAGCTGTCCCCGGGAGACTTACGACCGCGTTTCTTCTCCTTCAGCTTTTCGATCCGTCCTTGAAGGAACAGGGTGTGGTAATGCCTTTTCATCATATCATCGATGCGGTCACGAATGGTGAGGCAGATGCAGGTCTGATCATCCATGAGAGCCGGTTTACCTATCAGAAGGCAGGCTTGCAGAAGGTCGTGGATCTCGGTGAGTGGTGGGAAACGTGCAACAGGTCTTCCCATACCCCTCGGAGGCATCATCGCAAAACGGGAGCTGGGAGAACCTGTGCTCAGGGAGATAGAGAGAGGCATCAGGAGAAGCATGAGTATGCCTTATGCGAACAGCGCTGAGCCGAAGTCGTATATCAAAAAACATTCCCAGGAGCTTGAGGACGAAGTTATTGAACAGCATATCGGCCTGTATGTCAATGATTACTCTCTAGATCTCGGCGCCGACGGGGCCAGGGCGGTAAGCGAGCTTTTCAGATTGTCAGAAGAGCAGGGGATTATGAACAGATCTTCAGGGCCTCTTTGCGTGTGATCCGCTGTATGACGGGCTTCGGGAGAAAATCTGAATGAAAAAATACTTCCTTCACAGAGAACCCCCTGTGCTGAAAGTGGACTACGAGCATGAACTGAATCCTGAACAGCACGCTGCCGTGGTCCACCAGGAAGGACCTGCGCTTGTGCTTGCAGGCGCAGGGACCGGCAAGACAAGGGTTGTCACTTACCGGGTCGCGCGACTTATAGAGAGCGGCATCAGGAGGGGAGAATATACTCCTGCTCACCTTCACGAACAAGGCTGCAAGGGAGATGATGAGGAGGGTGGAGCTGCTGATCGGAAGAAATATCGCCGGTCTTTTCGGCGGAACGTTCCATCATGTAGCCAATCTTCTGCTGAGACAGCACTACCAGCTTGCAGGATATAAACAGGGCTTTTCAATCCTTGACCGGGAAGACTCGAAGGAGCTTTTTGAGTCTTGCATTGCCGCAGTCTTCAGGAAAGAGCGGGTCATACCGAAGGGTGCGGTATCTGGCAGAGATATGCAGTCTGGCGAAGAATACCGGAGCAGGGGTGGAAGATGTCGTCCTGCAGAGATTTCCGCATTTTGTTGAGGTGCGTTGAAGATATTGCAAAGATCATAGATGCGGTATGAAAAAAAGAAGCTCAGCCTGAACCTCATGGACTTTGATGACCTGCTCTGCGGCTGGAAGAGGATATTTCAGGAGAACGAAAAGATTCGCGAATATTATTCGCTGAAGTTCAGGTATATCCTTGTGGACGAATATCAGGACACGAACAGTCCTGCAGGCAGACATTATCGACCTGACCTCCGGAGAGACCGGAAACCTTATGGTTGTCGGTGACGATGCGCAATCGATCTACTCTTTCCGGGGTGCTGATTTCGAAAATATACTCAGGTTTCCCGACAAATACAGGGGCGCTGTCCCTATTCAAGCTTACCACCAACTACCGGTCCACGCCCGAGATACTGTATCTTGCAAACAGTATTATAGCGAACAACAGGAAACAGTTTCATAAAGAGCTGCACGCTGTTGTCTCCTCAGGGGAGTCCCCCTCTGTCGTGCCGCTCAGGGATATTTTTGAGCAGGCGGCATTTGTCACCTCTGTTGTCATGGACCTCAATATGGACAGCAAGTCTTTTGATGAGATCGCGGTGCTTTACCGGTCGCATTACCAGTCGATGGAACTCCAGATGGAGTTTCAGCGAAGGGGTGTCCCGTTTGAGGTGAGGTCGGGTCTGAAATTTTTCGAACAGGCGCACATAAAGGATGTGCTCTCTTTTCTGAAGGTGCTGGTCAATCCGCATGATGAGATCAGCTGGAAGAGGATCGTGAAGCTGGTCCCCGGCATCGGGAACATTACAGCCGGGAAAATATGGGACCTCATACGGACTGACGGAAAGTCCGATAGACCTGATCTCAGAGGCAGCGAGGCTTGTGCCGAAAAAGGCGGCGGAGGGTTTCAATCGTCTTCGTCGATATGCTGCAGGGCATCAGGGACGAGAAGTATCGTGCTGTTCCGTCAGAGGCTGTCGATTATATTCTCAGGCATGGGTATGAAGACCATCTCTATACTAATTATCCTAACGCAGAGATGCGCATAGAGGACATTGAACAGATGATCCGGTTTGCCCTGCGGTATGATTCCCTGGAGATGTTTCTGGCCGATATGACTCTCCAGGGGGTTGCAGATGCTGAAGCAGAAGGCGCAGACGATACCGGCGGCAGGGTTGTCCTGTCTACCGTGCATCAGGCAAAGGGGCTGGAATGGGACGTTGTGTTTCTCATAGGGATGAACGACGGCAAGTTCCCTTCTGCGAAATCACTCAGGAACGACGATGAAGAAGAGGAGAGAAGGCTCTTCTATGTTGGCGTGACAAGGGCCAGGGAAGCGCTTTATCTCTGCTATCCGGTCACCTCTGATGACTGGCAGAGCATGGGCATGATACGGCCTTCGCGGTTTATCAGGGAACTTCCGCCGGATTGTTTTGATGAGATCAGCGGTAGAGGATGTATAATATGCTACGCTTGTTCGTAAAGGAGAGAAGATGACATATACTGACGCTGTAAAAAGCGGATTCAGGCTGATCAACAGGAATTGGCAGCTGGTTGCTGTTCAGGCAGGATGATGATTGTCAACCTGTATCGGGTTTTTTGTCATCGTCGGAATACCGCTTGGGATTGCCTTTATCCTGTTCGGACTGGATCTGACCGGGCTTGCGGAGACGCGGGATATTATGGGTCTGCTCAGGAGCCCGTCTGAACTGCTCTCGAAATATATGGGACTGGCTTTGATGGTGCTCACCAGTTTTCTCCTCTATCTCCTGATTGTTACGACCGCAGGACTCTTTGTTTTTGCGAGGTTCGATAGGAATCTATCGGCCGTAATGTGCTTGACCCGTCCATGAAATTCAGCATGAAACTTTTTTTTGCGGAAGCAAGAAGGATTTTTTTCCCTCTGATGTGGTTTTCCCTGTGTATGGGACTTATTTTTATAGCGATTGCTTTTATCTTTGGTCTGCTCGGCGGCGGGCGTGGCGGCGATTGTTCAGAGCGCCAGGAGCCAGGACTCGACCCTTGCATTGTTCCTTGGAATATTTTTCTCTCTGGTGCTCGCGTTGTTTGCCGTCGGCGTTATCCTGGGTGCTATCGCTGTTACCGTTTACGGGATTGCGGTTCTTTTCTTTAAAAGTGAAGGAGCGATCAGGTCATTCAAAGACGCGGTCAGATTTTTATGGGACAGGCCTTCTGCCTTCTGGTTTTATGTTTTGCTGTTCTTTTTTTATCTTATAACAAGCTTTATCATGATGCTTTTCACCTATCCGTTTATCCTTATCCCTTTCTTTGGTACAATTATCTCATTCCCATTGCAGGTAGTGTCCAGTTATATCGGCCTCGCGATTATCGCTACCATATTCATTTACTACTATGAGACAGAGATCAGGAAAACAGAGGTGTCTTCCGATAGAGTTGAAACGCCTGATTTCAGCAAGGCTACTGACGAAAGTTCCAACAGTCCTGAAGATATTTCTGTGTCAGGACTTCCTCGGCAAGAAGAGACTCCGCCTGAGAAGGGACAGTTAGAAGAAGACTGATGCCGAAGGCCTCTTCAAAAGCTGAGGCAACAGTTTTCCTGAATTCATAGTCATCGAGCAACGGAAGGATATCCTTCAGCGCTTTCATGCAGTGCCTCAGGGAGGATGTTTTTTCAGCTCCGAAAATCCCCTGGAGTTTTTCTTCATGATAGCAGTAAGGTATCGATCCCTGCTGGAGCAGACCATTATGCCATCTCTTCTGGGCAGACCCCGCAAGTTTTTTGTTCCCAACAAGAACCTCGCCAAAGGAACTGGACTGGAAGCAGAGGGGGCTTCTGCTGAGTACTCTTCCTTTTTCCCTTTCTTTTTTCGGTTCAGCGGTAATGCCGACCTTCTGAAATGCAATGGAAAAGGCAATACTTATCTTTCTATAGCTGTCAAGGAGACCGTGGGAAAACACCCCCCTGTCTGTCTTCGCCGAAAAGCTGTAGGTCAATTCATCCCCATGGAGTATGGCCCTCCCGCCGGTTGGTCTTCTGACAACAGGAATATCATGCTCCGTGCAGTAATCTCTGTTGATATCGGATGTCTTCTGGAAACAGCCGAGGCTTAAGGAAGGTCTGTCCCAGCCATACAACCGCAATGTAGGGGGAGCTGCACCCCTTCTTACTTCAGCTGCGATCGCTTCGTCGAGGGCCATATTGTAAAAAGCATCACCGGGTGCTGAGTCGATCAATCGCCATTTTTCAGCCATAAAAAACTATAAATCGGAGAAGGGGATTTAAGCAAGGATAAGGTAAATGGATCTGCTGCTTACGTATTCATATGTCCTTATTTACTCTTCGAACTGATTTCAAATAGCTTTTATCCTTTCTCCTCTGCTTCAGAAAGGTATATCGGCAGCTGGCCCGAAAGATTTCGTAAGAAAAGCTTTCTGCAGAAAAAAGCTCAACGGGAAAAGCTGAACTGTTTAAACTTGACGGCACGTCCGTCGCTTGCTATAGTTTTTTACAGAGGCGTAAAACCAGGCAGGCGGAATCGTTTTTGGAGGGAGGCCGATGCTGAAATTTTTTTTAAAAACAGACGATAATGTTGGACCTTTGGTTTTGAGGTTAACACTCGGCTGTGTAATTTTTGCCCACGGAGCGCAGAAGGTTCTTGGATGGTTTGGAGGCCCCGGCGCTGAAAAGACAATACAACTATTTACTTCTACTATGGGGTTCCCTCTTCCTTTAACGCTCCTTGTCATGGCCTCCGAATTCTTAGGCCCAATCGCCCTGTTCCTCGGCTTTTTCACGAGGATTTCCGCCTTTGCCATAGCAGTCAATCTCGGTACGTGCGCCTATATGAACCATCTTAAAAACGGCTTCTTTATGAACTGGTTCGGACAGCAGAAGGGGGAGGGATTTGAGTTTCACCTCCTCGTTATCGGGATCGCAGTTGCCTTAATGATAACGGGTGGCGGCATCTTTTCTCTTGACCGGGTACTTACCAGGGATAAGAAATATAACTGGTAAGTACCCGGGGGCCTGTCTCATTATCTTCATTCAGACATGGTATACTCAAAATAATGCTTATAAAATTGTATAGTTTTATAAATAGGAATCTCGCGGGGTTATTCTTCACGGTATTTGTTTTTATACCGATGCATTGTCAGTTTTCCTTCGTGGAAGCGGTATGACTACAGAGAAATATTTCCGAAACGTACAGACAAAACATGGAAAAAGATAAGAGACGACACCAGAGGCTCACTCTCAACGCGACGAAGATCAACGGCAAGATCATGTTTTCAAAAATTGTTGATATTCTCGATATCAGTCTCGGCGGCATCTCTTTGAAAACAGACAGGAGACTGAATATAGGCAATGAATATGCGCTGAGAATCGATGACCAGGGCATTGATTTTTCTCTCAAGGCGATTGTCATATGGGCTTCTCTGCATGAGTGCATAAAAGCAGACACCGGTGACCTGACTCCTATTTATGCGGTTGGAATGAAATTTAAAGATGTCCCGGATGAAAAAATATCGGAATTGATAAAATTTATTGATTCACACAAGCAAAGGGAACAGGGGCCCGGTGAAAGGCGTGAGGCAGAAGATATCAGGTTTCATATGCGGTTTCATGTCAGCACCAGCGGGAAAGCTGCCCTGACATGTTCAGGCGTGTATATGATCAGGACGATCAGTATGGGCGGCATGTCCATAGAAACCGGCAATGCACTGGAGGTGGAGCAAAGGTTGCCCCTGGAGTTAACTCTGCCGGGGGAAAGCAGGATAAATTTTTTTGCGCGTGTTGTTACCTGCACGCCGCTCAAAAACAAAGATCCTCAAAGGTATGCGATAGGCCTTGAGTTTGTGAGCATGCCGGAAGACACCAGCAGGATCCTGCACAGATCTATCAGCATGCTTCCTCATGAGGATGAGATATCTTCATAGTCCAATAACCGGCGGCTCTTATCTCTGATCAGTAGTGCATTGTCTTTGTTCCTGGATAAACAGGGGAGCTGCCTATATAATATTCTGTGAATCTGTAAAAGGCCTGATTATGAATACACAAAAAAGAGCATTGAGCATTCTGATCGTCATATGTGTTTCTCTGGCGTCATGCGCGCACAGAGAGGTCCAGCCTGCTTTTAAGTCCCCGAGGGTCGCTGTTGTGCTTGGCGCCGGAGCATCGAGAGGATTCGCCCATATAGGGGTACTGAAGATTCTTGAATCAAACGGGATCCCCGTGCATATGATTGCGGGGACCAGCGCAGGGAGTTTTATAGGAAGCCTGTATGCTTACGGGTTCAGCGCTTTTCAGCTGCAAGAGATAGCGCTTTCGATAGAAAAATCGGATATTATTGATATGACCGTCCCTGACAACGGGTTTATTAAGGGCGAAAAGATTGAAGAGTATATCAACCATTTGTTGCATAACACTCCTATTGAGAAATTGAGGATGCCCTTCTATGCTGTCACAACAAGCCTCCCTGATGGCCAGGAGGTTGTCTTTGGAAAAGGAAACACGGGAAAGGCGGTGAGGGCGAGTTGTTCTATCCCCGGCGTATTCCGGCCTGCAGTGATCGAGGGGAAGATGTATGTGGATGGCGGAGTGGTCAGCCCTGTTGCGGTAGATGCCGCGAGAAGATACGGGGCTGATATTGTTATTGCCGTAGACATCTCATCAGATCTTGATACCCGTGCCCCTGAAGGTACGATAGATACTATTTTGCAGTCCGTGAACATCATGTATTCAAGATTGTCGGCTATTCAGATTGCGAGGGCAGACATTGTCATACGGCCGAAGGTCGGTAAGATCGGTTCCTCAGAGTTTGAAAAGAGGCATGAGGCGATCATGGAGGGTGAAAAGGCTGCTCTGGTCTCCCTGCCCGAGATCAGGAAGATAGCTGCGGGTGTTGGTCAGACTGCCGGGTTTAGATAGGCTTTTTTCTGACGAGAACACGTCCCCGGTATCAGACGAGTGAACAGGAAGACACAGGAGGGAAAATGAAATATCAGGTAGGCAGACCAGGAAGAATCATTATCGCACGGTTTGAAGACAGAGAGGATGTGCTCGGGAACCTCGTCGAAATTGCTAAAAAAGAAGACATTAAGGCTGCTGTATTCCATATTGTCGGCGGCATGAGAGAAGGCAGTATCGTAGTCGGCCCTGAAAAGGACGAATTCCCGCCGACACCTGTCTGGAAACAGTTGGGGGAAAGCCATGAAGTTGTCGGATTCGGCACCATTTTCTGGCAGGGAGATGAACCCAAGGTGCACTTTCATGGCGCCTTTGGAAAAAGGGATATGGTCAAGGTCGGCTGTCTCAGGGAAAACTCTCAAACCTTTCTGGTGCTTGAGGCGGTGATTACAGAACTGGAAGGAGTAACAGCGAAGCGGGAACTTGATCCTGTCTCAAACATGGTGCTCCTGAAGCTATAAAAGATTAATGCAGGAAAACAAATCAGGTGAGATTAATACGTAAGGAAAATATTCCTTATCATATGCTAACCTTTTTGTCCTGCAGTTTTTTCTCCCACTCCCATGCGGTCCTGATGATATACTCAAGGTCATCATGGGCCGGTTTCCAGTCGAGTTCGTTTCTTATCCGCGAGGAATCAGCGACCAGTGCAGGGGGATCTCCCGCCCTCCTGTCCGTCTCCCTGACCATGAAATCAACGCCGGTCACCTGTTTTACTTTTTCTACAACTTCCCTTACGGAATAGCCGTGCCCGTAACCGCAGTTAAAGATCCTGCTTTTCTTCCCTGCTGAAAGATAATTGAGGGCCAGCAGGTGGGCGTCGACCAGGTCATCAACATGGATATAGTCCCGTATGCAGGTGCCGTCAGGGGTATCATAGTCTGTGCCGAAGATATTGAGCTCTTTTCTCTGACCGAGAGCTGTCCTGAGGGAGACTGTGATCAGGTGGGTAGCCTCTTTGTACCTCTGCCCGATCCGGGCAAGGGGGTCAGCCCCTGCGACATTAAAATATCTCAATGCAACATATCTCAGATCCGAAGAAAGGCTTATGTCCCTGAGCGCCTGCTCGACCATAAGTTTGGAAGTGCCGTAAGGGTTTATCGGTAGCGGCAGCGCTTCTTCCGCAGCAGGGACCTTCTCCGGTATGCCGTACACAGCAGCGGTAGAGGAAAAGATAAAGGTATTTACCTGGTGTCTCAGACACATATCAATGAGGTTCAGAGCATTCGCAAAATTGTTCCGGTAATACTTGATCGGTTCTCTGACTGATTCATCCACGATGATATGCGCCGCAAAATGCATCACAGCATCGAACTTCTCTGTGCTGAACAGCGTATCGAGCGCCTGGATATCTGCCAGGTCCCCTATCGTCAGCCGTCCGTAAAGGAGGGATCCCTTATTGCCTGTAGAAAGGTTGTCATACACAACGATATCATGGCGCCCTTTTTCAGCGAGGGTCCTGACCATATGGCTTCCGATATATCCTGCGCCGCCGGTAACCAGGATCTTCATGCGCAGTTTTCCCTCGCAGTGTCTTTTTTCAGAGAAGACCTGAAACCTGCAAAAAACATCTCTGTCCTATACCCATGCATGTCCTCAGGCCCTCACGATCTTATTTGACCGGATCTTTCCGGTTGCGTTTCTCGTATCAACGATCAGCCTGCTGTGTTTCACGATGAACGCATAGTCGTATGCCGAGTGGTCTGTTGAGATAAGAACACAATCAAATTTTTTTAAATTCTTTTCTGTTAACGGCACAGAGGACATCCTGAGGTCATACTCTCTCATTTTAATGGTCTTCGGCACATGCGGATCGTTATAGTCGACCTTTGCGCCCTTTTCCTGCAACAGGGTGATGAGTTTCAGCGATGGAGACTCGCGCATGTCGTCAACATCCTTTTTATAGGAAAGACCGAGCAGAAGAACCTTCGCGCCTTTGATGCTCTTTCCCTTTGCATTCAGCGCATCAACGACCTTTCCGATAACATAGTAGGGCATGCCGGTGTTCACATCCCCTGCGAGTTCTATGAACTGTGTATGAAAATCATACTCCCTGGCCTTCCAGGTAAGATAAAAGGGATCGATCGGGATGCAGTGGCCGCCAAGTCCCGGGCCCGGATAAAAGGCCTGAAAGCCGAACGGCTTTGTCCTCGACGCGTGAATGACCTCCCAGATATTTATGCCCATACGCTCAAAGCACATCTTCAGTTCATTGACGAGGGCGATATTGACCGCACGATAAATATTTTCGAGCAGTTTACTCGCCTCGGCAACCTTCGTGGAAGAGACGGGAACAGTCTTTACCACGATTGTCCTGTACAGGGCATCAGCGGCCTTGAGGCAGCCGGCAGTATATCCTCCAACGACCTTGGGAATGGTGGATGTGGAAAAGTCCGGGTTGTTTGGGTCTTCCCGTTCAGGTGAAAAGGCAAGAAAAAAGTCCCTGCCCGCTTTCATTCCTGTGCGCTCGAGTATCGGTTTCATCTCCTCATCGGTCGTCCCCGGGTAGGTCGTGCTTTCGAGTGAAATAAGATGACCGGGCCTCAGGTATCTGCTGATTGTCTCTGTGGTGTTTACCACATACGATATGTCAGGCTCCCGGTACTCTGTTAAAGGGGTAGGGACGCAGATGATGATGCAATCCGTTGTTTTGATCTTCGAAAAATCAGAAGTAGGGAGAAAACGGCCGGTCTTGTTCATGGATGTGATCTTCTCTGCCGGAATATGCTTTATGTAACTTCCTCCCTGCTTCAGAATTTTGATCTTCTTCTCATCAAGATCAAACCCCCTGACAGGGAATCCTGCTTTTATGAATTCCAGAACCAGCGGAAGACCGACATAGCCCAGACCGATAACACCGACAGACGCGGTCCTGTTCTCAATGCCCATCAGTAATTTCCCGAGTCTTTCATTTCCTTTTGCCAATCGATCCTCCTTCTATACGTTCTATTAATGTATGCACTGCGCAATGAGGACGTGCAAACCAAAATACTTTACCATGATTTCTCAGTCTTTGCCAGAGAGAAGGAGCTTTTGAGGCAAAAAATATATTTCCGTTACATCGGGAGATACGGAAGAAATAAAATAATCACGTGCCATTTACTCGTCAAAAGTTACTCTGAAAACTTCAGTTTTTCGAAAAATTTGCTTTTTCAACAGGTTTTTTCTTATGCTAAAAGTAAGTAAATTTTTGGAGGTTTATATGTTGAAAATATCTGATATCGCGGCCGAAAAGGCGAAAGAGATACTCAAGGCCGAAGGCAAGGAAGGCTGGGGCCTGAGGATATTCATTCATGGTTCGAGGCTGTTGCGGCCCGAGCTACGGCATGGATCTGGATGAAAAGGCATCTGAAGTGACGAGACTATCGAGAAAAACGGACTCAAGGTCTTTGTCGACAAAGATGCTTCTGAAAGCCTGAGCAGCAAGGAAATCGACTACATCAAGACCGAACAGGGCGAAGGCTTTGTGATCAACGGCGACGAGCCTCCCTCAGGCTTCATCATGCGGTTCAGGGTGCAGTTCCTGCGGATAAGATAATCCGTCTATGTTCCCTTATCAGAGACCAAGGAGACTGAGAAAAAACGAGACCATCAGGAGAATGGTGAGGGAGACCTCGCTTTCTCCTGATGATTTTATCTACCCGCTGTTTGTCACCTACGGAAAAAACGTCCGCAAAGAGATAAAATCAATGCCCGGATGTTATCAGGAATCAGTCGACAAGATTGTCAAACATGCAAAGGAGGTCTATTCGCTCGGCATTCCTTCCGTGATACTCTTCGGCATTCCTGAGCACAAAGACGAGACCGGTTCCGGCGCCTATGATCCGCACGGCGTTGTACAAAAAGCGATCAGGGCCATCAAGAACAAAATACCGGAACTGTATGTGGTTACTGATGTCTGCATGTGCGAATACACAAGCCACGGTCACTGCGGGATAATCGAAAACGGGGATGTCAAGAACGATCCCGACCCTTGAGCTGCTCGCAAAAGAAGCGGTCTCCCATGCAAAGGCAGGCGCTGATATGGTTGCGCCGTCGGACATGATGGACGGCAGGGTCGAAGCGATCAGGATAGCTCTCGATGCAGAAGGATTTTCTGAGGTGCCGATCATGAGTTATGCCGCAAAATACGCCTCAGCCTTTTACGGGCCTTTCAGGGATGCTGCAGAATCAGTCCCCCAGTTCGGTGACAGGCGTTCTTACCAGATGGACCCCGCAAACAGGAGAGAGGCCTTAAAGGAAGTTGCCCTGGACATTGAAGAGGGCGCGGACATTGTGATGGTAAAGCCTGCCATGACCTATCTTGACATTATTTCCGATATCAAAGAGAACCTTTGACCTGCCTGTCGCTGCCTATAATGTAAGCGGTGAATATTCCGTGATCAAGGCTGCCGGAAAACTCGGCTGGATAGACGAAGAACGCGCGATGATGGAAGTCCTGACTTCAATAAAGCGTGCAGGCGCTGATATCATCCTCACCTATTTCGCAAAAGAAGCTGCAAAGTCCTCAACAGATAGTATTTTCTGAGTATCCTCTATCGCTTCATTCATCTGAAACTGCAAGGCAAATATGCATTGCGCGATACAGGGAGGACAATCACCACACGTAAAAAGCTTCCTGATATTTTCCTTTTCCGTGGCGAAGTTGTCCGCCTTTTGGAACATGAATTCGCGGCAGGTCTTGACAAGAAGATCTTCTCCGTTTTCAACGATCTTTACCGCGCCGTCCTGGTCTGTCCTGAATATTCTTTTGCCCTCCAACTTCTCCAGGACTTCCTGGCTCGGATGCCCGAAGGAATTGTCCCTCCCCACCGATATCACAGCTATGGAAGGGGATACTGCCGCAAGAAAATCATCCGGAGCCGATGTCCTGCTGCCGTGATGGGGAATTTTCATGACATCGCACGGGAGCCATTTTTTCAGGTGCGACGATGTCTTCCTCAGCCTCTTCCTCTATATCTCCTGCAAGGAGAAAAGACCTTTGTCTGCCCTGTTACCTTTAATACAAGGGAGGAACTATTTTCTTCGGAGTAGCTGTCCTCTGAAAGGGTATAGAATTCCCTGTAGGGATGAAGGACTGTGATCCTGTAAGCTGGCGTTGCAACCATATCACCCCTTTCAAGCGTCCTGTGTCCTGTATTGATCAGACAGCCCCGGGGGATAAGAAATGCGGCCATTGTCCCATATCTCCTTCACCGTGAACCTTTCAGTAAGGTATTCCAGGCCACCGGTATGGTCAGGGTGACTATGGGTCAGCACCAGTGCATCGATATCTCTTTTCCCCCGATACCTGAGAAATGCCGCGGTTTCTTTCCCGGTCCTGCCGGTATCCACCACGATTGTCTTTGCTGTCAGGCAATTCTATGACCGCTGAATCACCCTGCCCCACATCGACAAAGGTGACGCTGAGGTCCTTTTTCTCGGATATGACCAGAATGGCATAGACACAGAAAGGGATAAACGGCAGCGCAAGCATTTTTTTGTTCCTCCCTGAAACAAGGTAGAGGAGAAAACCGGAATAAAAGAAAATACATAAAACAGGCGGAAAGCCGGCACTCTCAGTTCTGCAAAAGGGATATGCCGGCAAAGAGCCTTACCAACGCAATTGTCAGGTCTGCTGTAGCTGAAACAAACGGAGCAAAGGGATAATGGCCTGAAAAAATATACGCAAAGGAAGATACCAAAGACAACGGTATCAGGACAAATCCAACCAGAGGCACAACCACGAGGTTGGACAGGGGGGAGACGAGAGAGACATAATGGAAATAATAGGCTGCAAG
Organism: uncultured Nitrospira sp.; assembly: GCA_963746295.1. Lineage (GTDB taxonomy): Bacteria > Nitrospirota > Thermodesulfovibrionia > Thermodesulfovibrionales > UBA6898 > JAOUFP01. Next base: position 23,892 of record CAVVAQ010000004.1, on the reverse strand, counting down.
GGGTGATGTTCCCAAGGACGCAGCAGCAGAGAGAATAACCGCGTTTTTGAGGGAGAGGACAAGACGCTCCTTCTTTCCTTCAGGCCTTGAGATTTTTTCATCCGGACCTTTATTTTCAAGCGCAAAACCGATAAAAAGCACTGCGATAAAAGAGAGCTGAAAAGAAAGACCGGACATCACATTCGGGTCCCACACCACGAGGATAACAGCCGCAAAGAGCAGGGAATTCAACCAGAAGCCCTTCCGGTCTATGAGAAGGCCAAAGAGAAAAAGGTTTATCATAATAAAAGATCTTACTGCAGGGACACTCCCGCCGGAAATTCCCAGGTACATGATCATAAAGGGAATACTGAGGAGAGCGGCAGCCTGTAAAGGGGAAAAATAGAGCGTTAGTCTCTGGAGATACCGGTAAGGGAGCCTCTTTATCAAAAAAACAAACAGACCGAAGAGCATTACCGAAAACATTCCGAAATGGGTTCCTGAGATACTGAGGATATGTGCAAGCCCGGTGGCGTTAAAGTCGTCCCTTAACGTGTCGCTCAGAGAGGCGGTGTTTCCTGTCGTGATAGAAGAAAGCAGGGCTGCTGTATCCTCGCTGAAATTTTCTGTTATGTATCTGTTCAGGGAAGCTCTCTGCCTGTCGAAAGAGGAAAAAAGAAGCAGGGGAGCTTCTCCGGTGTTTTCAGCAGATATGACTCTGCCATAGACGCGATCCTTTACCTGTTGTCCGGGATTCAATCGTCTTCTGTCTCCTTCTGTCTCCAGAAGCAGTTCATACCTCTCATCAGAATCAATCGCAAAGTCAGCTAATACTCCTATCTCTGCGTCATGCACTCCTTCGATCTCCGAGCCTGAGGTCTCGTCCCATGCTTCATCCACAAGAAATGGCCGGCTGTATCGGTTGGAAACGTTCGCGTTATTATCCTGGGCAAACCTGCCGGTGACCCTCAATTCCTTGTTCCTGATATCAGGGATGTCTCCTGCGGGAACGTACCGAAAGACCGAATAAAAGATGCCGATCATAATGAAAAGGAGAAGCAGGCTTTTTTTTCTTTTGATCAGGATTACCGCAGCAAAAACAAGCAGGACTATACCGGAGAACGGGAAGTAATGAAAAAGAGAGAAAAACAGCGCACCGGAGAGAAAGGAAAGAGGAAGCTGCATGAGATTACCTGAATTCCATGAAGTTATCCTTGTGGTGTATACCGGTCGAGTCGAAAGGGCTTACTGCATGGTTTCCCGGATGACCTTTGCGATTTCCCTGCCGATCCTGTTTATGAGTTTTATATCATCACCCTCAAGCATTACCCGTATTTTCGGCTCTGTCCCGGAGGGTCTGACGAGCACCCTCCCCCTGCCGTCCAATCTCTGCTCTGCTGACCGTATCGCGTCCATAATAGCGGGAACTGCCCTGATGTCCTGTTTCTTCCCGACTTCGACATTCATAAGCACCTGAGGGAACAATTTTATCGGAGAGGCCAGCTTTGAAAGCGGCACGTCTCTGTCCTTCATAAGATTGAGCACCTGCATGGCGGTTATTTGTCCGTCGCCTGTTGTGTTGTAATCAAGGAATACAACATGGCCGGACTGCTCCCCGCCGAAATTGCATCCATCCTGCAGCATCTTTTCAACAACATAACGGTCTCCTACTTTAGTTCTGAGGAGTCTTATGCTGTTTTTTGCGAGGTATTTTTCGAGACCGAGATTGCTCATGACAGTGGCCACAACCGTGCTTTTCTTCAGTTCTCCTTTTGCATTCATATTCGCAGCGCACATCCCCATGATCTGATCGCCGTCTACGATCTTTCCTTTTTCGTCACAGAGGAGGGTCCTGTCCGCATCTCCGTCATGGGCTATGCCGGCATCTGCCTTATGCCGGATAACCGCCTCCCGGACACCTTCCATATGCAGGGCGCCGCATTTTTCGTTTATATTGATCCCGTCGGGACTGTCGTTTATCGAAATCACTTCAGCCCCGAGTTCCCTGAGAAGCCACGGAGTAGTCTTGTATGCGGCCCCGTTTGCGCAGTCTACAACAAGCTTCATGCCTTCGAAGGTCACTCCCTTTCTCAGTGTTGATTTTATATATTCAATATAGCGCCCTGTTGCGTCATCGAGACGATATGCCTTGCCTACTTCTTCCCCTTTTGCCCTGTGGTGTTCCAGGGAATCGCCCTTCACCAGTTCCTCTATCCTCTTTTCAATGTCATCAGGAAGTTTGAACCCGTCATAGGAAAAAAACTTTATCCCGTTATCATAAAAGGGGTTATGGGATGCTGATATGACTACCCCCGCATCTACCCTCAGGGTTCTCGTTAAAAAAGATATTCCCGGTGTCGGCAGCGGACCGACAAGCGTAACATTCATGCCCATTGAACAGATACCCGAGGTGAGTGCGCTCTCTATCATATATCCGGAAAGACGGGTGTCTTTCCCGATCAGCACCGTATTTCTGCCATGATGTTCTTTCCCGAGCACGATTGCTGCAGCCATCCCTATCCTGAGGGCGTTTTCAGGCGTCATCGGGTAGGTGTTTACCCTTCCGCGAATACCATCGGTGCCAAATAATTTCATTCTCATCTCTCCGTTATCGTTATCGTAACTGTTACGGTCTCTACCGTGGGTGTGACATTACCTCCACCGGTATCGATCTTCAATTCCTGTGATACTGTTTTATTCAAATCAGTAATATCCAGCGGTTCTGTTTTAACGGTACGCAGTCTTCTTATTTCATGCCTCAGGCCTTTTATGACAATGCTTTTCGGCTCGACCTTGATTCCTCTTACCACAAAACCATCTCTGGGATTACCGGTCACCTCAGGCGCGACAAGGACAGTTCGCGCAATCGTCTCATCCAGCTTGATCTTGAAGGATGAAGGGGTTACACTCATGGCTGTCAGGGCATAGGGAAGTTTTATATCAGCAGCGCTGATATAAAATATCCCCTCGCCTTTTTTTGCTTTTTCAAGATCAACGTATACCCGCACATCAGAGGCTTTCAGATTTTTCATCGGCCTCTCCTGTCCCCTGACCGTTACACTGACTGTCTTGACGCTGGTATTTACAATCCCGATATCTGCGGGGATATTCTTGAACTCAAGGGGGATGTCGAGGGTAATCTCCGACTGCCCCCTCGAAGTTACGAAAAACCACAAGAAAAGGGAGATAAGCACGGCAGAGATTTTCAGGCCAAGGTTTTCAGTGAACAATTTTTTCATGTGGTGCTCTTTTTTACGGTGAAGATATCTGTCAGGGTGTCTCTCAGCGTCCCCATATCGATCTTCTCCTCCATTTTGCCGCCAAGCGCAACCGATATAAGGCCCGTCTCTTCTGAAACGATAATAGCGACGGCATCGGTTTCTTCGGTAAGCCCTATGCCTGCCCGGTGTCTTGTCCCCAACGCCTTGCTTAAGTCAGAACTGAGCGTTATCGGAAGAAAACACCCTGCGGCAGCGACCCTGTTCCCGTTTATAATTACCGCTCCGTCATGGATCGGAGAGGTGGGATGAAAAATGCTCAGCAGAAGTTCTTTCGAGACCCGTGCGTCAAGGTTTGTTCCGATCTCAACAAAATCCTTCAGGCTTGTGTCCCGTTCAATAACAATGAGGGCCCCGATTTTTCTGTTCGACAGCGATACCGCGGCACGGACAATTTCCTCAAGGGATTTCAGTCCTTCGGCGGTAGCGAAATTCAAAAACTGGGCCTCTCCCATATGGGCAAGTGCCCTTCGTATTTCGGGCTGGAACAGGACGATAATGGCTATCACGATCTGCGCCCAGAAACTCTGTATAAGCCAGTCAATCGTAAAGAGTTCAAGGTATCTGGAGGCCAGTGAGGCAAGGAGCAGGATACCGAGGCCTATCAGCATCTGCGCAGCTTTTGTCCCCTTCACAATGAGGAGAAGACGATATAAGATAAGTGACATCAGGGTGATGTCAAGGAGATCAAGGACCCATCTGTGCTCTTTCAGGAGTTCAATCATTTTCTAATATGCCCAAACAGTGAGACATTTCGTTTATTATATATGAAGCTATGCTAAATTTCATAAGATCAGCGCAAGATAAAGAGTTCTTCCGGTGAATTTTTGCGCCTTTGACGTTGTCTCAGCCGCATTTGACAACTGAAAACAGAATAGTTTAAGATACAAGTTCAATCGCGGGGTGGAGCAGTCTGGTAGCTCGTCGGGCTCATAACCCGAAGGTCAGAGGTTCAAATCCTCTCCCCGCCACCAAGAAAATCAAGGGGTTAGGGGCTTCCTCTAACCCCTTTTTATTGTCCATTTCTACCATTTTTCTACCAAAGCCAAGAATGTTATCCAGTTTCGTTGCTTGTTCTGTGTGGGCTTCCTTGAGCAGATGACCATACCTGTCGAGAGTTGTCTGAATAGATGCATGACCTAATTGAGTCTGGATATACTTAATGTTCTGACCTTGCATCGTCTACCTATCATAAATCCCACTATATTCTCCTCTCTGCTTTTTTCTATTTTCGTTACTATTTGGGTAGCCTCGTTTCTGAGTTCAGATATGTTACGAATTTCATGAAACTATGCCCCCTCTTCTGATTCTTCATAAGTCGCCATTCGTATACACTGATGGATAGCATCTTCAATCGAGATTTGTTTATGCTGATAGTTATTGAGTTCTGTAATCATTTTTTGCAAAAACGTAATTTCTTTGTCTGTAAGGGTAATTGTTACTTCCATGAGTTCCTCCAAAAGATATTCTGTGGTAACTGTAATAATAGTCAATATATTAGCTATTCTCAAGAGTCTTTTTTATGTCATGACTGCTAAAGGTTATCGAAAAAAAATAAGATGTAACAACAGAACGTAGCGGCGGCTTGTAGCCGTCCGCTGGGGTGACACGTTGGGCGGAAAACACAGTAAATAATTGAATCATACTGCCTTGGTTAACTACTGTTTCCTGGATGCAAGCTTCTGCGCCTCCGTGCAGGCTGTACCGGGGTTTCTTTCAAACAACTTTAATACTATCGAAACATTTTCCTCTCTTGTTTCTCCATTCGTCCTCAGCTGCTTCAGCCAATTGGCCTCAAGTTCCTGCAGACTGATCCCGAACACGTCCTGCCATGGCCTCTCCTTCTCCTGGGAAAGTCGTTGTAGCTGCTTTATCTTGTTGATTCCATAGGTCTTAAACAGATAGTTTCCGAAAGACCCTGTTTCGGCATAGGCCTTGTGTTGTTTGGCTTTATCAAGAATCGAAAGTTTGCCGCCCCCGGCGTCCTTCATACCCCATGACTCATGATCCGGTCCCAATTCATTGAGGGGGATGTATGATTTCGTTTTCAGAAGAGCCAATACCCATTCGTCACTGCCGAATCCACACATAGGAAAGGTTAACGGATTCCCGACTTGCGCTTCTGTAAGAATACCCATCATGTTGCGAATCAATTTATCCTTTTGGGGAAATACCGCGCTTGTAAGCTTGTGCGCCATCATTTGCGGCGATCCTTCAGACTTGAAGACCTGAACGATGCGTATACGTTCACCATCCTTTTTTTCCCAGTAAAAGACACTGGAATAGACATCCCTGCGTGGTGCATCGAAAACGACCCGTATCTTTCCGAATCGGTCTATTCCGGAATCGGCAGACCAGAATGCAAGAATGCGCTCCAACATTGCTTGCGCTTGATCGGCCAAGCTTTTCAGTTGATCATTCGATAATTTGCCGGTGGCATCGCTTACGATGAGGTGCTGGGTTTCTATAATTGCGCTCGATGCCTGTGATAACCCAGCTATCAATAGTCCGGCTACAAAGATTGATACCACAATCACTCTTCTGATCATCGGCTTCTTTCCTCCTTCTGTTGTTATCGCGCTCCCGTCCCCTGCCGCACAACCATCGGCTTTTGCAGTTGACTCATCAAATAGTTTTTACTGTCCTCATCAACACCGATTTCATCGAATTTACTCATAATCCGGTTGATTTCATTTTGATCGACCTGACCATCCGACTTAGTGGCGTTGATCATGGCCCGCAGGACTAATTCCGAACTCTGGTCCAAAAGCTTTTTGTCTTCGTCCGTATTTGGTTCCAGCAGACCGGCTGGAATCTGAGGATTTGATTGACCGGCACCTTTGAGGGCGTTGAAAGCCAAGGCGCCGAGCAGGGCCATTAAGCCTCCACCTACGGCTCCGCCAACGGATTTTCCACCCCCGCCCAACATTGAGCCGATAAGCGCTCCTAAGCCACCGACTGCAAGATTCTTGTTGCCGCCGAGTGCTTTTCCAGCATCACCCAACATGTTTGAAAGCAAATCACCGATACCTCCGCCTGAGCTGGTAGCGCCAGTCTTTTGACCGCCACCGAGCACACTGGAGAGTAAGTCTCCGATACCACCGCCGCTCTTGCCTCCGCTGCTTTTGCCTCCGCCCAACACGCTTGAAAGCATATCCGTAATTCCTCCACCGTCTGATTGCCCGGAAGAACCTCCCAACTTACCTGCCAAACCATCCAGATCATCGCCGAATCCCAAAGACTTCTTCATCCGGTCATTGGAAGAAGGCGACATTCCGGATTGCACCATTGCTCCAAGAAGTTCGCTGATATTCATTTCTTTACCCTCCTTTTTGGGATTGTTTAAAAATTCTGCGTTTTCAGCTAACTGACATGGATTTTAACTGACTATTTTTTCAGCGCATTCCTTCACTTGTATTGAGAAGCGATGCAGCCCAAACCTATTGAGGGAATATCCTGCTTCACCTCTGCTTTTTGACCTGATCGCTCTGACACCGGGGATATCTGACAGTCGGCTTAGCTTCAAGGCCCTTGAGTGATAGAAATACTGCAAACGTTTTGTCTCACTTGCTGCATACAGAGTCGTATCCCGGCATATGAGACTCCCTTGCAATTACAAATATTTTGATTAATGCTCTGCTGCAACATGCACAGATGGTGTTTGCTTCAGGAAGAACATCATCAAAAAAAAAGAAGCTCAACACCTTGGTCATGGTCAGACATTAGATTGTTTCCAAGTGGCAGCTTCGATAGATGTCTTCGACTTCTTCCTCACTACTGGAGGGTAGCTCAGCGCATCTTACTCCCGCTTCCTAACCCAGTTTATTAGCTCTAAGCCTTACCCATTCAAAGGCATTGGCTGCTTCTCATTCAACCATAATCCTTACTGCTAGGGTTGTCAAGGATTTTATTTCTTATGCAGGAGTTATAGAAAAGACTTTCTGATTTCAATTACAGTTTGCAGTTTGCACAATTATATCACATAACAACCGTGAGGATTTCAGGAAGAAACAAACGTGATTGCGGCCTAAGGGGAACTGGATTCAGGTTATCTGGTGAAAGTGTGAAAAGTACTTGACCCTATCTTCAAAGCCTCTTCCTGCCACCAAGCAAATCAAGGGTTTGCCAAAGTGCAGGCCTTTTTTATGTTTTTTTCATGACCTTACTTATTGCCTCACTCATCTGGATTGAGTTATAGGGTTTCACCAAAACATCACGGAAGCCGTATTTTTTATATTCACCCATGATCGGGTCCGTGGAATACCCGCTTGACACAATAACCTTAGCCTCAGGACTGATTTCATGGAGTTTTTTCACGGCTTCTCTTCCCCCCATCCCGGCGGGGATTGTCAGGTCCATTATCACCACATCAAATGGCCGCTTTTCTTTTTCGGCCTGCTGATATGCCTCTATCGCCTCTTTTCCATCCTTTGCAAATCCGACTTCATATCCCAGCATTGTTAACATCTCTCCTGCCACGCTCCTTACCAACTGCTCGTCATCCATCACCAGTACGCGTCCATTTCCGAATTGTAGCCCTCCTGTTTTCGTTTTCTCGGGACTGATGATGTCTTTCGCTGCGGGAATATATAGGGTAAAGGTAGTGCCAATACCTGTCTTTGATTTTGCAGAGATATATCCCTGGTGACGCTTGAGGATAGAATTAACCGTTGCAAGACCGAGCCCCTGTCCGGCTGCTTTTGTCGAAAAATACGGATCAAATACGCGGTCCAGATTTTCTTCAGGAATCCCTATTCCCTCGTCCCGAAAAGTAATCTTTATATAGTCCCCACCTGCTAACAGTGGAATATCAGGGGCCTCAAGGGAAATGTTTTCAAAACCGATATGCACTGTTCCGCCGTTCGGCATTGCCTGAATGGCATTGATCATCAGATTGTTGAATACCTGATTCATCTGTCCCCTGTCGACTTCAGCACACGAGAGCGTTTTAGGAACAGTATAACTGCATCTTACGTTGGAACCGGACATAGCGAAATGACAGGCGTCTTCGGCAATTTCAGAAAGCGAAGCAGTTTTCTTGACAGGCGCACCGCCCCTGGCAAACGTAAGCAGCTGCTGAGTAAGTCCGGTAGCTCTTTCAGTTGCCTTCTCGACCTCGTTAAGCCTCCCGAATAATGTGTGTTCTGCGCCGAGCTGCATCTTTGCAAGACTGACATTTCCCATAATGGACGTGAGGAGATTGTTAAAATCGTGTGCCAGTCCCCCCGCGAGCAGACCGAGCGATTCAAGCTTCTGCATCTTCTGTATTTCCTGTTCCCTGCGGTATTCTGCTGTTATGTCACGGAATACAAGTACGATTCCGACCGTATTGTCCCCCCGGTCTTTAATGGGAGCCGCGCTGTCGTCAATGATGATTTCCGTGCCATCCCTCCTGATGAGTGCGGTATGATTAGCCAGACCGACAACAAGGCCGGTTGCGAGCACTTTATCCACCGGATTTCCGCACTTCTCCCTTGTTGTTTCATTGATAATCGTAAACACCTCAGCCAGGGGTTTCCCCATAGCTTCTTCTGCTGACCATCCGGTCAGCTGTTCAGCTACCTTGTTGATAGTCGTTATCTTTTGTTCCACATCGGTAGCGATAACAGCATCGCCTATGCTGTTGAGCGTAACTGCAAGTCGTTCCTTTTCTTCCCTGAGCCCTTCTTCAGCCCTCTTGCGCTCAGTTATGTCCCGGCAGTTGCTTAGTAATAGAGGTACTCCATTTCTTGTGATGAGGCGGCTGTTGACTTCCGCAGGGATTATCATGCCGTCCTTCGTCGCATGCTCAACTTCAAAGACCGCCCATTCATACTTCTTTACTTTCCCTATCCGTTCAGGTGCATTCACTGAATCGGATGGGGTATCAAGCTGCGAAACATTCATGTCCAGGAGTTCTTCTCTGCTGTATTTGTAGCGTACGGAGGCCATCTCATTCACATCGACTATTCTGCCGGTTGAATCGACCAGAAAAATAACATCCGCTGATTTGTCAAACAGAGTCCGGAAGTTTTCTTCGCTTTCTCTGAGCGCGTTCTCTGTTTTTTCCCGCTCTTCAATGTTGGCAATAAGGCTTCTGTTCAGTTTAACGATGGAGCGATGTCTCCATCCAGCCATGGTGATGATTACCACAATGACGATACCTGCGGCAAGAAGAAGAATTTTCCCGATTGTCCACCATGGTTTCGGCTTGCCGTACCATTTTTCATATATCTTCTTGTATTCGGGAGAACCGACGAACTCCCCGATAGTTTTGTTGAGGCTGGTAAGAAGCCCGACATCATCCTTTCTCAAGGCGATACCCCGCTTGGCTTCAAAGATGGGCGGGGAGACAACCCTGACTTTATAAGCAACGTCCGCATCTTTGGCGAGCAGCAGGAGATTAGGTGTTAAAACAAATGCAGCGTCAATGCGTCCGGAAAGAAGCGCAAATAGCACCCGGTCAAGCTCGTCAAAGAGCTCGACTTTGACCGAGGGGTAATCTTTTTTCATAATTTTTTCCGGAATACTGCCTCGTAACGTGCCTACGGTGAGGCCTGGGCCAAGGCCTGTTATCTTGCTGTCGCTCGACACGACCAGGTTTACCGGGGCAAGTTCAATCGGATCGGTAAACGCCACAAGGTCCATCCTCTCGGGAGCTATGGTCAAACTCGGAATCTACATCGGCCCTGCCGGTGCGGACAAACTCGATTAACTCGTCCCACGGCTTTCCGTAAATATATTCAACTGTAAAACCTGCTTTTCGTGCCACTTCATTGAATATGTCAACGGCAAACCCGGATGCTTTACCGGTCTTCTTATCTCTGAAATACGTTGGTGACAAGTCGCTTGGTATGGCGGCGATGATCTTATCCCTCCGCGTGGCAGTCTCCGGCACGTGGTCCACAGGCGCGGCAGTGGCTGTTGCAGGGGAACAAAATATCAGAATCAATAACAGGTTTCCAAGCGCAGAACTGATTAGGGATGTCTTTGTTTTTTGCATATCGTCAGTCTTCCTTTTGTTTCTTCGCTGAAAGCCTCGGTCGCTGCTGTCTATCATAATAATATATGAGGTGTTCATTCAATATGTTTTATGGGCTTCATGCAAACGGAACATGCCGACTTTTTGCGAAATGCTTTACAGCAGCCTCTCTGCTGATGAAATTCTCCTGCAGAAAGGAAGCTCATCAGTCAGAATAATGTACAGAAACAGGGGAACTGCCTGTTCCTGACGGGAAGATGGGAGGAGTTCCTGGATTATTTATAATCCCAGTAACGCGTTCAGCGTTTCTCTCAGCTCCGCAATTCTATAAGGCTTACTCAGGCGCGCCTTGAATCCATAGGTCTGGTAATCCGATAGAACAGCATCATCCGAGTAACCACTTGACACAACGGCCCGGACACCGGGATCAATAGCACATAACCGCTCAAGAGTCTCTCTCCCCCCCATTCCTCCCCGAATGGTGAGATCCATAATGACAATATCAAAGGGATTGCCTGACTCTCTGGCAGCCTGATATTTTCCCAAAGCAGCTTCGCCGTGTTCAGCGAAGTCAACGTCATGTCCAAGCGACCGTATCATTTCTCCGGCTGTATCCCGCACGATTTGCTCGTCATCCATCAACAGGATCTTCCCCCTGCAAGGAGCTGAGGATTCAGCCGGAGTTTCAGAAATATCTTCTTCCGATTCAATCGCAGGGAGATAAATAAAAAATGTGGTTCCCCTGCCCACTTCCGAGGCAACATCGATTGCTCCCCCATGATTTTTGACAATAGAATAGGACGTTGCCAATCCCAGGCCGCTTCCTTTCTCTTTGGTCGTAAAATAGGGATCAAAAATCTTCTGCAGATACTGGCCGGGGATACCGATGCCGCTGTCCTGAACAGAGATCATCACAAGCTTCTTTTCTCCTGAGAGATGAGGCATCCAATCCCTGGAGGCCAGTACATTCTTTGCATTGATAACTATCGTGCCCCCTAAGGGCATCGCCTGATCAGCATTGAGCACGATATTCTGGATCACCTGTCCGATCTGTATTTCGTCTGCCTCCACGGTCCACAGGTCGTCGTCAAGTGTTATGCGGCAATTAACCCGGGAACCGCTGGTGGCGAACCCTGCCGAGCTTTCGATTACGGACCGAAGCGCCAGCTTCTTCTTAACTGGTTTTCCACCCTTTGAGAAGGTCAGAAGCTGCGTGGTAAGGCCCACCGAAAGATTCAGGGCCTGCTCGGCCTTCTCAAGCATCGTAACAGCCCGTTCTGTCTGGTTGACGTTCATTTTGGCGAGAGAGATATACCCGAATACCCCCTGCAGCAGATTGTTAAAATCGTGCGCGATTCCGCCGGCCAATGTCCCAATGGCCTCAAGTTTCTGCGTCTTCACTCGTTCTTCTTCAAGAAGGCGCTTTTCCGTTACATTGTTGACTGTCTGAATTACGGATGTAACAGAGCCCGCGGCATCTTTAACCGGAAAGGCTTTTGTCTCAAAATATAGTATCGTGCCATCTTCATTTTCATGCCGGTGAACTGCGGAACAGGGCTCCCCTGTAACAAACGCATGATGAACGGAACAGTCTGCTCTATTCTGATGACACGGCCGGTCTGCTTTATGGGTAATTTCGTAGCAGTGTCTGCCGATGATATTGTCGCATGTCCCGGCGAACTCCCTGCAGTAGGCCTTGTTTGCTATCAGGAGGCGGAAATCCCTGTCGACGACGATAAAACCTTCGTCCACCGTGTCAAGGATGTTCCATATAAATTGCTCGCTTCCCCTCAGCGCCTCTTCTGCCTGAGTACGTTCGTGGACTTCGTTTTCCAGATTTTGGAAGAGACGCGCATTTTCAATAGCAATGCTTACCTGGTTCGCGAACACCGTCAACAGATCAAGATCATGCTGGGTAAAACTTCCTCCCCCTGTCTTGCCCAGTGCAGACAGTCCGCCGATAATTTTCTTCCGGCCGAATAAAGGGACCAACAGGGCTGATTGCTGACCTTCTTCCCATGCTGTCTTCTCATCCAGCCAGCATGGACTGTCTTCACCAAACAGCAGACTTCGTTCATTCTGCAAGACCCAGCCGCACATGCCGATATTAATGGCAAAACTTATCCCGAGCACATCCTCCGCGTGAGCACCGGAGGCTGCCACATAGGTATACCTGTCACGGTTTTCATTCAGCATCGGCACGACGAGGAGATCAGCATGGACAATATCCCGGGCTTTGTCGGCGACCAGAGTAAAAACCTTTTCCAGGCTCAGTTCGGAGACGATTTGTTTGCCGACATCCAACAGCAGGGAAAATTCTTCTCTCTGTTGAAGCAATTTCTTTCCGCATTCGGTCTTTTCGAGGGCTGAAAGCAAAAGCTTGTTATCCTCGCGTAAAGAGTCCAGAAGTTTTTGCTGATCCAATCTGGAGTTCGTGTCCATATTTCCTTCCGTTCCCTAGATAAATAAATTTACCTGGGCCTCCATGGTATCTTTCATGTAGGCAGCGACTCCCTTTATCTCGACATTCGGCACAATCAGATCATCTGCACTCAGGCCCAGCGCATCGAAACAGATCTGACACATGATGAATTTGACGCCCAGATCATCTGCATTCTTAATGAACTCTTTCAGGGTCGGGATATTTTTCTTTTTGAGCATTTTGCCCAATATGAGAGGTCCCAGTCCCATGAGGTTGAGTTGTGACAGCGGCAGATGGTCAGGGCCGCCGCGGTTGATCATTTCTACCAGTGGCTGGAAAAGATTGTCCGTTTCCAGATTGCGGTAGGTGCCTTCCCTCTCCGGGTCAGGTTTCCTCCGGAGCGAAAATAAACTCCGGCGTTTTTTCAGGCAATTATGGCCCCAGATCATAAACCACATTTTCATCTCGACCCCCAACGCGGCAAATCCCGTGGCAATAATAAACGCAGCAAGCGCCTTATCCATTTCACCGCTCAGTAAGAGGATTGTCCCTTTCTTGTTCATTCTCTCCTCCCATGCATTTTATTATTTTCGGAATTGTCCGGTTAGATTATGAAGACGATGCTCACTTTCTTCCCGTTGTGACTGGTTTCCTGAATTTCGTGGTTCCCCTCCCGGCAAAAATCAAGAACAGACTCCTCAAAGAGGGGGTCATTGCCGGTGACACGCACCGTCTGGCCTTTTAGCATGGTACGTACTTCCTTGGCAAGGGTAATCAATGGCATAGGGCATGCCTGGCCGGTAACGTCAATATCCTTATCCAAGGTCATTTCTTCCTCCTGACAGGATAGCGCTTTTTTTCATGGTAACAGGATATCACAGGGGAGGGTCAATGTCGATAGAGGCAAAACCGGAGCAAAGGGGGACTGGATGGAGGATACGCATCCGTTCTCTTGGGAATTCAAAAACATTCAGAGCAACGTAAAATGAATAAAATCGCTTCTGCACCTGTTATTCCAGGCTGCAGGGTGTTTGTCTTCAGGGCGCTACCGGGAAAGCTGTTTCAGGTTCTCACAGGCAAACTTGCTGCCCATGTCGCATGCCCTCTGGAAATCCTCCATCGCTTTTTTGGTAAAGGCCACCCCTCGTGAAAGGTAAATGTTCGGGTCCTTCGGGTTTATCGCAATAACCCGGTTGTAATCCGCTATGGCTTCATCGAATTTCCCGACATTTGCATAGGCTATCCCGCGGTTATGGTACGCGTCGGGATAACGGGAGTTTAAAGCGAGTACTTTTGTGTAGTCCGAGATCGCGTTTTCGAATTCCCCTTTCTTCAGATAGGCGAGGGCCCGGTTATTGTAGATATCCGCGTTGCCGGATGTCGTTGATACAACCCTGCTGTAATCCGCGATGGCCTCATCGTACTTGCCTGCCTTATAGTAAGCAAGTCCCCGGTTGTAATAGGCCTGAACAAAGTCAGGATATAAAGCTACCACACGGTTGTATGACTCGATGGCCTTTCCGTACTGTCCCTCATTGAAATACGCGTTCCCCTCATCGAAGTGGCGCTGTATGTCCGGTTCAGCCGCGAATGCGATGTTCCCGGCACATAAAATACAGAGAAATATAAGCATAAATGCCTTGTAATGTATCATTGTCGATATTTCCTTTCCCCCGTTATTATTCTTGGAAGCGTGCCTGTTCATTATAGCAAACATCCGTCGCAAAATACCTCCGGGAAAGCTTGCTCTACGGGGCGCCGCATGTTTTCTCAGAGGCGGTCCAGTGTGCCTGCGGAGACATTTAAATAGTATACTGCACATCGTGTGGTATTATAAAAAATGAATTCTTTTCCCACGAATGAAGAAAGAAACACGAGGAAAAATATTATCCGCTTTTTTTACCAGCAGGAGACAACCTGATATGTCTGCTTTCCTGGTCGTTTTTTTTCTTCTGTACGGGGCATGCAATTTCTACGTTTTCATGAAGGCAAAAGCAGCTCTGCATCCTGGCCCCGGCGCCTCTTTGCTTATGATATGTTTTATTCTGGCGATGGTGGCCTGTCCTTTTATCGTAAGGATGCTGGAACGATCAGGACATGAGAGTTTTGCCACCCTTGCCGCCTACCTTGGGTATACCTGGCTCGGACTGGTATTCCTGTTTGTCTCATCTTCTTTTGTCCTTGACGCATATCGCTTCCTTCTTTATGCATCAGGGCTTCTTCTGACGCGCGATGTCTCCTCTCTATCTGTTTCAGCGCGCACTGCTTTTTTTGTCCCGCTCGGCCTTGCAGCAGTAATTGCGGTCTACGGCTATTTTGAAGCAAAACAGATACGCACTGAGCATGTCATTCTCGGGACACATAAACTTCCTTCGGGTCTGGAAAGGCTGAGGATCGTGCAGATATCTGACGTCCATCTCGGGCTGATAGTTGGGGAAGAGAGGCTCGGGAGCATTCTGAGAGAGGTGAAAAAAGCAAATCCTGATATCCTTGTTTCAACCGGTGACCTTGTCGATGCCGAGATATGCGGGGCAAAGGGGTTTGCGCAGCTTCTGGCTGATGTGAGACCGAAATACGGCAAATTCGGTGTTACCGGAAACCACGAGTTCTATGCCGGTCTCGCTCAATCAATTGATTGCGCCGGACAGGCAGGGATAATAATGCTTCGCGGGAAGGCCCACACGGTTGAAGGTCTGATTACGATAGCAGGAGTGGATGATCCAACGGCACGCTTTTTCGGCCTTGGTGCTCCGATTTCTGAAAGAGATGTACTTTCATCCCTGCCGTCAGGAATATTTACCTTACTCCTGAAGCACAGGCCTGCAATAGACAGCGAAAGCCAGGGCCTCTTTGATCTTCAACTCTCAGGACATACGCACAAAGGTCAAATCTTTCCTTTCAGCCTGGTTACGCGGATGTATTATCCTGTCCATGCCGGGCTTCAGAAACTCGCAAACGGTTCTCATCTCTATGTGAGCAGGGGATCAGGCACCTGGGGGCCGCCGATCCGTTTTCTTTCCCCGCCTGAGGTGACGGTAATCGATCTCGTCAAGGACTAACGATCATGCTGCTTCTTCACACAGTTGCCAGGCGAATCAGTACGGTTGAAATAGTCAAAGAGATAATTTAATATTTACGATATGCTTAATCTTCTTTCAACTAACTGATGATCTGAATATATGGGAAAGAAATCGCAAGAGCACAAAGAATCATCTTCACAGACGCATGAAATAACAGATTTTCTTAAGCAGCCTGTTATACACCTGCTGATTATTATATCTGTCGGTTTTCTTGCCTATTCCAATACCTTCTTTAATCCGTTTCAGTGGGATGGGATACCGCAGATTGTCGATAACACTCTTATCCAGGATATCAGAAATTTCATTGCAAGCACGACGGGCTACGAATATAATCCCAGACGCTTTATGGGCTATCTGTCTTTTTCGCTTAACTATCAGGCAGGCGGTTTTAATGTAGCCGGCTATCATGTGGTTAATCTTATTATTCATATCATCAACGCGGTACTGGTTTATTTTTTCATAATTCTGACATTCAGGACACCGTTTTTTAGCTCTCAGCTGCCGGTTTTCAGAACTCAGGGACCAGGAAACCAGGCTTTACCAGTCTCCAGTCCCCCGTCACGAGTTACGTTTCATCTTTCACGTTTGACTGCTCTTTTTTCAGCGCTTCTTTTTGTCGCCCATCCTATACAGACCCAAGCGGTGACCTATGTGGTTCAGCGTTTCGCTTCACTTGCGACTATGTTTTATCTCCTGTCGCTGCTTCTGTATGTAAAAGGACGATTGACAAGTCTGAAACCTAAAAAAAGGATGGTATGGGCAGGATATTTTCCGGGGCCTGCTTGATCCTTCTCCTTAATTCGGAACGGAGGTCCCTCTTGATTTCCGCAGTCTCAATCTGTTTTAATTTGCCGGAAATTTATGAAATGTGCAGGCCCGGGCAATGCATCTCCTTCTCGCGGGAATTATCACTGAGCCAACAGGACAGCTTCTCCTGACGTTAATCTCCTTGCTGAAAAACTGTCCGATAGTGCAAAATATAGTCTCATATTCAGGTAAGGAGAAGCCGTGTCACTACGTGTTGGAGTAATTGGGGTCGGGTATCTCGGACAGCATCATGCAAGGATATTTTCCGGCATTGAAGGCGTAGAACTCGTCGGGATTGCCGACGTCGACAGCAGAAAAACCGAAGAAATAGCCTGTAAGTATGGTTGCGGGTGTTTTTCGGGGTATGCTGACCTTATCGCGGTGTGTGATGCCCTGAGTATAGTCACTCCGACCAATACGCATTACTGTATCGCCATGGATTGTCTGAATGCGGGGAAGGATCTTTTTATCGAAAAGCCGATAACAGACCGACTGGATGAAGCCGCTGAGATTGTTCAGGCCGCAGAGAAAAACAATCTTATTCTTCAGGTCGGTCATCTCGAGCGGTACAACCCCGGGATTATTGCTGCTACTGAGATGATCAAGGCCCCGAAATTTATCGAGGCAGAGCGGCTCTCCCCTTTCCTCGGCAGAGGAGTTGATGTGGATGTTACCCTTGATCTGATGATCCATGACATCGACATTGTGCTGAGCATTGTCCGCTCAAAGGTGAAGGAAATACGGGCCACCGGTGACAGTGTTATGACCGGCAAGGTTGATGTTGCCAAGGCATGGCTTGAGTTTGAAAACGGCTGCAAAGCCCTGGTTACGGCGAGCAGACTTGCCCCGGAGAAGATGAGAAAGCTGAGGATCCACCAGGAGGACACGTATATTTCCGTAGACTATCAGAGTCAGGAGGTCAGGCGTTATTTCAAACAGGGGAGGGATATTTCCTTTGATGTAGTGAAACCTGAAGCCAAAGAGCCCCTGAAAGAGGAATTGGCTGACTTCATCTCCTGCGTTCAGCAGAGAAAAAGGCCGATGGTCTCGGGGAAGGAAGCAATGGAAGCGCTGGAAGTCGTCCTGAAGATAAATGAAATGCTGAAGGTTTAGTTTGAACGGAAGCAGGCAGTATCCGGAGAGGGCAGGCAAGTCAGAATTCACCTCTTTCATACAAAATAATTGCGCACTGGAGATTTTTAGATGATTCCGATGATTGATCTTAAGAAGCAGTTTTCTGAAATAAAGGGTGAGATAATTGAAACGATGACCGAGATACTGGAAAGCACCCAGTATATCCTCGGACCGAAGGTGCTTGAGCTGGAACAGAAGATCGCCCGCTATCATGGCGTATCTGAAGCGATCGGTGTTGCCTCTGGAACAGACGCCCTTCACCTTGCGGTGGAGGCCCTCGGCATAGGGGAGGGGGATGAGGTAATAACAACCCCTTTTACGTTTTTTGCGACGGCCGAGGCTATTTTTTATACCGGCGCAACCCCTGTTTTCGCTGATATTGAACCGGATACGATGAACATAGATCCCGCCCGGATAGAGGAGAAGATAACCGAGAGGACAAAGGCGATACTGCCTGTTCATATCTTCGGCCATCCTGCAGACATGGAACGTATTGGCAGAATAGCAAGAAAACATAATTTGCTGATAATCGAGGACTGTGCACAGTCTTTTGGCGCTGAGATCAACGGGAAAAAAACAGGAAGCTTCGGGGATGCGGGATGCTTCAGTTTTTATCCGTCAAAGAACCTCGGCGCGTTTGGTGACGGCGGGATGGTGCTGTTGCAGGACCGGCTGAAGGCGGATGATATCAGACAGCTGAGAAACCACGGCTCAAAAGGCTCCTATAAGCATGAAAAGGTCGGTTTCAACAGCAGGCTTGACGAGATTCAGGCAGGCATACTTCTCGTTAAATTTAAACGCATTGATGAGTACAATGAGAAGCGGAGGCAAAGGGCGGCCCTCTACAATGAGTTTCTTTCGGACAGCATCACGCTGCCCGTGGAAAGGCCCGGTGCAAAACACGTGTATCATCAGTATACGCTGAGGAGTCCGAAAAGAGATAAGATACAGAAGACACTCCGTGACAGGGATATTGCTTCTGTTGTTTATTATCCCGTTCCCCTCCACCTTCAGGAGGCGGTCAGTTTTCTGGGACACAAAAAGGGAGATTTCCCTGTTGCAGAGGACGCAGCGGAAAAAGTGCTCTCGCTGCCTATCTATCCTGAGTTGCCTGAAGAGGCTGTAAAGGAGATAGCTGCCCTTATCAATAATGTCTGAAACGATCATGATCGTCGCAGGGGAGACCTCCGGGGAACTCTATGGAGCCCTGCTTGCCTCAGCCCTGAGGAAGCAGAAGCCGGACATAAGCATAATCGGCGTTGGCGGGGAGAGGATGCAGCAGGCCGGTGTCGAAATCATCTCCTGGATATCGAGCGCATTTGGTCTTGCAGAGGCTATCTCTTCAGTCCGGACAATTAAAGAAACCTTCCGGAAGGCTGTCAGCGCACTGCAGAGCCGGAAACCCGAAGTGCTTGTGCTTATAGATTACCCTGATTTCAATCTGAAACTCGCGCAGGAAGCCAGGAAAAACCATATAAAGGTTTTCTACTACGTGAGCCCGCAGGTTTGGGCATGGCGAAAAAAGAGGGTGGCAAAGATCGCGCGGCTGGTCGACAGGATGGCGGTTGTGCTGCCCTTTGAAGAAGAGATCTACCGTACGGTCGGGCTCAACTGCGAATTTGTCGGTCATCCTGTGTATGATGAGATAAAAAATCTGCCGCTCGAAAAGGACGAGCTGAAGTCTGCCTTGGGGATCGGGAAAGGAAGGCCTCTGCTGGCGCTTTTGCCTGGCAGCAGGCCCCATGAACTCGAAAGGATCCTCCCCCTGATGCTTGCCGTTGTAAGGGAATTCAAGAAGGTTTACGCAGATTATCAGTTCTGTATTCCCTTTGCCCCGAATACTGATATGGAGAAATACCGCACGATAGTGCGTTTGCTCAGGGAAGAGGGAGTTGCCATAAATAAGGGAGAGTCGCTGAAAGTCCTGGCCGCTTCAGAGGCCGCTGTTATTACTTCGGGTACTGCGACATTGCAGGCCGCCCTTCTCGGCGTCCCGTTGGTGGTTGTATACAAATTATTCCCTCTGACCTACTGGATCGGCAGGCTGATTGTTAAGGTGAAGTACATTTCCCTGGTGAATATCCTTTCAGGCCGGGAGGTCGTGAAAGAACTTCTTCAGTCTGATGCGACTGCCGGAAATATCGTGAGCGAGTTAAGGAAGATACTTTCCGATGGGTCCCGCAGAAAAGGCATGATGGAGGCCTATACCAAAATAAAGGATATATATTCTGAAAAAAATGCATCCGAGAGGGTCGCCGGGATGGTCGGAGAAATGGCGGGATGGAAAAGATAATCCTGATCCGGCGAAGCCGGAGCCAAATACCGTTCACCACGAACGGCACAGAGAAGATAAGCGCCAAGGATTATGCAGTGATCGCCGGAAACCTGCGCATTACTCCCCAATGCCTTCTTCTATCTGTTGCCGCTGCGTTTCCGTGGTAAACCGCTGCCATGTTTTTGATTTATAGTTTTGTCTATACGCTGGTAATATTCTTCCTGTTCATTCCCCAGTACCTGAAAAGACCGAAAGAGTTGCGCCGGAAATGGGTTCGGGAAAAACTGGGATCGCTTCCGGAGATGGCCTCTTCTTTCTGGGTGCATGCTGTTTCCGTTGGTGAGGTGAGTGCTGTCCTCCAGTTGCTGAGGCAACTGAGGGGAAAATACCCTGATATCCCGATAGTTCTTTCAACGATTACCGATACCGGCCTGAAGGTCGCCTCCGATAAGGTCCCTGAAGGAGTGAAGGTGGTGTATTTGCCCTTTGATATAAAGTGGATTCTCGAAAAAGCATTCAGGCGGACCAATCCGAGAACGTTCATTGTTATGGAGACCGAGTTGTGGCCGAATATTTTCAGGGTTTCAGCCAAAAAAAATGTGCCGGTGATTATTGTAAACGGCAGGATATCCGAAAAATCATCAAAGGGGTACAGGAAGCTCGCATTCTTTATGAGAAAGGTTTTCTCCTATGTAACCGTGTTCAGTATGCAGAGCAATCTGGACGCTGAAAGGCTGAAGGCGATCGGGGCGGATGAAAACAGGGTTCGGGTGTCCGGAAATTTCAAGTTTGACATGGAAATAAGCGGGAAATTGCCGGAATGGACGGCCGCAATCAAAGCCCCTGTGATTGTGGCTGGCAGCACGCACCACGGAGAAGAAGAACTGGTCCTTTCCGCCTATACGGAGAATCTCGTAAAGTTTCCTGCCCTCAAGCTTGTCCTGGCCCCAAGACATCCGGAGCGCTTCAGTGAGGTGATCGATATGCTTAAGGCCAAACAAATTCCTTTTGTGCGGCGGAGTGAACTGGACAGCAGTACCCTTCAGGGGAAACCGTTCAGTGAAAACGTCCTGCTCCTTGACAGCATCGGTGAGTTGTCTTCTGTATATGGTATAGCAGATATCGCGATTATCGGGAAAAGCTTTATTGGAACAGGCGGGCAGAACCCCCTTGAGCCCGCGTATTGGGGAAAGCCGATTCTCTGCGGTCCGCATATGGAGAACTTTCCTTTTATGAAAGAGTTCTATGATAGCGGAGCTGCCTTTGAGGTTGGACCGACCTCTCTCGCAAAAAAGATAGGGACCTTGCTTGTTAATCCTGAGCTGGCCAAAACAGCGGGTGAAAAGGCCCGAGCCCTTTACGCGAGCAAGTCAGGCGCTGTCAAAAAAGCCTTGGAGATTATCGAAAGATACGTACGTCTGAACTGACCTGGTCATTCCTCATTTATTAAACATTATTCATAGCTTGTGTACTATCCGGCAAGAAATCAGACCTTAGAGTAAATGTCAATTGGCGCAAGTCTGACCCCAATGACGCCAACTATAAATCAACCATGCCCAACGCGAATAGATGACTTTCCTTTATTCTCGATTTCATCATCTTATTTCATCTCATCGAGATAGGACGGCCAGTTACCCGACCGCCCTCTCGCAGATCCCTGCGTGCGGTTTTCCCGCACAAGGCTCTTCAGCATTGCTCACTTCGTACAGGAGCATCAATCATTCCCAATAACCTATGATTCGGGGACGGGGAATATTGAAATGTTTAAGCATTTCGCTGAATCCCTGCCAGTTACAGCTTTTACGCTGACTCCTCCTATTCAACCACTTGAACATAATCTTCCTAACCTCGTGATAGAATCTATCCAGCATACCACAGTTGCCGCTGACACCGTAATAGTTGAAGTGTCCCAACAGCTTCTGACTCAGCTTGATAAATATTGCAGTTGTTCCAAGCTTGCAGCAGTCCTCTTTAATCCAAGTGAGTATTACCGCCAATGCCGCCTGAAACTTCTTCTTCGACGTACGCATCGTGACCAGCGGTTTCCCGGCCCTACTCAAACCCCAGCGAAAGGCAAACCCGAGAAAGTCAAAAGACTCATTGTTCTCCGTCTCAAAACGGGTGAACTTTAGAACTCGCGTCTTTTCCCCTGAGAGTTCAAGATGGAACTTCCCCAGCCGCTTGCCAAGATCGTCATAGAACTGTTGAGCTTCATGCCGGTATTGGAAGCAGCAGACAAAATCGTCTGCAAAACGCATAAGCATCACATCCCCCTGACAGTGGGGCTTGATAACTTTCTCAAACCATCTATCGAGTGCAAAATGCAGGTAGATGTTAGCCAACACTGCCGAGACAATGCCGCCTTGCGGGGTGCCGGTAACTGGGAAGATAACTTTTCCGTCCTCTTCCAGTATTCCCGCTTTCAACCACTTGCGGATAAGATTAAGGAACTGCCGATCATCTATCCGCTGTTCCAGCATCTTCATCAGCCAGTCGTGATCAAGATTGTCAAAGAAACCTTTGATATCAGCGTCTACTATCCACCGAAACCGTCCCCGGTGAATACTTTTGCTGAGATCAAGGGCTGCTCGCTGTGGTCCTTTACCCCGTCTGTAGCCATGACTGCAAGGCAAAAAGTCTTCCTCGAATATGGCCGAAAGTATTTGTGCAGCCGCCGCTTGTACTACCTTGTCCCCCACCACGGGTATTCCGAGTGGCCGCCTCCCTCCGACTTTCGGAATGTAATGCCGACGAACAAGCTTCGCCTTGTACTTCCCTGTCTTCAGGTCGCTGACCAGATGGCTGATATTCTCATCCAATTTGGTTTCAAAGGTATCGTAATCTACAGCGTCTACACCTGGGGCAGCCTTCCGGTTTAGTTGCGGAAAGCACCAGTGAAGGTTAGCCTCGTTCAAGAGGCTGTAAAGGTTTCCGAATTTGTGTTTAGGGTCTTCCTTTGCTCTCTTTGCTATTCCCCTCAGTGAGGTTTGCATATGTTGTTCAGCCTGTCTTATCTGCATATGTTTCCTTTGTGGGTTACGCAATACCGTCATCTCCTTCCCCATGTGATCGGCGTTACCGTCTCAGAGTACTATGAGATGATCTGACTCCCTGCCGCCCGTCAGACGCTCTCCTTTCGGTTGAAACATCCTACCTCCTGCGAGGAGGCGGAAGGGTCTCCCAAGTTCCTGACGCTTCTCTCTCTACATGCCACGCTCTCGGACCCCGGCAGTCCCTCGGAAATCTCACCATCTCAATTCCCTTGTGCTGGCTTCCGGCACGTTAAAACCGTCGCCGACTGCTTCTGTTTGCTCTAACGAGGCTGAATCGCTTTGGAGAGGTACGTCTCCCCTACGGCCTATAGTGTTCCTTGTGTACGCTTCACAATTGTCGTTCGTTCAACTTATAGAACTCCTTCAACTGTGCAACACTCAGTACGGGCTGCTGGTTAGGCTTTGCCCGGCAGGGACTCACACCCTGCAAGAAGCGCCAAGCTGCGCTTGGCGCACTAACGACGTGCATCAGCAGCGCACAGCTGAGGCGACAAATGAAAACCAAAACAGGCTTATCCGGCGTCTGCTGGATGCCCTTGTTCGGAGGTCTATAATGATTTATCCTCAAGGTAGGCATTTTGCTATGTTCATAGAGAACAAATTCCTCGGTGATCAATGTTTTAATTCGTTGTTAATCCAAACTCTAAAGGAATATATTGCCATGCTCGAAAATAACCGTGCTGGGTGTATAAGTTCTGAAAAATATTATTCTCCCAATGGCAATGAAGTCACAATTATTTGCTGTACTTGGAACGGGACACTTTTACCGCATGGAGAGTCCGGCCTTGGATAGAAATATCAAGTATTTCAGTTTCGTGTGGCATTTTCTTGACTGCTTCAGCAAGAGCAGGAACAGATTCAGGATATTTGATGAGATGTTTAATTGCCGTTTCTGTAATAACA
>CAVVAQ010000003.1:0-6455 GCA_963746295.1 uncultured Nitrospira sp. | reverse complement strand
AGTTCGCCCGATAAACATTCCTCAGCTCGTAAAGGCGAAATATTATTCCATAAATTTCTTATCTGGGATAAGGTGATTTGAGTCGTCTTAACCAGACCGGATCTCTCTATCCAGGCAAGAAGCCGCGTCCAGTCAACCTTATTTTCATACTTTTCGAACGACCAGAGAATATCAACGAGTATCCTTAATTCCCTGAAACTATGCATATGGTGATGGATAAGGAGTTGAATGACCGTTATTTCCGGAGAAAGCCTCAGGGACTTCCCTTCCTGTGACACAATCTCTCCCCATATTGCTTCTGAATCAAGGTTGAAATACGAAGGCACCCCAAAATTCCAGTGGAGTTCTATAAGATCTCCGGAGTCCGGAGCCCGGTAAACAGCATGGTGGATACGGGACATGAGAAACTCCAGGGGAAGGTCATCAGTGCGGAGAAAACCCGCCTTTGTCATGACTTCATCTGCGATGAGAACATTCTCTCTCCGGATGAGAATATCAATATCCGCCGAAACCCGGCAGAAAGGGTCGCCATAGAATTCTGATGAGAGTTCGCTTCCTCTGAGGACAAGAGATGAGATCCCGTTGGCCTTAAGCAGGAAGACCGTATCTTCTGCGAGGACCTGCTGTCTTGTTGTGCGGGCAACATTTTTGTAATAGAGAGATTCGGTTTCCTCGAGGAATTCACGGATATCCCCGTCTGTTTCGTGGCCGAGTTCTTTCAGCCTTTTGCAGACGAGAAGGAGCAGATTATGGTCTGCTGCCAGTCTCATTGTTTCCTCCAAATCGCCGGGCTTTACGTTGAGAGGCACGCCTAATGGTGCGGGATGGAGCAACCTGAGGAAAAGGCCGCTGGTCATTTCTGTATAGCACCGATGAACCGAGAGGTGATTACCCTGAAGAGAAACCGTGGGCTGGAGATGAAAGTTCTCCTCCATAAACGGCGCGGCTGGCGAATGAGGCGGGGCAGCCACTCAAGGCCCATGTTCCGGAAGATCGGGTACGAACGTTTTACGGTGCCGGTGTAGAAATCAAAGACAGCGCCTATAGCGCCGATAAATTTTACCTTCAGCCTGCTCCTGTTCTGGTATATCCATTTTTCCTGCTTTGGCGCTGTCATGCCGACCCAGAGGACATCAGGATGCGCCTCGTTTATCTTATCTATCATCAATTGGTTCTCCTGCTCGCTGAACTCAGGCTGAAACGGCGGAGAATACGTGCCGGCTACCGTTATATGGGGAAAATCCCTGCTTTCCTGTTTTGTATTCTTACGAGATTCTCTTCCGTTGAACCAAGGAAAAAATACCGGTATTCTTTCCTGCTGTCTAAAGCAGCGCTCAGGCCGAGAAAGATATCCATACCCGTGGTCCTCTCCCTGATGTTTCCCCCAGTATTCTGGAGGCGATGATGATGCCGATACCGTCAGGAACGACGATATCAGCGCTCCTGATAGCACGCTGAAAGCAAGGGTCTTTCTGTGCCACTTCAAGGGAATGGGGATTCGCGCAAACCAGGTATTTACCGGCAACAGGACTGTTAACCCAAGACGTTATTTGCCTGATGCAGACGTCTGATGAGTCAGCTCGAATCATATACCCGAGTATTGATTCTTCCATATTTATTCTCTCTTACGGGCTTCTGTCCCTTTTTGCCAGTGTCTTCTCATAAATTTCCATCAGAGTAGTGAAGTTCTTTTCTTCTGTATAGTTCCGGTCAAAGTCGGCCCTGGCGTGTTTGCCCATTGCCACACAGGCAGCATCATTGGTGGTCATCCAGAGTATTTTTTCTGCAAGGTCACGGGCATTCGAGGGATCGAAGAGGACCCCCGTGTGGTGATCCCGGATAATTTCCGCGAGAGCGCCCAGTCTTGAAGCGACGACCGGCTTTCCGCATGCGAAGGATTCAGGAATTGCCATCGGGAAATTTTCATAGCAGATTGAAGGCATGATCATGAAGCGGGCATGGGAAAGAAGCTGCAGGCATTGGCTGGCATCCTTCCTGCCGAGAAATTCAACATGAAACAGGTTCCTGCTTTTTGCCCTGCCTATGAGATGTTCCATGAAAGGTCCGTCACCGATAATTTTTATGGTGAGCGGAGAAGGCGTCATATCTTTCGAAAGGGCCGCGGCATCAAGCAGGACATCCAGCCCCTTTTCTTCAGAGAGCCTTCCAAGATAGACCGCATAGTCGCCCTTCGAGTAATTTGGTGAAGGCGGATCAGCAAAAAAGTTGGGTTTGACAAATATCCTGTCTCCGGGCAGTCCGCACCGGATAAACGTTCGCCTTCCGAACTCGGTGAGGGCGATAAAGGTGTCAATGGCGGATGTCCATGTTTTTTTTGCCGCATGGATGATCTGCGAAGCAGCAACCGGTACAGAATACACCCTCGAGTTGCGATAGCAGCCGTACGCTATCCCCCGCCAGGAGATGTTGCCGATGCAGGCCTCACACGTTTTTCCGTCTCTGAGGAGGAGTCCGTTCGCGCAGAACATTCTGAAATTATGCAGAGTCTGCACGACCGGAATACCGGCATCCTTGCAGGCATAATAAGCGGAGGGAGAGATCAGGTACCAGATGTTATGGAAATGGGCGATGTCCGGACGTTCCCTCTTGACGAGGGCCTTGATTTCCCGGTAGCTGCTCAAAGACCAGATTGTATCGAGGGCAGCAGAGAGTCTGAACTGGTTTCCCCGTATGCTGTCATTCTGTTTTGTATAGGTAACAACTTCAATTCCTCTCCTTTTCAACTGGTCGGCTTCATTTCTGAATACCGTGTCTTCACCTGAGGGAGAAGAGGATTGGTAAAAATTATGGACGCAGAGAACCTTCATGCTTACTTAATACTGACTCTGCCCTTCCACAATTTTGCGAGCATCGTTGAAAGGTATCCTGCCGGAAGGCGCCTCGGTATTTTGATGGCTTCAGATACTCCCTCTGCAAATCTGTCCAGTGACCAGAAAGCAATAATCTCTTTTGACTTCTGTCCCATATCTCTCCTGATATCCTGGGGGATTGAGGCAATGCGACACATCAGGTCTGTCAGTGAGTCGACATCTTCCGGCTCAAAAGTCCAGCCGTTTTCACCTTCCTGTATCAGGGTTTGCGCTGCACCGCACCCCCTGCTGGCCAGAAGGGGCAGGCCCGAGGCCATCCCTTCATTGATTACCAGACCCCAGGGGTCCCGGAGACTCGGAACAATCAATGCCTGCGCAAGACTGTAATACAAGCAGAGGTTGTCCCCAAACCGGGGGCCGGCGAGATGAATTCCGGGAATATCCTCTGAGCTTTTTCTGATTGTCTCCATATGCCGGCCTGATCCCACCAATACCAGGTCCCAGGGTGTTTCCTCTTTTTCCCGGTATTTCTGATACGCGGTTATCAGGCATTCAATCCCTTTACTCGGCAGAAATCTTCCCACGAACAAAAAATAGCTCAGGGGCAGAGCGTGTTTTGCCCTGATCGCCTGATCATCCGCCCTGACTTTCTCGGCCATTTTCATGAAATAGTCATTGTCCACCACATCAACTCCGAATATGAGCCTTTCCTGAGGAAAGCCGAGACGAACATAGTAGGGTACATGTGAAGGCGCAGGGACAAAGGCGGCATCAATATTCTTATGGATAAGGAATTTCACCTTGTTCGTAAGAAACCCCTTCTGGTCAGTATGCTCCCAGGCGTCATCCATAATTACTACGCGTCCGCCGGAAGCAAGACGATATGCAACAGCGGCCATGCCCTCAGGGAACGCAGTGGCCGGACAAAAAACGATATCAGGCCCCAGATCCGTGAGTACATTCAGGACCCTCTCATAGATCTCCTGTGCACGGTGATTGTGATAGGAAGCTCCCGGGAAGCAACAGACATATTCCTCGGGTTTTTCAGGCCTGTATTCCGGAAAGCCATACGAGTCGTCCCCGATCGCGACCTCTATTGCAGTAAGCCTGTGGCCGGACTTTTTCAGCCTCTGCCGGGCATGTTCAAAACGTGCCCAGTGGTAGGGTAAGAACCGCTGCCATATGATAGCTATATGCAAACTCATATGTCTTTCAGCCAGACTGATAAGAATGATATAGAAACGAATTCATGGTTTTTGCAGCTCAAGTGCGTATGTCCTTACCAATAAAGCCCTCAGCAGGTTAGTGTAACCATGACAGGTGAGGCTGCGGCTTCTAAACCACAGAATGACGTCGAACGGATCAAGGCTGTTGCATGCATCTGAGTCTGACTGCCAGAACTTTTCATAATTGGCTTTGAGTTTCCGGTAACGGAGAGGAATGAGGTTGGGTGAAAGGAGAAACAGAACAAGCCTGAATATCCGTCGGAGTAAGACAAGTGGCCAGCGAACCAGAGCGAAATCCCTAAACGGTATGAGTAACTTCAACAATCTTTCTTTGAAAGTAAGATCGACAAATGGGCGCATCTGGTATCCCTGCGCAAACCATGGCCGAGTATGCCATGCCGGCGCGAAGAGACAGATACCGCCCGGTTTAAGCACCCTGACAATTTCCTCCAGCGCTGTCTCGATTTCAGGGATATGCTCGTGGGCAGCGTAAGTGAATATTGCATCAAAAGCATTATCAGGAAAAGGCAAAAGGGCCCCGGAAGCAGCAATAAATCTTTTGTGATAATATGGCGCAAGACTTTTCGCTATATCAACTCCAGTATAGTCTTCGACGATATCCTGAAACAGGCCTTTTCCACTTCCGATTTCGAGACACTTTTTGCTCTTCAGATCCCACTTCTGAATGAATTGTTTAAGCAGACCAAAGAATGGGTGTTTTTCTGGATCATTTTCGACAGTGTAAACACTTTTTCTGTCTACATGTTCATAGAATTCTTTCATCTGATCGTTATGCTGCATTCCGAATATTCCCTGATCCGGCCAACGGCTTATTCGTAAAGGAATTTTCTCTTCAGACTTCTTGAATACGTGTAGATTGTTAAGCCTGATTTTCCCGGCAGTATGGTGAGAAAGATAAGTAACAGGAGATCAGCACGCATTCCCGAAAGCCTTATCGCCCTGGACAACTCGCGCAAAGCCTGTTTTTTCTCTCCCAGCCTCATGTAAATATTCGCTCTCATCTTATGCCAGAGGGCTATATAATTTTTTAACGAAGCGGCTTTTTCTCCTGCATACTGAAGAAGGTTATTCAACTCAAGTCCTACCCTGTCCGGATTTTGCGGTACGCGGCCGCACCGGTCTGAGAGGGCAACCGGCGTCCAAAAAAAAGCACATGGCTTTGCTGAATAAGCAATATCATTTCTTACCGCCAGTCTTGCCCAGGTCAGCAAATCTTCCCCGGAGGTGATTCCAACAGGGAAACCGTCTATTGCAGTAATTGCAGCTTTGCTGACTCCGACCGCCGAAGACCAGAGAGGCGGGTCTGACCTGAACGCGACAGCGAAGTAATCCGATAAAATTCCTTCGGAAAAATCTCTCCCGAGCCCTCTCAGGATTGTTGGGCGGCGTGTCCCATCCGGTGTAGCAAAAAAGTAGTTCGTTGCAAAGACAGAGCACGAGGGAAATTTGTTTTTCAGCCGTAACAGTGTTTCAAGAAAATCCGGGGTCCACTCATCATCCGCATCGAGAAACGCTATCAATTCTGCTCTAGATTCCCGGATCCCGGTATTGCGTGCCGCGGAAACTCCGGCGTTCAGCTGATCGATGACCCTGATGCGGCTGTCATGTATCGCACGGACAATTTCCCGTCCTTTGTCAGTGGAACCATCGTTTATTACCAGCAACTCAAAATCCGCAACAGACTGCACGAGCACGGAACGGACCGCCCTCTCAACGTCCCTTTCCTTATTGAAAAGCGGCATGACAACTGAAATTGACGGACTGACAAAAGAGGGACCCAAATTGGTAAACCTATCTTATAATAAAGCGTAGGGATTTTGAGAGTGCCAGGGACGCAGCCAGGAGTAAAAGGGAGAAGACAGCAACATTAACAGGGAATATCAGCGACTGAATAAATTCCAGGCTGTATACATGGTATTGAAGGAGATAAATCTCCAAAGATAATCCCGATACCAGTGAAATTACGAAATAAATATTATGGTTGATCAGTATTTTTTCTTTAACAAACGGCGAACGGGCGAGGGAAAATATGAGATAGATCATCGGTATGGTAGTGAGATGCATCATGAACTGATACCTGCCGTAATAGCCGTGAATGAAAAGCAGACCACAGGAAGCATAGAGGAGCGTGGTTATACATAGGAGGCCAAGGCCGACAAGATTTCCGCTTTTTATTTCTCTGTTCCTTGTTGCAAGATACCCACCGAAGAGCATGACCTGAAGATAAAAGATCCATTTGAAATAACCCGGGCCCTCGATCGTGTAATGTCTGAGATCAGCCGAACTATAGTAAAAATATAGGTAGGGGATGAGCAAGATCCCTATAACAGCCAGATACGCACGGTCTGTCTTTTGTCTCATGACGAGAAAAAACAGG
>CAVVAQ010000002.1:0-74350 GCA_963746295.1 uncultured Nitrospira sp. | reverse complement strand
CAGTTGGCAGTTTCTGGCTGTTGGAAAATATATTCTACTCACCTCTCCGGTAAGTTTGCAACAGGAAGTGAACTAAGCAATCTGACATGGAAGTGCAAGCCTGTCAATTTCAGAGACAAGTAAAATGGTTTGCGTTCACCTCCGAACACTTGCCGAAAGAACGACATGAATTCTAAAGTTTACTAAAGAAAATCAACAGGTAACGGCAAAATTGAGTAACGAGTTCTCCTGAATCAGGGAAAACCTGCCCGAAACTAATCGGCACATCTTAAAGCAATGCACGCATAAGAAAGCTTCTTGTTCTCCCCGTTTAAAGCGCTCAGTTTGCGTTCCTGATCTCATCTTTAATGCGCCGGATGTGACCCCTGCCGAGGCCCTTGACCTCACACCCAAGCTGAAGATAGCCCTTGATCTTCCGGTCATCGAGCACGCCGTCCTTGGGAAGGCAGTATCCGCCGATTCCCGGGCCGGGAAAGATCAGATTGCTGTGCGTGGGCCTGACCCTGACCGCGTTGATCACCTTTACGATATCTATCCCGTTTCTCTCCGCGAACTTGGACCATTCGTCCATAAAGGCAAGTATGGTGCCCCGATAGCTGTTCTCGATTATTTTGGCTGTCTCGGACTCTATCGGCCTGTCGAGAACCGTAAGGGGGAATTCCTTTTGTTCAAGACCTCGTTCAGAAACTTTACGACGCGCCCGGTTGAGATCTGATTCACACCGCTGCAGGCCCTCCAGAAATCCCGTACACTGGCAACATAGTTCCTGCCCGGCATGACCCGCTCATAGCTGTGGGCGAGCAGGGGGTCGCTCCCGATTCCTCTTGCTCTGAAGATCTTCCTCAAAAGGGGGAAGGCAATCTGTTCCGTCGTGCCAGGGGCGACCGTTGTCTCAATCAGCACCAGCGCATCGGGCTTGATATGGTGCGCTATGATAGCAAAGGAATCCTCGAGAGCAGACATCTCGACACCGCCGCTCCTGACGTTGCCGATTTCATTCTTGATATAATCGAGTTGCACATCGATGATGACCACATCCGCGAGCTTCAGGACATCATAGGTGAAGGTCGCGGTTAGGGTCTTCTTTTCCAGCACACAGCGCCGGATGAGCGAATCGACCTCGGGGTCTTCAGCCTTCACCAATGATATCCCTTTATTGAGTTCATACTATGTATAGTCAGACAACGCCCGACCCAAGATGGATTCGGCGGACAGAGTTTACCAAATCATCGATGCTTTAGGGTTGAGCAGGTATGCCACATAACTCCTTGATGTCGTTGACTGTTGTCCGGCTTCCACCAAGAGATCTCTGTGCAGCTTCCTTCTGATCGGTTAATTTGAAAGTTTTGTTTTTTCTCTTCAGACCTTCCCTTTTCGCTGTCTCCAAAAAATGGAAACTATGTCTATACCTGCCTGGATAAATGGGCATTATTATGTTGACATGGCAATAGCTGATTGCTACAATTTCCCGTGAGGTTACAGGAAATCTACTATAGCTGAAGGAGAGATTATGAAAAAGCGCACAAAAAAAGATATCAGGAAGAAGGTTATGGCATACACTGCTGCTGCAGGCGCGCTTGCGATGGCACCTTTATCTGAGGCAGCGATAGTTTACAGCGGGCCTCAGAATCTTACTGTCAACTCTTCAAACACGCTCCGTAATATAGACTTAAACAGTGACGCTCAGAATGATTTCAGGTTTTCCTATTCTTATTATTCTGGGTATTCCTGGGGTGTTGTCAATATATTGAATTTATACTCCAACCAATTTATCCAGTCGGACGGCGCTGTCGGCACAGGGAATCCTGGCTATGGAAATTCTGATGCTGCTTTTCTCCCTCAGAATTACGCCATCGGGCCAAATCTCGCGGCTACTTTTGTGTATTGGACTGCTGGAAGCGAGCCTCTTGCAGGAACTGGGTATTCCACACAAGGTTCTTTTATTAACCGCACCGGGTTTCTCGGAGTAAGATTCCATAGCGCCCAGTGTCAGGGTGCAAATTGGAATTATGGGTGGATCCGTTTTTCAAACACGGGCGGCCCTAACGGTAACATTGTTGATTGGGCTTATGAGAATGCCTGCAACACGCCTATCCCGGCAGGGGCAACAGCCAACCAGCAGCAGCCGGCAACCCCTGTCCCTACAATCAACGAATGGGGAATGATAGGAATGGCAGGATTGCTTGGCGCAGCTGCAGTGAACCAGTTGCGCAAAAGGAAAGAGGAACAGAATTAGTTTTTTTCAGGATACGCAAGGGCAGCCTGAGGCTGCCCTTTTTTTATTATGTCGGCTCCGGAGAATACGAGGCTCAAGGGGCATCACCTATTTGCATTTTCCCCCGGCAATTTCTGTATAATCAGAGCGCATGTCCACAGAACCAATAGCAAACAAGGTGCTTCTGGTTGGATGGGATGCGGCTGATTGGAAGGTCATTCATCGTCTCGTTGACGAGGGCAAGATGCCGTGCATGTCGGACTTTATAGATAACGGCGTCATAGGAAATCTTGCCACGCTGTATCCGGAGCTTTCGCCGATGCTCTGGACGTCAATAGCCACTGGAAAGAGGCCCCACAAGCACGGCATCCTTGGTTTTACCGAGCCCAATCCCGATTCCGGAGGAGTGCGGCCCGTCACAAGCCTTTCGAGAAAGACTAAGGCAATATGGAATATCCTTAGTTTGTTCGGAATAAAATGCGTCGTGATAGGCTGGTGGCCTTCTCATCCTGTTGAACCGATACCTGGTGTGATGATATCCAATCATTATCACCGGGCTACGGCTCCTTTTGGAAAGCCATGGCCTGTAAACCCTGCCTCTATCTATCCCCCAAGATTAATGAGAAATCTCGCAGCCCTGCGCCTCCATCCCCAGGAACTTGCAGCTGAAGTGATTACGGATTTTGTTCCGCATCTTGCTGAGATAGATCAGGAAAAAGACCGCAGAATTGAGATGCTGGCAAAAATAATTGCGGAATCCGCCACGATAAACCGGGCCGCCACCGCAGTTTTGCATCATGAGCCATGGCAGTTTGCCGCAGTATATTTTGACGGTATAGATCACTTTGGTCACGCCTTCATGAACTATTATCCCCCGAAATTGCCATGGATTGATGAATCAGATTTCAGGCATTACTGTGGAGTAGTTGAGAATGGATATATTTTCCATGACAAAATGCTTGCGGAGCTTATACGAGTGGCTGGAGATGACACCACGGTTATGATTGTGTCCGATCATGGATTTCACAGCGATCATCTGCGGCCCTGTAAGATTCCCCTGGAACCGGCCGGGCCTGCTGTCCAGCACCGCCCGTATGGAATATTCGCGATAAGGGGGCCCGCGATAAAAAAAGACGAGATTATCTATGGAGCGAGCCTGCTTGATATAACGCCGACCCTATTGATGCTCTTCGGACTTCCCTCGGGCAAAGACATGGACGGCAGGCCGCTCGCAGGCATTTTTAAATCTGCTCCAAAAATGCAGAACAGCATAGAAAGCTGGGACCTCTTGGCTGGAGAGGATGGCAGTCACAGAAACGCTGTCACAATTGACCCTGTTGAGGCTAAAGAGGCCATCGACCAACTCGTAGCGCTCGGCTATATCGAGAAACCTGATGATGACAGGGAAAGGGCCGCGAGAGAATGCGCAAGGGAGCTCCGTTACAATCTTGCAAGGTCTTATATGGAGTCAGGACTTTATCATGAGGCCTTGAGAGAACTGTCCGTACTCTACGGAGAATATCCCGATGAATTTCGGTTCGGTATTCAGCTGGTGGAGTGTCTGCTGACTCTCGACAGAATAAACGATGCCGTCAATACGTTTGACAGGATTCTTGCTGACAAAAAGATTTTGGCTAAAAAATCGGCTAAAAAGCTTAGAGAAATACAAGAGGCGCTCAAAGACAAGCAGTCATCGGAATTAACAGATAAGGAAAAACACGAACTGAGGAAGCTCCGGGCGGAATCTTCCACAAATCCTTACGCGATGGAATATTTCAGAGGCTCTGTGCTCTATGCCCAGAAAAAAATTGATCAGGCACTTGCAAGTTTTCAAAAAGCCGAAAGAATCTCCAAACATGACCCCGCTGTCTATAACAGACTGGGTGAAGCATATGCGAAGCTGAAAAGATGGACAGAATGCGAAGAAAGTTACCACAAAGCGCTCATCATAGATCCCGACAATGCTGAAGCATATACCGGTCTGGCTTCTGTTGCTTTTTCTCGTGGACGGTTCAGGGACGCTGTGAACATTGGAATGAGGGCCACAGGGCTTCGTTTTCATAACCCGAAAGCGCATTATATTATAGGTGCGGCATTAAACAGATTGGGCATGAAATCCGAGGCAATAAACGCCCTTAAACTTGCTGTGCATCAAAACCCGGAATACATAAGAGCTCATCGGGCGCTTGCAAGAACCTTCCGAAGCATTCATGATAATGAATCTGCCTTGTTATACGATACAAATGCCATAAATGCAAAAAAAGCCCTTCTGGCTGCCAAACGCGGAAGTGCCGGGACTCAGTCTGCAGAGAGTTTACGCAGAGAGTCTTCGGGACTGACTTCAGACGAACTTCCCGGTGAGATTCAATATGAAATCCCTCCCTGTGACCCCGCAAATACTGTTTTTGTGGTTTCCGGGCTTCCGCGGTCAGGCACTTCCCTTATGATGCAAATGTTACGCGCCGGTGGAATACCACCATTCACCGATTCTGAGCGCTTCCCTGATGAGGACAATCCGAAAGGCTATTACGAGCATAGAAAAGCGACCATGATTGCAAAAGAATCAGGTTGGCTTGCAGAAGCTAAAGGTATGTCTGTAAAAATAGTAGCTCAGCTTCTGCGTTATCTGCCGAAGCATGAAAACCTGTTCTACAGAGTAATCTTCATGGAGAGAGCTATTGATGAAGTGCTGGCATCCCAGACCGCAATGCTCGGCCGGCAGGGCAAAAAAGCCTCTCCTATGCCGGAGGAGAGAATGAAGGAGGTTTTCAGGAAACAGCTCAAACAGGCAAAGATTTATCTGGCTGCCAGGCGCATACCATTTATGGTTGTCGAGTATAAGGAATGTCTGACAGACCCCTTGACAACGACAAGAATTAATTCTTTTGTCGGAGGGGGGCTCAATGAGGCCGAAATGCGCCATGCTGTTGATCCCGGACTATGGCGGCAGAAAGTTCTGCAGGCGGAGACAAAACCCCAGGGAAGTAAGTCCGGATAGAAAGAACCTTGATTTGTCTCCAGTCGTAATAAAGACTAAAACCGACTTCGCATAATAAAGAATTTTTGTCTTTCGATAATGATTGCAGTCGCGTTCTGCACTATTACGGCGAATCATTAATATGTTTATTTCAAGGGAGAGTTCGCATCCATTACAACCGGGGAGAGAACAAACAGCCGTTATAAAATCCTGCCGTCCTGGAGCGAAATAATCCTGTCAGTCCTGGAGGCCAGGTCCTTGTTGTGGGTGACGATGACTATTGTATATCCAGCAGAATGAAGTGACTTGAGGAGTTCGAATATCTTCTCACTATTTTCTGAGTCAAGATTGCCGGTAGGTTCATCAGCAAGAATAATCTCAGGATCATTCACAAGCGCCCGTGCCACGGCAACCCGCTGCATCTCCCCCCCCGCTCAGCTGATTCGGAAAATGTTCAACCCTGCCCTTAAGGCCGACCATCCCGATGATCGACGTAATCCGTTCGCGGTCTAACTTCTGCTTGCTGAAAACCTTCGGCAGCGACACATTGTCAAATACCGATAGTCCCGGCATCAGATAGAACTGCTGAAATACAAAACCGATCTTCCTTCTCCGTATCTCATCGAGCTCCTTTTCCGAAAGGCGCTCCACATTTACGCTATCGACCTTCATCACCCCTTTATCAGGCTTGTCGAGACAGCCGAGGATATGCAACAGAGAGGACTTGCCTGCGCCGGAAGGTCCCACAACAGAAATAAACTCTCCCTTCGCGATATCCAGATCAATTCCCCTGAGCGCGTGGACCTCCTCAGAACCCCTGCGATATATCTTCTCAACGTTTCTCAGTTCTATCATCCCTTGATCGCCTCAATCGGATTTACCTTTGACGCCTTCCATGCAGGGTAAAGACCGGAGAAAATGCCCACAAACAATGCAAAGACAAGGCTTGCTCCGGCAATTCCGGCGTCAAAGCGGGTCATGTTGCCGGCCGGCACATACGGCATCACCTTCCGGACAAAAATCTCGATAACGTCATTGCCGGCAACAGAGGCAATAATACCCGCAAAGCCCCCTGAGATGGTCAGAAACATCCCCTCACTGAGGATTATCCTGAAGATATCAAAGCGGGATGCCCCAATCGCCCGCATCATGCCGATTTCCTGTGTCCTCTCAAAGACGGCCATGAGCATGGCGTTCATAACACCGACCCCGCTCACAATGATCGCGATAATCGCGATCGAAAGGCTGAGCACCTTGGCTGAAGCTGCAAGCGATGAGATGCTGTTCATTACCTGATTCATCGTCACGATCTGAATTCCCGGTATTTTTTCCGAAAGACTGTCTGTTATCCTGCCAAGCGCTGCCGGTTCACTGACCTTCACTCCTATGGCAGTTGCCCCTGAGGGCTTTTTGAAAATTGTCTGCGCGGTCTTAACCGGCATATAGACAAAAGCATCATCCTGACTGCCCGTCTTCCTGAGGATCCCTGCGACCGTAAACGTGCTATTTACATTCGGATATGAAATTACATCCCCGTGCTTCAACCCCATATGACCTGCTATTTCTGAACCGAGGATAATCTCATGCTCATTGTTCGGCATGAGACCGTCAATCTGCCAATGGGGCTTGAGCTGCCCGATTCTTGACATCTCAATGCCGTACACAAGGTCAACCCTCCCCTGAGAGGGATTCGGGAGCTGTCCGACCAGAATCGGGGACGCGAACTCAATGCCGTCCATAACAGAGATCTTGTCCATGACAGAGAGATCAAGGAATTTTGGAATGATCGATCCGTGGAGCACGAGCGACGCCACCTCATGAGGACAGCCCGAGGGCACGACCATAAAATGAATACCTGTTCTCTCCAGTTCCTTTGCGAGCCCTTTCTCAAACGCCTTGTTAAAGGAGAGGATCGAGAAGAGCACGGCAACGGATGTGGCGATGCCGAAGAGCGCAAGCAGGCTCCGCGTCCTGTGGCGCTTGAGGTTCTTGAGCGCAAGCCTCAGGAAGACCATTACCTGACTTCGACTCCCTCGGCAATGACCTGAAGCTCTCCCTGGACAGGATAGACAATGCCCGTGACCTTTGCTGTCTTGTTCATTCTCGGCGGCAGGGTCATGTTCTTCGGACCGAGATTGATAAATATCTGTCCCGTGTCATCCTGGAGCACGAACCAGCAGCCGTTTGAAGCGCACTGGGATGATATGCTTCCCTGGAGCGTAACTTTTTTTCCGACAACGCCGCTGTCAAGAAATATATCTTTCACCTTTATTTCCGGAATGCTCCTGTCAACTCCCGCGCCATACTTCTCAGCAGCACAGCCGAGCAACGCGGCAGCAATCAGAACAGACATCACTAATAAAATCGTTTTTTTCATGTTCGTCCCTTACCTTTACTATGGATAGTGAGCGAATACAATAAAATTATATTCCCTGCGTTAAGATTCCAGGCGGTCTCGCCGAAGGGAGTCTTCAACGCTGTTTTCTACTTAACCATTATTTTATGAAGAAAATATGAAACGGGCTCTGCGCTGGCAAAAAAGAATAAAAGTCCTGTCTGATTGACTTATTTCCGTCGATTGTTTATCTTTAAAAATACGTAAAGGGGAGTAGCTGATTCAGTGGCTATCGTCAACACGGCCTGAAAATCCGGTGCCACTGGTTAGATTTACATAACTAACAGGCAA
Organism: uncultured Nitrospira sp.; assembly: GCA_963746295.1. Lineage (GTDB taxonomy): Bacteria > Nitrospirota > Thermodesulfovibrionia > Thermodesulfovibrionales > UBA6898 > JAOUFP01. The sequence goes on along the minus strand of CAVVAQ010000002.1, from coordinate 66,472 downwards.
GACCTTTACCACGGAATTTATTTTCTTGGTAAAGGTCTTTTTTTATGGGAAAATGCAAGGAGTATAAAATGATAAAATATAAAGGCGGTTTATAATGTTCATCTGGATAGCTTTTTTCGTCTGCGCATCAGTAATCGTCTATTCAGGGACAAAGCTTGCCAGGTATGGGGACATTATCGCCGAAAAAACAGGACTTGGCAGGGCATGGATCGGGCTGGTTCTCATGGCGTCAGTAACATCCCTCCCTGAACTTGTCACCGGGGTAAGCTCTGTTACCTTTGCCGGAGTTCCTGATATCGCAGTGGGTGACATCCTGGGAAGCTGTGTTTTTAATATGCTTATTCTTGCGCTTCTTGACTCTGCGCACCGGCCACAACCGCTCTCAGCAAAGGCGCACCATGGTCACGTTCTCTCCGCAGGTTTTGGAATACTGTTATTGGGAATAGTAACGGTAAGCCTTTTATTACGAGACCGGATTCCTTCACTGGGCTGGATCGGTCTTTATACCCCGCTGGTCATGGGTATCTATTTAATCGCCATGAGATTGGTCTATTTTTACGAAAAAAGACAAATTGCTGAATTCATAAAAGAAATGGCTGTTGAAATGCAATACGAAAAAATGTCGTTAAAGACAGCAATTGCCCACTATAGCATCCATGCTATTGTTGTTGTCATAGCAGCCATCTTTCTGCCCGGCTTGGGCGAAGCCATTGCAGAGGCAACAGGTTTGGGCGAGACCTTTGTGGGCAATATTTTTATCGCTGTATCTACCTCCCTTCCTGAGGTGGTGGTCTCTATAGCTGCCGTGAAAATGGGGGCGCTAAACCTGGCGGTCGGAAACCTGTTCGGGAGCAACATCTTCAATATATTCATCCTCGGCATTGACGATCTCTTTTTTATAAAAGGCCCTCTGCTCGCCTCTGTTAATCAGAACCACGCAATTTCAGGGTTGTCCGCTATTGCCATGACAGCCGTAGCAGTCATCGGGTTGACGTATCGCGCTGAGAAGAAAAAATTATTTCTGGCCTGGGATTCTATCGGGATGGTATTGATATTTGTGATTAACCTTATTCTGTTATATATGCTGAAATAGAAGGAGACATAAACAATGCACTGGCACCAAAAAACCGTTGAAGATGTTATTGAAGAACTGAACACGTCTTTAAAGGGTGTATCCTCAGAAGAGGCACAGAAACGACTTTTGGAATACGGCCCGAATGAATTAAAGGAGAAAAAGAAAAAGACCCCTTTCATGATGTTCCTTGACCAGTTCAGGGATTTCATGATCCTCGTACTTATCGCTGCTGCCATTATCTCAGGGTTTATTGGTGAGCTGTCGGATACCATCGCCATTATTGTAATAGTTGTCCTGAATGCGGTTATCGGCTTTATCCAGGAATACCGGGCGGAAAAGGCGATGGCCGCCCTTAAAAGAATGGCTGCCCCTTCCGCGACTGTAATAAGAAACGGCATGCCCGTTACCCTTGCTTCATCCGATATTGTTCCGGGAGATATCGTCACTCTTGAGGCAGGGGGGATTGTGCCTGCTGACCTGAGATTAATAGAGGCGGCTCAGTTGAAGGTGGAAGAAGCAGCCCTCACCGGTGAATCTGTCCCTGTTGAAAAACATATCAGCGCCCTGCAAGACGAACACCTGCCGATGGGAGACAGGAAAAACATGGCGTACAAAGGGACCTTCGTCACCTATGGCCGCGGCAACGGCATTGTTGCGGCGACAGGAATGAATACGGAACTCGGCAAAATCGCGACCATGCTCCAGGAAGAGGAAGAGGTAAAAACCCCTCTCCAGAAAAGGCTCGCCAGCTTCGGGAAAAAACTCGCTTTTGCCGTCCTTGCAATATGCGCCATTGTCTTTGGCATCGGCGTCATGAGAGGGGAACAGCCGATGCTCATGCTGCTGACCGCCATCTCACTGGCTGTTGCGGCCATACCGGAGGCCCTCCCGGCGGTGATAACCATCTCCCTTGCCCTGGGGGCAAAGAAGCTGGTAAAACAGAACGCCCTTATCAGAAAACTCCCTGCAGTAGAGACACTCGGTTCTGTGACCTATATCTGCTCCGACAAGACAGGCACCCTGACCCTGAATAAGATGACCGTGGAAGAGATCTATCTGGACGGGAAAATATCAGGGGTCAGAGATTTGGAATTTGGGGTGAGCGAAAAAACTGTTCATCCCCAATCCCCGACAACCGATCCCCGCTCCCTGCTGTTTACTGGCCTTGCCTTGAGCAATGATGCGCAGGAGGATGCATCAGGCAATGTCATCGGTGATCCGACAGAAGTTGCCTTATATGACCTTGCAAAGAGATATGGGTTTTGAAAAAAAGACCCTTGAAAAAGAACTACCGGCGTGTTGCCGAACTCCCCTTTGATTCCGACAGAAAATGCATGACGACATTCCATACGCTGCCCTGACGGCACATTTATTTCTTTTACCAAGGGCGCGATAGAAACGTCTAACTGATAACTCAGTGCACATGCTAACCTCCGAAGGGGCTAAGGAGTCTCGATCCTGAAGAACTTCACCGGATAAACGAAAAAATGGCCTGCTGACGGGTTGCGGGTCCTTGGCATTGCCATGAGAAGAGTGGGAGGGATTGCCCGATACTCTATCCACCGGACAACGTAGAGACCGGTCTCACTATTTTGGGTCTTGTGGGGATGATGGACCCCCCGCGGGAAGAAGCCAAAGAAGCTGTCTCACTGTGTAAGGCAGCGGGAATAAAACCGGTCATGATAACCGGCGATCATCCCCTTACGGCCAAGGCGATAGCCAAAAGACTGGGAATCCTCGAGGATGACTCACAGGCAATCATCACCGGCAGAGAACTTGAAAAATTGCCGCTTGAGGAGTTTGAAGAAAGGGTCGAGCATATCAGGGTTTACGCACGAGTGGCGCCGGAACAGAAACTGAAGATTGTGAAAGCGCTCCAGGACAGGGGACAGTTTGTTGCCATGACCGGCGACGGGGTAAATGATGCGCCTGCCTTAAAGAGGGCCGACATCGGAGTTGCCATGGGAATTACGGGGACGGATGTCTCAAAAGAAGCCGCACACATGATACTCCTTGACGACAATTTCGCCACTATAGTAAAGGCCGTGAAAGAAGGAAGAAAGATATATCGACAACATCAGAAAATTCATAAAATATCTTCTGACAACAAACTCAGGAGAGATATGGACCCTCTTCCTTGCGCCTCTGGTCGGCCTGCCGATACCCCTTCTGCCGATCCATATACTCTGGATCAACCTTGTTACGGACGGACTTCCCGGCGCTTGCCCTTGTCTGTTGAGCCTGCGGAAAGAGACGTAATGAGCAGACCGCCGAGACATCCGAAAGAAAGCATCTTCGCGCACGGACTTGGGACTCCATGCGATATGGGTCGGCCTCCTGATGGGCGGCATCGTCCTGTTTATTCAGGCCTGGTCGATAAAGACCGGACATGCTCACTGGCAGACAATGGTATTTACGGTCCTCTGCCTGACCCAACTGGGCCATGTGCTTGCCATAAGATCGGAAAAAGAGTCGCTGTTCAAGATAGGGATTATTTTCGAATAAATACCTCCTTGGTGCAGTCATACTGACCTTTATCCTTCAGATGGCAACCATATACGTGCCGGTTTTAAACCCGATATTCAAGACCAGAGCCTTTGACGTTCAGTGAACTCATGTTTACCCTTGCACTGTCATCCGTAGTCTTCTTCGCAGTGGAGATCGAAAAATATTTAAAACGGCTGCAAAGCAGGAGAAACAACAATCAGTCTTGATGGAATCACCAGCCTGGGGACAAGGTGAAGTAATGCATATCTTATGCTACGATAAAAACAATGGATTTTTTAATATTATTAGAGATAATCTTTATTGCCTCTGCTGTTGTCGTATTTCTGCTTCATAAGCTCAAAATACCGTCACTCGTCGGGTTTCTTGTTGCCGGGGTTATTATCGGCCCCCATGGCGTTGGAATAGTCAAGGACACACACGCGGTAGAATCGCTGGCTGAGATAGGTGTCATTCTTCTTCTGTTTACGATCGGAATCGAATTCTCGCTGACCAAACTCGCCAGAATGAAGAAGGCCATTATAACCGGCGGCGGCAGTCAGGTCTTTCTTACCATCGGATTGTCAGCTGCTGCAACTTATCTGGCAACCCGCAATCTGAACCAGTCGGTCTTCTTTGGTTTCCTCGTTGCGCTCAGCAGCACCGCGATCGTCCTGAAAATGCTCGCAGATAAAGGCGAAACAGACTCCCCCCATGGACGCGTCATGGTGGGCATACTGATCTTTCAGGACCTCTGCGTTGTGCCTCTCATGCTCCTTATTCCCATTCTGTCAGGAGAAGGGACAGGCATAATGGAAATCGCATTGAAAATGGGGCAAGCTGTTTTGATCATATCGATCGTGCTGTTAAGCGCCCGATGGGTCGTCCCCAACCTTCTGCATCAGGTCGTAAGCACACGGAGCCGGGAGCTTTTCATCACCACCATCATACTCCTCTGCCTTGGCATCGCGCTTCTCACGGCGAGGTTCGGCCTTTCCCTCGCACTCGGGGCGTTCCTGGCCGGACTGATCATTTCGGAATCCGAATACGCGCATCAGGCAACGGCTGATGTACTGCCGTTCAAGGAGAGCTTTATCGGTCTTTTCTTTGTCTCTGTCGGCATGCTCATGAACATCAATCATATGGCCGATAACTGCCTGATGATCGCGACCGCGGTCAGCCTGATATTCGGACTGAAGGTAATAACAGGGCTCACCGCGTCATTATTGTCCGGGGCGCCTCTGCGGGCGTCCCTTCATGCCGGCCTCGGCCTCGCTCAGGTCGGAGAATTTTCATTTGTCCTCGCGATAGCGGGAAAGGCGTCGGGTCTTATCACAGAGGATTTCTACCAAATTTTTCTTTCCTCCTCCGTGGTAACGATGATGATGACACCTTTTGTTCTGAAGGCAGCGCCTTCGGTTTCCGGCTGGCTGGCCGCAAGACACCTGTTGAAAAGAGCAGGGAGAATGAGAAAGATTGCAGAGGCAGACGGGTTCCCGAGAAGAAAACACGGGCATGTAATCATTATCGGGTTCGGCCTCAACGGGAGAAACCTGGCCAGGGTATTGAAAGAGGCTGAGATACCGTATGTCGTACTTGAAATGAACAGCGACACGGTACGGGACATGAAAAAAAAGGGCGAACCTATCTACTATGGCGACGGATCAAGCAAGGATATCCTGGACAAACTGAACATCAAAAAAGCGAGGCTTCTCGTTGTCGCCATATCTGATCCTGCTTCTACACGAAGGATGGTCTCCATCGCAAGGCATGAGAACCCTGATATGCACATCATCGTCAGGACAAGATACCTTGCCGAAGTAGAAGACCTCATGGCTCTGGGCGCCAATGAGGTAATCCCCGAAGAATTCGAGACCTCCATCGAGATATTTTCGAAAGTACTTCATAAGTATAACTTCCCGAACAATGTCATACTGGACATGGTCGAGAAGATACGGAGCGGCAGTTATACAGCATTGAGAGGTATTGACCTTCCCCGGAGACAGCTTTTTGACAAGTGCGAGTGGATTCCTGAAATGGAAATCGAGGGTTACAGGATCCCTGAAGCATCCCATCTTCCCGGAAAAAGTATCGCGGAACTTCAGATCAGGGAAAAGACCGGCTCCACAATCATAGCCGTAAGAAGGGGTCCGAAAGTCCACACAAATCCTGAACCGGATTTCAGGTTTAAAGCAGGTGATATCATATTATTCACCGGCAGCAGAGAGCACATGAATGCTGCGTTAGCATATTTCAAAAAAACCGCGTAACCATATTGTTGCATATGCCGGCACGGGAGATTTTGTTCTTATGCAGTCTGAGCAGACCGCGCAGGCTTACTTCCTGTGAACGAGCATGTTTATTTTATGAGCCAGACATCCGGCGCCGAACCCGTTGTCGATATTCATGACCGCTATGCCCGGCACACAGGAATTGAGCATCGCAAAGAGTGCGGTCAGACCTCCGAGACTGGTCCCATATCCCGTTGAAGTCGGAACAGCGATAATCGGACTGTCTGTCATGCCTCCGACAACAGATGGCAACGCCCCTTCCATGCCCGCTGCCACAACAAGAACATGCGCCTTCCTTATCTGTTCAGAGGTGTCCATAAGACGATGGAGTCCGGCGACCCCGACATCATAGACAGACTCGACGTTACTGCCGAGAAAAGATGCGGTAACAGCAGCTTCCTCAGCCACAGGGATATCAGATGTCCCCGCGGTCATGACCAGCACAGTCCCTTTTTTTTCTTCTCCCCGCCCACCGAAATCAGCCCTGATTCAGGATAAAAAACAGCTCCCCTGATATTGAGAGAATCGAAGATCTGTCTGGAGGCCTTTGTTATCAGGAAAGACCCGCTTTTCTTGTGCATCGCCCGAGCGATAGACAACACCTGCTCATCTGTCTTTCCTGATGCAAAGATGACTTCAGGGACCCCCTGTCTCAGGTGACGGTGATGGTCGATCCTTGCAAAGGAGATATCTTCATAGGGCAGATGTTTCAGGGTCCTGAGGGCATCGCCGACAGAGACACTGCCGTCTTTGACCGATGCAAGGATGTTTTTGATCTTCTTATTATCCATGAACGGGAAACATCAGAACTCTGACTTCAGTGTCCGGTTCATGAGCATGCTGACCGCATCTGCGGGCGACTTTTCTCTGTAAATTACTTCGTATATCTGCTCAACGATCGGCATCTCAACGCCCTGCTGCAGGGAAAGCTCGAATGCCGACAATGCTGTTGCGACCCCCTCAGCCACGCTCTTTGTGGATGCAAGGATTTCATTCAGCTTCAGCCCCTTTCCCAGGCCCACCCCGACAGAGTAATTTCTCGAAAGTGGTCCGGTGCAGGTCAGGACCAGATCACCGAGGCCGCTCAGACCGGAAAATGTCCTCTCGTCAGCTCCCAGAGAAATGCCCAGTCTTACTATCTCGACCAAGCCCCCTTGTGATCAGCGCGGCCCGTGCGCTGTGTCCTAATTCCATACCGTCTGATATACCGGACGCAATAGCGATAACATTCTTCAGCGCGCCGCCAAGCTCTACGCCGCGCACATCCGTATGTGTGTACACCCTGAAATAATGCGTATTGAATATCTCCTGGAGGATGAGCCCTGCATCAGGACTTTCCGTAGCCAACGTAACCGCTGTCGGGAAGCTTGTTGATCACCTCTTTTGCAAAGCTCGGCCCTGAAAGGACCGCGGTCTGATGTCCTGTTATCTCCTTCAGGATCGATGATACCGTCAGCAGTGTCCCCTGTTCTATGCCCTTTGAAGCGCTGATGATAACAGCGTCCTCGGAAAGATACTGTACCGCCTCCTTAAATACCGCACGGGTAAACTGGGTGGGCACGACATTGAGAATATAGCGTGATTTATTTACCGCCTCTTCTATATCACTCGTCACCTTCAGGTTGGCAGGAAGTCGTGAACCGGGGAGATACACAGTATTCACGCCGGTCATATTGATCGTTTCAACAAGATCCTTCTCAAAGGCCCAGAGGGAAACATCATATTCCTTCTCGGCAAGCAGGGCTGCGAGGGTCGTGCCCCAGCTCCCCGCCCCGATAACAGCTATATAACTCATATCTCTCTCTTCATGGTTTTTTAGAGCTGCAGAACATTAGTATATAGCAAATAAGGCAAAATATACAGAAGGATAAAATGACGTCCTTCGCTGGTCATATTTAGGATTTTTTATTTTTTGTTATTGCCTTCTCGATCTTCGCCCAGGTATCCTTCAGGGTGACAATACGGTTAAAAACGCGCTTCTGTGGCGAAGAATCCGGATCAACGCTGAAGTATCCGAGCCTCTCGAACTGATAACGACTCCCCGCCGCTGCTGTGGCGAGTCCCGGCTCAACAAAACAGTTCTGCAGGACCTCAAGGGAGTCCCGGATTAATATCAGACTTGAAATCACCGCTCTCTTCACCCGGGTCCGGTCTTGTAAAAAGATAATCATATAGCCGTACCTCTGCATTGAGCGCATGTTCAGCAGACACCCAGTGAAGCGTTGCCTTGACCTTGCGGCCGTCAGGCGCATCGCCACCCCGGGTTGCTGGGTCATAGGTGCAGCGCAGTTCCCTGATCTCCCCGGTTTTCTCATCCTTCACGACCCCGACGCAGGTAATGAAATAGGCGTAACGCAGCCTCACCTCACGGCCAGGGGCAAGACGGAAGAACTGTTTCGGCGGGTCTTCCCGGAAATCATCCTGTTCGATATAGAGCACCCGTGAAAAGGGGACCTTCCGCATTCCCATCCCAGGGTCCTCCGGATTATTGACCGCCTCAAGTTCCTCGGTCTGATCCTTCAGGATAGTTTTCGATAACCACCCGGAGGGGCCGCAAAACAGCCATGACACGGGGCGCGTTCCTGTTCAGGTCCTCCCTGATGCAGTACTCAAGGAGCGGCATTTCCACCGTGCTGTCCCTCTTTGCAACCCCGATACGGTCGCAGAAATTCCTGATCGACTCCGGTGTATATCCCCTTCTCCGGATACCGGCGATAGTCGGCATCCGCGGATCGTCCCAGCCGCTGACATGACCTTCCTCCACCAGTTGGATAAGCTTCCTCTTGCTCAAGACTGTGTGGCTGAGGTTAAGACGGGCAAACTCGATCTGCTTCGGCAGGGGCCGCTTCAGAAGTCCTCCTTCGGCCAGTCGCTCAAGCAGCCAGTCGTAGAAAGGCCTCTGATCTTCGAATTCAAGTGTGCAGATCGAGTGGGTAATGTTTTCGATCGCGTCCTCGATCGGATGAGCATACGTATACATGGGATAAATGCACCAATCACTGCCCGTACGGTGGTGTTCGGCATGTTTTATCCTGTATATCGCAGGGTCTCTCAGATTAATATTAGGCGAGGCCATGTCGATCTTTGCCCGCAGCACCATCGAGCCATCGGGGTGTCTGCCCTCCTTCATTTCACGGAAGAGCCGGAGGTTCTCCTCTATAGAACGCCCCCGGAAGGGAGATTCTTTTCCCGGCGATGTCAGAGTACCACGGTTCTGCCGCATTTCGTCTGCAGACTGGCTATCGACATAGGCGTGGCCTGCCGAGATAAGATTCTCAGCAGCCTTATACATAAAATCAAAATAATCGCTGGCATAGAGCGCCTCAGGCCCGAAATCAAAGCCAAGCCATCTGACCGAATCAATAATCGAATCGACATATTCCTGTTCTTCCTTTTCAGGGTTAGTGTCGTCAAAACGCAGGTTGCACCTGCCTCCGAACTCGTTCGCGATCCCGAAGTTCAGACAGATAGACTTGGCATGGCCGATATGGAGATATCCGTTCGGCTCAGGAGGAAAGCGCGTATGCACCCTGCTCTCGTATGTATTGTTCCTGATGTCCTCCGTGATGATTTCGCGGATGAAATCAGAAGGTTTCGGGGCTTCAGGATTACTCATTTCTTTCTTCCTTCCTCTTATGTTTTCAGTTAGTCATCCGATAAGGCTGATCGCCTTTTCGAGTCTTCTGAGCACCTTTTCCCTGCCGAGTACGTCGAGCACTTCATAAATCCCAGGACTTTCGGTGCCTCCGGTCATGGAGACACGAACCGGCTGGGCAAGGGCACCGAGTTTGACACCATGTTTTTCGACAATAGATTTAAAGAGGTTTTCCAGTTCAGGGACCGAAAATTCAGGAAGGGAAGGAATGGCACTGTGCAATTCCTTCAGAAGGTCCCTGCTCTTTTCATTCAGGAATTTCTCCTTTGCCTTTTCGTTAAATACAACTTCTTCAGCAATATAGTATCTCAGCGTGCCTGCCAGTTCCAGGAGCGTCTTGGCCCGCTCCTGCAAGGTATGGACCGCCTTTGCAAGCCAGGCCATATCGAGCGACCTGCCCTTCCACGATAATATTCTCCCTGACAAGAAACGGCACGACCAGTTCCGCGAGCTTCTCAGGAGAGGAATGTATAATATACTGGCTGTTCAGCCAGAGCAGTTTTTCGGGGTTAAATACAGCTGCCGCCTTTCCCACGTGTTCAAAGGAAAAATGTTCGATCAGTTCGTCGCTCGTAAAAATCTCCTGGTCGCCGTAAGACCAGCCGAGCCTGACAAGGTAATTTACGAGCGCCTCAGGCAGGTACCCCATCTCATGGTATGCCATGACCGAGGTCGCGCCGTGCCGCTTCGAAAGTCTCGTCTTGTCAGCCCCGAGTATCATCGGCAGATGGGCAAACTTCGGGACCGCATATCCAAAGGCCTGATAGAGCTGTATCTGTTTCGGCGTGTTGTTCAGGTGGTCGTCACCGCGGATTATATGGGTGATGCGCATATCAACATCATCCACGACAACGGTCAGATTATAGGTAGGCGTGCCATCCGAGCGGAGGATAATCAGATCGTCAAGCTGCTCATTCTCAAAGACAACACGTCCCCGTATGAGATCATCCACAACCGTATGTCCAAGCTCGGGCATCCTGAATCTGACAGCAGGCGCGATCCCGGGCACAGGCTCTTTCAGGTCCCTGCACCTCCCGTCATATTTAAGAGACTTCCCCTGCGCCATAGCCACCTTCCGCCTGGTCTCGAGCTCCTCTGAGGAACAGTAACAGTAATACGCCTTGCCCTCTTTCAGGAGCCTGTCCACATAGCTTCGGTAGACATCGAATCTGTCTGTCTGACGGAACGGCCCCTCATCCCAGTCAAGGCCGAGCCAGTTCATGCCTTCGATAATGGCATCTATATATTCATCTGTGGAGCGTGTTCTGTCCGTATCCTCTATCCTCAGGATAAACGTGCCTTTTGTGTTTCTTGCATAAAGCCAGTTGAAGAGCGCAGTCCTCGCTCCGCCGATATGGAGATAACCCGTAGGACTGGGTGCAAATCTCACTCTGATTTCTTCAGTCAAAATAACCTCCGTCTTTAAAATTTCCCCTTTACTATAACAAGTCTCAGAAACTTTTTTGTACTATCAGTCACCCTGAACCTGTGGTCTGCCCGGTAGCCGGCGATCCATACTATCTCGTCTCCGGAAAGCACGCACGGTATACTGTCTCGTTCGTCTCTCGGCACCTTTTCATCGACAAAAAAATCCTGGAGTTTTTTTCGCTTGCCAAAGCCAAAGGGGAAAAAACAATCACCCGGTTTTCGCGGCCGTATCGTCAGAGGAAAGTTCATTTCGTCGGCATCGAGGAGAACAGAACTTTTGCCGTCCCCGAATCCCTCAGCTTTATCCTCCATTGACGCCGTAATGACAAGCCCCGCACCGACAACAGCCGTTTCACCCGGGACCTGCAGTTCATACGAAGCAATTTTACACGGTTCCTCTGATGTTATCACGAGAAGGGAATAATCCTTTATCACCCTGATGCCTCTCGGCAGATACAGCCTGTCCCCTGACCTTCCCTCCCGGATGAGGTGGATGATCTCCTCGATATGGATAAAGCTGATTCTCCTCAGGCCCTCTGTTGCATCAATAGCGCGCCTGAGCACCCGCCTCAATATCACGATATCCATGGCCCCCATCGGTGTGAGAAAGAGCTCGATCCTCCGCGCAGTTTTTCTGCTGATCATCTTCATCAGCGTCTTCGTGACAATAATATCGAGGTAACGCTCCTCTTCCTGCAGCACCGAGACCGTCCTGTTCACTGATCTGACCAGGTGCGGGTTCATCTTCCTTAATTCCGGCATAATCATCAGCCTGAACCTGTTTCTGAAGTAATCTGTCTGCATATTCGAAGAATCAATGACAGGAAAAATATTTTCGGCTTTCAGAAATTCCTCTATTTCTCTCCGCTCTGTCTCAATCAGCGGTCTGATGATGGTACCGCGCTTTACAGGGATACCGGAAAGGCCTGAGGGGCCGGCCCCCCTGACAAGTCTCATAAATATGGTCTCTGTCTGATCGTCGGCGTTATGGGCAAGGGCGATCTTTCCTGCGTGTATCTCCTCTGCTGTTTCGTAAAAGGCCTGATATCGCAATTCCCTTGCAGCTTCCTGTTTGTTCATGCCATGTTCCTTCATATGGCCCTTCACATCAACTGATTTGACCGTGAAGTCTACCCGCATCGTATCACAGATTTCCCTGCAGAATGCTATCTCTGCCGGGGTTTCGCCGGGCCGGAGATTATGATCAACATATACAGCATGCAGCGTCAGGTTTAGCGCCTCTTTTGATTTGTTGAGCACCGAAAGGAGACAGACAGAATCAGGCCCTCCGGAAAGCCCGACAAGGACAGACTCCCCTCCTTTCAGCATCGCAGTGCTTTTTGATTGCAGTTAAAACTTGTTCGACAATATCAGTTGGTTCCAAGATGTATTATCCCTGTACATTCATTATTACGTAGTCATTATATTATTATAGAGAAGGCACATACAAGCCATGACTATAAACAAATACATTCGACCATAAAGGATTCATAGATGAAATTAAAGAAGTCACTTCCACAAAAAGCCAGGGGAAAAAGCTCTCCGCCTACCGGCAAAGCCGCGGGAAAAGCGTCCGATGCCTATGGAGATAAGATCCCGATCTGTGTGAATATTGGATGCGCCCTGAGAAAGAAAGCCAAATGCTTCGGGTTTGAGGGTTGTCCGGGATTTAAGGCACGATAAAAAGACGTACTGCTATTGCTTTTTTCATGTTCTCCATTTCGAACCTCCTCCCTGTTTGAAGACATGAAAGGACTTCTCACGGAAAACCGCAGAGTTTTCAGTGTCTTGCAGTTGCGCAGTGCCCCTTTAACAAACAGGTCAAGGACCTGCTGCAATGGTAATGATTAGAAGTTGGTAATGTGTAGCGGATTTCGACCTATGGACTACTTCAGTATTTTGCCTACCAATACTTCGTCGAGGTAATTATTGTCTACTCTCACCCGTATCTTCCGTACCCCTTCCTCTGCGAAGCCAGCCCGGTTAAAGAGGCGGAGAGAGCGCTTGTTCCCCGTAAAAATGCTCGCCTCCAATTTCTTGAAGCCCCGTTCCCGTGCCCATGCTTCTGCATAAACAAGCATCTCGGCGCCGATGCCTAGCCCCCGGTAGGATTCTCTGAGATGAAGCCCGATATGGAGGATGTGGGCCGTCGACTTCGATTTGCCGGCGTCCGCCTGGAGTGCTGCAAGGCAGCCCACAACATTGTCTCCGACGACTGCTGCTATCAGCAGGTTCTTGCTCCGGTCTAGACCGCTTATATACTGTTCCTCGGATTCGATTGTTTTGCCATAATGATCCATGAGAATATAACTGCGCTCAAGCGCGGTGGACCGCACGGTATCAAGGATACCGCATGCATCAACAACCTCACCTGGCCTGAGTATGATTTCCTCCCCATTTTTTGCCTTAAATCTCTTTGCCGGCTCCATGCTATTCCCTTGATTCAAGTATATACCTAGAGAAAAAAGACGACAATAGTAAATGCGAATAAAAAAATAAGGTTATAAGCAACTATCAAAGACAGGTTACAAATCAACACTGTCATGCTTTTTCCATACCTTTATTCAATTATTGGAAGGACTCGTTGTCCCCCTGCCCCTTGGTATCCTGGAGGAGTAGAGCATGTTTGCTACCCCTTGCAACAAATACCGGCGATACAATTTGGGACGAGGCATGTTACGGATGGTATTCAGTAGGAAGCGGAGAGTGGAGGACTGCAAGTCCTTACTGTTCCTTGTCTTTGTAGCGTTCTCGCCACAGAGATAAGGTTATTTTCGGAAGTAAACGCTGCCGGCTTAATGATCTCGTGCGTAGTTTCCCCGGGTCACTTTGAAAGGAGAAAATCAAGACCCCATCATACATTGAACGCACATCAGGTCTTTCAGAGCATTTTTCGCAAATGGCGGTTGGGGGGTCTACGCAGTCTTTGAAGTGCTTTTTCACTATCTCCGGAAGAAAGGACGTTTTACCGCATTCTATGCATGTTATTTTTTCCATTTTTTTCCCCTCTCCTTCATAACGTATGCCTCAGACGACAGCTATTTAATGATCATTGTTGAATAAAAAAATAACATCATCCTCGCTCAGGGGTTTATTTTTTTGCCTAGATTCAGCCAATATCTTGTCGAATTTCTCCTGAGTCAATAATAAGCCAGGGGGTATAACAGCAATGCATTGTGCCCATGATGTTCCAATGCCGGTTTTGGCTCCGACAGTCTTAGCAGAATCAATATAAGATAGGCAAGGACATATTACAGCTGAGTAGAGATGAACGGGATTAACCTCTTTCATTTTCATAATCCCCTCCTTACCCGGTCCGCTTCGCCGGGGCTATCATGTTTTTATCTTGTTAATTTATTAGACGGACAAAAATGCATTTTCCCTACGAGAAAATTTAGGACTATCAAAAAAAAGAAAGAATAGGTCTTAACTAGCAGAAAACATTAGAAAAAGTAGGTTTTGTTACGTGTAGCAGGGTGGAATTGTCCGGCACGTGGTAAAATGATTATGAATTGAAAGGTCCAAGCCTGTGAAGATAAAGATATTCATTAAAGACGTCACACTCGATGCAGAAATTTCGGAAACTGCCACGGCAAACGATCGGCGATGCACTGCCTATCGAAACTGAGCCGAATGAATGGGGCGATGAGTTTTATTTTGAAATTCCTGTCACGATGCCGCTTGACGAAACAGCAACGGTCAAGGTCTCAGTCGGTGATATCGGATACTGGCCGCCCGGCAATGCCCTGGCAATATTTTTCGGGCCGACACCAATGAGCAATGGCCCCGAGCCTGTACCTGCAAGCGCGATTGCCATAGTCGGGAAGATAACAGGGGACACGAATCTTCTCAGGAGTGCAAAAGGCGCTACCAAAATCCGGATTGAAAAGGCCTGAGGAAGAAAATGGGTCTCCTTTGCAGATATGCTTTTTCTGAATGCTCATAAAGCCGGCAGCGAAAAGAGTCAGAGCTTGATTTTTTTCAGACCATCGGAAGCCCTCTTATGTGCCGGACTGAATTTCAGGGCTTTTTCAAAGGCGTTCTTTGCCCTCGTTTCAAAACCGAGGCTCAGGTATATGTGCCCGAGTTCAGCGATGTAATCAGCATTGTACGGGTCGAGTTGCAAGGCTTTTCTTATGGAAGCTTCCGCGTCCTTTATTTTATTGTTCCGGAAAAGTAACAGCCCAAAGTAATAATGATAATCAGGTACTGAGGCGTCAAGATATGCGGCCTGTCCAAAAACCGTGAACGCCTCGTCAAAATTATCCTGCTCAAAAAAACGCAGTCCCTCATCAAACTTTTTTCTCGCTGTCTCCCTGTTTCTGTCTGTCCCGCTCATGGTCGCGGACATGGCTGCCGGCCCGGCCTGGCTGCCTTCCGCAGAAGTAAGCGCTCTATAGGCCTCGGTAATATAGGCAAAGACAGCGTTTAGTTTCTCTCTGAGTTCATCTGACTGCAGATGAAGATACCGGTCAGGATGAAATTCCCTGGCCATCCTGTAGTAGGCGCTTTTTATCGTCTCTGCCGGCGCGTTCCTGCTGACATTCAGTATACCGTGATAACCGAGAGATCCAAGTTCATGGTACAAATATTCAATTTTGTCGGCAGTCTCCCTGTCAGCCTCCGGCATGCCGGGTTCTGCTCTTTGTTCAAATCCCGGAGAAACGGTTTCGCCTTCATCCTCTCCGATTTCGACTACTTGTGCCTGTAAAAGCGCATACATGATCCTCAAAGCCTCGGCTTCGCTTAGGGGCAATGCCCTGACTATCTCCTGTATGGTTCTTGTTCCGTCCGCGAGAAGCAGGGCCTTTTTTTCATGATCATCAAGTGTGATCTTCCCTTGAAAGGCAGTCCTTTCAGGATTACGGTAAACAATCGATTTCACCCCGGGCAGTGAATTCCTGATGCGCCTTTCATCGTGTATGGTTTTCACTCCGCGATAAATCAGGTCAACCATATTTAAGGGAAGCGTTACGACCCGGGCTGCGGAGAAAGCCTCCTCCCTGAATTGAAAGAAACCCTGTTCAAGATGAAAGAGTTCCAGCAGAGTTTTTTCAGCCAGGTGATGAACTGCCCGGTGCAGAACTTCCGGTTTTACCTGGCCTGCTTTTATCAGTTCAGTCCATTCTTTTTGGCCATTCTTCCCGGCAAGCCCCTGAAACCTGCTGTATTCTTCAGGAGAGATCTTCCCCCACCTATGAAGAATATTCCCTATCTCCCTGTCCTCATTATCAACCGTTGCAAAAATCAGGTTCCCGTTCCTGAAATAAATAGTATTCCTTGAAACAGGGGTTTCTACCAGCAATATGCCGGTCTTGCCCATTTTCTGTAATCCGATAAGCAGATCAGCAAAACGGTACAAATTCATACTTCCTTTTAAAGGGCCGGCTTGCTGAACGCCTACTTGTGTCCCTGACTGATCATTTCTGGTCCATATGATTTTTCCGGTTATTTCGAGACCAAGAGTATTCACACTGATATCAGGGGTAGAAATGGGAATATCGAGGACATCCTGGATAAAGATCCCCAGGCCGTTGATGGAGAGATCTTTCAGCTTCGCATTGAACTTCCTGCCGGACAGATCCAGAATGCAGTCCAAACTCTGCCTGTAGCGAGGGAATATCCTCTTATTCGATGGCTTCTGCGAGGGCACACCGTATTCTAACTACAGGACAACAGGTAGGTCAATCAGGCTTTACCGGAGCGAACGATAGAGCATGTAAAAAACCTACATTGGAGGGAAAGTCAGATCCACAACCTGCCCTGGATTTCCCGGACTCCCGAGATCTTTCCCGTCAAACTTCAGGGTGACCCCACCTGCATTGCCAATTTTCAGCGTAGCTGAACCGTTGAATTCCCAGTGTTCTGAGATCCCTGCCCTGAGGAGCATATCCTCAACTTTTCCGTCGGTGAATTTTACCTGGAGCCAAACCGTATCAAGAGCGTTTATGTCAAGCTGGTGACTGGCCTTTTCCATGGCTGCAGGAACAGTTTCATCCATCCTGATTTCCTGCGGCTCAGTTTCTGCGGGCATTTTCTCAGAAACGCTGTCTGCAACCACCGGGAGAGAGGAAATTGGGTCATTTTCCTTTACAGCAGAAACGCTTTTTTTGGTTGTTATCGTGTCAGTTAGATTATCTGCTGTATACAGAAACACCGAAAAAATCACTACTCCTGTCAGAATCCCGAAAATAATATAGAGCTTCTTTGAAAAACCACGCCTGGAAGAAGATACCGGTATTATGGTTGAGGGTTTTGGTGAGGTGAGATGAGACGTGAAATGCTGTATTACAGGACCTGCATCAATGCCAAGATAGTTAGCGTAACACCGGATGTAACCGACCGCGTAAACGGCTACCGGGAGCTTTTCAAAAGAGTCCTCTTCTATTGCGAAGAGATATTCATGATTGATCCTCAGGGCATCAGCAACTGCTTTGATTTCAAGCCCTAATTCCTCACGTCTTTTTTTAAATAGTTCTCCGGCCATACCCAGTTCTCCAAACTGCTGCTTCTGCGGAAAATTTCTTTATTATTATATAAATATAAATTATATTCAAGCCTTCTTCAGGGAAATCAACTCTGTTTTTTAAACGCACAGTAAAAGTTGCTCGTAAACCTTTTATGGTAATATAGGTTTACAATGATACGGGTGGTTATTACAGGTATCGGCGCGGTCACGCCTCTCGGAAACAGTTTTCCTGATTCATGGAATGCGGTCAAGGCAGGATGTTCCGGCATCCGCCAGACAACGAAAGTTTTCCGTGCCCGGTTAAAGTGGAAAGCTGCCGGAGAACTCAAAAATTTTCAGGCAGAGAAATACCTGGGACTTAAAGAGGTCCTCAGGCTTGATCCTTTTGTTCACTACGCGGTCGCGTCAGCAGTCATGTCAGCAGAAGATGCCGGTTTGCTGCAGAAACCGGAATACAGAAGCCGAAAATCAGAAGAGAAGAAAAGGGGAAAAACAGATCCTCACTATTTCTCTTCCGGAGGAGTCATCATCGGTTCAAGCAGGGGGGGGATAAGCTCTCTTGAAAACGCATGCATGAAAATGCATATCGCCGGACTTGAACGATCACGCTTATCGAATATCGTCTTATCTGATGCCCGCTACAACGATCAGTATGGCAGCCTCCTCTGTCGCCCGAAAACTTGGGAGCAAAGGCTACTGTCTCAGTCTGTCAAACGCCTGTGCCTCAGGCTCGAATGCGATCGGCGAAGCCTACCGGCTGCTGAAGACAGGGTTCAGGGGACCGGTCATAGCAGGAGGCACAGACGCTCCGCTTTGCAGATTATGCTATCGAAGGATATGGGAGGTCAGGTGCGTTGTCTAAGACTGATCCTGCCTCTGCAAGCAGACCGTTCGACCGACATCGGGACGGATTTGTCCTTTCGAAGGGAGCCTGCACGCTCGTACTGGAGAACCTCGAGAGCGCCCTGAGACGCGGGGCGAGGATCTACGGTGAAGTTGTCGGGCTACGGCAATACCGTTGATGCATTCCATCAGACGAAGCCGGACATAAACGGCGAGAGCCACGCCTTGCGTTCCGCGCTGGATGAAGCCGGCATTGGAACAGATGAAATAGATTATATCAATGCGCACGGCACTTCAACCCCGATAGGCGACCGTGTTGAATCAGAGGCCATCCTCGCCGTGTTCGGGGAAAAAGCGTCCCATATTCCTGTCAGCGCGATCAAATCGATGACAGGCCACATGCTTGCTGCCTCAGGGGCCTTTGAGGCCGCCTGTACCGCGATGAGTTTGCAGGAGGGTATAGTCCCTCCCACCATAAACATAAAGGAAAAAGACAGCAGATGCGGGATAAATCTTATAACGGAAAGAAGCGATCTGCCGGTGAAAACCGCCCTCTCCAGTTCATTCGGTTTCGGCGGAGTCAATGCTGTCCTGGTGCTGAGAAAATTACAATGATTTTTCGTAAATCCTGTATTTTTTATAAAGTCTGCCGTCCGCCATTTCAATAATCCTCTGGATCGGAATGTTATCCTCAAGTACCCAGGAAAACTCGACCCTCTTATAGCCTCCTTTTTTGATCCCTTTGAACGCTTCCCGTATGAGCAATGCATCCACTCCCTTATTCCTGTACTCACGTTTTATTCCCAGCAGAAGGAGCCTGAGTCCGGTAATCTTTCTGGCATAATACAGGGCCTTTATTATGCTGAAAGGAGTAAGTCTGCCATGCATATGCCTGAGAACTGAATTGAAATCCGGAACCAGCCCCATAAAACCGACCGGCCTGCCCTGGTCCTCAGCTATTAATGTCAGTTCAGGCACCACAATCTGTTTCAGCCTTTCGCCGAGATAATACAGTTCATCATCAGTAAGCGGGATAAATCCCCAGTTCTTCTCCCAGGCGGAATTATATACCTCCCTGAATACCAGCATCTCTTCATGAAATTTTTTTTTATCTATGGGCCTCACGCGTATACCGCGTCCTTTCAGCAATTGCCGCGACCCTCATAACCTTTTCCGGAGGAGTTTCCTGAACATCATAGATATATGCATAGAGGTCCTTTATCTTCTCCATTCCGTATGTTTCCATAAGATCACCATAATAAGGCGGGTTATAAGGGGTCATCAGCATGGAGGGAAAATCAAAACCTTCGACAAGGAAGCCGCACTCCTCATTGGTCGAAAAGTTCATAGGCCCCCTCATCGTCTTCATCCCCTTCACCTTCAGCTCACGCGCTGTCCGTGTCGAGCAGTCTTCCGGATACCTCGGGATCATTGATTGATTCGAAAAACCCGAAAAACCCGACGTCCTCATTATGAAACTCTCTGTGTCTCGGATTGATAATCGAGGCTACTCCGTCCAACGACAGTGCCTTCTATGCTCCACAAGGAAATACTTCGCCTCGGCATGCCGGAAAAAAGGGTTCTTCTCCGTCAGATGCTCTCTGACTTCTCTTTTTAACGGCGGGACGTAAAGAGGGTCTTTTCGTATAAAGAAAAGGGGAAGTCAATAAACTTTTTGAGATCTTTCCCGTTGCTGACTTCAATAATTTCCAAGTTGTCAGTTGATCAGGCCCAGCGCCTTACCGGTCTTTTCAAAAGCGGCGAGGACCTGATCCAGTTGTTCCTCGGTATGGGTAGCCATGTAGCTTGTCCGTATCAGCGCCTTGCCTTCAGGCACAGCAGGGCTTACCGCGACATTCGCAAATACCCCTTCTTCCTGTAGCATAAAGACCATCTTAAAGGCTGTCTCATTGTCACCGACGATAACAGGGATAATCGGCGTCTCGCTGGGACCTACCTGGAATCCGAGATCTTTGAAGCCCCTGGAGCATCTTTCGGGTATTCTTCCAGAGCCTCTCTATCCTCTCGGGCTCATTATCGATGATATCGATTGCGGCGCTCACGGCAGCTACCGAAGCAGGCGGCGGACTCGCACTGAATATCAATGCACGGGCAAAGTGTTTTATATAGTGCACAACCTTCTCGGATCCCCGGCGATAAAGCCGCCGATGGAAGCCAGGGACTTGCTGTAGGTGCCCATAATAAGGTCAACCTCGTCTTCGAGACCGAAATGCTCCGCAGTACCTCTTCCTGTCTTCCCGAGTACACCTATTCCATGCGCATCGTCGACCATCAGGCGCGCGCCATAGGCCTTTACAAGCTCAACCACTCTCGGCAGATTGACAATGTCTCCCTCCATACTGAACACGCCGTCCACAATCACAAGCTTGTTCCTGTCGGAATTTTCCCTCAGAATCCGCTCGAGATCAGTCATGTCATTATGCCTGAATTTTCTCACCTCTCCGTAAGAAAGCCTGCAGCCGTCAATAATACTCGCATGGTCCATCTTATCGATGATCATAAGATCGTCTTTGCCGACCAGCGCCGATATCACCCCGAGATTCACCTGAAATCCGGTCGAAAAGACGAGCGCAGCATCCTTACGGATAAAGCGCGCGAGCTTCTCTTCAAGTCTGACATGGATATCCAGTGTGCCGTTCAGGAACCGGGACCCGGCACATCCCGAACCGTATTTTCTTATCGCTTCAATCGCAGCTTCCTTCACCTCAGGGTGGTTCGTAAGCCCGAGATAGTTGTTCGATCCAACCATGATCATACGCCGCCCGTTCATAACGACTTCAGGATCCTGCGCACTTTCGATGACCCTGAAAAACGGATAAATACCCGCCGACATAAGCTCCGTGGCCTTGGTAAATTTATTGCACTTCTCAAAAATATCCGTAGATTTTTTTATATCCATTTGTGAATTTTGTACCAGTCCGCCGTCCATTTAATCCCTTCCTTTAATGTCACCCGGGGAGCAAAGCCGAGTTCATTTTCTGCTTTTTTTATAGTGCATGTCCAATGGCTGTGCTGAATCTCCCTGATCTTGTCGCTGTTTATCATCGTTGCTTCATGAGCAAACTTCTCGCTGACTTTCGCAACAAGACCCATGACAGCAGCCGGGATTCTCAGACGCACCGCTTTCGCGTCCATCGCCTGCATTATCTCATGCACAATATCTTCATTCGAATAAATCCTGCCATCCGACAGGAAATATACCTTGCCTTCAGCTTCGGATGACTCTGCCGCACCAATCAATCCGCGGACAAGGTCGTCCACGTACAGGAGTGAATAATAACATTTTCCCCAGTACGGATAAAAGCCTCTCTTGACCATTTTAAAAAACAGGAAAAAATCCCTGTCACGCGGACCGTACACAGCGGAGGGCCGCAACACGGTCACCGGTATTTGGTCTTTATACCGGAGCGTTGCCTGCTCTCCTTCCAGCTTGGATTTACCGTAGAGTGAAACCGGCCACGGGGTCGCAGTTTCATCAAGAGGCGTCCCCTCCCTGCTTGGCCCGACTGCAGCAAGACTGCTCATATAGAGAAACCGCTTTACGCGCTGCGGACTTTCCGATACAACATTCAGAAGATTTTCTGTCCCCTTTCCATTGGTCAGAAAAAACTCTTCCTCTTTTCTGGCCTTTGTCAGGCCGGCCAGATGAAATACATAACTGAAATTTAAAGAGAGCCGCTGTAAAGAGTCCTTGTCTGTGCAGTCACCATAGACGATATTCAGATTAAGACCTTCAAGACACCTGAGACGGGAAGTCTTTCTCGCAAGGCAGGTGACCTCATACCCTCTCTTCACCAGCTCTGCTACAAGATTACTTCCGATAAATCCTGTAGCTCCGGTAACCAGCACTTTCATCGTGCGCGCGTATGGTTATATAAAAAAGC
Organism: uncultured Nitrospira sp.; assembly: GCA_963746295.1. Lineage (GTDB taxonomy): Bacteria > Nitrospirota > Thermodesulfovibrionia > Thermodesulfovibrionales > UBA6898 > JAOUFP01. The sequence continues at coordinate 44,322 of CAVVAQ010000002.1, read as the reverse complement.
TCTCAATCCCAATCTCTCTGCAGATTGCACCGTGTCCCGTAAAAGACGTATGCGACCTTAGGGGTGTATGCACTGTTCCACAACCCCATTTAACTCGTCCAGTTTAAATGGTTTTCTGAGTATGTATATCCCTTTACCCCTGAATTCTTCTTCCATATCCGATGTAATAAAGGCAGAACAGACTACCGCATGCGGCCTCGGGTTCAGATGTTCCAGCCGGGCAAGCAGCTCTGTGCCGTTTCCCTCGGACATCCTCAAATCCACAAATACGATATCGATCTTTTCATTGCCGAGCATTTCAGAGGCTTCAAAAATATCCGATGCAGTAATTACTTCATGACCGCTTTTTGTCAGCGCCCTGTGCATAAACCATCTTACAAGCTGTTCATCATCAACGACAAGGATCTTCATATCAAAAACAATACATCCTCCCGTTTCACCGAATAATCGGACCGCCCTGTGCCTTCCTCCTCAGGAAAGAGGAGCGCATAGAGTATAATGCACCTATTGGGCCCCGTAACTATGGAGTCCGGAAAGAAGCAGGTTTACCCCAAGGTAGGTAAAAATCACCGCCATAAAACCCAGTACGGCAACGATAGCGACTTTTTTCCCTTTCCAGCCCCGTATAAGACGGCTATGCAGATAAAAAGCATAGAAGAACCAGGTTATTAAAGACCAGGTTTCCTTCGGATCCCAGGTCCAGTATTTCCCCCAGGCCTGGTCTGCCCATATTGCACCAAAGACCAGCCCGCCCAGGGTAAATATCGGAAATCCGATAGCGATACTCTTATAGGTGATCTCATCCAGCATCTCAGCGAGATATTAAAACTGGCAATAATCTTTTTGAGTGTCCCGCCGAACCTCCATACAAAAAAGGTGAAGGCTGCCGCAATGGCCCAGCTCAACACCGCCACAGGAGCTGAACTATTCAGGAACGATGCCCTGAAGAGATAGCTCTTTATCAGCTCTTCCTGACTCTTTATCGCCACCTTGAAGGTGAGATAATCAAGGCCCATTGCAGAAAGGGTTATAACGAAAACGCTCAGCATTACGGTCCAGAAGATATACGCGGTCTCGCTCCTTTTCTCTGTCCGCACAATCAGATACATCAAACCCGTGCTGAAGGAGATGGCAAACATGGCATAGGCGATAAAACTCATCATAACATGCGCAAGAAGCCAGTTGCTCTGAAGGGCCGGCACGAGCGGCTGGATTTTGTCGGATATACCCGAAATATCAATAAAGGCGAGGGCAAGAGCTGCGACCGGGGTTATGAATGCTCCGAAGGAACGGTTCTTGTATTTGAACTCGATCACCAGGTATGCGAGGATAAGACACCAGACAAAAAAGACAAGCGATTCATACAGATTGGTCAGGGGCGCAGCCCTGAGAAAGCCCATTTGGCCGACGTCGCTGAATTCTTTCCATCTCATCCCCAGGGCGAGTGTCTGGGAAACAAAACCTGTTACGGTAATGGCGGTTGCGACCACGCCTATCGCTGAATTTCTGAAAGCCAGGTACGTAATATATGTTACCATCGCCAGGACATATGCGACGGTTGATAAACCGAAAAAAGTCGAACTGTCCATTTATTTTCCCCCTTTTTGACCGGCATTCAGCATGCCGACCAATTTTTCTATCTTCCCTTCAAAGGCAGCCCTGTTTTTGTTTGCAGATGCGCCGATCAGAACTTTTACGCTTCCTTTTTCTTCGGATAGGTTGACCCATATCCTCTTGTGACTCATAAAGAATGTCATGTATAATCCGAGAGACATGATTATGCAGCCCAGATAAACGATCCAGACTCCGGGGTCTTTCCTTACCTGCATTCCGGTATATTCGACCCCCCAGTAATCAAGAAATTCAACCTTGTTGCCGTCCGGCAAAGACCATGTCTGGGGATATCTTTTTAGAAGCCATCCGGAATATTTCATCTTCCCTGCCTCAGCAAATTCTACATAGACTGCAGGGTTTGTCATCTGCTCTGCGTAGGTAAAGGGCTTCCCGGTCGGGTCAATAGAAAGCGCAGGGCTGAAGTCAGCGACACGTCCTATAACAGAAGTGCCCGGGATAGCAAACGTACCCCCTATCTTTGTATTGATCTGTTCGGATTTCCCGCTCCCTGAAACAGCATTCAATACCAGGATACCGTTTCCCAATCCATTCGGCACCGTGCCGTAACTTGACTGATAAAATGTTATCCCCCGATACTTCAGCGGGTCATTGACTGCTATGGTTTTTTTCATTACCTCTTTGCCGTTTTCGATAACAGTCAACCAGCTCTTGTATGACTTCGGCATATCCGAATTGGGATAATATTCAACCTCAAAATTATCACATCTCAGATCAAAACCAAGAGGCATCTTCGTTTCCCTGTCCTTATAGGCAAACGCCGAGATATCTCCCTCCGGCAGGTTGAGTACTGGCGTTATAACCGAAAAAAATTCCTATAATCGCGCCGGAAAGAATAACGAGGATACTCAAATGCGTGATATATACGCCGAGCCTGGTAACATTGCCTTTCTCAGCGTATAATTGCGTTCCCTGCTCACCGGAAGATTCAAGAGGCTTAAAACCGATCTTTTTCAGAGAAGAGAGCCGCAAGCTCTTTCATCGATACAGCATTGTCCTTCTGCGAAAAAGTCTTTTTAATAGACATCTTCTCAAAATGCTCCACTGACAGAGGACGGACCTTTTCCCTCACCAGCTTCAGCACCCTCGGAAGCCTGTCCAGAGAGCAGATGATCAGATTGATTGCAAAGAGAAGCAGAAGCGCAAGAAACCACCATGAATGGTACATGTCAGTGAACCTGAGCCAGTCAAGGACTTCCAGGAGACTGTGCGCTGAATCATGTCCCATGCCGAACATCTTTACCAGAAGCTTCACGTTTTTTTCAGGCTCTGCCTGCTGCTCGAGGATCGTGCCAACAACGGAGGTAAGGGCTATGAGGGAAAAAATTATGACTGCAAGCTTTACAGAGGCAAAGATTTCCCAGATTTTATCTAAGATAGTCTTATTCTTATCTTTTTCCATGCATTTTCTCTCCTGAATACATAATGACTATATTAAAATTTTTGTTTTAAACAAAACAAGGCAATTTATTCGCGTACTGCTTTGGGCCGGTCCCTCCTCGCATTCACGATGCACAGAAAACCGAAAGGCCCCTTATGAGGATTCGATAACTGGTGGACAGTATCGGGGGATATATATATGGTGTCCATAAACCCCAGGGCACGTTTTGTTCTCCCTGTCAGGACAACTCCCTTCCCTTTCACGCATATCACCACATGTTCATGCCGGTGACGCTCAAGACTGCTCTTCCCCTGCGGGGAAATCTCAAAATATCTGACATGAAACTTTGCCGTTTCCCCATGCGCGCCAATCAGGACCTTCCTGATAATATTCGACCAGTCAGACCCGCTGGTCTTGTAGGGTTCATTTTTCACTCCGCTCCACTCGAAATCGCCCTTATGTTTATAAAATGCGGTCCGGTTAGATCTTTTCGCAGAAGATTTCTTTCCGCTGATCTCACACATAGAGCCTGCAGCTGCACGTTCCTTAGGCATGGTCAAGCCCCCTTTTTCTCCCCATCATCAGAAAACAATTAACACCTTAAGAGAGTTTTCAGCCTTTGCGGTCAGACTGAAGGCCTCACCGGTCTCTTCGATAGAAAATCTGTGTGTCACCAGTTTGCCGGCTGTTATGACCCCATTCTCAATAAGCTTTGCAGGCCTCCCTGGTATCATCAGGTCCGCAGGAATAGCTCGTAATAATATTGATGTCATTGAAATACAGATAATTAGGGTCCAGAGGCAGCTTTTCCCCCGGCTTTGCGGGCGTAAAGAAGAGCACCTGTCCTCCGGGTCTTGCACAACTGACCCCCAGCATCATCGCGTCTGCGCTGTTGGGACCAACAATGACCACCTCAGCCAGGTCCCCTGCCGTAACACGCAGGAGCTCGTTACGGAGATCCCCCGAGGCAACATTAATGACATCGTCCGCACCAAACTCAAGGGCCTTATCCAGCCTGAAAGTGACACGGTCGGCTCCAATCACCCTTCCTGCCCCATATTCCCTTGCCAGCAGTATATTGATCATCCCCATAACCCCCAGCCCGATAACAAGGACTGTGTCGCCCTGCCTTATCCTTGCCCGTCTCAGTCCTTTGACGGCGCAGGCGGCCGGCTCAATAAGCGTGCCGTCCTCAAAGCCTATAGATTCAGGGAGCGAAAATGTATCGTTTTCAAGATTAACAGCAGGCACCAGGATATATTCAGAAACACCACCGGGAACGATGAAAGAATTCCTCCAGGTAGCGCACTGGACATAATCGCCACGCCGGCAATATTTGCAGGATAAACACGGGGCATGATGGTGGGTAAAGACCCTGTCGCCTTTTCTGAAAGCTGTTACATCCCTTCCTGTTGTCTCGATCTCACCAGAGGGTTCATGGCCGAGCACAAGCGGCGCTTTCTTCTCTATATACCACGGCATGACATCACCGGAGCAGATGCCGCAGGCCCTGGTTTTGATGAGGGCTTCACCGGGTCCGGGGATCGGGACCGGGACATCCTCGATCCGGATATCGTCAAATGAATAAAGCCGTGCAACCTTCAATGAATAAAGCGTCCTCTCTGGTTTCAGATTTTCAGTTTGTTAGTATACCAATACGGGTTTCGTGAGGTAAACAAGCGGCATGTCCGCACTGGCAAGATACCTGCTGTTTCATAATACTTCAGAGCAGTGCTCATATAAGTTATTTCAGTAGTGTCCCAACGTTAATCGAATAAAAACAGCTGGTTATCGGACATGACGATATTGTCCATACCTTTTGTATCCGTAAGTATCTGTAACAATGATGTTTTCTCGAAAATAGTTACGCTCAAGATTTGTAGAATTGTATAGAGACTTGCATCCAATTTGAGCCGCTTCTTTATGATCGCCACCAGAACGTATACAGATACGGCGATCCAAACCTGCGTCTTTACGGCGTTGTCGCTTGTTCCATAGAAACTCTTGATTCTGAGGTTCTGCTTGATCCACTTGAAAAAGAGCTCCACCTGCCACCGGCAGCGATACAGTTGTGCAATAGTCAATGCCGACAGGGAAAAATCGTTGGTCAGAAAGATAAGAGTCTTGTCCATATCGGCATCGTGATATTTGATCCTGCGAAGTTTCTCCGGATAATGGGAAGCAGAATAGAAACCAGTGAGCATGCCGCTTTGATCGCAGATAATCCCTGTTGAGCGATCTACGGCCCGGGAGTACTGTCTGCGAAATCTGAGGTTGGATTTGCCCCGGGTGACGAAGAACGCTTTGCAGAGATTCATCATATAGAGTCGGGCGAAGTCCAGATAGCCTCGATCCATTATATAGAAAGCTCCAGGTTCCACAATAAGAGAGTCCAAGATGTTGACATCGTGCAGCTTGCCATCGCTTATGTGAATGAACGTCGCCGCGAAGATCCAGGAGCGTGTGTAGTTTTATAGCTGCTTTGGCCTGTCGAAAATGAGCCCAGGGAAATACTGACAGGCATAGATCGATGGTCGTTGCATCCAGTGCGTATACGGTTTGTTCGAGTTCCACGCCGAAGTCTTCGTCCAGATAAAGTGCGCGTGCCTTCTGAATCAGGTAATGGGCGAAGTCGGCATAGATGCGCCAATCCCTCACCTTGTTGGCATTGGCCAATGTATTTCTGGATACATTGCCCCGAATGCCCATGTGATAGAGTTTGCTTCTTTGAGATCGAAGACATGATTCGATATCTCTGAGACTTTCCCGATAAGTCAGTTGCGCAAAGGCCATGCAAAGATATTGATCGAGACAGGTGAAGTCCTTGATCTTGTAATTGCCCCGGTAACGGGCGACACTTCGGTGAAAGGCCGGAAGAGGCACATGTTCTATGACCTGCGAAAAAATCAGTTTGCCTGTATACATGGGTAAGCTCCTCGTGTTTGTTTCCACGAGAATGACTGATGCCCAAACTGCTTTTCAAGTCGTTTATGTCCTCTGATGTCAATTTCATATGTTATTTCAATATGTTAAACTCTAGTCGTCTCCAAACGTTGGGACACTACTGAAGTTATTTCTATAATAGCTAAAACCGGCGAGTACGTGTACAATAAAGAGTTAAAAAGTACCGTTTAACGCCAAACTCAGAGTCTTTTTCAGAAAACTTTGAGCATTTTATTTTCCGGGAACACATTAAGGAAGGTTGATACATCATGAAATTTGAAGATTTTTCACTCAGTAAAGAGACGCTGAAATCAATATCAATTATGGGATATGAGGAACCGACACCGATACAGGTCTCCGCAATACCCATGGTCATGGGAGGAGCTGACATCGTCGGACAGGCCCAGACCGGAACCGGGAAGACAGCAGCATTCGGAATACCAATCGTCGAATTACACCGTAAAAGCAAAAAGCCCTTTGCGATTATCCTCGAACCAACGCGGGAGCTTGCGGTCCAGGTGGCCCAGGAGATGAACAAGATAGGGGCCAAAAAAAATGTCGTTGTACTTCCGGTCTACGGAGGCATGTCCATAGATACCCAGATAAGGGCACTGAAAAAAGGTGTGGATGTCGTAGTCGGGACACCCGGACGCGTCATTGACCATATAAAGAGAAAGACCATATCACTTTCTGATATAAGGATAGTTGTCCTTGATGAGGCTGACGAGATGCTCGACATGGGGTTTATTGAGGACATCGAGACTATTCTTAAGACAACTCCGCCGGAGAGACAGACGCTCCTGTTTTCAGCAACCATGCCCCAGCCTATCATGAACATCGCTAAAAGATACATGAAGAACCCGGAAAAGATAAGGATCAATCCAAAGGACCTCGTAGTAACAGAAATCAAACAGGTCTTTTATGAGGTGCGGGACGCGGACAAGATAAATGCCCTCTCACGGCTCATTGACGTAGAGGACCCGAAGCTGGCGATCGTCTTTTGTCATACCAAGAGGGACGTCGATGAAGTCGCCATGAAGCTGGAACAGATGGGATATAACGCAAGCGCGCTTCACGGTGATTATACACAGGCCCGGCGGGACGAGGTCATGGGAAAATTCAAAAAAGGGATGATAGATATTCTTGTTGCAACAGACGTTGCTGCAAGAGGCCTCGACATAAAAAATGTCACCCATGTAATCAACTACAGCATTCCTCAAAATCCTGACAGCTACATTCACAGGATAGGAAGGACCGGAAGGGCCGGGAAATCAGGGATAGCGATAACCCTGGTGACCCCGAGAGAATATAACCATCTCCGGCTGATCGAAAGAACCGCCAAGACAACAATAGACCGGAAAAAGCTGCCCTCCTCACAAGAGGTTCTCAAGGCAAAGGAAAAGAATATCACTAAAGATATCTCTGAAATAATCTCTGCAAACAAGCATGCTGCATACAGCACCTTCATCAAGGATTTATCAGAGCAGTTCAGTTTTGCCGATATCGCTGCAGCTGCCTTTCATATGGCCTTTGGAGAGCCGAGGGAACAGCCTGTAGCGGAGATCCGGGAAAGGGAAAAGACCAGCGGCGGCGTAGCGCGCCTTTTCATGACTATCGGCAGAAAAGACAAGGTGAAAGTGCCTGACATCATAAAATCTATCGCCGCAGAGGCCAACATTCCTCAAAGCAAGATCGGTAAAATAGATGTCTTCGACAAATTCACCTTTGTCGAGGTGCCCGCAGAACTTGCCGACCGCGTGATACGTTCGGTGGATGACGTAATCATGATGGGCAGAAGGGTAAAGATCCAGCAGGCACAGGCAAAGGGGCAGAAGAGGCGGTAGGTTCGCATCCCTCTGCTAGATATAGTCATACCCGTCAGAATAAAACTAATGGTACGCTCGTCATCTGATGAAAAAGAAGCGCGGGAGCTAGGGAACAACGACGTATTTAATGCCCTTGCCTTTGGCCAGCAGGGGAAAACAGACGGCAGTTCTTGTAAAGAGCAGGTCCCGGTAATCAGTTGTTTGACGTCTATCTTGCCGTCTTTCAGAAGCAGAAAAGCCTTTTTTACATCCTGAGGCGTAAAATGGAATATGCCCCTCAGGGTAATCTCGTCGTAATGGAGCCTTTCAGCGCTGAAGGTAACGTCTGTGCCTTTTTTACACCCGCCGAAAAGCACTACCGTACCGCCCCTTCTCACATAATTCACTGAAGACTCCCATACCTGAGGCTGTCCTGTGCATTCAAAGACATAATCCACTCCCATTCCCCTGCTGAAGTCACGGACCTGAGCGGCTGTTTCCGAAGGATGGAATATGCTATCAGCCCCCAGTTTCCTTGCTGTTTCAAGCCGTTCCTGTTCAAGACCGGTCATCATCACCTTCGCGCCCTTATGTTTAAGGAGCATCAGATGCAATAACCCTATTGGCCCAGCCCCTATGATCAGAGCCGTATCCTTCTGTCTAATCTTCAGCGGCTCCACACTGTGGACAACGCAGGACAAAGGTTCGAGAAATGCCGCCTCTTTAAATCCAAGTCTTTCGGGTTTTCTGAAGGTATTCTGGTTGACTACATGCTTCGGTATAAGGATGTATTCCGCAAAAGCGCCGAGCACTTTCGAGGCCATAAGGTTTTCGCAGAGGTTGAACAATTTCTTTCTGCAGTATGCGCAGGTTAAACAGGGCGCACTGTGAACTGACATCACTGCATCACCGACCTTGAATCTGCCGACTCCTTTCCCCTTTGCCGCCACGACACCGGAGAATTCATGGCCAAAAGGTCCTGGCATAGGGATTAAGGCATGCCCTCTCAGATACGCCTTGAGGTCTGTCCCGCAGGTAAGAGCTGACTTTACCTTAACGAGCAATTCTCCTTCAGCAGGTTCGGGAATGGCAACATCCTGAATTTCAATCTTCCCGGTGCTTTTCAGAATAGCTGAGAGCACGCTTTACATTTCCAGTCTGGCGTCAGCCAGCTGTCCTGCCATGGCAGCCGGAAGAAATATTGGTATGTACCGGAAATCAGGGAAATGAAAAACCATACTCAAACATACCGCAGACATTACCGCACAGTCAAGCCGAAACAGGGAGCGACACAAGCCGCCGAAGGGAAGAGGAAAGAGCCAACCGGGAAAGCTTTTTTGAATGAAGCCGCATTGATGCTATAATACACCATAATTTTCTTCGGATCTTCCAGGGAAAGAAAGGGGACAGGCCATTTCAGCAATCATCATAGACGGGTATAATTTGATCGGAATTTATCATAATGATCTGAACAGGCAGAGGGAACAACTCATACAACTGCTTATCGAATACAACAGGATAAAGGGTCATGATATAACCATTGTCTTTGACGGCTGGAAATCAGGCAGCGGCAGGGAAGAGCAGTCCACAACCGGCGGAATAAGGGTCATCTACTCCAGGCTTGGTGAAAAAGCAGATGCGGTAATCAAACGGATAATCAGCAGGGAAAGGCAGGAATGGATCGTCATAAGCTCGGACAGGGAGATTACCTCGCATGCCTGGTCCTGCGGTTCCGTGCCCGTACCTTCGGCAGAATTCCAGTCCCTGATCGAAAAGAGTGACCTATCAAAGGCCGGGAAATACGATCTGATTGAAGAAGATTATGACGACAGGCCGTCAGAGGAAAGGGAATCCGCTGAAGCCTTCGAAAAAAGAAAAGGCCTTGATGAGGATACTCAAAAAACTGTGAGAGGAAAGACCATCTCTCATCTCAGGCCTGCGGACACCCTGAACCTTGCTTTCCTGTCCTTCCTCATCCTTGTTACAGTATTTTTCCATCGGAAAATAGCTGACCCGTTTTTGCTGATCGCACTCTATGCCGGCCTGATCTTCCTGCAGATACTTTTGATCCGGAACAATGACCGCGGTGCTTTTCTCAAAACTGACGCATGACCTGCTTTTCCCAGCAGCCTGTATCCTGCTTGTCTTCGACAGCCTCGAGAGGCTCGTCCATTACATAAACCCCCGGGACATTGACCCGCTGCTGATAAAGCTCGACTATCTGCTCTTCAACGGATATCCGACAGTCATGTTCGAGAATATCATGACGCCATTGCTGACAGACATCCTGCAGACAGCGTATTCAAGTTATTATTTTCTGCCGGTGATACTCGGCATTGTACTGAAGATAAAAGGAGATAATAAGGCATTTGACCGTTCCCTCTTTCTTATTATGCTCTGTTTTTATCTCTCCTATGCCGGATACCTGCTTATGCCGGCAATTGGCCCGAGATTCACAATAAACCACCTGCACAACAGGGAGCTTGAGGGGCTTGTCATTACCGGACCTGTTCAGGAGCTCCTGAACAGACTTGAAGGCATCAAGAGAGACGCCTTCCCCAGCGGTCATACCGGCATAGCCCTCACTGTACTCTACCTTGCCTGGCGATTTGAAAGAACACTTTTTGTCTTCTTTCTCCCTGTTACCCTTGCCCTGATTGTCTCGACAGTTTACTGCAGGTATCATTATGTGGTAGATGTAATAGGGGGGGTACTCCTGACCCTTATAACGATCGTACTTGGAGAAAATTACTATGGATACCGGACAAAAGATACTGATCATTGAGGACGAGAAAAAAATATCCGAGATCGTAAAGGCTTATCTCGAAAAAGAGGGATTTCCCGTGATCCTGGCTGAGACAGGAGAAGACGGGCTGAAATTGCTGAAGGAAGGCCCTGACCTTATCATTTTAGACCTCATGCTCCCTGACATGCAGGGAGAAGAACTCTGCGCAATGATACGTGAAAATTCTGACATACCCGTAATCATGCTCACCGCGAAGAGCGATGAAGAAGACCGGATCAAGGGGCTCGGCCTCGGCGCCGACGACTATGTTATCAAACCCTTCAGTCCGAGGGAACTCGTCGCCCGGGTAAAGGCGCACCTGAGGAGGGCCGTAAAAGTCCGCAGAAAAATATACAGCTATAACAGCGGCAGCCTGAAAATCGACATAGAAAACCATGAGGCGTTCAGAGAAGGCAAACCTATCATTCTGACGCCAACAGAATTCAAGATACTGCTTTCGCTTGCGGAAAATCCTGGCAGGGTCCTTTCAAGAGACCAGTTGGTAAATATCGTGCTGGGCTATGATTTTGAAGGATATGACAGGACAATCGACGCGCATGTAAAAAACCTCCGGCACAAGGTTGAAAAAGATTCCAAATCTCCCGATTTCATACAGACGGTATATGGAGTCGGATACAAATTTATAGGGACCGTTGATGAGGAATAAACTCTTTTTCGCATTCCTTGCGGTAGTCCTGACAGCATTGATCTCGAACCTGCTCTATGAATATTTCATTACCCGCGACTTTGAAGATTATGTGAGCGGCACAAAAGAAGACAAGCTCTACTGGATACTGGCCTCTGTCGAAGGCAGCAATACCGACGGACATTGGGACCATGCTTCGCTCCATGACGTTATCCACTGGGCGATTATGCTCGGCTTTGACGTCAAAGTTCTGGACCCTGAAAAAAATGAACTCATAAATTCTGATATGGTTATCAGTATGCTATCGCCTTCCATGAAACGCAAGATGAAAAATATCGAAGACCTCAAAACAACTACAAGCGAATTCGAGTCTTATCCTTTGTACCATGAAGGCGATGAAGTGGGGACAATGCTGATAAGACAGATCGAAAAGCCCTTCAATAAAAACAGAAAGGAGATGATATTCAAGCAGAGGGGAAAATCGTTTCTCATTATGTCCTTCGTTATAGCAGGAGGCGGCGCATTGCTCCTGTCGCTGTTTTTCACGCTGTTTCTTTCAAAGCCGTTGAAAATTATGAAAGACGCCGTGGAGACTATGGCGCACCGCGATTTCAGTATCCGGCTGCCGGTTGCGTCACATGACGAGATAGGAAAACTGTCCGAAAGCTTTAACTTTATGGCGGAGGCGCTCGAAAAGGAGGAGGCTCTCAGGAAGCGCCTCACCTCGAACATAGCACATGAACTTCGTACACCTCTCGCCATCATGAAGGCAAATGTTGAAGCAATGCTTGATGGAGTCATCGATGACAATAGAAAAGGGATGAACAATATCCGGACTGAGGTAGAAAAGCTGATCAGCCTTGTTGAGGGTATTGAGGACATTACAAAGGCCGAGGCGAGCTTCTTTACAAAAAAAGATTACGTTGTGCTGGACCTCAAGGACTTCATGACAACCATCGTCCAGAAAGTAAAGCCCCTTGCTTCGGCGAATAATCTGGAGTTAAACATCAACGCATCAGAAGTGCTATCAGTGCAAACCGATGCGGATAAACTTGAGAGGATACTCCAGAATATCCTCTCAAACGCGATAAGAAACACGCAAAGAGGAGAAGTCCGGATCGACTATGGCTCTGAGAGTGACATGTTTTTCATCAGAATCAGGGACACAGGAACAGGCATCGAAAAGGATAAGCTGGATCTTATCTTCAGACGGTTCTATCACGGTCCTGATTCGAACGGCTTAGGACTCGGGCTCGCGATCGTAAAAGAGTTGCTGGATGTAATGGGAGGACGCATAGAGGTGGAAAGCAGCGTAGGAACAGGCACTACGTTCAGCCTATGGCTGCCGAAGAATCAGTGAATAGTCAAATCCAAATTAAGTATTGAATTTAAAATATGAGAATATATGGACATACCGTTTAAAAAAACAAAAAATGGGATCGTGATCGAGGTGAAAGTGGAGCCGCGTTCGTCGAAAAGACAGATATCCGGTATTATGGATAACACTGTCCTCAAGGTAAAGCTCACTGCTCCGCCTGTTGACGGTTCGGCGAATGAGCAACTGATTGAGCTCATTTCTGAAACAACAGGGGTCAGGAAGTCTCAGATAAAGATCGTGAGAGGTCTTTCATCGAAGAGAAAGCTCATTGAGATAACCGGTGTGGAAGGGATATGATACGTGCTGTTCATATTTTCTTCACGAATTTGTTCTATTATTTTTAAGGATAATACTATCAATATGTTTAAAAAAGCGTCAATAATAACCTTGTTTCTCCTGATCAGACTCTCAGCATATGCCGGAGAGGATATGATCACTCCATACGGGGATGATTGCAAAAAATGCACCACCTACGGAACCTGTAAGGCAACCCTGCCGCCGAGAGAGGCGATAGCAGCCATCGAGCAATATTACCGGGACAAGGGCTACACAGTAGATAAGGTGCAGCATAAGGGAAGATTCATCGAAGCTGAGATATACGAGGGGAACAGGCTAGTGGACAAGGTGCTCTTCGACAGAAAGAGCGGTAGACTCAGGTCGATCCTATGAAAAGATTCCTCACCCCTTATCTTTTTTAAATATACTCCTGTCTCCTGCTTCCCCGTACAGAATCTCACCTTCAGAACCAGCAAGCCATATGTCCATTATTCCCGGGGCTCTGTGAAAATAAACCGTTATAGGCTACGCCCTTCAGTCTACATTATTCATAAACTATGGTAAGAATGAGGCGGAAGAGAGTACTCTCGCTTTCGCCCCGGTCTCCTCAGAGACTCGCCGGGGCGAACGAATCCGCCGGGGAGGACATTCTCGCTGGGCTCCGAGACTTTTGCCTCTTGATCTTAAAATACATACTGCAGGAATGCCTGCCTGCCGGCAGGCAGGTCGGCAAAAAAACCTGCTCGACTACCCTCCCCGCCTTATTGTCGTCAGATTTGTCTGAAATTTATGAATGTGGGTCAGATTATTTTGATTTTTTAAGAAAAAAAAGGCGGCCTGTACAGGCCGCCCCTTGAAAAATCAGCGTTTTCTTTCTTAGAAGCTGAGTATCAGCGTGTGCCTCAATGCAGTTACAGCTTCTGCATCTATGCCATACGCATCTTCATAAAAGTCGTCAGGATCAAAGTAGCCGAAATCAACCTGATAGGTCAGGTTCTTTGCAAGTGCGTACTTAACCTTGGCGTCAATTTCCCAGCCGGCGCTATCATCAACGTCATTATCTGTTTCGGTAGCCATGAAGTAGTAACCGTCTACTGAAAGACCGAGGTCTTTCATCGGGTTGTAGTCAACACCGAGGTTAAAGTATGTTGTGTTCGCTACGCCTGCTGCATGACCGTCAACAGGAGATGCAGAGTTAAGCCCGCTCTGGTTGGAAGCTGTTGTTCTGTGCTGATATTCATAGATAAAGCTGTAGTTCTGAATGTTGCCAACAAACGGGACAAATTCGTCCAGGTCGTCGTCATTAAGGTCGTCATCACCACTGCCGTATACAAAGCTTCCTCTGATGTTCACAGGATCAAGCCTGTAGTTCACAGCAGCACTGACAGCATAGCCGCCGAAGCTAGCCTCGGCAGGGCCATCTCCTACGTCACCAAACTGGAGGTCACCAGCAACCTTGTAGCCAAGGCCGCCGATAGCGCCATCAAGATGGAGGCCGACGTTCTGCAACGACAGGTTCAGATCAGAAGCGTTAATGTAGGTATAGTTGAGGCCAACCGTGTTCTTGTCATCCCATTTGTAGGTCACAAGACCTACATAAGCGTCAAGGTCATCGGTGTTATCTGCGGTTATGCCTTCAATTCCCTTGAAGGTAAGAGCTGCAACATGGAGCTGTTTGATCGGATCCATGAACAATACGAGAGCGTCATCGCCGTACTGGGTGTTGTCAAAGAACTGACCATAGGAAAGCTTTAAAGGCATATGGCCTATCTTGAAGCCTGAATTAAAGCCGAAGAGGCCTGCACCCTGGTACTGTATCCATGCCTGGAGAACGTTGATTGTTCCATCAGGCTTTTTGTTCGTCCCGCCTGCGCCACCACTGGCCTTCGAGAGTTCACCTGATGCCTCGCCATTACCCCATTTGTACTTGTCGCCGTCTGTTGAGCTTGTTGTTTCGAGCTGGACAAAACCCTGAACACCCGGTGCAACAACAGCATCAACACTGAGTCTTACTCTCTCATCCCACCATGCCTGTGAGTTGGTATCGACACCCAATCCGCCTTCTAAATTCTGTCTCCACCAGCCTCTTGTCCTGAGCTCTCCGCCGAGGGTGATCTGTGTGCTTCCCTTTGCTACAATAGCCTGTGTCTCTGCCGGGATCTCTGCGTGGATAGCAAAAGCACTTGCCGCAAAACTCAATACAAAAAGTACGCCTAAAATTAATGCCAAATACTTTTTCAAATTAAAGTCCTCCTTGTTCTTTTTTTTTCTGGTGCTTAAAACACCGGTATTGGGTATTTTATCCCGCAAGGCGGGATAGGTTACATCTTCCAGCCTCTTTTTGCTGTATTATCACCTCCCTGTAAATGGTTCTGCCTCCAGAGGGAGGCTATCATGTAAAAAACACTTAAAAATAAAGGAGTTGGCTGCTTTTATATCATTTTAAAAATTCTTTGTCAAGGACCATCTAAGCTTTTCCAGCCGTGTAACTCACAATGCTTACGCTTTATATAAGCAAAATAAAGGCCAATTTTTAAATATTTTTCATAATTCCCTGCCACAAACTAATTATTAATTAATTTCATGTAGTTATACATGATCCAGGCTGCTCAGCCCAGAGGCGAGGACCTGCAAAATTGTATTATTTTTTCAACACAGACCATGGAAAATATGAAACAGTATCTTATAATGCATGCAGGACGCTATTTAAGTATATAGATTTGCGATTTGCCATGAGGTTACTATATCAAAATCAGCGTTCCTGAAACCAGCATTGTGTTAAAATGTTCTCCTATGCTGAAAACTCTTAATAGAACCATTCTGATTGAACTACTCCTCAGTTTTCTGCTTACCCTTGCATTCCTGAACTCCGTCCTCATGATGGAAAAACTTTTGCGGGTCAGCAGACTCCTCTCGGGCGTAGGCGCCTCATTGTTTGACATGACAGAAATTATGCTCCTTTTACAACCCCAGCTCATGCTGCTGACAATCCCTATGTCCCTCCTGCTTTCCACTCTTCTGGTTTATGGCCGCATGAATATGGACAACGAGATCATTATTATGAGGGCGACCGGCATGAATTTCTGGAACATTTCCCTGCCCGTGATAACGCTGGGGATTCTCTGTTTCTGCGCGAGTGTTTTGCTCAGCTTCTCTTTCGGCCCCATGAGCAGCATAAAGCTCAGGGAGACTATCGCTAAAATAATCACGCTCAGATCAACAGTTTCTGTAGAGGAAGGGACATTCAACACTTCCTTTAAAAACATTGTCATCATGGTGAAAGAGAAAAAATCAGGTAATACCCTCGGCGATATTTTTATCTATGACAGCAGGAATGAAAAAGAACCGAAGATTCTCATGGCAAAAGAAGGGAAATTTTTCATACACGACGGGCTCAATATAGGGTTATTCCTCCAGAACGGCTATATCAATATAACAAAATCGAACACAACTACGGAGATGTTCTACGACAAATACAACATGAATCTTACCCTTGAAGCAGAATCCCCTGCTCCCAAGAAGATGGAGTATACACCGATGCAGCTGCTCAGGGACGCCAAAAAGGCCGACGTTTACAAAAAAGGGGCAGTCCTCTATCTCGAATTCCACCGTCGTCTTTCACTGCCTGCTGTATGCCTTATACTCATTTTTATGGGCACACCGTTATCACTCATTGCAGGCAAATCAGGGAGACTCGGCGGACTGGCGATCGGCCTGCTCGTTTTTACTCTCTACTATATGCTTCTTATATATGGAGAAAATCTGGTTATCGCCGGAAAAGTCCCCCATCTAATCGGGGCATGGACTCCATGCTTACTGCTCGGCATTGTCGCCTTTGTGCTCTTTAAAAGAGAAGGTTCAGCATGAAAATCATCCAGCGTCTTTACCTGAAAGATTTTTTCAGACTCCTGATTCTCATCACCTTCGGCCTCTCTCTTATCTTCAGCCTGATTGAACTGATCGGGAAAATAGACAATTTCGACAGTTCAAAGACTTCAGTCTGGTCATCCGCCCTATATGCAATGCTCAAGATGCCGGGCTTTCTCCTGTATCTCCTCCCCATGTCCATACTTATCTGCAGTCTGCTGACCTTCAGTCAGGCGTTCCGCAGACATGAAATAGCTGCAATCAAAGCGGCAGGAGGAAGGCTGAAGACGCTTTTTTATCCCTTCATTGCCACAGGAATTTTTTTGAGCATATTTGCATTCGTGACAAGTGAAGTTCTTGTTCCCGTTCTATCGAAACAGGCCTCTGATCTGCTGAACAGACTCGAAGGCAAGGAGAAAAAATCCGCCTTCTCTGACGGAGTGATATGGCTGAAAAGCAAAGATGGTTCGCCGGTAAGAATCGACCTCTATATTCCTGAGAAGAAAATTGCACGGGGTGTCAGCATCTTTATTTCCGGGAAAGATTTTTTAAAGGAGCAGATCCTCGCCGAGGAAGCCGTTTGGGACGGCAGAACATGGATATTGCGTAACGTCAGAAAATATCATGTATCAACAGGAGAAATAGAAAAGATAACGAATATGGAATATACAGATCTTGAAACTCCGGACCTTTTCAACGACGCACTGAAGACGCCCGATGAGATGGGGGCTTACGAACTCCTCCGCTACACACGAAGGTTAAAGAGCGCCGGATTCAACAACGTCAAGCTCATGGTAGACCTCAATTCGAAGATATCCTTCCCCCTTATAAACACCTTCATGATGATGCTGGGCATCGCATTGTCCTCGCGGTCCCAGAAAGGAAGGGGCCTGATTACCGCGGGCCTGGGACTCCTGATAAGCCTTATCTACTGGCTGGGCTATACCTTTTCCATTATGACCGGCTATGCCGGGATCATGCCTCCTGTATTGGCTGCCTGGATAATCCCTGTTCTCTTCGGCACCCTTGCTGTATATCTGTTCATAAAAACGCCTGAGTGACAATGATCCAAAGCGATTAATTACCCCCGTGTTTTTTCAGATAAACAGAAACTTCCTCCTTGTATAATCTATGCAAATATTTCGTTATCTCGCCGACTCTGTACGCAATCAGGCCGACCTGTGATACCGGCATAATCTCGCTGGTGGTATTCGTAAAAAAAACCTCGCTCGCTTTGAAGAGGTCGGCTGGCAAGTAACTGCCTTCAATCACCCGCAGAGCATTTTTTCTCGCAATGGCTGATGACCACTTCCCTGGTTATGCCGTCAAGCACCCCGACCTCAAGTGCCGGGGTGCAGAGCACATTATCCTTTACAAAGAAGATATTGCTGACCGTCCCCTCTGCAATCAGTCCCTCCGCATTCAGCATAAGCGCTTCGTAAGCTCCTGCTTCTTTCGCTTCCATCTTTGCAAAAATATTATTCAGGAAGTTAAGGGATTTAATTCTCGGATCGATAGCCTCGGCAAGGTTCCTCCTGGTCTTCGCGATTACCAGTCTTACCCCACCTCTATATAACTCTTCAGGATATTCCCTGAAATGTTCAGCAATAACAACAAATGTCGCCTTTTTGCAGAGCGCAGGGTCAAGCCCGATGGGCCCCGCGCCCCGCGACACAGTGACCCTGACATATGCATCGGAAAGTCTGTTCGCCTCCATGGTCCTGTATACCGCATCCCGGATAAATTTTTTCTTCGGGATGTCCAGTTTCGTCAGCGATGCGGAACGGACAAGCCTTTCGTAATGTCTTTCGAACATAAAAACAAGTCCGTTATAGGCGCGCATTGTTTCATAAATGCCGTCACCATACAGGAAACCGTGATCATACACAGAGACAACCGCATCCGAATCAATGACTACATCTTTATTCAGAAAAATATACATGTCTTTCTCCCTGGGCAGTAAATAGTAAGTAGTAAAAAGCAAGAAGATTAAAGAGTAGGCAGGGAATTTCCGTTACCTGCTGTCATTGCTCACTGCTTACTTCCTGCAGTCTACATTGTGCATTACGAGTCGTAATTATGCAATTTGTCAGGCCTCATTCTTGCCCTTGC
This sequence comes from uncultured Nitrospira sp., assembly GCA_963746295.1. Lineage (GTDB taxonomy): Bacteria > Nitrospirota > Thermodesulfovibrionia > Thermodesulfovibrionales > UBA6898 > JAOUFP01. The sequence continues at coordinate 25,497 of CAVVAQ010000002.1, read as the reverse complement.
ATGTTTTTATTGTGTATTATTTCCCTATCATGCAATCAGCGCGCTCTCTGAATACCGGCAAAGGCTATCTCATGATTATGCTGCACGCGCACCTTCCGTACATCCGATACCCTGAGCACGAAAACTTTCTTGAGGAAAACTGGCTGTATGAAACAATGACAGAAACCTATATACCCCTCATCAATATCTTCGAGAACCTTGTTGATGACGGCGTGGACTTCAGGATATCCCTCTCCCTGACCCCGCCCCTGATAGAAATGCTCAGTGATGACCTCCTGATGAACAGGTATCAAAGATATCTCTGCAAACTCATCGAGCTTGTCAGAGAAAGAGATACTGAGAAACCGTAAAGATATCAGATTCAGAGATCTCGCAAAAATGTACCGCAAGAGATTTCTTAGGACAGCACATCTTTTTGAGAACGTATACAGAAGAGACCTGATTATCGGCCTTCAGGGAGATTGATGGAATCGGGCAGAGTCGAGATTGCCACAAGTTCGGCTACGCATGCATACCTGCCTGCACTCATGTCAGAACCCGCAGCGGTAAAGGTGCAGATACAACTGGCTGTTGAGCATTTCAGAAGTTTTTTGCCAGAAAACCATCAGGCATATGGCTTCCTGAATGCGGGTTCAGCCCCGGAGATGGACCGTCTGCTGAAAGAAGCAGGCCTCGGATATTTTTTTCTTGAATCTCATGGTGTGCTGAACAGCACTCCTGAAAGCAGAAAAAATATTTATACTTCTGTCAAAACACCTTCCGGCATCACCGTCTTCGCCAGAGACGCACTATCGTCAAGACAGGTATGGAGTGCGCAGGAAGGATATCCCGGCGATGCTGTCTACCGGGATTTTTACCGTGATATCGGTTTTGACCTTGACCTGGATTATATCAAGCCCTATCTCCCTGGACGGCATCAGGACATTCACCGGCATAAAGTATTTCAGGATAACAAACAGCATCTCGGACAGGAAAAAGCCTTACAACAGGGAAAAAGCCCTTACGAGAGCTGAAATTCATGCAGAGAACTTCTTAAAAGCAGGGAGAGGCAGATACTGTCCCTGAACAAGAGACTGAAGATCAGTCCGCTCATAACCGCTGCCTTTGATGCTGAACTCTTCGGGCACTGGTGGTTCGAAGGTCCTGAGTGGCTCAACCATCTGCTCAGAAAAGGAGCCGGCAAGGGGAGAGTATTCCGGTTCATAACCCCTTCCGAATTCATCGCTGAAAACCCGGCGGCGGAAATTCTCACCCCGTCGCTGTCGAGCTGGGGACAGAAGGGCTACAGTGCAACATGGATAGACCCGTCCAACAGCTGGGTCTATAAGCATATGCACAGGGCAGCGAAACGCATGGAGGAAATGTCCGGGAAAACACCTCAAGGCGACGGGATTGGTAAAAAAGGCCTTGAATCAGGCAGCAAGAGAACTGTTGCTGGCCCAGGCGAGTGACTGGTCCTTCATGATGCAGAAAGAAAAAGCATCTGAATTTGCGACAAGAAAATTTACGGAACATATCACGAACTTTTCCACCCTCTATCAGGAAATCACTTCAGGCAGCATAAACAGGGAACACCTTGCTTTTCTTGAGCAGAAAAACAACCTCTTCCCTGATATTGACTTCAGGATATACGCCCCGTAAAACGGTGAACAAGAGGATCAGCCGAGCAGCTTTTCAAACGGGTAAGACTTGATGTAGGTTAAAAATTCATCAACAGCGTGCGACGATACAGCGCTTTTATTGGTTATCAGGGAAAACTCCCTGAGCATCTTCTGCTCCTTGATCCTCAAAAGACTGAGCGTGCCGTATTTGATTTCCTTTCGCGCTGCCCAGCGGGAGATTATCGAGACACCGAGACCGTTTTCGACCGCTGCCTTAATGGCCTCCGTACTGCCAAGCACCATGGATATCTTTCATGTCCTGGGCCGCAACGCCATGGCTGGAAAAGAATTTCTCTATCATCTGTCGTGTGCCGGATCCGCCTTCCCTGAAAATAAACGGCTCCTTTGTCAACTCACTGATCAATACTTCCTTCTTCTTTGCCCATGGATGGTGCGCCGGGACAACAAGCAAAAGCTCATCAGACAGTAACTTTTCAACCTGCATCTTCTGACTGGTGACCTCTCCTTCAACAAGTCCCAGATCAATATTGCCGGAATTCAGAAGCTCTACAACCCTTTTCGTGTTTCCGACGAGCAGATGGATTTTTATCTTCAAATGCGTCCTCTTGAAATCCGTAATCACTGCCGGAAGCAGATAATTTCCTATCGTCGAACTCGCACCGATGCTGATGCTTCCTTTCACAAGGCCTGTCAATCTCGCCTATCACTTTTTCCGCCGATCGCGTAAAGATTGAGTATCTCTTTTGCATATTTGTACAAGACTTCTCCTGAAGGGGTCAGGGTGACGGTACTGCTGGAACGGTCAAAAAGCTTTGTTTCATATATCTCTTCCAGTGCCTGTATCTGCAGACTCACCGCAGGCTGGGTAAGATGGATAATCTCTGATGTTTTCGAGAAGCTCTTCGTTTCTGCTACGGTACAGAAAACTTTTAATTTGTGGTCTTCCATTGTATCCTTCTGAAGAAAATTTTCTCAAAAAAAATGCCGAAGCAGCCCATAAGCCGAGTTCTGTTGTCCCAAAAACAGGACCGTAGTCATTCCTCTAAGCCCTGACCTTACGGTCAGGGTCCTGCGGCCTTACCCGTTCCGCCTCCCTGTCTTGACAGGGATTTGAAGGGGCCCCTCAATGCGGAACCTATTTGGCCTTGCTCCAGGTGGGGTTTACCAAGCTGTCCGGTCACCCGTGACACTGGTGAGCTCTTACCTTTCCCGGCAGATGCACTGACACCGGGAATCCCGATTTATCGGGACACCTTTTCACCCTTTCCCCTATAAACACGGGGTGGTTTCCCTTTCTGTGGCACTTTCCTTCTCCCGCGCCTGCGGAAGACTCCGTGTTACGGAGCACCTTGCCCTGTGGAGCTCGGACTTTCCTCCCCGTTTTCACAATTTAAAGCGGGGCGACTACCTGTTCTGCTCCGGCGTCTATAATGAATTCTTATTATTATATAATATTTTCTTAGAATAAGAAAAGAGAAAACGTAGCATTCAAAAGGAATTTTTTGATTTTATTCCTCAGAGGCGTAAAGGATTCGACGGCACTGCGGACACTGGATAATATCTTCGTTTTTCCTGATCTCGACATAAAGCTGTGGAGGGATATTCATGTCGCATCCCGAGCAGAGTTCGTTCCGGGCGGTTATCACGGCAATACCATCACCCGAATCGCGTAGGAGGGTCATATAGGTATTGTAAATGTCCCTGTCAAGCCGGGCAACGATGGCCGCCCTCTCTCCCTTTAATATATCAAGTTCCTTTTCATGCTCTGCCACTTTCGCATCCAGTTCATTCTTCAGGGCATTCAGCTTTTCGATCTCGGCATTCACTTCGACTTCTTTTTCTTTCTGCTCTTTCGATACCGCATCAATTTCTTCCATAAGCACCAGGATCCGGTCTTCAATAGCGACGATCTCTTTTTCGGACGCCTCGATCTCTTTTTGGTAGGCCTGGTATTCCTTGTTGGTCTTCAGATCGGAAACCCGCGTCTTCATTTTCCTGGTTTTTTCCTGAGCCTCGGAAAGAGAGAGTTCTTTCTCCCGCTTTTTCGCGGACGCGGTTTCATTCTTCTTCCTGATACTTTCGAGTTCAAGTTTTGCCTGTTTCAGGGGCCCGTCAACTTCGAAAATACGCAACGGCACCTTATCGATAAACCGGCGCTTTTCAAGGATAAGCGAGTCTTTCCGCTGCAAATCAATCAGTAGCTTAAGAATATCCTTCACCAATCCTCCAGAGATGTGGTGGGCCCACCAGGACTCGAACCTGGGACCAACCGGTTATGAGCCGGTAGCTCTACCAACTGAGCTATGGGCCCTGTCAGATTATAGAATAAGAAGTACGATTCAGGGGCCTGAACCCAACAGCTTTTAATCATAAACTTGTTGGAGTTCCAGAGTCAAGATTTCTCAATAAAGGACCGCAACCACCTGCTTCGCGAAGGATGACGTAATTTTCGTATCGCCTTTACCTCTATCTGCCGTATGCGCTCACGGGTAACTTCAAATTCAAGCCCGACATCTTCAAGGGTGTGAGGCAACTCATCTCCTATGCCGAAGCGTTTTCGTATGATGCTCTGCTCCTTAGGGGTCAATGACGCAAGCACCTTGTCTATGTTTTTTTTCATGTCTTCCAGTATCGCGATATCAAGGGGCGACAGGGTCGTCTTGTCTTCAATAAAATCACTCAGATGACTGTCATCTTCTTCGCCTACCGGCGTTTCAAGAGAAATAGGTTCCTTCGAGATTTTCAACATCCCCCTGACCTTCTCGACAGGCAGTTTCATCTTTTCAGCCGTTTCTTCCGGAGTCAGGTTCTTTTCCTTTTTCCTGAACCAGTTCACGGATCGTCTTGGTCATCCTGTTGATCGACTCGACCATATGCACCGGTATCCTGATCGTTCGCGACTGGTCAGCGAGTGCTCTGGTAATCGACTGCCGTATCCACCATGTCGCGTAGGTACTGAATTTGTATCCCCTTCTGTACTCAAACTTGTCCACCGCCCTCATAAGGCCGATATTTCCTTCCTGTATCAGGTCGGAAAAACCCAGTCCTTTTCCGATGTATCGCTTTGCTATGCTGATCACCAGCCTGAGATTCGCTTCGGTCAATTTGTTCTTGGCCGCTTCAATCTCGCGCTCCTCTTCAATCAGAATATGCAGGGCCTTTTTCATTTCTTCATGGCTTACTCCAAAGAGATCCTCATCTTCCTTTATTGCGTCACTGCATGCGGCATATTCCGAGATAAGCTGCTGTATTTCATCTGCGATCGCCTTGTTTTTTATTTTTCTGGGCATCGTAGCGCGCCTGATCGCATCCATCTCCACGCCAAGGTATTTCGCCCTTTCGGCAATAGACGCTATTTGCATATACCGTTCTTCAAGACTCATCGCTGTTTTCTTCAGCTCATCGGAAAAGGCAACAATAACATCGTTTTTCAACTTCAATTGCCTGATCTCTTTCAGAATCTGTTCCCTGTTATCCGTGAGGTCTTTTATAACCTTTGCCCTCGGTTTTTTCCCCGGCTCCTTCAGCTTTATCAGGAGGTTTCTTCTTTTCTGGTAGAGCGTTTTTACCTTGAGTGTTACTCCATAAAACCGTTCCCTTTCATAAATGAGGTCTTCCTCCGGTTCTTCTTCGCCGTTTTGGATGATGTCCTTGAGCGGCGCATCACCGCTCTCAACCATCTTTCCGAGGATGATAAGTTTATTCAGGGAAAAGGGCAGGGAAAATATTACCCTCGCCAGCTTCTCTTCCCCCTGTTCTATCCTCACAGCAAAAGCTATCTCGTCTTCCTTTGTCAGCAGAGGAACTCCCCCCATTTCCTTTAAATAGCTCTTTATCGGGTCATACTCCCCTTCTATCAGGTAGTTTTTCTTTTTCTCTTCCTCGTCACCTTCATCCTCTTCCGTATTTGCTTCCTGTTCGTTCTCGTATTCATTTTCGTCCTCATGATATTCGTCAAAATAATCGTAGTAATCCCTCATATCTTTTTTCCCTCTATACGTTTTTTCTTTTCCCGCAAAAGCTCGTTAAAAAGCTGCAAATCACCTGATAGTTCAGCCAGACGAAACCTTTCTTCAAATTTCTTTTTCTCGACACTCATCAGACAGTCTTCAATGTTCCGGTCGACATGCTCGACATCAAAGCCGGGTTCCACGGAAAGGCTGGTAAACGTGGTCCTCTCCTCTTCATCGGCATAATCAAGAATATTCACATGGGTATCCTTCTCCGCTGCAGCGGAGAGCTTTTCAAACAACGAAACCACGGTCTTGTCCCGTATGGCTCTCATGTCCAGTCGCGAAAGGACATAGTCCAGTTTTTCCGGAAAGTGGATAACCGCGCTCAGTAAAAGATATTCCTCCCGCTCCCCTTTCGCCCTGTGAAGAACTGCTGTCTTCTTATCGGGCAAAAAAGCCTTGTTCTTTATCTTCCTGAACTCCTCCCGGAGCGTAACCTCACTGATCCTTGTTTTCCCTGACAATTCAATAAGCATTTCATCCGCTGCAAGCGGATCAGCATTCTGGGTTATCAGCGTTAATGCTTCCCTCACCACATCAATCATCTCTCCACGGGAAACACTGAAAAGGAAATCGATAGCGGACTCCGCCTTTTCCAGCAGTACGCTGAAAGCTTCGCTGCCGTTTTTCCTCAAAAAGCTGTCAGGGTCCTCGCCTTGGGGAAGCAAGAGCATCTTTGCTTTAAAGTTGTTCTGACAGAAGAGCGGGATAGATCTTTTTGCAGCATTAATCCCCGCAGCATCTCCGTCAAAGACCACAACGGCAGCATTAATCATCTTTCGCAGTTTTTGCAGATGACCGGAAGTAAGGGACGTCCCGAGAGGCGCAACAACATTCCGGAAACCATGCTGGTGACAAATGATAACGTCCATATATCCTTCGACAATGATCACAAAGCCTTTGTTCTTAATCGCTTCCTTTCCCGTATGCATTCCGTAGAGCGTCTCAGATTTTCTGAAAACAGGGGTTTCCGGGGAATTGATATACTTTGGCAATGAATCATCCATCGCCCTGCCGCCAAACGCGATTACGTTCCCGTTCACACTCCGGATCGGAAAGATTATTCTCTCCCTGAACATATCATAGAGTCCTTTGTTTCCTGACACCGCAAGCCCCGCATCTCTTATGACCTCATCGCTGAAGCCCGCTTTCCTCAAGTGATTTAAGAGGTTGCTCCATCCTGACGGAGCATACCCAAGCAGGAACAATTCGACCGATTCCGTGCTGACACCCCTCTCTTTCAAATACTCCTGTGCGACCATGACGCCCTGCAATTTACCGGCAAAAAATTTACCGGCCTCATGCAACGCCTTCCTGATATGTTCATCTTTCTGAATACTCTTCTGGTCGATCCTTCCGGCATCCACGGCAATGCCGGCCTTTCGGGCGAGCATGGTCACCGCCTCATGAAAAGACAGATTGTCATGCTTCAGCAAGAAAGCAATAACATCGCCTCCTGCGCCGCATCCAAAGCAATGGAATATCTGTTTTGACTGGCTTACCATAAAAGAGGGAGTTTTTTCCTGATGGAACGGACAAAGGCCCTTCCAGTTCTGACCTGATTTTTTCAACTGAACATAGTCAGAAATAAAATCAACGATATCTATTCCGGACTTTATATCTTCAAGAAGCCTGCCGGTTTTCATAGGTCTCCTTGCAGAATTTTCTTACTCATGCATACCATGAACACTGCGAATTTGCCTTGACCTGAACCTATCGGAGCTATTGTGCCCTGCTGACTCTCTGAAAGCCGGAGCATGAAAGAACACGTGTTTCCGAGCCCCTCAACACTTCATCCAGGAGCAGATTCATTCCAAGATTATCACTTGCTATATGCCCTGCCACGATCACGTTCAGATGATTTTTCTCTGCTTCCTTCCGGTGCTCCTCACTCAGATGCATTACGACAAGCGTGTTCACCCCGCTCAAAGCAAGACTCTGAAAAATGTCCTTCGATCCCTCTGTCCCGCCTGTCATATCCACAAATATCTTCCCGGCCCTCCTGTTCTCAACTCCCAGAAGGACCTTCGGACCGGCGCCATTTCTGGCAGCCTCCCGGTACTCAGGGAGTGATCTCAGGAAACTGATAATATCCGAAAGAAGATAGGGGTTTTTCTCCTCAAATGACCGCTGCAGGAACGTTGTCACCATGTTATCCGCCGGCGTATGCAGGCACAGGAACGGTATCCCGAGCAGCCGTGCGGAATCCACCGCCCGTGTGTGATTTAAGGGCATCAGTCTGCGTTCAACCTCTCTCACCCTCTGCTCCATGAGGTCTTCCGCAATATTGATCGGAACACCATACCGGCTCAGGATATCAGACTGCATATACATTACAGAATACAGGTTGGCAAAGGCCACGCCTTCAGGATGATGTGAAACAACCAGATCAACAGTCTCGCCCCTGTTTTTCAGGCTTTCGCAGAGCAGTATCTCACCAACCTCTATATCGATACCGACAAGGACGGTCTTTACCTCTTCTTCCCCGCTGCCGTTTAATATGCGGGAGTCGGCATAGGGATTTTGTAACGACTCTCTGTCAAAGAATTCTTTCTCTCCGGGCTTAAGCTCATGATATTCCTTCGCGACACGTTCCAAATCTTTTACTACCGCTTCCCTCCCCCGGGGATCGCGGCTCATGCCTGCCTCAACAGCCTTCTGATAAATCTCTCTGATCTTCATCTGTTCAGCGTCTCAGCCGCGCAAAAGCTCTCTTACCCTGTTGTTAACTGATTTGCCGTCTGCTATCCCCTTTATGCCGGGGGCAAGCAACTTCATGACCTTTCCCATATCACCTTCACTTTTCGCAGAAGATTCCTTTATCGCCTGGAAAATCATTTTATCGATCTCTTCAGCCGACAGTTGGGCTGGCATATAAGACTGGAGTATGAGCAGTTCCTGTTCTTCCTGGTGGACCAGGTCGTTCCTTCCACCCTTCAGAAACTGCTCTATCGACTCCCTTCTCTGTTTTGCCAGCGTCGAAAAAATTACAAGAATCTCATCGTCAGAAAGCTCACTTCCCTTTTCAATCTGGCGGTTCTTTATCGCGGACTTCACCAGCCTCAGGGCAGAAAGCTTTATCTTATCTGATTTTTTTAACGCTGTTTTCAGGTCTTCATCAAGCGTTTTCAGAAGAGACATATTATCTCATTCCTAACTTGACTCTCTTGGCAGCTTTTTTCCGAGCAGCTATCGCTTTTTTCTTCTTCTTAACGCTCGGCTTCTCATAGTGCTCTCTTTTCTTCACCTCAGAGAGAATTCCTTCTTTTTCGCACTGTTTTTTGAACCTTTTAAGAGCATTTTCGAACGAATCGCTTTCACGCACCCTTATTGAGGGCATCCATATATCACTCCTCTCTGTTTAGAAATTGCAAACAATTTTATCAGTTTGGCAACAGGCGTGTCAATGCAATCTTTCCATAAACCAATTGATTATAAAAGAAAAAAAACTCAGCTGCGGTCACAGAGCATTTTCACTGACAGTTTATTTGAAAAATATCTTTATTTATGATAAATTCCACCTCATCATATTCAGGCAAACAGTGCTGACACTGTTTTCATGGAGACACACTTTTTTCGCATACGTTTCAGGCAATAAAAAGGTAAAAAAAGTATTGCAGTGCATCTTTGTGACAGTATCACCGTATCTTAAACATAATGATTTCGCTTGAAGCGCTTATTAACAGTCTTAAAGAAACCATCATCCTTTTTGATAAAAAGACAAAAATCACTTTTATCAATAAAAGCGGAGAAGAGTTACTCCGGAAAAGTTCGAGAGATATTACAGGGAAAAAAATTGTGCAGATCTTCCGCAGTGATAAAACCATCTCGCCTTTATTAAAAAAAACCATACATGAAGGACGGTCGCTCAAGGGGAAATCCGTCAGTTTGAATATTGGACAGCCCATCAACATAGATTTCAGCCTTTCACCGTTTTTTGTAAACGACACGATTGAAGGTGCAATATTGTCCATTTCGGAAAACATCCACATAACCGACAGGGAGGAACCTGATTATGATTTTGATTCCGCTGTCTATCTGCTCGGCACGATAGCGCACGAAATAAAAAATCCTCTCGCGGGAATCAAAGGTGCCGCCCAGTTGCTGAGCAATCGTGCCGGGGATAAGGACATTCATCAATATGTAAACCTGATTATCAGGGAAACCGACCGGCTGAATTCAATTCTCCAGGATTATCTCACGATATGCAAGACCCCGTCCCTGCATCCGGTAAACATCCATGAAGTGCTGGAAAAGGCCCTGGCAATAATGAATGTCCCGATGCTGAAGGCAGGAATTTCACTGAAGAGAATATACGACCCGAGTCTTCCCCCCATACAGGGAGATGAAGCCAAGCTCCTGCAGGTTTTTCTGAATATCATCAAAAATGCGGTCGAAGCAATGAAAAAAGGCGGGAGACTTGAAATCACCACAAGCCCCTCAAAAGAGTCCTTCGTTGATCAAGGCAAGATAAAAAGATGGGTCCTGATCACGGTAAGAGATACAGGAAGGGGAATTCCGGAAAAAGACCTGAAAAAAATCTTTCTTCCCTTTTATACAAAGAAAAAATCAGGGACCGGCATAGGGCTTTCTTTTTCGAAAAAGGTGATCAAGGACCATAGGGGGTTCATCAGAGCAGAAAGTCAGATAAACAGGGGGACGGTGTTCCATCTTTACATACCGTTTGAATATCATGGATAAAAACATATTAATAATCGATGACGATGAAAGCATCACCTGGGTCATCAAGAAGGCGCTCGAACCTTCCGGGTATAAAGTAACCTCGAGGACAAGGCTCACATCAGGGTTAAAGGCAATACATGACAAAACCCATATCATATTGCTTGATCTTATCCTTCCCGACGGAGACGGGCTTGAAGGACTGCGGGAGATACGTTCCATAAACCCTGATGCGGTTGTCATTATGATAACCGCAAACGCCAAGATGCAGAGCACGATAACGGCAATGAAAGAAGGAGCATATGATTATATCGAAAAGCCTTTTGATATCGAGGAGTTGAGAATCGTTATTGAAAATGCTTTCAGAAACCTGTCTCTCAGAGAAGAGCTGAAAAAATTGAAAAAAGCTGCCTTCGAGACGGAAAATCCCCAGATGCTCGGCAAAAGCGCTAAAATGCTCAAGGTCTTCAAGGACGTCGGAAAGGTCGCGGCCAAAGACATAACCGTTCTGATAACCGGAGAAAGCGGCACAGGCAAAGAACTTGTTGCAAAGGCGATCCATTATAACAGCAACCGGTCTCTCGGACCTTTTCTCGCAATAAATTCCGCATCAATACCAAAAGACCTGCTTGAATCAGAACTTTTCGGCTTTAAAAGAGGGGCTTTCACCGGCGCGGTGAAAGACAAGGAAGGGAAAATAGCAGACAGCCAACGGCGGAACTCTTTTCCTTGACGAAATCTCCGAGATAGATCCTGAACTGCAGGCCAAGCTCCTCCGTTTTCTTCAGGAAAAGGAATTTACCCCTCTCGGAAGCAACGAAACCATAAGGCCGGACGTAAGAATTATAGGGGCGTCCAATAAAGATCTTTCCCTTGCCGTGCAAAACGGACAGTTCAGGGAGGACCTCTATTACCGTTTTAACGTCGTCCAGATTAAACTCCCGCCGCTGCGTGAAAGGAAAGAGGACATACCCCTTCTTGCAAAAGACTTCCTCAGGGAAGCAATCGATAAAGCTGGAAACAGGGGAAAAGGAGCTTTCCCGGGATGCGAAGGCCCTGCTTCTGAAATATGACTGGCCGGGCAATGTTCGTGAGCTGGAGAATGTCATAAAGAGGGCATGTGTCCTTTCCAGCGGAACGATAATAGAGAGCAAGGATCTGCTGATTGATGAAGAGAAATCCTATTCCATCAAGGACTTCCTCGAAGAAAAACTGAAGCTTTATCTGAAGGACATGACGAATATCAGCAACTGCAACCTCTATAATACGGTCACTCTCAGAGGCTGAAAAGGCCCTGATCAGCATTGTTTTAAAAGAGACGAACGGCAATCAGCTGAGAACCGCGAAAGTGCTCGGCATCAACCGCAACACGCTCAGATCAAAGATCAGGGAATATAAAATCAGGTAACTCCCGGAAATCCGAATACCCGCCCGGAGCGCATAATCCTCACTTGAAAGTATCCTGGTATTACTGGTAATCTTTTACATTATTGTTGCAGGAAAGCCTGTTTTTCAAAATAGAGCGTATTGTGTTGACTCCCGGAGGGTAAAAAAGATGAGTAAGGAGATAAAGAAAATCCAAAAACCGAAACTGGGAGAGTTACTCGTCGCATATGAAATAATTACTCCCGCCATGCTGGAAAATGCATTACAGAGACAGTCGCAGGTAGGTGGTCAGATCGGTTCAACTCTCATTGAAATGGGATATCTTACAACAGATGCGCTGCTTGAATTCCTCGGCAAACAACTCGGGGTCCCTTCAGTCAACCTCTTTAAGCTGGACATTCCACCCGAAACCCTGCAAGCCCTCCCCCTGGAGAAAATAAAGGAATTCAAGGCAATCCCTCTGGAGATCGATGACAAACTTTTGCTCGCCATGGTCAACCCGAAAGATTATCTCGCGATACAGGATATTGAATTCAAACTGGGGAAAAGACTCTCCCCTGTTGTGGTTACGGCAGCTCAGATGGAAGTTGCCATAAAGAGCCTCGAAACAGGGGGAACCAAAATCAAATCACCAGAGGGTGAAATCCATCTGACGGACAGATCCGAAGAAATAACATCGGACATACATACCTTATTGAAACATCTCACCCAATCAGCCGCTTCAGACCTTCAGCTGACTGCCGGCGTTCCACCGAGCCTTAAGATGGGCTCTGAACTGAGACGTCTCAACCTTCCGCCACTGACTCCCGAACTGATGAACACGTATGCCCAATCTCTCCTGCCGGAAGAACTGCAAAGAAAATTCAGCAGGACCAATGATCTTGATTTCGCATTCACTGAAAAAGAACTCGGAAGACTCCGGGTGAATATTTATAAACAGAGGAATTCGGTTTCCATCACCATACGCCGGATACCCGATTATATTCCGGAACTCTCTGAACTCGGACTGCCTGAGGAACTCGAAAATTTCGCCCTGAAAAGACAGGGACTCATTCTCATCACCGGGCCCGCAAGCCATGGGAAATCCACTACCCTTGCATCCCTGGTCGATATCATCAACACCAAGAGGAAAAGCAATATCATAACGCTTGAAGACCCGATAGAGTATCTCCATAAACATAAAAACAGCAACGTGAACCAGCGGGAAATAGGCATAGATACCGAATCCTTTCATGCCGGGTTGAAGCGCATCTTCCGGCAGGGGCCTGATGTGATTGTCATCGGGGAGATGCGGGACCCTGAAAGCTTCCAGATAGCATTGCAGGCGGCAGAAACAGGACATCTCGTCCTGAGCACCCTTCATGCGAGAAATGCGACGTCAACGATAGAACGGATTATTGATATTTTCCCTCCCTACCAGCAGAATCAGATCAGAAGCCAGCTTGCCGACTCGCTTCTTCTGGTGCTTTCACAGCGGCTTGTTCTGAAGAAAGACGGTTCAGGGCTTGTACTTGCCACGGAACGACTTGTCAACACCCTCAAAATAAAGAACTTCATCCGTGATGCCAAGACCCACCAAATACGCTCACAAATGCAGATACCCGGAGAGGAATATTCTTCGATTGATGTGAGCCTTGCCAATCTCTGCAACGCGGGACAGATAACTGCGGAAGAAGGGGCGCGGCACGCGGACGATCCGGCTTTTTATCAGAGCCTGGTAAAGGGCGAAAGAAGAGGAAGGCGCTGAATACGCACTTCCCGGCTAGGCGTCAAGCTTAATAATTCCCTTTGTGATCGCAAATTTTATCAGTTGCGAACGGGAATGAAGATCGAGCTTTTCAGAGATATTGGTCTGGTGCGCGATCACCGTCTTTGCGCTGATAGCAAGCAGACCTGCAACTTCTTTATGACTGTGTCCTTCGGCAATCAGCTTCAGCACCTGTTTCTCTCTGTCAGTGAGTTTTTCGTATGGGTCTTCGACGGCTATTTCTCCGGCTTTGCCGAGATACCCGCTAATCACCTTTGTCGCGATTGCTGAATAGAGATAGGATTCCCCTTTTGCAACCGCTCTGATTGCAGCGATGAGGTCTGTCCCCACCGCCTGCTTCAATATATATCCTGAAACGCCGGCCTTCAGCAGCCTGCTTACATACTCCGAATCATCATATTGACTCAAAATGAGCACCTTGATATCAGGCTGTACCTTCTTGATCTTAACGGTTGCCTCAATACCGCCAAGTTCAGGCATCGATATATCCATAAGTATCACATCGGGCCTCAGTTTCTCTGCCTTTTCTATAGCCTCCAGGCCGTTCGATGCCTCACCGACAACTTCTATCTCATTGTAAATCCTCAAGAAAGCCGTGATCCCTTCTCTCACCAGGGCGTGGTCATCTACAATCAATATTCTTGTTTTAGACATATTTGTCTCCATGAGATTTTAAAGGGATCCGGATGCTTATATACGTGCCGCATTCCGGCCTTGAAGATATGCACATCTTCCCCTCTATAAGACATGCTCTTTCCTCCATGCCCATCAGGCCCAGTCCCCTTACATCGCCAGTCTTTTTGAAGTCAGACGCCGCACTAAACCCCTCTCCGTCATCCTCAATATCAAGATTGATTGCATTTTCACCTATCTTCAAAATAATAAAAACGTTTTCAGCCTTTGCATGCCTTGAGATATTGACAACAGCCTCCTGTATGATCCGGAATAGCGTGGTTTCAATATAGGGATCATACCTTTTGCCCTGGTAGCCGATAATATTAAAGAACGTTGTCATGCCCTGGAGATGTTTGTCAATAAGCCATCTGATAGCAGCCTCCAGCCCAAGGTCATCCAGGATAGACGGCCTCAAATCCTGGATCATTGTCCGAAGATCAGTAAGCGTATTGTACACAATAAGCCTCACCTCCTCTATCTGGTTCGGGGAAGGGAGCTCACTTAACAATTTGCACGTCTCTATTTTCATCAGAACCGCAGATAGCGACTGCATCGTCTCGTCATGAATCCCCCGAGCTATCCTCTTTCTTTCTTCTTCCTGGGCTGATATGACCTTCTTCAGCAGCGTCTCAACCCTGTGCTGGCTGTATTCTATCTCTTTTGTTCTCTCGGAGACCCGGTTTTCCAGCTCAAGGTTATACGTTTTTATACTTTCAAGCGATTCAGAAAGTTTCACCCTCATCGTCTCAAAACTCTGGCTCAAGGCCCCGATCTCATTGCTGCCCCGAATACGAATTTTCTTTGTCAGATCCCCCTCTGCCATGCTTCCCGCAGCCTTGATTAAGTCCCTTATCGGATCAACAATAGCACGGCTCATACTGACTGTAGACATAAAAGCAGCACCGATAAAAATAATTGTCAGTGCGAGAAAAAGCCTTTTCAGTTTTGTAGCAGGAGCAAAGACATCTTTGGCCGGTTCCTGAATTACTACACCCCAGGGCGCCATTTCAAGATGCGATGTTACATGTATCTTTTTATGCTCCTTGCAGGTCGTCACACCTTCCTCGCTCGCCCGCACCAGAGGAACAAAAAAATCCAGGTGCTCGCAATCGGTGAATGTCCGGGCAGGTTTTGATGAAGAAATGATGACTCCGTTTGAATCTATAATATCCATGACAGCATTCGGCCCTATGTTGATCAGGGGAAACATCTTGGAAAGCATAGGGCTCGTCGGGTCAATCTCTCCCCCTGCAATCCCGACAGACTTGCCATTCCTGTCCTTCATCGGCACCAGTACAAATACGACCTTTCTCTTCTCTACTTCAGTGGTATAAACATTTGATACAACCGGTTTGCCGCCCATAAGTGTCTGGCTGATGGGTTCGATGGCCAGGAGATTAATGTTGGCGTCCTTCAGTTTCTCCGGATAGTTTAAAATGACATTCCCGTCTTTATCCAGAAGGAATACGCCGTCGGTAAATATGGAGTATCGGTATGCCGTGATCAGGGCTTCTCTTTCAGGATTTAAATTATCATCACCCAGGTTTATGCTGCCTGAGAGGGATATATCATAAAGACGGTTCACATTGTCTTTTATGATATTATCTATGTTATTTCGGATCAGGCGTGCAAGGACAAGCTTCTTGTCCAGTGAATCATCAATATTTTTCTCTACGATATAGTGGCTTACTACTCCGAAGCTCAGTAGTATTACTGCCATGCCCAGCGTTACTGCAAGGGTTATCTTCTTACGTAAACTTCCACTTTCGGCTCGCATGTGCAATTATAGAACTTGCTGTGCAAAAAGAACAAACATGGTGTGTTCCCCATCAACTGCCATGTCGGGCCTCCTGATATTCATACGTGCCCTTCGCCCGTGGTGTTCCTTCAATATTCTCCAGTTCAGCAGGATGTTCATGTATCATTCTTTCCCGCGATATGTAACCGGTAAAAATGCTCGTATCAAGCGGGAATACTTCAGGACTGAATATCGAGTTATAAATATGCCATAAGGCGATGATAAGAAACATCAGGAACGCCTGGTTTGTATGCAGCACCTTTGCGGCAGGGATGACCTCTCCGGGCAATACCCTGGCGACAAGCGCAGGGAACCAGAGTGTGAATCCGGTAAACATCATGAGGATGCCGCTGAGAAGAACGCCCCAATACTCAAACTTCTGCCGATAATTATAGCGGCCGCAGACTGCAGGAGGTTTCCCCAGGCCGAGATAATATCTGATATTATTTATCATGTCGTCGACGTCCTCTTTCGTTATAAACATGGAGGGCGGCCACTTTCTCAGCGCGATACCCACGATGCCGGTAAAGACATGCAGGACAGTAATCAGTGAGAAGATTATTCCGGTATACCGGTGGATTAAACGTGCACGGTCTATCCCCCCCAGGTGAGATATCAACCAGAGGGAGATATCAAGCGTATAGAATTTCTGGGAAAGGCCGGTTATTACAAGAACCAGAAATGTCAGCAGCAGCAGCCAGTGCTCAACTATTCGCCTGTTGCTGAACCTTCGTATTTGTTCGTGCATATATCCTCCTCCTTCATCGGTTTACAGCATATCGCCAAATATGCAAAAAGATCTGCAGGATGATCCCGACAGCGAGAATCGGCGTGAATATTTTATATAAAAGACTGACGATAAAGACCAGCGGGGCGCTCGCCAGGGTTGGCTCGTAGTGGGAAATCCAGGTATCAGGAAAATTCTTTGCTGCATCCTTGTGGCATACCTGGCACCTTTTGACAAGGTTAGCCTTTACGACTGCCGGGTCTGCGCTTCGGGTGCTGATGATATTATGAGTTCCGTGACAATCAGTACATACAGCTATAAGTTTTGAAGGGGGCCGGGAAGTCTCCCGCTGTTTCCGGTAAAAGCTGAGGGTGATTCCGTGGAAGTCGGACAGATAGGTCTTCACAACATCTGCTGAAAGCCCGTAATTGTCCATAAGGGCTTTGTTCCCATGGCATTTACTGCATATATCAGGTATCTTCTCACGATAATCCAGGGAAAGCGGGTTTTCGATGGTATGGGCTGTGTGGCAATCAATGCATACCGGCACATCCTGATTGTGTTCATCAAAAAGCGCTTTGCCATGCACACTTTTTGCATATATATCGAATGTCATGGAATGACATGCCCCGCATCTTTGCGCTATAAGAGACCTGTCCTTTTTGAAGCGGGCTACTGAATGGGAGCCATGGCAGTCAGTGCATACCGGGGCATCCAGGTTTCCCCGATTCAGCGCCGCGTAGTGAATGCCCTCCATGGACTTTGTATACTTATCAAAATGACAGCGTCTGCACGTCTCTGAACTCGCGATGGAAAAGTCACGTCTGCTCCTGAAATTCCTCTGGGGGTGCTGTGAATGAGAAAAACCAAAGTGACAGTCCGAGCAACTGAGTTTATTGTGCACGGATGCCTGAAGCGCTGACATCTCCACGTTCAATGCCAATGCCTCTCCACTGTTGAATTTAACAGTAAACTCCTTTTCATGACATTTCAGACAATACTGCTCTTCGCTCTTAATTCTTTTTTTACTCACCGACATGATTGCGTGCGAACCATGACAGTTGGTACAGATATGCGTCAGATTCTCTGTTTTGTCATTCAGGACCGCGGCATGGATCGACTTTGTTTTGAGCCGCTCCTGCGTGTGACACCGCTTGCAGGTAAGTGCTGCCTGAATCTTGTACTGCTCGCTGTTTCTGAACCTCCTTTTCGGGTGGCTCTCTCCGGAAAAATCAGTGTGGCAGTCTGAACATTTCAGTGAGTTATGCACCGACGCCTTAAATCCTTCAGCTTCTACATATGCCTCGATTGATATATTGTCTTCAAAAACCTTGATTATGCCATGTTTGGCATGACATCCCAGGCATCGTTCTACCTCCCAGAAACAGCAGCTGCGGCTTCCGCCCGGACGGGCAGGGCCATGAAAGCCAGGACGCAGCTGAAAAATATAAGCACTGCCCTTATTTTTCCCTTCATACGTCTCCCTGTTCGGGTGTACGGATGCAGTTGCACAGGGAGAATATCAGGCTTGGGCCTGCATTCCCCCTGTCCTGATGTAATAAAAACAGACATGGTTAGTGCAACCCCTTATAGTCCGGATGTTCACGAACAACAGGCATGCGGTTCACAATCCACCTGAAAATAAGGATGTGAATAACAAATATTGCTGCGACAATGGCAGACTCCCGCCACGGGGGAATGATATGGTGCAGATGGCCCGGCAGGTTCCAGTTAAATGCTATTATCGAGACATTGATCCTGTTGACAATGATCCCTGCTACCGCGTAAAAGGCACCGAATCTCACCATACCCACGTTTGATTTTTTGACCCCATACGTTAATACTGCCGCAGGGAGAAGCAGGAACCCGAGTATCTCAACAAGAAACCATTTCCCGTATGGCGTGGCCAGCAGATACCAGTTGTCGTCATGGGCTACGCCAACCAGCTTCAGGGCAAAATATACAAACATGCCGATCAGGGTCCCTTTACCAAGGCCGATCGTCAGCCGGTCAAGGTTTTCAAGGAAATTTTTGTCAGTAGCGGATTTCATGAATACAGCTACGAGTGTGCTGATAACGATCACCTGGGCAAGGGCAGCATAGACGCTTGAGCTGAGGAAAAAAAGCGGTACATACGAAGAAAACCAGAGGGGATGAAGCTTCCCCGGAGCAAGCAGGAACATTGCACCGAGAGCAGACTGGTGGAGGGTTGAGAGGATGATGCCTGCTATGGTCATGCCTACGGTCATCATGGTCGCCCACTTGTAGATCCTCTTGGATTGGAACCATTCCAGCAAGGCCTCGCTGAATTCAAGGAACTGGACAGTTAGGTACGTGGCAACATGCCACGCAACAAGGAACAGGACGGATGCTGTTCCAAATCCCATTATCATCGGGTAGTAAATGCGCCACGGCCTTCCGAGGTCTGTTAACAGATAAATGACTGCAAACAAATACCCCAAAAAACCGATAAGGATTCCAAGCCTCACCAGCGGCTTGTACTCCTTGAACCCGAAGATGTAATAGGCTGTGCCCATAATGAACCCGGTAGCTGAAAGCGGGACGCCGCCAAAGAGCCCCCAGCCCAATAATAGTCCCCACGGATATTCATTTGAGGCATGGGTGACCGAGGCAAGCCCTTGTACCGCACGCAGACCAAGAATAGGAAGCCCGATACACAATATGACTGCGGCAACAACATTAAAAGGAGTAAGGAGTGACCTGCCGTATTCAGGCCATGACATGCCCATGAGCAGTTTGTCCATAAACCATGATCTAAAGTCTTCATTTTTTTCCAGGGAAAGGTCGCTCATTTCTTCTCCTCCTCTTTTTCATGGGTATTTCCCTTTTCCAGGTTTTCTCTGTGACGCAATGCTGCATAGACCGTCCCGAATAGCGCGGGCCAGACAGTAAATACTACAGGGACCGAGCCAAGGAAACCTTTTGTTTCCTCAATAAGAGGCTTCTTGGGAAGGTTCGTCGGAAAATCGAGTTGTTCAAAAGGAACTCCTGATATATACATCCAGCTTGTACCCCCTACCTCATGCTCTCCATAGATGTGGTCGATATATCTGTCAGGGGCGCCCTCGATCTTCTTTCGTGCCAACTTGATAAGTTCGCTTCTCTTGCCGAATGTTATCGCGCCTCCCGGGCAGGCACTTGCACATGCGGGGATGCCGCCTTTTTTCACTATTTCAGAACACATGACACACTTGACAATCTTTGGTTTTAATGCGCTTTCATAATCATATGCCGGAACATAAAAAGGACAGGCTATCATACAGTACCGGCACCCGAAGCATTTCTCAGGGTCATACAGGACAGGGCCTTCAGGGGTTTTCGTATAAGCATGAATCGGGCATGCAGAGTGCGCATGCAGGTTCATTGCAATGGTTGCACTGTACTTTCCGGTAAAGAGGCTTGCTCTCATCCTTCGGGTTTTTATACTGGTTCACCACCGTATAGGCATTCACGCTCGGTCTTCTCTTTTCCTTGAAAACCGATACTTCATCAAAAGGCACAGACGGCTTGGGAAGATTATTGGCCTCATTACATGCAGCTTCGCAGCTCCGGCATCCCACGCAGGCTGTCAGATCAGTAAGACAACCGAAACGGTCAGGCCAGCCGGATAAGTCTTTGAATGCTGAGGCGTCTCTGGAACTCCCTAATAAGGCCGTACCCCCGATTGCGGCAGCTGTGCCCAATAAAAAGCCCCTGCGGCTGATCTCTGAGGTGCCTTTCTTCCCGGCCTTGTTTTCGGCGCCTTCCTGCTCTTGCGGGCGGCTCTCCTGCCCGCTATCTTTTATTGTTTTACCCATAAAAAGTCCTCCTGAAAAAAATTTTAAGACAAACTATCTCACTTTTTTATTTCCATGCTTACCTTCTGCTCCTTCTTTGCATGGCACATCTCTGCGCACCCCTTGGGGTCTAAGCCCACGTTCCCCATTCCCCGGTGACACTTGAAACAGGTGCTGTGGTAAGCGGTCCTGAGTCCCGGCATATTCGGAGCATCACGCTCAAACTTACCGTGGCAGTTTTTACACGCCATAAAACTGTTCGTCACCGAGTTCTTAAACACAGATGGGGTAACAGCATGGCAATCTTTGCATGGCAGGGTCCCGCTGTCACCATGCTGATGGTGGCATGCCCCGCAGCCGTCTGCCATCGGCACGTGCTTTGCGTGATCAAACCGTACCGGTTCGTACTTGTCTGACAGACTGTCCAGCTTTACAACGCCCGGGGCTGAATTGCCTGCGTAAAGAGACGTTGCAAAAAACAGGCAGAGACCGGCAAAAAGAAACAAGCTCACAATTTTTCTCATCTATTCCTCCAGGTTAAAGTACATGGCTGAGACCCTCGATCCGGTGTCTCAGCCATGCACCATGATGTCAGCGGCTTGTTCTGCCGCCCTGAACACTTTACTGCTTCTCATCTGTCTTTGTTTCCACTCCTTCCACTTTTCCCTTCTTCCCTGATAAGTAGGATTCCGCAGGCCTCCACCCGAATGAGGCCTCTTTCCCGGCCATCGAGAGCGCGCCGTTTACTGCCGCTGAACCAAGCGCGTAGGCAAATACTCCGGGAATTGCCACAACATAGGTAAGGCCGATAAAAGGGGCCGATACTATCTTGCCAATATTTTTAAGGGTGTTGCCGCTCTCTTTAAGATGCGTTATGTCTGCTTTGCTGTTCTCCACGAGCGTCTTGAACGGTTTGGGCTTTAAAAACTCCCAGTAAAGCATAAAAAGCCCGATAGCCGAAACTGATACGAGGTATTCTACTATCTTGATGTGGGTGATAAAATCAAACAACGTATGCATCCATTCCTCCTTGCTGATATTTGGTTAATACTGTTGACTGAGGAGTTAGTCCTTCCCCTTCTTCCCTTTCTTCTTGCCAGACAGATACGCCTCTGACGGTCTCCACCCAAAAGAAACCAGGTTGCTTATTGTGCTTACTATCCCGGCAACCATCTTGCCGCCGACCAGCGTCACGACCGTTGCTATCGCAATGAACGGAAGAGCGATAACATACATCAGCCCGAGAATCGGTCCTGAGACCAACATGCCTATCCCACTGCCTTTCTTGTTATCCTCATAATAGGTGACCATTTTGTACACCTCCTTTCCTGAAAATCTTTTTCTCTTGCTTTAACTGTAAACGATTGCCGAAAGAAAGAAAATTGGAAGAAGTTCCTATTTTTGCCAGGGATTGTTTCTTAGCAGAAGGTGTAATTATGCCGTATCTTCTTATTTCGCTTCATTTTTTGCAACCATAGATAAAATACTGCTTGTCGCATTGCTTGCCCACCTGAAAGCAGGCTCTGTCAATAAGGAAAAGATGCGTACGGAAAAATATTATAGAGGGTCGGGTTTATTTCCAGTATAATTGTCTCTATGACAAACGACAACGAACTCAGTAAGCATCCACGGATACGCAACCGGCGGGTCCATATGGCAAATGAGAGGACATTTCTGGCATGGATACGGACCGGCATAGGGATAATGGCCTTTGGTTTTGTCGTTGAAAAGTTTGCGTTGTTCGTCAGACAGTTCGGATTCATATTAGAAAGGGCGGGCTATCAGGGGAGTCAGCTCTCTCATCCTCCCCGGTATTCTTCAACCCTGGGAATATTTCTCGTCGGACTTGGAGCTCTTATGGGCGTGCTTTCGTTTATCAGATACAAAAAAGTCGAAAAGCAGATCGATGAAGACAGCTATCAGCCATCGCTCATACTCGAAATCTTACTTACCATAGCAGTGCTTGCGACCGGTGTTTTCCTCGTAATATATCTGATTCACAGCGTCTGATCTTATTTTGCTGTCGGGAAGTCCATCTTGTCCCGGCAGCTTATTTCATCAGCTTGCAGTGGACATTGCATGCTCGGAGGCTTGTTATAGAATGGGCAGATATCCATAAAGAGGAACTAATGCGCATAGATGTCGGTGATTTTTTGATAGAACCGCCTTTCAGAGGCCCGTATCTCCCGTATGCGTTCAAGCAGCTCATCAAAGTAATCTTTGCCGAAGTGCCGGCCCTGTTTCAACCGCTCATCATCCAGCACAAATCCTTTAATTATAAATTCACGAAGAGTCTTTGTGGCCCAGATGCGGAACTGAGTCGCCTGATAGCTGTTCACCCGGTAGCCTACGGCAATAATCGCGTCGAGGTTATAGAAATCCACCTCTCGGCCAACATTACGGCTGCCTTTTCTTCGAACTATTCGAATTTTTCGAATAGTTGCCTTTTCGTCCAACTCTTTGGAATTAAAGATTTCTTTGAGATGGTAGTTGATTGTGTTGACCTCAACTCCGAACAATGCGGCCATTTTCTTTTGGCTAAGCCAAAACGTCTCGTTTTGCAAAAAGACCTCTATATGCACCGCCCCATCCGGAGTCGTGTAGAAAATTACGTCGCCTTCTCCTGGTGTAAGTTCCTTGGTCATTGGTTAACTTTCCCAGAGACCTTACCACGTACGCTTGAATTACAAAATATCAAAGCCTGATACCGCCATTCTTACTGCCTTTTCTCGGAATATTCTTTGGCTTTCTTATAAATGTCCTCAACAGTCATTCCGGAGAAAAGCTCATCCTGCAATTTCAGGTAGTCTCTCTTTTCATAAGTTATCTGGGAGAGAAACCGGATAGCGTCAACTTCACCGAGATTGCTGAATAAAACTGCCAGGCCCTTTTTTCTGATTTCGTTATCGCTTGCCAATTGAGCCATTTTTACACCTCCGTTTCTTCGATAAACCTGGTTGGATTAATAACCCTAATCTCAGGTGTTATAGCCTTCTTCATTAGTTTATCATCACAGGTCAAAAAATATTCAGCTTTTCCATAAATTGCGCAGGCAAGATGCAAGGCGTCACGCGGCTTTACTCCATGTGCTTCAAAACCCTGGGCTGTCTTGAGAATGGCATCATCTGGAAAAATGGTCTTTCTTGCAAGAGACGACATTTTTTCTATTTCCAGCCGAATGTCGTCAAAGGGATTGAGGCTGTTTTCATAATCGATCATGAACGACCATAGCAGTTGAAATTCTCCGTTTTTTATACGCTGCAAAATTGAAAATATTGCTATCGTTTCGAGTCTTATCCGCACTTGTTCCTGATCGTCAAACGGTCTGTTGTATATGTTTGTGTCCAGATAAATTTTGGGTTTGGTCATTTACGCCTTCACCGCCTCTTCGATAAGTTGCTCGACGCGGGTCTTGGCTTGTTCGAGTAAACGCTCGGATTCCAACTTCTTCGCGAGTGACTCCTCAACAAGCTCCCCGATCCGAGCTTCGATATCAGGCTTTAACCTAGGTACAAGCACACGGCCAACAGCGCGAGGGGCAAGGTGCCCATTGGTCGATCCTGTAATCCAGCGATTAAATTGGACCTGTCCAAGAGAATGATCCAGAGCCAGCAAGAGATAGTTCGGGTTGATGCCTGCCTTTACACGTAGCCTTAAAAGATCACGGAAGCGAAAGAAAAAATCGCTCAAGCGTTCGAACAGTTTGGACAAGCGGCGATTCTCGATATGGTCGTCCGGATGATGCCGGAATATGCGAAACAAGTCGCACACCACTCGGCAACATCGACAAGATTACAGTCGTCGATACGGGAAGCGGCGAAGGTGGCGGTGCAAACCGGGTGACCGGATACGCCACCGACTTGATGGCATCGTTGCAGGAAACACTTAAAGCGTCATCCGGCATCGATGTGAAAGACTTGATTGAAAACTTCTCGGGTAAAGGAACGACAAAACCGTTGACGGTCAACTTGAACCAAGGAGAACCGGTCGCGTCGGGAACGAAGTCTGAATGAAACCGAACGTTGTCTTGACGGTGCTGTTCCTGCTGGTCATCGTAAATCTCGTTGCCCCGCTGTCGACACTTGTCCTCGTAGCAATCGCTGCGGCGTTCGGGCTGTACAAAGGCTATACATCAGAGGACGGAATCCAGAACATCTTTAACGTCAAGCGGGTTTCCTATTCGCTTCGCCATCCGCTGACGCGGGCGGAAGCGCTGGCTGCCGGTCTGATCGGTCTGTTGACGATAGATCTTCCCTACTTGTGGAACGGAATCCGGACAGGACTGTCCTTGCAAGACGTCGGCTATTTGTTCTTTGAACTGGTGACGTTGCTCTTGTTTGTGTATGTGTTGTTCCGCTTTTTGGTACTCGGGCTTTTTGAACCGGGAACAGAGCGGACACCGTATGCATCGAGACGATAAAACCGTGAAATAACAGATTAAAAAACAAAAAATCCGGATGATCCAACCTTTCCTGATCAAGAAGAGGGGGATCATTCGGATTTTTTTAGTGTGAATAAAATCAAGCGGCTGTCAGGCCGGCAAATCATAGCCGATGACAAGCAGTCCCGGTCCAGTGTGCGAACCGATGGCCGCTCCGGCAATCGTAATCAAGACTTCACTTGGAGAGAACTGGGCTTCGATCAATTGTTTTAATTGTTCCGCCCGTTCGAGCGAGTCGCCGTGACCGATGATGATCCGGTGTCCGTCGATGGCGGGACGTGCTTCTTCCATCCATTCGCCGCCGCCATGCCACCCAAAGGCAACGGCCCGCCCCATCCCAGCCAGCTGCGAGGCACGACGCGGCAGCCTGGGAAGTCCGACAAGAACAAGCCAAAAGGGCTGAAGGCCCCGCACCATCACCTTCTGCGACAGCCCCACCTCGATGGCACGCGGCTTTCAGCCCTTGGTTCTTTTCTTCAATCATTCCTCGGGGCATTGCCCCTTGAGGTGCAATCGGTTGTTGCGAGAGTGGAGGCTCGGATCGGGCGTCTGCGGCTCCAGATTCATTTACTCCGCAGCTCGAACTTATT
>CAVVAQ010000001.1:305000-486579 GCA_963746295.1 uncultured Nitrospira sp. | reverse complement strand
CTGTGCCATAAATTGCTCCGCCTGTCGGAAAATCAGGCCCTTTTACCACGGTCATAAGCTCTTCAACCGTCGTGTTCTTGTCTTTCAATAAAAGCAGAAGTCCCTCGATCACCTCACCAAGATTATGCGGAGGGATATTCGTCGCCATACCAACAGCGATCCCTGCGGCGCCATTGATAATCAGATTGGGTATCCTTGACGGAAGAACCGTCGGTTCCTCTGTTGTCTCGTCAAAATTCGGAATAAAGTCAACGGTCTCCTTGTCGATATCCATCAGCAGCTCTTCGGCTATCTTTGCCAGACGGGCTTCTGTATACCGGTATGCAGCCGCGCGGTCGCCATCTATAGAGCCGAAATTTCCCTGTCCGTCAACAAGGGTATATCTCATATTAAAGTCCTGTGCAAGCCTGACCATAGCATCGTATACAGCTGTATCGCCGTGGGGATGGTATTTCTTCAGGACTTCGCCGACAACACCGGCGCTTTTGGAATATTTCTTATTGGGCAGCAGGCCTTCGCGGAACATTGCGTAGAGGATCCTGCGCTGGACAGGCTTGAGGCCGTCTCTGACTTCAGGAAGTGCCCTGCCGATGATGACGCTCATCGCGTAATCAAGATAGCTGACCTTCATCTCTTCTTCTATATTTATCGGTACCTTTGACATTTGTCCTGCAACCCTTTCTCTCTTTTTAAAAACTCAGTATTTTACCACAGAGAGGCCTTTTTTTACCTCATAAAAACGGTTCAAACAGTCCCATATTAATCTATAAAAAAGGCTTTTTCAGAAGGAATAATAAGATAATGAATCACCCCGCACAGCTGCGAGGTATCAAAATCAAAAACCGTCAATTTGTCATTCCGGCTTGTCCGGAATCTTTCTGAAGAAGGATTGCCGACAAGCGGCAATGACCACAACAAACAACAGTATGTTTTAACCCCGATGCAGAGCATCGAGGAATTCTTTTGATTAAAGGAATCATCAAAAAAGCCGAAAAAATTTGTTATAACAAAAAAGTTAGGCTATTTTGGAGAAAATCACCCTATTCTGAACGAAAATCATCCCTCATCCTTGAGTATTCTACAGAAGGCTTCAGTTTTATCGTAACAACGATTTTATCCTGCTTCACAGCATACCAGACATCCAGCACATCATCTATCCCGTAGGTAAAGGGGTAATATAATGGTCTTACTTCATACCCGATGGTCCCTGACTTATCGTCGATTATGCTGCTCATTTTAACCTGGTAAACCGAGCTGTTTCCGCTGACAAACACCTTTGCCTTTGTCAGCCCCTCATGAGCAGACAACCCTTTTATGACCCGGTAATTAAAGTCAGGGGCATAGATATCGAACGAATATGCATCCCCTTCTTTATCAAGAAATGCGACTGTCTCCAAATCGTCACCATAATTGCCACCGTAGAGGATAAGGGTAAAGACTCCGGATATTTCAGATCCCTTTAATGATTCAGTTTTGATCTGTCTTCCTGAGACAGCACAACCAAACAAGACAAACCAAAATGCCATGATGATCAGACTACAGAAAACAGGTCTGAGATATTTCAGAAAATTAAACACGTTAGTTGAGCGTTTCATAGTAAGTCCCTCTCTAAATTTGACATACAGGAGAAAACATAATTCCGCTTACTATAAAATTATAGACTATTGTTGCGCTGATTTCGAGAAAACTTTTCATAAAAAAGGGGGGTTTGTATTTGTCTGCCCGTCCCGCAAAGTCGGAGCGACTCTCATCAGAGAACCGATTCAAGATCACGGGAAATATCGCTTGCCGTCCATTTGAGGTATGATTGTATTATTCTATATAAACAAGGGTGAGGTATGCATCCTGTAACACTTGATCATTGGTTACGTTCTGCGTCTATTACCATTCCGCCTCTCTATCTTGTCGGCGGCACAGTCCGTGATCTGCTCCTTGGCTGTCAGCCAAAGGATATCGATCTCGTTTGCAGGAACGCTAAGGATTTTGCATACCGGCTGGGCGCATATAAAAACGCTGCTGTTGTTGCGATGGAAAAAAAACCTGGTGAGCCCTGCTATCGTATTATAGACAGGACCCATCCTGATAATTTCCTCGACCTCGCGGAAATGCGTGGATCAACGATTTATGAAGATCTGGCTAAAAGAGACTTTACCATGAATTCCATTGCCGCAGAAGTTGAGGAAGACTGCACGGCGGGCCCTCTCATCGACCCTTTTTCCGGAGAAAAAGACCTCGAGCATAAGATAATAAGAATGACAGACAGGGGAGCATTTGCTTCAGACCCGCTCAGGATATTACGCGCCATCCGTTTTTCCGCGACTCTGGGATTCACCATAGAGCCCGGAACAATAGAAGAGATGAAGACCCATGCAGCGCTTCTTCAAAGAGTTTCGGGGGAACGTGTCACTGCTGAGTTACTGTTCATACTGGAGACCCATCGGAGCTCAACTTTCATCCGGAAACTGGACCAAATCGGTGTTCTGGAAGTCCTGTTTCCGGAAATACTATCGATGAAAGGCTGCAAACAGAACAGCTTTCATCACAAGGATGTATGGGACCATTCATTGCTCGTAATGAAAAACTGCGAGCAGATTCTGAACAATCTTACCGGTTATTTCGGAGATCGTGCTGGAAACGTTTTAAACAATCTTTCGGGAAATAACAGACTTCCTCTTCTCAAGATGGCGGCCCTCTTCCATGACATAGGGAAACCCCTCACCCGCGAAATACATGAAGAGACTGAAAGGATAACTTTCTATCGACATGACAAAGAAGGGGCAAAACTCGTTGATGCTATCTCAGAAAGGATGAAGCTCTCCAGCAAAGACCGCGACTGCCTGGTAATCCTTGTAGCTGAGCATCTTCATATCCTGCGGCTATCCGATCACTCTGTAAGGACTGCCACCCTGATGAGGTGGTTCAGAAAGATGAAAGATGATACTATCCCAGCGATCATACTCGGTATCGCAGATGTAGAGAGCTCTCTGGGTGAAGAATCTACCGAGGAATGGAGAAACAGCTATCTTGCCTGGTCGAAAAATACCGTTAAAGACTATTATGAAACAATAAGACACGGCTTGATCGCAAGAACCTGATCACCGGCAGGGAACTAATCGCCCTTGGAATGGAGCCCGGTCCTGAAATGGGACGGTTTCTGGACATCCTCAGAAATGCACAGGACACCGGAGAGATTACAACCCCTGAAGATGCCCTGACCCTGGCAAAAGAGTTACTGACGAAAAAAACACCTTCTTAAATGTCTATATTCCGCGCTTCCAGGGCATGCTTTACGATAAAATCTTTTCTCGGCTCCACCTGGTCCCCCATGAGGACCGTGAACATCTCATCCGCCTGAACGCTGTCCTCAACAGTCACCTGGAGCAGAGTCCGTTTGTCGGAATCCATGGTTGTCTCCCATAACTGCTGGGGGTTCATCTCTCCAAGCCCCTTGTATCGCTGAATTGAAAGACCCTTGCGCGCAGACTCAAAGACATAGTTATACAGTTCTTTTGTTGATCCAACTGCTTCTGTCCGTCTTTTGTTGTTATCCTGTATGGTGTCTTCCCCAGGTCCTTGATTACGTTGTAGAGGTTCTCCAGCTCCCTGAACTCAGGCGATACGAGCAAATTCATATCCAGGGTAATTTTGTAATTCTGCTTCCGCAGCTCAACGCTGAACGCACCGTGCTCTTCGTCAACATGTATATCCCCGACCACAATATGAGAGACCGCAGCTCTTCATCCTTTCCAGGAGGGATGTCAATCTGACTTTGTCCTTCAGTAGATCCCTGTTAACCCCTTCTTCAAGCAGAACCTGTAAAATCTTCGGGGATCTTTCGCCTTCTTTCAAACCATTCCAGCAACTTCTCATAGTTAAGCAGCCGCTTAAGAAACGGGATAAGCGCCTTGCCTTTAACTTCCTGGCCTTTTATCGGTATGGCGATGTCCTCTGCCGCAAGCTCGAAAAGCATGCTCTGCATCTCCGCTTCATTCTGGACATATTTTTCTGTCTTGCCTTTTTTTACCTTAAACAAAGGAGGCTGGGCTATATAGAGGTACCCCTGTTCGATGACCTGCGGCATCTGACGGTAAAAAAAAGTGAGCAACAGTGTCCTGATATGGGCCCCGTCTACATCCGCGTCAGTCATGAGGATGATCTTATGGTATCGCGTCTTCGTTATATCAAAATCGCCGGCACCAATGCCGGTTCCAAGAGCGGTAATGAGTATCCGTATCTCCTCAGAACCAAGCATCTTATCAAAACGGGCCTTTTCAACGTTCAGTATTTTCCCTCTCAGTGGCAGAATCGCCTGCGTCCTGCGGTCTCTTCCCTGTTTGGCAGACCCCCCTGCTGAATCTCCCTCAACAATAAACAGCTCACTCAAGGCAGGGTCCTTTTCTGAACAGTCAGCAAGCTTTCCCGGGAGACCGGTATCCTCAAGTGCGCCCTTTCTCCTGGTGAGCTCCCGGGCCTTTCTCGCCGCCTCCCTTGCCCGTGCTGCCTGGACCGCCTTCTCGATAATCTTCTTCGCAATCGACGGGTTCTCCTCGAAGTACGTGGAAAGGGCGTCATTAACGATCGACTCTACGATTCCTTTTGCCTCGCTATTGCCGAGCTTCATCTTCGTCTGGCCTTCAAACTGCGGGTTCGGCAGTTTTACACTGATGACCGCGGTCAAGCCCTCCCTGATGTCATCTCCCGAGACATTGTCTTTCGCTGCCTTGAGGATGCCTGAAGAAGAGGCGTAGCTGTTGGCCGTCCTGGTGAGAGCGGATTTAAAACCAATGAGATGAGTGCCTCCCTCACGGGTATTGATGTTATTCGCAAAGGTATAAAGCGTCTCCGAATAGCTGTCGTTGTATTGCAGGGCTACTTCAGCGATAATTCCGTCTTTTTCCCCTGATATGTAGACCGGCTTCGGATGCAGCACATTTTTGTTCTTGTTGAGATGCTCGACAAAAGAGACAATACCCCCGGCGTAGACAAACTCATTGCTCTTGTCAACTCTCTCATCATGAATAGTGATCTTTAATCCCCTGTTAAGAAACGCGAGTTCCCGCAGCCTCTGGGAAAGCACATCATAACTGAACTCCGTCATCTCGAATATTTCACTGTCAGCCTTGAACGTCACCTTTGTGCCCCGTGACTTTGTCTTGCCGACAACCAGCAGCGGTCCTGTCGGCACCCCCCGCTCATACCTCTGCTGAAATACCTGTCCGTTCTGCTTAATCTCAACTTCAAGCCACTCGGAAAGTGCGTTGACCACTGATATCCCGACCCCGTGCAGCCCTCCGGATATCTTATAAACGGTTGATTCGAACTTTCCGCCTGCGTGAAGCTCTGTCAGGACGACTTCGGTCGCGGAACGGCCTTCGGAGTCTCCGGGATGAGGACCTGTCGGGATACCTCTCCCGTCATCAATAACCGTACAGCTCCCGTCGTGGTGGAGAATCACGTTAATATTATTACAGTAGCCTGCCAGGGACTCATCCACGCTGTTGTCCACAGCCTCATAGACCAGATGGTTCAGTCCGTCCGGCCCGGTAGACCCGATATACATAGCCGGTCTTTTCCTGACCGCGCTGAGGCCTTTCAGTACTTTGATGTCTTCAGCCCCATAGGTTGCCTGAGTTTCGTTCGGTTTTATCTCTTTTTCTTCCATTTTTCCTCTATTCTTAATAGTTGGAGATCTGAGCCTGGTATCGCAGATCGGTCTTCTTCCTTACTCCGCCCCCTGCTACCGCAACTCTTGTTTATATTCTCATCGGCATGATTACACAGCGGTAACCCTCATCCTTTTCATCCTTGACGAGCACCGGACTCAGCGGCGCCTGCATTTCCAGTATAATGTTATCCGATGACATTGCCGCGAGAATATCGATCAGATACCGCGCGTTAAATCCCATAGACAGCTCTTCACCGCTATACACTACAGCGATCTCGTCCTGCGCCTCACCCATATCAGGGGTCGAAGAGGTTATCACGACACGATCCGCAGAGAGATCCATCCTGACCGCATTCGACCGTTCTTTGGACATGATCGAAACCCTCCGCAAGGTCTTTACAAAGGCTTCCTTCTGAAATACAACCTTTTTTTCATTCCCCACCGGTATCACCTGTTCATAATTCGGATAGGTGCCTTCGATAAGTCTGGTAAGGAACTGAATACTCCCGATGCTGAACATAACATGGTTCTTGCAGAACGTCACCTTGATATTCTCCTCTGACTTATCAAGGAGTTTCCTCAGCTCAACCGCGGCCTTCCTCGGGATGATATTTTTTCTCTCTTCAAGAACAGATCCTTCTATCGTCTTGGCTGTCATCGCGAGTCTGTGGCCATCGGTGCCGACTACATTGAGTTTGCCTCCCGGCAGAACATGAAAGAGAAGGCCGTTCAGCGTATACCGCGTGTCGCTTTCGCCTGCGGCAAATACCGTCTTGTCTATCACTTCGGTCAGTATCCCGGCATTGATATATATTTCCTCCATGTCCTCCATACCGGGCCATGCAGGAAATTCCTTAGCAGACAGGCATGCAAGCCTGAAATTGCTCGCGCCTGCCTTGATTTTCAGCCACTGGTCATCAATAGATTCGCAGGATAGTTCGTTGTCGACCTCTTTCACAATCTCGAACATTTTCCGGGCAGGGATACAGATCTTGCCTTCTTTTTCTACTTTTATGTCAAGGGGTTCTTTCAATGCGGTTTCAAGGTCCGTAGCAGTGATGTAAGAGCCGTTCTTGTTGGCGTCCAAAAGAAAATGGCTCAAAATAGGCATGGTATTCCTCTTCTCAACAATGTTCTGAATATTCGAGAGCTTCTGCTGTATCTCGTCCCTGGAAACAATTAGCTTCATAACCCCTCCTTAGTTTTTTACCTTCTGCAATAGATTTTCTATCATTCTGTTGAAGGTCTCGTCCTTGGCTCTTCGCCCCTCTATCTGCTTGCATGCGTAGATTACCGTAGCGTGGTCTTTTCCTCCAAAGGCTTTTCCTATATCGTTCAGTGATAAGTCCGTGGTCTGCTTGCCAATATACATGGCGACCTGTCGCGGCAGCGCTATCTCTTTTGTCCTTTTCCGCGCTTTTATGTCTGCCAGCTTGAGATTATAGAAATCACAAACTATTTTCTGAATGCTCTCGATAGTGATCGGCCTTTCATCATCATGGATAATGTCTTTCAATATCTTCTTCGTGGTCTCGACGTTTATCTCGTCGCCTGTCAGAGATGACTGTGCCGCTATTCTGATCAGGCTTCCCTCAAGTTCGCGAATGTTTGATTTGATCTTGCTTGCAAGATAATAGATTACATCTTCGGGTATTTTTTTCCCCATCATCTCTGCTTTCTTATAGATAATAGCGATCTTTGTTTCGATATCAGGTGGTTGTATGTCAGCAATGAGTCCCATATTGAAACGCGAGCGGAGCCTGTCAGTGACGTCACTTATCTCTTTGGGTGGCCTGTCACAGGAAATAACGATCTGTTTCTGTTTTTCATACAAGGCATTAAAGGTATAAAAAAATTCTTCCTGAGTCGCTGTCTTGTTCGCGATGAACTGAACATCGTCAAGGAGGAGCAGGTCGAGGTTTCGGTATTTCTCCTTCAGTTCGGACATCTTTTCGTGTCTGATCGCTGAGACCACCTCATTGGTGAACTGTTCCGATGAAACATACAGAACGGAAATATCCTGTTTCCCGTTCATAACGCGATTTCCGATTGCGTGCATCAAATGCGTTTTTCCCAGACCTACACCACCGTAGACAAACAGGGGATTGTATGTCTTTCCGGGTGATTCCGCAACGGCAATCGCGGCAGCATGCGCAAACTGGTTGCTGTTGCCGGTAATAAAATTATCAAACGTGTATTTCGGATTGAGGTAGATCCCTTTATTTGCGAGCCGTATCCTCTTGTTTTCGAGCTGGCTGATAATCTTTTGCTGGGTTGTATCCTGCTTTTCTTCAACCTTAAATTTGAGCGTTACAGGATAGCCGACTACTGTTTCAAGAGAATCCTTAATAAGAGTCGGATATGAATCCTCTATCCATTCCTTGAAAAATCTGTTCGGTATCTCCAGGGTAACGGCCTGATCTTTTATGCTCATTATCTTGATCGGTTTAAACCATAAGTCAAAGACACTGTTTCCAACCTTGCCTTCGATCTTCAAGAGACTATTGTTCCAAATTTCATCTAAATTCATGTTTTATTAAACCTTTACTGACAAGTTATAAACAATATGTTAATAACTTACAAATGGAAAGCAAGCTATTATAGCTTAAATTCATAGAGGTGACAATATCCCTGTGTATTCACTGTTAGTATTCTGTAAGGTTCTCCTTCGTGTCAGGACTCTTTGTAACTTTCAATGATACTGTACATACTTACTATAAAATTTTCTTGTTTTAAATCAATACGTTTTTAAATTTATAAAGATACTGACAGGTACTATTATAACGACTTCTATTTATATATATATATAATATATAGAAGAGAATACCGTATTATGTTTACAATTTTTTTGCTCTATCAGGAATGTTTTATTCTTATCTTCAAAAACTCCCTTAAAAATCTGCCGATATTCCCGTCAAGTACAGAATCAACATCCCCTACCTCAAGTCCTGTTCGATGATCTTTAACCATCTGATATGGCTGCAATATGTATGATCTGATCTGGTTCCCCCACGCGATATCTTTTTTGTCTCCAACAATATCGTCCATTGCTTTTTCTTTGGCCTTCATTTCCAGATCGAACAGCCGAGCCTTAAGTATCTTCATGGCAAAGGCCCTGTTTTTGTGCTGGGAGCGTTCATTCTGGCAGCTGACAATAATGCCGGTTGGTATGTGTGTAAGCCTTACAGCAGAAGATGTCTTGTTTACATGCTGACCACCTGCACCGGAAGCCCTGAAGGTGTCCATTTTAATATCTTCTTCCCTGATCTCAACAATAGCATCGTCTTCCAGTTCAGGGCAGAGAATAACAGAGGCAAAAGACGTATGTCTTCTTTTGGCCGCATCAAACGGCGAAATTCTTACCAGCCGATGAATACCAGCCTCGGAATTCAAATAACCGTATGCATAATCGCCGCTGAAGGTAAGGGTCGCTCCCTTTATTCCTCCCTCTTCACCAGGCTGGATATCTGCTATCTGTACGGCATATCCGGACCGTTCGGCCCATCGCATGTACATCCTCATCAGCATCTGGACCCAATCCTGGCTTTCGATGCCCCCGGCACCTGGATGGATAGTCATAATCGCGTTATTTTTATCAAGTTTACCGGAAAGCAGGGTCTGAAGTTCAATAGTCTCGATATTCTCTTTTAATGAGTCTATCTCTTTCTTGATTTCCTTTAAAAAAAGGTCGCCACCCTCTTCATCAAGTATCCCGATGGATTCTTCGAGATAGAGGAGCTTGGTTTCGATCGAGTCATAAGGAAAGACAGTATTTTCAAGCCTTGCTTTTTCCTTGAGCAGGTCTCTGCTTTTTTCAGGCGAGGACCAGACATGTTCGAGGGCAAGGTCTTCAGTGATTTTTTGTATTGTTTCTTTCTTCTTTTCTATATCAAAGATAACCTCTGAGTGCGCCTGTCTTTGACCGCAAGGCCGCCAGTTCTTCTTTTAGTTCCGACTGTATCAGCATAACTTACCTCCATGATCTTAAGTTTATAAATAACATTGCGGATATAACGATACAGAAATACATAAAAAGATCACCATAATAACTGTATACTGAGAGGGTTGTATCGGTTTTTATTTCCTTTGATACGACCTGTCTCTGAAACAGTTCAGTACGGGATAAAATTTTTCCATTACTGTCTATAAAACCGGATATCCCTGTATTTGCGGAACGCACTACCGGTTTTCTGTTTTCGATTGCGCGAAAGACAGCCATACTAAAATGCTGATACGGGCCTGCTGTTTTTCCAAACCATGCGTCGTTTGTAATATTCACCATGAAATCACCATTCCTGGCGTAAAATTTCCTTACCAAACCCGGGAAAATAATTTCATAGCATACGAGAGATGCGAAGCTTCCAAATTCTGTGTCGGCCTTAATATACTGATTTCCCGGGAGGTAATCTCCGATACCTACTACCAGTTTATCTATAAAGAACAGAACGCTTCTCAGAGGAACATATTCCCCGAAGGGTACAAGATGTATTTTATCATACTGGTAGTCTATTTTTCCCTCTTTATCGAGCAAAATCACGCTGTTTGTAAGGAACGGCTGTTGGGATGCATTCTTCTTTATCAACACGCTTCCGAAGAGCAGATATGAATTCAGCGTCTGCTGAAACTGCTCAAGGTATGCGCTATTTTCCTTATCCTCACCGAAAAAAAATGGAACAGCGGTTTCCGGCCAGAGGATGATGTCCGGAGAGCTTTCGGCAGCCTGCAGGGACAGGCCGACATATGTCTCCAGTACATATCTCTGAAAGGCCGGCTCCCACTTTTTATCCTGTTCGATATTGCCCTGTACGACACTAGCCTTTATTATTCTACCCGGTCTTTCCTGCCCAAGCCGCCAGAAACCATAGCCGAGCGAGGATACAATGACAAGGCAGAGCAGCAAAAGACCTATTACCGTATACGAAAGAGGATAGAGAGGCATTTGTCGGATGCGTGACTTGAGAAGAAAGAGGTCCACGATTGCGCAGTTGAAGGCGATTACGAGGAACGAGATGCCATATACGCCGGTAATATCCGAAATCTGAATAATGGAGAGAAACCTGTACTGGCTGTAACCGATGCTGGACCAGGGAAAACCGGTGAATGCGTATGACCGGACAAACTCGAGGACGACCCAGAGGACCGGACCTATGAGCAGGGCGGGCAGCTTTGTTCGTTTTATGAAAGAAGAGAAAAAATATGCAAAT
Organism: uncultured Nitrospira sp.; assembly: GCA_963746295.1. Classification (GTDB taxonomy): domain Bacteria; phylum Nitrospirota; class Thermodesulfovibrionia; order Thermodesulfovibrionales; family UBA6898; genus JAOUFP01. The sequence continues at coordinate 475,710 of CAVVAQ010000001.1, read as the reverse complement.
ATGGCCGGATACATGCTCATATAACAGCACAACAAAAAGACTATGGTGATACTGGCAACAAAGGATACCCCACCGTAAAAGTTGATCGAATGGTAAATCCAATACAGGGTGCCGAAAAAATATACAAGTCCAAAAACAAAACCGGACTGAAAGGATTCTCCCGGAGTTTTCTTCCAGAGAGACAGGAGGAGGGGAATAAACGCCACCCACGCGAGCAGATACAGATCGTACACAGGGAAAGAGAGAATAAGAAGCAGGCCAGATCCTATGGCAGGCAGGTAATCGAGTATTTTTTTTCTGTTCGCAGTTTGCATATGTTGACAATAAAAAAAATTAAATAGTATAGTTATTATCCGTGGGCAGTTAGCTCAGTCGGTAGAGCAGAGGCCTGAAAAGCCTCGTGTCCGCAGTTCGATTCTGCGACTGCCCACCATGATTTTATGTATCTGCTTGGCGAGAGTCAAGGACAAAGAAACAGCGTACACTGTTTCCGAAGTATGGATGCCGAAGCAGGAAAATATTCTGTCGTTCACATAAGGAGCAGCTGAATCGGTTGGTTGCTAATGGTTTTATACGAGAAGCAGACCCACACGGTAAGCATTTTCACCGTGTTTTCTGCACCACCGCACCTCGCCGGTGAGTTGAGCGTCTTCCAAACCTTTGAGAATTCTTATTTTGTCTCCTGTCTGCAGAGGATTACCAATATGCAGACCAAGTCCTGCTGCACTCTTGTCAAGAGTGGTGCCGTTATAGGTTTCCTGCAGCGTAAGATTTACAAAGTACTCGATATCTTTTTTATAACAATAGCGCCTGTTCTCTCTCCTGTTATTTAATGGGCGCGACAGGTCAAAATGCTTTTCACAGGCACTGAGCCATTCGACAAGCTCTGGCAACCGAAAAGGTTTTTTAAAAAAACTGCATCCTAAACGGGTACACTGCTCAACCAGTGATGGATCTGTAGATCCCGAAAGGACCGCCTTCATTTTGATGTCTACGCTGCAACCCCTCATAGCCTGCCGCTGATATAACTCTATCCCCGTCATCTTCGGCATCTGGTAATCGGAAATCATCAGATCAGCACACGGAGAAAGATGTGAACAATTCTCAAATTTGTTTTCGTAAATCGGGCAGACTTTCGGCTCTTTGTAAGCGTAGACCTGATAGCCTCGCTTAAGAAGAAAATGTGTCAGGAGATCCAATATTATCTCATCATCGTCATAAATTATTGCCCGTGGTTTTCTCATAAAATTATCATAAATTTACACCATAATAAGATAAACTGTAAAGAGATAATTTAGCGTGCAATGGCAAGCCGGAGCAGACTGTATAACTGCCCGGGGAATGTGTCGGTCACTGATTATTGAATAAGCGAGAGATAGAGGGAAGACCGTTCTCTCTGATAAACTGTAGCAATACTTTCTGCAGGGGTGAGATATGGCGCAGTTCAAGGACCGTGAGGAGTATGAGCGGTGGAAGGCTGAAAGGAGTAAACAGGCTGCGCGGAAAATGACCGCCTCTGATAGCGCAAAGGAAGAGAGACTGCCGGGATCTTTTGCGCCAGGGGTGAAGCGCAGGACTCCAAGTCGTCCGGCTGCTCTTTCGGATATCAGCGATCTTTTCAGCCGCTCCTGGGAAAGATACAAGGAGAGATTCGGTACCCTGTTAGTGCTCTGTCTTCTGATGCTACTGCTTTTCCTTCTCCCGTTAGGGGTTTTTGGCGGGAGTGGCTTTGCTCTTGCCCTCGTTTTTCCAGACCTGAAGGCGGTCCTGATCGGGTTTTTTCTTACCCTCGGCATTCTTCTTTCCATAGTCACGTTTTTTTGGGGAATGTCCGGACTCCTGCACGCAGTGACTGACGATTCCCTGACGAGCAGGGAGGCCCTCAGCAGGGGATGGACTACGGTCGGAGGGCTTATCTGGCTTCTTAGCCTGCTCGGGTTTCTGACTACCGGCGGGTTTCTCCTCTTTTTCATCCCAGGTGTGATCTTCACGGTATGGTTCATCTTCGGCCAGTTTATCCTGATTGAGGAGAACGAGCGGGGCATGCGGGCTCTTCTGAGGAGCAGGGAATTCGTCAGAGGTTATGGCTTTGATGTCTTTCTCAGACTCTTTCTGATATGGATTATTTCCGGCATACTCGGGATTGTGCCTTTTATCGGGCCGATACTTTCATTCTTGTTTATTCCTTTTACTATGATCTATGTCTACCTCATCTATCAGGACCTGAAAAGAGTCAAGGGAGATGTTCTCATACCAGCAACACGCGGAGAAAAACTCAAATGGCTTGGGACTGCCGCACTCGGATATATCCTGCTCCCGGTCCTGATAGTAGCCCTGTTCGGGGCATCACTCCTGCCGGCCATATTACTTTTGAAGGGAATGGTGATATCTCCGGAAACCGCGGTCTTTTCAGGGAGCGGGCCAACTGGAGAGACAGGGACTCTCCGGTCATCGGATATTGTCCGTCCGGCAAACTTCAACGAACTGCTCGGAACGTGGTCGGGCAGCGAGACCGGCGGGAGACCCGGGTGGACATTCAGTTTTTCAGATGGCTATAACATTCATGTGGTTGATCCGGAGGGTCGCTGGTACCGGGGGATGGCGACCATTCACTGGAAGCTCGGCGCTGACGAGCGGGGTATCCGGACACCTCCGGGAGCCGGAATCCTGGATATCGACGTGACTGAATCATCATCAGGTGAATATGTTGGTAAAACAGCTGTCGGGGCCTTCTCTATCTCTGGCGGCACGTCCCTCAAATTCTGCGGGGGAGAGCCTGGAAAGACAGTGCGTCCGGAATCTTTTGACCCAACGGCAGGCATCAGGTGTTTTGATCTTGCCAGAACTGCGGCTGCCCCAACCGCTCCGTCAGCGTTTCAGGGGCTTTCGCAGGCAGCACCTGATTTTTCTGTAGAGGACGATGAGATAAGGGCCGCTCGAATGGTTTATAAGCGCTGTGGTGAGGCATACCGCGCAGGAAATATGAGCGAGGCAAAGAGGTGCCTCTCGCAAGCTACCCTTGAAGAAACGGAGCAAAGCGGCCAGGTCGATATGGCGCTGGGCATGATCAGCGGGATGAATATAGATGAGTTCCAGGCCCACCGGGAAGGAAACAGGATAACCTTCAGGCAGTCCCAGAAGCAGGGCGATGCCACGATGAGCATGTCATTTACGATGGTAAAGGAAGGCAATCAGTGGAAACTCGGGAATTAGGCGGCAGATACTAAATCGGCTGTTTGTAAAAGAGGTTTTACCGGAGTAAATAACCCTGTAGGGTAATAAATGGAAAGAGGAGGCGATATGGTGAAAATCTTCAATAAGAAAGCCCTGTATCTCGGTTTCATCGGTCTTTTACTTGTTATGTCTCAAGACACCGGAGCAGCTGAACAGTATCAATTGTCAAAGGGTCAGACTGTGTATGTGCCTGTATACTCAAACGTGTTCAGCGCCCCCAAACAGATTCCATTCCATCTGGCAACGATACTGAGCATTCGGAACACTGACATGTCCAATCCAATAACCCTTGTCGCTGCTGATTATTACGACACGAAGGGGAAGCTGCTCAGGCGTTATTATGCAAAAAGCATGACACTGGCCCCGCTGGAATCGACCTATATTTATATCCCTGAGGATGATACCTCAGGTGGATTCGGGGCTAATTTTATCGTCAAATGGAACGCTCAAAAGGAGATTAATATTCCGATTATAGAATGCGTCATGATCGGCGCGAAATCCGGACAAGGAATTTCGTTTGTAAGCCCCGGACAGGCAATTAAAGAATAACGAAGTTGTAAGGGGCAAAATGGGGAATACAGCGGTAAAAGGTCGGCTTCTCCTATTTATCTCTGAGCAAAAGCTTCAAGGTTTCTTCATAAATAGTCTTGCGGGAACCCAAAACCATGACTTCAACCACTTTCTGTGTGGTGCCCCTCTCACGCAAGTACGACTTTTCCCGTTCACCGCAACATTCGTTGCTGTAGTAATTCCTGAAGGTCTCTTCTGCCGTCAAGCACAGAGTGGACGTAAATGTCTTTATTGATTATCTGATAAATAATCCTGTAGGGTTTGAAAAAGATTTCGCGAAATTCCAGTACGCCGATCCTCTCCAGTTCAGTCGGGTGGTGCCCCCGTAGGGGGAGTATTTCAAGTTTTGTTATAGTCTTTTCAAGGTTATCCATGAGCCTGCCTGTCTTCTCTGCGGAATCATGCCGGACAACGTACCGGTAAATATCCAGCAAGTCGTTCTCAGCATCGATAACCAGATGGACAGTGTACTTCACTGGTTTTTGTCGACCTTCAGGATTTTCTCCCGCACCTTGCGGAAGGCTTCTTTGGCTGAGGTGACCTTCCCTTCGTCCAGACTTTTTCTGCTCTGCGCCAGGATTTTGAGCAAGGCGAGACTCTCCTGTGTCTTTTCGTATTCGCGGATATCCTGGAGGACGGCCTTTGCCTCTCCGTTGAGAGTTATAACGAAAGGCCCTTTTTCTTCAAGCTCTCTGACGACTTCTGATGCATGGGCCTTGATATAGCTTATGGGCTTGACGGATTCGCTCAGTTTCATAATACAGTTCTCCTTCCTAATAGACTAAATATAGTCTATATTATGGTCTATGAAATATCAAGATCCAGTGCAAGAGAGACACCAAAACTAATACTGCACTTCTTCGCCCTGTAAGCGGAACCAGCATTTGGAAGGGCATTTAAGATAGGCTTCAAAAATATCTGAGGTTATTATCATGGATGTTGTTCTTGAAGGAAAATCATCTCCAACCCTCGGCGAACGGAGGAAAAGAAACAGGAATAATCAGCTATTATAATTCAAAGGAGGACAGAGAGGTTATCGTTTTTTCTTGATTTCCGTTATGATCTCATGGATATTCATATCTTTAAGCCATTGGCGTCGCTCCTTGGTATAATCTCCGTATCCCGCCTCGAATTGCTGCAGGAAACGTACCATTCCAACCGGTCCCAGCTTCTTCGCAACTGCTTCCAGTCCGACTTTACGTATTACAGCGGGGCTCATAGCCTGAGTAGTCATTTCAAAACCTCCATTGCCCACCGTAGCGGGTTTTCTATTCTTAATTTCAACAATTTCTTGATCTGCACGGCCTTGTTCAATAGATGGTCGTCTGTTGTGAGAAGAATGTCGGCCTTCGCTTTCTCTGCACAGGCGACATGCAAGGCGTCCAAGGCTTTCAGACCCACTTCCTTAAGTTCTGCAGTCCGCCGTTCAACTCCTGCGTCGATTTTGACATGTGTGTTATGCAAAGTTGAAAGGATCTGCACTTTGACTCGTTTGTCGTAATCGGGCATTTTCCCAATTTCAAAATCAATCGCGTCGCTACCTATTACGCTCCATCCGGATACTCTGCTGTGATTAAGGATAGAGAGGATGGCTTCAGCTTCGAGATGTACCCTGTCTTGCGTCTGGTCATCAAATGGACGATTGAGACAGCATACGTCGAAATATATTTTCATAGATATAATCTTAGCAGATGCTTGCTACAGCTGCAAACTGCAAAATAGTTTGCTAGACAACCGCTGGTTGTTTTCCGTGGGTTTTAATATTGTCCTCTGTCCAGGGTTCTGTACTGGATGGCCTCGGAAATATGATGCGAATGGATGTCTTCGGATGCTTCGAGGTCTGCGATCGTGCGGGAGAGTTTGAGGATTCTCGTATATGCCCTTGCCGAAAGCCCCAGCTTCTGCATGGCTGTTTCAAGAAGGCTATGGGCATCTTCCTTGAGTTTGCAGTACTTCTTGATATGGCGTGTCTTCATCTGGCCGTTACAGTAGATCTTTTCCCCCTGAAAGCGTTTGAGCTGAAGGTTGCGTGCCTTTACGACCCGATCTCTGATTGAGGCGGATGTCTCGCCGGCATATTCATTGGAGAGTTCTTTATAGGGCACTGCCGGAACTTCAACATGTATGTCTATTCTGTCGAGCAGAGGGCCGGAGACCCTCCTCCGGTAGCGGTAGACCTGGCCCGGCGAACAGGTGCAGGCGTGCTTCGGATCGCCGAGATAACCGCAAGGGCAGGGGTTCATCGCGCTGACGAGCATAAACGAGGCTGGATAGGTTATTGAGGCGACTGCCCTCGATACCGTCACTTCCCCGTTTTCGAGCGGCTGCCGCAAGACCTCCAGCACATTGCGTTTAAATTCAGGTATCTCATCAAGGAACAGCACCCCGTTATGGGCTATGCTCACTTCACCCGGCTTCGGAATCTGTCCGCCGCCGATCAGCGCGACATCGGATATTGTATGATGGGGAGACCTGAAGGGACGCAAGGCAAGCAAGGGCTGTCCTTCTTTCAGCAGTCCAGCCACGCTATGGATGCGAGTGGTCTCGAGCGCCTCGTCAAAGGTCATTCCCGGCAGGATAGTCGCCAGACGTTTTGAAAGCATTGTCTTGCCGGACCCGGGAGGCCCGATCATCAGGACGTTATGGCCGCCTGCTGCCGCAACCTCAAGCGCCCTCTTTGAGTGCTCCTGGCCTTTTACGTCCGAGAAATCATCTTCATAAACTGAATGCTCTTTCATCGTTTCTGTTATGTCGGTAACAAAAGGCTCGACAGATTTTTCACCCCTCAGAAAGGCGATGACGTCAGGAAGGTTCTCCATTCCGAGGGCTTTTGTATGTTCGACAACCGCTGCCTCCGGCGCGTTCACAGCAGGAAGGATTACTCCCCTGAGACCGAGGCTCCGCACCAGGAGGGCGACCGAGAGTGCGCCCCGGACAGGTTTTATCTTGCCGTCGAGGGAGAGCTCCCCGATAAAAATATATCCTTTCAGTGCTTCAGGGTCTATCAGACCCTCAGAGGCGATGATCCCGATCGCGATCGGCAGGTCAAAGGCCGAGCCTTCTTTTTTCAGGTCTGCGGGGGCGAGATTCACGGTTATCTGCTTGAGGGGGAAATTGAACCCGATATTTTTCAGGGCTGCCCTGACACGGTCGCGGCTCTCTTTGACTGCGGCGTCCGGAAGGCCTACCATCGAAAAATGCGGAAGACCGCGTGAGGAGATATCGACTTCAACCTCGACTGTATGGGCCTCGATGCCTATGACGCTCGAACTTAATACTTTTGACAGCATGTAGTGTTCATGATGTATATTCGGGTAGAAAGAGCATAGCAAAGGGGAGAGGTTTTTACAATCGAAAATTTCTCTTCAGAGGCAATGGCAAGAAGTTTGTTTCTTCATAATAAACACCACAGACCCGTCGCAGCGAGGCAGTCTCGGTTAATGATTGCGTTGAATAATAGGGCTTTGCAAGAGTGCCTTCAGAGAAGAAATTCACTAAGGGAAATAATCCTTATGTCCTTATATTTTTTCAGCATAAGCGTAGCCTTGTCGCCGGTTACGATCGCCTCTGCTCTGCCGGCCATGGAGCATTCGAGGATGCGGTTGTCAGTTTCGTCCTCTAAAACATTGAGTTTTTCGGAGGGCCGGACGAGCTGTTCTTCATTGGGGAGGAAAGAGTTTTGAGATTTTACCTCATAATGGTATTATTATGGTATAAACAATCAAACAGGAGCAGGCAACATGAAAGATGAAGAACTCCTAAAGCGCATAACTTTCAATCCTGTGATTTTTGGTGGAAAGCCAATCATTCGGGGGATGAGAATAGCAGTAGAGCATATACTCGGAATGCTTGCGGCAGGCTCTCCTGTTGAAGAATTACTGGAAGGTTACCCTTTTTTGGAAAAGGAGGATATACAGGCATGTCTTGTTTATGCACATCGAATGGTTGCACATGAAAGGGTCGAACCAGCTCTCACCTCTTAATGATTAATGAAATTCCTTCTTGACAGTTGTATTTCAAGCTTTGCAGTAAAAGACCTTCAGGCTTCCGGATTTGACGTGTTGTGGATTACGGAAATCGGCATAGATCCCGGCGACGAGGTTGTTCTCAAAAAAGCTTTTGATGAAAGATTTGTGTTGGTTACTGCGGACAAAGATTTTGGAGAGCTTGTCTTTGTCTTCGGCAAACCACATCCTGCAATAATCAGATTGGTGGATATTCCTGCAAAGGAACAAGGGAAGTTTCTTCTTCGGTTAATAGCTACTCATAAAGCTGATATAGAAAAGATGTCCTTAATCACTGTAGAGAGATTCAGGGTAAGGGTACGCACAGAAGACTGATGCTATTTGGCGTAACTTTGACCTCGGGGATAAGAGTGATGCCCGGTGGGAAAAAGGCGGGGTCTTGATGGAGGAGGAGGACGGCAAGAAGTCCCTCAAGCTCGATCTTCTCCCGGTTGGACCGTGGGACGGCTGGCTTGTAGTTGCCGAAGAAAAGAGAGGGAAACGGAGACCGAGGCCTTTTCAGGGCCCAGGTCCCCTCCGAGACCTCTAAGTTAGGAAAGGAAATTATCCAAAGCCCCCGCCCAGCATTGCTTGCGCTCGCTCCCCCCTCCGCCCCCGTGGGGCTCCCCCCTCTCCCGCCCGCTCCTTTCCCACCCCTCCCACCCTCCGGAAAGAAAGTGCTTTCACGATTTCTCGCACTTGCCCTATAATTACCACATGGCAAAACTGCGAGGTAACAGCATCAGAGAACGCCGTCTCGCCCTAGGGATCACACAGGAAGACTTTGCAAAGGCGTCAGTCCTGTTCGATATCGCAAAGGTCCTGAAATGCCATATGGAGGATTTCTTTTAGCCAGTTGGCTATAAATTAATTTTATCGACACATAGACACATTGAATTTCCTGCGGCTTTTGATGATAATAAAGTAAGGTCTATATGATAGAAACAGCCACAATCACAGAAGCACTATACTACCTTCTCGATAAAATTAAAAAAGCAGACAAAATCAAGCTCGTCAAATTGATGTATCTTGCTGATAAGTATCATCTCATCCGCTATGGCAGAACAATCACAAACGATGATTACTATGCCATGGAGCACGGCCCGGTAGGAACGACGGTAAAAGACGTTCTCAGTCTCGATTCATTCAATATTTCATCTGAGGGAGTTAAATACGCATCACGTTTAATTGAAAAGCTTGATGATAATACGTTCCGTGCAAAGGCTAACGCTCGAATTGTCCTTGACATGCTTTCGGAGAGCGATAAAGAAGCCCTTGACTATGTTATAGAGCATTTCGGCAAAATGAGCTCGTGGAAGTTAAGAGATTATACACATAAATTCCCCGAGTGGTACCAATACGAGGACTTGTTTAAAAACAAACTCACGAAGCGGGAACGAATCAGCACAAAAGAACTTTTATCAACCTTGAAAGACGATCCTTATTTCAGAGCATCCCGCAAACACATCAAAGAAACTGAAAAGATTCTCGTCGGGGATTTTTCCTAAGTAGTGGATGTTCCTCTAAGTGTCCTTGCAAAAAGCCTCGCTGGTTTTACCGTCTGCCATTTCAAGGATGTCAATCATGATCCAAAAGCCCCAGCGCACTACTATGTGACTGTCCCTATTAATGACGATCTAAATTTGTTGCTCTGCGTCGTAACCTCACAGATCGAAAACCGCATCTGGTATTATCACAAGACAAATGAGCGGGCTATATCCGCGCTTGTCCAAGTGGATAAAAAAGACCTTCCGTTTTTGGATAAGAAGAGCGTAATAGAATGTAACCAGCCTGTCTTAATTCGAAGAAATGAGCTGGACAAGATTATTGATCCTAAGCACAAATTCAAAATAATTTGCCGAGATATTCCATTGGACCTTAAGGAAAAAATAGTCTCTGCAATAAACAGCAGCCCCATTGTAAAACCCTTTATTAAGAAGATGCTCATACAACCTAAATGAGTGCTGTTCTCACTCCCACCATTCACAGCCACCCGGTTTATCCATAGCCCCCAGTCGCTTCCGCCTCGGCGGACCCGCCTGAGGAGGGCAGTCATTCCGCTTGTCCAACCACTATTAATTTGCCAAAGCTTTTCATGTTCTTTCCCCTATTCAGCCGCCGAGAATCAATTGAAAAAATCTCACGGTATTATCAACATATGAGGTATTTTACTGAAAGGTATGCGGAATACCAAGAGAAATCTATGCCTGTTTTCAATACTTCTTTTGTTTGGACTTCAAGGGGCCGCTCGCATGGGGGAACGCTTCTTGAAATTTGTTTGGTCGGAGGTGTATTCGATGTTGCTGGGCTGATTGAGCGGCGCTACAGGGATTAACCGGCCTGGGAAGCTGCAGGGTAAAATTGGGGGACTGTGCAAAGGCAGCCAAACCGTCAGGGGTTTACCGTGCTGACTGCAAAGGCTTCACAGGTAAGGTCGTCTGAGGCGTCGAGAATATAGAGGAATCAAGTAACCTTTAGAATTATGTTCCAGGTATGTTGGACGCATAGTGTCATGCGGGTCATCCCATTTCTCTCGATTTTCATGCTCTGTGATGGACCTTTTCGGCCAGCCAGACCTTGATAAGAGATTGATAAGGGACGTCCCGTTTGTTGGCCTCGATCTTTATCTGTTCAAGAAGCGAGACCGGCAGCCTTAAGGAAATCGCCTGCGTCGTAAGTTTGAGGTTCGGAAACCGCACACGCTCAGCCTTTGCCCAGTCAAGATAATCGGCGGAGTCGTGAGTTTCCCAAAACCTGCGCTCTTCTGCTTCAGATTTGAACTTAGGGACCGGCTTAAGGTTTTTCCTGCTCATAAATACTCCTCTCTTTGCGGTGCATCGACCGCGCTGAAATTATCCTGATTCTTGTTCCGTTACCTCGTAGCGTAAAGGTAATATGCACCGGACGATTATCATTTGTTCTGCCCAGGGCATGAAAGCGTTGTTCATCATGACTATGCTTTATGTCCGGCAATAATAACAAAGGCTCATTCACGAAAACCTGCTCTGCTTCAGCCTGTGTTATGCCGTGCTTTTCATTCTTTCTGGCGGTTCCTTCGTCACACTCGAATCTTTCGACACGCTTCAGATTAATCATTATTTTGTATATTGTCAAAATATACGATTGTTGTCAAGGCGCCGCTTCCCGGGGAGATCTCAGATTAAACCGTGCTGAAACTCTACGGGCGCATATTGCAAAATAAAGGATCGAAGCTTTATTATTAGCAGAGAAAAGATTTATCCAGCGGGAGGAAAGATGAAAAAAATTCTGCTTGTACTGCTTGCCGGCCTGATGCTTGTCTCTTGCGGGAAAAAAGAGGTCAAGAAGGAATCGCCGGAATCAAAGCTTTCCCGGGAAGCATTCAGCCTCGCTGAGACGATAAAAGACGCGTTCATGGTCAAAGACACGATCACCCTGAAGAAAAATTCCACAGAAGCAGGATACAGGGATATTACGGCAAATACCAGAGGATACGACCGTGTTGAATTCTCCTTTAAGCCCCGGTGGGTCGAGATAGACAATAATCAGCTCCAGATGAATATCTCCTGGAAGAGTACCTGGTTCATATCCGGCAAGAGCACGGAAGAACGGGGCATGGGCGTATTTGTTATGGAAGGAACGCCACTGAAGGTCTCAAAGATCCTCAGGGGAAACCCTTTCCTTGCTCCGGAGCAGCAATAATCCTGTTACGAAACTAACTGCATGAACTGCACGTTCCCTTGGTGCAGGAGGTGCAGCCTGACGAAGAGCCGGCAAAGGGTTTTTCAACACCGCTCATACCAAAAGAGGACAGCTTCTTCTTAACATCCGGAGAACTGCATTTCGGGCAATCTACCGGTTTGTTCCCGAAGACGAGTTTTTCGAAGTCCTCGCCGCAGGCATTACATTTATACTCGTATATTGGCATTGTTATTAACTCTTATCTTAACTATTTTTTCTTGGGTACTTTTTCCCAGTCCTTGAGAAACTTTTCGAGGCCGATGTCTGTCAGCGGATGTCTTGCCAGCTGGGTTATTACAGAATAGGGAATAGTCGCGATGTCCGCGCCCATCCGTGCGGCATCGAGGACGTGGAGCGGATTTCTGACGCTCGCCACGATTACTTCTGTCTCAAAGAGATAGTTGTCATAGATGTCGATTATCTGGCTGACGAGGTCCATGCCGTCATGCGTAATGTCATCGAGCCTGCCGACAAAAGGGCTCACATAGCTTGCCCCTGCCTTTGCAGCCAGGAGAGCCTGAGTGGCTGAGAAGATAAGTGTGACATTTGTCCTGATCTTCTGAGCCGACAGCTTCTTGACCGCCTTGAGGCCCTCCTCAATCATCGGTATTTTTACCACGATGTTTTTGTGTATTTTCGAGAGTGCTTTTGCCTCTTTTATCATGACATCAGCGGTGAGGCCGACAACCTCCGCGTTTACCGGACCGTCCACAATTCCGCAGATGGTTTTCAGCACCTGTATCGGGTCCTTGCCTTCTTTCGCCATCAGCGAAGGGTTTGTGGTGACCCCGTCGATGACCCCCAGTTCCCATGCCTTCCTGATCTCATCGGTATTTGCAGTGTCGATAAAAAATTTCATGTCTTCTCCTTTGAGAGTTAATGATTTTATTATAACGAAAACAGGCGGGTTTTTGCCTGTGAAAGCGTTGTGATGGAAATTGTGAAAGCGCGGAGATTCAGTTATGAGAAATTGGGAATATCCGTCAGTTATTTACCTTCAACGACTTCCTTCAGCACCCTGAGCTCTTTTCTCCCTGCAAGTCTGCCGAGGTAATGACTGAATATCAGCAGGAATCCGGAGAAAATATTCATGCCGGAATTGCGCACCTCAATTCTCTGCCTGAGCAGGGACCCTTTTGAATTTTCAGACAATTCATAGATCTCCTGAATGTATCCTTTGACGGGAAGATTCCCACCGGTGAGATGAATAAGGAGTCTTGACGGCTCCTGATATTCCATGAACTCTGCAAGAAAATTACTTTCCCTGCCGAGTATTTTGTAGCGGACCCTGTATTGGTATCCTGCTGCAGGTCTGCCCGGTGATATGAGGACAACAGCTCTGATATTACGGTTCCATTCTTTTATGAGAGAAGGATACTGAATACAACGCCAGACCTCTCCGGCGGAGCGGGCTATCTGGACTTTATCAGTAAGGACCATGAAACTCTCTGCTCATTGTATCGGGACAATTATATCAAAAAGAACAGATTTATTTTACGGCCGGTTCCTGAATTCTTCCATTAAACGGTTAAAGTCTTCTTCTCCCATGTCTTTTGTCAGCTCAGAGATTAATTCATTGATAATATTCAGATTCGGGGAGCCGATTCTCTCAAAAATATCAAGGGCGATCAGATAATCTATGAAGGCATCCTTATAATGTTTTTTCATATGCATGACCTTGCCTATCATGCCGACCGTGCCGGCTACCCCTACGATGTCCCCGACCTTTTTCGCGATCTCAAGGGCCTTTTGATAAAATTCGAGAGCCCGGTCATAATCACCCTTGTTTTGATAGACGATTCCCATCTGGTGATAGCTTTTCGAGATCCCGACAATATCTCCGACCTTCTCGGCAATCTCGAGCGTCTTCCGGTAAAATTCAAGGGCCCTGTCATAGTCGCCTTTTTCCTGATGCACGATGCCTATCTGCTTATAGCTCATCGAGACAGCGGCAACATCCCCGATCCTTTCAGAGATCTCAAGCGCCTTGCAGGAAAACTCGAGCGCCCGGTCATAATCTCCCCTGTTTTGGTATACCGTTGCCATCTGGTTGTAGTTTTTCGATATTTCAGCAGCATCGCCGATTTTCTCGGCGATACGGAGAGACTTTTGATAGAAATCGAGCGCCCGTTTGTATTCACCCCGTTCCTGGTTTACAACGCCTATCTGGTTATAGCACATGGATACCCCGGCGATGTCGCCGATCTTCTCTGCTATATCGAGTGCCTTGAGGGTAAACTCGAGCGCCCGGTCATAATCTCCCCTCAGTTTATGGAGAAGACCTATCTGACCGTAGATCCGTAAGATCGTATAAGAATCATCCGTCTTTTCCTTGATCTCAAGCGCCTTGTGGGAAAGTTCAAGGGCTTTGTCATAGTCGCCCCGTTTCTCATAGACAATTCCCATATTCTGGTATCCGACAGAGGCACCTGCCGAATCACCTGTTTTCTCGGCAATCTCAAGCGCCTTCTGATAAAAATCAAGGGCCCAGTCATAGTCACCACGTTTCTGGTGGACGATGCCTATCTGGTTATAGCTCTTTGATACACCGATGATATCCCCGATTTTCTCCGCAATAGCGAGGGTCTTATAAGAAAAATCAAGAGCCTTGTCATAATCGCCCCTCCTTTGGTGGACGATCGCTATCCGGTGGCTGCTCTTTAAAAGCTCGGCAGTGTTCTGGACTTTCTCAGACATCTCCAGTGCCTTGTAGGAAAAATCGAGCGCCTTGTCATAATCGCCCCGTTTCTGGTGAACGATAGCTATCTCGTTACAGCATTTTGAAATGCTCGCAAAATCCCCCGACTTTTCAGCTTCCTCAAGGGCCTTCTGGCAGGCTTCCAGTGACAGATCATTATAATTCATATCTGGCCGACCTTTGAGCGCCTTATTTTTTCTATCGCGACCATGATGAGTGATAACGCAGCTGGTGTCATCCCCTGTATCCTGCTTGCCTGACCAAGGTGGGCCGGACGGACTTCCTCAAGTTTACAGAGGATCTCTTTAGAAATTCCGGGCAGGGTCGTATAGTCAATCGTATCAGGAATCTTCTTCTCGTCGAGCTTTTTTAATTTTTCAGCAGTTTCGATCTGCCTTATAATATATCCCTCGTATTTCACCTGTATCTCTACCTGTTTTTCAACATCAGGGCCGAGTTCAGCCTCAGCCGGTGAGCACTGCCTGATAAGAGTGTATGAAATCTCCGGTCTTTTGAGAAGCTGCTCAAGGGAGCTGTCTTCGCTGATTTCCGTTGTGCCGAGTTCCCGCAGTGTCGCATTGATCCTGTCAGGCTTTATGCGTGTTTTTTTGATCCTGATGATTTCATCCTCTATTTTTTTCTTTTTCTCCAGAAAATGCTCATACGCTGTATTGTCCAGGAGCCCTATTTCATGTCCCTTTTCCATGAGGCGCATGTCTGCGTTGTCATGCCGCAGGAGCAGGCGGTATTCCGCCCTCGAGGTGAACATCCTGTATGGTTCTTTTGTTCCTTTTGTCACAAGATCATCAAGGAGGACGCCGATATATGCTTCGTGCCTGCCGAGGACCAGGGGTGCTCTGTCCTGAAGCTTCAGCGCCGCATTTATTCCTGCCATCAGCCCCTGTGCAGCAGCCTCTTCATAGCCGGAAGTCCCGTTGATCTGGCCGCCAAGGAAGAGCCCCTCAATATTTTTTGTTTCAAGGGAATGCTTCAGCTGAGTCGGGAAGACAAAGTCATATTCGATCGCGTAAGCAGGCCGCATGATCTCAGCGTTTTCAAGCCCTGGTATTGTTCTCACGAATAAGGTCTGGACGTCAAACGGGAGACTGGTTGAGATGCCGTTTGCATAATATTCATTTGTTTCCAGACCTTCCGGCTCGAGAAAGACCTGATGCCTTTCACGCTCTGCAAAGCGCACGACCTTGTCCTCTATAGAAGGACAGTATCGTGGTCCTATGCCGGTGATCTTCCCGCTGTACATCGCGGAACGCTCGAGATTGTCCCGGATGATTGTATGGGTCTTTGAGTTGGTGTAGGTGATATAGCAGGGAAGCTGAGGGTTTTCGATTCTGATCGTGCTATGAGAGAACGGTATCGGAGGATCATCACCGGACTGTTCCTCTGTCTTTGAGAAGTCTATGGTTTTTGCATCGAGCCTAGGAGGAGTGCCGGTCTTCAGTCGCCCCAGCTTCAGCCCGATGTTGGAAAGGCAGTCTGATAAGCCGACAGAGGGAAATTCTCCGGCCCTGCCGGCTGCGAAGCTTTCATGGCCGACGTGCATCAGTCCTTTCAGAAATGTCCCGGTAGTCACGATCACGCACGGTGAGCTATAGAATATACCGAGGGCTGTTCTGATGCCTTTTACCTTCTTGTCCTCGACCATAATTTCTTCTATGGTCGCCTGTTTGATATCAAGGCTCTCCTGTGCCTCAAGGACCTGCCTCATCTTCAGCCGGTATAAGACCCGGTCTGCCTGGGCCCTCAATGACCAGACCGCCGGACCTTTTGACTTGTTCAGCATCCGGAACTGTATCCCTGACCTGTCTGTGACCTTTGCCATCTCTCCGCCGAGGGCATCAATCTCCCTGACGAGATGTCCCTTTGCGAGCCCCCCGATAGCAGGGTTACAGGACATCTGGCCGATGGTATCTAGGTTCATGGTAAATATGCATGTGGACATGCCCATCCGGGCGGCAGCGAGCGCTGCTTCACATCCGGCATGGCCGGCGCCGATAACTATCACATCATAGGTTTTGGTCGTGTTCATGAAGTACTATTATAGAATAATTCATGGTTGTATAGTATGGCTTTGGAGGTAACTGATAATAGTCGCCTCTCTCTCAATTATCCAAATGGCTTTGTTACTAATTTCCTACTAATTACCTTAAATTTAGTAGTAACGCGACTTGAAAGACATGGACCTGCTCGAAATGAGAAAAGAGGGGAAGAAGTTCGTATTCACTCCTGTTGCTGATATGAAGGAGAAATTGGAGGGGTAAAGCACTGTGTTTTCCAGCCTGTCCTCTTGTGGTCAGAGAAATAGGTCAAAGTCAAAAACAAGGGATTTTTGCTTTTGACGGGATGCCTCTTAAGGGTGACTTTTATACTCCTTATTAATCTATCCTTGCGCCTGGGGTATAATAAATCATAAAATAGCCAATGGAAAAAATACTGAGGAACCTTTCTGACAGAGTAGCCAACGCCGTATCGATTTATTGGGCAACCCGCGAAAATCAGGCTAGGAAACAGGAAAGTTCCGGACGGGCCGATCAGGGACTAAGGAGTGCTGTTACAGGCGGCGCCCAAATGAACGGGTTTATCACCTTGTTGACCGAGATCATTGTCGATTCCGGAATCGAAGAACGTTTTATCTTTCATAATAAGAACCTTGAGCTGCCTGGTTTTTTCAGGCCGACCAAAGAATGGGACCTTATGGTGATAAAAGATGGGCAGTTACTCGTGGCGCTTGAGGCAAAGTCACAGGTCGGGCCTTCTTTCGGAAACAATTTCAATAATCGCACTGAAGAGTCCATGGGCAGCGCCTTAGACCTATGGACTGCATATAGAGAAGGGGCCTTCAACAAGACAGTGAATCCGTGGCTCGGCTATCTATTCATGCTTGAGGATTGTAAGGAGTCGCAAAGGCCGGTAAAAGTAAAAGAGCCCCATTTCAAAGTCTTTCCGGAATTTAAGGAGGCTTCTTATGCTAAACGCTATGAGTTATTTTGCAGGAAACTGCTGAGGGAGCGACATTACAGTTTTTCAACCTTTCTGCTGTCGGACAGGCAGGAAGGAGTTAAGGGTGGCTACAAAGAACCGGCTGAAGACCTGACTTTCGAGCTTTATGCGCGGTCACTTGTTGCTCAAGTTACCGCTTTTGGCAAGGGTTAGTAATGAGCACCCTAACACAGTTAGAGAAACAAATTACAACTCATCACCTTATTCAGGGCGATACCCGTTCGCTATCCTTTATTCCTGACGGCTCCGTTCATCTCGTAGTTACCTCCCCGCCTTACTGGTCGTTAAAGAGATATAATGAGAGTCCTGCGCAGATGGGCCATATTGTTGATTATGAGAAGTTTCTTTTAGAATTGACGAAGGTGTGGCAAGAGGTTTATCGCGTTCTTGTTCCGGGTGGCAGGCTTGTCTGTGTAGTCGGTGATGTGTGCTTGTCAAGAAAAGTGCACGGACGTCATCTTGTTATGCCTTTACATGCGGATATCGTCGTCAACTGCCGCAAGATCGGCTTTGACAATCTAAATCCTATCATCTGGCACAAAATTTCGAATGCAACCTTTGAAGCAAACAACGGCACGAAATTCCTGGGGAAACCTTATGAACCGAATGCTATAGTGAAGAATGATATCGAGTTTATTCTGATGCAGCGAAAGCCTGGCGGATACCGCAAGCCGACCGAGGAGCAGCGCAAGTTAAGCATGATAGCCAAAGACGACTTTGCCGGATGGTTCCGGCAGTTCTGGACTATCACAGGAGCATCCACTCGACTTCATCCCGCGCCCTTCCCCTATGAGCTTGCTTACCGGCTGGTTAAGATGTTTTCCTTCTGGGGCGACACTGTCCTTGACTCATTTTGCGGGACCGGGACAACAATGCTTGCCGCAATGAAATGCGGAAGAAACAGCATCGGCATTGAGATAGATGAAGAATATTGCCGCACGACTCTCGACCGGCTGAAAGCAGAGGAGCGGGATTTGACTGCTGAGGTCAAGATTGAGTTTTCAAGAGTGAATGGCAATGGGGGGAGTCTGGCCGTAAATGAAGAGCCTGCTGTATATAAAGCGGCAAAGAGCAAAAAGAAGTCGGCTTTTCAAAAATCATGAAAGTCCGCCAGGCTCCTAGCATGCAAAATCTGCATGTTGAATTGGTTAGAAACGAGATAATAACTGGTTGTTCGCAAATCAAAAACTGCCAGCAGAGGAGTAATCGTGGTTGACTTTGATAAGCTAAGAACGAAGAAGAAAAAACCAAAAGCGATCGAACCTACAGAGATTTTTCGCCGTTTACCAAAACCGCAAGGGATTAATGATCTCTATACCAGTCAGGCTGAAGTACTTCATGCATGGTTTAATCGACGGGAAGAGCATGACATTGTGATTAAGCTGCATACTGGCGGGGGCAAGACGCTTGTCGGTCTTCTCATGGCTCAATCCACATTGAATGAAACAGGGGAGCCGGTTCTCTATTTGGCGCCAACAGTACAACTTGTGAACCAGACTCTTGAGAAAGCAAAAGAGATTGGCATACCGGCAGTCGCGTATGAACGAGGCCATCCGCTGAACGATGACTTCGTTAATGGCAATGCCATTATGGTTGCTACATATAAAGCCTTATTCCATGGACAGAGTAAATTCGGGCTCCGGGGTGATGCTCAACCTCAAGGCGTGTCCGCGATCATACTCGATGATGCTCACGCCGCGTTTTCAGTAGTTCGTGAATCGTTTACCCTTGATATTACATCGAAAGTCAACCGGGGTCGATATGAGAGTTTGGCTGACCTTTTCCGAAAATCGTTTAAGGACATAGATAAGCTTGGAACCTTCGATGACATTGTTTCAGGTTCTGAATATTCAGTGCTGGAAGTTCCCTATTGGGCTTGGCACGAGCAACTAGATGCTGTTCGTGAACAACTGAAGTCAGATGCAGAGGGATATAAGTTGGTATGGCCACTATTGCGTGATCAATTACATCTTTGCCATGCGCTCATAAGTCGTGTTGCTTTCACAATTACGCCAATTCTGCCTCTGGTTAATGCCTTTCCGACTTTCTTCGATGCACCACGTCGCATCTACATGTCAGCAACGATCGCGGATGACAGTGAGATTGTTCGCACCTTTGATGCGAATTCGGAATCAATTAAGGACGCGCTGACCTCTCGTTCATTGGCTGGCGTGAGCGAGAGAATGATCCTGATCCCCGATCTCATGCCATTCAAGTTCAATGTGCGAGAGGCAATAGAGAAAATTGCTGACTGGGCATCTAAACAAAAGCTTGGCGTAGTGATTCTTGTACCATCGGACAAGGCAGCAGCGCAGTGGGCTGGGGTTGCTGCTGTCGCGAAGAAGTCTCAGGAAGTAGAAACGCTTGTGGCGGAATTGCAAGCAAGAACGACGTCGGGTCCGGCCGTTTTCGCAAATCGATATGACGGGATTGACTTGCCCGGTGATTCATGTCGCTTGCTGGTCATGAGCGGCCTCCCGGCTGGGACATCAAGTTACGAGCTATATCGAGCGAGTGCACTATATGGCGGCGTCACGATTACTAGAATGCTTGCGCAGCGAATCGAGCAAGGGATCGGTAGAGGAGCGCGCGGGTCGGGCGACCACTGTGTCATCCTTTTAGAAGGCGCAGACATTGCGGGATGGATTGCGAAAGATGCAAACTTCAGATTTCTAACCAGCGCAACAAGAGCGCAGCTTGAAATGGGTGCAGAAATTAGCAAGGAAGTGGAAAATCTGAAGGATCTTGGGCATACCATTAAGCGTAGTTTTGATCGTGACAAAGGATGGGTCGAATACCACGCCGAAACACTTGCAGAGTTAGTCGTTGAAGACAAGCCAGATGAGATGCGATATCTCCAAGCTATAGTGGAGAGAAAAGTCTTCAACCTCTGGTACGACGGGTATCACGAGAAGGCAATTACGAAGATAGAGAAAACTCTTGCTGACACTAACACATTGGACGCTCAAATTTGTGGCTGGATGGAACAGCTTGCTGCACGAATTGCGCATAGATGGGGACATCCTGAACGTGCCGAGGATTTTCAGCGCCAAGCCTATGCGCATAACCCTAATCTTCTCAGACCGAGAGTTTTACCTCCCTATCGCCCCCTCTCGGTTCCTGGCGCTCAAGCAACGGCCATTGTCAGCCAGTTCGGTGATTATCGATTGCGACGAGGCTTCTTGCAATCATTCGAAGATGTTGTTGCCCACCTACATCATAACGCATCATCAAATCAGTTTGAGCAAGCATTAACCGACCTTGCCGGAATGATAGGTTTCTCAGCGGAGAGACATGATGCCAATGGAGACGGGCCGGATGTGCTATGGCTATTGCCTAGTAAGGTTGGGTTCGTAATTGAAGCAAAGAGCCGGAAAAAAGCGAAGAATGCTCTTACGAAGGACCAGCACGGGCAACTTCTCGTTGCCGCCGAATGGTTCTCTCGGAACTACAAGGGCTACGACTGTGTACGTGTCAGCGTACATCCTAAAAACCGGGCAACAAAGGCGGCTGTTGCGGGCGCATCTCATGCGCTAACTTATGAAAAGCTAGTAGCACTTGTTGCAGATGCTCGAATACTTCTCATTGCACTTTGTGAATCTCAACTTTCCGGGGTTAATCTCGTAGCCGAGTGCGAGCGATTACTTACGCAGTCACCTTTAAAGTCTGAACGTCTTGTGGATAGTTACTTGCTGCCTTTTGAAGAAATAGAGTAAGTGGTTGGGGCAGGCTTTGGTGGTTTGATATTGTGAACCAAAATGATGCGATCTTTGTGTTTTGGCAGCTGTTAGACAAAATAGAATAAGGAGAAAATATGGGTCACATTTACGCGCTATGCGGGCCTTCTGCTGTTGGCAAAACCACTTTCCTAAATACTTTATTCTCAAAACCACAAACCCAATTAAAACTCTTAGCAAGGGCTACCGGTAGAATGAAAAGGCCAAAAGAAAAAGAAGGCGTGGATTACAACTTTTATAATAGGGAAGGTTTCTTGCAAAAGATATTTTCTAACGACTTTGTCCATGTTGAACAATATGGAAATAATTTCTACGGAATTGAGACATTTCCTATTGAAAATGCTATAGCATCAGAGGATGACGCAATAATAATGGCCGGCATATACGGTGCGATGCGCTTAAAGGCGGTATTCAGAGGCAACGTGACAGTTGTTTACATGTACACGAGTAACCGGCAATCGCTTCTCAACCCTCAATGCCTCTGCGGGGCTTGCTTAGAGATTGTCGAAATTAAGCGCCGGCTTCTTGAAAAAATAGAAAAAGAGACGGTCGTAGTGGGAAAACATGAAGTGGATGATTACGTAAATAAGCGTATGGAACTTAATTTTCTTGAGTTGGCGTATGTAAATGGCAGAATTCGCTCGGGTGAAAATATATTTGTTCTGGACAATCCTAATGGTAAATTGGATTATGCTATAGCGACCTTTGAAGGTCTTAGGCAACGTTCTAGAGTTTTTCATCCTCTGCCTTACACAAGGACGAACATATGTTTTGTTTTGATGCCTTTTAAAGACAGCATGAAACCGATATTCGATGATCACATAGTGCCTGCAGTCAAACACTGGGGGCTTGACTGCCTCAGGGCAGACAAAATATTTTCTAACCGCCCCATTGTTGACGACATATTAGATTCTGTGCGTAATGCTAGAATTATTCTCTCCGATCTAACCGACGGTAATCCGAATGTATTTTACGAGACTGGTATTTGTCATGCCATGGGTAAAGACGTGATTCTTATTACACAAGATCAAGACGTGCCTTTCGATCTTAGACACTTAAGACATATTCGTTATGAATACACGCCTCGGGGGATGCAAACGTTTGAGGCCGCTCTGAAAGCAACCATCAACAGTATCCTTTCTACGTGAAGCCCAAGAATCGTGATAATGATAATATTTAAGAAGCAAGAGAAATTACGACAAAAAAAGACTAATCGGATAGCCAGGGGGCCAAAATGTATAAAGTAGCCCTAATACAAAATCAGTCAGAAATGGCACATTACGGGTATGCAGACGCTCGGCCTTTATTGCAGGAGTTAGAATATGAGGTCGACTTATATACAGCAGATAATGTAGATTTATTAGCGAATAATTTAATTAGGCAATATTATTCTGCAATAATTTTTGGCTCAAATGCCTTGAATGACAAGACAATACGGAATGAAATTTACAGTGATCGATTTGTAAAAATATTTAAAAAAGCATTAATTAACGGGTTAGGCTTTTTATCATTCCATCAACTGCGTATTTCGGAACTTGATGATCCTCGTTTAAATTTTTTACCAGAAGAAATTGGAAAAATAAACGTTGTCCCTCGCAAACTCAAGGAGACGCCAGCAGAGGGGGCATTACAAATAAAACAAGGTGCAAAAAATCATGTCATTTTACTTTATCCAAACAAGATTAATATCAATGAAGTAAAAAAAGGCCTCCTTTCGTTTAAAAGTCTTCCCGGTCTTTATTGGCATTATTGGGAAAATGCTAATCTTGCAGACTGGGACATTTTAGTAGAAGACGCAATAAATAATGGGGAGGCAAGACCCTTAATCATTTGTACGAAAGAAGCGGCTAAATATCGAGTAATTCTTTCATCCTTAACGTTAGATTGGCAAAAACAACGAAAATTCATCCAGAACCTATTTGTTTATGCTATAGAAGGCCGACACAATACTGCAATATTACAAAATGATAAGAAAAACAACCTTTCTTTTGACTATTTAATTGGCACATTAACATCAAAAAAATATCCATTTCGCCAATATTCAATAAATCAAAATCTAGAGTCCTTAGCGGAGTATTTAAAGAATGGCGTTCATAGCACCTTGCTTGTTGGTCCTTTTGTCTCACTAGAGACTCTTTCGGACGAAATTAATAATATAATAGAAACCAAAATTTCTACAGGTGAACTTACTTTGTTGCAAATAGGGCCAGAAGAAGGAACTAGAAGCTTTTATGTAAAAGGTAGAGAGCGATACGCTGCAAGGCTGTTACAGCAAACGGAGTTCCAAATACAAGAAGAACTTCTAAGCGGTTACATAGATGGTAGTTTTTGGAGTACTTCCGAAACGTTGCAAACTTTAGAGAGTATCCCTGAGAAATCTGCAAATTATGACAAGCTAGTTCGTGGGTCTCTAGAAAATGCAAAGAAATCACATGACAGAAATGGCTCATACGATGAAGTTTTTGGCGTGACGTGTGCACTGTTGTGGTTAAGGGCATTTTATTTAGGTTTAGAAGCAAATGACACTCAAGCAACGATAAAATGGATAAGGTCCTCAATCGGTTCATTTGACAATAGAGAAAAAGCTCTTGCGTATAATACTTTTTCGTCAATTGCCATAATCACGACAGAGGAAGAGAAATCCCTTCATGAGATTCTTTACAATTTATCTATAGACAAATTAAGCGAAATTGACCTGATTGTTTATTTAAAGGCGGCCATTGCAATTAGTCATTATGATAATATTACCGCAATATTAAATGCCTTAATACGAAAGCAATCAGATGGAATATGGATTGATTTGGCAACAACAGCATCTGCCGCTAGCTCTTTGATTGATGCGTTATTCTTGTTAAAGGCAAACTCAAATACCGAAGTATCACTTTTATCAATAATAGAGAAGTCAATTTTCAATGCTATTATTAGAATATTGCAAGATATTAAAGATATCCATGGAGATACCACCTATTATTGGGACGGCAAGGCTAGTACAACTGTAAAATGCTTACACACTTGGTTAAAATTTGAAGAGATGCTAGACCTTCCAATTCATGAAGTTGTTGATATAATAAGCAAAAATGATTCAATTTCTACTAACATTTCTTCAAGCAAAACATCTCTATCAGTACTAGAATTTCTTAAAATTCAAAATGATAATTTATCAACAAAGAACATTTCAATTAAATATGAACTCAACAAGTTAAAGACAATAAAATGGAAAAACACAGTAATTTTTATATTTTCATTGTTAATTGTTTACGTTGGGTCAGCATCTGTAGTTGGTACAATATATCGGCATTCTTTCAAGGAAATAATTGAAATACTTAAAATTGTTTTTGTAAATAACTACCAATTTCACCTTGGATTTATTGCTATAATTGCTGCGTATATTGCAATACCTTGGGAAAAACTTATAAGCAAATTCAAAAACGAATAGGAAGAAAGATTTAATGAATAATAATTATGCATTTGACCCATCAATCACGATTAAAGGTAAAGGGCAACTGCTTATTCAAAAGTATGTTAACTTAGAAAAAAACGTATTCATTGATCTGGGTGAATCAACAAAGTCATTCATACAAATAGGTTGCAGAAGCAAAGTTAAATATGGTGCCGTCCTTCGTACCTATGACGGCACCATAACTGTAGGTGAAAGATCAACAATAGGTGAATACAGCGTGATTGCTGGCCATGGTGGAGTTGATATCGGCAATTTAGTTATCATAGCCGGGCACTGCTATATCGCAGCCTCAGAACACATTTACACAGGAAATACTGCCGTCCGCTTTCAAGGCGAAACATCAGTTGGTATAAAAATAGGTGATGGGGTATGGATAGGGGCAAAT
This sequence comes from uncultured Nitrospira sp., assembly GCA_963746295.1. Lineage (GTDB taxonomy): Bacteria > Nitrospirota > Thermodesulfovibrionia > Thermodesulfovibrionales > UBA6898 > JAOUFP01. The sequence continues at coordinate 450,884 of CAVVAQ010000001.1, read as the reverse complement.
TCCACACTATTGGATGGAGTAACTATAGGTAATAACACAATCATTGGCGCAGGGTCGGTAGTTACCAGAAGCCTACCTCCCGACTTTATATGCTTTGGGGCACCATGTAAACCAATCAGGAAGAAATAACGGAGAAACTCAATGTATGCTTTAACAAATTGTGACATTTTTACAGGCGAAGAAGTTATCCATAACAAATCGATTTTGATAGATGGCTCCAAAATTGTCGATATTGTAGAAGAATCTAAAATAGAAGAAGGTGTTGAGCTTATTGACTTGGGCGGAAAATCTGTTGCTCCAGGATTTATTGATCTTCAAGTCAATGGTGGTGGTGGCAAGTTATTTAATGATTCACCTACAGAACAGACTATAATTGACATTGCTAACGCCCATCAAAAATTTGGTACTACCAATTTTCTCCCCACTTTAATTACAGATAGCAATGACAAGATTGAGAAAGCAATTAACGCCGTTGGATCTTTAATAGATAGTGGAAATAAAAGTATTTTGGGCATACATTTTGAAGGTCCATTTATAAACTCAAAAAAAGCAGGAGTTCATGATAAAGAATTTATAAGAATTTTATCTGACGCAGATATTTACTTACTGTCTTCTCTCAAAAAAGGAAAAACCTTAATAACTATTGCACCCGAGTTATGTGACGCAGCTTTCATTTCACAGTTAAATTCAGAAGGAGTGTTAATCGCTGCTGGGCATAGCGAAGCAACTCTTGATGACATACAATCTGCGATGAAATTAGGTCTTTCTAGCGTTACTCATCTTTTTAATGCTATGAGCCAGTTTTCAAGTCGTGAACCGGGACTGGTAGGTGCTGCTCTCGTAGAAGATGATTTATATTGTGGTATTATTGTTGACGGATTCCACGTTCATTTTTCGAGTGTAAAAATTGCATGGAACGCTAAAAAAAGAGGTAAAATGTTTCTTGTGACAGACTCAATGCCTCCTGTTGGTACCATTGACAGTAATTTTCAGCTAGGCCCTTATTCTATTAGAGTTGAAAATGGGAAATGTGTCACGGGTGATAATAACCTTGCAGGTTCTGCCCTAGATATGGCAACAGCAGTCAGAAATTGTATTCAAAAGGTCGGGATTCCAAAAGACGAAGCATTACGAATGGCGTCTACGTATCCTGCACACTACCTCTCTTTGAGTAAAGAACTTGGATATATTGCGCCAGGATACAATGCAAATTTAACTATTTTCAATAGTCGGATTAACGTCTCAGCCGTTATTATTAATGGCGAGTTAATGCATGTTGAAGGGAATTAATCTGCTCAACTCTTTGTTGTTCTAGTTTGTTTTTTCAGTAAATTTTCAGTCTCTATCCTTATTTGATTGTGTGGACTTGGCGGTGTTACCCTCATCCTCGCAGCATCACCTGCAGGGATTTAGTGCAGGCAGAAGTGAGAAATGCGTTGACAGATAGTGTCTGTGTATAAACTGCCATTTTTGTTTTTGGCCAGCATTCTCGCGAAGGCGGGAATCCATTGTTTTCAAGAGGTTCTGGCTCCGGGTCAAGCCCGAGGATGACGACTTCTTAAATTTATACACAGACTGTAACTATATATACAGGCAACGTTTCAGATTAATACAACCCCATTGCCTTGCGGACAATCTCCATTGTTTCCTGCGCCACTTTTCTCGCCTTCTCATTTCCTTTTTCAACGATCGCATGCAATTGATCAGGATTGCTCAGCAACTCAGACCTTTTTGCCCAGATAGGCTCAAGGACCGTGAAGACATTTCTGATCAGGACTTTTTTGCAGTCTATACACCCGATGCCTGCTGATCTGCATCCTGCGGCAACCTCATCCTGCTCTTCCTTTGAGGAGAAAACCTTGTGGAGCTGAAATACGGGTGAAAGCTCGGGGTTACCGATGTCCGTGCGTTTGATTCTCGCGGGGTCAGTGGTCATGGTTTTTATCTTGCTTTCCACTTCCTTCGGGCTGTCAGAGAGATAGATGGCGTTGTTGTAGCTCTTGGACATCTTCCGTCCGTCAACGCCGGGTACTTTCGGAAATTCTGTAAGCAACGCATCAGGTTCAGGGAAGATCTCTTTATAGAGGTTGTTGAATCTTCTCGCTATTTCCCTGGATATTTCGAGGTGCGGTACCTGATCAACTCCAACAGGCACATACTTTGCGCGGTAGATAATAATGTCCGCTGTCTGAAGCAGCGGATATCCGAGGAACCCGTAGGTAGAGAGGTCGCGCTCTTTTAATTCCTGCTGTTTCTCTTTATAGGTCGGCACCCGTTCGAGCCATCCGAGCGGCGTTATCATGGAAAGCAGGAGGTGGAGTTCCGCGTGTTCAAGGATCTTTGACTGGAGAAAGATCGTGCATTTATCAGGATCAAGGCCCGCTGCAAGGAAGTTTATCAGAAGATCTTTTACTGAATCATGCAGCGCCGCAGGGTTTGCGTAGCCTGTGGTGAGCGCGTGCCAGTCTGCAACAAAATAATAGCAGTCATATTGGTCCTGCAATTTCACCCAGTTCTGGAGCGCGCCGACCAGATTTCCCAGATGGACCTGGCCGCTTGACTGCATTCCGCTTAAAACTCTGTCTTTTGTCATGGCGTCCCTCTAATAGAGATATACCTGAAAGATTTTCAGGAAAAAACTGATTACCGGCATAATGAGCTTTCCTGCTATGCCGGTATAGATAAGAACAATAACAATAATAAAGCCAAATGGCTCGATTTTACCGAAGGACAGGGCCTGCCGTGAAGGCAAAAGCCCGGTAAGTACCCTCCCTCCGTCAAGGGGAGGGATCGGGATCATATTAAATGATGCAAGCACGAGGTTCATAATAACACTGGACTTAAAGATCATCGCGAGAGGGGTGAGGACAGTGTCGGAAAATGACGCGGGTGAGACAGCAGCGATCGGAATGATGAAAAATTTCAGTATCAGAACGCTTAAAAAGGCCAGGACAATATTTGTCAGAGGACCTGCCGCGGCTGATATCGCCATCCCCTGCCGGGGGTTTTTAAAATTCATGGGGTTGATCGGTACCGGCTTTGCGTAGCCGAAAACAAACTGCCCGTTCGTTGCTACCACAAGAAGCAGGGGCAGGAGTATCGTGCCGAATATGTCGATATGCGCCAGCGGATTCAGCGTAAGCCTGCCGAGCATCTTTGCGGTGGGGTCGCCGAGCTTGTATGCGACAAAGCCATGCGAAACCTCATGGAAGGTGATCGCTATCAGGATAGGGAGGGCTGAAATCAGAATTCTTCTTATGACGTCTACTGTCGTAGCATCCAAAACCGTGCGCCTCTTTTAAGAGCATTTCTTTGTAATTTTTCACATCCGGATAAAATCCTGTTTGTGAAATTATCTCTACTTCCTGTCTTCATGAACGTATTCCTTTTTGTCATCAGGTAAAAGTGTGCTGAGGGGGGCGGAAGTATCTGAGATCTTCCATATAAGTTCGAAATTACAGATAATGACTTCTGGCTCGCCGTACCTATTATTCATAATCTTTCCAGCGCTGTCAACGGCCAGCAGCAGATCATTTGGTTTTAATAGAGACCCGTCATAGCCTGCGATCCGGAGGTTCTCCTTAACCTTCTGTAAAAGCATTTGGCAGGTGGATTCATCAATAATGCCCTGGTAGGTGGCCCTGGAAAGGTCAATGGGAACAGAGCGCGGACCCTGCTCCGCGACTGAATAATCAGGGCCGTTATAATAACCACGGATGGTAATATAATTATGGTCTTCCTGGAGAATAGGGTTGCCCTCAGGATCGAGGATGTCCTTATGCGACTCGTATCTTCTGAAATCAACCGAGGGTTCTATCTTTGTGGTCCCGGTCATATAGATGGCCCTTACGTAGACCGTTGGAATTCCGAGATCAGTCAGTTCCCGGGCTATGGCAAATTCCTCAAACGGGCTTTTTATGCCGTACTGCCGGATCCTGGGATCATCGCTTCCTCCGTCTTCCTCCCCGGGCAACTCTCCGACACGGGACGTCTCCCACACGAGGTGAATATTGTCTTTGGTAATCGTATAGAACACCTCTTTTTTGTCCGACAATTTCAAAGACGGTGTTTTTCTCCACCGTTCAGGGAGGAAATAATCGAAGAGGCGAGCGTTTCTGCCCACTACCCACAGATGCCCGCCGGTGCTTTCCGCGTGGCCATATATGTACGGGACCTCGAAGATTTCCGCTGTCTTCAAATGGGCGGGCACGGAGGTTGGTTTGAAACGGTCCCTCTGGTCATCAAGATAGTGATGTCTGCGGGAGTTTTTCACCTCATCATCATGTTGTGCGGTCCGGAAAAGCAGTTCATAATCGATGACCGAATAAGCACCCCCTGCAATCAACTGGTACAGGGAATCCACCTGTTTTTTATAGGCATCACCGTTCTTGCGTGAACGGCCGATCTCTTCGATACGCATGGCATCGGCTTCACTGAAGATAATATGCTCGGGTTTCATATCAGCCACCAGATAGCCTTTTTTGTCCAGCTCCGCGAGAACTTTGTAATTTATTTTTTGGAGATGGCGGATGATCTCTTCATCATTAATGTCTATGTGTTCGAAAATTTCAGGAAGATTCTTCCCCTTGATCCACTCATAAATCAGTTTGTATTGCTTGAGGATATCAAGGTCAATGCCCGGATGTTTTGCATGTATCCGGTTAATTCTCGAACAGGACCTCCCGCTTTGCCAGGGCTGCATTTTGTCAGGCGGGACGTAGATGGCCAGAGGACGTTGTGTTTTAACTTTTAAGTCTTTCGGACCATACGCGCCTTCACGCATCTCCATTACCAGGGAGAACTCTTCCCACGGGCTGTTGAATTCTGCGTCGCAAAACTCCTGTAACGTGTGGGTGTTAATCGGGACATCCTCTCCCACCCTGCAGTTTTTCACTACGAGGTCAAGGCTTTTCCCCTGTACCTCTTTCGTCGGGACCCGATACACGGAGCTTGTGCCTATAAGCCGCACCCTTTTTTCGTTAAACCAATCCCGTTCGTACCAGTTTTTGATTTCAAAATGTTCGTGATAAGGCGCGGCAAAGCGGGTGAGATAGAGATCACCGCCGTCACTGGTCTTGGTGTGGACATATACTACACCCAGAACATTTACTAACGATTTTTTGGATAGTAATTTTTCCATTGTCGGTTTTGCGTAAACTTATATCTGTCTGTCCGGCTGTATCACAGAGTAACAGAGAACTCTTTCATGAGCAAGGGACTGGAAGAGGCCGGGGAATTTTTCCACAATGCCCTTTGGAAGCCTAACCTGCTCAAGGGAGATTTTCTCAGACCGTGAGACAGGGTCATCCAAGGCGGCTTTTCAGTTCCTGGAGCTGCCGGGCCAGCCTTTCAGGCAGACGGTTGCCGAATTTTGCGAAGTGTTTTTCGATATCAGGCACCTCGGCTGACCAGGCCCCGGAGTCTACCCACATCAGCTCTTTCAGGTTGTCCGGCGGGAGCGTAAGTCCCTTGAGGTCAAGATCGCCTTCATTCGGCAATAAGCCTATCGGTGTTTTTCTGGCGCCAACCGTGCCGTCAATCCGTTCACACATCCACTTCAGGACCCTGCTGTTATCACTGAACCCGGGCCACAGAAACATTCCTTCAGGGCTCTTCCGGAACCAGTTCACATAAAATATCCTCGGGGCATTCTTGCCAAGCTTATCTCCCATATCCAGCCAATGCCGGAAATAGTCACCCATATGGTACCCGCAGAAAGGGGTCATGGCAAAGGGATCACGCCGCAGATTGCCGATCGCGCCAATGTTTGCAGACGTGGTTTCCGATGCAGCGGTTGCTCCGAGAAAAACACCGTGGTCCCAGTTATAGGACTCAAATACCAGCGGGACGACACTGTTGCGGCGTCCGCCGAATATAAAGATATCGATGGGGACCCCGGCAGGATTTTCCCAGTCCTTGCAGATGACCGGACACTGTGAGGCAGGGGCAGTGAAACGGGCATTGGCATGCGCCGCCTCTGTCCTGCTGTCAGGGGTCCAGTCACGTCCTTTCCAGTCAATAAGATGAGCGGGTGTCTGGTCGGTCATGCCTTCCCACCAGACATCTCCGTCATCGGTCAGGGCGCAGTTGGTAAAAATAACATTTTCTTTGACCGTATCCATCGCCATCGGATTCGTGTCATATGATGTACCCGGCGCCACACCAAAAAAGCCGTTCTCAGGGTTGATGGCATGCAGGCGGCCGGCAGGACCGATTTTCATCCAGGCAATATCATCGCCGATACATTCACATTTCCACCCCGGGATTGTGGGCCGCATCATCGCAAGGTTGGTCTTTCCGCAGGCCGAGGGGAACGCGGCAGCGATATGGTACTGCTTGCCCTCGGGATTCGTCAGACGCAGAATGAGCATATGTTCTGCCATCCAGCCCTCGCGTCTTGCCATGGCAGAAGCAATACGCAGGGCCAGACATTTCTTTCCGAGAAGGGCATTGCCGCCGTATCCTGAACCAAAGGACCAGATCAGATTTTCCTCGGGGAAGTGACTGATGTACTTGCTTTCAATCGGAGCACAGGGCCACTGGACATCCTTCTGCCCTTCATCGAGCGGCGCACCGATGGAATGCAGGCAGGGGATAAAATCTTCACCTGCTTCCAGGAGATCCAGGACCTTTGAACTGACGCGGGTCATGATATGCATGTTACAGACTACATAGGGGCTGTCACTGATTTCGACGCCTATCTTCGAAATGGGAGAGCCGATAGGCCCCATCGAAAAAGGGATCACGTACATGGTGCGGCCTTTCATGCAGCCTTTGTAAAGACCCTTCATCGTCTCTTTGAGTTCAGCAGGACCGATCCAGTTATTTGTCGGACCTGCTTCGTCTCTTGATGAAGTGGAGATATACGTGCGGTCCTCAACCCGGGCTACGTCACTCGGATCAGAACGGAAAAGAAAACTGTTGGGTCGTTTTTTCAGTACGGTAGCAGTCCCGGACTCTATCATCCTGGCCATCATCAGGTTGTATTCTTCCCTGGAGCCATTACACACATAAATAGCATCAGGCCGGCACATATCAGCAACTTCTTTTATCCACGTGTTCAGCTTTTCATTTTTTACCGTACTCTTCATGGACTCATCTCCTCGAAAAACATATTTCCTCTTTGCGCTCTATGATAATGTATTAAAATATCGTTTCACAACTGGTCAACAGAGATTTGTCCCGGATAAAGCCCTGAAACCAAAATCTTCTGCTATTTTAGAATATCGGCAAATTCTACGTCAAAAAACTATATCTGTAGGTTGCAGCGTAGACACAGAGGATCTTTTTGATTGCGACTTTTTCAGCAAGAGGGAATTTTCATCAGTAATGAAACTGCACGAAAGATCCGTGGAAGGCGAAATGTGCAGACAAGTCGCTGAGGTGACCCGTTCACGGGAATAGCTACAGTATCACTTCCTCTCCATCGGAAACTGCAAGCACTTTGTTTCATAGACTGTATGTTTTTTGATGGGCATGGGAACAGTGGTGGTTCGAGGAAAATGTATTATGCTTCAACTAATTCAACTTTTATGTTGTATCCTAATCTGCGCAGATAATCGTAGCAATCATCCCAGGTAATTCCGAATTCCTGAACGTCTCCCAGTCCGATACGTGAGATAATGTCCCGAATGAGCTCGAAATGAGCATCATCAAAATCAGATTCCTTCATCATGTCTTCTGCCCAGTGCACAAGGGAATGCAGGTCTATTTCACGGTTAACGTACCGCAGGAGCATATCAGCAAGTTCTCTTTTTGTTAAGACCATGTTACTTCTCCTTTGGCTTTCCGTGCCCTTTGTCTACCGGAAATTTTTTATGAATTTCTGCTAAATTGCCTTTGCTGTCGAAAATTTCCTGATAAAACCTGACTGTTTCTTCCATTTCATTGACTTCTTTTATATAACGAGCCAGCCAGCCGTGTCTTCCCGTTATGTCGATCCAATATTTTCTGCCGTTGTCCGGCAATGTTTGCCAATTAGGGAACTTTCTTTCGTTTAACTGTCTTTTACTTTCACGGCTCACTTATTAAAAATATAACATAAAATTGAGTAAATTGACCTTATTCATTCCTGTCCGGGATATCATTTCTGTAGAGTTGCTGCCGGTTCCTCGAAGAACAGGCCGGATTTGAGTAGAAATGGGTCTCAGATATTTCCCCAATTGAACAATGGAAATAAAGCAGAAAATGCAACGTATCATCAAAAACATATTTGCCATACCATAGAATACTATGGTATATAATTAGGTAATTCATGTCCGCTATTGTGCTCATACCTGCGCGTTATGCCTCCACCCGGTTCCCGGGAAAGCCCCTTGCACCCCTGAAAGGCGTTCCGGTCATACAGCATGTGTATCAGAATTCGATGAACTCCCGTCTGGCCGACGATGTTATGGTCGCGACCGACAGCGAGACGATATTCGAGACAGTGCTCTCTTTCGGGGGAAAAGCGGTCATGACCTCCGGAGACCACGCCTCAGGGACGGACCGGATAGCAGAAGTCGCCCGTTCCATGGAGTATGATATAATTGTTAACGTGCAGGGCGATGAACCGCTTATTCAGCCTGAAATGATTGACGATGTTATCTCGGTCCTTGATGACCCGCGGGCGTCCATAGGCACTCTGGCGACCAGGATAAGGGACCGGCGGGAGATATTCGATCCACATGTGGTAAAGGTTGTTTTTGACCGGGAAGGTTTTGCGTTGTATTTTTCGCGGGCAGCGGTCCCGTATCACCGGGATGAGTGGAAAGATATTGGAGGGGTTAGGGGATTGGGTTTAGGGATGAGTGACAGCCCCCAGCTTCAAACCGCCAATCACTGTTACAAGCATATCGGTATATACAGTTACCGGCGGGATGTGCTGACGAAACTCTCGGAGCTGCCGCCGTCACACCTCGAGTGTATCGAGAAACTGGAGCAACTGCGTGCGCTCGAGGAAGGTTTTCGCATCAAAGTAAAAGAGACCGTGTATGAAACATTCGGGGTGGATACACCTGAGGACCTAGAAAGGATAGAAAAATGCCTAAATTCATCTTTATAACAGGTGGTGTTTTATCATCTCTCGGCAAGGGGATAGCAGCGGCTTCCATAGGCGCCCTCCTTGAGGCAAGCGGCCTTAAGGTGACGATCCAAAAGCTCGATCCCTATATCAATGTCGATCCCGGCACACTCAGCCCGTTTCAGCACGGAGAGGTTTTTGTTACTGACGACGGTGCGGAGACAGACCTCGACCTTGGTCATTACGAACGGTTTACCCATATCCGTACAGGCCAGGCGAACAATTTTACGACCGGGAAAATATACTACAATGTTATTTCGAAGGAGCGGAGGGGTGATTATCTTGGGGACACTGTACAGGTTATCCCCCATATTACGGATGAGATAAAGCAGGCCATCAAATCTGTAGGCGACAACAATGACGTGGTGATCGTTGAGATAGGCGGCACCATCGGAGATATCGAAAGCCTGCCGTTTCTTGAGGCGATCAGGCAGATGCGGTACGACGTTGGCAGGGAAAACGTCCTGTATGTCCACCTCACCCTTCTCCCGTATATCAAAACCTCCGGGGAGCTGAAGACAAAGCCTACCCAGCACAGCGTTCGCGAGATTCGGGCGATCGGTATCCAGCCTGATCTGCTTTTGTGCAGAACCGACAGGTACCTTACTCCCGAGGCGAAGAAGAAGATAGCCATCCACTGCAATCTTGAAGGAGACGCGGTCATCAACGCGATAGATGTAGAGACCATCTATGAGGTCCCCCTTGCGCTCCATGCGGAAGGGCTCGACCACCAGATCATCTCGAAGCTCCAGTTACATGCCGGGGAAGGGGATCTGGGGCTGTGGAAAGATATCGTAAGAAAAATAAAGGAGCCGAAACACGAAGTCACGATAGCGATTGTCGGGAAATATGTCGGACTGAAGGACGCATATAAGAGTCTTACGGAAGCCCTGATTCACGGCGGCATAGCCAATGATTGCCGGGTGAACCTCGAGTGGATAGATTCGGAAGAGGTTGAAGTGCACGGGCCTGAAAAATATCTCTCTGAGGTGGACGGGATTCTTGTTCCAGGCGGGTTCGGCTACCGGGGCATAGAAGGCAAGATAGAATCCGTCAGGTATGCCAGAGAGAAGAAGATCCCGTATTTCGGGATCTGCCTCGGCATGCAGTGCGCGGTCATAGAGTTTGCCCGTACTGTCTGCGGTCTCAAGGCGAACAGTTCCGAGTTTGATCTGAATGCCCAGGCTCCGGTCATCTATCTGATGGAAAAATGGTATGACTTCAGAAAGGGGAAGCTGGAGGAGCGGACAGAGAGCGCGCAGAAGGGCGGCACGATGCGTCTCGGGGCGTACCCCTGTCATATCGAAGAGAACACCCTTGCCTATGCTGCATACCGGCAAAAAGAGATATCCGAGCGTCACCGCCACCGGTATGAGTTCAACAACGCCTATAAGGGTATTATGACCAGGCTCGGCATGAGAATAAGCGGGGCAAGTCCTGACAGTGAACTCGTCGAGATTGTAGAAATCGAGGACCACCCCTGGTTTCTCGGATGCCAGTTTCACCCGGAGTTCAAGTCCAGACCTACCGAACCGCACCCCCTCTTCAGGGCCTTCATTGAGGCGTCTCTGCGGGAAAAACGGTCTCTCTTTCCTTCTGTTGAAGTGGACCTGCGGGAGCACCGCAGGGATTGACAAACGCCGTGATGATTGGCAATACCGTTGTTGGAGGAAAAGACCTTTCCCTGATCGCGGGCCCGTGCGTCATGGAGAATGAGGACCTGACTTTTTATGTTGCACAGAGGCTGAAAGAGATATGCGCGGAGGCGCGGGTTTCCCTTGTCTTTAAGAGTTCCTATGACAAGGCAAACAGGACATCGCTGGGGTCCTACCGCGGACCCGGCATAGACAAAGGACTGAGAATTCTGGCTGACGTGAAAAGCAGATTCCAGGTGCCTGTCCTTTCTGATATCCATTCTGTCGATGAAGTAAAACCCGCATCCGAAGTCCTTGACGCCCTCCAGATACCTGCCTTCCTCTGCCGGCAGACAGACCTTATCCTTGCTGCGTCAGAGACCGGCAAGACAGTGAATATCAAGAAGGGCCAATTCCTTGCGCCATGGGATATGAAGAATATTATGGATAAATTTACTTCAACCGGGAACCGGAATCTCGTCATAACAGAACGGGGAACCTCGTTCGGATACAATAATCTGGTCGTTGATATCAGGGCGTTTCCTATCCTGCGCTCATTCGGCTATCCGGTCATCTTCGATGTGACACACAGCCTCCAGTTGCCCGGCGGTAAGGGAAGCCGTTCGGGGGGCCAGAGGGAATTTGCCGGGCCTCTTGCGCGCGCAGCTGTTGCAGCCGGCGTTGACGGGTTGTTTATGGAGGTCCATCCTGAGCCGGACAAGGCCCTCTGCGACGGACCGAATATGATACCGCTGGATACGCTGCTGCAGATGCTGAAGGTATTAAAAAGCATACAGGAACTCATTGCTACTCAGACGCCGGATTCGGGAGGATTAGAAAAATGATCATCAGTCGTTTGGGTTTCCCAGCCATGGTTTTTATGTTTTTATTGTTTTCTGCTGCTGCACACGGAGATGACAGGTCTGTCGAAGAACAGCCGCGGGTCTTTACCAATCAGGACATCAAACAATATCAACTTTCGTCTGACGCAAAAACCAAACCTGAAAAAGGTGCTTTCCAGGAAGATCCCGCGGAGAGGCGGCGGAATGAAGCGCAGCGTATCAATGAAGAGCAGGAGATGGAATACTGGTGTAAAAAAGCTTCAGCATATAAAAAGAAGATAGAAAAAGCAGAGGAAGATGTGAAGGAAATAGAGGGGGAGATTGCAGAAAAGAACAGTAAAAGTATCCGCACCGGTAAAAAATCCTCGTCGCTGGAGAAAAGTCTGGAGAAGGCCATGAAACGGTTGAAGGATTCAGAGCAAGACCTTGCTGATCTTGAACAGGAGGCGCACCGGAAAGGGGCCAAGCCGGGATGGCTGAGATGTCAGACATAGTGACAGGCAACACGTTAACAGAGTCTGTTCATAAATGACTGATTTTAAAAAAATTTGTCATTCCGCATTATTTACCAGTAACGCTGTGGCATAGATACACGACTAATATTCCAAATAGCATATTAGTCAGTTTGAGAAATACAGTTATATTAAGAGGATACGGCACTACTTGTTTCCTAAGGATTGGCCGACTCGAAACTTTTTTACTGTTGTTTTTTCACTGACTAATACCGAACTAATTAAACTTGCTAATAACTGGTTCCCCCTCGCTCCGCTCGGGGGAATGCGGAACTAAGCGGCTCTCGTGTCTGGTTCCCCCTCGCTCCGCTCGGGGGAATGCGGAACTAAGCGGCTCTCGTGTCTGGTTCCCCTCGCTTCGCTTCGGGAGAACCAGACACTCGAACGGACTCCCCCTGCGGGGGGCCGCTCAGTTCCGCATTGGTGCGCCAAGCCCAGGGTGCCAAATGAAGACCAACTTGTCAGTTACTGTGACAGGACTCAGGCGTTTGAGGCGAATGTGACTATTGGACGACCAGAGATTAATACAGGGGAATTGTTTGCTTAGTTTAAGAGGAATTCAGGAAACAAGATCAACTCAACTACCTCTGCATGTTTAACAATACAAGGAGGAGCCTTGGAATGGTCAAAAAAAAGAGCATAACAAAGAAGGAGAAGCCACTCATTATTGCAAACACAACAATGGGTGCTCAGTGGCTCGGGCAATTATCAGAACCGACTTTTCGTGATCAAGTGCTAAAGGATCTGTTTACGCAGATGAAGAATGATGGAAAAATTGCCGATTTTCTTTATACTCATGGTAGAAATGAACGAGGTGTTGATTGGATAGTGCAAGAAATAGGTGGTCTTTCTCAACGCTATGTAGGTGTCCAAGCGAAGGCAAAGATTATTACAAGACAAGGAGGCTCAAATAGCGATTCGTCGCTATCCGTGAAGCAACAGTGTGAATCTGCTTACGAGCATAAGTTCAACTGGCATGGCAATGAAATCAGACTTGATGTAGTTGAACTCTGGAATGCGGCACATATAACAGCTGATGCAGAAGTTGAATTTTCGACACCATTTTCTACTCACAAGATTGCCGTTAAGACGGCACCCGAAATATTTTCTTTGATCGATCAGTTTTGTCCCGGACTTGTATCGCGCATTCCCGGCCTGGCTGAAACGGGCTATTTGCGAAAGTGTTCAGAGCCGGAAGCGCTGTCAATCCGAGTGCTCGGAATTCATTTGAACCCCAAAAAACATTTTTTAGAACCTCGTTTTTCGATGCATACTGACCTCTCACCAAGTCGTGTTTTTGATAGTCGTTCAAAAAAGATGAGAGAAGAGCAAGCGATCTATCTTGCGGATGTATTAAAAACGATGTCGAATGCCATAATTATAGGCAGTGAATTGAGCGGAAAAACTTATCTGCTTAAACGTATATCATGTCTAGTTGCAGGTGAAAGCTATCTGCCCGTCATACTAGATGGCAATGCTCTAAAACAACAATCTCTCCCTGTTTTATTAAAGGAACATCTTCCCTGGTTATCATGGGCCAATATCTCCGACCCTAATGCCTTAAATAGAATAGTGTACCTATTGATAGATAATATTGATGCGCTCACTGATGCCGAAATTAGCAAATTTTTAAAAAATGTACACAACAAGTTTGTTGTCATTGGAACAGCGAAAAAAGCCCCTAGTGTCGAAGGATTTTCTACTTACCATTTTTCTGGTATCAAGACCGGATCAATCCATAGTTTTGTCCGTGCACTTGACCTTGATCATGACGCTGCTTCTTCGTTAACCGATAGGGCAACTCATTTCATAAATCGCACAATTGATGCTACTGGGTTACCAATCAATCCATTTACGGTATCCGTAATGTTAAGTGAATGTCAGATTGCAAAACGTCGACTAGCAACTCCAACCATGGGACGACTAATAGAACGTTTTGTTGAAAGTCAAGTGGGGTCATATGCAGATACGCTGAGGGCAGATTTTGAAACAAAATTTCAATTTCTTACGCATCTTGGTGGTCTACACCAGTCTCAAATAAGTGTTAATGACTTTCAAAAACGACTCGCCCGCTTTCTTGTTAAACATGGTCATGCGCATGATTTAACAGATTTTGCAGATGACTTGTTCGATAGTGGATTGTTGATAAGAGATGAAGTGCTTCTTACTGTGCGATGGGGCCATCCCATCTTCCGTGATTTTTTTTGGGTTAGGAATCTTATTCGTGAAAAGAAATACAAGACCATTGTTCGGACTTTGCTTCATGGAGGGGAACCGTGCATTGCTGCAATAACGGGTTCACAAATGGGGAATGCTCATGCTGTTCTGCGAGACTTGCTTCAGGTATTAGAAAAGCGTGACTGGATGCAAACTAATAAGGGCGATAAAAAAAGCTGTTCAGGGCCTACAAATATGCTATTGCCGAATGACGACGAGGAAGAAGCCTCTCTCCTAAGAAACATCGAAGACCACGCGACGAATAGCAGCCTAACGGTGATGCCTGCAAAGTCAATATCTAGCACTACCACAGATGCCCTCGATGTTCCGCGTGATGATGTAACAACATCTGCTGTCTCTCTGTTTGCTACTCGTATTCTTGAAGATAAGCACTATCTTGTGAGTAATGTTGCCGCATTATTGGTCAATGGACGAGGACTCTCCCGCAATGATAAATTAGATGGTGTCCTTTGTGTCTTGCGGAGTAACGAAAGACTAAAAAAATATTTTGAAGACATGCTAATCGCGGCAGGAAAAAAGAAAATCGATCCTTTCAAAGCACGTAGCTTTGCTAGTTTTGTTGGACTTATAGTTAATGATCGTATGATTGGTGATGCGTTTCTTACAGAGATTTTTCGTGAACTTGCAGGTAAGTCCACAACGGAAACTGTTAGGCTTGCGATTACTGACCTTCGGGTCGCCTGTGGAAATTTGGCGCCCTCATCATATGTGAAGGCGCTTACTAAGGATAAGAATTTAGTTGATATTGTTAGTGTCTATATGAGGCTTGTTACTCTATATTATTATCGTTTTCACAAAGAAGCCGACAAGAAAGAGTTGCGCACCGCTATGAAAGAAATAAGACGTTTATCTAAAGGCTTTAATTTACCGCCGGTCATATAGAAATGAAAGCAGTAAAGGGAGCAAAGAAAGGGCGCAGACTTCTTTATGGGTAATGAGCGATGCGGGTTAGAGTAGGAGATGATGTCCCAACCAGCGGCTCGACCCGTCAAGCGGGTCAGCCGCGTGTTTCCCCTCGCTTCACTTGGGGGAATGATGCAGTTGAGCTATGGACTCCTGGTTTTTGGCATATTGGAGGTTAGTGTCTTTATTGCGACGGTGAAATACAACAATTACTCTCATGATGGCCCCCAGGAGCGCTTCTTAAACCCCATTTTCAAAAAAGTGCAAGCCCCGATACATTCTTAACCCCGTCACCAAACAAAGGAATATGATATTATTAGAGGGAAATTGACTACGGGCTGAAGGCAGCCGAAAATGACCGGAACGTGGCTGGTCAGCTTTTTGAAAGAAGCGATACTGGACAAGTATTATAATTTATCCATAGCATACATAGGAGGTTGATATGCAGACGAGTTATAAAGAGAAAATACTGAAAGAAATCGAAAAGGTCCCGGATGACAAGCTGGGGAGTATTTACCGGGTTATTCATTTATTGACCGGAGAGATTACAACAGGCAAAAAGAAGGCCGGTAAAAAGGGATCATTAAGGGGAATCTGGAAAGGCAGTCACATAGACGAGTCTCTGTTTTCTGCTGCTGAGAAATCGCTGTTTCCGTATGAAAGCAGGAGAGGCAGCTGATGGATTATGTGACCGACACCCATTCCCTGGTGTGGCCAGCTTTGATCACAAAGGACGAACGTATTAGCCGATCTGATGTAGTGACTACTGTCTGGTAAGACAACATGGACAATATTCTCGATATTGCAAAAAAGGTTCTCAAAACAGAAGCGGAAGCGGTTGCAGGCCTTATAGAAAGGCTTGACAGCAGCTTTGAACGTGTTATTGATATCATCTATACAAGCAAGGGCAAGGTTATCGTCACCGGCATGGGCAAGTCCGGGCTCATCGGTAAAAAGATCGCGGCCACACTTGCCTCTACAGGAACACCGGCTTTTTTTATGCATCCAGCCGAGGCCAGCCACGGGGACCTCGGCATGGTCTCCTCTGACGATGTAGTCATCGCTATCTCGAACAGCGGAGAAACCGACGAACTGCTTGCCCTTATTCCTTTCCTGAAACGGTTCAATGTCCATCTTATCTCCATGACCGGCGACGTGAACTCGACGCTTTCCAGGGCTGCTGATCTGAACCTTGACGTGACCATTAAAGAAGAGGCTTGTCCGCTCGGCATTGTGCCCACCGCTTCAACGACCGCTGCCCTGGCCATGGGCGATGCAGTCGCGGTAGCCCTTTTTATCAAGAGAGGATTCAGACAGGAGGACTTTGCGTCTTACCATCCGAGCGGCAGCCTCGGCAAGAGGCTTTTTATCAAGGTCAGGGACCTTATGCATACCGGTGAGGCGCTTCCCCTGATAACAGCGCGTGAGTCCATGACCGGCGCTGTTATGGAGATTTCCTCAAAACGGCTTGGCATCGCGATCGTTGCTGATGAAGACCACACGATCGCCGGAATTATTACTGACGGCGATGTCAGAAGGGGTATAGAAAAATGGGGGAAAGAGCTGTTCGAGATGAAGGCGGGGGAGATCATGTCGAAAAACCCGAAGACGATAGCTGCGGAGGAACTCGCGGCAAAAGCGCTCTCTGTGATGGAAAAGCATGCGATTACAGTCCTGGTAGTCCCTGACAGCAGGGGCAGGGCAGAGGGGATCATCCATCTCCATGATATATTGAAGAAGGGGATCGCGTGAAGATGAAAAGTACACCGGCCCGGCCAAAGAGCTTACGCGCGATAAGGACAATAGCCGGCAATATAAAAATGCTTATCCTCGATGTGGACGGGGTCCTTACCGACGGCGGAATTATCCTTGACAATGAAGGGAATGAGTACAAGTCTTTTCATGTCCGTGACGGGCACGGGATCAAGATGCTGATCCATGCTGGGGTCCATGTCGCGATCATCACAGGTCGCCATTCAAAGGTAGTTGAGCGGCGGGCTCACGAGCTCGGCATCACCGAGATCTTTCAGAAGTGCCATGATAAGAGAATCGCCTACAAAAAACTCATCGAACAGTATTCGCTGGAGGACAGGGAAGTTGCCTATATCGGAGATGACATCGTTGACGCTCCTATCATGCGTATGGTCGGACTGCCGGTCGCTGTGGCCGATGCAACAGACGATACAAAAGGATACGCGCTGCTCGTGACGCAAAACAGGGGCGGAAGAGGGGCTGTCAGGGAGATTACGGATTTCATACTCAAGGCGAAAGGGATATGGCAGAGGATGGTGGATGGCTACTTTACGGCTTAATCTCCCCACGATCCTGACGTTAAGCAGGATCGTGGTGATCCCCTTTTTCGTGCTCTCTGTTTACCAGCATCCGGTCCTCGGGTGCCCTGATATTCAGTGTTGCCTCTCTCACGGATTTTCTGGATGGGTACCTGGCACGCCGGTCCGGCCAGATAACAAAGTTCGGGATCATTATGGACCCTTTGGCAGACAAGTTTCTGGTCATATCAGCGCTGATTGTGCTGGTCGACATGACACGGCTTTCCGCATTTATCGCCATATTACTGATTGTTCGGGAATTTCTTGTGACCGGACTGAGGGTTGTGGCGCTTTCAAAAGACATCGTAATTCCGGCAGAGATGGGCGGAAAACTCAAGACAACAGCCCAGATAACCGCCATACTCTGTCTGATACTGATGGGCAGCATTTTTGATAACCTGCCGCTGGACCTTTATGATATCGGGATTGTTTTTATCTGGATAGCGCTGGTGCTGTCGATTACCTCGGGAGTCCAATATACCATATCCTTTTGGAAGAAGATTTGAAGATCATACTTCTGTCGATTGCTGCATTCATTCTCGGGTCTATTCCAACCGGCTTTCTTATAGCCAGAAGCAGGGGGATAGACCTGAAACAAAAAGGCAGCGGCAATATCGGGACAACAAATGTGCTGCGGACTGTCGGCAAATGGCCTGCTGTTTTTACCCTTTTCGGGGATGTTATAAAAGGCATCGCTGCTGTAGCGCTTGCCAGACACTTTGAGGCAGGCGTGTTGCTGGAAGGGGCGACAGGGATATGCGCGATACTGGGACATAACTTTTCTCTGTTTCTGAAGGGCAGGGGAGGCAAGGGCGTGGCTACCAGTGTCGGAGTGCTGAGCGTCTATTCTCCCATCACAGCTCTTTTTACGGTTTTCCTCTGGCTTGTGACGGTCATGATAACAAAATATTCATCCCTGGGAGCGCTGCTTTCCTTTGGATTTTTGCCGTTAAGTATGATATTGTTTGATACACGGGAAAAGCTCCCGATAGCATTGATTATTACCCTTATGATGTTTATAATGCATAGAGAAAACATATCCCGTCTTCTCAAGGGTACGGAGCCCAGGGTCGGCAAAAAAGTATGAAACGACTTCTTATTATCATGGTACTCTTACTGATAGTCCTGCCGGCAGTCTGTGCGGCCGGTGACCTTCAGGAAATGCGGCTGGACAGGGGACTCAGAAGCACCGAGGCCTATTCCTACCAGTTACTTGAGAAGGCTCGCGAAAACAGGTCTGAAGCCGCCCGGTGGCTCAAAGAGGCCGCGAAGGAATCCCCGAATCTTCCTGATGTTTATTTCGAGCTCGCAAAAAGAGAATTTTCACTTTCCTCCTCCGGGATGTTTGCGAGCATCAGTAATATTATTGAGGGCGTAAGCGCCTATACAAGGAATTTCTGGTCATCGTTTACCCTGGCAGCCAGCGTATTTTTCAGTATTCTTATCTCCCTGGCGGGTACTATAACGATAATCGTTTTGATCAGGTTCCCCGATGATATCCGGCTGTTTGCCCACAACATCGCGGAGAAAAAATATCTTCTGGCGCTCCTCGGCCTGCTCGTTGTTATTTCAGCCATAAGCCCATTATTGTTCCTTGCGGGGACCCTGCTCATGCTCGGCATCTACATGAAAAAGCTCGACCGCGCAGTCGTCTATCTTTTTTTGGCAGTTCTTGTTTTTTCTCCCCTCTTTTTTACTGCAACGTCCCTGTTCCTTCAGGTCCAGTCTTCTCCCCGGATGAAGGCGATCGTGGCGGTAAATGAGTCAAAAGACAATGCATATGCCCTTACAGCGTTAAAGAACAGTGATGATTATGCCGCGCTTTTTTCCTATGCACTCGCACTGAAGCGTGAAGGACGCTACGATGAGGCTGTTGCCGTCTATCAGCGCCTGCTCCAGCGAAGACCTGATCCGAAGGTGTATGTGAACCTTGGGAACTGCTATGTTGGCTTGAAGAATATGGAGGAAGCGCTTGCCTCTTACCTGAGGGCGGTTGAGATCAAGCCGCTTGCTTCCGCCTACTATAATCTCTCACAGATATCGAGGGAGATGCTTGATTACCCGAAGGGCAACGAGTATTTCAACCGGGCACTCTCGATCAGCCGGGACGCGGTTTCAGATTACCGGATGATTTACAGCCGAAACCCGAACAGAATTGTCGTTGATGAAACACTTTCTTATGCCGCACTCTGGGGTCTTGCCCTGGGGTATACGGTGCATGCATCTACCTTCGGTCTTTCTCTGGTCACCGGCATTTCTGCTTTCCGGTACGGCGGTCCTGCTGATCTTCCTTTACTTTTTCCTGATCAGCGGAATACGGAGCAAGGCGTATCGGTGCAACCGATGCGGGGCCATCCTCTGTCCGCAGTGTGAAAAGACATCTGATCCGGGGCAAGATGTGCCAGACATGCTATGCTTCTTTTATAAAGCTGGATGAACTCGAGGCGAAGGAACGGGTCGCCAAGCTTCTCTCTATCTATGAGCACCAGAAAAAACGCAGGAACATCATGAAGATATTTTCATTTCTTATCCCGGGCGCTGCCCAGCTTTATGCGGGAAAGATATGCAGGGGGATTTTTTTTCCTCTGGCCTTTTCTCTTCTTGCTGTCCCTGCCTTTTACGAACATGATATTCGCCCGGGGCGGGGCGCTCTTTACGCACAGTTTTTTTGCCTGGGCCGCTGTCTTTTTGGCAGCCCTGATATATATTTTTTCTAATATCATAACCAGACAAAGGATCGCAAAGGGATGGCTTTAGAAGGTTCGTTATCAGATTTCGGGCTTGCGGATATTCTCCAGCTTATCTATTTTCAGCGTAAGACAGGCGTCTTGACGCTCGAGGGGAAAATGGACAAGGTGAGCCTCCTTTTTATCGATGGGAATATCGGCGGCGCGGAGTCGAAAAAGCGGATAACAGACAACCGCTTAGGGAAAATTCTGCTCAAAAAAGCGCTGATAAAAGAGAAAGATCTGGATTCCGCACTGGAAGAACAGCGTAAAACGGGGTTAAAGCTCGGCAACATATTGATCCGAAATGGTTTTGTCGAAAAACAGGCGATACAGGAAATTGTGCAGGGGCAGGTTACCGAGACGATCATACAGCTTTTCAGCTGGAAACAGGGGAGCTATGGATTCGCTGCGCAGAACGTGTCCCCGGACAAGGATTTGCCCTTCTCGATCGATACCCAGCACCTTCTTATGGAGGGGCTGCGGATCGTTGATGAATGGTCAGCCATCCAGGGCAAGATCACCCTCGACAGCATATTCAGGAAAGAGGGGAAGGCCCCATCAGGACTTCCTGAAGAAGAACTCCAGGTCTATACCTGTGTTGATGGTGAAAATGACGTAAGTACCATAATAGACCTCTGCGGACAGGACAATTTTGAGGTCTCTAGAACTCTGCTCTCTTTGCTGGAGAAGGGCTTTATTGAAACAGCGGAAGTCGCTCCCGTGGTGGTTAAGCAAGCGCCTGTACAGGCGGCAAAACCGTCTCTCAACATTCTCGGATACCTGCCTTATATTGTCGTCTTACTCTCATTCTGTATCACGCTGGCCGCTATGTTTATCCAGAAGAGTGAGGATTTGGAGAATTTCAGCACCTCGAAAAAAATCGATGTGCTCAGGATGAAGATAGAGACATTCCAGTTGGAACATGCGGCATACCCATCGGCCCTGGAGCAGATTTCAGCAGCAAAAGATGCCTGGGGACGCTCCTTTATTTACCGGAATACAACAGACTCATTCTTTCTTGCCAGCACCGGAGCTGATGGCGTTGAAGGGACACAAGACGATATTTACTGATGACGACCTACCGGGAGCCTGGCAAGGAGGTTGTGCTTTTAAGCGGGGGGGTGGATTCCGCTACTGCGCTGGCGATTGCTCACGCGGAGGGCAGGGATTTATACGCTCTCAGCGTTGATTACGGGCAGAGACATCTGAGAGAACTTGAATCCGCAAAAAATATCGCGGAGTACTTTGGGGTGAAACAACACCTCATCATAGACTTCAATCTCAGAGACATAGGGGGGTCTGCATTGACGTCTGATATTGAAGTGCCAAAATCAGGGGTTAGTGAAAAGGGGATTAGGGACCAGGGATTAGGGCTTGGTGGAGAAAATCTAAACCCCCAACCCCCAACCCCCAACCTCCAATCCTCAATCCCTGTAACGTATGTTCCTGCCCGCAACACCATATTCCTCTCCTTTGCCCTCGCATGGGCCGAGGTCTTAGAGGCAGAGCATATATGAATAGGCGCAAATGCTATTGATTACAGCGGATACCCGGACTGCCGGCCTGAGTATCTGCAGGCCTTTGAACGAATGGCAAACCTTGCTACGAGGGCATCAGTAGAAGGCAAACTTGCATTTTCAATTCACGCGCCTCTGCTTTTGATGAGTAAGGCTGAAATACTAAGAACCGGCCTTCGTCTTGGACTTGACTATGCTCTGACCTGGAGCTGTTATGACCCTCAACCAGGGAAAGCGCGGCAGTCAGCAATCAGCAGTCAACAAAAAACTTCTGCATATGCGCACCTCCGCACTGATTTTGTCCCCTGCGGTTTGTGTGACAGCTGCAGATTAAGAGAAAAGGGGTTCAGGGAAGCGGGGATCAAAGACCCGCTGTTGGCATGATATTCTAAAAGCAAAAATCTTTTCCGGAGGGATGTTATGGAAGAAAGGCTTTCCCATGAAGAGTTTGTGAAAAAAGCGATTGTCAGTTTGCGGAAGGAGGGATACAAGGGGATTCATACGGTATACTCAGGGTTTAATGAGGCCTTCAAGAAGTATTTTGCAGGGGAAAATCCGATCGATGTGACAAACAGCCTTGCAAAAGAAGGGAAGATAATTATCAGGCCTGTCAAGGGAGGAGTGATGCTGTACCTGCCGGAAGAAGCTCCCGGAGCGAGCAATGCTGACGACACCCTGAAAAAGATGGGGCTGTCTTGAAGAAATTTGTCGATGAAAAACAGAACGTGCTCGCGACGATACCGTCTGTCGATGAGCTCCTCAAGAGTCCCGCTGGAACAGACTGGCTTTCCGCGTTTCCGAGAACAGTAGTTATCCTTGGGATACGTACTGTTCTTGACGCAGTACGGGGGAAAATACTGTGCGGAGAGACTGTGGAGATCACTTCCGGAGCGCTGCACGAACGCATGGACGCCGAGATAAAAAAACTTTCTTCATACAGCCTTTTGCCCCTGATCAATGCAACGGGGATTGTTTTGCATACCAATCTCGGGCGCGCGGTACTTTCTGAAAAGGCCCTCGAAAATATCGTGAAGACAGGCAGGGGGTATTCGAACCTTGAATACGATCTGGAAACAGGAAAGAGGGGGAAGCGGCATGCCCATACCAAGGGACTGCTCAGGCAGATCACCGGAGCAGAAGACGCCCTTATCGTAAACAACAATGCTGCTGCTGTTCTGTTATGCCTCAACACCATGGCAAAAGACAGGGAGGTTATTGTCTCACGGAGCGAACTTGTTGAGATCGGAGGATCCTTCAGGGTCCCTGATGTTATGGCTGCGAGTAACGCCTGCTTACGTGAGGTTGGAACGACAAACAAGACGCATCTGCATGATTATTCCAATGCAATCAATGAACACACGGCTCTTATCCTGAAAGTGCACCAGTCCAATTATCAGATCGTAGGCTTTACCTCTGCAGTGGAGATCGATGAGCTTGTCATGCTTGGAAAGAAACATGAGATCCCGGTGATGTATGATCTCGGGAGCGGCTGCCTTGTTGACCTCAAGCCGTACGGCATTCATACCGAGCCCACGGTACAGGAGATCATAAAGGCCGGGGTTGATATCGTATCTTTCAGCGGAGACAAGCTCCTGGGAGGCCCTCAGGGGGGGATCATCGTTGGCCGGAAAAAATATATCGAAAAAATTCAGAAGAACCCTATTGCACGCGCCCTGCGGGTTGATAAAATGACGATAGCAGCTTTTGAGGCGACCCTCATGGCATACCGGGACACGGAAAGCGCGCGGCATACTGTCCCGGTTCTGAAGATGCTGTTTCAATCGCCTGAGGAGATAAAACAGCGCGCCCGGAAGATTGCTTCAGCGCTCAGGAAATCAGCCAAAAAAGAGGACATCAGGGTCGTGCAGGATACGTCAAAGGCCGGGGGCGGTTCACTCCCGGAAGCGGAATTTCAGACCTTTGCGGTCCAGGTACGGCCTGCGGGAATATCAGTCAATGAACTGGAGAGCAGACTCAGGAGGGGTTCCCCTCCGGTTATCGCGCGGATCAGGGAAGACGCTCTGCTCCTTGATGCGCGGACGGTCATGGAGCAGGAAATAAAAGACCTGGTGAGGGTAGTGTCCGAAGCCTTGCCGGTATAATAAATTACACATCTCGTTAAGGAATAATCATGCGTCATATTATACTTGGTACAGCCGGACATATAGATCACGGGAAGAGCTCACTCGTAAAGGCGCTGACGGGTGTGGACCCCGACAGGCTGAAAGAGGAGAAGGAACGGGGCATTACCATTGACATCGGGTTTGCCGATATCAGCTACCCTGAAGAGGATCTTGTCGTTGGTATTGTGGATGTGCCGGGACATGAAAAGCTGATCAGCAATATGCTTGCCGGTGCCGGGGGCATTGATATTGTCGTCATGGTCATCGCGGCAGATGAGGGGATTATGCCCCAGAGCCGGGAGCATCTCGCCATATGCGACCTCCTGAAAATAAAGTCAGGCCTGATAGCGCTTACCAAGGCCGACCTTGTTGAAAAAGAGTGGCTTGATCTCGTCACCGATGAAATCAAAGGTTTTGTCAGAGGCACTTTTCTCGATAACGCTCCGGTTATCCCCGTATCTTCCAGGACCGGCCTGAATCTTGAGTCGTTTAAAGATGCGATAAAGGAGCTTGCGCTCAAGGTCGCTCCGAAGACAGCAGGAGGGTTATTCAGACTTCCGATAGACAGGGTCTTTTCTCTCAAAGGCTTCGGGACCGTCATCACCGGCACGGCATTATCGGGCAGCATCTCTGTCGATGACATGCTGGAAATACTGCCCCTGAACAAAGTGACAAAGGTCAGGGGTCTGCACAGTCACGGGAAGATGATTTCCAGCGCCTATGCCGGGCAGCGTGTGGCAATCAACCTTCAGGCTGTAGAAAAAGAGGATCTGCGGAGAGGCGATGTCGCGGTTACTCCTTCGAGTTTTTCACCGACAAAGACGATAGACGCGTCCATTGAGCTTTTGAAGAACGCACCGCTTTTGAAAAACAAGAGTCTGGTCCACTTTTACATAGGCACTGCCGAGACAATCGCCCGCGTAATACTCTATGAAAAAGAAGAGCTGAAGGCCGGGGAGAGCTGCTTATTGCCAGTTCAGGCTCCAGGACCCCGTCGTTTCAATGTCAGGGGACAGATATATCATCAGAAGATTTTCACCACTCGAAACTCTGGGAGGTGGTGAAGTCCTGAATCCTTCTCCCCAGAGGAGAAGAAAAAGGGACGGAATTCAGGACCTGGAGACCCTGCACACGGGACCCTTGAACAGAAGATATTGCTGAAAATAGAAAAAGCCGGTATAAGCGGCATTCCCGTAGCTGCTATACATGGCTGGATCAATGCCGAGACACAGGCTGTCGCAGGGATTATCGAGGGACTGAAAAAAGCCGATGAGATGGTTCGTCAGGAAAATATCCTGCTGCACAGGAAGGCGCTCAACCTCATACAGCAAAAGATCTCCGGTCTGCTGGGCGAATTCCACAAAAGAACCCGCTGAAGCCCGGAATGCCGAAGGAGGAAGTCAGGACGCATCTCAAAATCGATGTGAAATTGTTCAATTTTGTATTGCCCGGCTTCGAGAACATCATCGTTGAAAAAGACCTGATGCGCTTGAAAGAGTTCAGGATAGCGCTTTCAACGAACGAGGAGACATACAGGGCAAAGATCATCGATATGCTCGACAAAGGACGGTTTCCAGCCTCCTGCCAAGGCCGAAATGACTGAGTTCCTGAAGCTTGATCAGAAACAGATATCGGATATTTTAAATATCCTGACCAAGGAAAAGAGCATTGTCCGGATCAACGAATCCCTCTATCCTTTCCGCGGCATCGTATGAGGATATGCTCTCTCTGCTGAAAAAGTTTTTCACGAAAAAAATCCGAAATAACAGTTGCAGAGTTCAGGGACATCCTCAAGACATCCAGAAAATTCGCGCTTTCCTTTCTCGAATATCTTGATGCCGCCAAAATCACCCTCAGAACGGGTGATGTGCGGAAGCTGATCCTGAAATCCTGATGAACTGGTTTCCGGGTTTGCGATATCTTGTTTGCCTGCTGCTGGTTCCGGCTCTTTATGGATCAGCATACGCGGAAGTTTTTGTCCATGACATGGTTGCCTTGACCCGCGAAGAGGTCCTGATCAAGGTCGAAACAAAGAGCGGCTATTTCAGCAAAGGCGGGCAGACCGTGGAATTCTCGATAAACGGGAAATCTGCCGGGAAGTGTCCTTTCCGGCGGGGACGGTATTGGCTACAAGATTTTCAGATCAGGAAGGCCGGGGATGTATACGGTCTCTGCGCGATATGACAAGGACACCGACACCGGCAATGTCCTGGTGCTGAAAAAAGGCACCGGAATTGTGTTTATTGATATTGAAGGCAGTCTGCTTGCAGCGCCGTTTGCAAAAAATCCAGTCACAAGCAGCAGGGAAGTAATCAAAAAAATCATAAAAAAATATTCTGTGGTTTACCTTCATACCGGAACTATCGGGATACGGGAGGTAAAGGAGTGGCTCAGAAAGAACAGGTTCCCTGCTGCGCCGGTTGTAGCGTGGCAGATGGGTGATGTATTCGCCGCTCTGTATAAAAAAGGCCTCAGGATGAAGGCCGTGGTCGGAAGCCAGGCTGTTATTGACTCGGCAAATTCATACAATCCGGCAGTCTTTGTTTTTGATGAGCAGGATGACGCAAAGAACCTGAAGACGTGGCAGGAGATAGAGAAGAAGCTGAGGTAACCTTCCTGTCTCCTTGATGTGAGGCAGCAGGCGACCTCACGGGCTTATGCGTGCCGAACCCTGCATTGATTCGGAATTGGTCATTATGGTATTCTGATTTCTGTATTAGAAGAGCAGATTTTTTACGATAGTTCACCATAGACGTGCTGAGCGCTCAGCCAATTGCAGAGGATCCTGTCGGCGAAAACACATAACCAAGGATGGAGCCTATGTCATATCGAGCCTGGTTTCAATGCATCAACGAGCAGTGCAAGGAACGCTATCCGCTCAACACAATCATTTACCGCTGCAAGGCCTGCGACTCCCTGCTCGAAGTGCAGCATGATATGCAGGCCCTTGCCCACCGCGTGCCAAGGCATGGATGAAGCTGTTCGAGGACCGTTACAAGTCTACCGAATGGCCTTACGGTTCCGGTGTCTGGGGCAAGAAGGAATGGATTCTGCCGCAGATTCACAATGACAATATCGTCTCGCTGTACGAAGGCGGCACGAACCTGTTCTGGGCAGAGCGGTTCGGCAAGATCATTGGCATTGATAACCTCTGGATCAAGCTCTGCGGCAACTCCCACAGCGGTTCGTTCAAGGACCTGGGCATGACGGTGCTCGTTTCCCAGGTAAAGCAGATGATCAGCGAGGGCGCGCCGATCAAGGCCGTGGCCTGCGCATCGACCGGCGACACCTCGGCCGCGCTGGCGGTCTACTGCGCCGCTGCCGGCATCCAGTCCATCGTGCTGCTGCCGAAGGGCAAGATCTCCATCGCCCAGCTCGTCCAGCCGATCGCCAACGGCGCCCTGGTGCTGTCTCTCGACACGGACTTTGACGGCTGCATGCGCGTGGTGCAGGAGATCACCAAAGACGAGACGATCTATCTGGCCAATTCCATGAACTCGCTGCGCATAGAGGGCCAGAAGACGGTCGGGCATCGAGATCGTCCAGCAGTTTGACTGGGAGATCCCGGACGTGATCATCATCCCCGGCGGCAACCTCGGAAATGTCTCCGCCCTCGGCAAGCGGGCTGCTCATGATGCGCGACCTCGGCGTTGATCGCCAAGCTGCCGCGCATCGTGGTCGCCCAGGCAGAGCGCGCCAATCCGCTCTACCGCTCCTATCTGAAGAACTTCGAGACCTTCGAGCCCATGGAGGCCGGAAAGACGCTGGCCAGCGCGATCCAGATCGGCAACCCGGTCAGCATCGAAAAGGCGATCCGCACGCTGAAGCAGTTTAACGGCATTGTCATGGACGCCACCGAGCAGGAACTGGCTGACGCCGCCGCGCTCGGCGATACCGGACCGGCATGTTCAACTGCCCGCACACCGGCGTGGCCCTGGCTGCGCTGATCAAGCTGCTCAAGGCGGGCAAGATCGACAAGTCCGAGCACGTCGTGGTCATCTCTACGGCGCACGGTCTGAAGTTCACCGACTTCAAGGTCAACTATCACGAAGGGAAGCTGGACTTCCCCTGCCGTATGCGAACAAACCCATCGAAGCTGCCGGCGCGCGTTGATGCGGTCAAGGAGGCGCTTCGAACGCATTAAAAAACAAGGAGGCGCTTACGAACGCGTTAAACCAGAGGAGAAATCAAAATGTCTAAAAAACCGTCGAACAACAAAAACTGGCATCCGGCAACCCTTGCCATACACGGCCTGGGCCGTCTTCCCAAGGCCCACTATGCTGTCTCCACGCCGATTATGCAGACCTCTAACTATTATTTCGATACCGCTGATGTGGTCGAAGAATTCATGAGCGCAAAGGGACAGGGCAATGTTATCCGCGAACACGAATACGCCCGCTACGGCAACCCGACCCAGCAGGAGTGTGAGCGCAAGCTGGCTGCGGTTGAAGGCGCCGAACGCGCGGTCCTCTTCTCCTCCGGCATGGCGCTGTCATGCTCGTGATCATGACCTTCATGAAGCGTGACGGACATATCATCTTCACCGGAGACTGCTACCGCCAGACCCGGGATTTCGCCATGAACTTCCTCGGCAAGTTCGACGTGCCCTGCTCAATCGTGGACCCGACAGCCGAGGCGATCGAGGCAGCGATCAGGCCTGAGACAAACATTATCTTCACAGAATCACCGACAAACCCCTACCTGCGTGTGCTTGATATCCCGGCGATTGTGAAGGTTGCAAAGGCGCACAACATCATGACCGTTATCGATGCAACGCTCGCCACGCCTTACAACATCAAACCGCTCGATATGGGCGTGGATGTGGTCATCCATTCCGCCACGAAATACCTTGGCGGTCATAATGACCTTATGGCCGGAGTTGCCCTCGGGTCCGCTGCCCTCATGAACGACCTGTACAAGATGCAGCGCATGATCGGCGCAACGCCCGGACCGTTCACCTGCTTTCTGCTGGAGCGGGGGCTTAAGACCTTCGGCATGCGCATGGAGCACCATAACACCGCGGGTCTCGCGGTCGCCCGCATGCTGGAATCGCATCCAAAGATCGAGAAGGTCTGGTATCCCGGCCTTGAGTCACACCCTGACCACAAGATCGCTGCAGAGCAGATGAAGGGAAACGGCAGCGTCATCAGCTTTCTCGTAAAGGGAGGCAATGCGGAGACGCGGAAGTTCATCGATAGCCCTTGAACTCTTTCTGATCACACCGAGCCTCGGTGGCAGCGAAAGCCTGGTGACGCAGATGTGGGCCATGTCGTTCTTCGATTATTCTGAAGAATATCGGAAGAATATCGGCATGGTGGACAACCTGGTCAGGCTCGCCCTCGGGCTTGAGGACGTGGACGATCTGATCGCGGACCTGCAGCAGGCATTGGACAGAATATAAATAGCAGCTGTTCGTCTTACCGCTGACCCTGCGAGCTGGTTAACCGCTATCCTAAAGGCGATGTTTCCAGGGAGGTTCTCCTGTGCAAAAGGCTTTCATTTATACTGAATACTGCCCTCTTGCGATTCTTCTAATTCGATTTTCGCGAACCATATTCTGGAGAAGGTTGTGAAGAAGGAGAAGAGGGTATTAAGTTTTGAGGTTACAACTTGTGACCTTAAATTGGAAGGGAAGTGAAAGCATTGATTCCTGTTGAAATTATCGAGAAGAAGATCTATCTGATTCGAGGCGAAAAGGTCATGCTGGACAGCGACCTCGCCGAGCTTTACGGAGCGGAGACCTTCAATCTTAACAAGGCGGTCAAGAGAAATATTGACCGATTTCCTGAAGACTTCATGTTTCAGCTTTCTAAAGAGGAAGCGGAATCTTTGAGATTCCAAATTGGAATGTCAAAGGAATCGGGGCGTGGCGGTCGTCGTTATCTGCCGTATGTCTTCACTGAACAAGGCGTAGCAATGCTTTCCAGCGTCCTGAACAGCGATAGAGCGGTCAAAGTGAATATAGAGATTATGCGTGCCTTTGTAAAACTCCGACAGATGCTAGCTTCCAATGCCGAACTTTCCCGGAAGTTCGCCGACCTTGAAAAGAAATATGATTCTCAATTCAAAATGGTCTTTGACGCAATCAGGCAATTGATGATTCCACCTGAGACAAAGAAAAGGAAGATCGGGTTTCAGAGAAAGGATGATTGAGTCGATTGGGGAAGCTTATGAGTTATGATCTTATTACAGTTTACTTTTCAGTGTTCACGCATCACCCTTCACGGTCTTTCGGGATTGTGGGGAAGGTGGGGAGAAGAGGTATTAGCCGCTGATGCCAAGACTCACTGAAGCAGATACATGCAGAAAATATGTACTGCCAAAACTATACGATGCCGGTTGGACTGACGATCAGATAAGCGAGCAGAAAACTTTCACAGACGGGCGAATCGTTGTTTTCGGCACTAAGTGCTATCGAAAAAAACCCAAAAGAGCTGATTATCTCCTGCGATACCGGCGTGATTATCTGATTGCGGTTGTGGAGGCGAAAGCCGCCTACAAGAATCCAGGCGATGGGCTCCAGTAGGCCAAGGATTACGCCGAAACCTTGGGGCTGAAGTTTGCCTATGCAACTAACGGTCATGGCATTGTCGAAAATGATTATTTTACCGGTAAGGACAAAGACCTCAATGCATTTCCTTCACCTGAGGAGCTCTGGCAGCGTATCAAACGAGCGGAAAAAATTGCTGACGATGCCTCAGCGAACAGAATCATATCGCCCTGTTATCATCTTTCCGGGAAATCGCCTCGATACTATCAGGAAATAGCGATTAATCGGACGATTCAGTCCATCCTCAACAATAAGAAGCGTATTCTCCTTAACATGGCGACAGGGACAGGCAAGACGGTTGTCGTGTTTCAGATTATCTGGAAACTCTGGAATACGAGATGGACAAGAACGGGTGAGGACAGGCGGCCCAAGATTCTCTATCTTGCCGACAGAAACATCCTCATCGACGACCCGAAGGACAAGACCTTCACACCTTTTGGAGATGCGCGATGGAAGATTGAAGGCGAGGCGGTAAAGAGCCGTGAAATTTATTTTGCCATTTATCAGGCAATCGCAAAAGACGAGAGACGACCGGGGCTCTATCGCGAATATGCGCCGGATTTCTTCGACCTGATCATTGTTGATGAGTGCCACAGGGGAAGCGCACGGGATGAAAGCAACTGGCGGGAAATCCTTGAGTATTTCGAGCCTGCTTACCAGCTCGGGATAACAGCCACCCCGTTAAGGGAGGACAACCGGGATACCTACCGATACTTCGGCAATCCTATCTATACCTACAGCCTCAAACAGGGTATAGAGGATGGATTTCTTGCTCCCTATAAGGTCCATCGAGTAGTCCCGTCCGTGGATGCAACAGGATGGCGGCCGACGAAAGGAGAGCTTGACCGGCTCGGCAGGGAAATACCAGACGGAGAATACAGCACCAGAGATTTTGAAACCATCATAGCGCTAAGAGCGCGAACTGAAGCGATCGCGAAACATCTCAGTGATTTTCTGAAGAAAACAGACCGATTTGGGAAAACAATCGTCTTTTGCGTAGACCAGGAGCATGCCGAAGAGATGCGGAAGGCCTTGAACAATCTCAATGCCGATCTTGTAAAATCCTATCCCGATTATGTCTGCCGCGTTGTGTCCGAAGAAGGCGATGTCGGCAGAGGACATCTCAGCCGATTCCAGGAACTCGAAACCGAAACACCGGCGATACTCACGACGTCAAAACTTCTTTCAACTGGCGTGGACATACCGACCTGCAAGAATGTTGTGCTCGTCAAGGTTATAAATTCTATGACCGATTTCAAGCAGATCATAGGCCGTGGTACAAGGGTTCGGGATGATTACGGTAAACTCTATTTCACGATCCTCGATTATACCGGTAGTGTAACAAGGCTTTTTGCCGACCCTGCCTTCGACGGCGAGGCTGCTCTTATCACCGAAGAGGAGATGAACAATCGGGGTGAAGTTGTCAACGAAGAGGTAAGTTTGCCCCCTGCAGATGAAACATATCCCGAAGGCACCGCAGGATACGGCGATTCATTGATCAGCGAAATTCTCGATAGTCCAGAAAAGCAGCCTCGAAAATTTTATGTTGATGCCGGCTCTGTTGAAATCGTGGCTGATATGGTTTACGAACTCGATGCGGAAGGTAAAAAACTCCGGATGGTGAAATTGACTGATTACACCGGCGAGAAGGTGAGGGATGTCTTCACCTCAGCGGCTGAACTCAGGTCAAAGTGGAGTAACGCCGAAGAAAGGGCAATCATTATTGATACACTTTCAGAAAAAGGTATCAGTCTGGAAGATCTGATAGAGACATCAGGCGATCCTGAAGTTGATCCTTTCGACCTGCTCTGCAGCCTTGCATTCAACGCCCCGCGAAGGAGCCGCAGGGAAAGGGCCGAACGATTGAAAAAGGAGAGGAAAGACTTTTTCGATAAATATGGCACCGATGCCAGGCAGGTCCTTGACGAGATACTCGATAAGTATATCGAGCACGGCACTCCGCAGTTTAAAATACCTGATATCCTGAAGATTGATCCGATAGCCCGGCATGGCAATGTTATTGAGATCTCCACGAAGTTCGGAGGGGCCGAAAACCTCAGACAGGCGCTTTCGGAAATGCAGGCCCTTTTGTATGCGGCATAGGAAAGAGAAATAATGACGAAAAAAATAAAAAATCAACAGCCGATGAGCACCGCTCAACAGCTGGCCTCGATCATCAAGTCCTGTCGTGATATTATGCGGAAGGACAAAGGGCTCAACGGCGACCTTGACCGGCTGCCTATGCTGACGTGGGTGATGTTCCTGAAGTTTCTCGACGATATGGAGATGATCAGGGCTGAAGAGGCATCGCTGGCCGGACGGAGATACAAGTCTATTGTCGAGGCCCCCTATCGCTGGCGCGACTGGGCTGCAAAAGAAGACGGCATTACAGGCGATGACCTCATAGCCTTTATAAACAACGACGAGGTAAAGGGACCGGACGGCAAGAGAGGACCGGGTCTCTTCGCCTATCTCCGCTCCCTTCAGGGCGCAAACGGCGGGGACAGGAGGGACGTTATCGCCACGGTCTTCAGAGGGCTTAACAACCGGATGTTAAACGGCTATCTCCTCCGCGATATCCTGAATAAGATCAACGGGATTCACTTTAATTCCTCCGATGAGATCCATACGGCCGGCTACCTCTATGAATCCATGCTCAAGGAGATGAGAGATTCTGCCGGGGACTCGGGTGAATTCTATACGCCAAGGGCTGTCATCAAGTTCATGGTGAAGGTCATCAACCCTCAACTCGGAGAGACGGTCCTTGATCCGGCCTGCGGCACAGGAGGTTTTCTTGTCGAAACGTTCGAGCATCTGAAGGGACAGTGCAAGAGGACTGAAGACTTCAGAAAGCTCCAGGAAGAATCACTCATCGGCATTGAAGCAAAGTCTCTGCCGTATCTTCTGAGCCAGATGAATCTCATGCTGCACGGGCTTGAGTATCCGCAGATCGATCCCGGCAATGCCCTGCGTTTTCCGCTCAATGAGATTGGCGACAGGGAAAGGGTCGATATTGTTCTCACTAACCCGCCCTTCGGCGGTGAAGAGGAGAAAGGCATACAGAATAACTTTCCCGACGACAAAAGAACTGCTGAAACAACGCTCCTCTTTTTACAGCTGATCATGCGCAAGCTGAGAAGACCTGTCGGGGGAAAAAAGCCGGGCAGGTGCGCTATCGTTGTGCCGAACGGGGCGTTATTCGGCGACGGCGTCTGCGCCAGGATCAAAGAGGAATTACTGAAGGATTTCAATCTGCACACGATCATCCGCCTTCCAAACGGCGTCTTTGCGCCGTATACGAGCATCCCGACCAACCTCCTCTTTTTTGACAGGAGCGGGTCTACAAAGGACATCTGGTATTACGAACAGCCCCTTCCCGACGGGAGAAAGAGCTATACGAAGACAAAGCCGATGCAGTTCGAGGAGTTCGGAGACTGCATAAAGTGGTGGAGCAAGAGAAAAGAAAATGACCGTGCCTGGAAGGTCGGAGCTTCTGAAGTGGCAGCGAACAACTTTAATCTGGATATTAAAAACCCAACAGGAAAAGAAAACTACGAGCACCAGCCGCCCGAGAAGCTGGTGGAGGATATTATCGCAAAGGAACAGCGGATTCTTGAGATAATGGCAGAGATCAGGCAAGTGTTGGCTGAGGGAGTCAAGGAGTGACCGCTAAGAAAACGAAAGTTGTTGCAAAGTCTGGAACAATGGCGGGGTATGATTCTGTCCTGACCGGCGTTGCTGAACTCCTTGAAGCCGCACGGAGAACCACTGCCAGGGCTGCCAACGCGGTTATGACTGCGACTTATTGGGAGATCGGGCGAAGGATCGTGGAGTTTGAACAGAAGGGCACACGCCGAGCTGAATATGGCAAAGCCTTGCTGAAACGGCTTTCTGTGGATTTGACTACAAGGTTTCGGCGCGGTTTTTCTGAACGAAATCTCGAACAGATGCGTCTTTTTTATGACAGCTGGCCAATTTCGCAGACACTGTCTGCGAAATCTGACGGTCTCCAGCATAATGAAAAAAGCCAGACGGTGCCTGGCCAATTGATTGCAACTGATAAAGACGACAAGTCGCAGACGACGTCTGCGCACTTTACCTTGAAAGATATTGCCAATAGGTTCCCTCTCCCTTGGTCGCACTATGTTCTTCTGCTCTCTGTGAAGAACCCCGAAGGACGTGCCTTCTATGAAAAAGAGGCTTTAAGAGGTGGTTGGTCAGTACGGCAATTAGACCGCCAGATCAATTCCCAGTTCTATGAGAGGACTGCGCTTTCACGCGACAAAGCGGCCATGCTCAAGAAAGGATCAGTTCCACTGTCCGAAGACGTTCTAACTCCCGAGGAGGAGATCAAGGACCCCTTTGTGCTCGAATTCCTCGGGCTTAAGGATGAGTATTCGGAAGGGGAACTTGAAGAAGCACTTATCAAACAACTCGAAAACTTCCTCCTCGAACTCGGCGGAGATTTCACATTCGCAGGCCGTCAGCGGCGGCTGCGTGTTGGCGACGAATGGTATCGCGTTGATCTTCTCTTCTTTCATCGCCGCCTGCGCTGTTTGGTAATCATTGATCTGAAGCTCGGCAAGTTCACCCATGCCGACGCCGGACAGATGCATCTTTATCTGAACTACGCCAGAGAGCACTGGACACATCCGGGCGAAAACCCGCCTGTGGGCCTGATCCTCTGCGCACAGAAAGACCACGCTGTTGCCAAGTATGCCCTTGAGGGTTTGCCGAACAAGGTTCTGGCTGCAGAATATAAGACCGTACTTCCCGATGAAAAGACCTTGGCTGAAGAGATCGAACGGTCGAGGAAGATGCTGGAGCGGCGAGGGGCGATCAGCAAGTGAGCAGTAACCGAGAGCCAATACAAGCGGCCCCTTTTTCTTCCTGTAACGCCTCCCAACCCCCTCTTAAGCTAAGAGTGGGCGAGGGGGAGTTATGGTCTTTTGAGCGCGTAACCATCAACGGGTTGTGGAAGAAACAGTGCACATGAAGGTCTTGCATTATAGAATTGGTGATATCTGCACGCTCATTAGAGGAACTTCCCCAACACTTAAGACATTGCCTGGCGAGTATCCTCTTGTCGTCACGGCAAAGTTTAGACGGTCTTCGGCGTCTTGGCAGCTTGAAGGCCCAGCAGTATGTATACCACTTGTTTCATCAACTGGACATGGTGACGCAGCACTCCATCGAGTTCACTACCAAGGAGGCCGCTTTGCTCTTGCAAACTTGTTAGTCGCACTATTACCTAATGATCCAGGTGTATGCCTGGCGAAGTATCTATACTACTTGCTGATGGCGCGGAAAGATGATTTGCTTGTTCCTCTAATGCTCGGGACAGCAAATGTATCCCTTAAAGAGGAGGACATTGCTAATGTTGAAATTCCCCTCCCCCCTCTTTCTGAGCAGCGACGAATTGTGGCGCGGATCGAGCAACTGGCTGCCAAGATCGAAGAGGCACGGGGGCTGAGGAGACAGGCGGAGGAAGAGGCAAAACACACTCTGATATCCATGGCGTATCGTGATGAGCTTCCGTATGCCGTCAAAATAAATCAGAGTTGGGTCGAGGTTGCTCTCGGAGATGTGATCACAAAAATTGAGGATAAGCAGAGGGTGGTCCCCGACAAATATTATCCCAATCTTGGCATCTATAGTTTTGGGCGAGGTCTCTTCCACAAGCCACCGATTCAGGGTTTTCAAACAAGCGCAACGTCTCTAAATAAAGTCTGCGCTGGGCAATTCATTTATAGTCGTCTATTTGCCTTTGAAGGATCATATGGTATAGTAACCGATGAATTTGACCGGCATTTTGTTTCGAACGAATATCCAACGTTCACCTGCGACATGACGAAAATTCTTCCCGAGTTTCTTTATGCATATTTCAAACGACCAGGTGTGTGGAGCCAAATAGCGGCGGGAAGCAAGGGATTGGGAGACAGGAGACAACGAGTACAGCCGAGGCAGCTATTATCACACCGCATGATGCTGCCACCTATGAAAGACCAGATTGAACTTCGCGAAATCATGCATCGGATAGACAGCCTGAAGCGTCTTCAGTCTGACACCTCCGCCGAACTTGACGCCCTTCTGCCGTCGGTGCTGGATAAGGCATTTAAGGGGGAATTGTAATTGCCTCTTTTTGAGCGCTATATAAGTATCGACCACAGACCTTGCTCTGTGCAAGGAACAATAAATGTAAGACAGGATGTGATAAATTGATATGATCATTAAGAAACGTGATTCAAAAGAACCAGACATTAAAGAACTCACATCGTTACTGTCCTTACCGCTTCCTGCCAACAAGAGATTCCTTATCGAGCGGGAACTCAGATTTGTAAAATCCGGCGATAAGGGCGAAAATGACTCCGCATACTTTATAGACTTTGATTATGGGCCATCAAAAAACTGGGCGGTAATCCATGATCTTCGACTTGAACATAAAGGCCGGGTTGCGCAGATAGATCATCTGCTGATAAATCGCTTTCTTAGTTTCTACCTACTGGAGAGTAAGAATTTTTCCTATGGCGTCAAGATTATCGATGACGGTCAGTTCCTTATCATGCATAATAACGATTATATCGCTATCGAATCGCCGATAGAACAGAACAAACGACATATCTCCCTGCTCGAAAAGGTCGTCGAAGAAAAAGAGATAATGCCGACGCGCCTTGGACTCACCATGAGCCCTGCGTTCAAAAGCTATGTGTTGATCTCTCCCAAATCACGTCTTGTCAGACCGCCAGCATCCAGATTCGATACGACCTCGGTGATAAAAGCCGACACGTTGGCGACAAGCATCGAGAAGGTGATGGATGCGATGTCGGCATTAAGCGTACTGGCCTCTGCTGGCAAGATGTGCAGTAGTGAAACAGTCATGAACATTGCCAAAACGCTCGCCAAGCTTCATAAACCGATCAAGATAGATTATAAAAAGCGTTTCGGTATTGAAGAAATATCTCCGTCAAAACTAAAGCCGGAGACTGGCCGGGTAGCTTCGGGCAAGAGTTACTATTGCAGCCAATGCAAGAAGCCTCTCACCGAGAAGGTTGCGAAGTTCTGCTGGGACAATAAAAGAAAATTCGGCGGCAAAGCATATTGTTTTGATTGTCAAAAAAATATTTAGGGTAATGACCTCATGAGGGAGGAGTAATGCCATATACACTGCACCCTTCAGAGAAATTAGTATCGGTATTCAAGGAAAAGCCGTGGCAAGGGTGCAACCCGGCTACCACACAATTTCTTTTCGTCGGCCTTGACGCAAACTATGCCGCAGACATCGAAGAGTCACTTCCGGAGGTTTTTGACTACCTGCATTCCGGCGTGGACTTCTGGCGGACAAAAGGTGTTCATCATCCCTTCATGCTACCCCGCTATCACGGCAGCGGGAAAAAGTACCATGAAAAGTTTGCCGAAATCGGCTTCACAGCCAAACACGCAGAGCTTGTCTCATTTATTGAATTACTACACCTGCCGACCGTCGGGCGCAGAAGTTTGAACGTTGGTGATTTATCGATGGAGCATCTGAATTTATTGTCAAGCATTTTTGAAAGTGGTAGCGCAAAGCATGTTTTCGTCTCTTCCAAGGTAACAGAGTTGATGCGGCAGACAAACTTGTTCCCGTGGTTACAGGAAAAATCGTTGAGAATCGATGGGGACCTCGCAGTATTGCGAGATCAAAAAGGCCAGATTATCTATAAGATGTATCATTTCTTGTGTTATGGCTGGCAATTAGAAGTACTTAACAGACAAATAATTCAGATACGCAAGATTGTAGAATCAACGGTATAAACCAATGGGAGCGGCAGGTCTTTGAGATAGGGATTTGTCTCCAAGAGAGACTTCTTTTCCATGATTAATTTTATCATAAAGCGATAATATACAATATGACAAAGAGCAGATACAGGAGGTAGTTATGAACGCAGTGAAAAAAAGGGTTGAAGTAGACAAGGATAAGAGCATACGGCTTACCTCACTACCCTTTAAAGCGGGGAGTAAGGTCGAGGTGATCGTGTTTTCTGCTGAAAAAGAGGACATCTTTGATGCCATGGATGCGGTCGTGAGGAAAAAGAAAATTGCTCCGAAGGGTTTGAAAGAAATCGAAAGGATTGTACATGAGGTCAGAGGGGTGAAGTGATCCGCCCTATTGTTGTTGATACAAATGTTCTTATCTCAGCCTATCTTTGGACTGTTTCGTTCTTGCTGAGCGGCCTGAGGCAGTAGGCCTCTTCGATCAACTCGACAAGATGCAGCACCGGCCGGTCAGTGATCTGCTGGCCAAGCTGAAGCATGCAACCGGGACAGGAGGTGACCACTGCTTCAGCCTGTGTATCCCGGAGTTTTTTTGCGCTGGTCAGCAGAAGATCCTGCGATATCTCCGGGAAGGAAGCACAGAAGACCCCGCCAAAGCCGCAACATTCTGAAGTGCCTGCGTCCAGGAGTTCGAACCCTGCTTTTTTGATGATTTCCCGGGGTTCTTTCCTGATTCCCAGGCCGTGGGCAAGATGACAGGGGTCGTGGTAAACAGCGGTCTTCCGGATCGGTTCTGTAAAGTCGAGCTTATCTGCCAAAAAAGACAGAGATGTCCATGGCCTTTTCAAGTCCATGACCGATCAGCTTCGGGTATTCCGACTTCAGCGTAAGACTGCATGTGGGGCAGAGGCTCAGGATAGCCTCAACCTTGAGCTTGCTGAAAATCTGATAATTTTTCTTTGCAAGCGCGATAGCTTCCTCTTCAAGCCCGAGCGCCCGAAGAGGACTGCCGCAGCAGACCTCACCTTTTGGGAGTACGACTTCATATCCAATGCTGTTGCAGGACATTGATCAGCGATTCACCAAGGGACGGAAAGAGATAATTGATGCTGCAGCCCGTAAAAATAGCGACCCGGCCCCGTTTCTTCCTGACCCTGTGGACCTGTCCGATATTCCGGAAAGGAGTATCAGGAAAATCCAGGACGGAAGGGGATAATGCCTTTTCTGGCAAGCAAGGGAAGAAAGAGGCGCTGAGACATCTTCATGATTTTGAAGCTCATATCAGGCCATTTGAATCGAGAACCTTGCAAAAGACCGGAGAAGTCTTCTTTTTTTATCGCTTTCCCTGAGCAGAGTCCTGCCGTGATATATGGCCTCAGGTATATCAATGCCCAAGCGGACAGGCGTTTAAGCAGGCGCCGCAGAGAATGCAGCTGAATATGCGTTCGTTCAATACATGCGGATGGCTTCAGATCGCCGGCAAGGAGGCTTCTGATCAGGACAAGGCGTCCCCGCGCACCCATGCCTTCTGAGGGGTCATTGTCGTATGTCGGACAGGGTGCCTTGCAGCTGCCGCAGCGTACGCAATGAGAAAGTGAGGCAAGGTAATCTTTTTTATCCATTGTCAACCTACAATATTTATGTCTAAAAAAGGAATCTGACCACAGAGTTCACAGAGATTCATAGATGTAATATAGAGTTCATAGAGTTTTTCGAATCTCACCTTTGTGATGGATTCCTCGATGCGCCTATTGTTTCTTGCAGTGATCATGACATTTTCTCAGTAAAGCAATTCTATGAATTATCCGGATAACTATTATATACAAATACTGGCAGGAGTTGGTGCTCAGGTGGCATGAGGTTAGCTGGAATTTCGGCTTGGGATTTGTCTTTTTCAAGCGCCTGTTCATGCTCCCGCTGATATAACCTTCCAGGTCGAGGGCCACGAAACTGAACCCCATGGCCTTCATGGCTTCTGTTATTTTTCTCCTGTTTTCAGGCTCCAGAAGGATCTTCATGTTTTTTTCACTCACCTCGATCCTTGCGATCTCGCCGTGGTTTCTTACCCGCACCTCCCGCAGCCCGAGCTCTCTGAGAAACTCCTCTGCCTTCTCCACCTGCCTGCAGGCCGGAAAGGGTGATCCGTCTGCCATAGGGAAAGCGCGATGAAAGACAGGGGGATGAAGGATGGTCCCAGGTGCTCAGCCCGAGCTCTCTGGACATGCTTCGTATATCTTCTTTTGAAAAACCGCTCTCAGCGAGCGGACTTCTCACCCCATATAAGGCTGCTGCTTTCAGGCCGGGCCTGTAGTCGCTGAGATCATCGGTGTTGGTGCCGTCAAAAATGTGTTCATAGTCACTGTCTTCAGCGATCTTGCGTAATTTTCTGAAGAGTTCTTCCTTGCAGAAGAAACAGCGGTCAGGAGGGTTGCTGACAAAGGATTCGTTCGAGAGCTCATCAGTATGAATGACGAGATGTTCAACGCCGATTTCCTTTGCAAAGGACGACGGCATCGCGTGAAGATCTTTTTCCGGCATTGTTTCCGAAAAGGCAGTGACAGCCAGAAATCTTATCCCGGAGAGCTTCATCGCCTTCAGGAGAAATGAACTGTCAACGCCCCCGGAATATGCGAGCACTGCGGATTCAGCCTTAGGAGGGCAGACAGCAGATGCGTTAAATTTCCGGAAGACAGGAGCCAGCGGCCCCGCTGCTCACAGCGAGGTGACCTCGTAATTTTCCTGGTGCATCTTGGTGTCTGCGCGTATGATCACCTTAACGCCGTACTGCCTTTCGACATCTTCGATACCGAGCATCTCCTCGTCAGAAAGCAGCTCCGCGACCAGGGGATGGGCGGTTATGACAATCTTTGTACTGCCGTGCCTTGCCATCTTTTTGATTGTCCGCAATATCTCGTAGCAGAGAGTATCAGGCGACTTTCACAAAGCCCTTGCCTTCGCAGTAGGGACAGGTCGTGCAGAGCGTCCTGCCGAGGTTTTCCCTTACCCGCTTTCTGGTCATCTGTATGAGGCCAAGCTCTGATATATGGAGGATGGTATTTTTTGCCCGGTCTTTTTTCATCGCCTCGGTAAAGGCATTGAAGAGCTTTTCCCTGTTTTCGAGTTTGTCCATGTCGATAAAATCGACGATGATGATTCCGCCGAGATTACGCAGCCGTATCTGGTAGGCGATCTCCTTCACTGCCTCAAGGTTTGTCTTTAAGTATCGTGTCTTCGAGTCCTTCTTTTCCGACAAATTTCCCGGTGTTTACGTCAATGACAGTCATCGCCTCTGTCTGGTCTACGACGATATATCCGCCGGATTTCAGCCATACCCTCCTGCCGATAGCGCGGGCGATGTCCAGCTCTATGCCAAAGGCATCGAAGATCG
The DNA here is from genome assembly GCA_963746295.1 of uncultured Nitrospira sp. Taxonomy (GTDB): domain Bacteria; phylum Nitrospirota; class Thermodesulfovibrionia; order Thermodesulfovibrionales; family UBA6898; genus JAOUFP01. The sequence continues at coordinate 409,305 of CAVVAQ010000001.1, read as the reverse complement.
GTTCTGTCTCCTCATACAGCTCGATCTTTTCGAGCAGCTTGGGGAAATAGGCCTTCACAAAGTCGGTGATCCTGCCGTATTCCTCCGCAGAATCTATGACGAAACGCTCCACATTCTGTGTCATAAGGTCACGGACAGACCTGAAAACAAGATCGAGGTCGCCGTAGAGCATAGCCCCTGACAGGCACTTTGTCCTTCTTCTTTTTCAGGTTTTCCCAGAGCAGAACAAGAAACTCGAGGTCTTTTTTTATCTCATCTTCCTGGGAGTTTTCACTTGCAGTACGGATGATGAGACCGTAGCCTTCGGGCTTGATCTCGGAGACGAGCGCCTTGAGACGTTCCCGCTCTTCCTCATTCGATATCCTTCTGGATATGCCGACATGGTCGACATCCGGCATCAGGACAAGATACCTTCCGGGAAAGGTGAGATACGAGGTAACCCTGGCGCCTTTGCTGCCTATGGGGTCTTTGGAAACCTGGACGAGCAATTCCTGGCCATCCTGCAGGACTCTCGTCGATAGACATCTCGGAACGGCCTCCTTCTCTGGAGAAAATCCATGGAATCATCGTTTTCCTCATCCTCAAAGAGCGGGGCGAATTCGTCTTTTTCGGTCTGTATATCGCCGACATAGAGAAAGGCCGCTTTTTCAAGCCCGATATCAACAAAGGCGGACTGCATGCCGGGCAGTATTTTTACGACCTTTCCCTTATAAATATTTCCCACAAGGCTTGCGTCACGTCTTGCGTTCGACATAGAATTCGACTACCTGCCCGCCTTCGAGAAGGGCGACCCGTATCTCCCCCTGCGTGACGTTGATCAGAATCTCGCTGCCCATATCTTTTCCCCTTCCATCGGTTCTTTCCACTCTGTGCCGTCCCAGCCGGACATATCCACTCTCGTGACCTCCAGATCATCGATCGGAAACGCCGAAGATTTCAGCGAGGATTTCCGCGAGCTTCACCTTTACCTCACCGAGGTCCCTGAGCGTTACCTGAAAGGTTGTCCGGTCCAGTTGCTTAATATCTTCGACCATATCCTTCATATTGAACAGCCTGTTGTTCCTCTGCATCGGTATTTCCTTTTTATCCGAGGAAATCCGAGACAGAAAGACCTGTACTATTGTTTATATCATATACATACCTGCTAATAAAACTGTCGAGAGATTTTTCTTTTCCTGAAATAAAGGACAATTTGGTTTACCGCATGCCCTCAGGCAATGTCCTGTTTAAGAATGCCACTCCTGATCTCCGGCATTAAACGGCAGCAACAATTCGGCATCGAGATATTCTCTCAGACCTGCTATGCCTACCCTGAGCGCCGGACCGAATGACATTATCGGCACTGAACTGAAGCCCCTGGAATACTTGAAAGGAAACGATCGCCCTTCGCATCGCGCGTATGAGCGCTGTTGTCAGTTCAAGGTGGGAGAGATACCTGTGCAGTGCCGGTCTTTGAAAACTGCAGCCGTATCCTGACAGACGGTGTCTCAGTCTCTGTCTTGTTCTGAGCGGCAGGAAGGGCTGTTCCCGTGAAATAACAGCTCCTTCATCTGCCTGCATCCTGAGGCCGGGCATTTGAGTCCGCAGGCATGACATTGTTTTCTGCAGTCTGAGGTGAAAGTTGGCCTGAAAGCGCGCTCTGGTATTCCTTCAGCAGATATGCCTTTGTGATACCGGTATCGATGTTGTCCCACGGAAGCCGGGACTCAGCCGGATATTCCCGCACAGCGTATGTGGCTGCGTCAATGCCGGTCATATCCATCGCCTGCTTTCCACTTGTCGAAATCAAAAAGGTCTGTCCAGGCGTCAAGTCTGCATCCCAGAGACCACGCAGCCTCTATCAGGTCTGCAAGACGTTCATCGCCGCGCGCGAATACAGCCTCCAGCAGAGACATCTCTTCCCGATGGCCTTTATACTGCAAGCCGCGTTTCTGAAGATTTTTTCTGAGATAACGGTTCTTCTCTTTCAGAAGTTCCAGATCATTTTGTCCGCACCACTGAAACGGGGTGTGCGGTTTCGGGATGAATGATGAAACACCAACAGATATATTTGCAGGTCTTCCCGTCAGCTTTCTTGCTATCTTTGTTGCCTTAATGACCATTTCAGGGATTGCCTCTATGTCTTCGTCTGGTCTCGGTGGGGAGCCCGCTCATGAAATACAGCTTCAGATTATGCCACCCGGCGCTGAAGAGAGTTTCAAGGGCTTTTATATAGGTTTCTTCAGTAAAGTCCTTGTTTATCACCGCCCTGAGTCGGTCTGTGCCTGCCTCGGGCGCGATGGTAAAACCTGATTTTCTGACGACCTTTATCTCCTCGAGCATCTCCCTGTTCACAGAGCCGACACGCAGGGAAGGGAGGGAAAGGGATATTCTCCTGTGATAGAACCTTCCTGTTGAATTCCTTCATGAGATAGGGAAGGCAGGAGTAATCTCCGGAACTCAGAGAGGTGAAAGAGAGCGCATCATAGCCGGTGTTCCGACAGGGAATTTTCTGCAAGCTCCAGTATCTTCTCGGGAGAGCGTTCGCGCACCGGCCTGTAGGTCATTCCTGCCTGACAGAACCTGCAGCCCATGGTGCAGCCCCGGGAAATCTCTATATTTATCCGGTCATGCACGATGTTCATGAAGGGCAGCACAGGGCTGTCAGGGAACGGCGCGTCTTCGAGAGAGGCGATATATCGGCGGCTGACTGGCTTTTCCTTTCCGAATGCAGGGACATACACACCCTCGATTTCACTCAATGCCCGCAGGAGGGAAAGTCTTATTCTCCTGGCCGCCGGCCTTCCAGTGATGGTATGCATGCAGTATTTCCGGCACAGCCTCTTCTCCGTCTCCTATGAGAAAGGCGTCTATGAACGCCTGCCATTGGAAGAGGATTGACCGTGCATGGCCCGCCTGCAATGACGAGGGGGGAGTTTTTTGCATCCATCCTTTCCTCCCGTCTGAGGTGAACCCCTCCCAGATGGAGCATATTCAGGACTGTTGTGTATGAGAGTTCGTACTGAAGGCTGAATCCGATAATATCGAAACTCCTTGAGCGGACGTCCTGACTCAAGGGAAGAAAGGGGTTGACCCCCTGTTTTTAACGCGTCCTCAAGGTCTGTCCAGGGAGCAAAAACGCGCTCTGCAGAGGCGAACGCCAGGTTGTTTATGATGAGGTAAAGGACTTTCAGCCCGAGGTGGGACATTCCTATTTCATACACATCGGGAAAAGCGAGTGCGACGTTTACCGGGGCTTGTTTGTGAACAGAGTTGATTTCGCTGTTTATGTATCTGCTTGGTTTCTGAAAATGTGTATAATTCACCGCATTAAAGATAACACTCTCCAGAAGGCTTTGGCAAGAAAGGCTGAGGCAGGAAGAATAATCAGCCTGAATACTCTGTCCCGGCCTTGTTGCAGGACGATTTGTCGAAAAAATTGTGAATTATGCGGGTTTTAGGTTTGACAGGGGGACGCTCTGTTGATAGAATTTCTTTATAGTTCTCAGAATACGAATAGATTAGTTCTATGGATATTTTCTCTTCTGTCCGTGCAGCCCTCGGCCAGCGGACAGATAAAGCACAAAATCTTTAAAGGAGGTGAATAATGGACAAGCAGGACATCAGGAAGATACTGGCAGGAATGGGCATCGTGAGCCTGCTTGCCGGCGCCAGTTTTACTGTCGGATGCGCCGGCTCGAGTTGAAGCGGCACAAAGAAGGATGGTGCAGGTAGCACCCAGACCGAAAAACCCTCGACAGGCAGTTGAAGCGGTACCAAACAAGAGGGTGCAGGTGGCACCCAGACCGAGCAGCCTTCAACAGGCAGTTGAAGCGGCACAAAGAAATAGTGCCGGAGGCACTAAGAAGCATGAACATGCATGAGCATGTCCTGAACAGCGCGGATTGTTTTCCCTGGAGGCGGAAGTGAAGAGTATGAACGCAGGCACTGCCGATGAGAAACCGGCCGTGTCTCCTCTGAAGGGATCCCTTGCTGATCAACTACAGGCAATCTATCCCGTATGTTTTTCCCTCCGCGAGGAGGAGATAACAAGGCAGATACAGTCCGCCAGCGGGCTGGTTCAGGACGCGGATGCGTTTCCCGATGTATTGGCTCAGCAGACGGGCGGGGCGGACTATAGCTTTCTCTCCGACCTCGCCCGCCTGGAACAAGCCCTCTACAGAGTTGGAATGTCGGATTATGATTTTTCTGTGGGTGTGGCTGAAACAGCCGTGAATCCTACCCTTCAACTGCTGCGGTTTTCCTGGAAGAACCTCATGGATCTGCTGGACCGGCCAGATAGTGTTTGTCCTGCTTCACCGGAACCAGGAGATGAAATGCTTATTCTCTGGCAGGACCCGGTGACAAAAAAGGCAGAGGCCAGGGAAGCCTCCCAGGAAGACCTCCTCGTGCTTAAGATGGTCCTGGAGAAGATCGACCCGAAGGATGTTGCGTCTCTGGGCAATCTGCCGGTCGGCGCTCTTGACAGGGCACGTGAAGATGCGGCCCGAAAGGGTATCCTTCTCAAGCCTCGACCTCTCATCCGCAGGGATGCCGCTGTTTTTGGTGTGCAGGCGGATTTTGACAAACAGTTTATGGAATCGCCTTTCTTTACGCTCCAGTGGCATATGACCCAGCAGTGTGACCTTCACTGCAAGCATTGTTATGATCGCTCCGACCGTTCATCATTCAGTCTCGATCAGGCACTCAGGACGATTGACGACCTGCGATCTTTTTGCCTGAGCAAACATGTGCGGGGACAGGTAACATTCACCGGCGGCAACCCTCTGCTCTATCCTCACTTTAGCGAGGTATATCGCGCTGCCTCAGACAATGGGTTTCTCCTAACGATCCTCGGCAATCCAGCGCCACGAGAGCGCATAGAAGAGCTCATCGGGATACAGATGCCGGCATTGTATCAGGTCAGTCTTGAGGGTCTGCCTGAGCACAATGACAGCATCCGGGGCAGGGGCCATTTCGGACGGGTGGTCAAATTTCTCGGGATGCTGAAGGAACTTGGCGTCTCGACAATGGTGATGCTTACGCTCACGAGAGACAATATCGATCATGTTATTCCGCTGGCAGAGATGTTGCGGGATGTGGTTGATGACTTCCACTTCAACCGACTTTCGATGGTTGGCGAGGGGGCGAACCTCATGCTTCCCGGCCGCGAGAAGTACAGGACCTTTTTGGACGAGTACCTCGCAACAGACAATCCTATTCTTGGCATCAAGGACAATCTCATCAACATCATCCACCATGAGAGAGGAAAAAAGCTCTTTGGGGGCTGCACCGGTTTTGGCTGCGGGGCTGCCTTCAACTTCATTTCCCTCCTTTCTGACGGAGAGGCCCACGCCTGCAGGAAATTCCCTTCTTCGATAGGGAATGTGCTTGAGCAGGGCATAGCCCGGTGTGTACGATTCAGAGGAGGCAAGGAAGTACCGGGAGGGATGCCGAGCCTGCAAGGGATGTGAGATCCGTCCTGTCTGCGGCGGATGCCTCGCCTCTGCTTACAGCCACGGCCTGAATATCTTCGAAGAACGCGACCCTTTCTGCTTCATGAAAGCCAGCCGGTAAAGGCCGGGTGTGGCTTTTTTGTAATCGTACTCGCCAATATCTTCGTTCCATAGCTCGGGATTTTGTTCGATAAACGTCTACATAAGCTGACGGCATTCCCGGCTGTCGACAATCTCCAATACTACACCCCGCGACCTGACATAGTCCTCCGGTCCGCAAAAAGTACGGTTCTCTCCTATGGCTATCTTCCGAATCCCGTAGAGAAGCACTGCGCCGCTGCACATATCGCAGGGAGAAAGAGTCGAATACAACGTTGCCCGTTGATAATCGACGGCTTTAAGTCGGCCTGCATTTTCCAGACAATCCATTGCTTGTTTCAAGCGGGAGTCAAAAAATTGCAGAAGATTTTTGAAGTGCGAACTTACGGGAAAATACTGCGAGCGGTCGTCTTTGTTTTGAAGCAGCAAAATTCTATTACGATCAATTCCTAAACGTCTGCAACCTTTCCAGAAACAGGTTCGCAAGGTGGCGGTTGCTGATTGTGGTACGCTCCCCAGTATTCCATCATAGGTACATGTTTTGAGTGATCAAACCGTATTAATTCATTGTTATCTGACAGACTTTTCAGACCATCCATGGCTGAGACCCTCGATCCGGTGTCTCAGCCATGGACCATGATGTCAGCGGCTTGTTCTGCCGCCCTGAACACTTTACTGCTTCTCATCTGTCTTTGTTTCCACTCCTTCCACTTTTCCCTTCTTCTTCCCTGATAAGTAGGATTCCGCAGGCCTCCATCCAAATGAGGCCTCTTTACCTGCCATCGAGAGCGCACCGTTTACAGCCGCTGAACCAAGCGCATAGGCAAATACTCCGGGAATTGCCACAACATAGGTAAGGCCGATAAAAGGGGCCGATACTATCTTGCCAATATTTTTAAGCGTGGTTCCGCTCTCTTTAAGATGCGTTATGTCTGCTTTGCCGTTCTCCACGAGCGTCTTGAATGGTTTGGGCTTTAAGAACTCCCAGTAAAGCATGAAAAGCCCGATAGCTGAAACTGATACGAGGTACTCTACTATCTTGATGTGAGTGATAAAATCAAACAATGTATGCATCCATTCCTCCTTGCTGATATTTGGTTAATACTGTTGACTGATGATTTAGTCCTTCCCCTTCTTCTTCTTTCTTCTTGCCTGACAGATACGCCTCTGACGGTCTCCACCCAAAAGACACCAGGTTGCTTATTGTGCTTACTATCCCGGCAACCATCTTGCCGCCGACCAGTGTCACGACCGTTGCTATCGCAATGAACGGAAGAGCGATAACATACATCAGCCCGAGAATCGGTCCTGAGACCAACATGCCTATCCCACTGCCTTTCTTGTTATCCTCATAATAGGTGACCATTTTGTACACCTCCTTTCCTGAAAATCTTTTTCTCTTGCTTTAACTGTAAACGATTGCCGAAAGAAAGAAAATTGGAAGAAGTTCCTATTTTTGCCAGGGATTGTTTCTTAGCATGAGATAGAATTACATCTCAGGAAGAGAATCGTATAACTAGGAGTAGAAATGCTCACGCACTTTTGTCTATTTTCAGAAGCTCTCTGAGGGCAGAGAGCACTTATGACCTGAATCATACAACTATTCCGGATAACACGATATGATAGGTGTAACAATGCCAGGGAGGTTGTTATGAAAGAACTAAACGTGACTGAGATCGCACCGAAGGAGAGGCATCCCCTGATCTTCATGACTTTTGATGAATTGCCCGGAGGAGACGCCTTTTTGCTTGTCAATGATCATGACCCCAAACCCCTCTATTACCAGCTCCTCCACGAGAGGGAAGGCCTTTTCGCATGGGAATATATCCAGCAGGGACCTGATTTGTGGAAGGTGAAAATATCGAAGAATTAAGGCAGATTATTCGTCAGCGGCAACGGGATCAAGTCTGCATGGCGAGGGCCATGCCTTATTGAAACGACGATTTTACTTCTGCCATTGCAAGCAGTTTGTTCAGCATCTCGTGGTGTTTTTTCTCGTCGGCAAGGATAAAAGAGGCTATGTATTGAACAACGTAATTCGGGCTGTTGTCATAGGTGTTGGAAGCCACGTGGATTATCTTGTTCTCTTCAGCCATGTGTTCTTTGAGGGTGCTGGTAAGTTCGGCAAGTTCTTTAAGGTCAACAAGGTCTTTCTTGCCTTCCAAATCATCGATGATAATCTGCAGCAGGGCCTTATGCCTTATGGAATCCTGTTTCATAATATCAAGTGTCATCAGGATAAGAGGGCTTTTGACTCTCTGCATAAGTTCCTCAATGCGCACACAGGCATCGGCCTCACCCACCTGCCAATCTTTTACGGTCGTTAGAAAAAGCTCTCTCTTTAGTCTGCCTTCTTCCATATTCACAGTTTACGCCGGATATACCATTTGTCAAGTATCGGCAATAAATTCAAAACTTGCTGAATTAATCCTCTATCTGCATGTTCGGATTCCAGACTACTTCCCACAAATGACCATCGGGATCCTGAAAATAACCGGCGTAGCCGCTCCAGAAGGTATCATCGGCAGATTTGACTATGTTTGCACCCGCTTCCTGAGCTTGCTTCATTACTGCATCAACTTCATTTTTGCTGTTTACGTTATGACCGATAGTAAATTCAGTACTGCTCCGTGGCTGCACGGGAATAGTTGAGTCGTGAGAAATACTCGTTCGTGGCCAAAGAGCCAGCTTCACACCATTCTGCAAATCGAAGAACGCAACAGCTCCGTGTTCAAATTCCTGACCAATAATTCCCTGTGTCGGCAGACCAAGTCCGTCACGATAAAATTTGAGCGATTGTTTCAAATCTTCTACCCCCAAGGTTATTACTGTAATTCGCGGTTTCATAAATCTGTATTATCCGGATACTTAGCTCGGAGTTCGTATGGCGAAATAAAGCCATCAAACGCAACATAGTTTGATACGATTATATTTTTCATGCCGGTTTTATGCCCGTAATCCTCTATGCTTCGACCAAAACCTTGAATCCGCCATAGACCATGCGTTTGACGTCGAAGGGCATCTCTTTCATATCGCCCATCTTTTCCATCTCTTTCATCACCTTGGCGTTGACGCGATCCCGATGTGTCCGGGATTTGAAGACAATATACGAAAATACAACGGTCTCGCCGGGTTTCAAATTCATCATTTTCGAAAAAGACGTCCCCCACTTGTTCTTTAAATCTTCGCCGACGCACTCCTTGTAATCGAGAGCACCATGTTTCATCCACATTTTTGCCCCCATCTCAGCCATGCGGGCATAGGTTTTCAGGTTTTTCTTCGGGACAGGTAAAACATATCCGTCAACGTATCTCATATGGGACCTCCTAAGTTTTGATTTTTTGCAGGGTTAAGTACTGTAGTCCAATTATCCTGTGAGCATCGAAAGAATAAGCCGCGCGACCTCCTCCGGTTCATCGATCTGGACGTAATGCCGCGCCCCCGGCTAAAAGGAATAGATCCGATGTCGCAAACAGGTCGTGAAAAGTCCTCGCCACATCCCTGTTCAGGTAAGGATCGGCGTCTCCGAAAATAATCCTTACAGGACGCCTGAATTCCCGAAGCCTCTGCATCTTCCCGGTGCCCGATCTGACTGTGGCCGGCAGGTCTTCATTCAGGCCAAAAAAAGCTGGACGCGTACTTGGGGTCACCTCAAACTGCCGATAGAACAGCGGCAGAAATTCATCCCTCGCCTTCGGGTCCCTGAAGAACCTGCCGACCTGCCACCAGAACATCTTGCGGAAGATCAGATTGCCGAACATCTGCGAGATGGGCCTTGCAATGCTTCGAATAAAAGGCGTCGAAAACAGGAATATTGCCTCCGGGGGGCGGAGCGACGGCATGGCGCAGTAATAGGTGTTGAGAAGTACAAGCCCCGCGACCTGCTCGGGCTGACTGAGAGCCCAGTCGATAGCCGGCGGACCTGAGGCGTCGTGAGCCACAAGAACGACCTTCCTAAGCGCCAACTGAGTTATCACAGCATCGAGTTCATCCAATTGATTGGCCGCTGTATAGGAATAATCCGATGGCTTGTCCGATGCGTCCCATCCAAGAAAATCAAAAGTAACGATACGGCGCGCCGGAGATAGATGGAAAACCAGACGGTCATAGAGATGCAGGTTGTCCGGGAACCCATGCATTAAGATTATAGCCGGTTCCTCTCCTGCATATTCCCGGGCATAAATTCTTTGTTCATTCTTCTGAACAAAGTGTTCTTTGTAATCCATTGGCATTTTCCCTTATTTCCGCCCCGGCTCATACTGAAGCAGGACGACCCCGCATCGGAACTCCCTTGTGCTTATCAGCTTCAGTTTAAGCCTCTCCTTCAACCCTTTAAACATCGGCTTGCCGCTGCCCAAGACAATGGGATTGACGAAGATCCGGTAATCGTCAATCAGACCAGCCTGGGCAAAGGCCGAAACAATGCTGCCGCTGCCGAAGATCACCATGTCATGTCCGGGCTGCTGTTTCAATTTTTCGGCTTCCTCCAATATATTGTCCTTGACCATGCGCGAGTTGTTCCATTCGACCTTGTCCAGGGTCTTCGAAAAAACGATCTTGGGAGTATTATTCATGAAATCAATTATTACGGGGTCTTCCGCGGGCGGGCTTGCTGCCGGCCAGTAACCTGCCATGAGCTCATAGGTGACCCGACCAAACAAAATGGCATCTAGGGAACTCATCAGCCCCTTTATATATGTCGCGATTTCTTCGTCCCAGACAAACCAGTCTATCTCACCGTTTGGTCCAGCAAAAAAACCATCAAGAGTAACCAGATTCGATACGACTATCTTTCTCATTTCTCTTCTTTAAGCCGTCTGCGACGGGCAAGTTCAGCCTCAGTGGGGACCTTAAGCGCGAACGAGCCTGTCTTGACCTCTCCTGAGCGCATGTACGTGGCAACAATGACTCCACTTGGTGAAAGCCGGCTTTCAAGCAATTTGAATCCGACGGGAATTGTGCCTTCGGCAAACAGGCGTTTGCCCCTGCCGAGAGTGATGGGGAATGTTTTCAGCCGCAACTCGTCAACCAGATCATGCTTCAATAGCGTTTGAATCAGATTGCCGCTGCCATGGACCTGTATTTCTGGCCCGTTCTGCTCCTTAAGTTTTTTTACCTCCTTCGCTACATCTCCCTTAATGAGCTCGGAATTGCTCCAGTCGAACTTTGTCAGGGTCTTGGAAGCTACATATTTTTTCGCTTTATTGATTCCGGCTGCAATGGGATCTCCTTCTGTCTGCACGTACGGCCAGTGCGCTGCGAATATCTCATACGTCTTTCTGCCGAGCAATAAATCAAAGGATTTACTCATTTGCTCGACCATCACTTTGCCAAGGAAGTCATCAAAGTAACCAGCAACCCAGCCGCCGTGTTTGAACCCACCCGTGGGATCTTCTTCTGGTCCGCCCGGAGCCTGCATCACGCCGTCAAGGGTTATGAAAGACAAGACAACAAGTTTTCTCATGCTATACCCCCTTGTAAGCCCGCTTGAGGGTTGCAATGTCAAACTTCTTCATCTTGAGAAACGCTTCGGTCACCCGCGCGAGCTTCTTCTTATCTTTATCCTTCATCATCTTGTTCATTACTGTCGGGACGATCTGCCATGAAAGGCCGTACTTGTCCTTGAGCCAGCCGCACTGTTCCGCTTCCGGCACTGCGGAAAGCTTCTCCCAGTAGTAGTCTATTTCCTCCTGGGTATCGCAATAGACCATGAACGAGATCGCCTCGTTAAACTTAAAGAGAGGTCCAGCGGAGATCAGCATGAATTCCTGCCCTAGAAGCTCGATGGTAACAATGTCTACAGTGCCGGAAGGGGTGTTATAGAGCTTCGTCGTAGACTTGATCTTTGATTTGGGGAAAACGGACGTGTAGAACTTTGCTGCCGTCTTAGCTTCTTTGTCAAACCATAGATGTGGTGTGATTTTTTGCATATAATTCCTCCATCCTCTTCTTCTTCGTTTCAATTCGACGCAGCCGGACCGGTGAGAGACTCAGCTCTTAACGTTGAATTATGCTTCCATCAAAACCTTGAATCCACCATAAACCATGCGGAACTCGCGACGTTCGCCGTGTCGGAGACAAACCTCTCCCCCAGCTCCGCCACTGCCGGGTCAATATGCTGTTTTTCCGACGCCCGACATGAAACAATGCCGCAGCCGATGCAAGCGCCTTCGAGAAAATCGATCGGACTATCATGAGGCTTCTCCTCCTAATAGGCGATAGAACTGCGGGGCAGGCTGACGGTGGTACTGTTACCTCGGTGAAGCGGTGGACGTGCTTGTAAAGCTCGCCGTCATTCTTCTCCCTTTCTCTTAGAACTAATTACATCCCTGCCTTTGCCTGCCAGAGTCCGAAAACCGCGCCGGTCGGATCCGTAATGATACTGAACCATCCCATGTCCGGAATCTCGGTGACATCCTTGCAAATTGTTGCCCCGAGGGACCGGGCCTTTTTTGTCGAGACTGCTATGTCATCAACCAGGATATAAGGAAGCCAATTGTCCGACATGTCAGGGACAGGATTCTTCATCATCCCTCCGCCCGTTCCCTCCCCGACTTCTATCATCGTGTAGTCCATGCCCGGAATTTCTTCCAGCTTCCAGTCGAACATGCCTGCGTAGAACTTTCTTGATTTTTCCAGGTCTTTTGTCTGCAATTCAACGTGGACAAATGGATTTGCCATACGGGACCTCCTCAAGCGTATTTATAATCCAGTATAGCAGGGATATACCCACTGTCAACTCACGGTAACGGAGGTCATTTATGATTATGCTGTCGCTTTTTGAGGCACAGGTGAGGCGCGAGAATGAAAGAGGCTGAGGTGAGAAAATACCTCCCCCGAGCAGCCGCTTATAAAAAAGACTTTCAGTATTTCGGTTGTTAGATGCATTGGAACGGAAATTATACGAAGCAGTGAGTTAAAACAAACGTGGAACCCCGTCGAGGGCTTGACTTAATCACGGTTTTATAGCTTAAATAACAAGATGAAATACTTCAGCACAGCTTTGATTTTCACAGCCCTGTTTTTTGTTTTTGCCTGCTCGGGAAAGGCCCCGGTGAAGGCAGGTGTTGAGGTTTTCAGCGCAGAGGCATCTTTCGAGAAAGCCAATAAACTGATAGACGAGAAGGAATATCAGCAGGCGCGGGCCCTGCTGCTTGAGGTCAAGAACCGGGACATAACAAAAAAATACGCTCCCCTTGCGCAATTAAGGATTGCCGACTCGTATGTGAAGGAAGAGGAGCCCGACCTTGCCGTGGCCGAATACAGAAAGTTCCTTGAAATATACCCTGAACACCAGCATGCGTCATATGCGCAGTACCAGATCGCGATGATATATTTTAACCAGATAGAAAGCCCTGAGCGGGGATACGGCGGCGCCCAGAAGGCGCTTGAGGAATTCGAGAGATTAAAGAGGGATTTTCCGCGGAATCCATATAAAGATCTGATAGAGCTCAGGATAGAAAAATGCAGAAACACCATTGCGGACTATGAATTTCTCGTCGGTGAGTTCTATCTGCGAAAAGGATCTTACAACGCTGCGATCGGCAGGTTCGAGACTCTGCTGCGGAAGTTCCCCGATTACAAAAAGCAGGAGAAACTGCTGCTGAATCTCGGCATCGCGTATAAGAATGCCGGGGACTCTGAAAAAGCGGAATTATATCTCAACCGCCTCATTGAGACATTCCCGAACAGCCGCCTTGCTCCTGACGCAAAAAAAGAACTTTCTTCGCTGAAGAAAGTTACAAAAAAATAGTTTATATCTTTTCCGCCGGCATGAATTATTATCCTGTATTTCTTGATCTCCGGGGGAAAAAAGCAATCGTTGTGGGCGGCGGCAGGGTTGCCGAGCGCAAGATACTGACTCTGATCAGGGCCGGCGCAGACATCACAGTCGTCAGTCCGTTGCTGACCAGCAGACTCCAAAAGGCAAAAGAGGCCAAACGGATAAGGCATATATCCCGCCCCTACAGACCCGGCGACCTGAAAGACAGTTTCCTGGTGATCGCTGCCACAGATTCTCCTGAGGTGAACACACGGGTCGCCGGAGAGGCTCCAGGGCTTCTCAACGTTGTCGATGTCCCCTCAGAGTGTAACTTCATCGCCCCCTCGGTTGTGAAGCGCGGTCCTCTGGTTTTTGCGATATCCACAGGCGGAACGAGCCCTGCTTTTGCAAAGACAATCAGAAAAGAGATCGGGAAATCATATGGGACCGTCTTTGCAGAGTACCTCGGTTTCGTCAAAACACTCAGGTCCCGCGCGATGCGGGAGATTGACGATAGCGGGGCACGGGAAAAATTTCTGAAGAGTTTGGCTTCCGCTGAAATATTGGATAGTCTGCGGACAAAGGGGTTGACTGCCGTGAAACGGTCTGTAATGGCCAGACTCTGCACATTGACCGGGGAAAGGAAATAAACCCGGCGAATTATATCGTAGAGCACGTCCGTGACTCTTCGAGCTTTGGTAGAAGGACGCTATCTGTCCAGAATCTTTCTGATCTTTATGAGAAGGTCCTTGGGTGAAATCGGTTTCATGAGGAGCTCTACCCCTTCTTCAAGGATTCCTTTTTTCTGGATGATATCTGACGCGTATCCGCTTACAAAAAACACTCTCATGTCAGGCCGGATTTTCTTTATTTCCTGATAGACCTCTGTCCCGTTCTTCCCGGGCATAATCACATCGAGCATTACCAGCTGAATTCTGTCCTTATGTTCCATGAATTTCTGTATTGCGTCCTCGCCATCAAATGCCTCTATGATCGTATAGCCAAATTCCGTAAGTGCGCTGCTTGAGAGCTTCCTTAACGCCAGGTCATCCTCAGCCAGCAGTATTGTCTCTGAGCCTCTCGGCAGCTTGAGAGGGCTCTCTGTTTTTTGTAACTCGTCGTAGACCTCTCCATGGATGAGCGGAAAGTACATCTTGAACGTTGTCCCCTTGCCGATCTCGCTGGAGACATTGACAAAGCCATTGTGCTGTTTTACGACCCCATATACAATCGCGAGTCCCAGTCCTGTGCCTCTCCCCATTTCCTTGGTCGTAAAGAAAGGTTCGAATATTTTCTCCTGTATCTCTTCCTTTATGCCGCCCCCGGTGTCTGACACGGAAACAAGGGCGTATCTGCCCGGTACACCGTATCCGTGCGTCTGTATGAAGGAGTTATCCAACGAGAAGCGTTCCGAACTGATGGTCAACTGTCCGCCCGCAGGCATCGCATCCCGCGCATTTGTTGCCAGGTTTATCAATATCTGTTCAATCTGTCCGTAATCTGCCATAACAATTAAATCCTTTTCCGGCAGGATCGTCTTGATGGCTATGTCTTCACCGATGAGCCGTACGAGCAGTTTTCCTACATTCCTGATAATGTCATTCAGGTTCAGGGGTTTCAGCAGGATTACCTGCTTCCTGCTGAAGGCGAGGAGGCCGCGGGTGAGGTTTGCCGCGCTTTCAGAAGAGGCGAGTATCTGTTCCACATATGGCATGAGCGGATCTTCTCCCGTCATCTTCATCTGGAGAAGGCTCCCGTAACCGATAATTGCCGAAAGGATATTATTGAAGTCGTGGGCGATGCCGCCGGTAAGCTGTCCTAACGCCTCCATCTTCTGGGCCTGATGGAGTTGTTCCTCGAGCAGTATCTTTGCCTCTTCGGCTTTTTTGCGCTCGGTGATATCCACAATCATGGGCAGGAAGTACAATATATTGCCGCTTCTGTCTCTGAGCGGACGAATGGAGACCTGCCCCCACACAACATGACCGTCTTTACGCTCATAACGATTTTCAATCTGAAACCAGTCCAGCTTTCCCTCCCGCATCGCCTGTAACGCTGTTTTTATTCCCTGCAGATCTTCGGAATGATTGATTTCAATGAACGAACGGTTTCTCAAGTCTTCATCCCTGTAACCGATAAAGCTGCAGAACGCCTCGTTTGCGTTCAGAATAAGGAAATCCGGGGATATTATCAAAGCGCCTATTGGTGAAAGATCAAAGAGGCGGCGGAACTGTTCCTCGTTCTCCTGTATCTTGAGCTCAGTGGCTTTCCGCTCTGTTATATTGTGCGAGACATGGACTATTTGCTTGATAGTCCCGTCACTGTCCTTGATGGGGGAGGTGGACACCTCGACATAAATCTTTTCTCCGTTCTTGTCGAAGTGAGTATGCTCGGCCGTGACAAATCTCCCGGTGTTCATGGTCTCCAGAAGAGGACAGATATCGTGCGGCGGGGAACAGACATCAACCCGCTGATGGGTAATCTCATAGCATGTTTTGCCGATGACTGCATCACGGTTCATGCCGTACTGGCTGAGGAACGCCAGGTTCGCGTCCTGGATTTTGAAGGTATGTGGATCGATAACTGCAACCTCATCATGAAGACCGTCAAGGACGGTTTTCAAAAATGTGTGGGATTGCCTGAGGGCACTGGTACGATCTGCGACACGTTGCTCCAGAGTCACATTCATGCTCCGCAATTCTTCTTCAGCAGACTTTATGAGGCTGATGATATCGCGTGTGAAATTTATAACAATAAAAACAAAGAGGGCTCCACCTGCAAAGACAGGGCCGATTACCAGTTCATACGGGAGGGTAACGCGTTTGAAAAGGATGAAGACAAAGACAAGATATCCGGAGAGAAAAAAGATTATCAGGGTTTTCATAATGCGCCAACGGAGTTTCAGCTCCGCGAGAACGTACTTCCCGATCCTTCTGGCCTGTAATAGGGCGAAAAAAAGAGTACAGCGCCAAACAAGACGAGTACGCTTGTCAGCAGTGTTATCGCAGACATCTATGGACCACCCGACTGCAAGGCATTGAATGTACCTCAACCTTTCATCTGCTTCATCTTCCGGGCAAAAGGGCAGGGGAAGTGAAGCATCGGAACACTTTTCTTATTTTTTTATGCTACCATGTTTTGCAGTAATAAAAAAGCAATAGCGATACTATCGGACAAAGTCAAAGCGGTCGAATTCTTATCACAATGCCCGGACCCTCTCCCTGAGCAGGTCCGCAAAATACTGATACTTGTCCAGATTAGCGGGCTTTTTCGAAAAGTCGATATCTGCTGCATACAGAGGGTGTCCGAATGTCACGGTAATTTTCCAGGGCCGGGGCAAGAGAGCAGAGCGGGGGAGTGCATCAATAGCGCCTGTTATACGGACCGGAACTACAGCGACACCGGTTTCGACCGCGAGTATACCGACGCCTTTTTTGAATTCCATGAGGGTACCGTCAAAAGACCTTCCGCCTTCCGGAAAAACGGATAAGGAATGGTTATTTCTTAGTACATACGCTGAGGTCTGCGAGCGCCTTGTTCAGATAGGAGGCAGAATCGATGGGAATGACATGACTGATCTTTGCGAGCCAGCCTTTGACGGCGCCGGTGAAATAATCGCGAAGCCCCAGGGTGTAAATATTTCTGAAATAAGAAAAAGGGAGCGACAGAAGCAGGACAAAGCCGTCCAGATAACTGGTATGGTTTGGGGTGAGAATAAAATTTCTGGCGGCAGGGATGTTCTGAACTCCTCGTGCCTCGAGCCTGAAGAAGACCTTGCAGAGAAGTTTCAGGAGTGTATGCAGGAGAAAAACCAGGAAGCAGCAGTATCGCTGACTCATCGAAAGATATCTTTTCCTCGGGTTCTGCGGCAAGGATCTTCTTTCCAACTGATTGTTCCGGGACCCTCCGCGGAAAGCCCCTGCGATGTCAGCGTCCGGATTTTTTCAGTCAACTCCCCGACTGTCTGGATATCGGCGAGAAAATTTTCAGGAAGTTTCAGCGAAAAGGCCTTTTCCAGGCCCGCGACCAGTTCGATCTTCGAGAGCGAGTCAAGGCCCAGGTCAAGCTCAAGGTTGTCATCAGACAGGATAGTCTGTTTTTCCCGCGATACCTGCCGCAAGGCACTGACCAGGAGGTGCGAGGTCTCATCTGTCTCCAGGGCCTCCTCTTCGGCGTTTCTCTTTTCGCCTCCGGATGATGGCCCGCTGATGTCTGCTTTGATCATAAAGCGTCTCAATTTACCGAGCGGTGTCCTCGGAAGAGGTCCTTTCACGACCGTGTACCCGGTGACTCTCATATAAGAAGGGATTTTGCCTGAAAGCGCGTTGATCTCCCATTTGACCGCTTCCTGAATATTCGATATGCCGGCCTGTTTTGCGTATTCAAAGTCAGGCACGATCACAGCCTGCAGCGATTCTGTCAGCCCTTCTCCCCCTAACCCGAGGACACAGATCTCTTTTATCAGCGCTGATTCTCCATATACCTTCTCAACCTCCTCCGGGTAAATATTCTTTCCGGAGCTCAGCACGATCACCTCCTTTGAGCGTCCGGTGATGAAGAGATAACCGTCTCCGTCAATCCGGCCGATATCGCCGGTCCTGAACCAGCCGTCCCTTATTGCAGCGGCAGTTGCCGACTGGTTATTGTAATACCCTTTCATGACCATAGGGCCTTTCACCTCGATCTCTCCCTCTCCGGCAGAAGAAGGGTCCAGAATGCGTATGCTGACCGAGGGAAGGGGCTTGCCTGCGGAACCCGGTTTCCTTTTCTTGAGAGGATTGAAGGTTAAGACCGGGGAAGTCTCTGTCAGGCCATAGCCTTCGAGGACGGTGAAGCCGAGCGCTTCGAGATCTTTCATGATCAGGGGGTCGAGCTTTGCCCCGCCGCTGGTAAAAAAACTGAACCGCTTCCCAAACGCCTTGTGGGCCGAGCGAAAGAGAGTTCGACCGATATTGATATTCAGTTTCTCTCTCAGGAATCCGGAGAAACGATGGAGTAAGAGAAATATGGATGACAACAGTCCGGGAAGTTCCCTGATTTTATTCATGATGCTGTTTCTGAGAAGCCCGAGCAATTGCGGCACACCAACGAGGACGCTCACCCTTCTTTCATTGAGAGCAGAGAGAAGATCAGGACCTTTCAGGCTTACCGGATACGTGACAGAACCGCCGAGTAAAACCGGCACCAGAAAGGTGCACATGAATGCATAGGTATGATATAACGGCAGGACAGAAAGCACATTGTCCTCATGGGTTACGATGCGGGCGTCTATAAGCGCCTCTGCATCAGAACAAAAATTACGATGGGTAAGCATGACGCCCTTGGGCTTGCCCGTTGTCCCTGAGGTATAAATTACCGATGCGATGTCATCCACGGCCCCCTTCGGAAAACTTTGGAGGCCTTCTGTTGTCAGGCGGGAGAGATATTCCGGAGCGTCAAAGTTGAAGAGGGTTACGGGGTGGTCTATCCGGGACAGGTTTTCGGCTGCTGCTTTTACCGCTGCTTCTGTTATCCGGGAATGAAAGAGGACCGTTGCCCCTGCATCTGAAAGAAGGTTCTGTATCTCGCCCGCTCCCAGTTGCGGATCCATAGGGACAGAGATGCCTCCCGCTGACAGGACAGACAGATAGGCAGAGCACCATTCAGGCCTGTTTTCTGAAATAATCGCGACCCGGTCGCCCTTTTTCAGGCCGGCACGCATAAGGGAAGACGAAAGGGCTGAGACCTCTTCCGCAAATTTCCTGTAGGAGAGTGTCTTCCAGCCGTCCCGAAAATAATGAAAAATAATATTTTGAGGATAGACTCCGGCAACGGCAAAAAAATTTTCCGGTATTGTCTTCTCGGTCATCATGTCCACCCCTGTAAGCGACCCCCGGCGTGAGAACTGATCCGCTGTTACGCTTTTATTGATCGATTTTACGGCATCTGGTATACTTTTTTACATTTTACTGGAATTGCATCACAAAATCTTCTCTTTTAACAAGACAATAAGGAAAAGCCGGGCAGAGCCTTGAGGGCCTGCAGGCTGCCGGGATGATTTTTCTGTTTGCGGGAGCGCTTCTCAAGGAATATAATGATGATAATAACTTTTATGCAGACAGGTGTTGAGCAGGTGGCAGGAACAGACTATGCAAAACAGGCTTTTTCTATTGACGTGGGTGTATTATAACGCTCTATGAACTTCACGATCAGACAAAAAATATTCCTCAGTTATATTGTAATGATAGCGTTTACCCTGCTTGTCGGTATTTACGCGATTTTTACCCTGAAGAACCTCAACAATATCACGACAAAAATTGTTTATAATTATGCCACGGTCAATGAAACACTGACGCGGATGAATGACAGTATCCTGGCCCAGGACCTGCATGAGAAGAGGCACCTGTTGCTCCGGCAGGGCAACGCTGAAGACATGTTCCGGGAGAGGGCGAGAGACTTCGGGCTGTACCTCACTGAGCTTGCCAGAACAGGAATATATGATCGTGCCATGATCGATAACCTTTCGGCAAGCCATCAGAAATATAATGAGATGTTTATGAAAGAGGTTTCTCTCCTCAGGGAGGGAAAGCAGAGAGAGGCGGAGGCAATATCTTCACAGGAGACAAAGAAGACCTTCGACACGATCCTTATATCGCTGAAAGACATGGACCTCAAGGTCAGGACCCAGCAGAATTATAATATTAACCAGACGAATATTCTCAGTGAAAAGTCTTTAATGATAACGAGCGTGCTGAGCGTTGTATCTCTTGTTTTCGGCATCCTCTTCGCCTATCTGATTACGAACCATCTCAATACCGCTATTGTCAGGTTAAAAGAGGCCACTGATTCCATCAAGAGCGGCGACTTTGATAATCTGCCCGAGATCAAGGGAGCCGATGAACTTGCAGACCTGGCTTTGTCGTTCAAGCAGATGTCCGGGAGACTGAAGGAGCTTGAGGCGATGAACCTTGATGCCAACCCCCTGACAAAGCTCCCGGGGAACCTTGCGATCGAAAAAGAACTTTTTACGCGGCTGAACGAGACGCAGAGCTTCTCCTTCTGCCTCATAGACCTCGACAACTTCAAGTCCTTTAACGACCGTTACAGCTATGCAAGGGGCAGCGAGCTCATTCAATGGCTTGCCGGTCTCCTCATACGGATAAAAAAGGAATACGGTACGGAAGATGATTTTCTGGGGCATATCGGCGGTGATGACTTTATCCTGATCTGCTCTCCTGACAGGGTGAATCTGATCTGCAGCAGGATCATTGAGGAATTCGACAGGGGGATCATAGAGCATTATGACCCCGAGGACGCGAAAAAGGGCTTTATCATCTCAATCGACAGGAATGACAAGCCGGCGATGTTCGGCATCATGACGATCTCGATAGCGGTCGTAAATACAGACAGGACCCTCATCAGAGAGCCGAAGGAAGTGACCCAGAAGGTCTCTGAACTCAAGCAGTACGCGAAGACTTTTGCAAAGAGCATCTACATCATGGACCGCAGGAGAATACGGTAGCAATGGATATCAGGAAACTGGTCAAAAAAGACGTATCTCTGCTCAAGGCATATAATGCAAAGGAGATTCCCTGCAGGATCAAGCTCGACGCGAATGAAAGCCCCTTTGGTTTTGGAGACGCCTTAAAATATGTTGCCGGGATCAGGACGAACAGATACCCGGACCCTGAGGCAAAGACCCTGAAGCGGCTGATCGCCAAAGACCTTGGCATGAATCCCGAGAACATTCTCTTCGGAAACGGCTCCGATGAACTCATCTACTATCTCATTACAACCTTCGGCGGACCTGTCTCCTATCCGGTCCCGACGTTCACGATGTACGGTATCATCGGCCAGGCGCTCGGCGAAAAAAAGATAGAAATCCCTCTTGATAAAGACTTTGATCTGGACATCGTCAGATTCCTTACTGCGATCAGGAAAGAAAAACCGAAACTCATATTCCTCAGCAGTCCGAACAACCCGACGGGGAACTGTTTTTCAACCGACAGGATACTGAAGATCGTCGAGGCATCCCGTGGCATAGTTATTGTAGATGAGGCGTACCAGCCCTTCTCGAGTGAGACAGGGATGCTGCCGCTGCTGAAAGATTACCGGAACCTCATTATCATGCGGACCCTGAGCAAGATCGGGCTTGCAGCCCTGCGGCTCGGCTTTTTGATCGCCTGCCCTGAAATTATTGACGAGGTGAACAAGGTGAGGCTCCCCTTTAACGTCAATTCCTTTTCTCAGGCAATCGCCTCGGCTGCGATGAGGAGAAAAAAGGAATTCAGGAGATCCATAAAAACGATCGTCTCTGAACGGGACAAGTTGTTTTCAGAGATGGGACAGATCGCGGGCATTACCCCTTTTCCCTCAGAGGCGAACTTCATCCTCTTCAGGGTGAATGACCCTGATTATGTCTATACCGCGCTTCTGAAAAAAGGCATCCTCGTCAGGAACATAAAGGATGCTGTAAGAGGCTGCCTCCGTGTTACGGTCGGAACGCCAAAAGAGAATTCTGCTTTTCTGAAGGCATTGAAAGAGATAGTGCGTTAGTTTGCACTCCCGCGTCTTGCGACAATATCTGCGGTCTATTCCTAAGTCGATGGACCAGGGCCTCCCAAGTCCGAAACGTCAGAGTTCGACGATCCTCGTGCTGATCTCGATCGCCGCCTCGGCCCCCTGGCCGGCGGAGATGATCGCCTGGGAGTGGCCCTGGCGAAGAGCTCCGAGGACGAAGAGGCCGGGGATGCTCGACTCGCCCGCGCCCTTTGTCACGATCTTGAATCCCTCGACGTCGCGCTCCAGGTCGAGGCCCTCGAGGTACTCGTCGTTGAGTGAGATCCCGCCCCACCCCATAATGACCTCGCAGGGGATGACGCGGCCGTCGGCGAGCCGCACCCCCTCGAGGGTCTCTTCGCCGAGAAGCTCCTCCGGTCGCCCCTCGACCAGTCCGATCCCCTCCTCATCGAGCAGCGCCGCGTACTGCCGGCGGCAGGGAAAAGCCCTGGGCGAGGAAGGTCACGTCGCCGGTGAACATCTGCTTCATGCCGACGCTGAGGCGCACGCCGTTGATGGTGCGGTCGATGACGAGCAACTTCCTGCCGGTGGTGCGGTAGCCGTCGCAGATCATGCAGGTGAAGTAGGAGATGCCGAAGAAGCGATGGAGATTCTTGAATGGGGCGAGGCTCTCCCTGGCCCCCGAGGCGGCTATGACAAAACGGGAGCGGTAGGTCTTCCCCGCAGCCTGCACCTCGAAATGCCCCTCCCGGATCTCGACACGCTCCACCTTGGCGCGCTCAACAGCGACGCCGAAGCTCTCCGCCTGGGCGAGGCCGGTTTCCAGGAGGTCCGGGCCCGAAACAGTGCGGCAGCCCGAGGTAGTTTTCGATGTGTTTCGCGTGGTGTGTCCGCCCTCCGGGACGGTGGAAGAGCAGGACGCGGAAGTTGTAGCGGCCAAGGTGGATGCAGGCCTGCAGACCCCCCGGGCCCGCCCCGATGACGATGCAGTCAAGGAGTGCCTCGGTGTCCATGCCTCTTTTGTTCCATCGCCCCTCCCTCTGTGTAACCCTTTGTTGCTGATGAGAATTTATTTCTTCAGCATGAGAGAAACATAGCACGAGCAGGGGCGCTTGTCAACGCCACAAATTGCATCATAACTCTATACAAGACGACTACAGAGCGGAGAAGCGAAACCCCCGCGGACTCTTGCAGGAAGGTCGAGCCACGCTATCCACCTGATAACCCTCATGAACGCGCTAATCTCAGAACTGAGGGTTTCCGTTTTGACTCGTTATGTGCTCGAAACAAGACACGCCAGCCCGTTCGCAGGGGCCAATTTTATCGTGGATGGCTAGTGTAGTACGTCATAAATTCCTTTCCATCGTTTGTCATTCTGAGTGTAGCGCAAAGAATCTCGTCTTTTCAAGTACATGAGACCTTTCACTTCGTTCAGGGTGACAATCTATTTGTAAAGAAGTGTTGGCCGCACTACACTAGATGACAGTAGAAATGATCGGCGTATGAGGGGCATTTACTCCGCTCTTTTAGAAACAACACCCTAAAAAATGTCCTTGTTTTTAACAGGCGTAACGTAATATTATTAATAAATTTTTCTCGGGACGGGATTGGATAACGGGGAAAATTCAGCTGTCCGTTTAAACACCTGAATATTGGGTTATCATAAGGAGAGGGATGATTGATGGAAGAAAAAAGAGAATGCAAGAAGAAGACTCGGACCATTCTGGCGCTCTCAAATGTCAATAGTCAAGCCTGCCCCAAAGAGTATGTTTAAGACGATTGACCGAATGCACGACTTATCTGTGACCAAATATGACCGGACGTAGAAAGAACTCCAGTTCAACAGTCCCTTTTTTGCGGTGGGCTGGTAGTAAGCGGCAATTAATTCCAGTATTATCAGAGTACTGGAAGCCTTCCTACTATCGCTATGTGGAACCCTTCGCAGGGTCTGCAGCACTGTTTTTTCACTTGGGCCCAGCAAAGGCGCTTCTTGGTGATATTAACCCAGAACTAATAGCAGCATACAGACAGATCAAAACGAACCTTCAACTAGTCCTTAAAGTACTCTCCAGTTTGAGAAAAAGTAAAAATCAATACTTGCAGTTGCGTGCCTCTAATCCTGAGCTTCTCTCGCCTCCTCTGCGTGCTGCACGTTTCATTTACCTCAATCGATTCTGTTTTAATGGGCTTTATCGTACTAATCGTCAAGGGCAATTCAATGTGCCATACAGTGGCAACAGGACTGGCAAAATTCCATCTGCCGAACAGTTCGAGATCTGCGCCGCGAAACTTAGCAAAGCCACTCTCTTGGCAGCGGGCTTTGAGCGAACGCTACAGCGTGTTCGTCAAGGGGACTTTGTTTATATGGACCCGCCCTTTGCAGTAAAAGCACGGAGAATATTTAATGAATATGATGCTGCTTGTTTTGATCAACGAGCTATCAATAAGTTGCGCGAATGGTTAATCAATCTAAATTCAAGAGATATACCCTTTCTGGTTAGCTATGCCGATTCGGATGAAGCTAGATTTCTTTCTCGTGGCTTTAAGACTCGGACAGTGTTTGTAAGACGAAATATTGCAGGTTTTTCAAACAATCGAAAAAAGGACGCTGAATTGCTTATCTTCAATGAGATTTTATAATTTTTACTGACTATTGCTTTAAGGAGGGTATATTTATGACGAAGACTGAACAAAAACCTGCATATAAATATGTACCACATGCCATAGGTGTAAAGAGCATTCCTACGGATGAGCTGATCCCAAATCCGCATAATCCGCGAATGCTTTTTGATAGAGCACCTTTGGACATATTAAAATCGTCTATTGATAAAGTGGGGATTCTTGTTCCGCTGACGGTTTACTGGAGTAAAAATAAGAGCAAATACATCATTCTTGATGGACAAAGACGATGGATGTGCGCCATAGGTCTCAGACTCAAAGAAGTACCCGTTAATCAAGTCGCGGAACCATCGCTCGTACAAAATATTGTCACAATGTTTCAAATACATAAACTCAGGGAAGATTGGGAGTTAATGCCGACAGCTTTGAAACTCGAGGTATTAATGAATGAACTGAATGAGAAAAATGAGAAAAAACTTTCAGCCCTTACTGGACTCGACCAAGCTGTTGTTATTAGATGCAAGAAGCTTCTTTCCTTTCCAAAAAAATACCAGGACCAAATGCTTGATCCTGATCCCCAAAAGCGAGTAAAGGCCGATTTTTTTATCGAACTCTATCCTGTAAGTAACGATCGCTTTGTTACCAAGCAACGATGGTTCTCAAAAAATGATTTCACAGATCGCATGCTAAATAAATATGGGGCAGGAGCGATCAAATCAGTTACTGAATTTCGCACTGTCAAGCAGTACATAAACAATGCAGTCAAAGCCAAGAAGGAAGTACAACTAACTCGAAGATTGCGAGAATTTGTCGAAGATACTGTTAAGCCCGTTGATCACCTCAAGATATCAGAAGCAGCCGTTTCCGCAAATGCCCGTAATTTAGTAGCCAATATTGAAAAAATCGAAGCTTCGATAGCCGATCTTGAAGTAGAGAATTTTTACGGGGAGGAAGCGCTTTGGGTTAGCATGGAACGTCTGATGAAACTAATACGTTCCAAATTGGAAGCAGCAGGTCGGAGAGTAAAGGAATGAAATCTCCCTTGCCTGTTGGAACCCCCATTAACATGCGACGTTATAAAAGATGGCTTTCAGATTTCACCAGTTATCGTCACCAGATCACGGAAGAACGGCTTCAACGATGGATCGATCAATTCTCGGTCAAGGATCGTGACCTTGCCGCAAGAGTTCTCGATTGCGTCGATTTCATCAACCACGAACAAATGAGTGCAGGGTTTCGGATGCTTCTGTCTGGCATAGATGGGTGGTCGCCAGATGCTACAGTTCGTAGGGGTACCTGGCGCTTTGTCGCATACTCCTCAAGCGCTGGTGAATCAGGAGATGAAATGTTACATAAATTCCGAGTTGCAAACAATCTTGCCTCTAAGAAGTTTAATGAACTCTTTATCTATAAAAGTGATCTCATGAGGGCAAAACTTGGGCTGAAAGATACCGTCGTTTTCGTTGATGACTTCTCGGGAACAGGTAAACAAATATGTGAATCATGGCTGGAACTACAAGAGCTGTTACCCGGAGAACCTAGAGCCTTCCTTTTCCTTGTGGCTGCTAGTGAAAAAGCAATAAAGCGGGTAAACAACGAAACTGGTATCTCCTGTATTCCCCATTTCACAATGAAAGATCGTGACAATATTTTTTCTGAAAGGTGTTCATTTTTTAATTCAAGTGATCGAGATAATTTATTGAAATATTGCCTAAAGGCTGATAAAAAACAGCCAAAGGGCTTTGGTGACTGTGGTTATGTGGTTGTATTTTCACATTCGTGTCCTAACAACACTATTCCGGTATTGCATGCGAGTCACGGCAAATGGGAGGGTCTATTCAGACGTTACGATTAGAAAACAACCTATTTCAATGTCTAGAATCTTTTGGAAACCTCGATGCATAAGATCGGGTTACTGGGTCACCTTTAGAGGCCTTCTGTAAAGAGCAAATAAAAATTCATGCCGCAAAGGATGGTATCTTGCGCTTCCATAACGTTGGTTACCTTTCTCAGCAACATCCGGAGTTTTCATTGCTTTCGATGTCGGTAGCAATTTAGGGTGGACGGGGTTGAATTAGTTGACTTATCCCTTTTATGAAAAGCAGGCCCTCTCATCCTCTTTAGAATTTCTGTTTGTATCCGACAGAATCATCAAAGCTTTTTATTATGTTTGTTTCTGTGAGGAGCTGAGAAGCATTCCGTCTCTTTCGTGAATTTTTCTTTAATCAGTGAGCGCTGATCTGCGGGCGCCTATTACCTGAGGGAGAGAAAAAGACAGCTTGTAAGTGAAAAAACTCCGTGGAGATGGACAAGTGGAGTGTCTTGGACGGGGGCAGCTCGCGCAGTGGCAGAAGAAATAGGTAATATCTATTGAATTGGGTAATGAATTAGGTAAAGTAGGAGAGTGGCTTGGGTAGCACAGATTCAAGCCTCAGTCCCAGACTCAATTCTTGGCTTTCTCTTCCCTGTCTTAGGCTCATCCCGGCATTGATTCGTCAATTTTTGATCGAACCCTCAGAATTATGAAGATATTGCGTGATGTTTGTTTCTGTGAGTAATTTTGGTTTTCGGGTGACACGGTCCCTTTCGAAATAGTGGCTACCGCAATAATAAAATTTCCTTTCAAGCTGCGGAAAAAACCGCGTTTGCTTTATTAAAAGCTCTGAAAATCATTATACTTAATCAGGTAATCTTCGGTTTCAGGAATATTGGGGACGCAATGGTTCTTTAATTGTGCGTCCGATATAAGAAAGAAGAGTGAAATGATGACTGAGAATATGGCTCGTTCCTCTAAACAACATTTCATATGGATTGCGGCTATCGTATTGGTCCTGGCATCAGCCGGCTATTTCTTTATCCGTACCGGCCAGGACCGCAAATCTGTCAGTCCCCCTGAAAAAGTCACCATCGCCTATTCAGCCACGCCGGATTCAGCCCTCGCTCAAGTCGCGCAGAAACAGGGTTATTACCTGCAGGAGGGATTGGACGCGACTCCGCAAATGCATCCCCTGGGGAAATTCGCTCTGCAGGCCTTGCTGGAGGGAAAGGCCGATTTTGCGACCGTCGCTGAAACACCTGTCATGTTTGCAATCATGAAAGGAGAAAAGATAACCATAATCGCGACTATCCAGACTTCTGAGAGAAATTATGTTGTTGTTGCGAGAAAGGACAAGGGTATTCTTTCCCCGCGTGACCTGAAGGGGAGAAAGATGGCCGCGACTTTAGGGACCAGTGGAGATTATTATATGGACGCTTTTCTGGCTGACCATGGGATATCGAGGAAGGAAATGAAGGTGGTCGACCTGAAGCCGGAGGAACTGCGGGAGGCTCTCGCAGGCAACGATGTTGACGCCATCGCAGCGTTGCCTCCTGTTGCGATACAGGTGCAAAAAAAACTGGGCGACAGAGTGATCACCTTTGCTGACGAAGATATCTATACGCAGTTCTTCAACGTTGTGGCAACTCAGGAATTCATCCGCAGAAACCCGGAGAAGGTCAAAAAAATCCTTCTCGCTCTCATCAAAGCAGAGGAATTTGTCAGTCAAAATCCTGCGGAGGCGCAAAAGATCGTTGCGGATTTCATCCGGCTGGACAGGGCCTTTCTTGGCGAGATATGGGGTGTCAACAGATTCAGCGTAAAGCTTGACCAGCCACTGTTGCTTGCGCTGGAAGACCAGTCACAGTGGGCGATAAAAAACAGGTTTACCGAAAGAACGAAGGTCCCCAACTATCTCGATTTTATCTACCTTGACGGTCTGCTGTCTGTCAAACCAAAGTCAGTAAGGATACTGAGATAGGGACCGGGCCGGAACTATGCAGGTCAAGAAAAGACTCCGGATAAACGTTGCTGTTTTAGTAATTGCGGCGTTTGTTATTGTCATCATGCTTTTTCTGACGCTGAGTCGCATCAACCGTGCCATGGAAAAATCGGACATCGCAAGCGAGATACTGAGCAGCGCATTTGACAGAAGTACGTTGCGAGACGATTATCTGCGTAATAACAATGAAAGGGCAAAAGTACAATGGTTTGCCAGGCACGAACATATCGGCAGACTCCTGAAGGCCGCCTCGGAAAAGTTCAGGGAGGCCGACGACAAAAAAACCATCGATGAGATGATCAAGGATCAGGAATCTACCGGCAAAATCTTTTCAGGCATCGTGGAAAACCGTGAAAGGGCGGGCTCGAACACGGACTCCGTTATTCTCTCTCAGGAGACCGAAAACAGAATGGCCAGCCAGTTGAGCATGCGGCTGTATGATAAGATTTTGTTCGTACGCAAGTTGCGCGAATCGGCCGACAGGCAACTGTTCTCCTCCCTGAAACTGGCAGGCTGGAGCATCGTGAGTTTCATGGCAATTATAGCCGCAGCAGTTATCATCAATTCATCGACCATTAATTGGATCATTGCTGACCGCATGCGACGGCTCCGGGACGGCGCCTCGGTCATCGGAGAAGGAAACCTCGACTACAGGATTGATATCAGGGGCGATGACGAGTTTGCCGAGCTCTCAGGAGCGTTTGACGCAATGACCGCAAAATTGCGTGGGGCATACCACAACCTTGAAAACGAGATAGCCGAACGCAGACAGAAGGAGGAAGAGCTGCTTGAGAGCGAAGAGCGTTTACGCAGGGCGCAGGAGATCGCCCACCTCGGCAGTTGGGAGCTCGATCTCGTGAACAACCGTTTATCCTGGTCTGATGAAGTATACCGCATCTGCGGTCTGCAACCGCAGGAGTTCGGCGCTTCGTATGAGGCATTCCTCGAAGCAGTGCATCCTGACGATCGTGCAGCAGTTGATGCCGCTTATTCAGGCTCCCTGCGTGACGGAAGGGACACCTACGAGATCGAGCACCGGCTTGTAAGAAAATCCGATGGTGAGGTCCGTATTGTCCATGAAAAATGCGAACACATCCGGGATGGCGCCGGCCGGATGATCCGGTCAATCGGGATGGTACAGGACATTACCGAGCGCAAGCGCGCGGACGAAGATTTAAAAAAGGCGCTTTCAGAACTCGAACGCTCAAACAAGGAGCTTGAGCAGTTTGCCTATGTGGCCTCGCATGATCTGCAGGAGCCCCTTCGGATGGTGGCCAGCTACGTCAAGCTCCTGGAAAAGAAATACAAAGGACAACTGGATGAGAAAGCCGACCAATACATACACTTTGCCGTGGATGGCGCCCTGCGCATGCAGAAGCTCATAGAAGGGCTGCTGGCGTATTCGCGAATAGGGCGTGGAGGAGAATTTACGCTGGTAGATACCAATGAGGTTTTCTCACACGTTGTTTCGAACCTCTCGGCCGCATTACTGGAGAGCCATGCCGTAATCACAAAGGATGACCTTCCCAGGGTGTCGGGCGATGAAACCCAGTTCATGCAACTGTTTCAGAACCTCATCGGGAATGCCGTAAAGTTCAGAAAGCCTGAGGTTCCCCCTCTGGTGCATGTCTCGGCAAAGAGAGAAAGAAGGAATTGGGTCTTCTCTGTCCGGGACAACGGCATTGGGATGGATCCGGCGTATGCCAACCGGATCTTTTTGATCTTCCAGCGCCTGCATACCCGTGAGGAATATCCGGGAACAGGCATAGGGTTGGCCCTGTGCAAGAAAATCGTTGAGCGCCATCATGGACGCATCTGGGTTGAATCAGCCCCTGGTGAGGGGGCGATATTCTTCTTTACAATCCGTGGATAATACTGAATAGAGAGGAGGAAAAATGAAAAAAGAGATAGGCAGGATGATAAATATTCTCCTGGTGGAGGATAACCCCGGCGATGTTGAGCTGATCAGAGAGGCCCTGAGCGAGAGCAAGGTGCGCAATGAACTGCATGTTGTTTCTGACGGCGTTCAGGCGATGGAATTTCTGAGGGGAGAGGGTAACTATGCGGATGCACCATGCCCAGACCTTATTTTGCTGGATTTGAATCTCCCCAAAAAGAGCGGCAGGGAGGTGCTTGAGGAGATAAAGACAGACCCGAAGCTGAGTAAAATTCCGGTCGTCATACTGACCAGTTCAAAGGAAGAGGAGGATGTTTGCAGATCCTATCGTCTGCGCGCCAACTGCTATGTGACTAAACCAGTGGACTTTGAGCAGTTTATGAACGTGGTGCGATCGATAGAGGACTTCTGGCTCACGGTGGTCAAACTGCCATGCAGACCCTGATAGCATGAAGAGCGATCAAGTGGGAAATTCCATGCTGAGGATACTGCTCATTGAAGATAATGAAGGAGATGCGGAGTTGATCCGGTTGGTGCTGAATGATGGTGAAGGCTCTGTTCTCAAACATGCAGACTGTGTCTCGTCGGGCTTAAAACTCCTGGAAGAAGAACCGTTCGACGTGGTCCTTTTAGATCTCGGATTACCCGATAGTAATGGACTTGATGCTATCCAGAGAATTCAGGACAAAGGATTGAAATTGCCTATTATTGTTTTGACCGGACTGACTGATGAAGAGCTCGCGGTAAGGGCGATATCCCTGGGGGCACAGGATTACCTGGTAAAAGGAAGAATTGACGCTGATCTGCTCCATCGCGCCATCCGCTATGCTATTGAGCGCAAGAAGCTTATCCTGGAACTTCATGAGGCCCTTGCCAATGTTAAGAAATTAAGCGGGATGTTGCCGATTTGTGCGTCCTGCAAGAAGATCAGAGATGATAAGGGCTATTGGACGCAGGTCGAAACCTATATCCGTGACCATAGTGAAGCTGAATTCACTCATGGCTTCTGCCCTGAGTGTACAAAGCAACTGTATCCTGAATTTTATGACGATATTTATAAAAAAAAGGGAAAGCAGACGAATGAATTTCGGAATGAGGATGGTCAGCAAGCCGGGGATTGATCACTTTGAGAAAAGAACGGCACCTGGAAAGTTTCTTGTCGCTTTCCCCGGTTATAGAGGAAAGTACTCATTCCGGCGGGCTAAGAAACGATTGAAGGCAAATGACTGACAAAGAGTTCATAAAGGTTTTGATGATTGAGGACGATCAGGGATACGCCCAATTCATCAGCGAAACACTCCTGGGTGTAAAAAGTGTTCGTATCGATATTGAACACGCGGTGAGGTTGGCTGCTGCAATCGACTGTTTGGCGGCAAAGGAATATGACGTCGTGCTTCTGGACTTAAGCCTTCCCGACAGCCAGGGCATCGAAACATTTCATAGGCTCCACTCCGAATATCCTGATATCCCCGTCATCATATTGACAGGACTCAGTGACGAAGATCTTGCGACAAACGCCGTTCAGAGAGGCGCCCAGGATTATCTGCTGAAAGGACAAATAGAGGGGAGACAGTTGGTCCGCGCCATGCAGTATTCCATCGAGCGCCAGAGACTGTTCGCAAAGATAGAGAGAAACCTGAAAGAAATAAAGACCTTAAGAGGATTGATTCCCATGTGCGCCTGGTGCGGAAAGATACGTGACGATAAAGGCTATTGGAAGAGGGTTGAGACCTATATTGCTGAACATACTGATGCCACTTTTACGCACGGCATATGCGCAGAATGCGTTGAGAAGATTGACCCAGGCCTGTTAGCAGACAGGAAGAGAGAGAATCGGGAAATTTCCGACAGCGACACAGACAAGCCCCTTGATCAACGGGATCTGGTCATCAGCCATCTGCGAGTTTTGCTGATTGAAGACGACCCGGGGGATGCCGGGCTCATTCGGGCACTGCTCTCGGAAGCGGAAGGCGTTTCCTTCGACCTTGAAGTTTTTGAAAGGTTCTCTTCCGGTGTCGCACAACTGGGAAGAGAAAAGTTCGATGTCATCCTCTCCGATCTTGGACTGCCGGACAGTCAGGGCCTTGAAACATTTATCAAAATGCACACGTTCTATCCTGACATCCCGGTAATTGTATTGACCGGATCAAGCGATGAGGGACTCGCGTTCAGGGCGGTACGGAGCGGGGCTCAGGACTATCTTGTCAAAGGGGAGATCGACGGCAAGTCACTGCTGAAATCGATCCGTTATGCCGTCGAGCGCCAGAAATTATTGGGTGAGCTCGAAAATAAAATATGGCGAATTAAGAAATTGGAAAAAGAGCGTAAGCGTATCCTGTCGACCTTTGCCCATGACATCAAGAATACAATTATCCCTTTAATAGGTTTTTTGGGAAGAATCCTGTCGGGCAAGGCGAGGACACCTGAGGCCGACCTTTCATTAATCAGGGAGGAGCTCGTGACCGCAAATCATTTATTAACGAACTTCATGGAGTTTTCACGGTTCGAGGCAAAAGAGTACAAACCGGTATCAGGCCAATTTAATCTGGAGGCCGCATTGCACAATCTCATCGAGCGCTGGAGAATGAAGGCGGAGCAGAAAGACATAAAGCTCATCTTTGAGCGCCCGGAGAAGCCGCTTCCGCTTGTTCCGGCGGATGGTGCGATGATACAAAGGGTGATCTCAAACCTTCTTGATAACGCCATAAAGTACACGAATTCCGGAGGAACAATAGACATCAGGGTTTTAAACCTGGAAAATAATGTCCTTGTTGAGGTTAAGGACACAGGCATAGGTATCCCCGAGGTTCACATCCCTCATATTTTTGACGCATTCTATCGTGTGCCCGGCGACTTGCACGGATCGGGGCTCGGCCTGTCCATTGTAAAGACAATTATAGAGGCCCACGGTGGGAAGATCTGGGCAGAGAGCTTGTCCGGGAAAGAAAGCACATTCAGCTTTACCCTGCCGAAGCGCTAAGATCAGAATTACAGCAGATTATATTTTTATAGATTTCAATGGGTTCTTCGCAGTGATTGAGAATTGAAACCGGCGCACATTTTTGTGAGTAATTTTGGTTTTCATGTGGCACAGCCCCCTGCGAAATAGTGGAAATTGTAATAATAATATTTCGTTCAGGATGCATGAGTAAAAGCGGTTTTACTTTATAAAAGCTTAAGAAAACATTATAATTTCTCCAGTAATTTCCGGTTTCACGACTATACGAGGAGGCATTGATGAGAAAAGCTGCAATCACGAGAAAGACCAAAGAGACGGACATTAAAATAGAACTGGACCTTGACGGGACAGGGAATTATTCAGTGAATACCTCGATCCCTTTTCTCGATCATATGCTCTCTCTTCTGAGCAAACACGGACTCTTCGATCTGAAGATAACCGCAAAGGGCGACCTTGAGATAGACGACCACCATACAGTCGAGGATACCGGTATTGTCCTCGGCAAGGCGTCTGAAACAGGCGCTCGGTGACATGAAGGGTATAAACCGTTATGGCCAGGCCTCTGTCCCTATGGACGAGGCGCTTGCTTCTGTCTGTCTCGATATCAGCGGGCGGGTCTACCTCGTATACAGGGTGGAGTTCCCGAAGAAAAGCAAGCTGAAGGACTTCGACCCTGACCTGATCGAGGACTTTCTCCAGGCCTTTGCGGCCAACGCAGGCATTACCCTGCATGCGGGTGTACCCTATGGCAGGAACACACACCATATTATTGAAGGCATATTCAAGGCCCTCGGCAGGGCGCTCCGGCAGGCAGTAAGCATAGACCCCCGGGTAAAGGGAGTGCCGTCGACTAAGGGAAAAATCTAAAAGGCTTTTATGCCGGACATGAAGCCGAAGTCGCTGCAGTCCGTGGTCCCCTTGAAGGACATCCGCTATGTCCTGCTCGACATGGACGGCACCCTGCTCGATAAGTATTTCGATGATTATTTCTGGGAGCATCTCCTTCCGGAAAAATACGCTGAGAAAAGAAACATCACCTTCGGCAGGGCAAAGGAAGAGCTGCTCTCAAAATACAAGGCCCACGAGGGCACGCTCAACTGGACTGACATTGATTTCTGGTCTGATGCAGTGGACATAGACATACCCGCCCTGAAGGAGCAGATACATCACCTGATTGAGGTCCATCCTCATGTCGAAGATTTCCTTAAGATGCTCAGGCGCCACCGCAAGAAGGTCTACCTCGTTACAAACGCGCACTATAAGGTCCTTGACCTAAAGCTGAAGAAGACCGAACTGGGGAGATATTTTCACGCCGCCATCACGTCTTTTGAGATCGGCTATCCAAAAGAGATGATCGAGTTCTGGGAAAAGGCCGAAAAACAGCTCGGATTTGAAAAGGAAAAGACCCTTTTTATAGACGATACCGTGGCTGTTCTGAAGACAGCCGCTCAGTACGGGATTAAATATATCCTTCATAAGACATATGCGAGTTCGAAGGCGAAAAAGGGGATGCCGGAGGATTTTCCCGCGATCGAGGACTTCAGGGATCTTATGTTTCCGAATGATCTTCCCGCTGACAAGGCCGCTAAGGCTGGTCTGAAAGAGTTGTTTCTCTTTCTCAAATAGCTTAGAATAAGAAGCTATGCAAACAGTGATCGACCAGCTGATGGAACTGACAAAAGAGCCGAAGATAGCCTATTTCTCGATGGAGATAGGGGTACACAATGATATCCCTACATACAGCGGCGGCCTCGGCGTCCTCGCCGGCGATACCATACGGTCCGGGGCTGACCTGAAGCTGCCGATGGTCGCTGTAACTCTTCTGAGCAGAAAGGGGTATTTCAGGCAGGAACTCGACGAACAGGGCAGACAGACTGAGCAGCCTTTTGCATGGGAGCCCTCCCAGTATATGCAGCTTCTTCCCCACAAGACGACCGTGCAGATCGAGGGAAGGGAAGTGTATATTCAGGCATGGCAGTATAATGTGAAGAGCCTGACAAGCGGCAGCATCCCGGTATTTTTCCTTGATACGGATCTGGTGAACAATGCACCTCAGGACCGCGAGATCACCGCGTCTCTCTATGGAGGTGACCTGACATACCGGCTGAAGCAGGAGATTGTGCTTGGTATTGGCGGCGTACGGATACTCCATGAGATGGGGTTTGAGATAAAGAAGTATCATATGAACGAAGGACACGCAGCCCTTCTTACCCTCGAACTGCTGAACCGCTTCAGGAGGCCGATTGAGGATGTTTGGGACGAGAAACTCGTCTGGGACAAGGAGCGGGTGAAGGGTCTCTGTGTCTTTACGACGCATACCCCTGTCGAAGCCGGCCATGATAAATTCCCCTACGATCTTGTATCGAAGGTCATGGGTGAACTCCTCCCTCTTCACGTACTGAAGGAACTCGCAGGCAGGGAGAACCTGAATATGACGTTCCTCGGGCTCAACCTCAGCCGCTATATCAATGGGGTGGCGAAGAAACATGGTGAGGTCTCAAAGAATATGTTCCCTGGCTACGAGATATACGCGATCACAAACGGCGTGCACTCTTTTACCTGGACCTGCAGCAGCTTCAAGAGACTCTATGACGAGTATCTGCCAGGCTGGGCGAACGAGCCGGAGCTGTTTGTAAGGGTCGGCCGCATTCCGGATGAGATGCTGTGGAAGGCGCATATGGAAGCGAAGCGGGTCCTCTGTGATTATATAAAAGACCAGACAGGGGCTGTCTTTTCCCCGGATCTGCTGACCATAGGCTTTGCCAGAAGGGCGACCTCCTATAAGAGGGCTGATCTCCTTTTCCGTGACATTGAACGTCTTACAAGGATAGGAGCAGGGAAAATACAGCTCGTGTATGCAGGAAAGGCTCATCCGAAGGACGAACCGGGAAAACAATTGATACAAAACATCTTCAGATATCGTGAAGAGCTCAAGGACAGGATACAGATCGTTTATCTGAAAAACTATAATATGGATTCAGCGTTAAAACTTGTCTCAGGTGTCGATGTTTGGATGAACACTCCTTTGAGGCCGCTCGAGGCATCCGGCACCAGCGGCATGAAGGCAGCGCATAATGGCGTCCTCAATTTCAGCGTGCTGGACGGCTGGTGGATAGAAGGGCATATAGAAGGGTTTACAGGCTGGTCTATAGGACCGGCCCCTACCGAGAAGATGGAGACATCTGATCTTACTGACAGAAAGAGCGCAGACACCCGCGACGCAGAAGACCTCTACCAGAAGCTGGAGCATGTCATCATACCGATCTATTATGGAGAGACTCATACGTGGATCAGGATGATGCAAAATGCGATAGGAAAGAATGCCTATTATTTCAACTGCCACCGTATGATGCGGCGGTATGTGACTGAAGCCTATATAGGTAGGAACTCTTCCGGCAGACGACAGGCTTTTTCCTGCTTTTATGTGGTTAAAAGTCTTATGCTCTCAGCTTCCGGTTACACTGCATGCAATAGTCTTTCTCAGGCACGAAACTCCCGCATTCCTTGCACTGTACCAGATTGATCGGCATATCTTTTCCGCAGTATCTGCAGCTTGTATCAGTTTCCTGAAGCATTTTTTTACAGTCAGGACATTGTTTGGTCTTTCCGCTTTTGATGAGAGGTGGCGCGATCCCGATAACGAAGATAAGCAGCGGGAATATAAAACAGACCAGACCCCAGAAGAACGGATTTCTGCCTTTCCTGAAGGCGATGACAGCGCCGAGAATACCGATAAGCGCCTCGAACACAATAAATCTATACATCTTTTCTCCCTGTGGCAAGCAAGGCCAGCGCCTTGCTGTGGAGTGTATTGTTGCCGGCAGCGAGGAGGCTGGTGCTTTTGCTGAGGTCCAGGATGACATTTTCCACATTTGCGCCTCTGATATCGGTGATTATGCCGCCCGCTTCTTTTACGAGCAGCCACCCTCCGGCAAAGTCAAAGCTTCTCGAGAGTGAGGAAGTTACAAAAATGCTTGAGGCCCCGGATGCAAGATAGGCGAGGTCGAGCGCTGTTGCACCGAGACAACGTGTCTTCCGTGAACCGGAAAGAAGGGGGAGAATTGCGGGGATGTCTTTTCCGGGGACTTGTGCTTCATATGAGACGAGTGAAAACACCTCATCTGTCTGTGTTTGCATCTTCCTGCTGTTAAGCCAGGCGCCTGAGGCTGCCTCTGCCCAGAACTCATCGCCATTTGAAAGATTGATTACATAGGAGAGGTAAACATCAGCGAGCGTGTTTCCGGCAGCTATGGCGATCGAGGTACAGTAAAAAGGTATTCCTGCTATGGCGTTTTTGCTTCCGTCAACAGGGTCGATCAGGACTCTGATCCCTCCCCCGTTCAGTTCCATGACACCCATCTCTTCCGAGATGACGGTAAGCGGCTCGTTCAGGGATTTCAGCCCGGATACAATGATCTCTTCAGCGAGGCGGTCAACCGGGAAGGTTTTGTCCCCGGCAGCTCCGACACCTATCGCGTTTTTTCTGCCGGACGTATGTATTGCTGCGGGGACCGCCCGGAAGAGGTTCTCGCCGATCGTTCTGAGGTCATCGAGCTTCATCACAGTATTTTACGTATGGGATGCTTCCGGAGCAATGCCTGTTTCAAAGATCAGATCTTGTTGGCGATAAGGGACCGGACATCCCAGACAAGCGGTATTGCATCGCCCTTATCAGTCAATGTCAGGGTGAGGTCTTTTCTGTCAGGACCGAGTTCACTTTTTGGAAACGCGCAGAAAAATGTTATGGATACAGGTACCTGTCTCTTATAAAAGGTTTTGATCTTGTCAATCTGTTTGTAACCCGAGGTGCTGATTGTTTTCGTGTCTTCAGTCAGTTTAAGGCTGTCAAGGGGGTTCCGGAGCATGGCCGGATCAAGAGGACCTTCTAAAGAATTGATGTTCACCTTGAAATATACGTATTTATTGAAATCAAAGCCGGCAAGGTCAAAATTCTCCTCTTTGCGCAACATTGATTCGGTGAAAACCGTTGCCTGTATCTTGATGTTTTTAGAATCAGCCGCACGGGTATTTCTGTCATAGATTTCACGGTAGCCCAGATTTGCATCAACCTCAACAGTGACCGGGGGCCGTTGCCGCGCAATTTTATAAAACGGGTAGTGTTTATTGAAATAAATCAGGCCTGCCAGAACTGCGATCAGGATGACGGCCATGAGTGCGTATTTGGGTACTGAACTGATCTTTCTGTCTCTGGATACGCCTGTAGGTACGATGTTCGCCGGCCTTTCTGAAAGGGATTGCTCCCCAGCAGCCTGTCTCAGCATATCTTCAGCTGCCGACCCTCCTGAAGCGCGTTTCCCAATTAATTTAAAGGCCTCCTCCAGAATATCAATTTTTTTCAAAAGGTCTGATTTTTCGGAAGAAACTGCGGCAAATGCCTGCTCTTTTTCTGTTAATCTGTTTTTCAGTTCGAAGCTTTCTTCTGTCAGAGAAGTAATGCCGGACTGGTAACCTCCAATTTCCTCATTCAGTTTGGTGATCATCTGCTCATGAGACAGAAAGGCAGATACATGTTTGTTAATTTCTTCTTCCATTTCTTCAATCTTCTGTAACGCTGTAGAGAGTCTGGATTCAATCTCCTGCTTTTCATCCTTCAGCGCTCTGATGCTCTGGCTGATTTCCGCATCCCCGGAACGAATGTCAGCGAACTGTGACCTGAGGTCAGCGAGTTCTGCGTCAATCTGGTCTTTTTCTGCTGCAATACGCTGTTTTTCAGAGCGGAGGAGATCGACCTCTGCCTTCAGGTCAGGCACAGCTGCCCGTAGGCCTACCAGCTCAGCTTCGAGTTGATTTTTAGTGACCTCCAGGTCCTGCTTGGATGAGCGGAGGGAAGCGAACATGATCTTGAGGTCTTCCATTTCAGCAGTGACTGTGGCAAGGGCGTTGTCCTTTTCTCCAAGCAATGCCTGGGACGATGTATCTGCTTCAAGCTTTTCAATCTTCTGTAACGCTGTAGAGAGTCTGGATTCAATCTCCTGTTTTTCATCCTCCAGCGCTCTGATGCTCTGGCTGATTTCCGCATCCCCGGAACGAATGTCAGCGAACTGTGACCTGAGGTCAGCGAGTTCTGCGTCAATCTGGTCTTTTTCTGCTGCAATACGCTGTTTTTCAGAGCGGAGGAGATCGACCTCTGCCTTCAGGTCAGGCACACCTGCCCGAAGCTGTGCCAGCTCAGCTTCGAGTTGATTATTAGCAACCTCCAGGTCCTGCTTGGATGAGCGGAGGGAAGCGAACATGATCTTGAGGTCGTCCATTTTGGCGATGACCTCGGAAAGGGCTTTGTCCTTTTCTCCAAGCAGTGCCTGATTGGTCAACGTATCTGCTCCAAGCTTTTCAATTTTCTGGCTGGATTTAGAGAGTCTTGACTCAATCTCCTGCTTTTCATCCTGTAATTTTTCGATGCTCTGTCCGTATTCAGTATTCTGCGTCTTACTCTCCTCCAGCTCATTCCTGAGATGAGCAAGATCAGAGTCAACCTCATATCTGGCTGCATCTGCTTCCTGTTTTGATGAACGGAGGGACGTGACCATGGTTTTCAGATCTTCTAATTCAGCGTTTGTTTCCATGATGAACTGGTCTTTCGATTCAAGAACAGCCAGATTTGACCGTATATTTGCTTCAAGCGCCTGCTTTGCCTCTTCCAATTTACTTATGCGAAGACTGACGGCTTCGTCATGAGAGCTAATACCGGCCAATTCAGAACTGAGGCCCGCCATCTTTGTTTCTAAATGATTTTTTGCTGCCTCAATATTTTGTTTTTCTGTAAGAAGGATAAAAAGTTTGTTCCTGAGATCAGCATTTTCTGTTTCAGCTTGATATTTTGCTGATTCGTATTCTGCGAGTTTTTCGACTTTTTTATTCAGGGTCTCCGTCTGTCTGGTCTTCTCTTTTATCGTGGAGGTGAGCACCTCGATGTCTGATTTCAGGCTTAATATCTCTTTGCTGTAGAAGTCGACCTCCTGCTCGAATTCCTGCTCGGAATACTTTTTTTCCGGCCCGGAGGAGTCAAGCTTTCCGGAAACTTTGGCCAGATGGTCTTTCAGGCTGTTTCTTTCAGTTTCAATATTTTTAAGGCCGGCACGCAGGGAGGAGATTTCCTGTTCAAGTTGTCTGATCCTCTCGGTGGAGGCGGAAAGATTTTGTTCCTTAATGTCCAGCAGATTTTTGAGCTCCCGGACTGTATCTGGCAGCCTCGAGGAGCGGGATTTGGCTTCTGCGGAACGAGCTGCTTCACGTTCCGGTTTTTCCCCGCGTATGTCTTCTTGTTCATCGATAAGCTTTTTGTTTTCAGCAAGGAGCAACTCGATTTTCATTCTCAACTCCGATATCTCACTATTCCGGAGCTGATCGAGTTCGAGAAGCTTTTCTTTTAATCTATTGTTGCTTTCTGTATAGTTATTCAGAGCATGGGCGAGAGAGTCTCGTTCTTTCTCGAGATTCTTGATGCTGTCACTCTGCTCAAGGATGACAGACTCCAGCTGGCTTTTTTCTTTTGCGACAAGCAGGAATTTATCTTTTATGACCTCAGCTTTGTTCTTCTCTGATGCGGGGCTGTCAGCTGGAGGCATTGGTTTTTTTTCATCGCTCATTGTATTGAAATTACTAAATTTAAGGTCCATTGTCAACTTAATTAAGGATAGTTTGCGAGTAGCAGCCAGCGTGCCGGAGAATGCACAGACGGGCTGAGGAAGAGAAAGCACGCGGCTGCTTTACCTGCGGTAAAACAATTACTGTCCCTGCGCATTAATTTTCTGCTTTGTATTGACAGTATATTTGATATATAATTTCTTCTTAAGATTGCAATGAAAAGCAAGAGGCAATATAAAAGATTCTCCGTTGATGTTATGAACATCAAGGGTAAGATGACGGTCAGCAACAGGGTGGACGTTCTTGATATCCATGGGGACAGGGTAAAGCTGAAGGCGGATTTGCGGCTCAATGTTGATACTGAATACGTCTTACATCTGCAGGCTGATGACAGGTCCTTAAAACTGAAAGGCCTGGTAGAATGGTCTTCGATCAGTGAGCCGGTAAAAGGACTTGATGATGAAATTATCCCGATGTATACCGCTGAGATGAGGCTTTCTGCTGTTACTGGTGACGCGCTTTCCGACCTCAACTATTTTATAGAGATTTTTCATATGGAAGAAGAGGAACGGTTGAGCGGGCTTGGATTGCAGATTAATAAGCGGGAAAATGCGCTGATAGACCAGCCCCGGGAATACAAGGTTAAGAAATTAAGTCTTGGCGGCATGCTCATCGGGAGCGTGAGCGCTTTTGAGGTCAGCGGCGTGTTCCCGATGGAATTGACCCTTCCCGGGAATAAAATTATAAATTTTATGGGAAGGATAACCTCATGCAGACCGGCAAACAATAGCCTGCTGCCGAACGATATAGGAGTGGCGTTTTCAGAAATGACGGATCAAGACCGGGAGAACCTCAATGCATTTCTTAGAAAACTTGATACAGGAGAGGAAGAAGTCGATGTCTGGTCCCGTTACAAACACCTCTAAAGGATTCCGCACAGGACGCTCGAGGTCAGTCAGGACGTTACGTCTATACGGGGACTTGAGGGTGACAAGAGACTTCTTGATTGGGACTGAGAATACGGCTGTGCATAACACTGTTGCGCGGAGCCAATAAGCAAGGGATTCCTGTGGGGCGGCGAATCATCCGACGAAAATG
Source organism: uncultured Nitrospira sp. (assembly GCA_963746295.1). Classification (GTDB taxonomy): domain Bacteria; phylum Nitrospirota; class Thermodesulfovibrionia; order Thermodesulfovibrionales; family UBA6898; genus JAOUFP01. Next base: position 367,514 of record CAVVAQ010000001.1, on the reverse strand, counting down.
ACGGAGTATTTCAGACGCTTTCAGAGAAAGCGGGACGGAATCGTTTGTATAGAGGGAGCTTTCTTTAAGAGAGCATGGTTAAAAGGGCAGCGACTGAGAGTTATAATTACCTCCGGTTCATACTCCGAAGCTCAGGAGAACGTCTCTCTGATCCACTGAAGACAGCCTTGATGCGGCGCATAGGATCACTCCCGACAGTAACCCATCTGTTTTCCGAGTACCGGTAAAACTCCTTGATTTTCCCTTCCTCAAGGAATCTTTCGAGCATGTCACTTTTTACCAAATCAAATCGATTGTTCTTATATCTGATCTTAATTACCATTTCTCTCTCCTCCGAAACTGACGAGCAAAAAATTCCTTGGCTCTTTTTTATCGTATAAAAATCAGTAATAAACTATATAAACATCATTCCTGCCATATAGAAATCATCCTGCATTTTTTTTACCCATTTTACAACCGCATTTTTCTGAAAGGAAGCCAGTTTGTACAGGAGTGTTATCCTGTCCCCAACGCGCACCTCATCCATGAAATAGAGGCACGCCCCTGACCTGCTCAGATCGTGTATAACGCAAACAGCAGCGACCTTCTCCTGCTCCTTGCTACTGATCTGGTATTCCATTACCTCATGGGTATAGATACGATCTGCTATTCTCTTTTCGACCATTTTTCAGCCTGTCTGCCTTATTTTATAATTACCTAACACTGCCAAATATACCTGGTTTTGAACGAAGCGAAAGAGACTTCGCTTGTGTCCCTTCTTCACAGAGCAGTTAATTCATGCTTAATTTCTTGCAATTTAGATGCCTTTTTGTTTTTGTCCATAAGTAATTGATTTAAAAGTAATTATAATTTTGTCTGTAAAAACCTGTTGTATCCAAAAAATCCAAGTTTGTACCCTAAGGTGGCTAAACAGACCAAATTTAACGCGCTGTAATATGGGCTTAGAGACTGCTGCTAAAGTCCCTGCTATGATTTGGATAACCTAGAAGCGATCGCTGCCACATGCCGCCCCTGGAACCGCGCTCCCTCAAGCTCGTTTTCACTGGGAAGGCGTTCTCCGGCACCTCCGGCTATGGTTGAAGCACCGTAAGGAGAACATCCGGTGATCTCGTCTATTCTCATCTGCCCCCTGAATGCGTAAGGAAGACCGACTATCACCATTCCATGCGCCAGGAGAGGGACATGAAACGTCAGTATGGTCGACTCCTGACCCCCGTGCTGGGTCGCTGAGCTGGTGAAAACGCTTCCAACCTTTCCTATGAGCTTGCCGCCTATCCAGAGTTTTCCTGTGGCATCCAGAAATTGCTTCATCTGGCCGCACATATTTCCAAATCTTGTTGGTGTTCCGAAAATGATGGCATCGGCTTCAATCAGTTCATCAATGCTGCAGACCGGGATATGCGACAATATTTTTTGCGGCTCTATGGCGCCCATTTTTGTTAATATCTCTTCACTGAGCGTTTCAGGGACCCGCCTGAGTTCTGCTTTGGCGCCTTCAATTTCTCTCACCCCTTCTGCAACCGCTTCAGCCATTTTATATATGTGTCCATACATTGAATAAAACACTACTAATACCTTCATAACGATCCTCCCTAGCTGTCTCTGATGAGCAGCTGGTTGACAATGGATTTTGCCGGCACTGCCTGATAAGCAGATGAAATCTGCCTGTCAAGTAAGTATAACAGGTATTATTGGTGTGTGACAGGCGATATCAATTTCATGAAGAAATGATTACAATGGATCGTTATATTCGCACCTCTGGGTATCGGATTATATTATGACAAATAGCAAAAAAATGAGTGAGAGCATATGAACAAAGACCGTGAGGGAACTATCTACAGGCAATTCATTATTTCTGTCAGTCTGACATCGGTACTCTGCCTTTCTGTTATATTTGGAATCGTATCGGTGACCAACAGAAAACTGATTTATGAACAGGCAAAGGCCGAGGCCAGATCGCTCTTTCACAGCATTGTCATAACAAGAAAATGGAACGCCAATCATGGTGGAGTGTATGTGGAGAAAAAACCGGGGATTCAATCAAACCCCTACCTGGAAGACCCTGATATTAAAACTATTGACGGAAGAGTTTTTACCAAGAAAAATCCTGCTTTAATGACCCGGGAGATATCAGAATATGCCGGGAGGGAGGGACTCTTCACGTTTCACATAACCAGCCTGAGACCTCTCAATCCGCAGAATGCACCAGACGGGTTCGAATCCCGGGCTTTGCGGATGTTTGAAAAAGGGGAACGAGAGGCTTTTGAAGAGCGGGCACTCAACAAAGGGCACTTTTTCAGATATATGGCTCCGCTTTATGTTGAAAAGGCTTGCCTGCAGTGCCACGCAAAACAGGGTTATAGACTCGGTGAGATACGGGGCGGAATCAGCGTTTCTTTCAACATCAGGGAAATCATGGATATTCAAAAGACCAATACCATCATTATTATATCCCTTGCAGTGTCTGCCACTGCAGTATTGCTTGGCTTTTTCTTTCTCTTTACCGTACGTTTAACTAAAAAAATCTCAGCTGCCCGCCGACAGATCGAAATCATGGCGATAGTGGATGGCCTGACCGGCCTTTACAACAGGAGACACGTGCTGGAACGCTTCACAGAAGAGATGGAAAGGGCAAGACGTCTGAAAAAAGATCTGGGGTGTATTATGATCGATATTGATAACTTCAAGGTCATTAATGATACCTACGGACATCTTGTAGGGGACAAAACACTCCGGAAAGTTTCTGATATCCTGAAAAATTCTATCCGCACGTACGATATTGTTGGCCGGTACGGCGGCGAAGAGTTTCTGATCATACTGCCGGATACCCCCTTTCAGGAGACACTCAGGCTCGCAGAGCGGATAAGAAGGAAGATAAAAGAATCCCCGGTCGTGCAGTCAGAACTGATGCCGCCGATTTTGGTCACGATCAGCCTCGGGATAGCAGCCCTGACTGATAAAGACATAGCAGTCGATAATATGATCAAGAGAGCAGACGACGGACTATACAGGGCAAAAGGCAATGGCAGAGACCAGGTTGCCTGGGTATAGCGGGTTTTCTGAGAAAAAACGGAATTTTAATGCTGAATGTAATGGTGATATGCCAAGGGCGAACAATCGGTACTTTTCCTTAATCATCGATCATTGATGTTTCAGTTCTGACGCTGTCCGCTCCAGGTTGAGCGCTCTTTCTCCTATGGCGATTCAGATAAAAACAGGCCTGTACTGAGGTACCGGTCCCCCCTGTCAGGGATAATTACGACGACCTGTTTGCCTTTTCCGAGTTTTTTCGCGACTTTTAACGCTGCCCACAGGGCGGCGCCAGAGGATATGCCTGCAAGGATGCCTTCTTCTTTTGCCAGAGACCGCGCAGTCTCCGCAGCGTCGGTGTCTGTTACCGCAATGACTTCGTTATAGATGCGGGTATTGAGAACGCCAGGCACAAATCCGGCGCCGATTCCCGCTATTTTGTGCGGGGAGGGGTTTCCCCCTGAGAGTACCGGCGATGAAGCGGGTTCTACTGCAGCTATCCAGACATCCGGATTTCGCTCCTTCAGTACTTCTCCTACGCCGGTTATTGTACCGCCGGTGCCGACCCCGGCCACGAAGGCATCGGGGACAACCCCCAGGTCATGCAGGATTTCAACTGCGGTTGCTTTCCTGTGTATCTCAGGGTTTGCATTATTTTCAAACTGTTGAGGCATAAAATAGCCGCGGTTGCTTTCTAATATTTCGCCGGCCTTTTCTACAGCCCCCTTCATTCCTTTCTTTCCCTCTGAAAGGACCAGTTCGGCTCCGTAAGCCTGAAGGAGTTGCCTGCGCTCCATCGACATGGTATCGGGCATGGTAAGAATAAGCCGGTAGCCCTTAATGGCGGCAACCATAGCAAGGCCAATCCCCGTGTTGCCGCTCGTCGGTTCGACAATAACGCCCCCCGGGACCAACTTTCCGTCACGCTCAGCTGCTTCTATCATCGAAAGAGCAATCCTGTCTTTGACAGAACCGCCCGGATTATATCCTTCAAGCTTTGCCCATATTGCGGCGTCCTCAGAGCCAGCAAGGGTGTTGATTTTTACTAATGGCGTATTTCCGATCAGGCCCAGGACATCTTTCTGTAATTTCATGGTTCCTCCCCAGATTATAAAAATTATACCACAGAAGCTCTCCGGCTATTTTCAGAATGAGCGGAAAGTGGTATATTTTCAACTATGAAGATCTCGATACTGAAGGCTTCCGGGCAACCTGAGGACTTTGATATAACAAAACTTGTCAATTCACTGATCCGCGCTGGGGCTCCTGCTGATGTTGCCGAGGACATAGCCCGGGAGGTGGCAACAAAAATCCTGCCCTCCATGAGAACAAAGGAAATCTACAGAATGGCGAAGAAGCTGCTGAGACGCTATAACGTTGCAACCGGCATGCGCTATTCTCTTAAGAAGGCGATTTCAGACCTCGGTCCTTCAGGATATCCTTTTGAGCGGTATGTAGCCAGAATATTAAAGGAGCATGGATATTCCGTTGAAGTAGGCCGCATAATCGAGGGGTATTGTGTCACGCATGAAGTGGATGTCCTGGCAAAAAACGGGGACAAACATTTCGTGATAGAGTGCAAATACCACAGTAACGGAGGAAAACCTACAGATGTGAAAGTGGCATTGTACATCCATTCGCGGTTTAATGATATCAAAAAGGCCTTCGAGCTTGCTCCCGGACATAAACAGGAAGTTCACCAGGGATGGCTTGTAACGAATACCCGCTGTACGACAGACGCGATCAGGTACGCGGAGTGTGTCGGATTACGGATAATAAGTTGGCGGTACCCGAGAACAGGCAGCCTCGAAAAGATGATCGAGGAGAAGAGGCTCTACCCTGTGACTGTTCTCCCGTCAGCTCGGAGAAAATTTCTGGAGGTCCTTTTCAGAAACGATTTCATCCTTGCGCAGGATATCGCTGACAGTGATGAGGAGTCCTTTCTGAGAAAAAGCGGGATTGATCTAAAAACAGCCAGGGCGCTCAAACGGGAGGCTGACCAGATCTGTCCCTGCACTCCGTAGCCGTACTCTCGTCTCCGGGCTTCCGGATTGCATTTAACCTGCTGAACAGCATACAATATAAAGGATATTTTTACTCACGCTCAAAATCGAATGAAAACATGAAAGGAGAAGAGATGAAGTTATTTGTGACCATGGCTTTAGGTGTTGTACTTCTGGCAGGTCAAGCCAATGCAGAAGAAAAGAAGGCGTTTCAAACGCCAAAGGAAAAACAGAGCTACAGTATGGGCGCTGATATCGGAAAGAGATTACAGGCCCAGTCAATTGAGGTAGATCCTGATGTCTTCGCACAGGGATTGAAAGATACGCTTTCCGGCGGTAAAGTACTCATGACGGATCAGGAGATCAAAGAGAACCTTACTGCACTGCAAAAGGAGCTGATGGAAAAGCAGGCAGCTCGCACAAAGCAGCTTGCAGAGAAGAACAAAAAAGACGGAGAGGCCTTTCTCGCTGAAAACAAGAAAAAAGAGGGAGTAATAACACTTCCAAGCGGGTTGCAGTACAAGGTGATAAAAGAAGGGAGCGGCAAGACCCCGAAGGCAGAGGATACCGTATCCACCCACTACCGCGGCACCTTGATAGACGGCACTGAATTTGACAACTCTACAAGCGCGGGCACGGAGAGCCGGCAGCATTTCCGGTAAAAGGTGTTATTCCCGGCTGGACGGAGGCCCTGCAGCTGATGAAAGAAGGCTCAAAATGGGAGCTGTATGTCCCTTCCAGCCTTGCGTATGGCGAAAACGGGGCCAGGGAACGTAATCGGCCCGAATGCGACCCTGATCTTTGAGATTGAATTGATCTCTGTGCAATAGATTTCGGCGATGAGCAGGGTTTGCTCTCATGGGCAGCCCTGCTCACTCTGTTTAGTGAATTCTGTCGACTCCCATATACTGCTTCAATACCTCGGGGATCAGGACAGAGCCGTCCTGCTGCTGGTAGTTTTCGAGCACAGCTACGAGTGTTCTCCCGATCGCAAGGCCTGAACCATTCAGGGTGTGAACAAACTCTGTGCCTTTTTTCCCTGTGCGCTTGAACCGTATCCCGGCCCTCCGCGCCTGAAAATCCTCGAAATTCGAACAGGACGAAATCTCCCGGTACCTGTTCTGGCCCGGAAGCCACACTTCAATGTCATACGTTTTGGCAGAGGAAAATCCCATGTCTCCTGTACACAGGGTGATCACCCGGTACGGCAATCCGAGTCGCTGCAGGATGTCCTCAGCGTCATTTGTCAGTTTCTCAAGTTCTGCATAGGAATCTTCCGGCCTCACGAACTTTACCAGCTCTACCTTATTGAACTGGTGCTGCCTGATCAATCCTCTTGTGTCCTTTCCGTAGGAACCGGCTTCTCTCCTGAAGCAGGGGGTATAGGCAGTGTAATAAAGCGGGAGGTCTTCTTCTTTCAGAATTTCGTCTCTATGGATGTTTGTGACCGGCACCTCTGCGGTAGGAATAAGGTAAAACTCAGGTTCCGCGATCCTAAAGAGTTCCATCTCAAATTTCGGGAGCTGGCCTGTTCCGGTCATGCTCTCTTTGTTTACAAGGATAGGTGGAAATATTTCTGTGTAACCTTTCGAGGTATTGAGATCAAGCATGAAATTCATGAGTGCCCGTTCAAGCCGCGCGCCTGGTCCCTTCATTAAGGCGAACCGCGCGCCTGCGATCTTTGAAGCGCGGTCGAAGTCTATAATGTCCAAGGTTGCGGCAATGTCCCAGTGATTCAGAGGTTCAAATGCATATTTCCCGGGGATGCCCCACTTCCGTATCTCTATGTTCTCTGTCTCGTCTCTGCCGGTTGGTACGGATTCGTTTGGAATATTCGGTATCGTGAGGAGCAGGTTCCTCGTTTCCTCTTCGGTTTCCTTCAGTTTCTCGTCAAGCAGCTTAATCTGATCAGAGACGCCTTTCATCTCTTCGAGCTGGGAAGAGGCATCTTTCTTTTCTCTCTTTAGTCTGCCGATCTCCTCGGAGACCGTGTTTCGTCTGTTTCTGAGTTCCTCAGTTTCTTTGAGCACTGTTATTCTTTTTTCTTCTATTTTCAGAAAATGAGACAGGGGAAATTCGTATCCCCTTTTATTGAGTGATTCTTTGACCGCGTCTATATTTTCCCTCACAAACCGTGCATCGAGCATGACACAACTCCCTTCCAGATTGATTGTCTACTATAGCCTAAGCATCGCTAAAATGAAAATAATATCCTGCTAAAGAATGATAGTAAGAGAAACCAGCTTGCCTTTTCAGCAGGTAAGATGGAAGGCGCCAATGACCTTCTTGCCGGCCGGCTTATTATTGAAGAGTTCGACCGCCTTACCTGTCTTTGCGACATGAACCTCGATCCCGTGTTTCTGAAGAAAGCGTATCGTGCTTTCCGGCACCTGCATCACGCCCATATCACCGGTACCGACGATGAAGATGTCCGGCCTGGCCTCGATAATCCCGGAGAGGTCCTCTTTCTGAAGATAATGACCCTCTTTCCTCCACCACAAAGGGTCAATCCTGTCAGGATAGAGGATGATATCAGAGGTATAGCTCTTCCCGTCGATTGTTATTCTTCCGAAGACATATCCGTCTATATGCATCTTTTCCCTTTTTCGCCTATAATTACTTCCATATTAGCACGGGAAAATAAATTTGAGGAGGGACACGGGCATGAAAATAGGAGTATTGACTGGCGGAGGGGACGCCCCGGGCCTTAACGGTGTTATCAGGGCGGTTGTCCGGACAGCCCATGTTAAATTTGGTTGGGAGGTCGCAGGGATTTTCGACGGATTTGAGGGTCTGCTCGGCAAGACCAGCATTAAGCAACTTACTCCCTGGAACACACGCGGTATCCTCTACCGGGGCGGCACGATCCTCGGGACAACGAACAGGGGAAATCCCTTCGCATTTAAAGTCACCGAAAAAGGAAAGCAGGTTGATAAAGACCTCTCAGACAATGCAATAAAAAATATGAAAAGAGCCGGTATTGATGCGATTATTGTGATAGGAGGGGACGGCTCGCTGAATATTGCCTACAAACTGATTCAGAAAGGTGTCAAGGCCATCGGAGTGCCAAAGACGATTGATAATGACCTCAGGGCGACCCATATAACCTTTGGATTCAGGACAGCAGTTGAAACAGCAACAGATGCCCTCGACAAACTCCACACGACCGCTGAAAGCCACCACAGGGTGATGGTGGTTGAACTGATGGGAAGATATGCGGGCTGGATCGCCCTTGAGGCAGGCATCGCAGGCAGTGCTGATGTGATCCTGGTCCCTGAAATACCCTATGACATCTCGCGGGTAGCCCAACATATTATCAGAAGAAAAAAATCAGGGTGCAATTCGAGCATTGTTGTTGTCGCTGAAGGAGCGAAGCCTGCCGGCGGCGAGATGGCGGTTCTCGAAAAAGATCCTTCAGGTTATGTCCTGAGATTTTCGGGCATAGGAAACAGCGTTGGAGAGGCGATCAAGAAAATGACCGGAATAGACGTGAGGGTAACAGTCCTCGGCCATGTTCAGCGCGGGGGCTCTCCCTGCGCCTTTGACCGGATACTCGCGACACAGTACGGCGTTAAGGCTGTCGAGCTTCTGGCAGAAGGGAAGTTCGGTCATATGGTTTCCTATAAACCTCCTTCGATCACTTCTGTGCCGCTCGAAAAGGCGATCACGAGGATGAAACTGGTTGATCCTGAAGGATCACTCGTTAAGGCCGCAGAGTCGATTGGGGTGAGTTTCGGAAGGTGAAAAAATAAGTGGTGCAGGCTTTTGTCCGATGGCTTGGTTTCTTCCCTTGACCCGAAAATATCATTGAACCGAAGAGGACGCAGAGTAAGAAAAGGGATTCGCTTAACCTGCTGTTTTTTGGGTAATCTTTGTTCAACTATGTAATCTTCTTCCACATTGTGAAGTCTGTAACCCATCCGTACTAGAAAAGCATTTATCAAGGAGCTACTGTTTTCAGACATACGGAGCCTCAGGGGAACAGGCTGGAACGATAATTGCTCTTTATAGATCAGGACATATATATTAAAATATAAACATGGAGATGTCGTGCTGAAAAGCAGCGACAGTATGTACAGAAAAAAGGCGGATTCGAGCCCAGGAAAAGGCTGCTGATAAGAAATGGAGAATGCTGAAAAATGGCTGTACCTGATACCGCAACTATGTAAAGAAAAGGCGTTTTACCCGTTACGCTGTTGAGGGTATGGAGATACATGCTCATATGCTTTTTTCCGAAGAAGTTGTCCTGAATGATATCAGCGTGACCGGAGCATGTATCCATACGATGAAGGACCTCCGCGTTGACGGCAGATATCTGATAAATATCTCTGACGGCAAGAAGCCACGTTACCTCCGGTGCCGTGCCGTATGGAAGTTCCCTGATGATCGTGCGCAGCAGGGTTATACTGCAGGATTGCAGTTCCAGAACATCGCCTCAGATGAGGTGGTCAGGCTGAAGGATTTCATGAGGACCTCCGGGGTGCCGGATGAAAAAATGGCGGGTGACGATTACAAGCCGGGCGCGCTTCGTTTTATGATTGTATCCAATAAGAAAGCGACCCTGAAGCTTCCGAAACTCCTGCCTGTCAGGAAGATCAGCCTCGGCGGCATGCTGATAGAGAGTGACTCTGCTCTTGGACTCGAAGAGCGCTACCCGTTGAAACTGCCTCTTTCGCAGGAATCCTCGTCCATAACATGCCAGGCCAGGATTGCCTCGGTTGTTCCACGGTCCGGTAATGAGAATCCCCGCTTTGATATCGGCATAGAGTTTCTTTCTCTGAAAGATAATGACAGGGCGAATCTTGGCAAATTCATTCATTCCCGGGTGAAGAAGCTTAACTTATCGTAGTATAAGGCGGTATGATTTTCCGAAAATGTATATGCTGTGGACTGTGTATGCAAAAAAAAGCCCCTGCAAGGAGCAGGGGCTTAGGGGAGATAAGATGTATTAGTTGTGGGCCTTGACTTCCGCTGTCTCTTTTGCCCTGCCGAGGCTGCCGATTACGTCAACCACATAACCCATGGCTGTCCCGAATACTGAGCCCAGCACTATGCTCACTGCTCCGACGCAGAAGATGCCCAGCATGATACCAACTACAGTCAGCATCCTTACTATCGTTGTCGGCTCCACTGGCCCGCCTGCCAGATGGCTCAACAGTATCAATGTCCCGTAGCTGCCGAAATAAAACCCCGGCACTATTCCAAATACCAGAAATGCCAACACCCCATAGCCCTGCTCCGATCTTTGTCCCAACCTTCATTGTATTTGTTCTTCCTGCTGTCATGACACGTCCTCCTTTTAATTGTTTTATGTTTTATCTTATGCCTTATCTTCACTATTCACTTTTACGATTTACGGTTCTACTTATTTGTGCTCTACTGTTGCCAGTTCTTTATTCCCTGTCTTTATCGCATCCACTATCGTGCCGATCAGCCAGCCCAGGGTCGTTGATGCCATGATGAACATCGTCCCTGATACCATCACCCCAACCACCATCGAGGCTGCTACGATCATCCTTGGGAAGCAATCCTGCGCCTACCGGTGTGCCAAACATTATGCCTGCTATATTTAATCCCATGACTCCGCCAAGGAATGACCCTGGAAGCAATCCGAATACTGCAAAGAGCACCACTCCGCATCCTGCTCCCATGTATGCCAGTTTCTTTGTATAGGTTGTGTCTTTCATCTTCGTGTCCTCCTTCTTCATTGACTTCTGGTATCTGCCATATATAGTGCATTTGCCATGCCAACTGCTAACTCATTGTTTTTATTGATTTGTCCCTTTGCATCTCCCGTGCATTTCAGCAAATTGCTTTGCAGATTTGCGAAAAAACAGGAGCAGTATTGTTTTTGGAGAAAGCAAAAGAGGAAACTGCCTTGAAATCATGTAAGGTGCGACATTGATTGCTGATTTCTACTGAATAAGCCGTTTCCTCATCAGCCTGAAGGGATAGGGCGCAAGGATCATCGCCACAAAAACAAGCCATGCGATATCCCAGAGATTGCCCTGCAGGTGGCCTAGTGCAGCAGAACGGCAGATGTTCACAAGGTGATAGAGGGGTGTGAAAAATGCGATCTTTGAAACAAGCGGCGGCAGGGTATCGACAGGGAAGAAGATGCCGGAGAAGAGAAACATCGGAGTCATAAAGAGGGTATAGAAATAGTTGAAGGAGTCTATGCCCGGCACGACCGCAACGAATATCATTGATATCTCCGCAAATATCAGACCGCTGAAAAAGAGCACACGGGATGACCGCCAAGAATCAGGGGAGAACTCACCAGTCCGAAGGCTGAGATCACTGCCATGATAATCGTGCCATAGAGCATGCTCTTCGATGCGCCCCACATCAGTTCACCTGCGATAAGATCATTCACATTTACCGGTGTGGCAAGGATTGCGTCAAAGGTCTTCTGATAGAACATCCTGACATAGGTGCCGTAGGTGCATTCATAGGCAGTTGCGAACATCGCAGAGGAGGCGATGATTCCCGGCGCTATGAAGTTGATATAGGGTATGCCGTTGATCTCCTTTACGAATGCACCGAGCCCGAGCCCCAGCGCAGCGAGATAGAGAACAGGCTCGACGAAATTCAGCGCCAGGCTCGATTTATAGAGCTTGGTATAGACCGTGAAGTTCCTCTGCCAGACCCTGAACGCCCTTTTAAGCTGCAAGACTGCCTCCCTGTTAGTTTCAGATAGACATCCTCAAGATTGCCGCCGTGAATCGCCATGAGATTCGTGGGGGAATCGATCGTAACGATCTTTCCTGAGTCCATGATAGCAACCCTGTCGCAGAGCTTTTCCGCCTCTTCCATATAATGGGTCGTGAGGATGAGTGTTGTACCGTTTAATTTCAGATAATCCATTTTTTCCCACACTGCGTGTCTGGAATGCGGATCAAGACCTGTTGTCGGTTCATCGAGGATCAGAATCTCAGGGTTGTTTATGAGGGACCGCGCAAGGAGTAACCGTCTGTCGCATCCCGCCGGAGAGGTCCTTGATATTGACTTTAGCCTTCTCCCTGAGCTCGACAAAGTCGAGGAGCTCCCAGGCACGCACCGCAGAGATTTTCTTTGGAATATCGAAGTACCGGGCGTACACAACAAGATTTTCGAATACCGAAAGGTCCGGGTCAAGGTTGTTTTCCTGTGGCACTACACCGATCCTTGATTTTATCTCGCTCGGACGCTCTGCCACATTGAGGCCAAGCACCTGCAGTTCTCCTGATGTCACCGGCAGGAAGCAGTAGATCATGCGCATGACCGTTGTCTTGCCGGCGCCATTTGGGCCGAGAAAACCAAAACACTCGGCAGATGATATCCCGAAGCTGATGTTATCGACTGCTCTCAGGGAGTTATAATCCTTGATCAGGTTTTGTGCTGAAACTGTCAGCATAAGCAACATACTTTAATCCATATATTCATAAAATTATTGTAGCATAAGGCAGGATTGAGCATTCGAGCTTTCGCCTCGGCGAATCCGCCGGGGAGGACATTCTCGCTGCGCTGCGAGACTTTTGCCTCTTGATCTCAAACATACTTACCCGAGGAATACCTGCATGCCGGCAGGCAGGTCGGCTAATTAATTGTAAAGATACAGGCCGAACCATAAAAGGCATCCTGAAAATACAAGCCACTTTTCAAGCCTGTTCAGCCGCTGAGTAGTAATAACAGCGTACAGGCTGAGCGGAGAGGTGAGAAAACAGGCGGTCATAAAAACCCATTTGGAAGTGCCTGGTGTCCGGTGTTTTTCAGGGAAGAGTGAGCAGAACGGACATTCTATTTCGCCCTCGAGCCTCTGGCCGCAGCGGGCGCATCTCGTTATGCCGAGGGCTTCGTCAATATTATCCTGATTTACCGACATATCGGGGACGCCTTCATAGTTTTAGGTCCGAGACCGAGACAGGATTGGCATTTATGCCCATTACCTTCACTCCGAAGTGGAGGTGTGGTCCACTCGACCTCCCGGATGAGCCGACATACCCGATGACATCATCTTTCGATACGAGATAACCGGGAGCGACATTGAATCCCGACAAATGCATATAAACCGTAAAAATACCCTGTCCGTGGTCGAGAATAACCGTGTTCCCCCCGAAAAAAAGCTCTTCGGTCAGCACGACTCTTCCCCTGTTCGATGCATGTACGGCATCTCCTTCCTCGCCCTCAATGTCCAGACCGCGGTGAATACTTTCTGTATTTTCGTTGATTATCCTCTTTGTGCCAAAACGTGTTGACAACGGTTTTTCGAGAGGGAGCATGAAGTCTCCCCCCCAGAGTTTCTCAGAGTCTATCTGCCAGATCGCATGCAGCAGGTCTGCCTCCCTGTTGATACGTTCTATGTCTCCGGGAGACGGCGATGCCTTTTCTTCGGGAAGCGAGAGGTGTATTGTCGCGAACGTGGCATGCAGCACCCGCAGCCGCATTGTGGTCTTCTTTTTGCCGATCTTCAGGGAGATCCGGTGACTCCCCGTTTTTGTGTTCAGATCAACCGCCCCGATTGCAAGAAAACAGCCTTTTCCGCAACTGCTGAACCGAAGCGGTAATTCTTTCAGAAACGCTGATGGCACGGCTGATCGTTTTAGCCCCGTTACCCTGAGTACAAAAGCATCTCCGGGATATACCTTTACCGGCTTAAGCTCAGCGTGAAAGGCTGCAGCATGAGTCACGGGAGAAAGGGCTGTGAAGACGAGAGAGAAGAGAAGGGTCAGGGATGAAAAGGACAAGAGAGTAAAAATATCTACACGGCTACTCTTTATTTTCATTTAATATTCTAATATGATCCTGCTGCCAAAGGCAAAAGGCCTAAACACGCGCCAGCTTCGTCTGCGCAACCTCCCGCATTTCAAAGAGACAACAGGCTCATGTTTTTTGCAGCGGGACCCACTTTGCAGCAGTATGCTGACCAGAAAAGAGTATTGCATTGCCTTTACATTTTGCATGGTATTCTTGTATCTTTTTAAGATGATTGATTTGCATACCCATACGGTATTCAGCGACGGGGAACTGATTCCCTTCGAGCTTGTCAGAAGGGCGGAGGCGATCGGATACAGCGCTATCGCTATTACGGATCATATGGATTCATCCAATATTGACCTGATTATCCCGCGCATTGTGAAGGCCATTCAGAAGATAAAACCGTTCGTTTCAATAGAGGTCCTCCCGGGCGCGGAAATAACCCATGCTCCGCCTGCCTTGATCCCCGAGCTGGTAAAGGAGGCACGACAACTCGGAGCAAAGATAGTCGTGGTACATGGAGAGACTATCGTGGAGCCGGTACTGAAAGGCACAAACAGGGCTGCCATAGAGGCGGGAGCCGATATTCTTTCGCACCCCGGCCTGATATCGATAGAGGACCTGCTCCTTGCAAAGGAGAAGAACATACTGCTTGAGATTACGGCAAGGAAGGGACATTCGCTGGCAAACGGCTATGTTGCCAAAGAAGCGGTCCGTTTCGGTACGCCCCTCTGTATTAATACAGACAGCCACGGCCCGTCTGACCTGATAACCAAACAGACAGCATGTCAGATCCTGCTTGCTGCCGGAATCGAGGAGAACAGGGTCGACAGCATATTTGAGAACTCAAAATCTTTGATAGATAAAGTTTTAAGGAGGAATTAATGCCAAAGGCGATTAAGAAAAAAGCGAAAAAGGATGCCGGATCAGAAGTCGAAATACAAGACGTACTCGAAGATATTAAGGGAAAGCTGCAGAAAAAAAAGAAGACGCTCCTGATATACGGCCTGATCGGACTGAGCGCAGTTTTAGTGTTAGCCGTAATTCTTTTCTCCCAGTATTCTGCAGACAAGAAATCCCGCCAGCTCGAAAACAGTGCGTATAATATCTACTACAATCTCGACCAGAAACAGAACATGTCAAAGCAGGAGCAGTACCGGCAGGCGCTCGGTCTGTTCCAGCAGGCGTACAACAAACAGAAATCACCGAGGGTGCTATTATATATCGCGAGCTGCCAATATGAACTTGAGCAATATGATGAAGCCTTGAATACATTAAATACCTTTTTGAAAAAGCATGCAAACGCAAAGGACCTCCTTCCTGTTGCACACCAGAAGATAGCTGCAATCCAGCTCATCAAAGGAGACAAGGATGCAGCGTTGAAAACGCTTGATGCTATCTATAAGGGAGGTGCTGTTTTACAGGACTATGCCCTGATTGAGGCGGGCAGGATCCTTGAGAAAGACGGTAAGACAACAGAAGCGAACGCAAAATACAGGGAACTTACCGAAAAATTTCCCGAATCACCATTCACAGCGGAAGCAAAGGCAAAGCTGGGGCCGAAAAAAGAAGGGTAACAAAAACCTTATATCTTCTTGCTTCTCCGTGTTTTGCCGCGTTTCTTTGCCGACACCTTTTTGACCTTCTTTTTGGACAAAGAGGCCTTGCGGTATGAGGTTTTCTTGGTCAGCGACTTGTCTACGTAATCAAGTTTGAAGAGAGCCTTCGGGGGAAGATAAACGACTCTTCCCGGCTTCAGGGGCATAATCTTTTCCATTGAGTTGAGTGAGAGAATAACCGATACCGGGACTCCGGTTTTTTTCGCAATGTGGTTAAAGGTCTCTCCTTTTTTTACCTTATATCTCTCTATGGTAAAACGTTCATCTTCAGAGATGGATGCAAGGGATTCGGAGAACCGCTCTTTCGTGCCTGCGGGGATCTTCAGGGTGTAGCTGGGAACATCAGGAGGTGTACACCATCTCCTCAATTCAGGATTCAGCCTTTTTATCTCCTCAACCGTTGTGCCCGCGCAGTCTGCTGCCACGGAAAGGTCGACAGGAGAGTCAAGTACAACTTCATCAAAGCTTAAGGGCTCGTGATATTCGATCTCGTCAAAACCGAACTCCTGCGGATTATTGGCTATGAGACTCGCGGCGATAAACCGGGGCACATATTCCTTTGTTTCATTTTTTATATGGCTTGTATCGAGCAGTTCCCAGTAACTCTCCGCGTTGCTCCTTTTCATTGCCTTGAGGATTCTTCCTTCCCCTGCGTTATAAGCCGCCATCGCAAGGTTCCATGAACCGAACATTTTATAAAGGTCCTTCAGGTAAGAGGCGGCCGCGCCGGTAGATTTAACGGGATCTCTTCTTTCATCCTTCCACCAGTTTATCTTCAGACCATATCTCTTGGCGGTGGATGCAATGAACTGCCAGGGGCCTGCAGCCTGAGCAACAGAATACGCGTTAGGATTAAACCCGCTTTCTATCAGGGAAAGAAAAACAATGTTCTCAGGCACATCGTTCTCCTTGAGTATCTCTTTCATCATATCGAGATATTTTCCTGACCTGCTGAGCCAGAGAGAAAATCTTTCCTTAATCGTGTTGCTGAAGAGCCCGATACTCTTTTCCACGGCCCGTGACGCAACTTCATTCGAGTTATAGGCATGCAGGTTATATCCTGCATTGGCGGCGGTGACGCCAGAGGTGATTTCCTGCTCCTGTTGAACCACCCCATGATGTTGACTGAGGTCTGAATTCTGGGCTTTTGGAACAGAAGTCTGCAAACTCGGGTCCGGGACGCTCTTCTGCTCCTGATGTGCAGCTCCAGACAATCCTATTGTAGTTGAAGTTTCAGATGCAAAGACAGGTGGCGGAAGAATGAAAAAAAGAAAGAGAAAAGCGGCCAGGATTGACTCACACCTTCTCATACTGCCTGATATTCCTCTGCTGTGACTACTACCTGCTTATTTGCCATTCCAAGCTCCTTTCACTTCAACATTCGTTCTGAAGCATCAAATGAGCAGTTTTCGTGCCAATAACTAAAATTAATTATTTCTTTTAAATATAGATATTATCAGTGAAAAGCATACGTGAAATCGTGAGCATATGTCAAGCCGGGATGACAAAAATTGTCAATTATTGTCTTAATTCCTGTCACGATGAACATGAATTTTCAGAAAGCGTATTATAATGAAAACCGTTATAGAATTTTTTTAATAATCTCTTTTTTTGATTTTCACTGTCTTTCCGTAAAAAAGTATAAAATATTCTTCATGCAGAATACCATGATCTATACACTAGGCACAGGATTGAGAAGCGCGGAGGATTTTATCGAGATCCTCATGGCCTATGAGATCAGGGCGGTCATCGATGTCAGGAGCTTTCCAAGGAGCAGGATACCACATTTCAGCAACCCAGGACTGTCAGAGCTTTTGACCTCAAACGGCATCGCGTATTATTTCCTTGGCAGGGAGTTGGGCGGCTTCAGAAAAGGCGGCTATACTGCATATATCATCACCGATGAATTCTCTCGCGGGGTAGGAATGGTCGAATCCATCGCCGAAGGCATGCTCTCAGCGATTATCTGCGCTGAAAGATTCCCCTGGAAATGTCACCGGAAATGGATATCCCGGGAACTCCAGCACAGGGGGTGGATTGTCGAACATATTATTGACAAAGGGAAAGTCTGGAAACCAAAATAAGCGGGTGCGGTTTTTGTATCGACCCTCTTCGGGCGGGAAGATGACTGAGGAATTTTTAAAAATCATCCATGACATACAGGAGTTGTTCATTCAGAAGGGGTTTATGCTTTCTGTCGCTGAGTCATGTACCGGCGGACTTATCAGTCATTACCTTACTTACCTCCCCGGTGCAAGCAGGTTTTTTGAGGCGGGGATTGTGACGTATTCCGAGTTATCCAAGGAGAAGATCCTGGGTGTATCTTCAGGAACGATCGCATCCTGCGGGATGGTAAGCCCTGAAACAGCAAAGGAGATGGCCGAAAGAATCCGTTTGCTTAGCGCTGCTGATTACGCCTTGTCAACCACCGGAAATCTCGGTCCCGATGTGCTTGAAGAAAAAGAGAAAGGCCTTGTCTATGTCGGGATCAGTACAGCAGAAAAAACACTGGTCAGGGAATTACGGTTGCGCGGTGACAGAATCCGGAACAGGGAAGAGGCGGTCTTGTTATCGTTGAAATTTCTGAGAGACGAATTGTCTGGGATAAAACAATGACCACATCCGAAAAGATGCCTGAACAGATAAAAAAGGAGATTGCACAGCTCGTTAAGGACCTGAACTACCACTCATACCGTTATTATGTCCTTGACGCCCCTGTTATTTCAGACGCCGAATATGACAGGCAGTACCGCCGCCTCAGGGAGCTCGAAGAAAAGTACTGCTATCAGCTTCAGGATTCCCCCACACTGCGTGTCGGAGCGCCTCCGCTCGAAAAATTCGAAAAGGTAAGACATACGGAACCGATGTTGTCGCTCGATAACGCTTTTTCGTATGATGAGTTAAGGGAATTCGACAGAAGGATAAAGAGGCTGATTGAAAGTGACGAAGAAATAGAGTATACCGTAGAACCCAAATACGACGGACTTGCGATAGAACTAAGCTACAGAAACGGGTTTCTCCATACGTCGTCTACAAGGGGTGACGGTTCGATAGGGGAAGATGTAACCAGGAATATCCGGACGATCAAGGCAGTCCCTTTGAAAATAGAAGGGCAGCTCAAAGTGCCGGAGGAGATCGACATCCGCGGAGAGGTCTATATGGACCTGGATGAGTTTGATGCGTTAAACAGGCAGAGGGAAGAGAAAGGTGATCCGTTGTTCGCTAACCCAAGAAACGCTGCTGCTGGATCTATCAGACAGCTCGATCCCGCGGTCACTGCATTACGCAAGCTCTATCTCGCGTGTTACGGGTTAGGAGCGGTTAAAGGACTGGCATTAAAGAGCCAGACTGAGCTGATCAACTGGCTGTCACAGGCAAGATTCCCGGTGCCGGTCAGGATGACGACCGCAAAGGGGATTGACGCGGCCATCGATGCGGTCAGGGCGATCGAAGAACAGAGGGGTGATTTTACCTTTGAGACAGACGGCGCTGTAATCAAAGTGAACGATTTCGGGCTCCAGCAAAAATTAGGGGTGAAGACAAGGGAGCCGCGCTGGGCGATAGCCTATAAATTCGCAGCCCATCAGGGGACAACGACGATCAGGGAGATCCGTCACAGCGTAGGCAGGACCGGGGTGATAACACCCTTTGCCGTCTTCGAGCCAATAACGATCGGCGGTGTTACGGTTTCCCGTTCAACACTCCATAACTGGGACGAGATCGAAAGAAAGGACATCAGGGTAGGCGACACCGTTGTGGTCGAGCGCGCAGGGGATGTGATTCCTCATGTAATCATGGTCATAAAAGAGAAGAGAACCGGCAAGGAAACGGTCTTCCCAATTCCGGAGCAATGTCCTGCCTGCGGTTCCCGGGTGATGAGGGAAGAGGGGGAAGTTGCGGTCCGCTGCGTATCCCTTCACTGCCCTGCTCAGGTACGGGAAAAGATCATCCATTTTGCGTCCCGGGGGGGAATGGATATCGAAGGCCTCGGTGAAAAGAATGTAGAGCTTTTGTATTCGCGGGGACTGATACAGCATTTTGAAGATATCTACAAGCTGAAAAAGAAAGACCTTTTGGAGCTTCCGAGATTTGCGGAAAAGTCCGCTCAGAATCTTATCGAGGCTATCGAACGCTCAAAGCATACCACCCTTGCAAAGTTCCTCTTTGCAATCGGTATCCTCCATGTAGGCGAGTATGCTGCAAAACTCCTTGCAAGGAATTTCAGAAGACTGAAAGACCTCTATAAAATATCCCCTGAGAAGATCATGCCGATAAAGCAGGTGGGGGAGAAGATAGCCTCATCAGTATCAGCGTTCTTCAATGATGAGAAAAATCTGCAGACGCTCGATTCGATGATCGAGCTCGGCCTGGATATTAAAAATCCTGACTTTGCAGCCGACGCAGGAGAGGACCTGCCGCTTCAGGGGCTTTCTTTTGTGATTACCGGTGCACTCCCGAAGCCGAGAAAGGACGTAGAGGAGTTGATCGAAAAAAACGGTGGGCATCCGTCTTCAGCGCTTTCTGCTAAAACAGATTTTCTCATCATTGGCGAAGATCCGGGCTCAAAGCTCCAGAAAGCAAAGTCTCTGGAGGTCAAAACGATCACGTATCCGGAGTTGTTGAAACTGATCAATGAGCGGTCAGGCCATCCCCGGTTGTTCTGAGGAAGGCTTTTCAAATTCTCTATACGCTCAAACCTGCGTTGAGCTTTCCTGAACTGCTATTATTATCTTGGGTGTACGACAACGTGTCGCATTAAAACTGTAATAACGATATTCAGGAGGACATCTTGAAAGTTTTGGCTGTCACTGGCGGGGCACAAGGCATTGGACGGGCAGTGGCGTTGCATTTCGGACGGGCCGGCTACTCAGTGTCGATTGCTGATACTAACGAAAATGCCGGGTTGGAAACAATCCGGAAACTGAACGACCTGGGTGCTAAAGCCGTTTTTGTCCTGGCGGATGTATCTCAGGCTGTAGCAGTGGGAAAATGGATGCAACAGACCTTTCGGGAACTCGGCTGTCCGGACGTTCTGATCAACAATGCGGCAATCGGACGCAACACTCCCTTCCTGCAGCTTTCCATTGAAGATTTCGACCGTGTCATCGCAGTGAATCTGCGTGGTACAGTTCTCTGCTCCTAGGCGGCTGCCCGTCTGATGGCCGAACGCGGGAGCGGCGGGGTTATCATTAACCCAGATTGTCCATTAGAGATGCGATGGGAATATAGCGGGCAGATCAAAAGCCCGTGATTTATCCCAAAGCCCTGTAAACCATTCACGTCTTCGCATTGCCAGAGATAGTTTAAGAACTCTGGCATTTCCATTTTTTGTCAGGTATCCGCCGACAGCAAAAACCTTATACCGTAGCGTTTTCAATGTAGGCTGAACCTTGCTCGCCCAAAACGACCTGTCGGAACAGACTCATCAGGTTATAGGCCAACATAACAAAGTTCATCGTCGCCTCTGTAGCGCTGAAGTTATTTACGTTGAAACTATCCGCTCCAAAATCATATTTCAGTTCCTTGATACGGTTTTCTGCATCGGCTCTCATTCTGTAGATTTTCCAAACCAATGCTGCCGGCAGATCCAGACTTGTTACAAAACATCCATACCGATACTGCTGATACTCGGCATCAGCAGCAAAAAGCTTCAGGATTTTGCCGGTTGCCTTTGGTCTGCGCGTGATCAACTGCCTTACCATGACCATCCTTCGTGCTTTGCCCCATCCCGGACTCTCATATTCTATAGAGGAAACATCTATGCCGTCATCGAGTGCCTGCCATTGCCGGTGTCCGGCCAGCATCCTTTGCAATGTCCGATGCAGTCGAACTGCAATGATATAGGGTATCGGCCTCTCAGCGTTCTCAAGCTGCTCAATGACCTGTTTGCTGAAAAACCCGCTGTCAGCTCTCAATAATCCTATCTTCTTGCCGGAGAGCTTCTCAAGGGTATCACTGAGAAAACCATGAAAGTTATTCGCTGTATGTGCATCTCCTGACCTGAGCCAGCAGTTGGCTACCATACGGCAATCTGCCACAAATGCCAACAACGGATGATGCGAGTTGCGTCCCGGCTTTTGTGGATTATAACCGCGTCGTGCCCCCTCCTGATTCCCATAACGACTCATTACCGTCGAGTCCATATCCAGCGTGAAGTTGTCAAACTGTAATTGCTCATAAAACCACCGATACAACTTGCCAAATACCCGCTGGTTTATCCCCTGTGTGTACTTGCCAAAATGCCTTGCAAATGCCTTATGCCCTGCCATCCGCTCATAATCAAATATCTGTCGGATCGCTTCATCATGCCGCGTTACTTCCATATGTTCAAATCGGTTGGCTCCACACCAGACCCCGATCATAAACTGCTCGACCAATTGCTCAGGGTCATATCCCCGGTTTGATCCCTTTAACGGTAATCCCGCCCCTTGAAGTGCTTCTCGAAAACCTGCCTTCTTCAATAGCCGACTCATTAGCGATAGCCCGCCCCACGGTGTTATCTCCTTATCCGTAAAACTCAACTGAAGGTCTTTTGCCATGTATGTTTCCCTTACTGCTTTATTCGACCCTATGCTGCCTCAGCCGTCTCATATTCTATCCTCTTTTCAAGGGGTTATGCTCTATATCCCCTAATGACGGCCATTAGACATCTTTGTCTAACGGACATTCTGGGATTAATATTGCTTCGACCCGGGCTTTTATGTCGGAGCCGGGCACAGAAGCATATACTGCATCAAAAGGCGGCATTGTATCCCTTACCCATGGCATGTCCATCAGTCTCGGCCCCTATGGTATTCGCGTCAACTGTATCAGTCCCGGGTGGATTGAGACGCGTGACTGGCAGGATTCCGCCCATGCACAGGCAGTGCTCCATTCCGAACGAGACCGCCTCCAGCATCCTGTGGGTCGGGTGGGCGAACCAAAAGACATCGCCGAAGCCTGTCTGTTTTTGAGCGAATCAGCCGGATTTATGACCGGGCAAAACATTATCATCGACGGCGGTATGACTGTTAAGATGATCTATGAGGATTAAGAAGTCAGAGTTGTCTTCATTATGCCA
This sequence comes from uncultured Nitrospira sp., assembly GCA_963746295.1. Classification (GTDB taxonomy): domain Bacteria; phylum Nitrospirota; class Thermodesulfovibrionia; order Thermodesulfovibrionales; family UBA6898; genus JAOUFP01. The sequence goes on along the minus strand of CAVVAQ010000001.1, from coordinate 345,066 downwards.
GGCTCGCCTGGTAAAAATAACAGCCTGATCTCTCCTTCGCCTATTTCAGGTCCCTGAGCTTTTCCTGAAACTCTTCGAGGTGTTCTTCTTCTTCATGGAGGATGTGAGTGAGTTTCTTTTTAATCTTCCCATCAGGGATGACGGCGATATGCTCGTTATACATCGCTATGGCGCCCTTCTCCAAAGCGATAAGTTTTTTCAGATACCCTTTCGGGCCTCCCTTGCCGAAGTCCAGTTCCTTATGGAGCATTGACGGTATGCCGCCCAGATCAACGATCAACTCAGACAGGGTTTCGGCATGCCGCATCTCGTCCTTGGCGATCTCCTCCATTGTCCTGCTCGGGTCGCAAATCGGGGTCACAAAACTGTCCCTCATATATACGAGGATCGCCTCGATCTCACAGGTCAGGTCCTGATTCAGCAGATTGATAATCTCTGTTTTTTTCATTTTCCCTCCGTATTTTTTTCAGGTTGGTCGGTAAGGCAGTTAGTACCTCAGCGCTGCTTTTTCAATGTCCCCGACCACAACGAGTATATAGCTTTCCGTGCTCAGGTATTTTTTCGCTGCCCTCAGTATATCATCTTTTGTTACAGCCTCGATAAATTTCTTGTAATTATCAACATAATCCAGTCCGAGTCCATAGAATTCCACCGCAGTTAAAAACCCGGCTATTTTCCTGTTTGAGTCGATACGGAGTGGGAAACTGCCGGTCAGATATGATTTGGCGCTGCTGAGTTCCCTGTCGCTGACCGGCTCTGTTTTGATCCTCTCGATCTCTTTGAGGACTTCTCCGATCGCAGTGTTTGCGGATTCATTTTTTGTCTGGAGACCTGCCTGAAAACTGCCGGCATATTTGTTCGCCGAGAAGTAGCTGCGGACATCATATGCAAGTCCCCGGTTATCCCGGATATTGTCCATTAATCGTGATACAAACCCTCCTCCGCCGAGGATGTAGTTCATGACGGAGACCGCATAATAATCAGGATTGTCACGCCTGATCCCGGGATGGCCCAATATGATATTTGCCTGCGTAAGACTTTTTTGTATCTTGATGACCTTTGGTTTTGCAGGAAAAACAGGCTCCTGCAATAAGAGCTCTTTACTGCCACCTCCCTGCCAGTTCATGAAATATCTGTCGAGCAGGGCCTTCAGTTCACCTCTGCTGACGTCACCGACAACAGTCATAATTGTGTTGTTAGGGAGATAATATCCCTGATGGAATGCAGCGATGTCCTCCCGGCGGACCCGTTCAAGAGATTCCTCGGTCCCTTCGACAGGCCAGCCATAAGGATGTTTCCCGAATACCGCTTCCGCAAAAGCTTTTGAAGCGATGGTATCAGGCTCTTCCTTCTGCTGTATGATAGAGTTCTTTATCGATGTTTTCCGTCTCTGTATCTCATCATCGCTGAATGCAGGATTGAGGATAATGTCGCCGAGGAGGTTAAAGCCAAGCCAGATGTCTTTTTTCAGCACAGACAGCGTGACTGTGATATAGTCTGCCCCTGCGGACGTCTCCAGAGAACCTCCGACAAATTCTATGGCATCGCTGATCTCCTTTGATGAGCGGGTCTTTGTCCCTTCGTTCAGAAGGTCTGCCGTCAGGTTAGCAAGCCCTGCCTTTTCTGCAGGCTCAACAACACTGCCTGCCTTTATGGCAACAACAACGGTAACAATGGGAAGCCCGGTCTTCTCTGCATGGAGAAGTATCACTCCATTGGCAAGCACCTCCCGGTCAGCTATGCCGGCTGCGTATGATGGCGAGCTGAACAGGATAACGGGAAAGATAAAAATCAGAATGAAGAAAGATATTTTCTTAATCACAGTTTATTACCCTTCAGGGGTACCAATATTCCGGTTGTTCTTGTATCTGCAACAAGATATTTCTCTGCGACGCGCCTGACGTCCTCAGGGGAAACCTTTCGAATGCCCTCCAGATATTTCTCCCAGAGTCTCCAACCTCCGATCATCTCGAAGGTCCCGATCATCTTCGCCTGCATGTATATGGAGTCCTGCCCCATAATGAAAGACGCTTCTATCTGGTTCTTCGCTTTCTGCACCTCACGCTCTGAAGGTGGATCCTTCCGGATCTTTTCTGTCTCGTCAAGTATCGCTTTTTCAACATCTTCAATATTCTTTCCGGAAGCTGCTGTCACGCCGGTAAGGAAGAGAAACGGATCTTTATGCAATCCTTCATAACCTGCCCATGCAGAGAGAGCGATCTGCTGCTTGTATACAAGACTCTGATAGAGCCGCGAGCTCTTGCCGTCTGAGAGTATGCTCCCCAGCACATCAAGTGCAAAACCGTCCTCATGCTTTATATCAGGCACCTTGTATGCTGAAACAATAAAGGGGAGTTCGGCCTCTTTTTTCAGAAAGAATCGTTTTTCGCCGTATTGCTTTTCTTCTTCTCCCTTCGGTCTTTTAATTTCAGGGCCTTCCGGGATGCTGCCGAAAGCATCCGTGACCTTCGCCAGTACTTCCTCTTTTTTGACATCTCCGACAACAATGATTACAGCGTTATTCGGTGCATAATAGGTCTGATAATGACTGATCAGATCATCAGGAATCAGGTCCTGCAGGTCAGACATCCATCCGATCACCGGCCACCGGTAGGGATGGCTCTGAAATGCTGTTGCGATCACTCCCTCATAGAGAATGCTCTGCGGATCATCGTCGTAGCGGAGCCTCCGCTCTTCCATAACCACATCCCGCTCGGAGAGGACCGCCTCCTTTGTCAGTACGAGATTTCGCATCCTGTCTGCCTCGAGTTCTATCGGCAATCCTATCCTGTCTGAGGCGAGCAGTTCGAAATATCCTGTATATTCCTTTGAGGTAAAGGCATTGTCTGTGCCTCCTGCCCGCTGAATGGCCTGGGAAAAGGTCTTCGGGCCGTGTTTCTTTGTTCCCTTAAACATCATATGTTCAAGCAGATGGCTCAGACCTGTCTTGCCGATATTCTCATCCTGTGAACCTACCCGGTACCATATCTGGAAGGTTGCGGTAGGCGCCTTATGGTCCTCAAGGACAAGTACCTTCAGGCCGTTTTTCAGCGTATATTCAGCAACATCCAGTGCATGGGCGTCCAGGTGAAACAGCATGAAGCATATAAAAAGAAGCGTTCTCAATATTTTCATATATTCACTATATCAGAAACACATGCTTCCAATAAAGAAGAAGAAGGGTGAAGAAAACATTCTGTGTTCTGCTTATTCCCTTCTCACTCTCTCTGTAAGCACGAAATTCCCGATTGACTCAGTTTTGCTTTTCATGTACTTTGAGTATATGAAGAGATATATATTCATTCTGCTTTTGCTGACTTTTGCCTTTTCCTCACCTGCCCGTTCTGCTGACACCGAATATATCGGAATTATCCCTTTCTATGCACCCGAAAAAATGTGGACCCTCTACTTACCGCTTATCGATTATCTTAATAAGACAACGAACATTACGTGGGGATTGAAACTCCAGAAGAACATTGAAGAAACTGTTAACGCTGTCTGCAAAGGGGACATCTCGATTGCGTTCCTCGGTCCGATCCCGATCAGCAAAGCGCAGAAAAAATGCGGTGCACGGCTATTGCTCGTAGCTCTTGCAACCGATCAAAAACCATATTTCCATTCGGTGCTCGTGACCAGTGATTCCTCTGTTAAGTCCTTAAGCGACCTTAAGGGCAAAGAGTTCGGTTTTATTGAGGGATCGACAATATCGTATGTGCTTGCGCGCAAAATGCTTGAGGATGAGGGAATTACTATGGAGATGATCCGGCCTGTATTTTTTAAGGGTCAGGACAAGATCATGGAGGCCCTGATGAAACATGAAATTGCCGCTGCCGGGGTGAAAGAATCATTATTCAGAAGATTCAAGGGCAAGCAGATAAAGGAACTGAAGACATCAGAGCCGGCCCCCAACTTTGCGTTTTGCGCGTCTGCTCTGCTCGGACGCAAGGTAGAAAAGCAGTTTGTGCAGGCATTGCTCAAGGTGCGGCCGCTTACGAAGCCTGCTGATAAGAAGCTTGTAGAGAGATGGGATGATGAGATCAAGAACGGTTTTATTCTTCCTCCAAAGGACTATGGAGATCAAGCGCTCAAGCTTTTGGACCTGATGCAGAAGCAAGGCAAATGAAGCCCAAAGCAAAGAGTATACGGTCCAAAATTCTTGTCCCGATTTTTATCTTTGCCGGCATTATTACCACTATTCTTCTCTTGTTTGTATTCAGGGGCTTCCACAATGTTTCTGTGAAGTCTTTCGAGTTCATGGTCTCACGCCACTCGGAGGAAGTAACCAAAATACTCGATAATGCAGTCAGTGAACTCGTGTCGGCCCGGTTGCTTGATAACGTAGAAGTGCTTGAAGCAAAACAGAAGATCGCGTTAGACCAAGTGACTGAATACTGGCAGCGCGTTAACTACGAGGGTCTGATCATGCAAGCTGACGGCACAAAGCTTTATTCTTCCCTGGACCGCCGCACAGAGGAGAATATCCGATCCTTCACCAGCAGCCCAGGAGCATTTCACTTTGAGGATGGTCTGCAGCATATCAGCGGGTACACGATGGATTTCCCCTTATGGGGGTGGAGAATCTCAACCATACACAAGCCGATCAACTTCTTCTTTGAGTTGCAGCGCGAGGAGATCTCTTTCCTTTTTCCCATAATCCTGTTCGGCATGGGATTGCTCGTCGCGAGCATTTTTATTATTCTTAAGAGGAATTTCCAAAGGCCTGTTGCGCATATCATCTCTGATATCAAGACGGGGGGAAATATCAGCGATACCGGAATCACTGAACTTGACACTATTGTCAAGGCGATCAATGATTCTTTTTTCAGACTGAACAGCGCGAATGCTTACGTCAGAAGGTTTAAGCAGGTCATTGATTCCGCATTCGATGTGATTTTTGTAGCAGACGAGAAAGGTTATATTACCTACATAAATCCTGCTTGTGAGCGTGTAACAGGATATGCACCTGAGGAGTTGATTGGTCAAAAGGCATCTCTACTCTTTGGACTCCAGGAGGGGATATCGCCTGACAGGTTATCCGATGGAACTGTATGGAAGGGCGAGCTTCTCAACAGGAAGAAAGACGGAGAGGCCTATTATACGTCAGCGGTCATATTCCCGATATACGGAGAAGAACTGACAAGTTATGCCTCGATACAGAGGGACATTACCCAGGAAAAGAGACTGTATGAACATCTCCTGAGGGCACAAAAGCTTGAGGCAGTTGGAACCCTTGCCGGAGGATTTGCCCATGATTTCAACAATATCCTCACCGCGATATTGGGGTATGCCGAACTCATTCGCACTATGGCAAAAGAGGGAGATCCCGTCTTTAAACCGGCCAATATCATTCTTCATGCAGCGGAGCAGGGGGCCGAACTTACAAAGAAGATCCTCTCCATTACGAGAAAAGAACAGACTGAGGTCAAACCGGTGAACATGAATGATGTGATACACACATCAATGGACCTGCTTCAGCGAACTATTCCAAAGACAATAGAAATTGTAACTCGTCTCTCAGAAGATATACCCCCGGTGCTGGCAGATGCATCGCAACTGCAGCAGGTCGTTGTAAACATGGCAATCAACTCACGCGATGCGATGCCGCAGGGGGGAAAGCTGATGCTGGGTACTGAATTTCAGTCGCAGGAAACTGCAGACAACGGGGGCAGAGGATTCGTAAAACTATTCATTTCCGACACAGGAATGGGAATGGATGGCGCAACGCAGACAAGAATATTCGATCCGTTTTTCACGACAAAAGAAACCGGAAAGGGGACCGGCCTCGGCCTTTACATAGTCCATTCCATTCTGAGTAACTGCGGCGGGCACATAACCGTATACAGCGAACCCGGGATGGGCACGACTTTCAACATGTATTTCCCTGTGACAGAGGAGGCTGGCGCCGGAGTCGTCGAGGCATGGGAAGACCTGAGGGGAAACGGGACTGTGCTTGTGATTGATGACGAGGCAGATGTGAGGCAACTGTGCGGTGACCTTCTTGAATCGCTTGGATACAGCGTACTTATTGCCAATGGAGGGAGAGAGGGAATAGAGATGTTCAGAGAGATGAAAGACCGGATAGCCGCTGTTGTGCTCGATATGATAATGCCGAAAATGAGCGGCAGTGAGGTCTATCCGGCATTGAAAACCATACAGCCTGATGTGCGGGTTATCCTCTGTTCAGGATACAGTGAGGAAGGAATTTCCGGCATTGAGGCACTGAGGGGAGAAGGCGTAAAAAAGTTTATCCAGAAGCCTTTTACCAGAAGCACTCTTGGCCGCGCTTTAAAGGAAGCCCTGCACGACTGAGGAAAGCTTTTTTCGTTGTTTTCGTTTCTCTGCCGATTCTCTGACGTTTTTCAGCTTGTCCGACTTCATCTTTTTGCAACATGGGGATTATTTTCTGAACGTATCCCTGATGTACTTTGCAATGAGAGCTATATCATTCTGTCTTTTCCATAGCTCAATCACCTGTGCCTGCAATTCCGCTGACTTTTGGTAGCCTGTTGAACGCGCGTTTTCGATGACAGCCCAGCTGCCTGCTTCCCTGAACAGATGGTAAGCATTCATGATCTCAGGGAATATCGTTTTTCTGATCCCGTCCAGAAAAGTCAGAAAAAAGGTGAGCCTTGATCTGTTTTCGGTGTTGATGATCATTTTCAGGGGACCCATAAGCGATGTGTCAGCACGGATATCCTTTATGCCCCGCAGAAAGAGTTCAGTGGCCTTGTCGCAGCCGCTGCTGAGGATCGTATGCCAGTCATCGGTCAATTCATCTTCAAATGCCTCTCCGGCCTCATGCAGTACAGAGACCTCAGAGGCATCAAGGGCCATATCACTGATCTTTTCGAATAACACGTGTGGTGCGGCATTGCTTCCAGGAACACCATAATGGAAGAACAGTTCTTCTGCAATCCCGCCCATTGGTTTTGCCTTTATTTCCTGAAAGCGGTCCCAGAGAAAGAGCGAGAGCACCTCCGGCCTGACATAAATACATCTGCCCTGAAGCATCGCCGGAGATGCGGCCAGGTCCCTGCAGAGTTCGGTTCCTGCATAATGGACCCGGTAATCGTAATGATCTCTCGATCCATAGAGTTGCGCAACAAAAAACGTGGGCTTGTTGAACGTGCCGTATCCGCCGCCGTAGAGCAGCCCCTCGTCCTGAAGCACTGCGTTCAGACTGTTGATGTCAAATGGATTATACGACTTGCCCTCAAGGACGATATTCTGGAGTTCAGAGCCCTCGATCTCCTGCCAGAGCCTTTCTCTCTCCTGTATCCATCGGCTCACCTCTTCATTGGCTATTTTTTGCCAGGGTTTGAGTGAGCGTTCGCTTCTGTAGAGTTCCCTGTACCGCAGGAGCAGGCCGCAGATTGAATAGTATCCCCAGAACTTTGCGTCGGATACGTTGCAGTTAAACTTGACCTGCTGTAAGAAAGCATCGATATCCTTCATTCTTTACAATAAAATCCCTTCAGGGAAAAAGACAAGAAGGCAAAACCTGATGTTGCATAAAGTTGCGGTGCCCAGTGATTATTGCTTCAGTTCATCAAGCGCGAACTTGAGGCCTTCGGATTTACCCTCCCAATACGCGATCTGATCGCGGACCATCCAGATCTGATGAAAATTATCGGGCTCTGTTGCTTCGAGTTTCTTAAGCCGTGCAGCAAGCTCCTGCCTCTTCCCCGAGGCTGCCTCATATTCCCGGCGAATTCGATCTGATGTATTCATAATTCTGTCCTTTCAAGAATTTCATGACTTGTTGTATTCACCTGTACCCCAACTGTTACCTGTCATTCTTGAGCAAAGAAGGCCAGGAATAAAAAGTCCTCATGTATGGACCGCATACTTTTTACCCGTTCTCTGTCGTCATTCCGATGGCCCGGATTTTTTTGAACTCTTCCTGCGTAACCGGCATGACCGAGAGACGCTGCCTCTGCTGCATGAGTTTCATTCCGCTCAGTTCCGGGATATTTCGTATCTCCCGGAGCGTCACCATTTTTCGAAATACCTCTTTCCACATTACATCTACCATGAACCACCGTGGACTGCCGGGCTTTGACTTCGGATCGTAATATCCCGAAGATGCATCAAAGGCGGTATGGTCCGGATAAGCCTCTTTGACAACCTCGGCAATGCCCACGACGCCTGGAGTCTCACAGTTGGAATGATAAAAGAGCACCAGGTCTCCCCTGCTCATCTCCTTCAGGTAATTTCTTGCCTGATAGTTCCGTACTCCTTCCCAGTGGTCAGTGGAGTTCGGTCTTGTCTTCAGGTCGTCAAAGGAAAATACAGACGGTTCTGATTTCATCAACCAATAGCGCCTTGTTCCGCTCACTGTCCGCCTCCTTTGGTTTTCCCAACCGGTGCGAGGTATATAGTGAACTCTTCAATACCGTCAATCCCCAGCAAACGATCCATCAGTTCCTGATTATATGCTGCGACAGCGCAGGTGCCTGCATGGATTGCTTCACAGGCAATATAAAGGTTCTGGCAGACATGACCGGCATCAATGGCTATTACCTTGTGTGCGGCGATGTCGTACCGCCATTCCATTCGATACGGGATGGCAGTCCATATGAACGTAACGGCGGATTTCCCGGCGAATTCCTGATCCAATGCAGCTTCAGCGACCCGTGAGACCAGGTTTTCAGGCCGGGACACCGGCAGAAGTTGATGCTTCAGCGGCAGATAGCGGTATATACCCTCCTCAAGCCCTGCAACATGAAACACGCAAAGATAGGTCTCAAGCGCATGACGGCATCCGGCGGAGGGGACAGTCCTGAAGGCTGTACCAGGCTCAGCGATCTTTCGGATCCCCTGGGTAGCCCAGAGCAGAAAGGAGAGTTCTTTCAGGGGCAACGCTGACTGATGGAAGGCCCTGCGGCTCCTTCGGTTGCCGATAGCGGTAAAGACATCCATTGCAGAGATGTCGTGCAGTTTTTCTGCAGGGATAAGGTCAAAGCGTTGTGTTCCTGCAGGAAAAGGTTTTTGCAGAGGAGGCGGCTCTATCCCTCTGTTCTGGTCGGTATTATAGAAATCGATCGACTGTCTCACACTATCTTTCAAGAAATAACGGAACCTGTCTTTTGCTGACGGGTCCATGGTAGTCCTCCTTTCGCATCAACAAGGGGCCTTTGTTCAATTATATCATTAACTGAGTTCGGGCATGCTCCTCAAGGTCCTTCGCAGCGTAAAACCAAAAATGTCAGCAGATCAAATTGACGATTGACTATTCAAGGAAATGGAGATAAAGTAGACGGAAAGCGCTCAGGTATCCGTGTTTTATTGAAAGGTGGAAACTATGCTTCGTACTACCAGTCCGAGTTACAGTATCACCATCAGGGCAGAGATCGAAAACCGCATCGGTAAATTTTCACAGATAGCCTATACGATCAGCCAGGCAGGTGGCGATCTGGGCTCAATAGATATCGTCCGCGTCGAAAAGGGTAAAATCGTCAGAGACATCACGGTCAATGCGCGCGATGAAAAGCACGAAAAAAAGATCGTCAATGCCATCAGAACTGTAGATGGAGTCAAAGTCCTCAGGGTAATGGACAAGACGTTCTTAGTCCATCAGGGAGGAAAAATAGAAATACACAATAAAATCCCGGTACGTAACCGCGAAGACCTCTCAAAGGTCTATACTCCCGGGGTAGCCCGTGTCTGCAGGGACATCCAGGCAAACAAAGAGCATGCGTACCGCTATACCATAAAGGGGAATGCCGTCGCAGTTGTGACCGACGGTTCAGCCGTGCTCGGCCTTGGAGATATAGGCCCGGAGGCGGCAATGCCTGTCATGGAAGGCAAGGCGATGATTTTCAAGGAATTTGCCAATATCGATGCCTTTCCCATTGCGCTGAAGACAAAAGACGTGGAGGAGATCATCTTAACGGTAAAGAATATTTCTACGCCGTTCGGGGGGATCAATCTGGAGGATATCTCCGCGCCGCGGTGTTTCGAGATAGAAAAACGGCTTCGCGCAATCTGTGACATCCCTGTCATACACGATGACCAGCACGGCACCGCAGTTGTAGTGCTTGCGGCGCTTATCAATGTCTCACGGCTGCTGAAAAAAGATATTCGAAAGTTCCGGGTGGTCATTGCAGGCGCAGGCGCTGCAGGCATGGCAAACGCCAATATGCTCGCTGCCTTTGGGATCAGGGACATTATCGTATGCGACAGGGCCGGAGCGATATTTGCGGGCAGAAAGAACGATATGAATCCCTATAAGGTGGCGCTTGCCAAAAAGACGAACCCGAGAAAGATAAAGGGCAGCCTGTCCGAAGCCCTGAAGGGAGCGAATGTTTTTCTCGGCCTCTCCGGTCCGAATATCGTTACTTCCGATGACATCAGAAAGATGGCCAGGGAGCCGATTGTTTTTGCCCTTGCAAATCCTGACCCTGAAATAGCGCCTGAGGAGGCCCTGCCCCTCGCGAAGATTCTTGCGACAGGGCGGTCGGATTATCCGAACCAGATCAATAATATGCTCAGCTATCCGGGTATCTTCAGAGGACTTCTTGATGTGCAGGCAAAAGGCGTGAATGAAGAGGTGAAATTCGCAGCAGCGACAGCTATTGCTCACATTCTAAAAGATGACGACCTGCATGAAGACTATATCATCCCGAGCGGGTTCGACAGGAAAGTGGTCACCGCTGTTGCACACGCTGTGGCGGAGGCCGCGAGAAAAACCGGTCTGGCGCGGAAATAAACAGCAGAAAACAGCGGACCGGCTGTATGATAAAATGGTTGTTTTCGGATTTTAGGGAGAGCGGTATATGCAATTTTTTAATTCAATTGTAGGCAGAAAGATCATCATGGCGGTCACCGGCTTTTCTCTGGTCGTGTTTGTGTCGTTCCATCTGCTCGGCAACATATCGTTTTATTATGGTCCCCGCGGTATAAATACCTATGCCGCAACGCTTCAGGGGCTCGGTCCTTTTATCTGGATGTTCAGGCTTTTGATGCTGACATTCCTTTCTTTTCACGTTTTATTCGGCATCCTGCTGACCCTTGAGAACAGAAAGGCAAAACCTGAAGCGTATGCTGTTTCCCGGAGACTGCGCTCAACATTTGCAGGCCGCAACATGATCTGGACCGGGCTCATTACCGCGTTTTTCCTTATCTATCATCTTCTCCATTTCACGTTTTATGTCACCAATCCTGAAATATCTGCCGTCAGGCATCTGGATGTCATGGGAAGGCCCGATGTGTTCATCATGGTGGTGCTCGGGTTCCGCGACCTTGCAGTTGCATGTGTTTATATCCTGGCGCTTGCCTCGCTCGCCCTGCATCTGACCCATGGGGTACAGAGCATGTTTCAGACCGTGGGGCTCAATAACGAGAAAACTGAGCTCTTTTTATCGCGGGCAGGCATTGCCGCTGCAGTTTTCCTGCTCCTCGGTTTCGTATCAATTCCGATCTCTGTTCTCGCAGGGATTATGAAATAGGATATGTGAATGTCATGATACTTGACGGAAAAATACCGGCCGGTCCTCTTGCAGAAAAATGGGACAGACGCCGGCAGGAGATGAAGCTGGTCAGCCCGGCGAACAAGAGAAAGTTCACTATTCTCGTGGTCGGCACCGGCCTTGCCGGAGCATCGGCCGCTGCGTCACTCGGCGAACTCGGTTACGTGGTCGAGGCCTTCTGCTATCAGGACAGTCCCCGACGCGGCCACAGCATCGCTGCCCAGGGAGGGATCAACGCTGCAAAAAACTATCCGAACGATGGCGATAGCATTTTCCGCCTCTTCTATGACACGGTCAAGGGAGGGGATTTCAGGGCACGTGAGGCGAACGTATACCGGCTTGCCATGCTGAGTAACGCCATTATTGACCAGTGTGTTGCGCAGGGCGTCCCCTTTGCCCGGGACTATGCGGGGTATCTCGATAACCGCTCTTTCGGTGGTGCTCAGGTCTCACGTACCTTTTACGCCCGGGGACAGACCGGTCAGCAGCTGCTTCTCGGGGCTTACGGCGCTCTTTCCCGTCAGGTGAAGGCAGGTACTGTGCGTCTTCACCCCCGCTCGGAAATGCTCGACCTTGTGGTTGTTGACGGTGAGGCCAAGGGAATAATTGTTCGGGACCTTGTGACAGGTGAGATAACACCCTATTCCGGTGACGCTGTCTGTCTCTGCACAGGGGGATATGCGAATGTGTTTTATCTCTCCACGAATGCCATGGGATCCAATGTTACGGCTGCGTACCGGGCATATAAGAAGGGCGCCTTTTTTGCGAATCCCTGCTTCACACAAATCCATCCTACCTGTATTCCTGCAAGCGGCGAGCACCAGTCAAAACTCACCCTTATGTCTGAGTCATTGAGAAACGACGGCAGGGTCTGGGTCCCCAAAGCGAAAGGGGACAAGAGGGTCCCGGGTGACATCCCGGAGAGCGAGCGAGATTACTTCCTGGAGCGGAAATACCCGAGCTTCGGCAACCTTGCTCCGCGTGACATTGCTTCACGAGCCTCGAAGGAAGTCTGCGACGAGGGACGCGGCGTGGGTCCGGGCGGAAGAGGGGTATATCTCGACTTTGCTGATGCAATCAGGCGTCTGGGAGAGGGAAAGATCCGCGAACGGTATGGAAACCTCTTTGAGATGTATGAAAAAATCACATCTGAAAATGCTTATCAGCAGCCGATGCGCATCTACCCTGCCCCTCATTACGCGATGGGAGGACTGTGGGTCGATTACAATCTCGAAAGCACTATCCCGGGTCTCTTTGTGCTCGGTGAGGCGAATTTCTCCGACCACGGTGCGAACAGATTGGGAGCAAGCGCGCTCATGCAGGGGCTCGCTGACGGATATTTCATTATCCCGCAGACGATAGCCAACTATCTGGCCCGGACGGTCCCCGGCACGGTGACTGCCGGTCATCCGGAATTCAGGAAATGCAGTGACGAAGTGCTTGCTACAGTCAGGAGGCTTCTGTCGCTGAAGGGAGGGAAAACAGCAAATGAGTTTCACCGGGAGCTCGGGAAAATTATGTGGGAGCTGGTAGGCATGGAAAGAACCGAGGAAGGGCTCAGGAGGGCTCTGCAGCTGATTCCTGAACTCCGTGCTGAATTCTGGAAGAATCTTTCAGTCCCCGGCAGCGGTACTGATCTGAACCAGGAACTCGAAAAAGCAGGACGTGTCGCAGATTTTCTCGAATTCGGTGAGCTTATGGCCTATGATGCCCTCCACCGGGACGAATCGTGTGGTGGACATTTTCGATCGGAATGCCAGATGTCTGACGGAGAGGCAAAACGGGACGACTCCCGGTGCTGCTATGTGGCAGCATGGCAATTCAGGGGAAGTGACAAGGAGCCTGAAATGCACAAAGAGGATTTGACTTTCGAGAATGTGCAGCTTTCGGTGAGGAGCTATAAATAATGGATCTGACACTGTACGTCTGGCGGCAGAAACACCGGAGTGATACGGGAAAGCTTGTACAGTACAAGGCACAGGATATAAGCCCGGATATGTCATTTCTCGAGATGCTCGATGTGGTCAATGAGGGACTCATTAAGAACGGTGATGAACCGATCGCCTTTGACCATGACTGCCGCGAAGGTATATGCGGCACGTGTTCACAGGTGATCAACGGAGTTCCTCATGGTCCCCAGGAGAAAACAACGGTCTGTCAACTCCACATGAGGCATTTCAGGGACGGTGATGCGATCTATATCGAACCCTTCCGTGCGCGTGCTTTTCCGGTGATAAAGGACCTGATTGTAGACAGAAGTGCTTTTGACCGGATTATCCAGTCAGGAGGGTATATATCGGTGCACACCGGAGGTGTGCCGGATGCCAATGCGATACTGATACCGAAAGACTCGGCGGACATTGCGATGGACGCGTCTGAGTGTATAGGTTGCGGGGCATGCGTAGCCGCCTGTCCGAACGGCTCTGCCATGCTCTTCACTGCCGCTAAGGTTACCCATCTGGCAATGCCTCCCCAGGGCAGGACCGAAGCTAGCCGCAGGGTATGCATTATGACGGAGGCGATGCTGAAGGAAGGCTTCGGGAATTGCAGTAACCATTACGAATGTCAGGCGGTCTGCCCGAAAGGCATACGCGTTCAGTTTATCGCAAAGCTGAATCGTGAATATATCAAGTCCTTGCCGAAGAAGCCCGGTCAGAAAATCCGCGAGCCGTGATCATCCAAAAAACAACGGGAAGACGCATAATTTTTCACTTGCTTTTTCATTACATGTACAATAAGATTTAGTTATCAATCTATAAATGTATATTTCGTTTCTTAACAAAACAATTCTATCAAGGAGGTCACATGAAACGTTTTACTTTGGTCACACTCATTGTCTTTTCACTCAGTATTTTTGCCTCTTCACTGTTTGCCGCGGACACCTTTGATCTAACTATCCCGCTGCCGCTTACGGGTAAGCAGGCGAAGTTCGGCGAGATGATGAAAAAGTCCTATGAGATTGCCGCAGAAGAGATCAATGCAAAAGGTGGCATCAAGAAAAAGAAGCTTAACCTTTCCTTTGAGGACTCCGGCGCAAAACCTGAAACAGCCCGAGCGATTGTCGAAAAGCTGATCGACACGAAAAAGCAGCCGATCATCGTGGGTGAATATACTTCTGCCTGTGCAAAGGCTGTTGCAGCTGTCGCTGAAGAGCGCAAAACCCCGTATCTTGTTGTTGCGAGCGCTGACGATGACATAACCCAGAAGAACTACAAGTACGTTTTCCGTCAAAATGCGGTGAATGCCCATTACGCAGACGGGATTATCAGTTTTATCAGCGCAGTTGTGAAGCCCAAGACTATGGCGATCCTCTACGAAAGTTCAGCCTTTGGAACGTCAGGAGCCGAGGCAATGGATAAGGACGCCCAGAAGATAGGTGTGAAGGTTGTCCTGAAGGAAAAGTACGAGGCCGGGTCTGTTGACTTCAAGCCGCTGCTTTCGAAGGTAAAGGCTGCCCAGCCTGACGTCATCTATATGGTCTCCTATGTCATGGACGCATCGCTGCTCATGAAGCAGATCAAGGAACTGCGGATTGACGCGAAGCTGTTCGCCGGCGGTGCAGCAGGTTTTGCGATCCCCGAGTTTATCGACAACGCAAAGGACGCGGCAGAGTATGTGATTACTGCAACGCTCTGGACATCGCAGCTGAAATACCCGGGTGCCAAGGAATATGCGGATAAATACAAGAAGAAATATGGTGACTTTCCGTCTTATCATGGCGCGTCGGCATACGCTGCAATGTATGTGACGAAGGATGCGCTTGAAAGAGCCAAAGATTGGACGCCGGACGGAATACGTGCTGCCCTTAAGGCGACGAATATTACAACGGCCTTCGGCCCTGTCAAATTCGAAGACAAGGAAGGATATCAGAACCAGAATTTCTCTGATACGTATGTACTGCAGGTGATCAAGGGAGAACATGAGACGGTCTGGCCTGAGAAATACGCAAGCAAGAAGTACCTGTACCCTATCCCGACGTGGAGAGAGAGAAGGTAATTTATTTACAAACGGAAATGGTCAATAAGGCGTGACATCAGCCCAGCTTGAAGTACTGCTGCAGACATTGATATCAGGCCTCCTTCTTGGAGGCCTGTACGCCCTGATCGGCATCGGCATGACGCTGATTATGGGCGTTATGAAGATCATCAACCTCGCCCATGGGGAGCTGATGATGGTCGGTATGTACATCGCGTATGTGCTCTTCTCATCATTCCATGTCGATCCGTATCTTTCTATTTTGATAGCTGCTCCGGCTCTTTTTATCCTCGGCGTCCTTCTCCAGAAGTACCTGATAAACCCGGTGATGAAGGTAGAGGCGATCATACCGGAAAACCAGGTCATCCTTACCGTAGGCATCGGCATGGTGCTGGCCAACCTCGCCACGATCATATTCTCATCTGACTACAAGACTACACCGGTCGAGTACGCTACCAAGGCATGGTACCTCTCGGATTACTGGAAGGCATCGCCGATCGAGCTTTCTCTTTCGATGCCATGGTCAGTCTCGTTCTGTGTTGCCATTATCATCACGGCCAGCCTCTGGTTCTTTCTTACCAAGACCGATATGGGCAAGTCCATCCGGGCGACTGCACAGGACAAGGACGCTGCCCTTCTCATGGGCGTCAATGTTGAAAGGATGCGGGTCGTTACCTTTGGTCTCGGCTCTGCTTTAGTGGGTTCGGCAGGATGCCTCTTCATCCCGATCTACTACCTCTATCCGGATCTGGGCGGCCAGTTTACGCTTATCGCCTTTGTCATCACGATCCTCGGCGGTCTTGGCTCTACGGTTGGCGCAATAGTCGGCGGTCTTATCCTCGGAGTATTCGAATCCCTGACATCCACCTATGCGGGCATGGGATGGGCGCCTGTGGGCAGATTTATGATCTTTGTGGCGGCCCTTATCTTTGTGCCGGGAGGCATCATGTCGCTTTTCAAGAAGAGGGGGCTTTGAAAATGAAGAAGGCTCTTCCTCTCATTGTTGCCGGGCTTCTCGCGCTGCTTCCCCTGCTCGGGCTCAGTTCCTATTGGATGCATATCCTGATCCTTGTGATTATGTGGTCAGTCATCGGCATGGCATGGAACCTCCTTGGCGGTTACTGCGGCCAGGTCTCGTTCGGTCATGCGGCGTTCTTCGGCGTCGGCGCCTACACCGCAGGAATCCTTTATAACAAGCTCGGCATATCTGCATGGTGGGGCCTGCCGCTAAGCATTCTCGTTGTTGCGCTTTTTGCTCTTGTCATCGGCTATATCTGTTTGAGGCTGAAAGGCCCTTTCTTCGCTCTCGGAACGCTTGCCGTGGGGGTGATCCTCAGAGTAACTGCAGAGAACCTGACGACGATTACAGAAGGCGACCTCGGCATCATGATCAGGGAAAGGACGTGGATTGAGAAGACCTGGTATTTCTATATCATCCTGATCCTTGCTGCACTTGCGTTCTTCCTGGTGAAAAAAGTGATCGAATCCAAACTTGGTTACTATTTTGTAGCGATCCGGGAGGATCAGGACGCCGCTGAATCCCTCGGCATAAATACGACGCTCTATAAGACTATCGCGCTCACTCTGAGCGCTGTAATCACCGGCCTTGCAGGGGCATTTTATACGAACTATATGGGATATATTGACCCCAAGATTGTCTTTGCCCTCCATGACATCTCGATCGTGACGATCATGGTGGTAATGGTAGGAGGCGTAGCAACTTTTTGGGGGCCTACTGTCGGCGCTATCATCATGGTTTTTCTTGCGGAGCTTATCCGGACCATCCCCAAGCTCGGTACCGCACACCATACCTTCTTCGGTATCCTGCTCATAATCATCATCATTTATGTGCCGAATGGTATCGTGGGTGACCTGCCGAAACTGAAAAAACTCTTCGGGACAGGGAGCCGTTCCTGATGACGATGGTCGACGTGCGCGGGGTATCACGGTTCTTCGGCGGACTTGCCGCACTCACGAATGTTTCTTTTACTGTTGAGCAGGGTGAGATACTCGCAGTGATCGGTCCGAATGGCGCGGGCAAGACTACGCTTTTCAATGTCGTAAACGGTTTCTACCCTCCCTCAAAAGGAGAGGTTTTTTTCAAGGGGAATAAGATCTCCGGGCTCAAGCCGCATCAGATATGCCAGCGCGGGATCGCGCGGACCTTCCAGGTAGTGAAGCCGCTCCAGCGCATGAGCGTAATGGATAATGTGATCGCATCAGCCTTCCTGAAGGCGCCGAAACGGACAGAGGCCGAGGCGGTTGCGGCCGACATGCTGAGGTTTACGAACCTTTTAGAAGACAGGAATGTTATATCGAAGGGTCTCCCCCTCGGGAAGCGGAAACGCCTTGAGATAGCCAGGGCTCTCGCCACACAACCTGAGATGATCCTTCTGGATGAATCATTTGCAGGACTCAATCCCACTGAACTGAATGAATCGATAGAAATCATAAAAAAGATCAAGGAAAAAGGGATAACGATCATGATTATCGAACACCATATGAAGGTGATCATGGCGATATCAGAACGGATTGTGGTACTGAACTATGGAGAGAAGATTGCCGAAGGATCTCCGGAAGAGATAAGGAACAATGCAGAGGTCGTAGAAGCATATCTCGGAGAGTCACAGAGTGCTTGAAATACGTAACATAGATGTTTATTACGGCGATGTCCAGGTCATCCATGACATTACCTTCAGCGTGACGAAGGGCGAAGTCGTTGCCCTTATCGGAGCCAATGGCGCGGGGAAGTCAACGGTCCTTAAGACGATCTCCGGAATACTTCGACCTCGGAAAGGTGAGATACTCTTCGAGGGGACACCGATCCACAAAACCGAGGCTTACCGGCTTATCGAGAGCGGTCTTGTTCACATTCCTGAGGCGCGGAGACTTTTTGTCGAAATGACGGTTGAGGAAAACCTTGATATGGGTTCGCTGAAGGGCGAGGCGAAAAAGCAAAGAGCCCAGTCAAAGGAAATGGTCTTTGCACTTTTCCCGAGACTGAAAGAACGGAGAAAACAGCTCTGCGGGACTCTGAGCGGCGGAGAGCAGCAAATGGTCGCGGTAGGACGTGGTCTTATGGCTAAGCCGAAGCTGATGATGTTCGATGAGCCTTCACTCGGGCTCGCGCCGATCCTCGTCCGGGAGATTTTCAATGTTATTACCAGGATACGCTCTGAAGGAACCACTGTCCTGATAGTCGAGCAGAACGTGAAACAGACTCTCTCCATTGCCGACAGGGCATATGTCCTAGAGACCGGCAGGATTGTTCTCGAAGGGACCGGTCAGGCGCTGCTTGGCAATGAACACGTAAAGACAGCATATTTGGGGATTTAGGCCCCCTAAGGAGGATATATTATGTTTGTCTCCGAGTGGATGTCCAGAAAAGTTTTTACAGTCTCTCCGGAAAGCAGCATTTCCGATGCTCTAACGCTGATGAAAGAAAAAAAAATAAAGCATGTCCCCGTGGTCAAGGACGAGCGCCTGAAGGGCATTATTTCTGACAGAGACATCAAGGAGTTCAGCCCTTCAAAGGCCACGACCCTCGACGTCTATGAACTCCATTACCTCCTTGCAACGTCAAAGGTGAAGGACCTCATGAAAACGAAAATTATTACCACTACACCGGATACCCCTGTCGAAGAAGCGGCCATGCTCATGTATGACAGGGAAATTGGTTCTCTTCCTGTGCTCGACGACGGAAAACTTGTCGGCATTATTTCCGACAGGGACATATTCAAGGTGCTTGTGGACATTACCGGTGTAAGGCACGGAGGACACAGGGTCAATCTTATTGTAGAAGACCGTCCGGGATCAGTCAGGGAAGTAGCTGATATTATCAGGGAACACGGCTTCAATCTTCAGAGCATTCTTACCTCATACGAAAGGGTCGAGCCCGGGTATCGGAATGTTGTTATACGGGCCAATGGAAGCGGCAAGTTCGGCTCGCTCAGGGCAGACTTAATGGGGGCATATCAGGGGATAAAGATCAAGAAAGGATAAGCAGAGGGGCCTTTTCCGGGGCCGCCTCATAGTTTTGCCTGATGCTTACTTTGCCTTTGTTTCCTTCTTTTCCGTTTTTGCCGCTGCTTTCCCTTCAATGCTCACGGCCTTCATTTGGTACTTAATCGTTACTTTGTCTCCAACTTTCAGGTCACCAGTCACTTTTGTGTCCTTGTCGCGGGCAATTTCCCACTTTTCTTTTCCCTTTTGGACGGTGATGGAAGTGTCTTTTACGTCAAGGACCGGTCCTGTTACCTGATAGCTTTCCAGCGCTGCTGCCACAGCAGCAAAGGAAAGGATAAGAAAAAATACCCCTGCAACCCTGAGAATCTGCTTCATCTGCTCCTCCTTTTAGAAATGATATTAGAAAATATAGCAATCAATAACCCCTCTGTCAACAGAAATAGTCAGGGCATATACCCTACCCTATCGTTGCATAAAAGTTGAGGCAACGGCGCTGAAAAAACTTTACATGACGACTTTGTTCAGATCTATATTCACCTGACGGCAAATCACAGTCAGTGTGCTCCTGTTTTGAGCTGCTGGAGTTTGGCAGACGCGCTTAAGGTGTCGTCCGCGCTCAGGCGGATTCGCCGGAGAACAGAGCAAAGCTTTTTTCATCTCCTTTGCCTCTCCAAGCCTATTTATAATGCAACTGCAAGGTATCCACCGATTTACGAACGTACCAAAGACACGTATGATTTAAACCAGATAATCAAAAAAACAAATCTGGTATACTGGTAAAAAAGCGGTGAACAAAAATTATGGGCGCGAAGATTATCTATGAAAGGTTTCTCTGGTTCGACCAGAAGGTGAGGGCAGCCCGTTACCCGAACTCGACAAAGCTTGCGGCTGAGTTTGAAATATCCCTCAAGACCGCTCAGCGTGACATAGAGTTCATGCGGGACAGGTTGAACTGCCCTCTTGTCTACGACAAAACCAGGAGGGGCTATTTCTACGAGGACGAGACCTATGCTCTGCCGTCCATCTACATCTCTTCAGAAGAACTTACCGCGCTCCTGATAACGAGGAAGATGCTCCAGGACATCAGCGCAGAATATATCGGGGGTGAACTCTCACAACTGATCGGCAAGATAAACGCTATTCTTGATGAGCATGTCAGACAGAAAGAACCGATAGATGACGCTGTCTCTGTTCAGCTTATCGGTTACGCAAAACCCTCAGGAGAGATATTCAAATCCGTGCTTGAGGCCTGCCTGAAACGGAAAGGCCTTTCTTTTTCCTACTATTCTCCGGTGAAGAACGAACAGACCACAAGAACAGTCGATCCCTATCACCTTTTCAACTACATGGGCACCTGGCATCTGATTGGATACTGCCATCTGCGAAAGGATTTGCGGAATTTTAATCTTTCGCGTATGACTGATACCAGGATTCTGAATGAAACCTTCTCCATAATGCGAGGCTTCAATCTTAGAGAGTATTTCGCTTCAGCCTTCGGTATCTACAAAGGCGGAAGCAGGGAGGAGGTGACGCTGCGTTTTACCCCTGAAAAGTCGAAATGGATCAAGGACCAGGTATGGCACAGAGCCCAGAAGTCACAGTTCCTGCCGGATGGTTCCCTTGAACTGTCCTTCCCTGTTACAAATTTTGCAGAGATCGCCATGGAGGTACTGAGGCATGGTTCAGGGGTTGAAGTGATAAGGCCCGAAGCACTCAGGGTATTAATCAGGGCTGAAGCAAAAAGAATCCTGCAGACCTATCAGGGAAAACTCATCTCTTTCAGAAACAGGTCGCAAAGGCTAGACGATCCCTCTCTGCTTTAGTTCCCAGAAACATTTTGCTGTTGCCGTAATATCAACGGCGGCATTATGCGCCTCCGGGAAATCGCACTTGAACAGGAAGTAATGAAGTTCTGAAAGCTTCGGCCACTTGTACCCATAGGAGCCCTCCAGCCTGCAGAGATTGGTAGACTTCAGCATGGTGCAGACTTTCTCTTTTGAAGGAATGGGATTCGGCATACTTAGTCTCAGAAACTCAGCTCCCACGATAGCTTCATCAAATTTTATGTTATGGGCGATCACAGTTTCCGACTCGTTCAGAGACCGCACAAATTCAGCCAAAACTTTCGCGAGAGGTATCCCCTCCCTGCACGCCCTTTCCTGTGTGATTCCGTGGATGTCCGAAGCGCTTAAGGGGATGGTAAAATACTCCGGCTTGATAATATAGTCTGCGCCGGCAAGCAGATGGCCGGAATTATCATAGAGCAGCCATGCTATTTGTACGAGTCTTGGCCAATTCGCCAGTTCAGTGATCGGGGCCTTCCAGTTTAAGGGCAGCCCGGTTGTTTCCGTATCAAAGAATAAATACATATACAGACCTCATGGCAGTGTTATACGAACACTGTGTTTCAGGTATTTTGTTCGAAGTCAATTATATCAAATAAATATCTTTTGTGAACAAGCCAGGTACAGGGAAAATAACTCCGAAATGCCAGTATTGTGGAAACATCTGAAAAAACCCTTATCATACCGCCACTTCGCTCCCGAATACTGCCAAAATCTCTCTTCCGGAACATAGGACATTGGTTGGGGGAGGTCCTTCTGTATACTCAGAATAAGACAGGCGATGAGTAAAGTAAAAATGCACAGGAGCGATCAGCGAAAGGAGAAAATGTATGTCTGATGGATTGTTTATAGGTGGGATGATCATGTTGTTCCTTGCAGTTATCGCAGTAAATTTCCTGCAGGTTGTGAAAGGCTTTTTGGACTGGTACAGGATAACAAATCATGTAGCATTTAAAACGAATATGACGGTGGCGGAACTTCAGAGGATGCTCGCAAACAGAAGGCTGCGTCCCTATAACAGATGAAGATTGAGGCAAAGGAATGCGTGATGGGCGCTTCCTTTTGCCAGGCACGGTAACAAAAGAATATCTCAAGGCAGGCTGAACCGGTGTTTCAATACAGGATAATAAATTTTCAACATCTTTTCAGGAGATCTTTATATTCTTCCACCGTATCCATATCAAACAGGACGCCTTCATCCGTGACGTGCACAAGTGTCACCCTCTGAGGGTTGGCGTGTATGACTTCTCTTAAGTTCATGCCTGAAAAAACCGCCTGAATGGCATCCCTCGGAAAGAGGACCGGATGTCCTCTTCTTTCATTGAAGCAGGGGATGAGTATTTTTTCGGCTTCCTGTTCATGCGCCTGAATGAGTATTTTGAAAGTATCTGTTGTGACGAGCGGATGATCAGAAAGGCAGACCATGACCCCTGTTATTGATTTGTCAACTGCATGAAGACCGATCCTCACGGATTCAGCCATTTCACTATCAGGGTTCCTGTTAAGAACGATCTTTACTGGCAGACTATGCAGTATTTTTTTCAGGTCCTCGCTGTCATGCCTTACGACTGCTATGATATCTTCAATGCCTGAGGCAATTATCCTGTCTGTGCAATGCAGTATTACCGGTTTATTGTTGACCGGAAGAAGCTGCTTTAATCGCCCCATCCTCTTCGATAAACCCGCCGCAAGTACGAGCGCCGAGACTTTTGGAAGCATCAGATCTCCTTTTCTCGATAAGTTGAGCCACAATGCTGATCGCGATCTCTTCCGGAGTTATTGAATGTATGGGAAGTCCGACCGGAATAATGACCCGGTCAACATCGTTTTGCGAAAAGCCTTCTTCCGCCAGTGTTTTAAAAAGAAGAGCCCTTTTCCGCCTGCTTCCAAGCAGGCCGATATATTTTGCATCGGTCCTCAGGGATGCCTTTAACGCGACAAGATCGTGGTTATGACCGCGTGTTGCGATGACGATATATGTATTGTTGTCAATAAAGACCCCTGCGAAGATATCCTGAACATCATGAACAAGGATTTCATCGGCATGGGGAATATTTTCCCTGTTTGCATAGTCTTCCCTGTCATCGGTCACAGTCACCCTGAACCCGGAAAATGCGGCGACCTCTGCCAATGCTTTTCCGACATGACCTGCGCCAAGGATGAAGAGTTTTGGCTCAGGGATGACTGGTTCTATAAAGACAAGAATTTTTCCGCCGCAGACCAGGCCGCCCTGTCTTTCCGTGAGTTCAAAACTGCTGTTCCGGGGAGTGCCGTCCCTGATCGCCATGACAGCGTTCTGAATGACCTCTGCCTCGATGCATCCTCCTCCCAGTGTGCCGAGGACTGACCCGTCGTCTCTGACCAGCATCTTTGCCCCCTGCTTCTGCGGAGACGAGCCGACGCACTGAATGATCGTGGCGAGTGCTGATGACCTGCCGTCTTTTTTCAGTCTTACAATCTCTTCATATATGTCCATTTTATGCCTTCTTTAAAGCTCAGCATATTGTTTTCCGTTAATATCAAGTGAGATCATATAAACCTCCTGGAAGAAATTCGCTGTTTATAGAAAGGACAGTAAGCTGCTCTTAAAAGCATCCTACAAAAATACAGACAGACTGTCAATCTATTTTATGGGTAGTTCAGAGGTCAGAAAGCTGCTCCAACTTCCGAAGACAGGATGAAATACAAAGTTTACATGCCGGCGTGTCAGTTGAGGATCATGTTCAGGCCGATAGGTTTGTATTCCTCTCCAAGGGCCTGATCTATTATAATAGAACGCATTGATCTGTAGCCGGTTTGCTGCCGGCAGAAAAGGAGAGCAAAATGAAACATACTTCAGGTTCATTGCTGTTGATGGTTCTCTTTGTTTTTAGTCTCACAATGGCCGGATGCAGCCAGAAACAGGAGTCCTCTGCCCCGGCTGAAAAGCCTGCCACTGCGGTGCAGGGTGTCAACATGCAGGAGGGCAAGTGGGAGATCACCAATACCTTTGAGATGGAAGGAATGCCGGCCGGGATGATGAAACCCCAGACCTTCACCACCTGTCTCACACAAAAGGACTACGTGCCGAAAGATACTGAGCAGAAAGACTGCACCATGAAGGATGCAAAGGTTGACGGCAACACCGTCACCTGGGAAGTGCTCTGCAAGGATTCCAGCGGCAAAGGTAAGGTCACCTACGCGGGCAGCACCTTCGAAGGGGTGATGGAGACGATGATGAAAGAGGACGGAAAAGAGATGAAAGCCAAAATGACGATGAAGGGTAAGCATATCGGGCCCTGCACGCCATAGGCTTAATCAGGATCAGAAAAAGAAAGCCCGGCTTTGTATCCGGGCTTTCTTTTACCTGAAAAATGCAATTATCATTTAATCAAGGATCATCTCATTTCTCTATCACATATCCGTCAGAGAGGGTTTTCATGAAGGCGACAATGGCCTCTTCCTCCTGATCGGTGAGACCGAGTTTGCCAAGTTCCTCCCTGTTCAGGTTTGACGGGACCTCAGGTTCGGGCCAGCAGTTTACGCCCGGCTTCGGGTCGCCTATTCTTTCACATCTGCCGAGCACGTCTCTCGTGTTATAAAAATGAACGATCTCTTTCAGGCTTTTGAAATACCCGTTATGCCCGAAGGCCTTCACGAAACCGGGGGATGGCTGTTTGTCCACGTTTCTGAGCGTTGGGACCTTGAACTTCCCCATCTCGGGCTCATACTGAGACTGCTTGTATCCAGCCTCTTTGAGATAGCCGCCCAAACCTGTATCCACAAAGGCTGACCCCTGGGGGTTCCACTCTGCGGGCATGTTGTAAAAGGGGTTTTTCGGATTTTTCGGAATACCGAGGTTATCATAGGTGAAATCAGTGAAGAGAGGAGATGCCCCTTTAGGGCCGCGTCTGTTCGGATGGCACTCTGCGCACTTCCCCTTCCCCTCAAAGAGTTTAAGTCCCTGCATTTCCAGATCAGAGAGTCTTACCTTCTTCCTGAGCCAGTAATCGTACTTTGAACTCAAAGGGTTCGCTTCCTTCGATCTTTCGTAGGCGGCGATGCTCCTGCCGATCCTGTCATAGGTGGCGGAAACGTTATTGACGCAGTCAAGTGAGCCTTTTCCCCAGACCTGTTCGAAGAGGGAAGCGTAGGATGCATTCCTGACCATTATGCAGATGGCCCTGCTGTCAGGGATGTTCTGTTCGAGCGGGTTGAGAAAGGGCCCCTGCGCCTGTTCGGCAAGGGCATCCTTCAACTTTTTGCCGGTTGCTCTGCCATCCCAGAACATGCCGCCCACCCAGACCTTCTCTTTCTTGTCGAAGTGAAGGACAGGGCTGTCCCCGCCATAAGACGAGGTGGGCGGTTTCCTGTTGCCGAAGCGGCCCTTAGTCGCTCCCTCGTAAACCGAGCCGGCCTCGTTGATCTCTGTGTGAGGTCCTGTGAAGCCGACCTCAGGCGCATGGCAGGCGGCACAGGACTGGCCTTCAGGGACAGAGAGTTTTGTGTCAAAAAAGAGAAGCTTGCCTAACTGTTCCTTTGGATTCAATGAGGTCTTTTCCGCAGCCTGCAAAGGCGAAGAAAGGCAAAAAGCGATTACCATTACAAAAAGAGAGATAAGCAATCTGTTCATGGGACATGCCTCCTTTAAACGTATTCATGAATATTATATCACGTGAAAAGATGCTCAGGAAGGTTCGCAAGACCGTCTTTTTTGGCCTCCTGATGACACGCCGGCTTGCTGACCAGAATTTTTTTCTTTGTACGTGTTTCACCTCTCTGCTTCATCCACTTCTTACTTTCTCTCCATTGAACCTTCGGTTGCATTCACACTTGCCGGAGGCGTCATGAGTTCGCCCGTTTTCTTACCTATTGCTGTGGCGATTAACTCCGACATCGCGCATCAGAACTTCGAAAAATATTTTTCCGAAGCGGCAAAAATCAAGAACGCCGATAGCAACTGCAGACAAAGACCTGCAATCAGGGCATAGATGAACGTTATCCTCGGAATGAGGAAGATTACTGAAAGTATGAAGACCATCCACGGGAAGATCATTACAATCAGCCCCTTTCCATAAGCCAACACCGCACTCTGGCCGCTATTAAGGTATATGAGAACAAAAGTGCTGATTGTTATCAACGGCAGTGTTCCGACAAAGGCCGCAAGCAGCCCCTTCGACTGGTTTGCAAGATACGTAACTCCGCTTGTGATGATCCCGCCGAAGAGGAAATAAAGAAAATATTGCATGCGCATAGAGTAATTATAATTTATTTTGGATGTGAATTGTGACAGATCGCTGCTGGTTTTAGTGCCGTGCAAGGCCCGGGATTGGTAAAAAGCAGTATTCAAGGACTAAAGCTGTAGCCAAACCTTTATCAGCTTATACAGCCTGTAGTCGACTTCACGAAGCCATCGGAGCGCGAAGGGTGGAATGCCGTGGTATACTGTGATTAGAGGTGGCATGCTGAAGCAACAGAGGATCATTTCATTTTTATTTCTTATCGGAGTTTTTTTGTCGATCGAAAACGTTGCACTTGCTTCCAACGGCTGCTCCGACTGCCATGGTGATTCAGAGAAAATGCGTTCTTTCGGGTTCCCGCAGTTTACTGTCACCAGCCAGGATGTTCTCTCTCAGACGAGGATGGATGCCTTATGTTCCGACTGTCATCTCGGAGAGCCTGAAGTCCATGAAAAGAATACTGCCCACAAAGGGATCCTCACACTTCGTGTAGTAAAGCAGAAAACGTGGGAGGCGCTTACGAGAGACCGCATGGAAGCAGCTGATCTCAAAGACTGGCCTTCTCTTGCCCCGAGGGGAGAGAAGCGGTTCAGTCAACTTCTCACAAAGCGCGTGGAGAGCGGCAAGATCAGAGACAATCCTGCCTATCGAGCGATCATTTTCCATGACAAGAATCCTGAGACCCTTGCCTTTAATCCAATTACCGTCGAAAAGACGTGCGGCAAATGCCATGCGGAAATCGTAAAGAGTTTTCTGAAAAGTCCTATGGGAGGTGCTAAGGGAGCGCATACCCAGAGTCAGTATACGGAATGGACCGGTCCGACAGGCCCGCAGAGCTGCGGCCTGTGGCTGGGAGCGCTGTCGATGCCTGGGCAGGATCGGTTTACCGACGAAAACATCCGGAAGTTTAACAGCCATTCCACTATGCCGATAAAAGAAGTGACCGCATACAACATGCAAAGGAACTGCAATACGTGCCATGTCGGATGCCTCGACTGCCATCTCGATGTCAGAAAGAAGGAAGGCAATCCCGGCAATGGTCCGCATACGTTTGTCACGAAACCTCCTCCCCTTTCCTGCTATGGCGGAGGAAAATCCTTTTCCTGCCACGCCGGGCCGCTTGAAAGAAGGCGTGGAGATGGGTA
The DNA here is from genome assembly GCA_963746295.1 of uncultured Nitrospira sp. Lineage (GTDB taxonomy): Bacteria > Nitrospirota > Thermodesulfovibrionia > Thermodesulfovibrionales > UBA6898 > JAOUFP01. The sequence continues at coordinate 317,446 of CAVVAQ010000001.1, read as the reverse complement.
TCTGAGGGATGAGTTTACGCAGGCCTCGGAGGATGGGAGGGCGAAGCTGAGAGAGAATCCTGATGTCCATCTTCAGAAAGGTATCGCCTGTGTCGACTGCCATGAGCCTAACAAGGATACCGGCTCTCACGCGGACCTCAGACGTGACGTTAACTGCGGAAAATGTCACGCTGCTGTGCTGAAGGCCCACGAGAAAGGCCCCCACAGGAATGTTGACTGCTCATCATGTCATACCGCGCAGATCGGCGGCTATGCCTTTAATTTCTGGTCTGCTGTCGGGGACAATCCGGCAGCGAGGATCCAGGACTATCTGACCGATGCAGTACCTCCTCTTCTTATAAAAAATACCGGAGGTATATGGATACCCGTGCATGTTGTGCCCCACACGTCAGGGAACGTGAAGGCCGATGAGGTAAAACTTTCGAAAAAGCTTCTCTTCAGGAACCGGCCTGATTCCGTGGTTGATCGTCGCTACATCTCGAACGACTCTTATGCGGTGACGGGTCTCGTGAGAAATGCCGATGAAAGGGACAATGACATTATGGTCTGGCTGAACCTCGACAGGATCGCACATGCAACTGGCAGATCGAGGGGCTGTGAGGGCTGTCACAATTCGACAGCTCAACGGATCGCTGTAAAGTTCGAAGGGGGCTCATACAAGGACGTATCTGACGGCTGGTATACGATCATCGCTGACAGTGCCGGGCTCCGAATCACTGACTTTAAAGGCCCCGATGGAGGACTCGCTGCAGCCGGGCTGAAGCCTTTCCTGGACAAATGGATAGTGAAGGGCGATTTCAGCCTGCCCAGTGTGAAAGACATGGAACGCTACAAGAAGATCGAAGTGAATTACGAATCAGGAAAGTTTACTCACGGGCGCTGAGGTCGAATGGACATCCTCTTTGGACACCAAAGAAAAAAGGCTTCCGAAGAAGCCTCGTAAGTCCTTGAAAAATATGGTGCCCCCTGCAGGAATCGAACCTGCGGCACCAGGTTTAGGAAACCTGTGCTCTATCCGACTGAGCTAAGGGGGCTCGTGGAGCAGAAAATATTATACAATAAAACTTCATAAAAAATGAAAATGCAGCCTGTTTACTGTTTTCCCGGAATGCAGGAGCGCATTTCATTGTTCTTCCCCGATTTTTTTGAGGGCCTCGAATGCTTTTGCTGTCGCATCAACTGCGTCATATGCAGGCATTACTCCCTTTATGTCCCAGCTTTTTATGCCGATGACCGGCTTCCCCAACTGGAGTGCAAACGCTATCTCTGATAGAGTTCCATACGCACCGCCGATCGCGATGAGTACGTCTGCGGTGCGTGCTATGATCACGTTCCTGCCGATACCTAAGCCAGTTGCGATAGCCACGTCGATAAATTCATTTGCAGCGTCCTTATGATCGTGAGGCAGTATGCCGACCGTCAGTCCTCCTGCTGATCTCGCGCCTCTTGATGCGGCCTCCATGATACCGCCGAGCCCGCCGGAAACGAGGATTGCGCCGCCCCTGGCAATCAGTCTGCCGGTCTCTTCAGCCTCCTTCAGGAGTCCCTTTCCTTCTTTACGTCCTCCGATGACTGCTATGACCGGTCTTTTGTGCATGACCGAAACCTTATTGCCCACCAGGCATCTCCAGCCCCTGTGTCAGGGCTCCAGACTTGATTTTCTCTGTGTAGTTATCTATATTCTCCATAAGACTGTTTTATAAAAAATATTTTAACAGATGGAGGCAGATTAGGAATAGCCATGGACAGGGACATTATAGATATCATTAAGAGCAGAAGGAGTGTGAGGAAGTTTACGACAGATCCAGTTCCGGAGGATTTGATTGAAAGAATTCTGGAGGCAGGACGATGGGCGCCTTCAGGTCTGAACAACCAACCATGGCGGTTCGCGGTCATAACAGCCGCAGACCTTAAGCAGGAGATCTCAAAACTGACAAACTATGCGAAGGTTGTGCTTGCTGCGCAGGTCCTGATAGCTGTCTTTCTCGATACTGAAACGAGCTACCATCGCGAAAAGGACATACAGGGCATCGGCGCCTGCCTTGAAAACATGCTTCTCGAGGCGCATTCTCTCGGCCTGGGAGCAGTATGGCTTGGAGAAATCATCAAAAGCAGTGAGCAGATCAAGTCTCTTCTCGAGCGTTGGCAAAAAACTCGATCTCATGGCTGTTGTTGCCCTGGGGCATCCGGATGAAAAACCGAGACAGATACAAAGGAAGGACTTAAAGGACCTGATAATTTTCAGAAAATAGATCAGCCTTCAGTATGCAGCACCGGGTGCAGATGGTATTTTTTGCCCTGGTATGTGTCTCTTGTTTCAAGCCTTTTTTCTATATCACTGAGGATCTGGTGTCTGCTTCTGCCCCAATCAGGGGCGACAAGGATGCTGTCAGGTGCTGTTGCAAAGAGCCGCTGAAATACAATGTCGGGCGAGGTCCTTTCGATAAAGTCCACAATAAAATCGAGGTATTCCCCATACCCGAATGTATAGAAGGGGGTTTCTTTGTATATGTCTTCAAGCGGTGTGTCCCTGACGATCTGGAGCTGGTGAACCTTCAGGAAGCCTACTGGCAGCGACGATATCTCTTCAGCCATCGAGAGCATCTCTTCGCGTGTCTCGGTGGGGAACCCCGCGATAATATGGGCGCCAATGTGGATACCCCTGTCTTTGGTCATATGTATCGCCTTCAGAAAGGCGGCATAGTCATGGCCGCGATTTATAAAGGAAAGACTCTTGTCGAAGATTGACTGCAGCCCGTATTCAATCAGCATGAAACGCTCTGTTGCCAGTTCCTCGATCATCCTGATTTTTGCCTCGTCTACGGCATCGGGCCTTGTGCCGATGGCGAGGCCGATGACATCAGGCTGCTGCAGCGCCTCGGTATAGAGTTCCCTGAGGGTCTCAATCGGTGCGTAGGTATTTGTATAGGGCTGGAAATAGACGATGAACTTGTTTGCCTTGTATCTTTTTCTGATGTGGGTAATCCCGTTATCGTATCTGTTCGGAGAGAGAAAGTGTCGGCTTGCAGGAGTTCGGGCGGAAACTGTCGTTGTTACAGTAAATGCAGCCTGATAGTCCGAGGGTGCCGTCCCTGTTGGGGCAGGTGAACCCTGCATCGACGTTCACTTTATATACGGTGAAGCCGAACCTTGTCCTCATGAATGAGCCGAAAGATCTGTATCGCTGCATATTTCATTATCAGATTTTAAAGAGTTGCCATGTCAAATGAACCACTGAGACGAAAGCTGCGACACAGTGACAGACAGACTCTCTGTTGGCAGTAAATAAAACATTTTTGTCGGGGTATCCATAAGCAGTTTTTATCTATGCTATAATGCTACGACAATAACACATAACATTCGAAGCTTTTCAAGGAGGACAGAAATGAGCAAGCCTGAAGATAAAGAAATTGAGCACCTCGATGGAGCTCTGGAGGGATACAAGGAAAAGATAATCCCTGTGAATAAGGGCTCGGTCACCTGGGACAAGGAACTGATCTTCAAGGGCAGGACGCAGCGCGGGGAGGAGATAGACTTTGATGCTCACGTTCAATGGGGGTGTACCCCGACGGAAAGCCTGCTCCTGAGCGTGGCCGGCTGCATGGCGATTGACTGCGTCTCATTCCTTCAGAAGATGAAAGCGGTAATTACAAAATTCAAGGTTGATATAACCGGAGAACGTAATCCAACACCGCCCCAGTATTACAAAAAGATTGAGATGGTGATCCATATATCAGGCGAAAACATTACGCCGAAGAAAATGGACAGGGTGATTTCCCTTTCACAGGAAAAGTACTGCTCGGTTTACCATTCGCTCAGGAAGGACCTCGAGGTCAAGACCAGCTACGTAATCGAATAGCAGAGCCTGATGAGCTCCCGAGCATCTTTAATAGATAAACGTTGCAGGGTCTTTCAGCCGGTGACACCTGTTGCAGAGATGCTGGGCCTCTTTTTTCCCGATAGACCAGACATGTGCCTTGTGGCAGTCCTGACATTTCATCCCTGCTTTTGTCATATGAAGGTTGTGCTGGCCCACCTTGGTTTCATTGCCATGACAGTTCTTCAGGCAGTCCTGGTTCGACGGCTTTATCTTCCCGTGCGGATGATGGCAATCGAAACAGTTCAGAGATGACATGGTGCCTTTCGTTCTTAAGTCTTTGTGGCAGCGCAGGCATCTTTCATTGGTCACCATCTTGGGGGCTTTCTCGCTGTAACTGTGACATTTGAGGCACGACAGCCCCTCCATCCCCATGCCGTGGATCAGTTTGTCCGTGTGACAGCCCGAGCATGCCTGCTCGTCAGGGAGAAAATTGTGGAGGCTGCCGGTGTGGCACTTGCTGCAGTTTATATTTTGCATAACGACATGTTTTGCATGCCCGTAAGAGCTGCTGAGAGTGATAGAGCCCTGCTGAACATCAGCAAGATGACATCCCTTGCAGGTGCTCCAGGGAGAGATCCGTCCATGCTGTTGTTTGATCGACTTGTTCCCCTTGACTATATAGGAGACGAGCATTTTGTTCTGCTCAAGGATATTCATTGTATGGCATGTCTGACATGGGTAGTCTCTGTGCTTGCTCATCTGCCAGGATCTGAACGACTCTTTCATCATATGACAGGACGTGCAGAATTCGGGATCTTCCCGGGTATGCTTGTAATAGCGCAAGCCTGCGACCCCGCCTAATATCGAGATAAGAAGGAGAAGGATGACAATCGCCCTCTGGTTTTCTTCCAGAAACTTTATAAAGAACGGTGTCTTTTGCTTCTCATTGGCCATCTTTTCTTCTCATTGATTGTCGCTCAGCAGGCTGAAAAATTTATAGAGAAAGAATGAAAAGATAAACCCGAGGAAGGCTCCGAATGCAGTCAATATTCCCATAACAAAAACAAAGACGACATTTACCAGGATACTTTTTGATGATACTCCAAGGGAGAGGAATGTGTTCAGGTCTTTTGCGATCGCATCACGCCAGGTCCCCTGAAAGGGCTCAGCATACATTCTGTCCATCAGCAACGATGTTGCGAGACTGAGAATTCCGCCGATGACTGCGCCGATAAGGAGAAATTTCTTGGCCTTTCCAGGGTCATGCATGCATTTTTTATTTGTTCATCATGTCCAGGAAATCTTTATTTGATTTCGTACCCGTCAGCTTGCCGAGGAGGAATTCCATGCTCTCTACGGTGCTGAGAGGATTGAGCACCTTTCTGAGGATCCACATTCTTGAAAGTACATCCTTGTCAACCAGCAGCTCTTCCTTTCTGGTGCCGGAGGCATTGATATCGATAGTCGGGAAGATTCTCTTGTCCACAAGCTTTCTGTCGAGATGGAGTTCCATATTGCCGGTCCCCTTGAACTCTTCGAATATGACATCGTCCATCCTGCTGCCTGTGTCGATGAGCGCGGTCGCAAGGATGGTCAGGCTCCCGCCGTTTTCGATGTTACGCGCAGCGCCGAAGAACCTTTTGGGTTTCTGGAGCGCGTTTGAGTCCAGACCCCCTGAAAGCACCTTTCCGCTGGTCGGCATGATCGCATTGTATGCCCGGGCGAGTCTCGTTATGCTGTCGAGGAGTATGACGACATTTCGCTTGGATTCAACAAGACGTTTCGCCCTGTCGATGACCATCTCCGATACCTGGCAGTGTCTCTGCGGGGGCTCGTCAAAAGTCGAGGCGATGATCTCTGCGGAGACCTGACGTCTCCAGTCTGTCACCTCTTCAGGACGTTCGTCGATCAGGAGAATGATCAGGTGAATGTCCTTATGGTTCTTCTTGATCGCCTTTGCGATTGACTGAAGCAGCACGGTCTTGCCTGTCCTGGGCGCGGCAACGATCATGCCCCTCTGGCCCATGCCGATAGGAGTGATGAACTCCATAACGCGGGTTGAATAGTCTGTCGGGTCGTATTCGAGCTTTATTCTTTCAGTCGGATAGTAGGGAATCAGGTTATCGAAGAGAGGTCTCTTGACATTTTCCTCGGGTGATTCGTGGTTGATCGCTTCAACCTTCAAAAGGGCAAAATATCTTTCCGATTCCTTTGGCGGCCTTATCTGGCCGGAGACCAGGTCTCCCGTCCTGAGGTTGAACCTCCGTATCTGGGACGGTGAAACGTATATATCATCAGGTCCCGGAAGGTAACTGTAGTCAGGAGACCTCAGAAAACCAAACCCGTCCGGAAGGATCTCAAGCACACCCGCCGAAAAAGCATTTCCGGTTTTTTCCGTCTGAGCCTGGAGAATTGCAAAGATCAGGTCCTGTTTCCTCAGTCCTGACGCGCCTTCAACCTTCAGTTCCTTGGCGACTGTGGTGAGTTCCTCGATAGTTTTTTCTTTCAGTTCGGAAATTGAGATATTTCCCATTATTTTACTCCTCATTAATTTGGGTGTTATACTTTTAGGGCATTTGATTCCCGGGAGGTTATTGTCCTGTCCATGCGGGATTTGTATTTATATTAAAAGAAGAACTAAGATAGTTTTAACATACTAAAAGAAAAATGTTTTGTCAAGGAATGCCTTTACAAAAAATCAATGAAATGGTAGATTTTTAAAAATGAAATACGGCGAAAAAAATATAAAGAACGTCCGGCTTGAGATATGGGAAAATCCTCATCCGGAGAGGGATTATGAGATACATATCAGTTTCCCCGAGTTTGCCTGTCTCTGTCCGCGGTCAGGCTATCCTGATTATGCGACCATCATTATAAAATATGTTCCTGATAAGAAAATCGTTGAATTGAAGGCGTTGAAGCTGTATCTGAACTCTTACCGGAACCTCTACATTTCCCATGAAGAAAGCACGAACAGGATCTTCGTTGAGTTGGAGAAGAAGCTGAAACCGAGGTTTCTTGAGGTAGTGGGTGATTTCAACCCGAGAGGGAACGTCAAGACTGTAATCCGGGTTTCAACGGATCAGAAGAAATAGACTACTACTACCGCCTTCCTCCTCATTGCTTTTACCTTCAAAAGGATTTAATATTTAGGGGATTATGGGGAAATACGGTAAACGAACCTGTGCCATATGATTAAGATTAAGAAAGATGCGGTGAAAATGAAGATGGGGCATCTACTCATCCCTACGGTATCGGTTCAAGACCTGATAAAACTAAAAGAAATCTCGGGCAGACCGCAGGACATAACAGATATAGAGGCCCTTAAGAGGTTAGGAAAATGAGCAAGGTAAAATGGGCGGGCAAAGATTTCGTCCATGAACTTTCTGATGAAAAGCTGGATGAATTCAGGAGCATGCCTTTGAGGGCGAGGCTCCAATGGCTTGAGGAAGCGAATATATTTGTGAATAAGACGATCGGCTTGGAGAAGAGGGCACTGTTTGATAGCAGGTTTGAGGTTTGTCTTTCAAAAAGAAAGAAGAAGAAAACAGCTAGGCCCCTTTTGCCCTTTCGATAAAAAGCCGCATTTTCTGGTGGTCTTTTTTCCCTTTTTCGATTTCAACTCCGCTGCTGACATCCACTGCATAGGGCTTTACCCGGTTGATCGCCTCTGAGATATTCTCCGGAGTAAGTCCTCCGGCGAGTATAATCCTTCCGAAGGTTTTTGCCTCAATCGCGATATCCCAGTTGAATACCTGACCTGTCCCGCCGAGCATATGCGGCGCATACGCATCCAGCAGAAAGGCCGAGACAAGCCCCTCGTATTTTATAAGGGGCTCAAGGCTTTCGAGAGATTTTACTCTGATGCCTTTTATGACTCTTCTGGAGAGACGGCATGATTCAGGGGATTCATCTCCATGCAATTGTATGACGTCAATGCCGGCTGCTTTGGCTGTCTTCTGAATTTTCTCCCGGGGTTCATTAACGAATACTCCTACGGTCGTAATAAAGGCAGGCAGCCTGGCGATGATTGCCGCGGCTTTTTCAGGCGCGATCGCGCGTGGACTATCCCCGAAAAAAACAAACCCAAGGGCATCTGCGCCGAAATCTGCAGCTGCCCTTGCGTCCTCAAGGTTTGTGATACCGCATATTTTAATTTTTGTCATGAAATCATGTCCGGCAGTGAGTTCCACTGCCGGGCATATCCTCATTTAAATGACAGGAAGTTTTTTTAGGGCTTCCTTGATTTTTTCTTCGGGATATTCATAGTCCTGGAGCTTGCCGTCGTGATAATCTGCATAGGCCTGGAGATCGAGATACCCGTGGCCGCTCAGGTTGAAGAGGATCGTCTTTTGTTTGCCCTCTTCCTTTGCCTTTATTGCTTCATCTATGGCTCCCTTGATTGCATGCGCGCTTTCAGGCGCCGGGATGATCGCCTCACTGCCGGCAAACAGGAGTGCAGCCTCGAACACGGGTATCTGGTTGTACGACCTGGCCTCGATAAGCTTGTCGTGATAGAGCTGTGAGATGAGCGGCGAGTCGCCGTGGTAGCGCAGCCCTCCTGCATGGATGCCCGGGGGCATGAAGTCATGACCCAGTGTATACATGGTCAGATACGGTGTGAGTCCTGCAACATCGCCGAAATCGTATCTGAACTCACCCTTGGTGAGCGTGGGGCAGGATGCCGGCTCGACCGCGATGATGCGGATTTGCTTGCCCTGGATCTTGTCGTGCACGAACGGAAAACTGATGCCCGCCAGATTGCTTCCGCCGCCGCAGCAGCCGATCACGATGTCAGGATAGTCGCCTGCGATCTCCATCTGCTTTTTTGCCTCAAGGCCGATTACGGTCTGATGCAGGCATACGTGGTTCAGCACCGAACCGAGGGCATAGTTGGTGTCGTTGTGCGTGGCCGCATCTTCGACAGCCTCCGAAATGGCGAGGCCGAGGCTGCCCGGATTGTCCGGGTCAATTTCGAGTGCCTTTCTTCCGGAGTTTGTGATATTTGATGGGCTTGCATGCACCGTGCCACCCCACGTCTCCATCTGGATTCTCCGGTAGGGTTTCTGGCCATAGCTTACCCTCACCATGTATACCGTGACGTCGAGCCCGAAAAGCTTACCAGCGAGCGCCATGGATGCCCCCCACTGCCCTGCGCCTGTTTCAGTGGCGATGCGCCTGATCCCTGCTTTTTTATTATAGAAAGCCTGGGGGATTGAGGTGTTCGGCTTATGACTTCCCGCGGGGCTCACCCCTTCATATTTATAATATATTTTTGCCGGGGTGCCGAGCGCTGCCTCAAGACGGTGGGCCCGGTAAAGCGGTGAAGGCCTCCAGAGGGTATAAATGTTGAGGACCTCCTCAGGGATATTGATCCAGCGTTCCTGTGTCATTTCCTGTTCGATAAGCGCCATCGGGAAGATTGCGCTGAGGTCATCCGGTCCTACAGGCTGTTTCGTCCCGGGATGAAGGGGAGGTTTGGGGAGGTTTGGCATATCCGCCATGATATTGTACCACTGCTTCGGTATTTCCCTGTCTGACAGCACGATTTTTGTCTCTTGCATGTTTTCCTCCGAATAGTATAATTTTGCTCCGAAAAACCTTTCTAAAGAGGTTTATTTTACCACAATCGGGAGGATCATCCTATCCCCCGCAAATTGTCGATCTTCTCGGCGATGTCCTGAGATTCCATGAAGGATGTTCCGATGAGCATCGCATCGATCCCTGACTCTTCCAGCCTGAGGACATCGTCGCGTGTCCTTATGCCGCTTTCACTCACCACAATACGGTCTTTGGGGATCTCTTTCTTAAGCTCAAAGGTTGTGTTGAGATCTATCGCGAGCGTCTTCAGGTTTCTGTTGTTGATGCCGATGACCGGGGCATATATCCTGAGGGCTGTTTCAAGTTCGGCAAAGTCATGGACTTCAAAGAGCACTGAAAGCCCCAGCTCCCGCGCGGCACCGAGATATTCTTCCGCCTGTTTCAGTCCGAGGATTGCCCCGATAAGCAAAATCGCGTCCGCCTTGTTTGCCCGTGCTTCGTATATCTGGTATTCATCGAAGATAAAATCCTTCCTTAATACAGGACAGGAAACGAGCTGCTTCACTTCTTCAAGAAACTCCAGTTTGCCCTGGAAGAAATCTTCTTCTGTAAGCACCGACACAGCATCGACTTTTTTTTCTTCATAAACAGAGGCGATTGCGATATGGTTAAAATCAGCCCTGATCAATCCTTTGGAGGGAGACGCCTTTTTGACTTCCGCAATCAGGCTTATCGGAGTCCGGGTCCTCCTTATAGCCTCTGCAAAATTCCTTGGTTCGGGAATATTCCTGGCTAAGCTTTTTAATGATGCAAGGGGAGTTGCAGATTTTGCGTATGCAAGTTGTTCTTTTTTCTTTTCGACGATTTTTTCTAATACGGACATACGGAATTTTAAAGTTAATCGATAAGTTTTTCAATATAAATAAGCTGAAAAATTACTCCATTTGATATAATGAGCGCTGAAATGGACGGAAAAGGAAAGATAGCAAAGGCAGCAGGAATAATGTCCGCTGCTACCTTGATCAGTCGGGTCCTTGGCTATGTGAAAGACATGATCCTCGCTGTATATTTTGGCGCAACCGGCCTCTCCGACACCTTCTTCGCTGCCTTCAGGATTCCGAATCTGCTCCGCGAACTCTTTGCGGAGGGATCGATGTCTGCGGCCTTTATTCCTGTGCTGACAGAGCAGAGGCAGAAAGAGGGGGAGACAGGGGCGATCAGGCTTGTAAAGATAACCTTTACCTTTATCCTTCTTGTTGTCGGCATTGTCTGTCTTCTCGGAATTATCTTTGCGCCGGCTATTGTGGCGGCAATTGCGCCGGGATTTCTTCAGTCGCCTGAGAAGTTTGACTTAACGGTCCTCCTGACACGGATCATGTTCCCGTTTCTTCTTTTTATCAGTCTGGCCTCGCTTGTTATGGGTGCCCTGAACACAAAGAAGGTCTTCTTCATTCCGACCCTCGCCCCGGCTATGCTGAACGTGACGGTGATTCTGACGGTGATTTTGATGGTCCCTTTTTTTCAGCAGCCTATCCTGGCTGTTGCTATCGGTGTTGCCATCGGCGGTATTGTCCAGTTTGTCTTTCAACTGCCGGTTTTTTTTAGGAGCGGGTACCGGCTCGGTCTTGACCCCCGGTTCAGGCATCCGGGACTGAAGCGCATGGCTGTTCTCCTTGTCCCGGCAACGATGGCCCTCGCTGTTAACCAGATCAACATCATCGTCAGCAATATTCTGGCTTCGTATCTGCCTGAAGGAAGCATTACCTATCTCTACTACTCCATGCGGCTCATCCAGTTCCCGGTAGGTATTTTCGGGGTTGCCATGGGCATGGCTGTTCTGCCGGCATTATCGGAACATGCGGTGAAGGGAGATACCGAGCGGCTGAGGGATGATTTTTCCTTTGCGCTACGCCTGCTGTTTTTCCTGGCAGTGCCGTCTATGGCGGGGCTTATCGCCCTGAGAGAGCCGATCGTCAACCTTCTCTTTCAGCGCGGCCATTTTGATTACACGGCCACAAGGGGGACTGCGGAAGCGCTTCTCTTTTACGCGATAGGGATCTGGTCGATGGTCGGCGTGAGGATTGTCACGGTGACCTTCTATTCCATGCAGGACACAAAGACACCGGTCAAAATCGCGGTTGTCGGCATGTTCTCGAACATTCTTTTCAGCCTTATCCTGATGGGACCGATGAAGCACTCAGGGCTTGCCTTTGCGAATGCACTGGCATCATCGATAAATTTCTCTCTGTTGTTCTTTTTTCTCAGAAGAAAGATCCAGCGTGTGGACGCGCGAAGAATAATGAGATCTTTTGTCAAAACAGCCTTGGCGTCAATTGTCATGGGTATCTCGGGATGGGCGCTTCTCCGTGGGGAGCTTTGGCAACAGAGCGGAAATAGCATGGATAAGGCAGCATATATGACAGGAACGGTTTTGCTGTGCGGCGTTATTTATATAGGATTCTGCTATCTGCTGAAAAACGAGGAAATGGTTTTTGTTTATGATAATCTGAAGAAAAGGTTTGCACGGAAAGGTAAAGACGTATGAAGATCGAAAATATTGTAGTAGGGCCGCTTCAGGTCAACTGTTTTATCGTCTATGATGAAGAGAACCTGGACGCGATGGTGGTTGACCCCGGAGATGAGCCGGGCAAAATCATAAAGTTTATTGAAGGCAGAAAGCTTCGGGTTTCCCGTATCGTATGCACGCATGCACATTTTGATCATATTGCTGCGGTCAGGAGACTGAAGGAGAAAACTGGTGCCCCGGTGATACTGCATAGAGGTGATCACCATATCTTTATGCGGGCTGACGGGCAGGCGGTCTTGTGGGGATTTTCTATTGAACAGCCGCCGGAGCCTGATTTGTATGTGAACGAAGGTGATGAGATCGCGATCGGGAAACTGCGGTTCAAGATTTTGCATACTCCGGGACACAGCCCTGGCGGCATATGTTTATATGGGGAAGGCGTGATATTTACCGGAGATACCATATTTGCCGGTTCAATTGGGAGGACAGACTTCCCGGGAGGCAGCTTAACTGAACTGAAAAAATCTTTTTCCAGGATAATCTCCCTGCCAGCCGAAA
>CAVVAQ010000001.1:0-300000 GCA_963746295.1 uncultured Nitrospira sp. | reverse complement strand
CATCTAAGCGGGAAGCCCACCCCAAGATGAGATCTCCCGGGGAGCAATCCCCCTAAAGGCCCGTGGTAGACTACCACGTTGATAGGCTGGAGGTGTAAGCGCAGTAATGTGTTCAGCTGACCAGTACTAATAGGCCGTGTGGCTTGACCCTTACTTTTTTTCCTCCTGTTGTCAAATTTTTGTGTTGTGCGAAAAATATTTAGTAGTAAAATAAGAGGATAGACAACAAAGGAGGGGATTTTGTAAGAACCCCTCCTTTGTTGTGTCTAAAAATACGGAGTCCATAATTGAAAGAGCGAGATATTTTCGAAGAGATTATTGATATAGGGAAAAGACGGGGTGTACTTACCTATGACGAGATAAATGACGCTCTCCCAGCAGAATTTTTCTCCCCTGATGAATTGGAAGACCTTATGGATCTCCTTCAGGATATGGGTGTCAAGGTCACTGATTCCGAAGAAGGCGCTATTGAAGAAGAGGTGCATGAGGAAGAAGAAGTCGGGGAATACGAAAAGACAGAGGACTTAGTCCAGGCATATTTTCACTCGATGGGTGATATCTCGATTCTAACGAAAGATGAAGAGACAGAACTGGCTAAAAGACTTGAAGAAGGTAAAGAGATCATAAAATCGATCGTTGTTGAACTGCCTTTATATAAAAAAGTAGAGGCGACTTTAGCGATTGAAGAAGAGGTAATTGAAGAGACAGATGAGGCTGTTGACGAAGAAAACGGCGAAGAGGAAGAAGAAAAACCTGATGAGGCACTCATTACATCATTAAAGATCCTTGACAGCCTGATGACAAAAATCGAGATTGCGGACAGGAAGATCGGCAGACATGGGAGTCTGAAGGACTTGAGGAAACTGATTGCCGAGAAGAAAAAGAAGGATGTAAATCCGACAAAACTTGCAGCGCTCGCAAAAGAGGTCCAGGCCGAGTACAAACGCGTGGAGGATGAAGTCGAAGTAAAGATAGATGATTTAAAAGGCAAGTGGGACAGAATAACAAGGGCGAGGGCGCTTGTCACTGAGGCAAAAAATGAACTGATCACCCGTAACCTGAGGCTGGTGGTCAACATAGCAAAAAATTATGTGGGACGGGGTCTTCCTTTGCTTGATCTCATACAGGAAGGCAACATAGGTCTTATGAAGGCAGTAGATAAGTTCAAATATGAGAAGGGCTTTAAATTCAGCACCTATGCAACCTGGTGGATCCGGCAGGCCATAACCAGGGCATTAATAGATCAGACGAAGACGATCCGGGTCCCCGTGCATATGATGGAATTTTATAACAGGGTGACGAAGGCCACGAGGGAATTAACGCAATCACTCGGACGGGAACCGAGCAATGAGGAAATCGGCAAGAAGCTGGGAGTGCCGACAAGAAAGGTGGAAGAAGTCTTCCGTGCTATTCAGGATCCAATAGCGCTTCAGACCCCTGTCGGCGATGAAGATACAGAGCTGGAAGATTTTATTGGCGACAAAAATAGCCCGTCTCCATATTCTGACGCTGAAAGAAATGAAATATCCGATCAGATTCTCATGATTTTGAAGACATTGACACCAAAAGAGGAAAAGGTCATCAGGATGAGATTCGGCATAGGCGTGGATAGAGACCATACCCTTGAAGAAGTCGGCAGGCATCTCTCTATTACCCGTGAAAGAGTCAGGCAGATTGAGGCAAAAGCCCTGAGAAAGCTAAAACATCCCAGCCGGCTCAGGGCTCTGAAAGTTCTTACGACCGCGTAATCAATACGTCTGTATTCTATTCAGCCTTGATCAGCAGGTTACCCGGAATGATGAGACGGTCAGGAGTTTTTTCATTGACCTTCACCACAAGCGCAGTAGAGGTTTTTTCCTGGGTGCGGATGACCTGGAGCAGACCGTTCGGCACATTGTATGGCTTGTTGTAAGTCCCGCTGGGGGACATTGTGCCAATGAGATCACCGGGCTTGAGCCCATCGCTGCTTCCCCGATCAATATAAACGATATCAGAGGTGACATTCCAGGTCTGAATTTTTCGGGCGGCCACGACATGGCCGTTGATATCTGGCCTTCTGAATGGCTGTTCGACAACAGGGGGCTTCCACTCAAAATAGGGATATAAGAAGTAGCCGGCAAAAATTTCGGAGAAGGACTGCACGATCTTCCCAAGCACCTGCCCGTGCTCGAGTTTGACGATTTCAAGGACACCGACCGGCTCTACAACGGAGCCCATCTTCTCACCTGTTACCGGGTGAGTCACTTCCCTCAACAAATGATAGATATAGAAACGGTCTCCGGGGGTGGCGTCGCCGGCAAGCTTGACGTAGACAACGTCATTGTTTCCGTAAAGGGTTCTCCCTGAAAAGTGGCCGTCAATTATTCCGGCAAAGGAGTCAATGGTACCCAGAAATCCGCTCGTCGTATAAATATTTTGATGCACAAGCGGAGGTTTTTCTTTCACAACTGCCGGAACTTCTTTTTCCGGCTCTGCCTTTACAACGGGGGCTTCTTCAGCGACCTGTTCCTGGGCAACCAGCTCTTCCTTTTTTTCCTTTTGAATCAGGTAGAGAGGTATCTTGATTGACTGGTCAGGATATATCCTGTCTGGATTGTTAATGTCCGGATTTTCCTTCCAAATCTTAGGCCATAAGAATGGATCCTGCAGTTCTTTGTTTGATATGTCCCAAAGCGTATCTCCTTTTTTTACCGTATACTCTTTTATTTCTTCTGTTTGAGAAAAAGCGAATGCCGGGAGTATTAATAAAGTCGATATAAAAAGTGGTAAAAGCCGTGTAATCCGCATAATAACTCTCCTTCCTTAAAGTTTTCCTCTAACTTAGAAAATAACCGAGATGAACAAAAGAGTCAAGTATATTATAATTCACGGGAGATATATCAGGAGAAAAAAGGCAGGAGCATAACGCACCTGCCTTTTTTTATTGCCATTTAAGTATGTCTTTATAGGCTGGCCACTTCTGCAGTCACTTCTCTGGTGAAAATTATTTTTTCTCCTGAAATATCTACTTCGACGTTATCGCCTTCCTGAAACGTGCCGTCAAGTATTTTTCTGGCAAGCTCATTCAGTATCATTTTTTGAAGGATCCTTTTCAGCGGCCGTGCGCCGTAAAGCGGGTCGAAGCCGATTTCAGCAAAATATTCTTTTGCCCTCTCCGTGAGGCTCAATCCGATATTTTTTTCTTTTATGTACTTTTTCATCCGCTCCAGTTGTATATCGACGATTCTGGTAAGCAGCTCCTTTGTCAATGGATTGAAAATAATCACTTCATCGATTCTGTTTAAAAATTCAGGCCGGAAGAAACTCTTTAGATCTTCCAAAACCTTTTCTTTAAACGCATCCATTGAGTTGTTCACCCAATAGGCAGCCGGGCGCTTCTCTCTCTCGGCGATCATCTCCTGTATGTGAGTACTGCCGATATTTGAAGTCATGATAACTACCGTGTTTCTGAAATCCACTGTCTTGCCATGGCTATCAGTAAGTCTTCCGTCATCAAGAAGCTGAAGCATTAGGTTAAACACCTCTGGATGGGCCTTTTCGACCTCATCAAAGAGTACAACCGAGTAGGGCCTCCTTCTGACCGCTTCAGTCAATTGTCCGCCTTCCTCGTAGCCCACATAGCCGGGAGGGGCTCCGATCATTCTTGATACTGTATGGCGCTCCTGATATTCTGACATGTCGATCCGGATCATGGCGTTTTCATCGTCGAAGAGAAATTCCGCGAGTGCCCGCGCAAGTTCTGTCTTCCCGACGCCGGTTGGGCCAAGAAAGATGAAAGAACCTATGGGTCTGTTCGGGTCCTGAATGCCTGCCCGCGCTCTTCTCACCGCGTTGGAAACAGCCTCGATAGCATCATCCTGACCAACGACCCGCATCTTGAGCCGGTCGTCCATATGAAGCAGTTTCTGGATCTCTCCTTCAAGCATTTTTGAAACCGGCACCCCTGTCCATTTCGAGACGACCTCAGCGATGTCCTCGTCATCAACCTCTTCTTTAAGCATCTTCCTCTTATGTTGCGCTTCAGCCAATCTGCTATTTTCTGTTTCAAGCGCTTTCTGCAGTTCGAGAATTTTTCCATATCTGAGTTCTGATGCCTTTGTGAGATCGCCTTCACGTTCTGCCTTTTCTGATTCGATCTTTGTCTTTTCCAGCTGTTCCTTACAGCTTCGTATTTTTGTTATTATCTCCTTCTCCCGTAACCACTGCGCGCGAAGCTCATCTCTCCGGACTTGCAGTTCTGACATCTCTTTCTTGATCTTTTCGAGCTTGTCCCGTGATTCCTTTGAATTTTCTCTCATTACGGCCTGTTTTTCTATTTCATACTGCCGTAATTTTCTTTCTATTTCGTCGAGTTCAACAGGCATGCTGTCTATTTCCATCCTGAGCTTGGACGCTGCCTCATCAATCAGGTCAATGGCTTTATCGGGAAGAAATCTGTCTGTAATATATCTGTGAGAGAGCATGGCGGCGGAGATCAGCGCTGAGTCCTGGATCTTTACCCCATGGTGCACTTCATATTTTTCTTTCAGACCACGCAAGATCGAGATAGTATCTTCAACCGTGGGCTCCTTTATCAGGACCGGCTGGAATCTCCTTTCGAGCGCAGGGTCTTTTTCTACATATTTTCTGTATTCATTAAGGGTTGTTGCACCGACGCACCGCAATTCGCCTCGTGCAAGCGCGGGCTTCAGCATATTTGAAGCATCTATCGCCCCTTCTGCGGCGCCCGCACCGACTATCGTGTGCATTTCATCTATGAACAGGATAATCTTTCCCTCAGCCTCCTCTATTTCCTTTAATACGGCCTTGAGTCTGTCTTCGAACTCACCCCTGAATTTTGCTCCGGCGATCAGGGCCCCCATATCGAGCGCAACCACTTTTTTGTCCTTAAGCGTTTCAGGTACGTCTCCGGCGACTATTCTTTGAGCAAGCCCTTCCGCAATAGCTGTCTTTCCGACTCCCGGGTCTCCGATCAGAACAGGATTATTCTTTGTCCTTCTGGAAAGGACCTGGATTATCCTTCTGATTTCCTCGTCTCTCCCAATTACGGGATCAAGCTTGCCTTTGGCGGCAAGATCTGTGAGGTCCTTGCTGTATCGTTTCAGGGCCTGATACTTTTCTTCAGGGTTTACGTCAGTAACTCTCTGGGTCCCACGAATTTCTCTCATAGCTACAAGGAGCTTGTCCGTATCAATCCCGTACTTCTTGAGGAGATCGGACGCTGCTCCCCCGACTTTACACACAGAGAGGAGAAGGTGCTCGATGCTGACAAACTCGTCTGTGAGGTGCTCTGCTTCCAATAATGCCTTTTCAAAAACCTCTTTTAAACGAGGTGAAATATAGATTTGGCCGACAGGGGTCGGCCCGACCACTTTCGGCAGTTTATCCAGTATCGCTTCAACGTCCTTCTGTAGGAGTTTGGTATTGACCCCGGTCCTCTTCAGCATCTGTGATGCTACGCCCTCTTCGTCGTCAAGAATGACCCACAAAAGATGTTCGACATCTATCTGTTGATGTCCTTTTCTTTCAGCAAACCTCTGCGCGTTCTGGATCGCTTCCTGGCTTTTTATCGTAAATTTATCCATATGTGCCTCCTAGGTATCTTTTAATGCCTTCCGTATTTTTTCCTTGAAGTCCTTTCGTATCTCATCTTCAAGAAGGTCCATCATCTCTTCCATTTCGTGCTGTAGTATCTCCATGCGCTGCCTTAGCCTGAGAATGATATCAACCCCTGCTCTGTTGACACCCATTTCCCTGGTAAGCTGCAGGATAAAGTTCAGTTGTTCAACATCGTTCTCAGAATAAAGCCGCTGTTTTTTTGTTCGTTTGGGACGGATAAATCCTTCTTTTTCATAAAGGCGTAATGTCTGGGGATGAACGTCCAGCATTTTAGAGACGATACTGATAAGGTATAAAGGTTGCTCATTATCTCTCTTTTTCATTATTTTCTCCCCATTCCTTTCCGGGGTGATTCCGGGTAAAGCGCTTCGATTTGTTTGATTGCAGCACTGGCTGTCTCCGGAACTCGCTTTGGGACTACAACTCTGATAGTGACGTACTGGCTTCCCCGTTGGCCTGTTTTTGTGGACGGGAACCCCTTTCCCGCAAGCTTGAATTTTTGGCCGCTCTGAGTGCCGGACGGAAGCGTCATGGACGCTGCCCCGTCAATTGTAGGTACATCAATTTTTGTGCCGAGTACTGCCTCGCCGAATGTTACCGGAACCTCGATGTTTATGTCATCTCCCTTGCGTGCAAAGAGTGCGTGAGGCCTCACGGTTATCTCGATCTGCAGGTCGCCGGCCGGCCCGCTCCCTTGCCCTGCTCCGCCCATGCCCCTAACTCTTACGCGGGAACCGGTATCTGCCCCGGCGGGTATTTTGACCTTAATCGTTTCTGTATGGAAGGTCTTTCCCATGCCATTGCAGGACTTGCAGGTCTTTGTGGTTTTTTTCCCTGTTCCCCCGCACGCGTCACAGTGCTGGGACATTTTGAAAAACCCCTTTGCAGTCCCAAGCTTTCCGCTTCCCTTGCATTTTTCACATTGACGGTATGTCTCAGCCCCTGAGCCGCTGCAGGTTCTGCAGGGAACCTCTCTGTTGAAGGTCACAGATTTGGTTATTCCTGTAAAGGCCTCTTCAAGTGTCATTTCCATTCTCATGATCAAATCAGGACCTTTCATGGTGGGTCTCTCAAAGCCTGCTTCGGCTCCGAAGAGGTCCGAAAAAATATCTCCGAACCCTCCAAAATCAAACTTGTTACCGTATGTGTTTGACGTGTAGTCAAAACCTGGCCTGCCGCCTTCAAACGGGGAGCGTCCAAACTGATCATATTCGGCCCTCTTTTTTTCGTCTCCCAATACTGCGTACGCCTCGTTTATCTCTTTGAATTTCTGTTCAGAGTTCTTGTCGCCGGGGTTCAGGTCAGGATGATATTTACGTGCAAGCTTTCTGAATGCCCTTTTTATCTCGTCGTGTGAGGCTTTTTTGTCTACACCAAGCAAGTCATAATAGTTTTTCACTGTTGGACCCATAATCCTCTCATGTTATAATTCATATAATATAACATGAGTGTATTCATGTCAAGATACTTACCATGAAATAATGTTTATAAAGCACAGAAAACATACAAATAAAAATTTTCAGGCAAGGACAAATTGTTTTTATTGTATAATTCAAAGGTATGTTTCTTCCTGGCGTCTGATATGGGTTTTTCATAATAAAGAATAAGGGATGATCGTGGACCTTCTTACTATTATCAGTAAACACTATCTGCCTGGTTCTCCGTCTTTTGTCATGCTGATTGAGCACAGCAGAAATGTGGTCAGTAAATGCCTCGCTATAGCGGAAGCTGTCAGATATCTGAATCCTGACATATTGTTTCTGAAGGAGGCCGCGATGCTGCATGATATCGGTATTGTTTTTGCTGATGCCCCTGATATCGGTTGTTATGGCGGTCGGGATTATATATGCCACGGTTATCTGGGCAGAGAACTGATAGAGAAGGAAGGATTTCCCCTGCACGCCCTTGTCTGTGAAAGACATGTTGGAATGGGCTTGAGCATCAGTGACATTGCCGAACTGAACCTGCCCCTTCCTTCCAGAGATATGTTGCCGGTGACTCTTGAGGAAAAGATCATCTGCTATGCGGATAAATTTTATTCGAAGAAGAAAGGGTCATTACATATCGAAAAGCCCATCCAGGAGGTCAGGAAGAGCATCAGCGCATATGGGAAGGCCCAGCTTCAAAGATTTGATGACCTGACGCTCTTGTTCAGTAGAAAACCTTTTCCAGAAAAAGGCCTTTCGCAGGAGCGGTAGGTCCGGCCATTTTTCTGTTACACGATGTGAGGATATGCATTACCTCTTCCGCAGAGATCCTGCCCTTGCCGACTTCAGCGAGCGTGCCGACGATATTCCTGACCATATGTCGCAAAAAAGCGTTCGCTTCGATCCGTATTTTAATAAAATCTCCTTCCATTCTTGCGGCCATAAAATCTATATAATCATATCTTGATATCGTAATCGAATGTATGGTCCTAACGGTTGTCTTTGCTCCGCAGCCGGAACCTCTGAATGCTGAAAAGTCATGTGTGCCTAGAAGACTTGCGGCGGCTTTGTTCATGCAAGCGAGATCAAGGCTAACCGGGACCCTCCAGACGTACCGATGAAGAAAAACAGACTGTTTTTGGGTGACTTCAATAAAGTAAAAGTAACTTTTCTTTATGGCGTGGTATCTTGGATGGAATTCAGAATCACGTTCTTCTATTTCCCGAATACGTATGTCCTTCGGAAGCTTTGCGTTGAGAGCTCTCTGTAGCGTCTCTGCCTGCAGACGTGAATCAGTTCCGAATACCGCAACCTGTCCCAGCGCATGGACTCCTGCGTCTGTCCTGCTGGCACTGGTAAGTATCGCCTGCTCATCAGTGATACCAGAAATGGTTTTACTCAGGACATCCTGGATCGTCGTCCCGGACTTTTGGGTCTGCCAACCCTGATAGCTCGTACCATCGTATTCTATTAGTAACCTGAAATATCTCATGTTTTTATAGATTGTCAATTGTTATGAGTCAAGTCAAGTTTTTGGTGCATTGGGGTGAAGGACATCACGATGGGTGCCTTCTGCAATCTTGAGGATTATTGCGTTTGTTTATGGGTAATATTTTCTAAAAATAGCTTGACGAGATCAGGGTCAAACTGGGTTCCTGCGTTCTTCCTGAGTTCATCCAATGCATCTTCAAAACGCAATGGTATTTTGTAGGACTGACTGCTGGTCATCGCATCAAAGGCCTCAGCAATGCTTATTATTCTTGCTCCCATGGGAATCTCATCACCTTTCAGCCGCGAGGGGTACCCATGGCCATCGTACCTTTCATGGTGATGTAAAATAATGGGCGCGATATCCGCGTAGAAGTTAATAGGCTTTATCATTTCATATCCAATAACGGAATGCCGCATGAGTTCTTCTTTATTAAAAATATCGCTGGAGTGTATTTTTAAAAATCCAACATCATGGAGAAGAGCTGCGAAATATAATTTCTTCTGGGTGTCATCGGGCATATTTAACGATTTTGCAATGATATTGCTGTACTGTGCAACTCTTTTGGAATGTCCTCTTTTATTGGACATCTGTGAATCGATCGCGTCGAGCAGTATCCCCGTGAGATGGATCTCATAATTTTTCTGATCTTCAATGAAGGTGGCT
Organism: uncultured Nitrospira sp.; assembly: GCA_963746295.1. GTDB lineage: Bacteria > Nitrospirota > Thermodesulfovibrionia > Thermodesulfovibrionales > UBA6898 > JAOUFP01. The sequence goes on along the minus strand of CAVVAQ010000001.1, from coordinate 290,799 downwards.
TTTGAAATAGAAATAGCAGCCTGATCAGCAAGGTACGTTATAATCTCTTCGTCACGCGACCGGTAGGGGTGATCGTTGTTCTTATTTAAGAGAACAAGCACGCCGATTACTTTCTCTTTTGTCTTGAGAGGAATGCACATGATTGATTTTGTCTGAAAGCCTGTTAAAGCATCACAGCCAGGGTCGAACCTTTCATCTTTTGAGACATCGTTAATACGAATGGGTAATCCTTTTTCTGCGGCCCATCCGGTAAGACCTTTTCCTATTTCTATCGTTGTTCCCCGTAATGGCGAAGCCTTTTCGCCCCGTACAATCTTGAATACCAATGTCCTGACATTTTCGACCAGTAACAAGGAACCGGCATCTGAAAAGGTAATCGATAACGCGTTATCCATGATTTTTTCAAGGAGAATATCACTGTGGACTTCTTCCCTCAGGTCCTTTGTTATATTCAGCAGCCGGTCAAGACGCGAACTGTAATTCTCTGTTATCCGCAGGGTCTGTCGTGAGAGCGTTATTGAAAGATAGAGTCCGAGGAGGGAGAGCAGGACCGTAAACGTTATAATTACGGCAAGAGAGAGCTCAGGGAAAAAATCAAAAAATGGAGCGAATGGCTTATAGAGATGTCCGACAATAATGCTGGTTAGGGTAACGATGACAAAGCTTACAACGAGGATGAGCAGTCGTATTTTTTTCTTTATCTCAAGAAGAACGGAATGCTGCGTTGTCTCACCCTGTTTTACCATCCCGCTTTAACTTTACTGATAAAAAAGTCTGGTGTCAATGCTCACGGTGGTGGTATGAGCAGGATCGACGAAACCACTCTTTCTATCCCCGCTGATGCACATGCAAAAAGCTTGAATAATTTAGAAAGCAACCGATAGAATGAAATACATGAAAATAATCAAAAAGAACTTGGATTTTCTAGAATTTCTTGATACCCTGCAAAGACGCGCAACAGTTGCCGGAGGTACCATTGAGCGGGAGGTACAGGAGATCCTTCTCAAGGTAAAAGAACAGGGTGACAGGGCTGTGCTGGCATATACGAGGAAATTTGATGACAAAAAGGCGGAAATCCTTTCGGTCAGTCCAGCCGAGATCAATAAAATTGCTGCAAAGGCAAAACCTGAAATCGTAAAGGCGCTGGAAAATGCGGCAAGGCGGATCAGAAAATTTCATGAGATGCAGGCGGAAAGTTCCTGGTCTTTTTCTGAAGATGATACCGTGCTCGGACAGATTATCCGCCCGTTAAAAAGGGTCGGTGTCTATGTCCCGGGAGGGAAGGCTGCCTATCCGTCAACTGTTTTGATGAACGTTGTCCCCGCGCAGGTTGCCCGAGTAAGAGAGATAGCGCTGTGTGTTCCCGTACCGGGGGGTGAGATAAACCCCTATGTAATGGCCGCTATAAGAATGCTCGGCATTAAAGAGGTATACAGAATAGGCGGTGCGCAGGCAGTTGGCGCAATGGCATTCGGGACAAGGAGCATTAAGAAAGTCGATAAAATTGTAGGCCCCGGAAATATCTATGTCGCGACGGCGAAGAAGATGGTCTTTGGACGTGTTGATATCGATATGATCGCGGGGCCGAGTGAGATTCTTATCCTTGCGGACAGCACGGCAGATGCGTCCTTTATCGCGGCTGACATGTTAAGTCAGGCTGAACATGATGAGCTAGCTTCTTCAGTGCTCATAACGGATTCCCGCCAGTTGGCGGCAAAGGTATCTCATGAGATCGGCATCCAATTGCCGAAGCTTAAAAGATGCGACATCGCAAAGACGTCTCTTGATAATTACGGTGCTATCATAGTCACGAAAGATATTCAGCACGCGGCCGGCCTTTCGAATCAGATAGCCCCAGAGCATCTGGAAATCATGACAGAAGAACCCCTTGAGGTTCTTCCCATGATCGAGAACGCCGGCGCAGTGTTCCTTGGCCAATGGACGCCCGAAGCACTGGGAGATTATGCAGCAGGCCCGAATCATACTCTGCCGACCGGTGGAACAGCAAGGTTTTTTTCTCCCCTTGGCGTCTATGATTTTTATAAACGGTCAAGCATGCTCAGTTTCAGCAAAAAAGGGTTCTTGCAGTTGTCAAAGATTGTTGAGACCATAGCTGATGCCGAAGGACTGGAAGCCCATGGCAATACGGTCAGGATCAGAATAAAGAAGGCTAACAAGCGGTAACAAAGAAATATAAAAATGAGGAAGGGACAGAGAAATGAAAGCAAAAGATAAAATTCTCAATCTGGGTCTGCCTAAGGGGAGCCTCCAGGAATCCACATTAAAACTTTTCAAAAAGGCGGGATATCATATTTCCGTATCAGGGCGTTCGTATTACCCGGTCTTTGACGACCGGGAAATAGAATCCATGCTTATCAGGGCACAGGAGATGGCCAGATACGTCGAAAACGGGATTCTTGATTGTGGTCTGACCGGCTATGACTGGATCATGGAACAGGCTGCTGATGTGCACGAAGTCGCGGAGTTGAATTATGCCAAGGAAGGTCTCAGACCCGTAAAATGGGTCATTGCAGTTCCGAATGATTCCAAGATAAAAACGATCAGAGACCTGAACGGCAAACGAATAGCAACCGAGTTGGTAGGGTTTACCAGAAGATACCTTAAATCAAAAAATATCAAGGCCGAGATCGATTTTTCCTGGGGGGCCACGGAGGTGAAACCTCCACATCTTGCCGATGCTATTGTAGAGCTGACAGAGACAGGGTCGTCTCTCCGTGCGAATAACCTGAGGATAGTTGAGACAGTACTTGAGTCAAGCACCCGATTCATCGCCAACAAAAAGGTATGGCAGGACAAATGGAAGAGACAGAAGATGGAAAATATCGTCATGCTCCTGAGGGGCGCGCTGGCAGCTGAAGAGAAGGTCGGCCTGAAGATGAATGTCACCAAGAAGGACCTGAGGCGTGTCATGAGTCTTCTCCCCGCGATGCACTCACCGACGATTTCTTCACTGTACGACGAAGGATGGTACGACCTTGACGTGGTGATTGACGAAAAAACGCTCTGTGACCTTATTCCCAGACTTAAGAAGGCCGGCGCATCGGGCATTGTCGAATATCAGTTAAATAAAGTTATCCCATAACAGGGGAATAGGGGTTTTTAGCTTGACAATAGTCATTTATTTACTATAAAATTTTTAGCATCCCGTAACATGCTGAATGGGGTATTGACATATAAAACGTTTGTTCTGCAGAACGAGTTTTTGCTTCCTGAGGTGAACCCGAATGCGCTTTTTAAAGATTGCGTCTGTTTAAAAAAAGTATTTTCAGGCATCAAAAAGCGGCCTACCAATTTCTATCGCCGAATTTGGATGTCAGAAGTTTATTGACATCGATCAAGGTTATATCTTAACATAAGTGTTTATTAAACTTAACCAGGAAAGGAGGATGAAAAATGACCCCAAAAAAGGTTTTTTTTACAAAAGGTGTTGGTGTCCATAAAGACAAACTATCGTCCTTCGAGGTTGCATTAAGGAGTGCAGGCATAGAGAAGTGTAATCTTGTTTATGTATCAAGCATATTCCCGCCTGAGTGCAAGATCCTTTCAAGGCCTGCTGGCCTAAAACTGTCTGAGGCCTGGAGAGATTACTTATTGCGTGATGTCCCGAAATGAGACAAACGAACCGAACCGTCTTATTTCTGCAGCGGTTGGTTTTGCCATGCCGACGGATTTCTCCAACTATGGATATCTCTCTGAACATCATGCCTTCGGTGAAAAAGCCGCTGTCTCCGGGGAATACGCAGAAGACCTTGCCGCAACAATGCTTGCCACGACTCTTGGCATTCCCTTTGATCCTAATCAGGCATGGGATGAACGTAAGCAGGTCTATACTGCAAGCGGTCATATATTCAAAACTCAAAACATCTGCCAGTCTGCCGAGGGAAATAAAGACGGTCTCTGGACCACTGTATTAGCGTCAGCAGTTTTTATTATGGACTGAAATGTCGAAGTCTCCTAATTAGTTTCTGCGGATTGTCCGGCAATGATACCGCCTATGCGCAGGCCTCTACCGTAATACTTCCGGTTCCCTTTGACAAAACCAGCACATGGCGTAAAGGCGCTGATAAAGGTCCTGCTGCAATAATCGAGGCCTCAAAATATCTTGAACTCTACGATATAGAGACCGACAGCGAGGTCTTACAAGAAGGGATTTTTACTGCCAACCGATTCATGCCGCATCTTCTTCTGCCTTGATTAAGAAAACTGATGCAGCAATCTCACGTTATCTCAAAGACAATAAGCTTGTCGTAACCCTCGGAGGTGATCACTCGGTTTCCATCGGCGTTATCAAGGCGTATGCAAAGCACTACAGGGACCTGAGCATATTGCACCTTGATGCCCATGCCGACTACTCGTGAATCATATGAGGGCTCTCCTTACAATCACGCCTGTGTTATCGCAAGGGCCCGGGAATTCACGACAAGAAATTGTCTCTGTCGGAATACGCAGCATGGATATTCTCAGAGCGGCCCAATGTCGATAAAAAAAAGATGTTTTTTGCCCATGATATTCATGATTCTGACGAAGTGGATAAATAATGCAGTCCGCCAGCTGACTGATAATGTCTATATCACCATTGATCTTGATGTCTTTGATCCGGGCATCATGCCGTCAACAGGCACACCTGAGCCGGGCGGGTTAGGCTGGTATCAGGTTATGAAGCTCCTCGCGTCTGTCTCGAAGGCAAAACGAATTGTCGGGTTTGATGTCGTTGAGCTATGTCCATCCAAAAACAAAGCCCCTGATTTTCTTGCTGCAAAATTGATCTACACGCTCTTAAGCTATATCTACGCAAACAAATCATGGTCTACGAGAAGCTCAAGCCCTCAATCACGACTAGCCTGTTCCTGTAATCCTTATAGCCGAACTTCTTTACCACCTCTATCTTTCCTCCGTCCCTTATCACCGCAATGTCCGGGAGATTTATTCCGTTGAAGGTCGTATTTTTTACAATACTGTAAAGGGCCATATCCGTAAAAATCAGTTTGTCACCTCTTTTGAGCGGTTTGTCAAAAGAATAATCACCGATGACGTCCCCTGCAAGACAGCTTGGTCCTGCGAGTCTGTATCTGTATTTTTTTTCGTTCTTCCTGCCTGAACCGAGTATGTGCGGTCTGTAAGGCATAAGCAGAACATCCGGCATATGCGTTTCTGCTGACGTGTCCATTATCGCAATCTCAGTCTTGTTCTTCACGATATCCAGGACCGACGATATCAGCACTCCTGCATTGTAGACACTCGCCTCCCCTGGTTCGAGATATACCTGTACCCCGTATTTTTTCTTGAAATCGTTTATGAGTCTGATCAGAAGCTCTATGTCGTAATCGTCTCGCGTTATATGATGGCCGCCTCCGAAATTCACCCATTTCAAGCCTTTGATGTGTTTCCCATAAAGCTTCTCGAATGACTTCAGTATCCTTTCGAGCACGTCTGCATTCTGCTGGCACATCGCATGAAAGTGCAACCCGTCCACAATGTTCTTGTTCTTTGGAAATTCCTGTTTGAATATAGAGTGAACTATCCCCAGCCTCGAATATGGCGCACAGGGGTTGTACATGTCCGTTTCAACCTCAGAGTGTCCGGGATTTACCCTCAAGCCGATCTCAACGCTGTCATTTCCTGGCAGCTTTTCCATATTGTTGAAGCTGGTAAAACGAATTGAATATGATTGAGTCAGAATACTTCAGGATAGCATCTGATCTCTTTTTCCCGGTATGCTGCACTGAAGGTATGCACTTCCTTTTTGAATTCTTCATAGCCAAGCCTCGCCTCATTGAGGCCGCTTGCACACACGCCGTCAAGATACCTGGACATCATCGGAAAAGTGGCAAAAGAGGCATAGGCCTTCAGTGCATGGAAGACCTTGCAGCCTGTGCGCTCTTTTACCTGCCGCAGGACCTTCATATTTTCTTCGATCAGGGATTCGTCCAATAGGTATACCGGGGTTTCGATTGCCCCTTTGCGATTCTGAGGAACCTGTTTGATCGCGCGGCTTCAAACCTCATCGCGGCACCTCTGCATGTTCTACAACCTGCCAGGGAAGACCGTATTTATTCAGCGCCTCCATAAACCTGTCCGGGTCGAGCTGTTCGATATTGAATACCCCTGCCCCCTGCCAGACCCCTGTGAGCACCATCATTGCGCCGATCATTGCAGGCACGCCGGTCGTATAAGCAATTGCCTGTGTCCCGGTCTCCTTGAAGGCCTCTGCATGGTCGCAGACATTGTAGATATATCTGGTAATGGTCTTCCCGTCCTTTTTCCCGGTCATTATGTTGCCGATGACAGTCTTCCCTGTATATTTTGTTCCAAGAGAAGCAGGTTCGGGAAGCAGGGCCTTAAGAAACTTCACCGGCACAATCTTCCGGCCTTCGTACTCCACCTCATCTATTCGTGTCATGCCGACGTTCTGAAGCACCCTGAGGTGGTTAAGGTAATTCTCGGAAAAGGTCATCCAGAACCTTGCCCTTTTCAGCCCTTTTATGTTCTTGACAAGCGACTCAAGCTCTTCATGGTAGAGAAGATAGCTTTCCTTGTGATCCTGCCACCGGATAGTCAAAGCTGAAATGTACGCTTCCTTCTTCGATTATCGCAGGCGTTTCAATCCATTTTCCGTCTTCCCAGTGTCTTACCACCTGCGTCACTTCACGGATATTAATCTCAGGATTGAAGTTCGTCGCAAAGGCATGGCCGTGGCTTCCGGCATTGCAGTCAAGTATGTCGAGATAATGTATCTCGTCGAAGAGATGCTTCTGAGCATAGGCTGTAAAGACATTCGTTACGCCGGGATCAAATCCCGAACCGAGCACTGCCATTAATCCCTTCTGCCTGAATTTCTCCTGATAGGCCCATTGCCAGCTGTATTCAAAATGCGCCTCATCCAGAGGTTCATAATTGGCGGTGTCAATGTAGTGGACCCCTGTCTCCAGGCAGGCATCCATGATATGCAGGTCCTGGTACGGCAAGGGCAAGGTTAAGCACAACGTCCGGCTGAAATTGTATTTATCAGAGCAACGAGTTCAGGCACATTGTCCGCATCCACCTGCGCTGTTTGAATCTCCCTGCCGTATCTCTGTTTGATATCTTTTCTGATTGCCTCACACTTGGAAAGCGTCCTGCTTGCAACCATTATTTCTTTGAATACTTCAGGAACCTGAGCGCATTTGTGCGCTGCAACGGTTGCAACACCTCCTGCCCCGATTATCATTATTCTTCCACGTCCCTTTGTTTCATTCATAAACACTCTCCCTGACAACAAATTGAAGTTGTCTTACTTGGTATTCGTTGCAAAATCGCTGGTTGAAGTCACTGATATTTTATGGTTAAATCAGAAAAAAGACAAACTTGCTGATACCTAGCCGGCCGGAGGCTGCAAGGAGAGAGTTCATAGAAATGTGACTGTTCCACTTTTGGACGCTGATTTGAACTATGTGCTTGCGCACATCGTTATTCTTCAGAATGGCAAGTGCAGAAGACCGCATAGGCTTGAGGATAACGAGCGCAACAGGCTGTTAAGCGTCCGTATCGAGACCTGGTTTTGCCTTAGGCATCCTATCATGACGCGCCCGAATTGCCGAGTCTCAACCGGCGCAAAATGCAATTTCTGAAGGTGATCGCCCCCTCCCAAGACGTATCTAAGTAAAATCCGGCTCAATCAACTCTAACTCCATCAGTAGCGGCTCACAACAAATTGTAGGGAACTGTGGGGAGGGGAGTTTTGGACAGTATGGATATTACGTAGGGACAGTAGGGGAAAGGGGAAACTGGACAGTCGTGGAAGATTACGTAGTAAAGCAGGGGAAGCCGAAAGAGGAGTTTCGGCAGTTAAAACTTTTCAAATAGATAGATACCCTGCGGTCTCTGCCACAGGGTTATTCATTAAAAATTACCGGATTTTTTGAAACGGGTGTAAATCATCCATAAATGTTTGTTATATCATAAAACCTGAGGCCGGAAAACGTCACAAAAAAGGAGCAGGTGTTAACCTGATCCTTTCGATTCGTAGGAAAAAATTGCCTTGTATAACCGGCGGTTTTCTTGTCAGTCAGCGCCGCTGAGCCGGGCAATTCCTTGTCTTCAAGCAACTGAAGGAGGCGCAGGTGAATCTGCTCTGATGCCGTCCTCACGCAAAGTTGATGGTGGATTGGGGTGAAATGCTTTGGGTGAAATAAATCGGCAAGTTGCGCTATAATATTCATACCTTAGCTAATCGAAATGAAAAACCGCAACATGCAGATAGAGCGCATAGCGTCTCCGAAAGATATTAAACACCTCAAACCGGAAGATCTGGAAGCCCTTGCGAAAGAGCTGCGAGCGCTCATTATAGAGAGGGTTTCGATAAACGGGGGGCATCTGGCCTCGAATCTAGGCGTCGTCGAGTTGACGATCGCCCTTCATTACGCATTCGATTCTCCCGTCGACAAGATCATATGGGATGTTGGACACCAGTCTTACGGACATAAGCTGCTGACCGGACGCCTTGAAGAATTCGCTACCATCAGAAAGGAAAACGGCATCTCCGGTTTTCCAAAGATCGAGGAGAGTGAACACGACGCATTCGGCACCGGCCACAGCTCGACATCGATATCCGCGGCCCTCGGCATCATCGAGGGGCGAGACAGAAACAAAGAAAGCTTCAAGGTGATCGCGGTCATCGGAGACGGCGCGATGAGCGGGGGTCTTGCCTTTGAAGGACTAAATCATGCCGGACACCTTAAGAAGGACCTGATCGTCGTACTGAACGATAACGAGATGTCGATATCGAGGAATGTTGGAGCACTTTCGGCGTATATGAACCGTATTCTTACCGGCGAATTCTACCGCAGGTTCAAGAAGGAGACAAAGACGTTCCTCGAAGGGATACCGAAATTCGGCAGACCCTGTAGCGAAGATGGCGCAGAAGGCGGAGGAGACGCTCAAAGGGCTGATCCTGCCTGGCATGCTATTTGAGGAACTCGGGTTTGATTACTTCGGTCCCATCGATGGGCATAACATCGAACTTCTTATCGAAACCTTCAAGAGAATAAAAAATTCACCGTCTCCGACGCTGGTGCATGTTATTACCAAAAAGGGAAAGGGCTACGAATTTTCTGAAAAAAACCCTTGCGGCTTCCATGGTGTCGGTCCCTTCGAACTCGAAACAGGATCGCAGACCAGCAGCGGCAACGGCATTTCTTACAGCGCTGCCTTTGGTCGTATAGTTACAGACCTGGCATCGGAGGATGATCGGATCGTCGCAATCTCTGCGGCTATGAAGGAGGGCACGGGCCTTGACTGCTTTGCCGGGAAATATCCGGGGAGGTTTTACGATGTCGGTATTGCGGAGCCACACGCGGTCACCTTCGCAGCAGGAATGGCGACGAGGGGATTAAGGCCGATCGTTGCGATATATTCGACCTTTCTGCAGCGTGCCTATGACGAGATCATTCACGATGTATGTCTTCAGAAACTCCCGGTTATATTCGCGATCGACAGAGCCGGATTTGTCGGTGAAGACGGCCCCACCCATCACGGCCTCTTCGATATATCATTTCTCAGACACATTCCGAACCTTTCCATGATGGCCCCTAAGGATGCAAGAGAGATGAAAATGATGTTCAAATTTGCGCTGGATCATAATGGCCCTTCCGCAATTCGATATCCGAGGGGGATAGTCCCTGAGATCGAACTTCCTTCTGCCGGGATTGCCTATGGAAGAGGCGAGATACTGAAGGAGGGCTCCGACATTTCCCTCGTAGCCGTTGGCAGCTGTGTTATGCCCGCTTTGCAGGCTGCCGAAAGACTTGAACTAGCCGGCGTAAGCGCGCAGGTGGTGAATGCAAGATTTATCAAACCCCTCGATAGAGCACTCCTTCTGTCCGTCACGGCGAGGATCCCGATGATAGTCACGATCGAAGAGAACGCTTTGGAAGGCGGCTTCGGCAGTTGTGTCGTGGAGTGTCTGAATGACGCGGAAACGAACGTAAGGGTAAAGAGGCTCGGTGTTCCCGACAAGTTCATCGAACAGGCCGGCATCGACAGTCTTAAAGCGAAGTACGGCATCGATGAAGATCGGGATATTTCTTGCCGCGCTTTCATTTCTGAAAGAACATACCTTCAGCGATTGACCGGAATCCGCCATCGAGAATATGAGAATGAGGTGGATGGATGCCTATAGGTTCTCTTGACAGCCACCACCAATCTGCCTTATTTTTTTACTTGATAAAGAATGATTCGTTCCTAATGTTTTATTGAAGGGGATAGAGGGTTGCATGCTTTAGGCACTCATTTATTGGCGGAATTGAGGGACTGTAACCGCGGATTCTCAAAGACCTCACGCAGGTCAAGAACGCACTAAGTTCTGCAGCAAAAGAGGCCAGGGCGACGATCGTTGATATATCCTTCCATGAGTTCAGCCCATTCGGCATTAGCGGTATGGTCATTATTGCAGAATCGCATCTCTCGATCCATACGTGGCCGGAGTATTCGTATGCCGCAGTTGATATCTTCACCTGCGGGGATCTTATTAAACCTGAAGTTGCTGCAGCGTTCCTGACAAAGGAGTTTGAATGCAAGAGTCCTTCTTTTGTCGAAATGAAAAGAGGGATACTCTCTCCAATGAATGTAAAATTGCCGCATAAAATTACGAATCCGGAATTAGCGCCGGTAATCTAGCTGAGGATTATTCGTTGCGGGTAATTACCGGGTGATCAGGCGGTAAGCAGAAGCTGATTTCCTATAGAGAACAAAGAAAAGGCAGGGTAATCCCCCTGCCTTTTCATATTGTTTCAGAAGACTTGTTTGTGAGAGCGGCTATCCCGGGCAATTCTTTGCCTTCAAGCAGCTGCAGGGAAGCGCCGCCGCCAGTCGAAATAAATGAGAGGGCGTTTGTAACACCGGCCCTGTGCACAGCGAGGTCTGTATCTCCGCCTCCCACAATGGTCAGGGCATAAGCGTCAGCAACTGCATGGGCAATAGAAAAGGTGCCTCTGGAGAAGGCATCGATTTCGAATACCCCCATCGGGCCGTTCCAGAGGATGGTTTTGGCATTTTCCAGGGCCTCTGAGAAGAGTTTTACGGTAGCAGGTCCGATATCGAGGGCCTTCCAGCCTTTCGGGATTTCCATCGTGGGGACTATTTTTGTTTCAGCGCCTGGCTCGAGGGTCTGGGAAATCACGCAGTCGACGGGGAGATAAAATTTAATGCCAGCGCTTTTCAGTTTTTTCCGGATCCGTTGGGCTGTTTCGATCATGTCAGTTTCAACAAGAGAGTCTCCGACTTCATAGCCCATCGCCTTTATAAACGTAAACGCCATTCCTCCGCCTACGAGAACCTTGTCAACCTTGTCCTCAAGATGCTCGAGAACCCCTATCTTACCGGAAACCTTTGCGCCTCCCAATACTGCCACGAAGGGACGTATGGGATTTCCTACGACACCTTTTAAATACTCTATCTCCTTTTTCATAAGGAAGCCGGCAGCTGACGGAAGAAACTTTGCAATTCCCACCGTTGATGCATGCGCCCTATGGGCGGCTCCAAAGGCATCGTTGACAAAATAATCAGCAAGTTTCGCGAGATTCTTCGCAAAATTTTCATCATTGTTTTCTTCTTCAGCGTGATATCTCAGGTTTTCGAGAAGAATGACATCGCCGTCTTTCATTTTTGAGATAAGGCTTTCAACCTGGGGACCGATGCAGTCAGGCGCAAATACCACGTCTTTATCAAGCAGACGCTGCAGTCTTTTTGCGACAGGAGAGAGGCTATACCGGGGGTCAGGTTTCCCTTTCGGCCTGCCAAGATGAGAGGCCAGAATTACCCTGGCCCCTTCGTCAATCGCATAATTAATTGTCGGAACTGTGGAGCGTATCCTGCTATCGTCAGTGATTCTCAGATTGTCATCGAACGGCACATTGAAATCGACCCGGATAAATACCCTCTTTCCTTTTATGTTCAGCTCATCGATCGAAAGCTTGTCAAGTACATCCTTTATCGACAAAGAATCTGAATTGCTTTTTCTAATCATGGGGAAATAACTCCTTTATATCAGCCTCTTTTGTTGATGATATATATTGCAAGGTCCCTCAGTCGTGAACTGTACCCCCATTCGTTGTCGTACCATGAAAGGACTTTTACCATCCTGTTCTCAAGGACTTTTGTGACGGAGGCGTCAACAACAGAGGAATGACTGTTGCCGTTACAGTCTATGGAAACGATCGGCTCTTCAGTATATTGCAGAATACCCTTCATTGGCCCCTCGGCTGCTTTTTTCAGGGCAGCCTTCACCTCTTCTGCGGTTGTGTCCTTCCCGAGTTCTGCAACGAGGTCGACTACTGAGACATTAGGGGTTGGTACCCTGATAGCCATACCGTCAAGCTTTCCTTTCAATTCAGGCAGTACGAGACCAACCGCCTTGGCTGCGCCTGTGGTGGTCGGTATCATCGATAGGGCTGCTGCACGGGCCCTTCTCAGGTCTGAATGAGGCAAATCGAGTATCCTCTGGTCATTTGTGTAAGAATGGATGGTTGTCATCAATCCCCTTACGATGCCAAACTCGTTAAGGAGTACTTTTGCGACTGGGGCGAGACAGTTTGTTGTGCATGATGCGTTTGAGATAATCTTGTGTTTTGCAACATCAAGGGTCTCCTCATTGACCCCCATACATACGGTAGCATCCGGCTCTTTTGCAGGGGCGGATATCAGGACCCACTTCGCCCCGGCATCAAGATGCTTCTGGGCAGATGCCCTGTCCGTGAAAAGACCGGTTGATTCGATAACGATATCCACATTCAGGTCCTTCCATGGGAGTTTTGACGGGTCGGTAAGAGCGTAAATCGCGATTTCCTTTCCGTCAACGGAAATTCCGGAATCTGTCGCCTTTACATCAGCGTTGAATATTCCGTGTATCGAATCATACTTGAGGAGGTGGGCAAGTGTTTTTGCATTCGTGAGGTCATTGATCGCAACAATCTCAAACTCCTTATATCCTTTGCTTGCTCTGAGAAAGTTTCTCCCAATCCTGCCGAACCCGTTAATCGCTATACGTACTGACATTGTGTCCCCCTTTTAGAAAGAATTTTTAAAAGTATTCAAGACCAAACCCGTCAAGAGTTTCGGATAGAAATACGTAGATTTTGGAGGCATTCGCAATGATGCCAGCGCAACCCTTTCTACGTCCTCCACCTGAGTGGGATTCAGGAAAAAGGCTGCATTATAATTTTTCTCTTTTACGAGCTGTATGCATTTATTCACATCCATTTCATAAGAAATCTCATCTTTGATCTCAAGTTTCTTAAAAATAAGCTCGTGCAGCACTGTCACGTCAAGGTCTTTTAACGCAGGGGCAGCGTCCGGAATGCCTTCGCCTTTGTAACTAAGTTTATACCATGAATCGCCGCCTTTGTATAGGCCGAAAACATCTCTTTTCCCTGCGATTGACTTCGCAATGTCGAAACCGTCCCTGATTGTCTGGATATCAAAATCAGGGGAAAGCCTGTCCAATGCATCAGGCGGGATGTTTTTTGTCAGTCTGTGCGTAGGAAGTATTGTCAGCCCCTCATCAGACATGTTCGCCAGAAACATGAGCACATAATCATAGGGCTTTGGAGAGTCATTTTCGCTCATGTTTCCCCGCATTTCTTTTTGGTACTCCAGTGCTGTCTCATAACGGTGATGTCCGTCTGCAATGAATATCGGCTTGTCTTCAAGCTCATGCCTTATTCTCCTGATCGTATTGCTGTCTTGTATTGGCCAGAGCCTGTGGATCGCCCCGTCGTTGTCTTTCGCAGTCATGTAAGGTTGTGCTTTGTTAATGGTAGTCAGGATAGAAGAGGTTATTTTGTCAGGACTATGGTAGAGAGAGAAGATCGGACTAATGTTTGCCCCACAGACCCGCATGAGTTCCAAACGGTCCTTTTTGGGTTTGGAATGGGTGCATTCATGGGGGTAAATATTGCCCTGCCCCAGTTCCTCAAGGCGGACGAGGCCGAGAAAACCCCTCAGTGTCTGCTCCTTCCCGTGAATGGCATAGGACAGTTCATAAGAATAGAAATAGGGCGTCTGGCTGGTGACGAGTATCCGGTCTTTCAACCAGGCATCAAGCGACTTCCTTGCTCTCGCGTATTTGTTTTCATTCTCGTTGTCTCCGGGAAATACCTTGCCGAAGTCTATCCGGACAATATTGTAAGGACTTTTTTCATAGAGTACTTCCTGGTATTCAGGAGTAATAATATCATAGGGAGGAGCAAGCAAGTCCTCCCCGGAGAGCGTTGAAATTTGTGGTACATTGAAAAGAACCCCCTTAAAAGGGACTACCTCTGCCATTTTGTTTGACTCCCTGAAAAAAAGATTTGCTATTGTAGCATGCGAATTCTTATGAATTCCAGTAGAGGAGAAATTGATTGCTGAGCGGGCCGTGGTTACCCGGTAAAAAATTCATGTTCCGATCACAGATTACAGAGGCCCGGAGATAATTCTCGTCCGTGCGCAATTCTATGATATCCAGGTGTTTTGTGTCACGCGGTCTCTGTTTACTATGATATGAACTGCCGGTTTTCTTTTATTTTGATCGACTTCTTGTATCCGTTGACAAAGGCTCTTACCGCCTTGTCCTTTGCATCGTTCATCATCGCGTCTTTCAGCGCCCTTATGGTCTGCTCGTCCAGATCCTGTACCGAGGTCAACAACCGGCGGATGCAGCTGAGAGCTCAATAAGCCGGGTCATTCTTGCTATCACAAGCTCCTGTCTCTTCATCGATTCATATACCTCAGGCGTCATCCTCGAGAGCCTCAGGGTGTTCTGATAGATCTGATTGTCAAAAACACCGTTTTTCATAAATGCAGGTTCATTGGTGATCGCGTCATTGCAGTTCCTCATCGCTTACCTTAATCCCGTTCTCGGCTGCAGCGAGAAGTAATACCCTGTTGCCGATTAATGAGTCGAGGACCGAATTTTTCAGATTCAGCTGTTTCTGCATCTCTTCATCGAATTTTTCTTTGTACAGGTCTTTATAAAACTTGAAGGCGTTGTCGTAGGCCCTGTAGTAGTCTTCCTGGGTTATTTTTTGTTTCCCGACTTCTGCAACAATACCACCGCTGCTCGTTTTATCAACAGTGCCGACTCCCCAGAAAATAAATGAAAGAATTACGATAAAGAAAAGCACATAAAAGTATTTGGCATGGTGCCGCATCATTTTGAGCATTTATTAATACCTCCCGGTGAAATAATCTACAAGAATTTGTTTATGGTCGAATACAATTTTATCAGGTAGACGGTCCTTATGGAAAGTCCCCAATTCAGCTGCGTCGTCTCCTGCTGCCGCTTCCCCGGAAGCTTCTGCGATGAAAACGGTCGAGACCGTATGCTGTCTCGGGTCCCGTTCCGGGGCAGAGTATGTATGGAACTGACGGATAAGCTTTATATCGAGCCCGGTCTCTTCCCGTGCCTCACGGACAGCTGCTGCCTCAAGTGTCTCTCCGTAGTCCACGAAGCCGCCGGGCAGGGCCCATCCGACAGGGGGATTTTTTCTTTTTATTAGAATAATACCGCCCATATACCCGATAATAATGTCTACAGTGGGTACAGGGTTTTTACGCTTATTGCTCGCCTTCAAATCTGATGTCAATATCTTTTTCCGGGACGATCGTTGAAACAGCATGCTTATAAATGAGCTGTTGGCTGACATCCTTTACCAGAATGACGAAATTGTCAAAAGCCTTAACGAATCCCTTCAGGCGTACTCCGTTTGTCAAGAAGATAATCACCGGTATTTTATCTTTCCGGAGCTGATTAAGAAAATTGTCCTGAAAACTCTGGTTTTTGCTGTTGGGCATTGATCACCCCCCCTGTTTCCTTATATGTAGATAATAAATTTTAAAATATATTTTTATTTACCTTAAATGATTTTTCCTAATTATTCAAGCGCTTTAAACTACCGTCATTACGTGCAGCTATCTTTTTGTTGTGTTGCTGGAAAAAATCCGGGGGCAAACCCCTGCAATTGTGTCTTTTATGCAAAGAAATACTTCTCTGCTGTCGTACAGACCGGTCACGTCGTGCCAGGCGATATCTTCCTCTTTTTTGAACCAGGTCAACTGTCTTTTTGCATACCTGCGGGAATTTCGCTTGATAAGACGTATTGCTTCGTCTTTGTCAATCTCCTTTTTCAGATACATCGATAGCTCCTTATAGCCGATCGCCTGCATTGCTGTCCTGTCAGGGTGTTTCCTGAGAATCGCTTCCGCTTCATTGAGAAGGCCTGCTTCAAACATTGCCTCGACACGCTCGTCAATGAGACGGTACAGCTCTTTTCTCTCCCGGATCAGGCCAATCTTGATAAATATATATGGAAGCGGTTTTGTGAGTTTTTTCCGGAGCAGGGACATCTTTTCGCTGCTTTTCAGACAGACCTCAAGCGCCCTAATAATACGCCGTACATCATTTTTCTGTATATTCCCTGCTGCCTCAGCGTCTAAACGGAAGAGGTACGAATACAGTGAGCCGGGTGCGCTCTGCTCCAATGACACAAGCTCGTCTCTCAGGGGCAGATCAGCCGATGGCCCCCCGAAGATGCCTCTTGTCATTGCCTTAATATAGAGGCCTGTTCCGCCGACCACAACCGGTATTTTGCCTTTCACATGGAGGTCTTTTATGATCCCTGCAGCCGCCTCGATGTACTGTCCCGCACTGTATGATTCTGTCGGTTCGATGATATCTATGAGGTGATGCTTTACCTCTGCACGTTCTTCTTCCGTCGGCTTTGCAGTGCCTATATCCATTCCCCGGTAGATCTGCATCGAGTCTGCACTGATGATTTCTGTGTCAAGTTCCTTTGCGAGCAGGAGAGATGCTCCTGTCTTCCCTACCCCTGTAGGACCGAGCAGGACGATGACCTTTTTCATTTTCTCTTGAAGAGCTTGCTCAGATCGTGGAGAGAATAGAATATCCGTGTCGGCCTGCCGTGAGGGCACTGGTCAGGATGCTCTGTCTTCTCAAGATCATCGAGCAGTCCTGAGAGCTCCTCCTGTGACAGGATCTTTCTTCCCCTGATCGATTTGTGGCATGCTATGCGCGCTGCGATGCTGTCTCTGAGAGATTGAAACGAGTTGTTCGGCTCTATGAAACCCGAAGCTATGTCAGAGAGGAGAGGCGGGATATCAGCGTTGTCAAGTTCATCGGGGACTTCCCTGACGATTACAGTAGAGCTGCCGAAATCATCGACATCAAACCCAAAAGAGTTCATCATCTCCCTGTTTTCAATCAGTGCCTGAAACTCTTTTCCGGAAACTCTGACCTGCTGTGGAAAAAGGAGTTGCCGCGTCCTCATAGGCAGCCCCTTCCGGAGCTTCTCATAAAGTACCCTTTCATGAGCCGCGTGGTGGTCAATGATGGTAAGGCCGCCCCTTCCGGAGAGGGCAATGAAGGTGTCTCCTAAATAAATAAATGGCAGAGAAGGCCGGTACTCCATTTCGAGATTCTCTGAGGCAAGGGAATCAGACTGTGGAAGGATGGCTGCCCCCTGATGAGAATATTGGTGAAAGGAAGAAGAGGCGAAAGTCTCTGCGGGAGGGTCGGCAAATTGCCGGGTATATGCTGTTCTGTCATCTTTTATGCTCTCCCGCAACCTGCCACTGATAAATCGGTACACGGTCTCTTTGTCCTCAAAGCGCACTTCGCGTTTTGTCGGGTGGACATTAAAATCAACCCTGTGAGGGTCTATGGTAAGAAAAACAAAGAATATCGGATGCCTGTCAGGCGGGAGGATGCCCTCATAGGCCTTGTATACAGCATGGGAAACAGAGGCATCCTTTATCGGCCGTTTGTTGAGAAACAGGTATTGATGCGATTTCGTGTTCCTGAAATTATCGCTGTTCGAGATAAAAGCGGAAAATTCCATTCCCTCATCTGTTGCATTCACCTCGATAAGCCCGCCGAGAAATTCATCTCCAAAGACCTGCAACAGCCGCTCCCTGAAACCGGACGCCTTAGGCAGGTTCATGGTCTCGTGATTGTCTGTTGCGAGGACAAACCCTATGTGAGGATGTGACAGGGCTTCCCTGGTGAAGGTGTCTATGATATGGAAAAGTTCAGTACTGGTTGTCTTGAGGAATTTTTTCCTCGCAGGGGTATTGAAAAATAGGTCCCGTATTTCAAAAACAGTCCCTGCAAGAGGCGCGTCTCTGATCTCTTTTACAGCCCCCCCTTCCATCTCGATCGATGTTCCTGACGCGTCTCCCTTCAGTCCGGTTGTAAGCTTTACCTTTGCTACGGATGCTATCGAAGGAAGTGCCTCGCCGCGGAACCCGAGAGACCTGATAGCAAAGAGGTCGTCATATTCCCTTATCTTGCTCGTCGCATGGCGTTCAAAGGAGAGCAGTGCGTCCTCCTTGTCCATGCCGGAGCCGTTATCAGAGACCTTTATCATCCTCTTGCCGCCGTTAAGGATCTCGACCCTGATCTCGCTGCTCCCGGCATCTATCGCATTTTCCAGGAGTTCTTTCAAGACCGAGGCCGGCCTCTCGATAACTTCGCCTGCTGCAATCTTGTTTCTCAAATCAACTGAAAGGACTTCTATCCGCGGCATAAGACATTGTAAAAATAAGACGATTGATTACGCAAGAGTTCCCGGTCCCAATGAAGGATAAAAGTTTATGGCGGTGTTGCGCATCCCTGCTTACCCCTCGATTACAGAAAACTTTTTTATAATCTGTTACAATGATTCAGATTTTACTGTTCTCTTATTTATGCCTTGTTAGGGAGTTTCAAAATGATGTTCGAAAATCGGAAAAACGATCGTTATGAGTATACCGGTGAAAAATTGGAGTATACATTAAGCCCCTTTTCTGTAGATGAAATATTTGAGGCAGATGTCATCAATTTCAGTCAGTCGGGAGTGTGTATCCTGTCAGCGAATTGCCTTGCAGAAGGTGAAGAGATAACAATCCGGGATTTTATGAATTTTACATTAAAAAATGCAGTTGTAATCTGGGTTGAAAAAACTGATGAGGGCTTATTTAAAATAGGATTATCCTTTGAATAGTGTTTATCATCAATTGTGCTGAGCGTAATTAGAGGAGGCGTATTATGGATATAAAGACGTATGTTTTGTCAAAGGCAAGAGAGGCCAAGGAGGGTGCGCGTTCGATCGCGAAGGCATCTTCCCTCCAGAAAAATGCTGCACTGATCAAGATGGCTGGTGCTCTTACAAAACGGTCAAAAGAGCTCATAAGGGAAAATGCGAAGGATATCGTATTCGCAAAGAAGAAAGGGCTTTCAAAGGCGATGATCGACAGGCTGACCCTGAACGAGAAGCGGATCAATGAAATGGCCCAGGGGCTTGTCGAGGTGGCTGCGCTCCCGGACCCTGTGGGAGAGATCTTGAAGATGTGGCAGAGGCCGAACGGCATGACCGTGGGAAAGATGCGTGTTCCGATAGGCGTGATAGGCATTATTTATGAGTCACGGCCGAATGTTACCGCGGACGCGACAAGTCTCTGTCTGAAGGCGGGGAACGCAGTAGTCTTGCGCGGCGGATCAGAGGCGATACATTCGAACAGGGCCATAGTGAAGATATTGCGGGACGTTGCAAAGGCAGAGGGCCTTCATGAAGGGGCGATAACATTTCTGGACACCCCTGACAGGCAGGCGGTGATGGAAATGCTGAAGCTCGAAGGCATCATTGATCTCATCATACCGAGAGGAGGTGAGGGGCTTATCAGGGCGGTGACCGAGAACTCACGGATACCGGTACTCAAACACTATAAAGGCGTTTGTCATGTTTTTGTGGACAGGGACGCTGATCTGAAGATGGCCGAAGACATATGCTTTAACGCAAAGGTCCAGCGGCCGGGCACCTGCAATGCCATGGAAACCATGCTGGTAGACAGGAAAATAGCAAAGGGCTTTCTGCCTTCCATGATCAAAAGATTTCAGAGCGCCGGGGTGACCGTTAAAGGATGCCCGGAGACAAGAAAAATCGTATCTGCAATCGATGTGGCTCAGGCAGAAGACTACTATAATGAATATCTTGATCTGACCCTGAATGTGAGGGTTGTGAAGGATATTGATGCTGCGATGGAACATATCGCGCAATACAGTTCCGCACATTCAGATGCGATTGTCACGAAAGATTACTCCAGGGGGATGCGGTTCCTCCGGGAGGTTGATTCATCAGCTGTTTTGATAAACGCCTCGACCCGTCTCAATGACGGTTACCAGTTCGGGCTTGGCGCGGAGATCGGGATATCCACGGACAAGATCCATGCACGGGGCCCCATGGGACTCGAAGAACTCACCTGTACGAAATTTATTGTACTCGGTGACGGTCAGTTGAGGGAATAACTGGCCGTGGCTATTCGCTTTAAGATGTAATCACATGAAAATCGGCATATTCGGCGGCACATTCAACCCGATACACTATGGACATCTCAGGTCCGCTGAAGAGATCAGGGAAAAATTCGGACTGGAGCGGATATTGTTTATCCCTTCAGGTAATCCCCCCCTGAAGAGAAGAGACCTTGCCGAATCAGGTCATCGATATTCCATGGTCGGGATGGCTGTCAGGGACAATCCGCATTTCGAGATCCTTGATATCGAATGTGTCAGACCAGGCAAGTCGTATACTTTCAATACCCTGGAGCAACTCCGGGGAAATTATCCTGACGCTGATTTTTTCTTCATGCTCGGCATAGATGCATTTCTTGATATCCCGAACTGGCGGGAACCCGAAAAGATACTTTCCCTTACAAACTTTATTGTGCTTTCACGACCGGGGAAAAACTTTATTGAGCTGTTTCAATCACCCTATCTCGCCAGGAAAAAAACTTTTTTAGCCGGCCTTGACAGAGGTGACAGTGAGCTCTGTACAACTGTTTTGGAGAACGGGAAAAAGGTTATACTCGCCAGGGTAACGCCGCTCGGCATCTCTTCTTCGGACATCAGGAAGCGCGTAAAAAAAGGATTCAGTATAAAATATCTGTTGCCAGCAGAGGTTGAATCTTATATAATTTCTAACAGCCTGTATAGAGAGAAGAATTGAACGGAAAAGGATGTCTGGTAGGAGGGAATGCCTTTAAAAAGTAGAGATTTGGCCGTCAAGGCAGCAGAGGCAGCACTCAAAAAAAAGGCCTTAGATGTCACTATCCTTGATTTGTCCGGTCTGACCGTTATTGCTGATTATTTCGTGATCTGTTCCGGCGAAAGCACAACACAAGTCAAAGCAATTGCACAATTTATAGAGGAAACATTTGCTCAGGAGCGCCTGAAACCTCTTGGTATCGAGGGTGTTGCCTACAGCCATTGGATCCTGCTTGATTACGGAGATGTTATCGTCCATGTCTTTGAAAAGGAGACCCGTGCATATTATAATCTTGAAAAACTCTGGATGGATGCAAAGACGATAGAAATTCATGAAGATACGTGTGATATGGCCGGGAAAGACAAAAGAACAATTTATTCTTGAAGGAATGGAAAAGTATCGCAAGCTTTTGAAGCCTTATGCCGATGTCAGTATTACCGAGGTAAAGGCAGAGAAAGGCGGTGATACTGCGAAAGCGACCGGGAAGGAAGGAGAGCGAATCTTGAAGCTGCATGCGCCGTATACGCTGCTTGACGAGAAGGGAAAGTCACTGACCTCCGCCGCGTTTGCCGCATATATCGCTGACTATGGACCACAGGTCAATTTCGTCCTCGGCGGCGCTTTCGGGGTATCGGATGAAGTCAGGAACACGGCGCAGGATATCCTGTCTTTGTCGAAGATGACGTTTACCCATGAAATGGCACGACTGTTTTTTCTGGAACAGCTTTACCGGGCATTTACCATAATCCATAGAAGGGGTTATCATCACTGATGGGCAAATTATCAATTTTTATCATTGTTCTGTTTTTCGGGGTAGTTGCTCTCTTTTCGATTAACAACCATGAGATGACTTCTGTAAAAGTCCCCTTCGGGGCTGTATATGAGATACCCAAGATCGCGCTGATACTGATATCCAGCGGTATAGGTTTTCTCGCAACGCTCTTTCTCTTTGCTATTCGGGATACGAAAAAATTTATCGATAACTGGCAATACCAGAAGGAAAAGAAGCAGGACATGAAGGTGCAGGAACTTTACTCTAAGGCCCTCAACGCCCTGCTCGGACGTAATGAAGAATCCGCGAGCGCTGCCCTGGAAGATATACTCAAGGAAAAGCCCGGCCATGTCGATGCCTTACTGAGATTAGGGGATATCGCCGCGGCTGAAGATGATTACCAGAAGGCGAATGCCTATTACCAGAAGGCAAAAAATATTCAACCGAAAAAGCTCGAAACCCTTTTTGCCCTTGAAGGGCTTATGGAAAAAACCGGGAGATGGTCCGAGGCGATGAAATATCTTGAAAATATCCTGGATATCGACGATGGCAATTTGAGCGCGATGTATAAAAAGCGCGGTGTCCTTGAGAGACAGGGCAGATGGGATGATCTCGTATACCTCCAGAAGGCGATTTTAAAGCACGAGCACAGCGAAAAGGACAAGAAGCGTGAAAACCAGAACCTGGTAGGGTACAAGTATGAATATGGCAGGTACAGCATCGAGAACAATCAGCTTGAAAAGGCGAAAAAGGCGTTTAAAACCGTGCTGCGTCTGGAGAAAGATTTCATTCCCGCCATTCTCGGACTGGCAGAAGTTATGCTGATAGAAGGGGACAGTGAAGAGGCGGTCAACCTTCTCGAAAAATCCTATGAGAATACCCATTCGACAATAGTGCTTGCAAGACTCGAAGACCTTCTCATCAGCCTGGGAGAACCCTCACGATTGATTCGTATCTATAAGAACAGCATCTCGAAAAAGCCGAATGAGCCGGTAATCAAATTTTTTCTCGGCAAGCTCTTCTATCGGCTGGAGATGATCGATGACGCTTTTGAGACCCTTTCCGGGATTGATACCGGTGGGGCAGCATACCCTGAGTTGCACCAGGTCCTCGGAAACCTCTACATGAGAAAAAATCAGAACGAGAAGGCTGCGCAGGAATTCAAGAAGGCTGTGGATATGAAACTTTCCCTGAAACTTCCCTATTGCTGTAAACAGTGCGGCTACACTGCCGATGAATGGTCGGGGAGATGCCCTGATTGCCGGGGCTGGGATACCTATCAGTTTAACCTCAAAGGTACCTGTAAAGCGTCATAAAGGCTGCCGGTGAAGAGCATCGACCTTGATAAACTTCTCGCTTTCCTCGATACAGAGCTTTGTCTTGCAGAATTTGCTGAAGATGAAAGTGCCAACGGCTTACAGGTCGAAGGAAGACCAACGGTACGAAAAGCAGGAGTTGCAGTTGATGCCTGCGAATATGTTTTCAAAGAAGCGGCAGAAAAGAAGATCGATTTTTTGTTTGTGCACCACGGGCTCATATGGGGCGGATTAAAAGCCGTCAGAGGTATCGTGAAACAGCGGATAAAGACTCTCCTTGACGCTGAAATTTCTCTGTACGCCTGTCATCTTCCGCTCGACTGGCATCCGAAATACGGCAACAATTCCCAGTTGCTTTCATTGCTCGGAGTAAAGCGGATGGGTGAGTTTGGGAAATATCACGGCAAAAGAATCGGATATTGGGGAAAGACCGGCTCTTCCCTGTCTCTGGATGAATTTGTGAAGCGTCTGGATAAAACCCTCGGGACAAGATCGTCTTTCGTTAACTTCGGGAATAAGGTCCGCAGTGTCGGCGTTGTCTCAGGCGGCGGCTGGTCCGCAATCCATGATGCAGAAGAATTGGGCATAGATACCTTCCTCACCGGAGAGCCTTCCCACAGCGCATATACGCTTGCTGAAGAAATGAAGGTCAATCTGGTTTTTTCAGGGCATTATGCTACTGAAACGCCGGGGGTGAAGGCTGTCGGCGAGATGCTTCAGAAGCGTTTCGGGCTTGAGGTAGAGTTTATCGATCACCCGACAGGGTTGTAATTTACTCTTCAACTACTCTGTGAAAAACCTGTTTTATAATCTTCAGTATTTCAGGATGAATTCCGTTGTTCCCGGCAACAACATTCCCTGTTGAAAGATACTGATCTCCGCCGTCAAAGTCAGTGATGCTGCCCCCGGCTTCTTTGATGAGAAGACTTCCTGCTGCAATGTCCCAGGGGCTGAGGTTTAATTCAAAGAAACCCTCGGTACGTCCGGCAGCGATATACGCAAGATCGATTGCGGCCGACCCAGCACGCCTGATATCGCTGACCTTTTCGAAGATTTTTTTGAAGGCATCGAGATAGGAACTGATCATCTCTTTTCTCCTGAAAGGGAACCCCGTTGCGATAAGGCTGTTTTCAAGGTTTACTGTATCTGATACCCTGATTTTGTCATTGTTCAGGAAAGCTCCACTGCCCTTTATCGCATGAAAGTTCTCATCTCGTAAGGGGTCAAAGACAACGCCAAGAACGATCTCGCTTTGATATTCGAGAGCGACAGATACTGAAAAAATCGGGAATCCGTGAATGAAATTTGTAGTGCCGTCAAGGGGATCGATGATCCACCGGTAATCACCGTTACCTTTCTGCTGAAGAGTCTCTTCGGAGAGAAAAAGATGATTCGGGAACTTCTCCCGTATCGTCTTCATGATCACAGCCTCAGACCATCTGTCTACCTTGGTCACAAAATCGAACGCCTGCTTTGTCTGTATGTCAGCAGTCGAGAGCCGACCAAGGTTCTTGAGGATGATGTCGCCTGCAAGCCTTGCTGCGGTGACAGCTGTGGTAAGGAGTTTATTCGTGAGCGTATTGGCCATGCACTCAATGATATACCATTTGCCGGCCTTTTATCATTCCATTGACAGATCCCGTGGTTTTATTCAAGAATCATTCATGAAGCTCCTGATGTTTTATACAAAGGAATGGTGGTACAGGACAGCGTCAAAAACGCTTGAGCATGTCCCTGAGGAAGACAAAGAAGAGTCACTGACCGATACGGTTGTCATATTTTTTCATTGCGAGGCAGAGGATGAGGCAAAATACTCGGGCGTGCTTCAGAAGTTCGTAAAAAATATCCGATGGCTTGCGGGGAAGTTCAATACGAAGAATATTGTCCTTCACTCGTTTAATCATCTGTCCTCGAGCAAATCTTCGCCTGAATTTGCACAAGCGCTGCTGAAGGAAGTCAGCAGTAAACTGTCGGCTGCTAGTTATACGGTTATGGTGACGCCCTTCGGGTATTTCAACGAATTCAGAATGCATGTCGCCGGAGATTCACTGGCCAAGGTATATAAAGAATTCTGAGAAGCTGCCCTGCTAAGAAAGGCGGGAGGCGTACTTTCTCTGCCTGACCGCCTCGTAGAGCAAAACTGCCGCAGCGGCTGCAACGTTGAGACTCTCTGCCTTCCCATATATCGGGATGCTTAGCATCATATCAGCAGCCCTTTTGAGTCCCGTCTGTACTCCACGCGCCTCATTACCAAAGACAAGGGCGAGAGGACCGTCAAGTCTGGCCTCGAGAAAAGAATTTTCTGCATCTGCTGCGGTTACTGCCAGTTGTATTTTATGGGTACGGAGCCAGGCTAAAAACTCCCCCTCAGAAACATGTACAACAGGGATATTGAAAAGACTTCCTGCAGTTGCCCTGATAGTCTTCTGCAGAGTGACGTCACAGGTGCCGGGCAGGATGATTACCGCATCCGCGCCGGCTGCATCTGCAGTTCTTATGATCGCCCCGAGGTTCCCGGGGTCCTGGATGCCGTCAGACACTGCCAGGAGTGGATTGCCTTCCAGCCGCACTTTCGTAAGGGAAAGAGGGCTATACATTGCAACCGCTGTAATGCCCTGCGGTGTTTCCGTCTCAGTAATCTTATGGAGTACAGAATCAGTAACTTCATACAATTTGGCTGTGTGGTGTGAAAGACGCTCCAGGAGCTTTTCCCCGTCTTTTTTTCTGATGAAGCTATCTGTGAAAAAAACCTCGCGTATCAGAGTTTTTGCGCTGAGGGCCATCTCGATAAGATGAGACCCTTCTATCAAAAAAAGTGACTGTTCAGCAGCACTTTTCCTTCGTTTTATTTCTAAAACAGCTTTTATTTTCGGGTTCGAACAACTGGCAATTTTCATGTAGCTCATAGTTTTTGACCTGTCATGAATCTGATTATATTAGCACCTTTTATATTAGCACCTTGGCTATGGTTTTTTGAATTGCTTTAAAGAGGTGGTAGTCTCCAGTCTATTCATTCTGCAGTTAACCGGCAAACGGCTGCGGACCATCCGTATGATCCAGAAGGCCGAAACAGCAGAAGCAAGGTGTTTCAGGCTATGTCCGCTAAATATCTGCCCGAGGGAAAATATCTCTGCGTCGAGAACCTCAAATATCTTCGCCAGCCCATAAAAAATAAATACTCCGAATAGGTTTTTACTTCCGGTTTGTGCAGAGGGGAAAAGCAAAATAGTTGCAGGGATTGCCAGCATCGGATAGTACTGTACCATGATATAGGGGCGCAGATCTCCCATCCCCCGTATCTCCGTAACCTCCCAGTAAATCACACTTGCAATGCCCAGCACAACAAGAGGCACGAGAGATAGTATCCCTGCCTTTTGGTTGACGTGTTCAGTGATGATGGCAGAAAAAAATGACATAAATACAATCGTCATAGGAATCCTGTCCCAAAGGAGAGCCATATTGTCAGGGTGCAGGTGATAGTAGATTGAGCCTGCCCCTGTGAGCCCCAGGCCAGAGAAGAATAAGATGTAAGGCCACCATGCGTTTTTTTCAATAAAAGACAGTTGCTGTTCTTTTCTCCACTGCTGCCTGAGAACAAAGAGGCCGAACAAGGCAACAAGAAGAAAAGGGAGGTTTGAAATAACATTGAGAAAATTCGGTATGCCGAGCATGGTGCGCTGGTCAGTAAAATTATGGTAGTTTTGGTCCTGGGGGATTGGAGGAAAAGAGAATACAGCGATCCCTGCTGCAACGGAAAGGCATGTGATAATCAAGAGACGTATCCCGGCTGTCATTGTTTCATCTGTCGGCTGGGCATGCAGAAGAGAACGCCTCAGATAATGAGTGAAGTGCTGCGGCCAATGAGCTCGGACCAGATTTCGGAGAGCTTTGTTTTGAAAATTGTTTCTGCGTCGGCCTGCAGGATATGCCAGTCGCCCCTCGAGACCTCCAGATCAAGCTGTCCCGGCATCCAGCCTGCATATCCGGCGTAGACGCGGAAGTTTTCCTCCTCTGTGTTGCCACTGAAAACACGCCTGAGCACGTTCATGTATGGACTGACATGCACGTCCCGAAATACGTGTTCAGTCTCCTCAACCGGACTGCCGGACCGCAGGAGAATGAATACTTGATTTATCGCGACAGGTCCACCGATGAAAAAAAACGCTGTCTTTTGCTGAGATCCCACGATATCAGGGAAAACCTCTGAAATCTTTACCTCTGTCGGCCTGTTGATAATCAGACCGGTAGCTCCCTTTGTGTCGTACTTGAGAAGGAGAACGACGGTCTCCATAAATCTCGGATCCTGCATATTCCGGCTTGCGACAAGAAACTTCCCTTTCGAGAGTCCGTCATATGGAAGGTGAAGGCCTTGTGAAAGAGATGCGTCGGATATTCGGTCAGAAAGAGGGACCAGCCGGGGATCGGAATAGGTTTTGCCTGTATTCGGCGTAGCGAAAAATATAAGAAGATACATGAGGGCAGTAAGCACTATTCCAACTCCTGCCTCTTTTCTCCACTGTTTTGTTATCACATATCTCATTGTAAACCTTCTGTGTTTGAAGACAATCCTAAAGACAGTATAGCAAATTTCCTTAGATTGAAAACGCGGATGCGGAAAATCTTTAAACTGTGGACCTGATATCCGTGTCGTTGCCTTGCCAACGTATGCAGAACCTGTGTTATTGTTAACCGTAGCTATTTTACAGGGGGACAGCATGGGAAAAGAACAAGAAAAGCTCATGAAGACATCTGTATACCTTGAAGAGGAAGTGCTTGAAGCGCTTGAAGAAACAGCCCGGGAATTTGAGGGGGAGACCGGCAGAAAATGGTCGAAGGGGGCAGTTATCCGGGTTGCGCTGAGTGATTTTTTTACCAGAAGGGGGAAAATGCTTTGATGTCTGTAATAGACATCCATGCCCATGGTATTGGCAGGTATGACACCAGAACGGACAATCCTGATCATATACTGAGGATGGCCATGCTGTATGCCTGCAGCGGGACAAGCGCAGTCCTTCCCACAATCTATCCGGGTCCAATCGATGAGATGCGGAGGAATCTTGCTGCAGTGAGGAAAGCCATGGACTTGCAGGACGCCGGGCAACAGGAGTCTGCCCGTATTCTCGGTGCGTATCTGGAAGGCCCCTTCCTGAATCCGTCGCGATGCGGGGCAATGGACAAAAAGACCTTCATCAAGCCAACGGTGTCTTCCCTGAAAAAGCTGATTTCCGGTTACGAAGACATAATAAAGATTATTACCATCGCTCCGGAAGTTCACGGCGCACTGAAGATCATAGAACAGTGTTCAGCGCTGGGTATTAAGGTAAATATGGGCCATTCTGACGCAACATATAAGCAGGCAGTTGACGGCAAGAATGCGGGTGCTGCAGGGATAACCCATTTATTTAATGCGATGCGGCCTTTTCATCATCGCGAACCAGGTCTCGCGGGCCTCGGCCTCATAGATGAAGAACTTTATATAGAGGTAATTGCAGACGGTGTTCATCTCCATCCTCAGACGCTTGAGCTGATATTCAGCAGAAAACGGTTGGACAGGATCATACTTGTTTCCGACTCAGTCAAAGGAAGAAAGACAGGAGAAGGCGCTGTTTACACCAGGGAAGGAATACTGGCGGGCAGTGCGACAACATTAAGTGGAGTGGCTGGAATATTGAGGTCTGTGGGTATCCCAGACGCTGAGATTATCGCGGCATCGACAGATAATCCGGCGCGGTATATAGGACTGGACTAATAACCGGTTTTTTAGGGTAGGGTGTGATATAATTTTCTCAAATGAGAACAGGCATGAAATATCTTATCATTATTGCAGTAATGACATTGTTTATGTTGTCTTTTGTAAAGGAGGGTTACTCTATGACCAAGAATATCCACTGGCTGGGGCATGATACATTCAGAATCGATGGGGAAGAGCTTATCTACACAGACCCTTTCAAGATAAAAAAGAAGGACAAGGCAGATATTATTTTGATTACCCACGAACATTATGACCATTGCTCACCGGAAGATGTAAAAAAACTTCAGGGGCCGGACACAATTATTGTGGCGCCATCTGATTGCGCTGCCAAACTCCAGGGCAAGATCAAGGTTGTCAAGGCCGGGGATACAATAGAGATCAGGGGGGTAATGATCAAGGCGGTCCCATCATATAATACCAACAAGCAGTTTCATACGAAGGCCCGCGGATGGGTCGGATATGTTATTACCACACAGGGCAAGAGCATCTATATTGCAGGCGATACGGACTATATCCCGGAGATGAAAGGCATTAAGGCCGATATAGCATTATTGCCTGTTTCCGGGACATATGTCATGACTGCTGACGAGGCGGTTCAGGCGGCGCTTGATATACAGCCAAAGGTTGCGATCCCCATGCATTATGGCTCTATTGTCGGAACGAAGGAAGACGCGAAAGAGTTTGCAGAAAAGCTTAAGGGAAAGATTGAAGTTGTTATCCTGCAGGAAGAGTAACGCTTTCCGAACTGCCTTTCTGTGGATGTGTTAACTGAAAGTTGAGCTGTCTGAATGGCTGATGCAAGGAAGATTGTCAACATTCTGCTGAAAAAATATCCCTCCCCGCGGATCGCTTTGCATTACAAAAATCCTCTGGAACTCCTTGTGGCGACAATTCTGTCTGCACAATGCACTGACGCCCGTGTTAATATTGTCACGCAGAGTTTATTTAAGAAATATAAAACAGCAGCTGACTTTGCACAGGCTGGCCTGAAGGAATTGGAAGAGGAGATAAAGCCGACTGGTTTTTACCGGAACAAGGCGAAATCGATCATAAACTGCTGTAAGATGCTTCAGAATGAATATAACTCAATTGTCCCCTCTACGATAGAGGAACTGGTGAAACTTCCGGGAGTAGGAAGAAAAACAGCAAATGTAATCCTGGGAGCCGCCTTTGGCCAACCTGCTATCGCTGTCGACACCCATGTCCTGCGTGTGAGTAACAGACTCGGGCTTGCTCACTCAACAAACCCTGATAAGGTGGAGACAGAACTCAATAGACAGATTGAAAAGAGCAGGTGGACAAAGATAAACCAGGCCCTCATCCTTCACGGGAGGGAGACCTGCGTGGCAAGAAGACCGAAATGCGGCCAGTGCGTGCTTTTCAAAGAATGCGAATGGCCGTCAAAAACAGAATACGCTCAATAGGCGTTATCGCCTGTCTTTCAGCTGCTGGCAGACAGAATGGTCAATGCGCCAAAAGGGGGGGCAGACGTATGTCCGAAACCATCATCGAGCTTCTTAAGAAGAGGAACGATTATTATTCCGGCGCTAAAATCAGCGGAGAGCTGGGAATCACAAGGGCCGCGGTATGGAAGAAGATTATCGTTTTAAGGAAGAAGGGCTTTATTATTGAAGCGGTGCCTTCGAAGGGATACCGGTTGGTAAGTTCCCCTGATCTTTCGGAAGATTATATAAAATCAGGGATCACGGGGAAATTGTGGAAGGATATCTTTGTTTATGACAGGGTCAGTTCGACAAATGACCTTGCGATGGAGCTGGCAACGCATGATTTACGGACAAACCTCGTTATAATTGCTGACTCACAGGAAAAGGGAAAAGGCAGACTCGGGAGACAGTGGTTTTCTCCGCCAGGGAAAAATATCCATATGAGCCTTGCTTTTAAGCCAAAACTCGAAACGAAGGACGCAACCATGCTTACCCTGCTGGCAGCAGTTGCCTCCGCGCATGCGGTAAAAAAAGTCAGCTGCCTGCCAATCAGCATAAAATGGCCCAATGACCTTGTTCTCGCCGGGAAAAAACTTGGAGGGATATTGACGGAGATCCGCGCTGATATCGACAAGGTCAATCTTGCGGTGATTGGGATCGGGATCAATTGCAACGTGAAACGCGAAGATTTTACAGAGGAAATACGCTCCTTCGCTACATCTGTCCTGGAAGAGTCCGGGAAGTATTATTCCAGAAATGATCTGATTATCGAGATACTGAGACAGTTCGATTACTTTTATACCACATTGTTGAAAAAGGGGAAACTTTCCTTGCTGAATGAATGGAAGACGCTTTCTTCTACAATCGGAAAACGTGTTAAAGTGGTTATAGGGAACGAAACAGAAATTGGTCTTGCCGAAGATATCGACAGTAATGGCATGCTTATCCTGAAACTCGATTCAGGGCTCCGGAGGCAGATTAACGCCGGAGATATTACTCACTTGAGATAGTTTTAATTAATAACAAATTACTATAATTACTATAATAAGCAATAACACGTTTCAGGAAGGAAAATGCTCATAGCGATAGATGTTGGCAACTCTTCGATAAATATAGGTTATTTTTTGGACCCCGGTCTTCTTGTCCAGAAAATACCTACCAATCCATTGAGTACTGCTGATGTATATTCTCGATGTATGAGTGATTTTCTTGAGCAGAATGATATAGAAAAAACTTTTTTTAGCTGTATAATATCTTCTGTAGTGACAGGCCATGAGTCGGTTCTCCGGGATGCTGCAGAAATGCTGTCCGGAAATAAAGATAGTGATATTTGTATCTTAAGCTACAGGATGGATACAGGGCTTGATCTGAAGGTCAAGACCCCTGAAGAGTTGGGAACAGACCGGCTTGCCAACGCTGTTGCAGCACACACGATATACGGCGGGCCTGTTGCGGTAATTGATTTTGGCTCGGCAACAACGATATCGGTAGTCGGGAGAGACGCTGATTTTATCGGTGGTTCCATTATGCCCGGCATCGGCTTAATGAACGATGTACTCGCCGAAAGGACATCAAAGCTGACAAAGATCGAGCTGAGACAAGCGGGCCCGGCCCTTGGAACTGATACCGCTGAAAATATTCGTTCAGGGATCTTGATTGGAACAGCCGGGGCTGTTGAAAGAATCCTCTGTGAGATTGAACGGGAAATTGGCTATGCATTCAAGGTTGTCATAACCGGAGGTTATGCCGATCTTATGGATACATGTATAAAAAGGCCCCATGACGTGAATCTTTTTTTAACACTTGAAGGTTTAAAAGAAATATACGAAAGAAACGGGAATGTATGACAGGGAACCTGGTTGCCTTTTGCCTGTACGATCTCGGGGTCCTGGATAACGACTGAGAAATGTAGGTCTTCATTCCGGCAGAAGAAATGCAGCTGATAACATTTCGCATATGTTTCCACTGGTATTAAGATGGGGTTTGCACAGGCAGCACAATACCTAAAGGAGGTTTATCATGGAGTTTAAGAAGATTCTTTTTGCAACGGACTTTTCAGAAGGTTCTTCCAA
Source organism: uncultured Nitrospira sp. (assembly GCA_963746295.1). Classification (GTDB taxonomy): domain Bacteria; phylum Nitrospirota; class Thermodesulfovibrionia; order Thermodesulfovibrionales; family UBA6898; genus JAOUFP01. The sequence continues at coordinate 258,371 of CAVVAQ010000001.1, read as the reverse complement.
CGCATTACCTTACGCAGTGAGTATTGCCAAACAGTACGGCGCGAAGCTTTATTTTGTCCACGTTATGTATGATGTCGTCAAAACATCGGGGTGGTATGTGCCGCATGTTTCGATGGATGAACTATACAGGGACATGGAAAAGAACGCAAAGGCACAGCTTGAAAAAAGCTTTATTGAGGAGATGAGAGGGTTCAAGGATGTGGAGAATGTTGTCCTGCAGGGCACCCCTTATGAAGAGATTTCCCGCTTTGCTGAGGAGAACAAGATCGACCTTGTTATCATTGGAACTCATGGCAGGAAAGGTCTGGACAGGATGCTGTTTGGCAGTACCGCAGAGCAGGTTGTGCGGTTTTCCCCCTGTCCTGTGCTGACTGTGCGTTTGCCAAAGCATACATAAATGAGAGTTTATTTGTCCGAGAATGCATTTATTGATTTATTATTAAGTTCTGCAGAAGTTTACAAGAGTGAATGCCTCGGCTTTCTGCTGGGCTATAAACTGGAAGACAGGTTTATTATTGAGCATGCCTTCAGTTTCCAGACGGCCAGCAGAAAGCTGAAAGGTGTTACCTCACATGACAGGAGACATAAGCAGATCGAGCCGATACTTGCGCGGCTTGACCGCCTGCAGATAATCGGCGATTTCCATTCCCATACGCAGTTTGGGATGAATAAGGGTCTCCCTCATCCCAGCCAGGAAGATGTCGATGGGATGACACCGGAACTCATATATCTGATCGTTGCGATTAATAATAACAGGAAGACAATGCACTGGGCAGAAAACAGGGACAATACGATTTCAGGCTCTGTAGACAATTTTTTCTTTAAGATATCTGCTTACTTTCTCAATGGCAGCTCTTCTGTCAGAAAAGCAAAGATACATTGCCCCTTTCCTCCAGGTTTCTGATTTTCTCCTGATTCCACAATAATCGCATTTTCTACCGGGCATTGCGTATCGGTTATCTCTGTGAAAATTTTTAAGGAAAAATTACCATTTGACGATAAAGAAATTCATAGTCTTTTCCATTCTTTTCCATATAGGAATTGTTATCGGGTTATATTTTCTTCCGGAGAGCGTTAAGAAAAAACCGGCCCCATTTTTCGCCAGCCTTGTTTCTCCTGAGGAATTGAAAACTGAAGTACAGCCTGAATTGCCTCCTCCTGTGATGAAGAGAACCAGGCCTTTTCGTTTGCCCCATCCTTCTCCTCCCGCTTCTCCGATACAGCCCGAAATATGTCCCTTCCCCTGATAAGCCGGTCGTCCCGGGTATGGGAAAAGAGACCGGGAGGCCCCTGCCGGAAGGTGCTTATCCAAAACCAGATGGTAAAGAGCAGGGCGTAGATTCCGGGACAAAAAGTTTATCTGTTCCGGGAGCTGCAGGCGATCGTGGACAACAGGATAAACCCGGATATTCTATCAGGAAGAGATTGTATGATCCTGAGGTAATCGGCGATATCGCCATGAAAGAAACTGAACGTGCACCGAAAAAAGATGATTCCATTACCTTTGATACTTCTGACTACCGGTATGCAGGCTATATGAAAAAACTCAGGGAAAAGATAGAGAGCATATGGATTTATCCTCCTGAGGCCCAGTCGAGGGGTTTATACGGTGACCTGAAAATACGGTTTACTATCAGGAAGAACGGGAAACTCGGCGCGGTAGAGCTTGTGCGTACATCCGGATACAAGATGCTTGATGATGCAGCGATGAAGGCATTGAAAGACGGTGAACCATACTGGCCGGTACCTGAGGAATGGGGTATGGAGTCTTATACTATTCTGGGGCATTTCATTTACTCTATTTATGGCTATTCTATAAGATAAGAAAATGCCTCTACCCAGGCTGTATTCCTAAATTACATTGAAGAGAAGTCAGGATGGTTTTATTTATGTGAGCTGTCAATGGTTGCGGGAGAAGCGTTATAACATTAAATAGTGAACCCAAGGTTATATCTGCATATAGGTGACCGGGTCGAACACCTCCGTTTTGTTCAGTGGGGGAAGGGTGAGGTGGTGCAGGAACAGCATTCAAGACTTTCAGGGGGCCTCTGTCTTGTCAGGATACTTTTTGCTGAGGGCGTTGAGCGATCATTTATAAACGACCTGGATAACCAGGCCTGCTGTTACTATGCAGGACTGAAAATAATTTAGAATTTTAAAATCCTTAAGTATCAAATGAGGTTTGTAGCATAACCTGCTATTGTCAAAGAAAAACTTGACTTTTTTAAACCTCTGATGTTTTAATTTTGCTATGACTCCTCCATTCAGACTTTTGAAAGAAGAGAGGAAACCATCTGTTCTGGTTGTCGATGACATACAAGCCAACCTGGAACTCATGGAAGCTGTTTTTCAGCGAGCAGGATATACGGTTCATATGGCATTAGGAGCTTATCCTGCCCTTGAAATCTGCAAAAGCCACGCTGTTGATATCGCGATTCTGGATGTTATGATGCCCGGTATTGACGGGTTTGAACTCTGCAAAAAACTGAAGAGCCAGGCTGACAGATATTTCTTCCCTGTCATTCTCCTTACCGCACTCAATGATAAAAAGAGCAAGATAACAGGGATAGAATGCGGAGCGGATGATTTTATAAGCAAGCCTTTTGATGTAGTCGAACTGCTTACCAAGGTAAGGTCTCTTTTAAAACTGAAAGAACTGCATGAAGAGCTCGATCATTCGGAAAATATCATTTTCAGTCTTATTGTTGCTATGGAAGCCAGCGATTATTATACAAAAGGACATTCCACCCGGGTTGGAGAACTTGCCCGCGAATTTGGTTCATTTCTCGGATTCCCTGTAAAAGAACTCGAGATTTTGAAAAAAGCCGGAATATTGCATGATATAGGGAAAATAGGATTCAGCGAAAATATTTTGAGAAAGCCGGACAGTTTAACAGAAGAAGAAATAAAAATTATCAGAAAGCACCCTCTGATCGGTGAAAGTATCTGCCGCCCATTGCTTTCGATGCAGAGTGTTCTGCCTGCTATAAGGTCCCATCACGAACGCTGGGACGGTACCGGATATCCTGATAGTCTCTGCAAGGACGATATTCCTTTAATGGCCAGAATTCTCTGTATCCTTGACTCATATGACGCTATGGTCTCAATCAGGCCATACCGGGACAAGAGGACCGTTGGAGCATGTTTTGTCCATTATGGAGAAAGAACAATACGCGGGACAATGGGACCCGGAACTTACCGGGTTGTTTTTGCAGATGAAGTCTTCTTCTGATACTTTTGCCGAGGTAATGCTTGGTTAGACTCGCCATAGCCGGGGGCGGCATCGGGGGCAGCGCACTCATATCTCTGCTGCGGGGAGATTCTTATACCCAACTCGTGGGGATCTACGAAAACAAGCATGATGCTCCGGGTGTAATCCTTGCCAGAAAATGGAACATACCGGTTTTTTCTGATTTGGAATCATTTGCCACAGCAAGCCCCGAAGTCGTTGTAAATGTTACGGGCGATCCTGAGATCAGCAATAAGATAAGGTCGGTCTTCAAAAACAAGGTCGAGGTGATCGAAGGGGTCGGCGCACGCTTTCTCTGGGAGGTTATTGAAAAACAGAAGAGTGCCAAGATAGAGGTCATCAAGACCATGACAGACCAGAAGGCACTGTATGGTCTTGCTGCGCAGCTCTGCTCCTCATCGACAGTGAACGGATTTTTCGAGATCGTGCTTGCGAAGACCCTTGAGATCGTGGATGCCCCGGCCGGCAGCATCGCTGTCTATGAGGGCAAGCAGATGAGACTGGCCGCTGCGAAAGGGTTGAGCAAAAGATTTCTCGAAAAACAATTCCTGGGAGATATTGCCGGGCGGAATTACCGAGCAGGTCTTTCAAGCGAAAGACTTTGTTGAAATAACCGATGTTCTGAAGTTTGACTACACAAACAATCCGGCACTGATGGCGGAAAAAGTGAAGGCTGTTTTGGCATATCCCATCCTACTGCGGGGCGAATTTGCGGGAATCCTCTATATCGACGATTTCAAACCGAGACAATTTTCCGAGCGACAGAAAGCTTCCCTGGCCCTGGTGACAGGGATCATTGCCTTAACGCTTGACCGTTTTGCGCTGATAAAGGGCCTGGAAGAACACCGGCTGAAATTTCTGAACCTTGTCGATTCAAGTACCGACATCCTTCTCATGACAGATTCCAACGGGCTGGTAACCACCTGTAATGAGTCCGCAACCGACAACTCGGATACTCACAGGATGAACTCATCGGGAAGATGATAACATCACTGATAAAAAATGGTGACCCTGCAGGTTCCATAAAAAAATTGCTTGCAAAGAAGACGTCTCTTAAAGGCTATGAAGTAACTGTTGTCGATGCAAAGAACAGAGAATTTGAGGTCAAGCTCAATGCCGCCCAGCTGACTGACCGGGAAAATAATTTCCTCGGCATGATCTATGTGTTGCACAGCCTGGAAAAAGAACGTGATCTGAAGAACGCGCTCGAAAAGAAGACCAGCGAGCTTGAAGAATTAAATGCCAATCTCGAAAAAAAGGTCTTGCAGAGAACAGACGAGCTTGAAAAGACAAACAAAGAGCTGGAGAGGATGAACCAGCTGAAGGGGAGGTTTATAGCAAATATAAGCCATGAACTGCGTACCCCGCTTAATTCGATACTCGGCTTTTCGGATGTTCTCATGGAAAAGACCTTTGGTCAGCTGACGGAAAATCAGGCACGTTACATAAAAAACATCTATTCCGCCGGGAAGCATCTCCTTGAACTCATAAATAATGTGCTGGATATCGCCAAGATCGAGGCCGGCAAATATGAGATGATTTATGAGACATTCAGGGTCAAGGAATTGATCGAGGATGTGCTGAATGTTATACGTCCACTTGCCGACGGCAAATTTATCAGGATGGACGTTCAGGCAGGGAAGAGTATTGATCTTATAACCGGAGACAGGGTCAAGATAAAGCAGGTCCTCTATAACCTTCTTTCCAACGCGATAAAATTTACCCCTGAAGGCGGAAAAGTGGGGATCGGGGTCGATTATGCTGATAACGGGGGCACGCATCAGGTCACAGATCATGGTGAAAAAGTCGATTTCCTTAAATTTTCAGTCACTGATACCGGTGTCGGGATCGGTCCAGAGGACAAGGAAAGGATATTTGACGAGTTTGAACAGGTTGATACGACGCTTTCAAGGGAATGGGGCGGTGCAGGGCTGGGGCTCGCGCTTAGCAAAAAGCTCGTTACATTGCATGGAGGGAATATCTGGGTCGAAAGCAATCTGGGAGAGGGAAGTATTTTCACCTTTACGATACCGGTAACCTCTCCGGTGGAACCGATAGTTCACAGTAGAGCCTGAGGCGATCAGTCTTAATTTCCCCTGGATGAAGGAAGAGGCCCCGCTGATACTCGTTGTGGAGGACGACCTCGCTACTGCGGAATTGCTCACCCTTCATCTCACGCAGGCCGGGTACAAGGTCGCCCACGCTTATAATGGCGAGGAGGCCATTAAGAAGGCAAAAACGATAAAGCCTTTTGCTATTACGCTGGATGTCATGCTCCCCAAAAAGGACGGATGGGAAGTGCTCCAGACCCTCAAGAGTGAACCTTCAACGTCTGAGATACCGGTGATAATACATTCTATTGTTGACAATAAAGAGCTCGCTTTTGCGCTTGGCGCGTCTGACTATCTTATGAAACCACTCGACAAGAGCGCACTTCTCCTTAAGCTTGAAGAGATAAATATTGTGAAAGGGAAGGTTGCAAGCCCGACCTCCATACTCGTGATAGAATCCGAAGAGAGCGTTGCGGACTATTTTAAAGAGATCCTCGAACCGCAAGGGTTTCTTATTCATACTGCTTCCAGTGGCAAGAGAGGGATAGAGCTTGCCCACGCACTCCGTCCGAGTCTTATCCTGATGGATTTTGTGCTTTCCGACATGCTCAGCTTTGATGTGATCAACGAACTGAAAGAAAATCCTTATACCAAGAATAGCCCTATCTTTATACTGACGGAGCGTGATATTTCCGTTGAAGACCGGATGACCCTGATGGGCAAGATAGAACGCATCGTGAGAAGGCACGCCTTTGATGCGAAGGAGCTGGTAGACCATATCAAGGAGCTCGAGGTGCTCTATGCTAAACGCGCCGGACTTATTGATGAACTTACCGGGGTCTTCAGCCACCGCTATTTCCAGATACGGCTTGCGCAGGAGGTGGAGAGGGCAACCCGCTATAAAATGCCGCTCATCCTGGTCCTGCTCGACATTGATTTCTTCGGCAAGTATGTTGAAAAGAACGGGGAAGAGTACGGCAACGGCGTTCTGAAAAAGGTCTCGGAGCTCCTGAGAAAAAATATCCGCGGCTCTGATGTTGTTGTTCGTTACGGGGGAGATGCCTTTGCGGTCATCCTCCCCAACACGGTTCTTGCCTCAGGACTATCCCTGAGCAACAGATTTAATGCGATCATCAAGAACTATCCTTTCCTGCACGAGGAGACGCAGCCTAAAGGCAGGATAACGGCAAGCCTCGGTATTGTTTACCTGGACGGGCAGTCTGCGGAGGAACTGATATTGTGTTCTGAGAAGGCCCTGGCAGCAGCCATCCTCAAAGGTGGAGACAGGGTTGAGGTATATTCCGGTGAACAGGCAGAAGCAAAGGTCATCCCTTAATGACTTTTATGACATTCTCGAAAGTCCGCTCGGACCTCTCTATCTTATTTTTACTGCCGGCGTATTAAGCGGCATATCTTTTTCGAAGCCATATAGCCCACTCTTAAAACGGAAAGAGGGAATGACCCCAGTCAGGAGGGAGCTTGCCGAGTATTTTGAAAAAGGCAGGCAGGAGTTCACCTGCGAGACGATATTTGCCGAGGGGACTGAATTCGAAAAAAAAGTCTGGGCCACACTCAGACGCATACCCTATGGAGAGACAAAGACCTATAAGTGGCTCGCCGAGGTTATCGGAAAACCCAATGCCTTCAGGGCTGTTGGTAATGCTCTCGGCAAAAATCCAATCCCTATTATCTTTCCCTGCCACCGGATCATAGAAACAGACGGTTCGATCGGTGGATACTCCTCTGGTGTGGACATCAAGAGAAGGCTGCTTGAACTCGAATACTACACAAAGCTTTCGAAGAGCTGATATTGTCTGTGATCTGTACGGTGAGAGGGCATTTGTATATTTCTCCATAGAATTATCATCTGTGTTCTCCGGTGAGACACGCTGACCACCTCGCACGGGGACGCCCTTGTTTTTGGCTACGGTTTTTGATAGTATTTTTAATAATGAAGTTCTTTCGGTCCTCATACAGAGGACTTTCTCCCTATATGATGAAAGCCATACAGAAATTGCACGTCTCATCGAAGAGTTTTCCCCCTTATCGCGCTGCACAGGCAAAGCGTTGGGCGTCGGGTTTATGCTATGAAATCCGCTAAAGGGAAGCCGTTGAACTCATCGGGCTCTGAAATGTCGTCAGAAAACAGACGCCGCACTTCTTTAGAGAAACTTCGTGAGAGCCTGCTGTGCCAGACCGCCATCCTGAACAACATCCCAGACATCGCATGGCTGAAAGATAAGGAAAGCCGTTTTATTGCGGTAAACGGGTCTTTCGGCGAGGCCTGCGGATTGGCCCCCGATGACGTGGTCGGCAAGACTGACTACGACATCTGGCCTCGGGACCTGGCCGAGAACTATCGGGCCGATGATGCCGAGGTCATGCGCACCGGGAAACGCAAGCGTGTTGAGGAACAGCTCATCGGCCCGGATGGCCGGAAAAGCTGGATCGAGACAATCAAGACACCGATCATCGATGATAACGGTAAAGTAATCGGAACGACCGGGATCGCCCGTGACATTACCGAGCGCAAGAAGGCTAAGGAGGTGCTGCGGAAGAGCGAAGAGCACTATCGCATGCTCTTTGAGTCTAATCCGCATCCCCTGTGGGTATACGATCTCGAAAGCCTTGCCTTCCTGGCGGTCAACGACGCTGCTGTGAGAAAGTACGGCTACAGCCGTGATGAGTTTCTCTCAATGACTATTAAAGACATCCGGCCTTCCGAAGATGTCCCCCGACTTCTGGAGAACATTGCCCAGGGAGCGCAAGGCCTCGAAGAGGCGGGCATGTGGCGACACCGGAAAAAAGACGGGACAATCATCGACGTGGAGATCGTCAGTCATACGCTCATCTTCGAAGGCAGGCAGGCGGAACTGGTCCTGGCACACGACATCACTGAACGGAAACTGGCCGAAGAGGCACTGCAGACAGCAAAAGAGTATGCGGAGAATCTGATCGAAACCTCGAACACCATCGTGGTGGATCACCGACCGCAGACGTGCCGAGGAGGCATTGCGGGATAGTGAAGAAAAATACCGGGCGATATTTGAAGGAGTGGGAGAAGCGGTTTTTGTTCACCGGCAGGACGCGGACGATTCAATCGGCTGCTTCATCGCTGTCAACGATGTAGCATGCAGACATCTCGGTTACTCGAGGGAGGAACTTCTTTCCCTGTCTCTTCCCCAAGTCGACCCCCTTGATGAGGCCGTCATCCCATCCGTTCTTGAGGCGTTGCGTGACGGACGGGAGGTGCTATTTGAGACTGTGCACATAACGAAGGATGGACGAAGAGTTCCGGTGGAGGTACGCGCAAAGAGCATTCCCTATCTTGGCGCTCCTGCCGTGCTATCGGTGGCCAGGGATATCACCGAGCGCAAGAAGGCAGAGCAGAAACGCCTGGAACTGGAACGGCGACTGCTCCATGCCCAGAAGCTCGAGAGCCTGGGGATTCTGGCCGGTGGCATCGCCCACGACTTTAACAACCTGCTGATGGCGATCCTGGGCAACCTCGATCTCGCGCTCCTGAGCATCCCGCCAGGTTCTCCCGCCCGTACGAATATCGAGCAGTCTGCCCAGGCGGCCCGACGTGCCTCTGACTTGACCCGGCAGATGCTGGCATACTCTGGCCGGGGCAGCTTCATCGTCAAGGCCATGGACTTAAACGAACTGGTTGAAGAAAACGCCCGCCTGTTCAGGGCTGCCATTTCCACGACCACTACGCTAAACCTCCAGCTGGGAAAACAGCTCCCGCAGATCGAGGCGGATGAAGGACAGATTCAGCAGGTGATCATGAACCTCCTGACGAATGCCTCAGAGGCTATCGGAGAGAAGCCGGGGGTTATCTCGCTCACCACGGGTGTGCTGGATTGCGAGGTTGATTACCTGAAACAGACCCGTGCCGAGGAAGTCCCGCCTCCCGGAAGGTTTGTTTTTGTGGAAGTGTCCGACACGGGGACAGGGATGGATAATGAGACGCAGCAGCGGCTCTTTGATCCCTTTTTTACGAAGAAGAAGGCCGGCAGAGGCCTCGGAATGTCGGCTATACTGGGAATCGTGCGCGGTCACCTCGGAGCTGTTCTCGTAGACAGTACCCCGGGCAGGGGGACCGCAATGCGCGTCCTTTTCCCCGCGCTTGCTGAGGTGCAGGTACCAGAGGGGGCTGCTGAAGGTGCAGGTGTTCAAGGTGCCGGGGCGTCTGCTCTGTGCGGTACAGTTCTTGTCGTGGATGATGAGGAAGGTGTTCTTTCGGTCTGCAAAGCCATGGTCGCCTATCTGGGTTTTACCGTGCTTACGGCGTCCGACGGCAACGAGGCGCTCTCGGTATTTCAGGAGCGCGCCTCCGAAATTGACCTTGTCATCCTCGACCTGTCCATGCCGGTGATGGATGGCATGACAACACTGCCGGAACTGCTCCGCATCAATCCTGACGTTAAAGTCATCCTGTCCAGTGGATTTGACAGGGAGGACGCCATGAAGGGCTTTTCCGGCAAAGGCATTGCGGGATTTATCCAGAAGCCATACTCGCTCGAAAAGCTCCGGATGGCTCTGCAGAACGCATTGAAGCCTGATGCGTAGAACTTCCGGTAAAGCTGTGAGAGGACTTCGTCAGAGACGGTTCTGAAGGACGTTTTGTTGCTCGACTGTCCGGAACCCGCAATTGTCCCCCCATTGCGTTCCAATTCCTGTATGTCACCTCTGCATCTTCCTGATGACCTCTCCCAGCCGCTTTATTTCTTCACCATACAAGGCCCAGTTGCCTTCTCTCTGGGCGTTCATGGCCCGGTCATAATGCTCTCTGGCAGCTGAAGCAAGTCCCTTTTCCGTCTGAACAGCGGGAAGCGGAGCAGCTTTGGAGGGCAACACTTTTTCATCTGAAACCCTGACATCGCCGAATATCCTCGAAAGCGCAGTATCGAGCGTTTCTTCCATGGCGATACGGTTTTCGTACGCCACGATGACCCGTTTCAGTTCGGGTATCTTGCCTGTCTCTGCCCGGAGATACAGCGGCTGTACATAGATAAGAGAATTTTCGATGGGAATCACCAGAAGAGTTCCCTGTATTACCTGAGAGCCGCGCTGGTCCCAGAGAGATATCTGCCTTGATATCTCCGTGTCCTGATTTATCCTGGCAACGATCTGCTTTCGGACCGTAAACGAGCCGGTCCTTTGGAAAACGGTAGACCATAGCAGCTTCCCATAGTATTCCCCGTCACTGCGTGCAACCATCCAGGCCGACAGGTTGTCTTTCTTCTTCGGATTAAAGGGGATCATGAGGATGAACTCCTCCTTTTTCTCCTCCGGCAGTTTCATGATCGTGTAATAAGATTCCATGGCCGTCTGCCTTCTTGCTTGTTCCCATTACCGGTATCTCCCACTGGTCTTCCCTGTTGTAAAACATCTGCGGATCTTCCATGTGGTATGTGGAATACACCTGGGTCTGGATACCGAAGATATCGAGGGGATACCGGATATGTTTTTTCAGGTCCGCCGGCATCTGTGCAAGCGGCTGCAGTGTCCCCGGGAATATTCTGCTGACTGTCCTGATAACAGGGTCTTCGCTGTCCGCCATGTAAAACTTCATGCTCCCGTCGTATGCATTGATCGTCACCTTTACCGAGTTCCTTATGTAATTCATACCGTTTTCCATTGGCTGTGAATAAGGGAATCTGCTGCTTACGGTATATGCATCGCATATCCAGAAGAGTTGCCCGTCATCAGACACGACCATATACGGGTCGTTGTCAAACATCAGAAAAGGCATGACCTTTGCACCCTTTCAAGAATATTTCTATAAAAGAGGATCTTGCTTTCTCCTGGTATATCATTTGAGAGAAAAAGCTTCAGCGAGCCAAAATGTGCGGCAAAGGAGCAGTTTTCTGAAAAAAGAACCTATCGCAACCCCGCTCTTTCCCTGAATATTCTGTAAAGACGTTCTCCTCTCCGGACGGATAATCAAACTCTTTCGACTTTGTATTCACAATCACATAGTCGCTGGACAACTGGCCATAATAGATCTCCGGCCTGCTGACCTTTATGTCGTCGGCAGTCGATACCGGCGGGATGTCTTTAATAAGCAATACCGGCAGTCCTTCAGGTGTTACCTGGTTCACCGGTCCGAGTGTCAGCCCATATCCATGGGTAAAGGTCAGGGTCTCGTTTATCCAGTTTCGTGTCGGGATGCTTTCCGTAGACAGTTCCCTCGGAGAAAGCATGGTCTGGCGATATTCCCCGTTGATCATATAACGGTCATTGCCGACTGATGCAAAACTCGTAATAGGTGCGTATCTCCTGGATCTGGCTGAAGGTATCCAATAGCGGTCTATGGTCCCAGAGACGTATGTTTTTTATCGTTGCGCTGTTTTTGCTGATATCATCCCTGTTAATCGTAGTACCTCCGGATATATCCCTCTCTTCAACCGTATCAAGGCCGATACCCCTTCCGTGTTGAAGACTATATTGTGTCTGATATAGGGGGTTTCCTTTACAAGTTCGTTCGGTGCTACCACAAATTTTTGTAAAAGCGCGGGATACACCGAACTGCCGATGATGGATACCGCGAAATAGAGTGCTAAAGTCCCGACAATAATCAGGTTGCGTCTCAGGACCATATTGGCCATAAGAAGGACTGCTGAAGCAAGCGCAACACCTATCTTTGCCTTCAGAAACGGTATGACCGCATGGACGTCTGTATAGGTTGCGCCGGCGACATGACCGTGTGACGAATATAAAATGGCGTGCATCTCTATATATGCCTTACCTGCCAGTACAAGAAAAATAAGTGAGCCGATAACAGAGAGATGTGCTGAAGCCGCCGGCTCAGAGGCAATGCCTTTTGGAGTGGGAAGCAGGGTGCCCTTCAATACGTAGTTCAGGGCAGAGACAACAAGAGAAGCGCCAAAATGAAGCAGCAAGGTCGAAGAGATGATTTCATAGACAGGAAGGGTAAACAGATAAAAGGAAATGTCCTTGCCGAATATCGGATCAGCATAGCCCGAGTCCGCGCCATATAAAATAATACAAAAATTTCATCCAGCTGTTATTGAACAGGAACCCGACAAACAAGCCGATTACTACCGGCACAATAATTTTCAACCGGTCAAAATGTCTCAGCATATCAAGTTGCGGCATCGCCTGCTATAAGACGACATAATAACAGACCTGCCTTTCGTGGCCTTCATGGAAAACCAGATGTTCACATAGGAGATAAGAAAACCTGCCAGCCCTCCGGCGAGTGCACTGAATTAGCCTGCGCATTTAATTTCGTTGTGAATATTGTTTCAAAGCCTGACGTCTTTAAACCAGAGCCAGTCAACATACAATGAAATGAACTGCGGCAGGGAAAACAGCAGAAGAAACAGTCCAGCGACAGCTAACAGCAACACCTTTGATCCTCGTGCGGGCATGGGACCCCCTTAGCGGCTTTTTATTGTTAGAGACATCTTATCATGAATAGAGATTAATTTGTCCGGACAGGATTTCAAAAAGCATCTGCCCGCCTTGTTCACATCATAATCTATGAATAGAGTGAATCGAGCGATGATCATTTACGAATTTTCCGATGAACTGAGGTCATAAAAAATACATCTCTCTCGCCACGAATTATTTTCTCTGAAGATAAAACTCTGTCATCTCCTTTACCCCCTCGGAGAGTATATACCGGGGATGCCAGTTAAGAAGGCCTGCCGCTTTAACATTCCGAAAATACAGGTCTTCAGAGAAATAGGTCACATAGCTGACAGGATCAAGGCTGATCCCAAAAAAACCTGAAACAAGATCAAGGGGAAGGGCGGCGAACCGGAGTAGCCCGGGCGGAAGGGGAATGATGCGGAGTTTTTTGCCGATCGCAGCTGTCACTGCTTGCAGGAATTCAAGCCAGGTGTGGCGCGTTCCGTCAGTGATATTGAATACCTGCCCTGCTGCGGCAGGCTCTTTGCCGGCGAGAACAACGGCTTGGGCGAGGTCCTTAACATGGACCAACGGTGCGAGATTCTCTGCGTTTCCCGGAAAGGGTATCCCGACCGGGCCGAATTGCTCTAATATTCTGATAAATCTGCCGAGGTAACGTGACCCTGGTCCGTATACAGGAGCCGGCCTGATTATGGTATGTTCAATGTCTCCTTCGTTTGCGGTCAGGATTTTTTCAGATCTCCGTTTGCAGTCTGTGTAGTGGTCATTCAGAATAATCCTCGGAGGTGTGTCTTCATCTGCAGGGATACTCGAGGGGATTCCGGAAACAGTTATGGAACTGACGAATACTATGCGTCTAACCTGCTTTGTCTTTGCCTGCCCGATCACCTCTTTGACAAGCATTACATTTTTTTCTGATGCTGCCTTTGAGGTATTTTTTATTTCTCCTATATGGAACAGAACATCAATCTCTTCCAGTGCGTCAATGAGCGACCGGCTATTTCCAAGGTCTCCCTGCGCAACCTCCACATTTCCGGTAAGGGGAGCAGGAATATCCCTTCTTCGTGAAAATATACGCACGGAATCCCCTGCATCCAGGAGCTGCCGTACGACCTCGCTCCCGATAAAGCCAGTCCCGCCGGTGACCAGTGCCCTCATACCGTAAGCTTATCAGAAAAAGAGCGATGCTGCCTTATTATTCTCATTTCCCGCGAGATAGTTCCGCCGGGGGAGAGAAGAGCGGTATCCAAATCCCCTCCTGTGGAAACGTCTTTAATCAGGAAGAAGACTGCTGTCGCAGGATATCAGAGATCTTGCCAAGGATCGTATCCGGGAGGGAATCCCTGTTTTCCGTGGTAACCTCAAGTACTTCAATATCTGTCCTGTTTTTAACGCCCTGTATGAAATCATCGCCGCCAAGGGTGATCGTGCCGACAATTATATCAGGAGAGTCAAGGGCATTTACCGCTGCATCCTTAAAAACTGCGGAGAAACATTCCATCTTTCCTATCTCATCGAGTATGGTCAGCTCCCCTTTTACCGGGGTAATTGAGGGCACGGCGATCTTCTCAATATTTTCGATGCTTACCCCAAAACGCCTTACATGAAAATTGGATTGTATGTCCTGGTGTCCAAGATATCCGCTTTTTCCATCAAGTGTCTTCATCAGGAACCCGACTCTTCTTCCGGCAACACGCTCCTCTTCAGTATAAAAACCATGCGCGGGAAATCCCAATCCATCGATCACCTTCTTAATGACAGTGGTTTTCCCTGACGAGGGTGCGCCTGTGAGGAAGATATTTTTCCTTATGCGATCCATACTGCTTATCTGAGAAAAATATAATCAGCATCTCCAGTGGTAAGGTTTCCCGGCTCGACCGCCCCCGGAACTTCAGGAAGCAGCACCCGGTAGTCCCCACCAGAGAGCTGCCGGAGTTGGTCAGGGATACCCATCTTCCACGCGTGGGTAATCCCGGTAATGACCACAATCTTTTTGCCGGAATGTGTCCTCAGGTGGTCAAGGAGATACCATGCCATAGACTTGTCCCGGAGCAGCTGCGACTCACAGAAATGGATGAACGCCTTATCGTCATTTTTGTGGAGCGCAAAGGCCTTTCGAATGAATTGCATATATTTATCATCAACGTTGCAGACAAGCCCTGGGGGCAGCTGTTTTATTTCCTCGTCTGTCAGGGACGAGAACCCTGAATGTCTCACTTTTTGACTGATCTCCGGTGGTATGTTCAGCGCGAGCAGAGGGATTTTGTTGTCTCTCGCATGGAGAAATATGTCCCGGTAGAGTGGCCAGGGCTGGCTCCAATGTTTTTGATAAAATGGTATAAAATCGTCCAACGGGACTGATCCTGCCACCCATTGGTCAAGCGTGCCCTGACTTCCTATCGGAAACATTTCGAGCCCTATGGCGACAGGAAGACCGGCTTCTGACAATCCTCTGACTGTCTCCAGCTGAAGGCGATGATGCCTCTCGTTGTTATGAAGTTCACCGGTGAAGATGATTTCAGCATTACTGACCTCGCCGATCATCTGCTCAAAAGCAATCGTCTTTCCGTCGCTGATCCTGTAGATTTGGACCTGCTCATGAGATCTTGCCGGCCCCGCAAGAAAAAAAAGAAAAAATCCCATCAGCATGATGATCATTCGTTGTTTCATAGAGGAATTATACTCCCTTTTGCTGGATTCCTGAAGATTTGCAAGAGATCGGGAAGGTGGTGCAGATAATACATTTTCTCACCTGTTTTGCTCCCTTTCTTCGGGCGCAGGGTTTGGGCAAACAGAAAAATTTCAGAAAAGTCTTAAACGTTTTTTTGATCTGTTATTGCTGATCTGTTCAGTCAGAGACGCTGTCGGCTTCAATATCTATGAAGAGCAGGACTTCCCTGCCGACCATGATTCCATCGCCTTCCATCGGCTGGTTCCATGTTATTCCATAGTCCTCGCGATTTAGCGCGGTTGACGCGGTAAACCCCATGCTTACACCGTCTCCAAGCGGGTCCTTGACCGGTCCGGAAAATTCAGCTTCCAGCGTTATCCGGCGGGTAATGCCGTGAATTGTTATATCGCCTGTCACCCGCGCATGTTTGCCATCAAGGACCTCGATCCGGGTACTCTTGAAAGTAATAAGTGGATATTTGGCGGTATCTAAAAAGTCAGGACTGCGCAGGTGGTCGTCCCGCTTCTGAATACCTGTAACGATACTTGCTGCCTCTATGTTCACTTCTACAGAAACATTCCTGAGATCCTCGGGATCGTACAAAATAGTCCCGGTAATCCTGTTGAACTGACCGCGCACATGCGCTATCATCATGTGACGAACAGAAAATGCTGCTACTGAATGATCAGGATCTACAATCCATTTTGCCATCGCGCTCATCCTTATAACGCTGGGGATATGCCTCCGGAAGAGGCTGAATTTAACTGCTTTATGTCAGGTCTGCTATTGTAATGTTACCTTAAACTCCGGAATCTCACAAGTCTGTTACTATGCGTTAAACATGCCTTTCCAGGGTACCGTTCTGCTCAAGAAAACACTGGGGGTCTTCAGCGAGAAAGTTTGTTGCGCCTGCTGCTCTTGCATGAGCATAAGCGATCGCCCTGCAGCCCCTGCAGGCAGACCATCTTTCGCAGGTTCCGCATTTCCCGGTATAACCGGACCTGTCCCTTAACGCGTTCAGGACTTCCGAAGTCGCCCAGATCTCCCTCAGGGGGTCCTTTTTCACATTGCCTATCGGAACAGGCAGCCTCCTGCAGGGAGTTACAGTCCCGTCCGGGAGGATTGTCAATCCGGAGACCCCTGCGGCACAGCCCCCTGATGGCACCTTATTATGAGCGCCTTCAAAAGATGGGCTCCTGAATTGTGAGGCAACAGGATCCCCTGTTACAATCTGCAGGCCATTGCTGTCCAAAGAAAATATTTTCCTGTACAGATCCTTAATGACTTCTTTATTTAACATGTTATTGAGCAGCGCTCCGCCCCTTCCCGAAGGCACGAGCCGCGAAAATCCGACCCTCTGGACTCCGAGCGCAGAAGCCAGGGCTATTACGTCCATGAAATATGGGGCGTTGATATCGGAAAGGGTGGTGTTCAAGGTCACTTCTACGCCGGCATTGAGGAGATTCCGAATTCCGGTGATCGAAGACGACAGGCTGCCTGAGCCCCGTATGTCATCATGGATCTCCTCCGGTCCCTCGATGCTTACCTGTACCCCTTGTACGCCAAGCTCTGCAAGTTGTCCAGCCCTCTCCCTGTTTATGAGTGTCCCGTTGGAAAGGAGGTAGGTGTCAAATCCCTCTCCCCTGAGCAGCTCCAGCACAGACAGGATGTCTTCTCTGAGAAACGGCTCTCCTCCGGTGATGTTGAAGCTGGAAGCAAAGTCGATATCATAGGTTTCTTTCCAATCCTGAAGCATATCCGAGATTTCGGTTATTAATGCTTTTATCTCAGACAGAGACATTTCATCAGGCCGGTCTCCTTCCTGGTAGCAGTGTTTGCATCTGAGGTTGCATCTTTCGGTAAGATGCAGCTGGACAAAAAACTCAAAGGGGTTTTTTATGGACATGGCATTTCCTTCAGTTAAAATTCTGATGACAGAACCCGTAGGGGAAAACAGAAAAAATCAGCAGATATGACAGCCCTGTCCTCTCAGGACAAGCATTTCTCTGTCATATCTGCCTTTCTCTCTTCGTTGCCTGACCGGCAACGTCAGCTTTTTCAACCCTTTCACTTATGGCAGAGCTTTCCGGGATTTTCCTGCGCTGCTTTTTTCAGACTTTCCCAGAGAGCGGCCTCCTGTGCAAGGGCTTTTGGGGATAGCTCCTTCTTCATGCTTTTCTCCCTCCTTTCTTTCTATGGGATTAACTGCATTGATAGAGAATATCTATGATTACATCATAGCAGCTATCTGAAGGTTGTCAATCCGGCAGGATACAAAAAGAAGAAGAGCAATAGACGGCATAAATATCTCAGGTGAATTTCAAGTTCTTTCTCCTGCCATTGTGATGCACGCCTTTACATCGAACTTTGACCTGCAGCCATTATAGCTCATATATCGGACCTTTCCGAATATTTTTCTCTCATTCCATGCCCTGTCATGAACTCCGCCGATGCTCCATGCTATGCCGGCATAACCGTTCGGGTCTCTGCCGTCGAGTTCGTACCGGTCATTCAGGTAAACCGCGGTCTCCATTGCCTCCTCCGGAGATGCCGTCCACTCGAGAATCTTCTTTGCCCAGTACATCCTCAAATATCCGTGCATCTTTCCCTTCCTGACCATCCCGGTCTGCGCTGCGTTCCATAAGTCATCATGCGTTCTGGAAGTTTCGAACTGTTCGGGAGTATAGATATACTCCCGCTTGTCCTTTTGATGGGCGTGCAGAGTTTTTTTTGCCCAATCAGGAAACCCGTTGCAATTGTCATAATCGTCAGTGTAAAAACAGAAATTGTCCGAGAGTTCTCTCCTGACAATGAGTTCTTCGAGAAAGGCCTCCTTCGCAACTTTTTTGGCTTCTGATATTTTAATTTCAAGCGCAACCCGCTGGGCAGAGATCTGGCCGAAATGGAGATAGGGGGACAGATTGGACTGGCAGTCTTTTGTCGGATCATTTCGCAGAGACATATAGTGATCCAGTTTGCGTTGCATAAAATCTCGCAGGGCCTTTGAGGCAGCCCTTTCTCCCGGGATGAGCCATTTGATTTCGCTGACGGACGCGTCGGCCCTGAGGTCTTTCTGTACCGAGTTCCAGTCTGTGGAACAGCTTTTCCACGGCATCCGGAACGGATGTTTTTTCAAAGGAGGGAACTCAGTGAGATGTTCTGACAAGAGTCTTTCTATCTTTGGCCTGAGGGTATATGCTGCGTACTCTCTTTTCCCGGAGGCTGTCCAGCAGGGGACGATATTGTGGGCGTCAACTTCATAAAAAGGTATGTCAATCTTTGAAACAACAGCCTCTTTCCATCTTTTTTTGATCTTCAACGGGTCGAAATCAGTAATAAGAATGCTGCATTTTTTGTTTCTGAGGAATCTTGGCAGTTCCTGCTCCGGAGAGCCCTGCAACAGGCAAAAGCCGATGTTTTTACTGAGGAGGTCCTTTTCCAGCCGGGAAAGCCCGGTGAGCATGAAGGAATACTGACGCATTGTTGCCCCGAGAAAATCCGGTACGAGACAGAAGAGGACGAGCAGGGGGGACCTTTTTTCTATTGCGATGGTCTGCGCATAAAGAAGCGCCCAGTTGTCTTTTGTACGCTGGTCGCGGCTCATCCAGTAGACCACCGGACCTGGCATGTCCTTCCCCTGTTTTAACATCCTGATACGGTTCCGGTTTATTTCCATACAGACAATCCTCCATGATATGATCACCTGATTTCTCAGGGTGAGCCTGCCTTTATTTTAGTCCAGATTGGCACCTATCTCAAAATACCATAATCTTGATGGAGTACTCTTTTCACGTTATTCCAGTGCAGACGGGAATAATGTGTTTTCAAGGGTCCCTGGATACCTACCTTCGCAGGCATGGCAGCTTTCTTTAACCCGGTTCGATTTTAAGATAAGTTCAAATTATTATAGCAGCTGGACGGTTCCCTGTGACGGTTCCCTGTTGACAGCCCTATTGCTTATGAATACAATCAACAAGCATGGTTGATGCGCGGGGATCAAATATTCGGGCGGTTGATCGTTTTAACCAGGAATTGACAGGGGCTGAACAACGGCTGCTTTCCCGTCTGGATACACCGAATAAGATTCAACTCTTTCTTGATGATCTTGTCTATGCCGCTGAAACGGTCTATCGTTCCCCTCTCAGGGTACTTCACGAACGGACTTGTCAGTGTTTTGATGGAGCTGTCTTTGCTGCCGCACTGCTCCTTCGTCTCGGCTTTCCTGCTTTGATCCTGAATCTCTTGCCAAATAACCGGGACGATGATCACGTACTGGCCCTGTTTCGTCAGGACAGGCATTGGGGAGCGATCGCAAAATCCAATTTTGCAGGTCTGAGGTTTCGCGAGCCGATATATCGGAACGTGCGGGAACTGGTCATGTCGTATTTCGAACACTACTACAATCTGCACCGCGAAAAGACGCTTCGCGGCTACACCCGGCCGCTTGGCCTGAAGGAGTTTGACCGTTACTCATGGATGACACGGGACGAGACAATGGAGCTGATCTCACAGCGTCTGGACGATATTCGCAGGGAAAATATCCTTACGAAATCTATGATCGCAAGACTTTCAATAGTTGACAAGCGATCCTGCCAGGCGGGTTTGTATGGGGCCAATAAAAAGGGCTTGTCAAGACCCCCGCGTGTACAATAGTGGCAGATCCCCTCTTGTAATGAAACAAATGGCGGCTGCTTCTCATTATTCGCATTAGCCTTCTACAATGCTGTGTTCTTCCCACATAAACCAGTTTCCGGTGTCTGACAGGAAGGAGTAAGTGTTCTGGAAGATAGCAAAGTGTTCTTCTTCATCCCGGATCAGGCATTCGAAAAAGTCTTTTTCCTCCTGAATGGCAGTCTGTTTTTTAGCGGTCTTGTAGAACGTGATTGCCTCTTCTTCCATCTTCATAGCGACCCTGAAGGCGTCCAGTTCATCGGCGGTCGAGGCGACTTGCCTGAGCATGTCCTGCTTATGCTGTTCAAAAATCCTCTTCATGTCCTCGAATGGGGTCGCTTCAGAAGGTTTAAACGCCTTGCCCTTCTGCAGGTTCGTTGCGCAGGCGATATGGAATTTCTCATCCTCCGCGATGCTCAGAAACATCTTTTTTCCGACCGGATTATCAGTCTTGCCGGCACACTGTGTATAGAAGTCTACGGCCTCCTGCTCCATTTTTACTGCCATCTCAATTGTGTTCATGGTTCCTCCCGATAAAAATTGTCTATATAATGTTTTCCTCTTCTTAAAACATACTATCACAACTCACAACCATTGAAACAGAGTGCAGGGGACATTATGCACTGAAATCATGGCTGTTTCGTGGTAACCAATCGAAAGCTGCGCGCCGGTCCGGTTTTTCCGGCGAGGAATGAAAGATGTGCACAGTATCCACTCTTCGGTTATCTTTCTTAAGCGGAGTTGTCTACATTTGTTCTCACTGTCTAATATGCTAAAATAACCATATCAGGAAATTGTTGAAGTGAAAGATCAGGTGGATGACCGGATGCGATATCGAAAGTTATTCAGTATTCAGAAGATGGACAGGCTCTTGCGAAACTGCTTTATTCTGATGGTGATCGTATTTTCCCCCTCCCCTTCATTCTCTGGTGTGCTTTTTGAAGAGAGGTTGAGCTATAGCGCTGCAAAGGGTGATACGCTGAGCACTGTTGGGGCTTATTTTGGGACGGACTTGAAAAGACTAGCCAGAGAGAACAATCTTGACCCCTCGACTTCACTCAAGGCTGGCCGGCGGCTCCGCATCACTTTAAGGAAGATCATTCCGGAAACAATGCAAAACGGCATACTTATAGATATCCCCGGCAGAATGCTGTACTTTTTTGAAGGTGGCGCTCCCATCATGGCGTTCCCTGTTGGGCTCGGGATGCCTAAGGGGGAAGGGGAGAAGGGATGGGAAACCCCAGCGGGCAAGTTTACCATTAAGGGCAAGCTGAAGAGTCCGGACTGGAAAGTGCCTAAATCGATCCAGGAAGAGATGAAACGGGAAGGCCTGGCAGTGAAGGAGAGCTATCCCCCGGGACCGAAGAACCCGGTTGGAGGATATGTCTTACTGACGACGCTCCCCGGGATCCTGATTCACGAGACTATTGACCCGTTATCAATAAATAAATACCTGAGCCACGGATGTGTCAGGGTTATGCGTGATGATATGGAGCAGTTGTTCGACAGTTCCGGCTCCGGCGTTTCCGGGGAAATTGTGTATGCGCCTATAAAGTTAGCCTCCCGGAGCGATGGGAGGGTCTTCATGGAAGTGAACAAAGATATCTATGAGAACGTGAAAGACATGCAGGCCGAGGCCCGGAGGCTTATCGAGAAGGCAGGGTTGCTTGACAGTGTTGACATGAATAAGGTCGTGAAGATTATCCAGGAGCAAAAAGGCATTCCCGAGGAAATTACCGTTAAGTGACCGTAAAAAACCTTTAGTAATTTATCTCAGAAGGTCCGTCTTTATTTATTTATGAAAAATTGCAGATTATCGTTGCAGCGTTTTGACTGTTTCTGAACCGCGGGACAGATATCAGGAAGATTTTTTTGCCGGTAGTTTAAATGGGCCCGTTCATTTCGGGTTTATCATTGAGGAGATATGCTTATGAAATCAGGATATTGGATGGTTAGCGCTCTGCTGCTGGGTCTTTTGATCTCTGTGCCTCATCTCTCTGCTGATGCGACGAAGCCTGTTGTGCTGTTTGACCAGGGCCATGGGCAGACGTTTGTTATAGAAAAGAGCAGTGACCTGCATCTCTCTGGCCTGGCAAATCTGTTTCGTGAAGCGGGTTTTAAGGTGAAAACAGGCAGGCAGACCATTACGTCTGATATTCTGTCTGATGTCGATGGACTGGTGATATCAGGACCTTTTATCGGCCTACACAGCCTCTGAAAGCGCAACTATCAAGAAGTTTATCGAACGGGGAGGACGCGTAACAATTATGATACACATTACTCCCACCGTGAGTAATCTTTTAAAAGACTTGGGCATAGCGTCAACGACCGGACCGATCAATGAAGTTGTAAATGTGCGTGGTGGTGGAGGAAAAGACTTTAGCGTCACCCAACTGGAAGCTCATCCGCTTACCAGAGGGATGAAGCTTTTTACGGTATATGGTGCCTGGGGTCTGAACCCGGAACTCGGCAACGCAAAGATCATAGCAAAGACAAGCCCGAAATCATGGGTGGACCTCAACAGAGACGGCAGGTTCGCTCTTGGGGATGCTGCGCAGGAATTTGGCATTATAGTTGCGGGCAGTTTCGGGAAGGGCGAGTTTGTGGTCTTTGGAGATGACGCTATCTTTCAGAACAGATTTCTGAAAGACGGCAACCTTCTGCTCGGGAAAAACCTTGTGAATTGGATGCGGGGAAAATTGTCCGGCAGGCTTTCCATATAGCGGAAATACGGTAAAGCGGCAGAATTATCATACAGATTCTCGCAACAGCTTTCTCTGAAACTCATACATAAAGTATTAATAGGTCGATCTGATCCGGCCTGTTCTCTTATCAACGATCACCTTGTCTACAAGAGTATTATTTTTGTCCCTGATCTCTGCCTCAAAGAACAATTCCTGCTCTTTGATTTCACCTATTCTGACGTTCTTCTTCGCAAAATATTCGCTTAAAACCTTTTTCGCCTCTTCAACTGTTGCGACAGGACGTTTTTCACCATATCCGCCCTCAGTGGTGCCTTTTTTGTAATCGCCGTACGGTGATGCGTCCTCTGCATGGACAGGAGGAGTTGAGAGCATACAAACTGCTGCTACGAAAAAACATAGAAGGACCCTGTTTTTCATGAATATCTACCCCCCGATTATTACTTTAATATGCATCAAGATTATAGTGTTTCTCTCCTTACAGGTCAATAAGGCCTTTCCGGAAACAGACTGCCTCCTGGCTGAGAGTCGCACTGTATTTAGTTTTTGATATGGCTCTGAACAGTGGCAAATAAACATTTTCTTCTCTGCACAAAAAAGAAAGGCGACCGCAAGGTCGCCTTCCAATGCACTCTGTGCTTTTATTCTTATTTCTTGTGACACTTCGCGCAACTTGCCGCGTCGCTTGATTTGAAAGCCTTTTCACCGTTGTGGCATGTGCCGCAGTTCTTGCCTGCGTTCATATCTGCCATGGTGATCTTGGTTCCCTTCTTCATCGGGAAAATCTTTGTGTGGCAGTCGTTGCACTTCAATCCCTTGTCAGCATGTATTTTCCCGTCAAACACAACCTTTCCTGCAGCTCCTCCTGCAAAATCGAGTGTCTTGCCGGGAGGAACAGCCATGGCACTGCCGACAAACATGACAACAACCATGATCGCTACTACTGAAATAATAGTCTTCATATCTTCACCTCCTTTTCCTTAGATACATTATTCGGTTTGTTTCTTACCGTTCCTTTGAATTACAGCATAACAAATAATTATGAAGGAGTGTAGAAAAAATTATGAAGAATTGTGAAGATCTCAAGCTGGAATTACCAGGGTGAAGGAGGACCCTTGGCCATAGCTGCTCCGGACTGCTATCTTTCCCCCGTGCGCCTCTGCCAGTTCTTTTACGATGGTGAGGCCGATTCCGAGACCGCCTTCGGATGCCCGGTAAAAGCGCTCGAATATAAAGGGGAGATCAGATTCCCTGATGCCGCAGCCGGTGTCTCCTACCTCAATCCTTACCTCATCCTTCTCCCTTTTCCCCCTGATCCACACACTCCCCCTCTTGTCTGTTGCCTTCAGGGCATTGCTTATGAGGTTGATGATTATCTGGCTGAGTTTGTCAGGGTCTGCGCTGACAGCAACATCGTCATCACAGAAGAGTTCCAGCAATACCCCTTTCTCTGAAAAGGCCTTGCCGTACCTCTCTGTTATGCTCCGCAAGAAAGGTTTCAATTGCAGGAGTTCCTTTCTGATCATCAGGCTGCTCGCTTCTGCCTGCGAAAGATCTTCTATGCCGTCGAGAATATTTTTTAGCCTGCCGATCTCCGCGTAGAGCGATTGCAGGGCCTCTTTATCTGCGGATATCAGCCCGTCCATCATAGCCTCGAGTTCACCCCTGACAGCGCTGATGGGCGTCCTGAGTTCATGGGCTATGTTTGAGGTTAGCTTTCTTCTGAGCTTCTCCTGGGTCTCGAGCTTCTGGGCCATTCTGTTAAAGGCGCTTGAAAGATTCCCAATTTCGTCATCTCCGGTAATTTTTACCCTG
The DNA here is from genome assembly GCA_963746295.1 of uncultured Nitrospira sp. GTDB lineage: Bacteria > Nitrospirota > Thermodesulfovibrionia > Thermodesulfovibrionales > UBA6898 > JAOUFP01. The sequence goes on along the minus strand of CAVVAQ010000001.1, from coordinate 233,804 downwards.
CTTGTGAGATCGCCCTCTTCGATGGCAGCAGCGGCAGAGGTGAGCGCTTTGATGGGAAGCGTCATCTTCCGGGAAAAAACAATACTCAGAAAAATGGCGATGCCTCCAAGGGCGAGCAGTGAAATGAGAAGAAAGCGGTTCGATCTTCTTATAAAGACCTGCTCTTTCTGGGGGGACAGGAATTTTACATCAAGACGGCCTATCTGATTGCCGGCAAGGAAAAGGGCATACGGAGTAAAGGCCGAATCACTTTTCCTTACTCTGCGCATGGAAATGGCCATGACCCTTTTCTTCACGAATGGCGACAGGGTTTCGATTGCTGAGTCCGTATCCATAACCTGCCTGCCGTCCAGGTCGAAAAGTTTTATCTCGATGCCGAGCATCATCGCCCAGACAGTATTTTCGATGATGTTCTCTTTCTGCCAACCGGAATATTTATCATAAGAACTTTCCAGTGCGGCTGTTACCCAGTGGGCCCTGTCTTCCCGTTCGCCTTCCAGATATTCCCTGAAATCTTTTACCATCAACTCGCGGAGGAGAAAGGTTGCTGAAAGGCCGATGGCAACTACGGCAATCAGGAGAAGAAGAAACTGTGCCCAGAGGCTTTTAAACATCTCTCTTGCCGGAAAACCGGTAGCCTACGCCATAGATCGTTATGATAAACGACGGATTTCTGGGATCATCCTCGATCTTGTGTCTGATGTTCTTGATGTGCGCATCAATACTCCGTTCATAGCCTTCAAACTGATAACCAAGCGCTTTCTCTACAAGATCTTCCCGCGTAAAAACCTTGCCGGGGGCGGATGCGAGAGTATAGAGGACCTTGAATTCCGTTGGTGTGATCTTCAGCAGTTGTCCGTTTTTTTTCACTTCATACCCCTGACCATCGACTATGAGGCTGTTGCTGTTAAAGCTCATTGGCTCAAAGAGCTCTCTATCGCCTTTCCGGGACCTCCTGAGCACAGCCTTGATCCTGTAAACCAGCTCTTTCGGGCTGAACGGCTTTACCACATAGTCATCGGCGCCAAGGGCGAACCCTGCGACCCGCTCTTCCTCTGAATATTTCGCCGTAAGCATGATAATAGGGAAATCGCCTATCTCCTTTAACTCCTGGCAGACCTCTTCACCGCTTATGTCGGGCAGCATCAGATCGAGTATCACGGCGATAGGCGGCTCTTTCATGGCGGCCGCGATTGCGTCCTTCCCCTTCTCTGCATGTACTACTTTATATCCCGCATCTTCAAGATACACCTTGACGATTCGGGCGATTTTCTTGTCGTCTTCCACCAGAAGAATTGAATTCATGGGCTCCTTTTTTTCACTTCTTTTTAACTCAAAAGATGCAGACATTATTCAAAAATTTATTTGACCCGATTATCGGGTTAATCAGTAAATACCTAAATTATACTGCAAAAAAAGAAAAAGAATGTCTGAACGGGATAAAACCATATCAGTTGAATGCTTTTCCCTGAAGATTCCTTTATTCCCCCCAGTGTGTCACGCTGCGAAGGGTTCCTGTATCGCGTCCTTACCCTATCGTTGCATAACCGCAAATAGGAAATGCAGAATAAGGCCTTGCAATGACGACAGGAAGATATAATGATGCAGCTATATGCAAATCTCAAACAGAGTGAATTCCTGTACGCGTCTGGCTGACCAGGGCAGAGTGCTTGAAGGTGTCGCAGACAAGCCCTTTTTCTTCACTTCCTCCTTGTGGTCCTTATATTTTTTTATAACTGTAAGGTTTACTCTTCATCGAGAGTGTGCTATAAGGGAATTGCAGCAACTAAAGATTCACGAGGCAGGAGGAAAGCAATGAGCAAATATTTTCTTTTACTGGTTCTCGCAATTATCATGGTGCTGGGTTCTGTGCCTGTCCAGGCTTCTGATTCCGAACATTCAGGTCCTGCAGGGGCGGCTGTTTTTCAGACTTCAGCGGCAAGTGCTCCAAAGATCCCTCCAGGTGAAGAGCAGGCCAAAACCGCCCTGGAGAGATCGCCGCGCCACGGTGAATATGTTGATCTGAAGATCGAAGGGAGCGATCACCCTCTCCTCACCTGGGTTGTTTATCCGGAACGCAAAGACAAGGCTCCCGTAGTTATCGTCCTCCATGAGATCTATGGCCTCACAGACTGGATCCGCGCAGTCGCCGACCAGCTGGCAGCCGACGGATTCATAGCGGTTGCACCGGACCTGATCTCAGGGAAGGGACCTGGAGGAGGAGGCACAGCATCCCTTCAGAGCCGCGATGACGTCGTGAAGCTGATACGGGGTCTTACGGCCGGAGAAGTAAACGCGAAGCTGAACGCTGTCCGTTCATATGCGACAAAGCTCCCGTCAGCCAATGGAAAGAGCTCGGTCGCGGGCTTCTGCTGGGGCGGGGGCAGGAGCTTCGGCTATGCCGCTGCACAGCCTGAGCTGAATGCCGCAGTTGTCTATTATGGTACTTCTCCGGAGGAGAAAGAGCTCGGCAGCATCAAGGCCCCGGTCCTCGGTCTCTACGGCGAAGACGACGCCCGGGTGAATGCAACGATCGAGCCTGCTGCCGGCGAAATGAAGAAACTCGGCAAGGTCTATGAAGTGGAGATATACAAAGGCGCAGGCCACGGTTTTCTCCGCCAGCAGGACGGGCGCGAAGGCGCAAATATGAAAGCGTCTCAGCAGGCATGGCAGAGGATGCTCGGGTTTCTCAGAAAGCATCTGTAAGGGGGTGCTGCGACGGCATATCACTACCAGCATGATTTACTTTTTCAAAAAAAGTGATAGAGTGAAATAAAAGGCATTCAGTCATTCCAAGTATTTTGGACAGCAATGGTCAGCACTTGAAAAAGGAGGGAAAGGTTATGAAAAAGTATGGAAGTATGTACATGGCGCTTGTTGTCATCGGAGTACTATTTACTATCACAAGCATTGCATACCCGGAAGGAAGTAAAAAAGACCTGGTTAAATACCCGGACGGCTACAGGAAATGGGCGCATATTAAGTCGATGGTGATACAACAGGGGCATCCACTTTACGATTCCTTTGGCGGTATTCATCATGTCTACGCCAATGAAAAGGCCTTTAAGGCGCTCAAAAGCGGTAAACCCTTCCCTGACGGAGCAGTGCTCATTTTCGACCTCCTGGTGGCAAAGAGTGAGAGCAATGCCATAGAGGAAGGCCCCCGAAAAGTTCTAGGGGTAATGCAAAAGGATTCCAAAAAATTCTCCACGACAGGCGGATGGGGATTTGAGGGGTTTAAAGGTGACAGCCGGGAGCGGGTTGTGAATGACGCCAAAACATCGTGTTTTAATTGTCATGAGCCCCAGAAGAGCAAAGATTATGTTTTCAGTCAATATCGCCAGTAAGAAGTTGATATGACTCCATAATAATACCCCTCGTCTGATAAGACACTCGATAGGGATGCGGCATGTGGTCGCGTCCCTATAATTACTCTGATCCTGATCATAGTCTGAAAGCTGACTTTCCTGATAAAATCAGGTTAAGATGATGACGATCTACAAACAACTGCCGAAAACAAACTGCGGTGAGTGCGGCCTGCCGACCTGTCTGGCCTTTGCGCTAAAGGTCAAAAAAGCGCAGGCAGACCTCTCCGGATGTCCTTATATGCCTGCTGCCGGCATTCCTGCTGCGGCGACAGACCCTGACAAAAAGCGCTGCAGCACGTATGAGGAAGTAAGTGAGTCTCACGAGCAGGAGGCTGCTGCGACCGACTTCAGGGAGACCGCTAAAGTGATCGGCGCGGCTTATCTTGAAGGATCGCAGGGCGAGGAGATCTCTTTGAGGGTCCTGAACAGAACATATGTGCTCCAGAAAACGGGGTTGTACGACGAAAACAGCGGCAGCCCTACGCCATGGATGAAAATTATCGTCTGCGACTATATACGCCGGCGCGGCCGAAAGGAGCTTACCGGAAAATGGATCGCCCCCGGTCATTTCCCTCATACCGCATCTCATGTGAAGGCATTTCAGGCAAACGCAGAGAAAAAGATCGCTGAGAGATTCAGGGAAAATCCCGATGAGTTAAGGCAGCGCTGTGCTGAATTGGGAGGTTGCGAGACCGAAGGCGTGATGAAAGCGGATTACCACTTTCGCTTTGACCTGCTGCCGCATGTGCCGCTTTTGCTGGCATTTTGGAGAGCGGACGACGAATTCGAAGCAGAAGCAAAACTTTTTGCCGACAGCAATGCAGCAGACCATATCGATATCGAATATCTTGGACACCTTATCGAAATATTTACTGCCGAGATCGCAGGTGAATAAAAAAATCCTCTTTCTTATGCGAAGACGAAGACCTCTTGGAGATTAGGATCAACTTCAATATTGCTTTCATTATCGGTCTTCCTCGCCCATGAGTCAATTTTTATGCAGCGGTTACGGTGTATAATCATATACACCTAATCAGGAAGAAAATAATAAGGAGTTATCATTGAATATACTTGTTCGCAATTTGCCCAGGTCTGTAACTGAAAGAGAACTATTGCAGATGTTCCTGAAATTTGGAAAGGTAAAGTCATTTAACATAGTCACCGACCAAAAAACAGGCGTATCAAAGGGATTCGGGTTTGTTGATATGCCGGAACAATCCGAAGCCGAAGCAGCAATCAAAGCCCTTGATGGCAAAGTTACCCGGGGCCAGAGAATAAGGGTAAAAAATAGCACAAGATCCAGTCAGACTCTTAAGGAGTATAAGCCGGAAGGAGCTTGGGAGGGACACGCTCAGTCCAGGGAAATAAAGGGTGTATACAAAGAACGCAGCAGCACCGGTCGACCTACCGGAAGATTTACAGAACGATCGACCGAAAGATCCACTGCTCGACCCACCAGAAGATTCGCTGAAAAACCGGCTGGAAGATCTGCTGGTCGCCCTACTGAAAGGTCCTATGAAAGACCCACCGGAAGATCCTATGAGAGACCTGCCGGTAGACCTAATGAAAGACCGACCGAAAGATCCACTGCTCGACCCACCGGAAGATCCTATGAAAGACCTGCCGGTAGACCTACTGACCGGCCTGCCGACAGATCCACTGGCAGGCCCACCAGAAGATTCGCTGAAAAACAGGCTGGAAGATCTGCTGGTCGCCCTGCTGAAAGGTCCTATGAAAGACCCACCGGAAGATCCTATGAGAGACCTGCCGGAAGACCTACTGACCGGCCTGCCGACAGACCCACTGGCCGACCCACCAGAAGATTCACTGAAAAACCGGCTGGAAGATCTACTGGTCGCCCTACTGAAAGGTCCTATGAAAGACCTGCCGGAAGACCTACTGACCGGCCTGCCGACAGACCCACTGGCCGACCCACCAGAAGATTCACTGAAAAACCGGCTGAAAGACGTACTGGCAGACCCACGGGAAAATCTACCCAACGACCTACTGGAAGACCCACCGAAAGATCTAATGAAAGATCCACTGGAAGGCCTGCTCGAAGACCTACTGGAAGACCTAAGCGATAGATAGTTCCTGTTCTGTAGAGGGTTACTGCATTTTATAGAGAGCTGAAATGCTTTGGCCGGAGCATTGCTATTTCACCCTGCGTGTCAAATACCATAATCCAAAGACTGACCCCGCCAGACCCCGTCACGCCCTCTGTCGTAAAGAATGTTTCTTCCGGCATCCCTCATGGATTCATCTTTTTGAAACGCGTTTAGGTGGAGGTAGAGACTTAATCTCTGCTATGGTAAAATCATCACAATGAAAACTAGACACATGGATTTTTGATAGCTTCTAAAGTGTCTTGAGGGAAATCGAGGTTCAAAAGTATTCCGGGGCAGATAGCAGATCATAGGCTGCTTAAATGGATAACGAGCGATATTCCCTGCGGTCTGGCCTAAGGCCCCTACTGTTGGTGCCGAAGGGAGTCTTCAATATTATGGAGAGGCTTGCTACTACATAAGGAGAACTGTCTAAATGGATATTAAGAAGGAAATAACCGACATCATTTATCGTGCGTGTGCGTCTCCGGACCATGAATTAGAAGCTCAAGAGGTATGGGCTGAGATGATTATGGATATCTTCCGTAAAGTGATAGAAGATCAGAAGGTATATTGTGGTAAATGTTCGGGAGAGCTGGAAACGGTAGAGGTCACTGAAGATTTATCGGGTAATCTCCGGGAGAATTTAAAATGTGAAAAGTGCGGTGCTACATCTGTTTACTTTATCATAGGTAAGGATCAGGAAGATGATTTGGCAGCATTTAGCGGTAGATAAAAATAAAGTGGTTAAAGAACCAAAGCCCCGCCACTGCGCCACCTGCCGCGACTGCCAAATATTGAGCACCTGGTTAAGTCCTTCCTATGCTCCTTTTCTCTTTTCGATGATATAATTAACACAAAGGCGGGAGCACATGAAATTACAGAGAGCAACCAACGGGATTCGTATGAGCTTCACATTTGTACTACTGTTAGCTGGAATCAGCGGGATAGCGGCCGGAGCAACGCCGGAGGATACTGTGGCCATAAAGGGTTACGATACTGTCGCCTATTTTACGGCAGGCAAGGCGCTCAAAGGCACTGAGTACTTTACCTTCTCGTGGCACGGCATGACATGGTTCTTCCAGTCCAAGGAGAACCGGGACCTTTTCGCTACAAGTCCGGAGAAATACGCTCCGCAGTACGACGGCTGGTGCGCCTGGGCCATGACCGAGTCGCGGAAGGCGGTCACTGATCCGGAAGTCTGGAAGATCGTTAACGGCAAGCTTTACCTGAACTGCAGCCCTGCTGCCTATGAAAAATGGAGCAAGGACATCCCCGGACACATCAAGAAGGCCGATGAGATCTGGCTCAAGATGCAGGGCGAAAAGTGACTCGTGTGGCGGGTCACCCAGCAATAGATCCTCTCCTGCACTTCCTTTTGATGTAGACCCGGCTTGGAGAGGATACTACAGAACGTACTCATCAGAAGAGGTGTATGATGAAAAAGTGTTTTCTTTTCGCAGTCCTGATTTGTGGGTTTTTTATCTCTGCCTGTGGCGGCGGGGGCGGCGGTAATTCGCATGACTCGCCGGCCCCGACGACCATCGTGCAGCCGCTGGCGCTCCCGGGGCCTTACACGGTGGCGTGCAGCAACGTCGCGCAGGACTTCAGCCGAGTGGCTCCCGGCGAGGACGAGACGAAGTACTGGGAAGGCTTTCCCTCGGCAAGCGGCGCGCCACGATACGTGACCGATCTGCTCGCGGATCCCGTGAATGCCCTCTCGGTCACCGTGACCGCGCCGAACGACTCGAACCTCTACGGTTCCTTTGCCGGAAAGCCGATCCAGTTTGTCGTGATCGCCTGCTATCCGACCGTCGCAAACAATCCCCGTGCCGATTACCCGCTCCCAACGGGCAGGGTCGTACCGCACATGCAGACCGGCGCGGAAGTGCCGCTGTTCGCCGACGCCACGGCCCGGTATCCGGTGCTCGCGTTTTCGCACGGCTATGGCGGGAGCCCGATCTCGAACGACTACATAGCCGCGCTGTCCTGGTTCGCGAGCTACGGCTTTGTCGTGGTGGGCCCGTTCCATGGCGATCCACGCTTTTCGAACCTCAAGATCGACGACCTCGCGGACGCTGAGGCAGTCCTGTCGCATCTCGGCGACTTCGTCGCGCTGCAGGCATTGCGACCGTTGTCGATGTCGGCCGCGCTCGACCTCGTGCTCGCGCATCCGCAATGGCGCGACCACGTCGATGCAACGCAGATCGGAGGCTTCGGGGCGAGCATGGGTGGCGAAACACTGATGCTGATGGGCGGCGCCGGACTGACGACATCGCTCGGGTTCGATTGGACCCAGGTTACCGTCGATCGGCGCCTTAAGGCGGCGGTGGGCTATATGCCATTCTTCGGGGAGCCGTTCCTGCCAGCGTTCGGGCGCGACCAGCACGGGCTGGACGGCGTCACGCTGCCGTATCTCGCCATCAGCGGCACGGCGGACACGACGGCTCCGCTGGTCGTCACGGAACAAGGTATCGCGCGGCTCACGGGGACGCGGGAGCTCGTCGAGCTGGTCGGCGTGAAGCACGGATTGGACGAGGCGTCGATTAATGACATCTTCACCTGGTCGCTCACGTTCCTCGACGCGGAGGTTCGGGGGAATCCGACCGCGCGCCAGCAGCTGTCGACGATGGCGAGCGTCGCGGGCGGAGGAGACGATCGCGTGGTGATTCCCTATAACGGCCCGGTCCTGCATTGAAGACGTGAAGACACCGAGCGCACGCGCCGGGCCCGCTCGGTGCCGCGTTGCTTATCCCTTTCATTTGGTAGAAGGTCGGTTCGCCCTGCGGGCTGGTTAGAATGAAAAGATCAAGCAGGATTTGTTCAGTCAAATACCATAATCCCAACCCCAATCGCCTTTTTCAATAGCGAAGCCTCTTCGTGATCTTCGCTTCGGAATCCTCCCACCCGGCTTCGCGCTCGTAGGATGCAGCGATGCCCTCGAGAACTCCCCCGACATAGGGATAGTCGAAGTGCAAGCGCTCGGCCCAGGCGCGGTATTTCGCGGCGAGCTCGCGCTCCTGTGCGCCCCCTTCGCCCCGCCAGTGAACGCCGCGAGAGTTATGAACGCCGATATGGAATCCCCTGCCGATTTCCGGGGATGCTATCTCTTCCATCGCCTCGCACACCGCTTCGCAGGGCCATATGCCGTTCTCGCCCTCGGGCGCCTTGGCGAGCAGTTGACCGAGGCACTGATCACCAATGTCGGCGCGGGCGTACTCGCGGCACAGGCGCCGAACCTCGGCGAGCCACGCGGCGAGCGCCGCCGCATCGATCCTTCCGTTTTCGTCCGTGCCGGGAATCTTTTTTATCTGATCGAGAAGGCGATAGGCTGCCGACGCGACTGCCGCCCGCTGCTCGGGATTCTCGATCCTCCATTCCGGCGGATCCTCTCCTTCGTCACTCCGCTTGTAAGCGAGCGCCACCGCCTGGACGAATAGCGCCGGCGATTGCGCGATCTGGCTTTCGAGATTCGGGATTCCGTGCTTGCTGTCATCGAGGGCGTCGATGAAGAGGAATTCGAGTTGGGCCATTTCATCACGGGTGACGCCCGCGCGGCCATCAAGCGAATCCAGTGCCTCGGAAATGTAGTAGCGGTCGAGCTTGAAATGGCCTGCCGGTTCGGCATTGACCGTGGCGACGTCGCGCAGCAGCCGCTTGAGGCGGGACGTCTCGATATCCTTGAAATCCATGTGAACGGCGTGGAAAGCCGCGCGCGGTCGCCGGGCCTCCAGAAGGCGGTCGATCAGTTCGGTAAGCTCGGCGGGCGTGTGCCGGCCCCAGGACGGGAACACATCCTTCCAGTACCCGGCGCGGATCTCCTCGCCATAACCGTCCAGAAGACGCCAGGTGGATGCCTGGAACGGCGCACATACAAATAGCCGCCTACGCTCTTCGGCAGGCAGCCCTTCGGCCGCAGCCTGCAGCACCCCGGCGCGCGAGTCGTCCCCGATCGCCAAAAGGAAGCCCTGCAGGCACCACTCGGCCTTGCTCCGGAGGTCTCCATCAAGGGAAAGGCAGCGCCGGATGAAATCGACCCGCGGCTTAACGCCGGTAACGCACGATGCCGCGTAACGGCCGACGGTGTCGGCGGCGCCGCTGCCGGCAAGCAATTCCTTAACACCCTCGAAACCGCGCTCGGTCCATATCTCGGTCATCGCTTCGCGGCGCAGCCTGTCGATCCGCTCGTCGCGCTTCTCGATAGTCGAAATCCTCCTCTTCGATCTCGTCAGCCGATTCCTGCACCCAATGATCGGCGAACAGCCAGCCGTGACGGATGACGGGATCGTCGGGCCGGAGGCTGTCATAGAGCTTCGCGGGCACGGTCGCGGGTTGCTTCCCCAAGCTTCCGATGGCGGCCGCGTCGAGTGAAGGCGAACCGCCGGATGCGCTCGCGCAGTGCGGCCTTGGCGGCTTCGCCGGCTTTCCGGGACCATTCATCGATCAGGTCCCAGACCTTGGACTGGTCTTCCTCGGGCATACCCTGGAGAGACTCGACGAGATCGCCAAGAGTCTTTTCGTCGTGGGACGGCCAAGCGATCAGGAAGTCCAGAGCCTTTCGGTTGAAGTCGTACATCTCTTTGCGCGTGACGACCTGCCCGGCTCCGGAGGCGTCGCTGCGCCAGCGGGGCCTGTAGCTGTGATGGCCGATCTTGGAACCCGGTTTGATCTGCTCGATGCAAATCTCCCAGCCGACATCCGGGAAACGCCTGGTGAGCATCTCCAGCGCCTTGACCCTCTGCTCCACCGAGGCCGCCGTCTGCGGCATCCATGACCTGAAGATGGCCTGAAGGCTGGCGTCCGGTTTGTTCACCCAGTTGTCGTCGATCTTCGGCCGGGAGAGCTGGGCAAGGATCACCGATACACGCGGGAGGTTTTGCGGTTTCCAGGCAAGGCACTCCAGCGCCCAGAGAAGTCCCGTCCGCGACGGCGATGCCCAGAGTCGAGCCGCTGTCGACCGGCTTGAGAAGCCCGAAGACGACGGGATCGTTGCGCCGCAGGTCTTCTTCGATGATCTTCAGGAATTCATCAGGCGCGGCTTCTGCGTAGCGCGGCAGGTCGTGGTCGTGGGAGAGCAGCTTTTCAAGAGTCAGCGGCGTTAGGAGTTTGCGGATCAGAACTGCGACCCGGCTTTCGACATCGATGCCGAGGCGGCTCTGAAACAGGTTGTTGCCGTGGACCGACAGGATGACGAGTGTCTCGCAGATACCCTCGCGCAACGCGCCGGAGTGATCGCGTTTCTTGCCGTAAAGGGCCGCGGCCCACCTTTTCTCTTCCGGCAATTCGAGCGCCGGGTCGGACTCGGAAAGGACGTATTCGGCGGCGTCGAAGAACCGGTCAAGGTCCGCTGGTGTGATCATCCTCGCAATCGCAAACAAGGCGTCGATCTTCGAGACGACACCCCGGTAACGTCCGGCAGACCACACCGGGCTGTCATCGAACCGAAGCAGGCGCGCGACATCGTCTTCGATTGTCTCGTACTTTCGATCCGCCACATAGGCGACGATCTCGCGATCAGCCTCCGGCTCGGCGTGCCAGGCGCCGATCAGAGCCATCGGCACGAGGGTCTTTGCCATTTCGTCATCGCTGGCCCACGCCGGGGTCCTGATCGCCGCATTCCGAGAGAGGCGGCGGCGCAGGATCGTCGGCGAATGGCCCGACTCCCTTGCAAGCCGGTCGACGTCGCCTTCCGCAATTCCCATGTCGGTGAGCGCCTTCTCGAAGGCCTGGTAGCCGAGCAGGTCGAGCGCTATGTCGGCTTCCGTATCGACCGCGTTGCGCGGGCGGAAAACGATGCAATGAAGTCGGCGATGGGCGTCGGACGAGTTCGCGTTCGGCCTCTTCCGAATGGACGATCGGGATGAAAGGCACAGAGGACGCAATGAGCGTCCTGAGCGTCGCCGGAGATGCGAAGACTGCAGAGAGGTCCTTGAATTGCCGGAGTTCTTCGTCATCAAAAAGGCACGCGAGAAAGGCGAGCGCCTCGCCCTGCGAGTCGGCAGCGACGACGAATGGTCTGTCGCTCGGTTTCTCAAGCCACGCCCTGAACGTGCCCCGGTACGCGGCGATCGAGGATGCGAAAATTTCCGGTGTCAGATGGGGCTCACTGGCGTCCGCCCAACGGTGCCACGCCTGCTCCAGTGTCTCATAGCCGCTGATCGGCAGGCCGAGTTGTTCAGCGAGCCAGATCTGCGCCGGTACGGACTGCTCCAGCCACTGCTCGAGATCGCTCGCATCAAAAGCCCTAACGGCCTTCCAGTCGCCTGCCTCGTTCTTTTGTTTTTCCCAAGTAGTCTTGCCGGGCCAGTTGCGAGGTGTCACGAATACGAAGCTGCTGCTTGCTCGCTCCGCGGCATCAACCGATGTGAGCCGCGAGGTGTAATCCTTTTCCGCTTTGACATCCGGTTTCTCGTTGGTGCCGAACTCCCAATAGGATCTCCCCTCGGGAATCCAGGGTGTGGCGGCGCTGGCTTCGACGAAACCGTCGGAGCCCTTGCGCTGCGCATTATCGTAGCCGGGGAAGTCGACTTGGCGGAGGTCGTTTCCGGTCGAGTGCACCAGCTTCCGCAGGAAGACGGGAAGGTGAGTTCGGGCGTCGATCCGGCTCGCCGCCCAGTCTGCGATCTGCCTTGCCTTGATAGTCAAGAAATCTGGGACGAAAGCGCGAACCGCGACCTCCTTTTCTTCGGCGCTCCGCTTCTGCCGGTCGTAGGCGGCCTGCATATCAAGCAGGCGCTTCCGATCGGCGCCGAATGCCTTCTCTAGCCTGACCGCCATTTCGGAGGACAGGGCGGATTTCCCGTTGAGGAAGTTTGACAAAGCCGGCCGGCCAATGCCGAGCCGCTTGGCGGCATCTTTCACGGACATACCCGCGGGAATGATGGTCTCTCGGACGTAGGTGCCCGGATGAGCAGGTGCCTTGGAAGAGGTCTTCATTGATTCTTCCTCCCTCTTGTAGCGTGTTAGGATACAGAATACAAATTAATCGTACCACGATTTTTGTATTGTGACAAGCTACAGAATACAGAATCGGTTATTTTTTGGACCACAGAGATTGAAGGTTTGCCGTTTGGACAGTAAAGTGCAGAAAGTGGCTGTCCTTGACATTGAACAAAGTACGGCCGAAGACAAAAGTTACAATAGGTAATCCTCACTTCTGAGTTGCTTGCCTCACATAGTATCAGGTGGACATCTCGGTGCGACTTGCTCACAGTGCATCACACCGGCGAGTTCCTTGAATATTCTTAAGAGTATAATGGTAAATACTCACCTACTCCCTGCTTCCAATATCTTCCGGCATCTATTGCGGGGTCAGATGGCCTATGGCCGGGGTCGGACCACGCTAACTGAATGAAGTTATTGATGAAAACTAAAAAACAGGGCTGTTTTTAAGGCTTAGAAGGGCATTTTCGAGGCCAAAATCAACAACCTGGAATAGACAGCGCGCAAAAAAACGTTCTTCTCCCAAAATTCAGCGACTCTTTGAGGATTCTGTCTGAATCCAGTTCCTTGACATCGGAGTCGAACCAGTCCGCGGACATAGACCCCTCACCCTAACCCCTGCCTAGCGGACAGGCAGGCTCTCCCAAAGTGCGAGGGAATTAAAGGGAAGACGGTCTCCAGGGGTCGAGGCTTCCTGTAATTTTGCATATAGCATTTTGCTATAATGGTGAATGTCATAAATGATAATCCGCAGGAATCTTCAAGCGATAATAATTGGCATATCCGTCAGCAATGAAAGGAATCTCTGTGATCAAGTTATACGTAGACGCAGATGCCTGTCCAGTGAAGAACGAGGTATTCCGTGTTGCCCGGCGGTATCGACTGAAGGTATATCTTGTGTCTAACTCATCGATGCGGATACCTCCTGACGAATTCATTGAACTGATTATCGTGCATGAAGGTTTCGATGCTGCTGATGATTGGATTGCAAAGCACATCACTGATACCGATATAGCGGTTACTGCAGACATTCCGCTTGCGGCGCGCTGTCTGAAAAAGGGCGCCAGGGTGCTTGATCCAAAGGGGCGGGTGCACAGCGAGGACTCTATCGGCGAGGCATTGGCAACCCGGGAGTTTACCGCATTTCTGCGTGACATGGGCACTATAACCGGTGGTCCGCCGCCCTTTGAACCGAGGGACCGCTCTCGCTTTTTGCAGCGACTGGACGAGATCATTCATGCAATTATGCGGGGAAAGAGATAATATGCCATCAGTATGTGAGGGTCAGGCTTGGGATAGTGGTATTTACATGATAGACTGCAGGGTGTTTCTTTTTCTCAATCCCAAGTTTCGAGTACAGTCGGAGATCATTAATTTTCCTGCACGAGTTAAGGTCGGCCCTATTCGTCAAGGTATCAATAGTGATAGCGCAATTGGGCAATCAGGACAGCGTCTTCAGAGGGGCGATAGACAAGGCGGTGCTCATCGTTGATGCGGCGGGACCAGTAGCCGGAGAGCCCGTGTTTTAGCGGCTCCGGCTTGCCACTGCCTTTAAAGGGGTCACGCGTAATCTCGTGAATAAGCCTTTTGATGCGTTTGAGCATGTTTCTGTCCGTTTCCTGCCAGTAGAGGTAGTCCTCCCAGGCATTCTCAGAAAAGATGAGCCTCATTCTGTAAGGGTGCGTTCAGTGCCTCTGCCTTGCTCAAGCTCGGCGATGGATTCAAGGAGACGCCGGGCGTTTTTAGGCACGCGCAGAAGGTATGCGGTTTCCTCAAGGGCAGTGAAATCTTCAAGTGAGATCATCACTACCGACTCTTCTTTTTGCCGTGTGATAATGACAGGTTCATGGTCTTCACACACTTTCTTCATTGCTGATGCCAGACTGGATCGCGCGGCTGAATATGTAATGGTATTCATAAAAACCTCCCTTTCTAATTGTACGTATTATTGTACAAATATGGTCATTGCTTCGTCAAGCAGTCTACACTTTTGAAAAGACCTGTGTCCACGCTTAGAAGCGTTATGTCATCCATTCGCATATGTGATGCGATTTATGGATGCTTACCTACTATCGGCTACTTTTGGCTGTGGTTTGATGGTGAATTTGGGCATCCCTGCCTGAAATTTTCTTTTTTTACCAGATTTAAGGTATATTATCTGCCTGCCTGATTAAAGTGCGAGTGTTTTTGAAGAGCGTGAAATAAAAAGTAACTTCCCTCTGATTCAACCGCCTGGGCTATTTCAATCGATAAGAATTTGTTCCAAATGAAAAGGGAGTCATTAAAATGATACAGGCAAGCAACTTGGATAAATGTTATGGCCGTCAGGTCATTTTTGAGAAGGCGGGTTTTACCCTTAATCCGGGTGAACGCGTCGGCCTTGTCGGCAGAAACGGTCACGGCAAAACAACTCTCTTTAAGATGATCCTGGGGGAGGACCGCCCTGATTCAGGATGTATCAATATTCCAAACGGATATAAGATAGGGCACCTTTCACAGCATATCAGCTTCACGCAAAATACCGTGCTGAAGGAGGCGTGCCTGAGTCTCCCGGAAAACGAGGACGGTATCGATGAGACCTATAAGGCGGAAACCATCCTTATGGGACTCGGCTTTGCCCTGGAAGATTTAACGCTCAATCCATTGGACCTGTCAGGGGGATACCAGGTCCGTCTTAATCTTGCGAAGGTGCTTGTCTCCGACCCTAATCTTCTTTTGCTGGACGAGCCTACCAATTATCTTGATATTGTCTCTCTTCGCTGGCTTACAAAGTTTTTGCGCAACTGGAAGAAGGAGCTCATAATTATTACCCATGACCGTGATTTCATGGATGGTGTGACTACGCATACTATGGCCATACACCGCTGCAAAATGAGGAAAGAAGCCGGCCCGACCGAAAAGGTATATCAGCAGCTGCTGATGGAGGAAGAAATACACGAAAAGTCCAGGGTCAACGATGATAAGAAGCGCAAGGAAACAGAGGACTTCATAAACAGGTTCAGGGCAAAGGCATCCAAGGCCAGTGCTGTTCAGTCGCGGATAAAGGCCCTGCAGAAAAAAGACCGCCTTGAAAAACTGACAGAGATAAAGGACCTTGATTTCGCCTTCAAATCAGCGCCTTTTACCGGGAAGGTGCTGATGGAAGTCAATGACCTGTCTTTTTCTTTTGACAAGGAAAGCGGTCCCCTGATTGATGGATTGACCTTTTCAGTAGGAAAGAAGGACCGTATAGCCATTATCGGTAAAAACGGCAAGGGGAAAACAACACTGCTGAACCTGCTCGCAAAGGAACTGAAGACTGAAACCGGTTCTGTCAGTCATCACGGTCAGCTGCAGACGGCCTATTTCGGCCAGACCAATATAAACCGCCTTACTTTGCACAAAACAGTAGAAGAAGAGATTATGGACGTGCATTCCGACGTCGGCAGGGGTGCGGCCCGGAAAATATGCGGCATTATGATGTTTCCCGGGGACCATGCCTTAAAAAAGATCAGTGTCCTTTCCGGAGGGGAAAAGAGCCGCGTGCTGTTAGGCAAGCTGCTTGTCAGCCCCGCCAACATGCTCATGCTTGATGAGCCGACAAACCATCTTGACATGGAATCCAATGATTCCCTGGTTGAGGCCATAGACGCGTTCAGCGGCTGCTGTAATTGTAGTAACTCACAGTGAAATGATGCTCCACGCGCTGGCCACGCGTCTGATAGTCTTTGATGACGGGAAAGTAACTTTATTTGAAGGAACGTACCAGGACTTCCTTGACCGTGTCGGCTGGAAAAGTGAAAATGAATCCGGCGCTCCGAGTGTCAAGAAAAACGGGACCCGGAAGAATTCCGTCAATAAAAAACAGCTCCGGCGTGAGCGGGCAGAGCTGCTGAATAAAAAATCAAAAACAATGAGCGGCCTGCAAAAAAGCATTGATGAAGCGGAAAAAGAAGTTTTAAAGCTGGAAGAAAAAATAGAACGCGAAAATCAGGAAATCAGAGAGGCCTCCCTCAGGGGTGAAGGGGAAGCCATTAAAATACTCACAAAAAAGCTCCTTGAGTCAAAATCCAGACTCGACGCTGTTTTTGCAAAGCTTGATCTTCTGCGAAGCGAGATTGAAGACAGGACAAAAGAATTTGAGGGCGAACTCGAAAGTTTGATGACCGTTTCAAGATGACCGGTCTCACTGCCTTGAGGGGCAATTTACCCTTGACCTGAGAAGCGCTCTCAATCACTAGCGCATCGTTTCAGACGGAACAAAGAAGCCTGCAAAACTATCAGGCATTGAAGACCTTCAATATAACCTTCCCTTTTGCCCTTCCTGATTCGCTGTAGGCCAGCGCCTCACGTGCCTGATCCAGGGGATATACACGGTCTATGATGACCCTTATCCTGCCTGCTTCGATCTGGTTCTTCATCCATTCCATGTCAGACGTATTCGGCCTCACCATAATGCTTTTGGCCTTCTGCTGACTCAGGAAGCCGATGAGGTATTGGCGCAAGAGAATTGAAGCAGCAGGGAGCGTATTGATATAGATACCTTTTGATGTCAGCACTTTTTTGCATTCATCAAAAGAACGTTTCGATACTGTATCGAAGACGACATCATAGCGCTCGCCGCCTTTCGTAAAATCCTGTTGGGTGTAATCGATGATATGATCGGCCCCGAGGTCTTTGACAAGTTCCGCGTTGGGGCCGCTGCATACCGCGGTAACTTCTGCTCCGAATATCTTCGCGATTTGGACGGCAAAGGTCCCGACCCCGCCTGAGGCGCCATTGATCAGCACCCTTTTATTGCCGGATACATGACCAAGGTTGTGCAGGGACTGCAGGGCGGTGAGTCCAGCGACCGGTATGGTCGAGGCCTCTTCGAACCCGATATTTTCCGGTTTCGGCCAGGTGTTTTTTTCACTTGCGGAAACATATTCAGCGAAAGCGGCCAACCGCCGGATGCCGGGGAATCCTATTACCTTGTCGCCCTGCCTGAACGCTTTTGCATCCCTGCCGGTTTCGATGATCTCCCCTGAGCATTCACTGCCGAGGATTCTGGGAAAGCTAAATCCCGTGAGGATCTTTGCCATGCCATCGCGGATCTTCCAGTCCACCGGGTTGATCGAAGCCGCATGGACCCTGATGAGCACATCCCCTGGCCCCGTTTCCGGACTTGGCAGTTCCTTCAGTTCGATGACCTCGTTGCCGCCATATTTATTGAATACAACCGCTTTCATATCTGTGGACCGTTTAGCCTGATACCAATCAGGAATAATCCTCCTGATCTTGCCTCTTGCCTGATGGATTTACATTGGAACAGACTCTTTTCTGAAGTATATCACAGGATATGCATGAAGAAGATTCAGGAGATATGGCCGCTCTCAGGTCTTCAATTTTTTAAGGTCTCCGGGCATGACAGACTTTGTTCAGACTATCATGAGACAGTCAATAAATCCGATGAGCTGTTCAGGGGTGGGCGAGGTGTTCCGCAGGCGGGATTATTCTTCTGTATTCATCCGGAGTAACAACTGAATCCCACTTCCCCGTTGCTTTCCCGATTCCGATTGCGCCGAAAAATATCGCCAGTATCAGGACAGCATACAGTATGGGATGTACAGCTTTTTTACCCGGAAGGGCAATGTCGAGCGCGCCTTTGGCAGGGCAGTTGCTGACGCAGCTGAGGCATCCGGTGCATTCCGCGGAGCTGATCCTTGTTTTCTGTTCAACCTGCAGCATACTGGGACAGTTCCTTGTGCATTGTTTGCAATGCGTACAGGACTCTTCGTTCCTCGTGATCTTCAGGGGACTGCAAAGACCTGCTATCCCGAGCAAGGCGCCGTATGGGCAGAGATACCTGCACCAGAAATTCTTGTAAATGACCGAGAAGAGGAACAGTACTGAAAGAGAGACCAGGGTAGTCTTCGTCATCTTTGTAAAAAAATAGAGCATCTTTACGTCTGCAACCTTGTAGTAATCCCCCTCCAGGAAATGAAATATCGCGGGAGAAGGCATCTTGATGACAATTACGTAAAAGAAAAAGAGCAGGAGCAGGTATTTAACCGACCTGAGCGGGTAATCGATATACCGGTGGAGTGTGAAGTTCCTCCCGAATATCTTTTGCCCCAGTCTCCAGGCAGACTCCGATACAGTCCCGACCGGGCATATCCAGCCGCAGAACCCTTTCCTCAGGCAAAGCGACATAGTGAGAGCAGCAGAAAATATTACGAGACCCGCGGGGTGAATCATGTCGAATATCCCTCCAGTGATCCAGAGCTTCAAAGCCATCAGGCCGCCGATCGGGAGAAATCCTTCGACAGAAGGAGACCTTTTCGCCATCGCCTCAGCCGCGTTTTTCAAGGGAGAGGAGGAAGGGTCCGCAAAGAACTGTTCGAAAAGATAAAAATTGTATCCCGCATAGACAAGAGATATTAATATCCCCCACTGGACTGCCCGACGCAGATGAATGAGATATTTGCGGTCCTTTTTCATAGCATTAGTTTACAACAGTTGCATCCCGGAAAGTATGATCCAGATCAATGTCACGAAAAGAGATTTTGCGGATTGTACTGTACCCTATTGTTGCATAAAGTCGAAGCAAACTGCCTGATAACCTGCCGAAAGCCACTCCTGTTTTTCTAACTCTCTGATTTTACTCGCTTGGAAGGAACAGAACCCGCTTTAAGCGGCGCCTTCTGTTGGCCAGGTTCCCTGCGTGCTCTGTGGTTAACTGCTTTTTTCAGGTTTATGCTAAAATATTTAGCTATGACTGGGAAAAAAGGAATTGTTTACCTTGTCGGCGCAGGGCCCGGAGATATCGGACTGTTTACGATAAAGGGCATGCGCTGTTTACAGAGGGCAGAGGTCGTAATATACGATTTCCACCTGAACGCCCAGATCCTCAATTACATCAAACACGATGCAGAATTTATCTATGCCGGCAAACGGGGCGGACATCATACAATGACCCAGGATGAGATCAATGCAGCGATTCTGGAAAAAGCAAAAGAAGGGAAGGTCGTCTGTCGTCTGAAGGGCGGCGATCCCTTTGTCTTTGGGAGGGGCGGAGAAGAGGCGCAGGTGCTTGCGAAGGAGGGAATCCTCTTTGAAGTCGTGCCGGGCGTCAGCTCGTCTATTGCCGCGCCTGCATACGCCGGCATCCCGCTCACTCACCGGCAGTATTCCTCATCCTTTGCTGTTATTCCTGGATATGAAGATACGACAAAAGAGGAGTCATCCATAGATTGGGCGAAGCTTGCAACCGGTGTCGGCACCCTGGTATTCCTTATGGCGGTGAAGAATATAGACCTCCTGACAAAAAAGCTGATTGAAAACGGCAGGAGCCCTGACACTCCTGTTGCCGTTGTCCGCTGGGGGACGCGGCCTGACCAAAAAACGCTTGTCAGCACCCTGAAGGATATAGCAAAACTTGTCAGGGAGAAAGACATCAGACCCCCTGCGGTCACTATTGTCGGCGATGTCGTAAATCTTCGGAGTGAATTGAACTGGTATGAAGAAAAACCGATGTTCGGACACCGCATCCTGGTAACACGGGAACACTCCGAGGGGTTCGAGGCGCTTGAAGAACTCGGGGCGGAAATCATCCAGTTTTCTACCATAGAGATACTGCCTCCGGAAAATTGGGACGAACTTGACAGGGCCATAGATACGATCGAAGGCTACGACTGGCTGATATTTACCAGCTCCAACGGTGTCCGTTATTTCTTCAGCAGGTTATTCGAAAAAGGCAGGGACATCCGTGATCTCAAAGGTCTGAAGATATGCGCGATCGGAACAAAGACAGCGGCCTCCATAGAGCAATTCGGCATAAAAGTTGATCTGGTCCCTGAAAGCTTCAACGCAGAAGGCCTGATTGAGTCATTCATCACAGCCGCGGGCAGTAAAGACAACAACCGGAACTTTGCCGACCAACAACCCCCATCAACCTTGTTACAGGGCATGAAATTTCTCCTGCCACGCGCAGAGGTCGCGAGAGAGATTTTCCCTGACAAGGTCCGAGCGATGGGAGGCGTGATTGATGTCCCGGTGACCTACAGGGCCGTCAAGCCTGACATGCACGGAAAGAGGCTCCGGCGTTTTTTAAAAGAAGGCCGGGTGACTGTCGCGACGTTCACCAGCGCGGCCACATTCAATAATTTCAGAGAGATGCAGGGAGAGGAAGCAGACGAACTTCTCAAGGGTGTTGCGATTGCGGCAATCGGACCAGTTACTGCGCAGGCCATAGAGAAGGCAGGCCTTACGGTGCAGATCATGCCCGGGGAGGCCACGATAGAAGCCATGGTCGAGGAGATAAGGATATGGGCGACCCAAAACCATTAGACCGCAGTTTCTCTCAGGAGTATCTTCTTGCCGATTACCGATAAAAACACGTACCGCACTGATCCGGACAAGCCGCATTCCCTCTTTTCAAAGATCTTCCTGCGCCCTCTGATCACCATTTATCCCCAGGTATTCTGGATCATATGGATAAACAGCAGAAAAGCCGTAAAGGGTGTTTACGACGGCAATGATTGGGCGAGCAGCAGCCTGGATATCGTTAGGGCACTCGAGAATGTCGGGGTGCGTTTCGAGATAACAGGACTGGACAATATGAGGGTGGTCAAAGGGCCTGTGGTCTTTATAGCCAATCATATGAGCACGCTTGAGACCTTTATACTTCCCGGCATCATACAGCCGATAAAGCCTGTAACCTTTGTTGTCAAGAAGAGTCTTGTAGATACGCCTGTCTTCGGACCTATCATGCGAACGAGAGCCCCGATACTTGTCGGAAGGGTCAATCCCCGGGAAGATCTTAAGGCCGTACTTACAGAGGGGACGAAAAAAATTGAGACGGGAGTCTCAATCGTCATCTTCCCCCAAAGTACGCGCTCTGCTGTTTTTCACCCCGAAGAGTTTAATTCACTCGGTATCAAGCTGGCATTAAAGGCAGGAGTGCCTGTTGTACCATTAGCACTGAAAACAGACGCCTGGGGTACCGGGAAAATCATAAAAGATTTCGGCGCTATAGACAAGAGAAAAAAAGTGCATTTCGCCTTTGGCGAACCGATAAAAATCGAAGGCCGTGGCTCAGAGGAGCACCAGAGGGTCATCACTTTTATACAGGAGAACCTTACGAGGTGGGCAACAGAAGATGAATATCAGAAATGAAGATGTCAAAGAACTGCTCGTAGAAATACCGGAAGGACACAAGCATATCAGAACAAAAATCATCCTGCAGGACGATACGGAACTGGTATTTCAGGAGGCAACGGTTGCGAACCTTACCCGGGCATACATAACGGTCAAAACCCACCCGCAAAAAGAATCGCTTAAATTAAAGGGCGAACAATTGACCGATAAAAAGGCCGGGTATGCTGACTGGCAGTTGATCGAAGAGTAAACCGTGCAACTGCAAAAAATATATCGAAAATGAAGACAGTGCTAAGAATCCAGAGATAGTTTTTATGGAATTTTCCGGGATAGATACCGCATTATTTTTCCTTGTCAACAAGGGCCTTCAGAACAGCTTTTTCGATGTGGTAATGCCCTTTCTGACGAAAAACGGGGAACTGGTCTTTCTTTGCCTTGCGCTCTGGGCGATAACAAAGGAGAAAAAAACAGTTTGGCAACTTCTGTTGATTGCGCTCTGTGCTGTTGGGTTGGCAGACGGTTCCGGACACATAGTAAAGGACATTATCGGCCGGCCGCGACCCTGCGACACCCTGACCGATATAAACCTGCTGGTCGGGTGCGGACGTTCCTATGCAATGCCTTCCGGTCATGCCTCCAATGCATTTGCCTTTGCCATGACCTTCTTCTTCCTGCGCAGGAATGTCATCAGCTATGTTTCGATTGCGGCGGCGGCACTTATCGCGTTCTCACGGGTATATGTCGGCGTACACTACCCCTCTGATATTTTTGCCGGCGCGCTGCTCGGGACAGGCGCTGCCTATGGTTCGATACTGCTTTACCGGTGGGGCCACAGTATATATGAAAAAAAGGCCTATGGGGAGGCCCTCGCCTTCTCGCTTCTCCTCATAAGTCTTTTCAGGATCTATTTTATTCTGACAAGCCCGTTTGACCTGAGCCCGGATGAAGCACATTACTGGGAGTGGTCGCGTCGTATCGACTGGAGCTATTACTCAAAAGGTCCGATGATCGCGTATCTTATCTACCTGGGGACCGCTCTCTTCGGGGATACGGTTTTTGGTGTCAGGATCTTTGCTGTTGTACTCTCGGCAGCGGGAAGTTTTCTGCTCTATCGGACGGGAAGAGGGCTGTACGATGAAAAAACCGGTCTCGTTTCCGCGCTGCTGCTGCAGATTGTTCCCCTGTATTCTGTATATGGAGTACTTTTTACCATTGATTCACCGTTTATTTTTTTCTGGCTCCTTTCGCTTTACCTGTTCCACAGGGTGCTGCAGCGCCGGTTGAATGCCGATCCGAAACCCCCATTCGATTATTACTGGGTGCTGCTCGGCGTTTCCATCGGGTTAGGGCTATTGACAAAATATACGATGGCATTCTTCGTTGTCTCAGGATTTCTGCTTATGCTGTTCGGGAGAAAAAGACGGAGGCTTCTGACAACCCCTGGTCCTTATATAGCAGCAATCGTCAGCCTGATTGTCTTCAGCCCCGTAATTTTCTGGAACGCCGCAAACGGCTGGGTAACGCTGAAACATACTGCGGGCCAGGCGCATGTTGCTGAAGGCCTGAAAATATCAGCAGGGAGCTTTTTTGAATTTATCGGATCACAAATCGGGGTCATTACCCCTGTTCTCTTTCTGCTGTTCCTTGCCGCTCTCTGGAAGCTGAGAAAGACAGAACAAGGCGCTTTTCTCTTCTGGCTGTCAATGCCGACAATTCTCTTCTTTGTCCTGAAAAGCCTTCAGGCTAAGGTCCAGGCAAACTGGGCGCTGCCCGGATATGCGCCGAGCTTTATCGCCTTCGCGGCCTACTATATTAAGGACAGTATGCTCCTGAAAAAAAGAACAAAAATGCTGATACTCTCCGGCGTAGCATTGTCTCTGCTTGTAACGTTTTTTGCGCACTTTCCCGCAATGCTCCATCTTCCCCGGAAACAAGACCCGACATCGAGACTTGTCGGCTGGAAAGAACTGGGAAGTGAGGTGACGATGGTTTACCGGGACATGTCCCTGGCAGGACAGGTCTTTGTATTTTCAGACAAATATCAGGTATCGAGCGAACTTGCTTTTTATATGGACGGTCATCCCGAAACATACTGCGTGAACCTGGGACGGAGGATGAACCAGTATGACCTCTGGCCCGGGTTCGGAGAGCTTACCGGCTACCATGCTGTTTTTGTGAGGACGGGCGATGCTCAATTGCCGGCAGAAGTGGGAGAGGCTTTCACACAGTGCGAAAAACAGTTTACTCCTGTGCGGACAAGGCAGAAGAAAATAATGAAATTTACGATATTTAAGTGTTATGCTTTCAAAGGCATGAAAATGAAACAGACAGATAGTTTTTAATGACAATTTCGATCGTAATACCCCTCTATAACGAAGAAGAAAACATCAGGGAACTGCACAGCAGTCTGAAGCCGGTTATGGACTCGGTTGGAGATGAATACGAAATCATCTTCATCGATGACGGAAGCACCGACAAGACGCTCCCCTTGCTTCAGGAAATCCAGCAGGAGGACGATACCGTAATCGTGTTGAGCCTCAGAAGAAACTTCGGCCAGACAGCAGCCTTTGCGGCTGGTTTTGATTATTCCCGGGGAGACATTATTATAACCATGGACGGAGACCTTCAGAATGATCCCCGTGATATTCCCCGTCTGCTTGAGCTGATGAAAGACAATGATCTCGTAAGCGGATGGAGAAAGAGGAGGAAGGACCCCTTTCTTTCGAGAAGGCTGCCTTCGCTCATCGCAAATTCACTGATCAGTAAAGTCACCGGAGTCAACCTTCATGATTATGGCTGTTCCCTGAAGGCATACCGGAGAGATGTCATCAAGAACCTGAAACTCTATGGTGAAATGCACCGCTTCATACCGGCGGTTGCGAGCTGGTACGGGGTCAGGATAGCAGAGGTTGAGACAACGCATCACCCGAGACTCCGTGGAAAATCCAAGTACGGTATCTCCCGGACGATGAAGGTTGTGCTTGACCTGATAACCGTCAAGTTCCTCCAGAGCTTTTCCACGAAGCCGCTGCAGTTCTTCGGACCCATCGGTCTTTTCAGCGGCGCACTCGGGTTTTTTATCTCCCTGTATCTGAGCCTTGATAAGATATTTTCCGGAAAAGATATCGGAGGCCGTCCATTGCTGCTCCTTGGCGCTTTGCTGATTATTGTGGGTATTCAGTTTATCGGCATGGGACTTCTTGGCGAAATGATGGTGCGTGTATATCATGAGACTCAGAAAAAACCGATTTACGTTATCAAGAAAGTCATTGGCCCTGTCAACAAATAAACCGTTCATATTCGTCCTGAAATTAGCGGTAAGCTCCCTTGCCCTTTATGTGGTTTTTTCGAAAGTGGACACGGTACATACCTTCTCCATTATGAAAGGCATTGGTCCTCTTCACTTTTTCTCGGCAGTTTTTCTCTATATTTTTTCCCAGCTGATATCTTCCTTCAGATGGAAACTCCTTCTGTCTGAAAACTTTACGATAAGAAGATTGTTTTCGATCTACATGATCGGGGCTTTTTTCGGAAGCTTCATGCCGGGCATCATAGGAGGCGACGCTGTGCGGGCGTACTATCTGAACAAGAAGGCGAAGAAGATGAGTCTCACGCTTGCATCCATCTTCATGGACAGGTACATTGGGTATGTCAGCCTGATGATTATCGGCATTTCGGCAGCGCCCTTCACCCTCCGTTTTTTTGGTGATTCACCGTATAAATGGTCGATGCCTGTTATCTTTGTTGCCTTTCTCACCGGCAGTTTTCTTTTCTTCAACCTGCAACTCGGCAAAAAATTCAGGGGTGTGTCAGAGTTCTATGAGTATTTCATCGCTCTGAAAACCCGGAGAGGTGCAGTGATAAAGGCTGCGCTGATTTCTTTTCTTGTCCAGTTTCTGAACTTTTTTATGGTTATCATCCTTGCTGCCGGGATGGGACAAGAAATCTCCCTCCTCCTGCTCTTTGTTTTGCTGCCGATTATTATAACGATCACCACGATACCGGTCTCCATCTCAGGAATCGGGGTCAGGGAAGGCGCTTTTGTCGTCCTTCTCGGGCTCATCGGGGTCAAACCTGAAATTGCGACATCCCTCTCCCTCGCATGGTTTTTTTCGCTCTTTGTCGGGAGCCTCCCCGGACTTGTAATATATTTTATACTCACCAAAAAACCTTATACTTCGGAGGCCTGATGCCCATGGGGATCATGGACGAAAACAGATATCTCGAAAAAACCGATAAGAGATATATATGGCATCCGTTCACCCAGATGAGGGAATGGGAAAGAGATACTCCGGTAATTATTTCGGAAGGACGGGACTGCTTTATAAAGGACATCCACGGCAGGTGGTATCTGGACGGGGTATCGTCTTTATGGGTGAATATTTTTGGTCACAGGAAAAAAGAGATCGATGACGCGATCAGGGAACAACTCGGCAAGATTGCTCATAGCACGATGCTCGGCTTAAGCAATGTGCCGGCCATACAACTGGCTGAAAAACTGATAGAAATTATTAACAGGACAGTGGGTAAAAGACGGGAGACACAGGACACGCAGGGGAACTCTATCGCGGACCCTGCCTTGACAACCCTGTCCAGGGTCTTCTATTCAGATAACGGGTCGACTGCTGTCGAGGTCGCCTTGAAAATGGCCTTTCAATTCTGGAAACACAAAGGGCTCAGCGGAAAAAACAGCTTCCTGTCTCTCCAGAACGCGTATCATGGCGATACGCTCGGTGCTGTAAGCGTCGGAGGGGTTGAGCTCTTTCACAGCGCCTTCGGACCGCTTTTATTCAAGACGTTCAAATCGCCGTCGCCTTATTGTTACCGGTGCGAACTCGGCGAGGAATACAGAACGTGCGGTCTTGCCTGTGTCGGGAAAATGGAAGCGACCCTCAAAGACCATCATGACGAAATAGCGGCTGTAATCATAGAGCCGCTTGTTCAGGCAGCAGGGGGTATGATCATCGCTCCCCCGGGGTATCTCGGCGCGGTGAGGGATCTCTGCAGCAAGTACAATACGCTCCTCATTGCAGATGAAGTTGCTACGGGATTCGGCCGCACCGGCAAGATGTTCGCATGTGAACATGAAGATGTTGTGCCCGACATACTCTGTCTGTCGAAAGGAATAACCGGCGGTTATCTGCCCCTTGCCGTTACCCTGTCTACTGAAGAAATCTACTCTGCATTTCTGGGGGAGTTCAGGGAACTGAAAACGTTCTTTCATGGACACTCCTATACCGGGAATCCCCTGGCCTGCGCGGCAGCCCTGGCCTGTTTGGACATATTCGAAAGGGAAGAGACGTTGCATAACCTCTTGCCCGGAATAGAGCTTCTGGAAGAGAGGCTCAATGAAATCAGTTGCCTTGCCCATGTCGGCAATGTCAGGAACAGGGGACTGATGGCAGGGATTGAACTGGTCAGAGACAAGGAAACAGGGGAGCCTTATACATTTGAAGAGAAAATGGGATGGAAGGTAACTCATCATGCCCTGGACAATGGAGTATTTCTGCGGCCGCTCGGCAATGTTATCGTAATCATGCCGCCATTGAGTATCAGCAGCGAAAATCTCGATCAGATGCTTACGGTGATTAAACATGCTATAGTTTCAGTAACACGATGAGTAAGAAAACCATCATAGCCCTTGCCTTGCTTATCCTTTCTCCCCTTGGCATCTATTTTTTGTGGCCGTCGGATGAAAACAGGATAAAAAAACTTTTTCGGGAAGGGGCAAAGGCAGTTGAGCAGGAGAAGATAGACGAGGTGATGTCAAAGGTCTCTTTTAATTATCGGGATGAAAAGGGCCTTAGCTATCTCCTGATAAAGGAAATGATGGGGCGGGTCTTCGCGCAGATGTCCGGTATGAAAATCGAATATGAGATTAAAAATATAACGCTGAAAGATGCAGGCGCAACTGTTGATCTGGACTTGCGTGTCATAGCAAGCCACGGTCAGGACACGGGTTACGCAGTTGGAGACGCCGCAGAATCAGCCCATACGAAATTTTTCCTTGAAAAGGAAAGGGCCAAATGGCTTGTAACCAAGCTCGAAGGACTCCCTGCGATTTATTAGGCGGGCGGTTGTTTATCAAAAAGGTATTATGTTATACTTCTGCATGCGTAAATTAACTCTATTTTTTATCGTTGTATTTCTGGTTTTTTCCGGCTATGAAATGGCCCACGCATTTGCCAAGATGGATCAGGAGTGTTCAAAGTGTCATACCCTGGGCAGTGAACAGGCAAAAAAGACATTGTCAGGAATGATCCCTGACGCGAAGGTCCTGGACATCAAGCCCAGTAACATATCAGGCCTCTGGGAAATTGTTGTGGAAACCGGAGGGAAAAAAGTTGTTGTTTATCTCGATTATGCGGGCAAAAACCTGATTGCCGGCAACCTCTTCTCGCTTCAGACAAGGACGAACCTTACCCAGGAGCGCATGCAGGAGATAAACAAAATCGATGTATCCCAGATACCACTCGATGACGCGCTTCTGATGGGAGAAAAGGACGCGAAATACAAGGTCATTGTCCTCGACGACCCTGATTGACCATACTGCGGGAAACTTCATCAGGAGATGAAGAAGGTCATCAAAGAGAGAAAAGATATCGCCTTTTACATAAAGCTCTATCCGTTACCGATGCATAAGGACGCGTATGCAAAGGCAAAGGCCATTGTCTGCGAAAAATCATTGTCGCTGCTTGAAGACGCATTTGAGAGGAAACCCTTGCCGGCACCCAAATGCGAGACCACAGCAATCGACGACAACGTCAAACTTGCACAGAAACTGGGAATAACCGGGACCCCGGCGATTATTATGCCGGATGGACGGCTGATTCCCGGCTATCTTGAGGCTGATGCGCTTATAAAGCAGATTGAAAAGAAGTAAGCCCTGTCTTTCTTACATCTCAGCAGATCGTATTGACAAGTTTTTTTCAATGAAGATATTATAACTGATTGCCGAAGTGGCGGAATTGGCAGACGCGCTAGATTCAGGTTCTAGTGGTGGAAACGCTGTGGGGGTTCGAGTCCCCCCTTCGGCACCAATATTACATTACAGGTCCTTCTCTCTCCTGATATCTGCACCGAGTTTTTTGAGCTTCTCTTCTATCTTCTCGTAGCCCCGGTCAAGGTGATAAATCCGCTTTATGTCTGTTTCACCCTCTGCGGCAAGCGCCGCGACAATCAGCGATGCGCTGGCCCTCAGGTCTGTAGCCATCAGCGGAGCGCCCTTAAGTCTTTGGACCCCTTTTACCGTTGCCGAAGTGCCTCCGTCGATCGAAATATCAGCACCCAGCCTGCGAAGCTCCGCAACATGCATGAACCGGTTTTCGAATATACTCTCGGAAATAACACTCGTCCCATCCGCGATGCACATCATCGCCATGATCTGGGCCTGCATATCAGTCGGAAACCCAGGATAGGGCATGGTCTTGACGTTCACGGCGCTGAGCCTCTCCGGTCCGGTCACCCTCACCCCTGATTTCACTGCCCTGATTTTCATGCCGGTATCCTTAAGCTTGTTGATGACCGCGTCGAGGTGCTGCAGATTGCATCTCCTGATGGTAATATCCCCGCCGGTAATTCCGGCAACAGCCATGAATGTCCCGGCTTCAATGCGATCTGGCACGATCGAATGTCTCAGTGGTTTGAGCCGTGTTACCCCCTCTATTGTGATGACGCTTTCTCCCGCCCCTGTTATCCGTGCGCCCATGGATTTCAGCGCGTCAGCCAAATCTACGACTTCAGGCTCCTGTGCCGCGTTTTCGATGACTGTCTTGCCTTCGGCAAGTGTCGCTGCCATCATGATATTTTCTGTGCCGGTGACCGTAGGGATATCGAAATATACGGATGCGCCCTTCAGCCTTTTGGCCTTCGCCAGGACATATCCTGATTCGAGGGTTATGGAGGCCCCGAGTTTTTCAAGCCCCATTAAATGGAGGTTTATGGGACGCGCGCCTATGGCACAGCCGCCGGGCAGGGAGACCTTTGCCTTTCCCAGGCGGGCAAGGAGCGGGCCAAGGACAAGGACTGATGCCCTCATCGTGCTGACAAGCTCATAAGGAGCCTCATAATTTTTTATTTTGCTGCAGTTGAGGATCGCCTTGTTCTTTTCGAGATGAAATCCTGCTCCAAGGTCAGCCAGAAGTCTTCCCATGGTCATTACGTCCCTTAGGTGAGGGACGTTTTCTATATGATGATCGCCGCCTGTAAGGATAGTGGCGGCTATTATCGGCAGAGCAGCATTTTTCGCGCCGCTGATCTCGACTGTACCCTTTAAGCGCTTACCACCTCTGATGATGAGCTTGTCCAGATTCTCCCCCTTGAGAAAGTTTATCTTATATTCGGCAGTTGAAAGAGCTGTCTTTCGCTCAGCAGGCTCTCTTTCTGCAGTTCTAAGCTCATTGTGCTACAGCCGTGAAACTCACCCTCCAGATTCAAACAATCACGGCTGCTTAACGCTCCATTTCGCTAAGAACCTCAACGAAAAGAGAGCCAAGTCGCTCTAAACAACTCTTTCAACTACTGTTTTTAGATTTATATATTCTAACGGTATTCAGGACAAAAAGGAAGGGTCAAAAAGTCGCTTGATGTATCTGAACATTAGAGGTCTCCATGCTATCTCCTGACAGAGCCTTTATGGTATATTTTCATATGAGAGAGTTCACGCTTTATGAAGACGATGACGGCAGCTGGGTTGCTGAATGCAGGGAATTACCAGGATACCGCGCGACCGGCAAAACAAAGGAAGAGGCCTTGCAGAAGATGCAGTCTGCACTTCTGATCTATCACCCCTGCAGATGCGAGGATTAAGAGACGGATTTTTCTGCCTTCAGTACTCTGTCGATGCCTGCAAAGTCCTTGGTAACCGAGATATGTTCAAATCCGGCCTCCTGTGCAATATCAGCCACTGCCTCTGACTGTCTGAACCCTAATTCCAAAACGATACAGCCGTTTTTCTTAAGATATGCCGGGGATTTTGAGAGAATCTTACGGTAAAAATCAAGACCGTCTGGCCCCCCGTCCAACGCCTCCGCAGGCTCCCAATCTCTGACCTCTCTCTGGAGTCCAGGGATATCACCTGTTTTTATGTAAGGAGGGTTTGCGGTAATGAGATCAAATGACATATGCTTCGCTACAGGAGAAAATAAGGAGCCCTTAAGGAATGTGACATTCCGAATTCCGTTACGATCAGCATTATCCCTTGCATACGTAACAGCCTTTGCAGAAACATCAGTTGCATATACCTTCGCATCAGGGAATTCTTTTGCCAGTGCAAGCGCTATGCATCCGCTACCGGTGCATAAATCCAGAAAAGATCGTGAGTCGTGAGCTGTGATACGTGATTTTTTTCCTTCCGGGCTTTTTATGTTTAACGGTTCACTTTTCACGATCTTTACCGCTTCCTGCACGAGCAGCTCTGTCTCAGGTCTTGGTATAAGCACTCCTTTCCCGACCCTGATCTCAATTCCGAGAAAGTCTATATGTCCGACAATGTACTGCAATGGTTCTCCTCCGGCTCTCCGTTTCATATATCTGTTTATTCGAAGGAGCAAAGTCCGGTCAACCTCGGGATTGTCCATATACGCCCTGAGCCGTTCTAATCCCGCAGCGTGCAGAACAAGAACTTCGGCGTCCACAAGTGGGTCTTCAACACCTGATTTCTTAAGGCAATCAGATGAGGATTTTATGGTATCAAGAAGCCTCATGAGTTATTGGGGCAACAAACTGGTACGGCGGTCGTCTTCATCAATGGCCTATAAATTTCAGACCAGCTCAAGGTGGGGCAAAGTATTTGAGCGGATTCTTTTGCCGACCTGCCTGCCGGCAGGCAGGTATTTCTGTAGTAGGTATTATTTGAGATAAAGAGGCAAAAGCCTCGGAGCGTAGCGAGAATGAGCGAAAGTACTATATTCCGCCTTATGCTTGACTGTCGCTTGTGGGGAATGTGAATTAAGCTCAGAGTTCCTGCAGTCTTGAGGCATTAAAATCAGTGGTAAGGTTATCGAAGAGCTCGTCGAGGTTCCCTTCGAGTATCTGCTCAAGTTTGTGAAGCGTCAATCCGGTGCGGTGATCTGTTACCCTGTTCTGGGGGTAGTTGTATGTCCTGATCCTCTCGCTTCTGTCCCCGGAACCTACCTGGGATTTTCTCTCCTGTGCCCTTTCTTTGTCTTTTTCTTCCATCTGGAGCTCATACAGCCTTGCACGGAGGACCTTCATCGCCTTATCTCTGTTTTTGGTTTGAGAACGCTCATCCTGACATTGCACAACAAGCCCGGTCGGCTCATGCACGATACGTACGGCCGAATATGTTGTATTAACGCTCTGGCCGCCTGCGCCTGATGAGCAGAAGGTGTCTATCCTGAGGTCTTTCGCATCGATCTTTACATCAACGTCTTCTGCCTCGGGAAGTACTGCAACGGTTGCGGCTGACGTATGTATTCTCCCTGAGGTTTCCGTAGCAGGCACCCGCTGTACCCGGTGCACCCCGCTTTCGTATTTGAGCTTGCTGTAAACACCCTTCCCCTGGATCGATGCGACCACTTCCTTGATCCCTCCAAGTCCGGTCGCGTTCATGCTGATCAGCTCAACCTTCCATTTTTTGGATTCAGCATATTTGGTATACATCCTGAGCAGGCTTGCCCCGAACAGGGCGGCCTCTTCTCCCCCTGTTCCGGCCCTGATTTCGAGTATGACATTCTTTGTGTCCCTCGGATCTACCGGCAGCATCATCAGTTTCAGCTCAGTTTCAAGAACGGGCTTCCGTTTCTTCAGTTCATCGAGTTCTGCCTGCGCAAGCTCTTTCAATTCACTGTCTCCGGACTTCAAAAGCTCTTCTGTGCTTTCCAGGTCGGCAACGATCTTTTTATACTCCCGTATCTTTTCGACCAGAGGCTGGAGGTCAGCATGTTCTTTGGAATATTTCTGCACATCCGACTGCACGGAGAGCACCTTCGGGTCCATCAACAACGTTGTCAGGTTCTCGTATTTATCTTCCAGCTGAAGGAGTTTATCAAGCATGTTCTTCCTCGAGTTTCAGCACTTCCTTCAGGGCGCTGAGCGCGACCTCGAGTTGTGCCTCGTCAGGTTCCCTTGTAGTCAGGCGCTGCAAAAGCAGGCCGGGGAAAATCAGCATGTGCATGACCGGGTTGTGGCTCCATTTTGAAGAGAGTTTCAGGAGTTCAAACGACAAACCGGCAATGAGCGGTATCAATACGATGCGCGAAAGGAACTTATGGAGAAAAGGCCAGTACTGGGGGATAAAGGAAAAAGCGAGGATACTCACCACCATGACGATCAGCAGAAAGCTGGTTCCGCAGCGAGGATGAAGCGGGCTGTTGTCCCTGACATTTTCTATGGTCAATTCCTTCCCCGCTTCGTAGGCATGGATCACTTTGTGTTCTGCTCCGTGATACATGAAGATCCTTGCCATCTCCTTCCATAGTCCTATCAGTAACACATAGGCAAGAAAGATGAAGACCCTGAAGACCCCGTCCGTCAAATTAAAAAGCAGCGAATTCTTTCCAATCCCTTCAAAGATATATGAGGCGAGCTTGGTTGCGTATAACGGGAGGAGGATAAAAAGCCCGACAGCGAGCAGTATGGATACAAGGATCGTGACAGCTATGGAGAACTTTCCAAGGCTCTCCTCTGCCTCTTCTTCGTATGCCTTGCTCGCTGAAAATTCTATCGCCTTTATGCCGAGTGAAAGGGCCTGAAAGAGCGCAATTATCCCTCGCAGAACAGGTAATTTCAGCAAGCGGGGCATTTCAGCAAGCCGCTCCTTCTTAAGATGGATGCTCCCTTTCTGGTCTCTTACTGCCACAGTCCAGTTTCCGGGTGATTTCATCATGACACCTTCAATCACCGCCTGTCCGCCGACACTCTTTATTCTGCCCTGGGTAATCATTTTCTCCACAGAAAAAAACAGGAAACCGCAACGGTTTCCTGTTTTCTCTCAACTTTTAAGTAATGCTATTTTTTCGCGTATTTTCTCTTGAATTTTTCGACCCTTCCTTCGGCATCGACAATCTTCTGCTTGCCGGTAAAGAAAGGGTGGCATTTTGAACATATATCAAGGTGTATATCAGGTCTTGTCGACCTTGTGGTGAATGATTCACCGCAGGCACAAACAACCTTTACTTCCTTGTAATCCGGATGAATTCCTGCTTTCACGTTTCTCCTCCTGATTTTTAATGCTGTATTTTAAAAGATTTCAATGAAATTTCGCAACATTTCAGAATAGCCGCCGCTTGATTTCCGCTATCTCATCCTGTATTCTTCCTGTATGCAGAAAGAAACCGTAGATTTCCTCATTATCGGGAGCGGTGTGGCAGGCCTCCGGGCCGCCATCGAGCTTGCTCCGCACGGGAGCGTTCTTGTCGTTACAAAAGACAGACCGTCAGAGAGCAGCACGGAATATGCTCAGGGTGGCATAGCGGCTGTGATGAGTGATGAAGACCAGGTTGGTATCCATTTTGACGATACCCTCAAGGCAGGTGACGGACTCTGCAAGGAAGACGCGGTAAAGACGCTGGTGGAGGAAGGGCCGGACAGAATCATGGAACTGATCGGGTGGGGCGCGGAATTCGACAAGGAAGGCACTACCCTTGATCTTACTATTGAAGCCGCACACTCACGGAGAAGGATCCTCCATTCCCATGGAGATTCTACCGGCAAAGAGCTTGAACGGGTACTTCTCAAAAAGGTCCGCTCGCTTCCCTCGGTGCGGAAGTATCCTTTTGCCTTTACCGTCGATCTTATTGTGTGTGATGGTGAATGTCGCGGAGCATATGTACTCAGGGAAGGAGAAATTACCGCCCTTTTCGCCAGAGCGACTATATTGACAACAGGCGGAGCAGGTCAGCTGTTCTCGCGGACAACGAACCCGCTTGTGGCTACCGGTGACGGTATGGCGATCGCCTTTCGGGCGGGGGCCATCCTTGAAGACATGGAATTTGTTCAGTTTCACCCGACAAGCCTCTATTACCCGACAGCGCCGCATTTTCTCCTTAGTGAGTCGATGCGGGGCGAAGGGGCTGTATTACTGAATATACACAAACAGCGGTTTATGCCGGATTATCACCAACTGGGTGAACTGGCACCGAGGGACATAGTCTCACGCGCCATTATTTCAGAAATGGTAAAAACAGAAAGCAATCATGTTTTTCTCGACCTCAGACATATGGGAAAGAAGTTTGTGAAGAAACGGTTCCCGAAAATTCACGAGACCTGCCTGCAATACGATATTGATATTACCGAAGACCTTATTCCGGTGTCTCCTGCTGCCCATTACATTATGGGAGGGATCAAGACTAACCGTGACGGGGAGACAAATATAAAGGGGTTGTACGCTGCAGGTGAAGTGGCCTGCACCGGAGTGCATGGGGCCAACAGGCTTGCGTCAAACAGTCTCCTTGAGGGCCTGGTCTATGGTGCGCGCACCGGCAGGGCTGCTGTAGAGATCTTCCGTTACCCTTGCGAAGTGTGCAACACGCATGTATGAACCCTCATCTGTTCGTGAAAGCAACGAAATAAGAAGGACGCTCAGAAAACTGATGTGGGAGAGGGCGGGCATTATACGGTGCGGGAAGTCACTGGGAGAGGCGCGCGAAAAACTTCTTGCCTGGAACAGGATTACAGAAAAAAATTACGCTACACGGCATGAGCTTGAACTCAAAAATATGATTACGGTATCGAGCATTATAGTTACTGCTGCGCTCGCCAGAAAAGGGAGCGTAGGTGCACATTACCGGTCAGATCAGAAGGGAAGGGGAAAAAACTGGCGACAGCATATCTCCTGGGACAAAAGCAAATTCAGCCTTGAGCCAGAACCACAAAAAAGTCCCGGAAGAGTCAGGGCTGGGGGGTGCATATGATCCGGAGCAGGGCATAGACCGTGCAGAAGCTGAGCTCGAGCATGGTCCTTATGGTCTTTCTTGCCAGCATAACAGGGGCGTGCGTGTACGGAAAAAAAGCATTATACCCGCCGCTTGAGGTTGTTCCCTCTGTTGATCTGAAGCGTTATGCAGGGCAGTGGTATGAGATCAGCAGGTTTCCGCACCGGTTCCAGGAAGGTTGTGTAGGAAGCAGGGCAATGTATACTCTTCGCGATGAGAGAAAAATGACGGTTCTTAATGAATGCTACGAGGGGTCTTTCAGCGGTACGCCGAGGAGTGCGAAGGGAACAGCAAAGGTAGCTGATAAGCAGACAAACGCCAAACTCAAGGTCTCTTTCTTTTGGCCTTTCTATGGCGATTACTGGATCATCGAGCTTGGGAAGGAATATGAATATGCCGTAGTGGGACATCCTGACCGAACCTATCTCTGGGTGTTGAGCAGGACAAAGACGATGGATGAGGCACTCTACCAGGACATCCTTGGCAGGCTTGCGGAAAAGGGTTATGACGTGACAAGACTGATAAAAACACAACAGGAGTAAACCATGAAGCTGAAAGACTACTTTGAAAACAACTCGGGCGTCTGTATACTTTCATCGGCTGACAGGAGCGGGAAGCTTACTACAGCAGTCTACTCTGCGCCGCGGGTGATGGACGACGGAACAGTGGCATTTGTGATGCGCGAGAGGCTGACCTACCGGAATATCCTGGAAAATCCGCATGCTGCATGTATGTTTATCGAGCACGGCGGGGGATATCAGGGCATAAGGTTATTTATGAAGAAGATTCGTGAAGACAACGATCCGGACCTCATTGCCCGTATGACGCGCCGCCATCTCTCACCGGAGGAAGACAGGGCAAAGGGGCCAAAGCATCTCGTCATCTTCGGAGTAGAGAAGCTCCTCCCCCTTATCGGCGAAGGAGCTCCGGACGTAGCAGTAGGATAAGATGTATTTAAGCCTGATCGTGTATGACGAAAACGAGAAAAAAGCAGGGAAATTCTTAAAAGCAAATCCATAATCGAAGGCGTGGTCGTGCATTTAAGAAGGACATTCGGATTCAGTGAAGTACCGATGTTCGGCACTTTTCCTGATCGAGGATGTCTGTTTCGTGAAGAGCTTTTACCCTGTTCTGCGAAAAAAATTGGGGGAACACTATCGCAGGTTATGGTATCTTGATATCGTAGGCTTTGATCTTCCGGTGCAGATTGCTCCTCTCCATATCCAGCACTTCAGCGGTCTTTGAAATATTCCAGGCATTCTCGTCAAGCTTCTTTATAATGAAATCTTTTTCAAATGCCTCCCGTGCGTCCTTGAGCGTGCTGAATGAAAAATAGTCAGATCCCGTGGCTTCCGGCATAAAGATATCGCCGGGGGCAATTGTTTTTGAAGGAGTCATGATCACGAGTCTCTCCAGTACATTCTTCAACTCGCGTATGTTTCCGGGCCAGGAATATCTCTGTAGCATCCTGAGCGCTTCCTCTGCTATCTCTTTCTTCTGCTGTCCGTATTCCGTTGCGAAAAGATCGAGAAAATTGTCCACAAGCGCCGGGATATCATCCGGTCTCTCTCTCAGAGACGGCACCCTGATCGGGATGACATTCAACCTGAAATACAGGTCCTCCCTGAAATTGCTTTTTTTTACTTCTTCTGCAAGGTCTTTATTGGTGGCGGAAATTATTCTCACATCCACCTTTATGTTCTTGCTCCCTCCTACCCGCTGAAACTCCTGCGTCTCTATTACGCGCAATACCTTTGCCTGTGTCTGAAGGGACATATCCCCGATTTCATCCAGAAACAACGTTCCGCCATCAGCCAGCTCAAATTTCCCTTTCTTTCTTTCAAAGGCACCGGTAAAAGACCCTTTTTCATGACCGAACAGCTCGCTTTCTATCAACTCCTGGGGTATGGCGGCACAGTTTACCTCGATGAAAGGCCCGGTCGTCCTTAAACTGTTTTCATGGAGTAACTGGGCAACCAGCTCCTTGCCTGATCCGCTTTCTCCAAGGATCAGTACCCGGCTGTTGCTCTGGGCCGCCATTTTGATCTGTTCCTTTAACTGTTTTATCTTGGCTGAGTCTCCGACCATCCTGAATTTTTTGAGCAGATTTTCACGAAGCATCCTGTTTTCGAGTTCCAGGTTTCTTTTTTCAAGAGCCCTGTCGACTGCGAGCAGGACCTTTTCTATGGAGAGGGGCTTTTCGAGAAGGTCGTATGCGCCCATTCTCGTGGCCTTTACCGCAATCTCTATATTGGCATGGCCGGAGATAATAATTACCGGCAGGGCAGGATGTGACGCCTTGATTTCCTGGAGTGTTTGAATACCATCCATACCGGTAAGCCACACATCCAGCAGCACCACATCAGGGGGATTCTCTTTTATTTTTTTTATGGCCTCCTCACCGGAAGATGCAACGATACTCTCATATCCTTCATCATCGAGTATGCCGGAGAGCGTTTCTCTGATGCCTTCCTCATCATCTACTATCAATACAAGCGCTTTTGACATTTAACCTTCCTTTATGGGCAGCTCTATGCTGAATATCGTGCCCCCGGGGGGATTGTCCTGTATTCTAATATATCCTCTATGGTCTGTTACAACCTTGCTTGCTATCGCAAGTCCGAGCCCGGTCCCGTCTTTCTTTGTAGAAAAGTAGGGGAGAAACAATTTCTCCTTGTCTTCCTCACGTATTCCCGGACCATTGTCCGCGATATCGATACGCACCCTGTTGGACCGGATATCATGCTCAACACGGATGTCAACGTGTCCCTGGTTATGCATAGCATGTATCGCGTTCCCCACGAGATTGATGACAGCCCTCTTGAACTGCTCGGCGTCCAATTCAACAGGGACCTCCTCTCCCTGAGAGGTCATCGAAATCAGAACGTCCTTATAATCCTTATAGAGATTTACAACCTCATCTATGACCGTCGATATCCTGACAGGGGATTTCCTAATCTCCGGCATCTTGCCAAAGCGGGAAAAATCATTCACAAGGGTTTTCAGACTCTCCACTTCCTTGATAATGGCCTTGGTCGAGCGGTCAAATATCTTGCCGAAATCATCATCCTTGCTCTGCCATTTTTTAATCATATGTTCGGTGGATAGTTGTATCGGAGTCAGGGGGTTTTTGATCTCGTGCGCCATTCTCCTGGCGACCTCTTGCCAGGCGAGTGCCTTTTCAGCGCGCGCTATTTCGGTAAGATCGTCAAAGACGACCAGCGTACCGAGAAAGTTTTCCCTGTCTCCGAGTGTAGTGATAAATATCCGTAAAAGCCGCAATCTGTTACTGATAGTGACCCTGAGTTCTCTTTCTATGCTCCTGAAATCCCGCACCCTGATATTTTTAACAATGTTCCTCAATTCGTCAGATTTCAATATCGACAGAAGAACGGTATAGTTCCTGTTGATGATCTCGTCCTGTGCGATAGCCAGTATCTTGCATGCGGCGCTATTGATGGTGAGAATATTCCCCTCTGTATCAAGATAGATCACCCCGGAATTTATATTCTTGATTATATTCTCTATAATGAGTCTGCTCTGTTCAGATTTCAGCCACGCACTATGGAGGGACTCCTTGCCTTCTTTCAGCTCTCTCACCATATTGTTAAACGAGTTCTCCAGAAGCCCGATTTCATCGTCTCTGCTGACAGATATCTTCACATCAAGGTTCCCCTTCGCGACTTGTTCAGTGGCCCGTGCCAGGTCCTGAATCGGGTCTGTAATTCCTCTCGATACCCTGAGTGCTACCCATAAGGCCGTAAAAATAATGAGTAAAGTGAAAAACCCCAGTATCAGGAGATAGTTTGTTTTTATGGGCAACTTCCATGATTCGAGGGTCAGATAATTTTTGTAAGACTCCTGTATTGCTTCGGTATGCCTGCTTATGCGTGTGTCTATTGACGATTCAACAATGATAATGCCGTCATGCGGTTTCTCTTTGTTCAGCGGGACTACAGCCCTTACGATATCCCCGCTCTCCCCGGTTATCACTTCGACATCCGATTTCCCCTCAAAACCCGATCTTACTGTCTCCGACGCATCGTCCGGCAGTTTGAAAAGTTTATAAACCTTGTAATGCCCGGGAAGGGTACTTCCTGCAGCGATTGTCTTTGCATATTCAAGGGTCTGCTGTCTCTGCATATCATAGGCAGATTTCGCAAGTTCGACAGAAAGATTTAACGGCTGCTTTATCTGCGGATCGAACCATCGGTCAAGGTAGTTTGTGACCACACCGCTCGATACTGCAAAAAGAAAGGCTGACGGAATAAAAGTCATGACAACGAGAATTGCGACGAACCTTGTTTTAAATTTATATCCGGCTACCTTTTCTTTCCTTTCAATATAGATTTTGAAGAGACTCTTGCCTACAAAGAACATCAACGTGAATAATGCAACGAGGGTGAGATTCAGCAGGACAAAAAGGACCAGTTTTGTGGAAAAGGGGACATCTTCAAGCCCCATGTAATGTAACTCTACCCCGAAAACAAGAATGATGAAGACAGCTATTGATGCCGATAAAGAGCAGTAAATTTAAAGTTCTTCACCGAACCCCTTCAATGGCAAACATGGCCGAATTTTTCGATGATCTTAAACTCATTTTCTGACAGAAAGATAAAGAAGTAACCGATAACAGGGGGGAGTTTCCGGATTTTGGACTCTATGGTAATCTGAATAAAATACTCTCCCGGGTCTATTTCCCGTGTACTGGTAAGTTTCATTTCCTTGACCGACAGTGTCCAGTTAAGCATTGATTCAAAAGACTTAAAGCGTCTTTCGATAAGAGTGCTGCCGTCAGATGAGGTTGCCACATATTCTTTTTTGATCGGATCTGCCTTCAGTGTCCTTGTATATGTTTTTCCCAACACAAACTCATTCGGCCATACTTTCCATAACCTGAACAAATTGATATAGATTTTAAACTCCTTATCTATGCCCTTTTTTATCTCCTGCAGGTTTTTATCTTCGAGATTCAGGGAAAACGTAACAAAGATGTCATTATTGGCAAGTCTTACCTCAGGGCCCGCTATTACCTGTCCGTCTGAGCCTGCAGGGAAAAAGAGAGTGATAAGCAAGAAAAATATAGTGTATAATTTTGACATGTAAGCGTTACTATCTCCCCAAAATATTTTCATTATAGCATAACAATATGTATAGTAATTGGGAATAACGTTCTTCCAGAAAGGAAGGTATATCCGTGAAAATGAAAGCTGTTCCATTGAATATTCCTGAAGGCTGTAATATCATTCTTGGTCAGACACATTTTATCAAGACAGCCGAGGACCTCTATGAGGTCATCGTTACGACTGTTCCTCAGGCACAATTCGGCATTGCCTTTGCGGAAGCTTCGGGCCCATGCCTTATCAGAACTGAAGGTAACGACGACCTCCTGATAGATAGTTGTGTTAAAAACCTTCAGGCTGTCGGCGCCGGTCACGTATTCTGCATCATCCTGAAGAACGCCTTCCCGATTAATATCCTGAACCAGATCAAGCTTTGCCCTGAGGTTTGTGGCATCTATTGTGCGACCGCCAACCCTGTTGAGGTCATGGTTGCTGAGTCCTCGCAAGGCGCGGGAATTATGGGTGTCATAGACGGTTTTTCTCCGAGAGGGGTCGAGTCACCTGAGGATAAGGCGCAACGCAAGGAATTTTTGAGAAAAATCGGATATAAACTTTAGGAGTTGCCAGAAGATGAAAATTCCTGAACTCACATTTGACGAAAACGGATTGATCCCTGCGATTATACAGGACAGCTGAAAACAACGAAGTACTGATGCTGGCGTATATGAACGAGACTTCTCTTCGATAAGACCGTCTAGTCCGGATTCACCCATTTCTGGTCGCGATCAAGGCAGACAATACGTGGAAAAAAGGAGAAACTTCCGGTCATGTTCAGGAAGTGAAAGCCATTCTCTATGACTGCGACAAGGATACGCTGTTGATAAGAGTAATTCAGCACGGTCCGGGAGCATGCCACACAGGACACCGGTCCTGTTTCTTTACTGATATAAGCGGCAAGGAAAAAGCGCAAAAGGTTTTTTCGGAAGCTGAAGTGTACGGCAAGAAATGATACTTGATGACCTTAACCGCGTTATCCTTTCAAGAAAGGAAAGTCCTTCAGGCGATTCATATGTCTCGTCCCTGTTTGCAAAAGGGAAAGATGAGATACTGAAGAAGATCGGCGAGGAAGCGGTCGAGGTCATCATCGCATCCAAGGCGATGGACAGAAAGCAGCTTATTCATGAACTTGCTGACCTGTGGTTTCACTGTATGGTCTTAATGGCGGAAGATGGTCTGTCCCATGCTGATATCCTGAAAGAACTGGAGAGCAGGTTCGGCAAGAAAGGAGGCAGGCCATGAACGATTGTCTGTTCTGCAAAATCAGCGCAGGGAAAATCCCTGCAAAAATAGTTTATGAAGATAGCGATGCTGTTGCCTTTGAAGACATAAATCCGCAGGCGCCGGTGCATATCCTTATCGTCCCAAGAAAACATATCGCCACATCTCTGGATATAACAGAGGAGGACACTGGTCTCATCGGGCATTTATTCCGGATAGCAGGACAAATTGCTAAAGAAAAAGGTATTGCTGAACGGGGCTTCCGTCTCCTCATGAACACAAATGCAGAGGCAGGACAGTCCGTGTATCATATCCATCTCCATCTCCTGGGAGGCAGGCAGATGCACTGGCCGCCGGGATGACAATCAGAAGAGCGTTGCATTATGTCTAACTGTCAAGAATAAGGGGAATGTTTGAGAAGGTCTGTTCCGGAAAAGAGATGGTGCCGAAGGCGGGACTCGAACCCGCATGGATTGCTCCACACGCCCCTCAAACGTGCGTGTCTACCAGTTCCACCACTTCGGCACAGCAAAAATATTACTATATTAGCATCAAAATTAGCAATAGAGCAATGAAGTAAGTGAGCTGAAACTGAACAGGTTTACTGAAATCATTAAGGCTGGTGAAACGAAAGGCAGCCTGTCTTACTGAAGAATCAGAAAGCGAACTCAGAAAGAAACCGCCAATAATGAGCGCCAGGATCAGGCCGACCATTGCGAGGACAGGATGAGAACTTTTCCTTTCTTCACGTGAAGGTTTCGCAGATATTTCTCTCTTTGCGGCTTCCCTGTCAGGCGGTTCATTGAATATTTCTGCGCCGGAGGGAACAACCAGTCTCTTCTGACGGATCTCGAGGAGTTCCGAGGTTTTGAAGTCTTTATATTCGACTTCCAACTCTTTCCCGTGGTCAGGAACAGCAAAGCCGCATTTCCCGCATTTCATCTGCGAGATCATCTCAGCGTCGCATTGTGGGCATTTCATTGTCACACTCCTCTTCCCGCGGGCCAGACAAGACCTCCGCGTGTTTGCAATTATCCATATTATTCGCAATTTTACCGGGATTTGCAATATGAAAGAACCAGGACAGCAAAAATGTTTTCCTGGGCGGATTCGTCGAGACAATAGCAAGAATACTCTATCCCGCCTTGTTCTCGATGTAATGCAGGGGAAACCGTGAGCCGAGATTGATTATCTCGTTTGAATTGTATGCAATGGTACCGTGTGATAAGATGGAATCAGAGACCAAGGGGGTGGAAAGATGAATATTTTGCTGGCGACTGACGGCTCGGAATGTTCGGAGGTGGCGACACGTTTTCTGACACGCTTTAACCTGACCTCTAAGGACCACATAATTATTTTCCATATAATAAGTGAAGTGCCGTATGAGGATGAATATCATGCTCAGATCAAGAGGGTGATCAAGCGGGTTGCTCCCCAGATACTCAGTTCTGCTTCTGATATTCTGAAACATGTAAAGGCAAAGGTGAGCGTATCTGAGCAGGAGGGATATCCTGATACTGCAATCGTGGAATCTGCAACTGATTCGGGTGCCGATCTCATTGTGATGGGTGCAAGAGGGGTGAAAGGAGTAAAAAGGATTTTCCTCGGGAGTGTCACGAGATCGGTCGTGAACAACTCGCCGAAACCGGTTCTCGTGGTCAAACGTACCGCATGGGAGACTCCGAGGAAGATGAAGATACTCTTTGCTACCGATGGTTCACCGTCAGCTATCGCAACTGCAAAGCTTCTTGCTGCATCGACTTTTTACGATGACTTTGAAATGACGGTGCTGAACATACAGCACTCAGACTTTTATAATATCCCGGATCGGTTCGTCATGGAGATTGATGACCGCATGAAGCAAACGGTTGCAGACCGCAGAACGCAGGAGTTTGCTGAATCGGAGAAGATACTTGAAGATACGAAAGGTTATCTGGGTGGTAAGTATGCGAATCTTCAGGCAGTAACAAAATTCGGAGACCCTTCGCAAGAGATACTTACCACTGCTGAACAGATGCAGGCTGACATTGTTGCGTTAGGCAGCAGGGGTCTGCAGGGGATCAAGAGTATGCTGGGGAGTGTTTCACGAAATATTCTTATCCATGCTAAGTCTTCAGTACTGATCGGTAAAGCGCCCTGAAGTGATGAAACAGTCCGTTATAGATTGCCCGGTCAGATTCACGGTGTATTTTTTTCGGTAACGTTCAGAGACAAAGGCAAAAAGAATTAAAAAGGCGCAGCCTGAATCAGGCTGCACCTTTTGGCA
The DNA here is from genome assembly GCA_963746295.1 of uncultured Nitrospira sp. Lineage (GTDB taxonomy): Bacteria > Nitrospirota > Thermodesulfovibrionia > Thermodesulfovibrionales > UBA6898 > JAOUFP01. Next base: position 189,767 of record CAVVAQ010000001.1, on the reverse strand, counting down.
GTTATTACTTATGGCATTTTTGGCAGTCCAGTAACGCCGAACGCCATCTGTCCGTTATGACAACTTCCGCAGAATCTGCCCTGGTACAGATCATCCATCTTCATGCCTGAACCGCCCTTTTTGAACTTAAAGACAGCAGTGTGGCAGCTTTTGCACTCGAACATGGCAGTATGGAACTCATGGCTGAAGATTGCGGGCTGCAGACCGCTGGAAGGCATACGAGAGTTCTTTCTTGAACGCGGTCATCTTATGGCACTTTGTGCAGTCTGTAGAGGCAAAGGCCTTCTTGCCGTTATGACAGCTTCCGCAGGAACTGCCCTGATACATAAGATCCATCGTTATCCTTGAAGTGCCCTTTTTCATGTTGAAGAGTTTAGGATGACATTCGCTGCAGGAATATTTCTTCGCATGGTTCTGGTGTGAGAAAACAACCGGCATCCCGGCACCTGCGAAGGTGAAGTTCGTCAGCTTATGGCAACCGTTACAGACATCCTTGTTCAGGTTAGCTTCCTTATGAGGTTTTATGATATGACACTGGTTGCAGTGGACACCAAAGCTTATATGTTTTGCGTGTGAAAATTTCCCGGCTTCATTGATGGAGAACTTCTGATAGGCATGGCATTTGAAACACGGGAGACCGGACTCACTCAACGATGAGATTACCGGTGATTCCTTTTCCTTGACCACCGGTTTCTCATCTGTCTTCCATTTGCAGGAAAACAGCATGAGTACAAGAGAAAGTATAGTTATGGCTCTTAACATTATTCCCCCTAATGTTTCTTGTTCTTTTTTGCTGCTTCCGGGAAAAGATATTCATATTCGACAGGGTGATGATGTTTCAGCATTTCGCGTGGATATTTTCCCTGTTATCCAGATCCAGCTCATCGGAAATACTTCCGGCTTGAGGTGCTCGTTGTAGAAATGCAAGAAGAGTATAAACACGATCGCAAGGAGCGCCTCGTCGCTATGCATGAGCCAGAGGAGTTGCCATATCCATTCAGATGCAGCCTGAGGGATGATGTAAGATACCTGCATCGGAAAGGCAAGGGCATAGCCCGAAAACCCGATGATGAACATACCCCAGAAGACCGCCCAGTAATCAAATTTCTGTGCATAAGAAAACCGTCCGAACCTCGCCTTTTCCTTCGAAAGACCCAGCAAGTACATAAAGTTCTTTACAACGTCCACCACGTCCTTCGGTAGCGGGATGACTGTTGTCTTCGTGTTTATGGTCATCTGTTTTGTAGCAAAGAGATAACCGAGGTAGATGAACATGCCATATAAAGTCAAGGAGCATGCCGACCCCGGCGATCCGGTGTATCAGTCCGGCCATGTCTGCGCCACCCCAGACCCGTATCCAGACGCTCGATAGGCCCTGGGGTTCGTGAGCAAACTTCAGTCCCCATCCTGTAAAGCTCAGGAGGAGAAACGTTGTGAACATTACGACATGCTGTATTCTGAAGATGATGATCGAATCTTTCTATCTCTTCCGGAACTTCCGGTGTTGTTGTAGTGGTCTCGCTCATTCTTCTTCCTCCTTTTTCCTGAAGATAGCGTCTCTTATGTCAGAGAATGCCTCAAGCAGAACATGTATGACAATAAATGCAAATACACCGATAGTCAGAATTATTAATAACTTTTCTCCGTAATGCGGTATGGGTCCCGGGCGCTTGTGAGTAATTGCCGGAACAAATTTTTCATTGGCGCCTTTATGGCATTTCCCGCAGGTCACCAGTTTGTTCTTTCCGAATATCGGTGATTCAGGGTCGTTCTTTGAGCGTATGTCATGAGAACTGTGGCAGCTGGTGCATACAGGTGCTCTTGTATGGCCGAGGAAAAGCTTCCTGCCGTGGAAGCTTTCATCGAAGCTTTCCATGACATTTTCTTCAAGCTTGTACTTTTCGATGATATTTTTCATCGCCATGGCATTTGCCGCACGTTTCGACCTGATGCTTGCGGCCCATAGGAGAGCTTTCGTCTTTTACCGATGTTATATAATGAGGGGAGCCGTGGCAGTCTAAACAGAGTGCCCCGTCTGACTGATGCTTGTCAATAATGTTTTTCCCATGTACGCTCCCCAATAACCGATCTTGTAAATCTCCTCATGGCAGGAACTGCAGGCAGCGCCGGCAACAGGATCAATCTTGAATTTCGACGAGATTTTTGAAGAGAGTGCAAGGACAGCCTGAGGCACATCACTGCTTGGCGTGGAGTGTGGATTGTCGGAGAACCGTATATGACAGTCCGTGCACGAGAGAGAGCCATGCTTTGAAGCCCGGAACTTCTCTGTGTCGATATTGAGTTCGACCATGCGCCCCGCTTGCAGTTTTTATCCTGCCCTTCATGGCGCTGTGGCACGAGAGACAGTTTGCTGATTCCTGCGCAGAACCCCGTGTTGCGGCAATAGGAGGAATGCCAGGAACAGCAAAGGTGCGACAATAACCCAAAGCCTATTGTTTGACATATGCACCTCAATGTAATTTTGATTGCTGCTCCAACGAACAGCTGAAAATGCTTATTTTATATAATTCGCACTGGATGAAAACTTGACTGTTGCGTGATCCAGAATAACATAGCTGCTTCATTGAAGTTAAAAACCAATTGAAAATATTATACATTTAATTCTAAAATTGATCTTAAACTAAAATTAACAGGTTATATATAAGCAGAATGATTCTCAGTTTGTCAATTTAAGTAATTTATCGGCTTATAGGAACCAGAAAAATCCTGACGAATCTTACAGAATAGAATTGTCTTTGAACCCGACAACTGCTATCCCGGCTTCATTTGCTTCTGTCAGCAGTTTTTCCCTGTTCAGCAGTATGCTTTTACCTGCCTCGACAGCCAGAACTCTCGCTTCTACTTCGATCATTGATCTGAGAGTATCCAATCCGACTACCGGTACATCAAAGCGCATGTCCTGCTGGGGTTTGCTGACTTTTACTACTACCGCACTGTTGTCAGCCAGTTTCCCCCCTCTCCTTATCGCTTCATCTGTGCCTTCTATGGCTTCTATGGCCATAACTGCCTGGCTCTTGATTACTACTGTCTGGCCGATGTCGATTCGTGCCAATTTCCTTTGCGATTTTCCACCCAAACGCTATATCCTTCCATTCTTCCTCTGTAGGTCCCCTATCGGTCAGGACACCTTCAGGAGTCAATAGTCGGGCAGAGAAATCGGTTGTATTCAGGAGCGTCAAGCCGTCCTTTTTCAGTTCTTTCGCGACAGCCAGCAGGATAGAGTCATCACTGCGGTCTTTAAGAGTAAAAAGCAGCTTGATTGCCCTGAGATCAGGGGATATCTTGCTTTTATAGAGCAGAGCCTTTGGAACCTTCCCTGCCATTACGACTTCGGCCACTCCGGATTTCTTGAGGTATTCTATGATCTCGCCGAGTTTTCCGACATTGATCCATCGTGCTTCATCCACACATGTTTCAAGGGATCTGTCAGCAAGAGAGTCGAGTCCTACAGCGAAGACAGTGTAACCTTTTGCACGTGCATCGAGTGCTATCGCGAGGGGCAACTCACCCATTCCCGCGATAAGTCCCAATTTTTTCATCAACGACAGATTCCGCGCTTGTTTTTTTCAATGAAATTTATGAGATGTTCTACTTCTTCCAGTCCGGACATATCATCGCGGACTTTCTTTATCGCATCCTTCATCGTCCTCTTTTCTCTGAAGAGGATCTTATAGGCTTTCTTGATTGCATTTACCGTTGAGTCAGGAAGACCATGTCTTTTGAGCCCTATTGTGTTCGGGCCGTAAAGTTTTGCGCGGGCACCTGACGCGATCATATAGGGCGGGATATCCTGGCCTATCCCGCTGAAGCCTCCTATCATAGCGTTGCGCCCGATTCTGGTAAACTGGTGTACCGCTACCAGGCCCCCGATTACAGCGTTGTCTTCGATAAGAACATGGCCTGCAAGGGTGGCTGCGTTTGCCATGACGACATTATTCCCGATTTTGCAATCATGTGCTATATGCACATACGCCATGAGAAAATTATTATTACCGATAAGTGTTTCTCCATCACCTCCGACAGAAGCCCTGTGTATTGATACGTATTCCCTGATGGTATTATTGTCGCCGATGCGGAGCCTTGTTTTCTCCCCTTTATATTTCAAATCCTGGGGTGGAAAACCGATACTGGTATAAGGATATATCGTGCAGTTTTCACCGATTTCCGTCGAGCCCTCAATGATCACATGGGAGAGCAGCTTTGTGCCTTTTTTGATCTTGACCCCGCTTTTCAAGACACAGAAAGGTCCGATATCTGCGCCGGAGTCGATTTCTGCTTTCGGATCTACAATAGCCGTAGGATGGACTCTGGTTTTCATTCTATGAGATCTCCTTATCCGTGACCATGGCGGTGAAGTCAGCCTCAGAGGCGAGTTTGCCGTCTACCGTAGCGGTCCCGGAGAATTTCCAGACATTGCCCCGCTGCTGCAGGACCTTGATTTCAAGTCTGAGTTGGTCCCCCGGTATAACAGGGCGTCTGAATTTTGCCTTTTCGATACTCATGAAATAGACCGACCTGCCGTTCCCTTCTACCCCCGAACGGAAGGCCATGACTCCTGCAACCTGCGCCATAGCTTCAACGATCAGTACTCCGGGCATGATCGGCTGGCCGGGAAAGTGCCCTTGAAAAAACGGTTCATTGAAGGTGACGTTTTTTATTCCGGTTATGTGTTCTCCCGGTTGCAGGTCGATAATCCTGTCGACGAGGAGAAAGGGATACCGGTGAGGCAGGTAATTCATTATATCGTTTATGTTCATCATGCAGAATCCCCCTTTTCCAATCTGGTTATTTTTGTTTCAAGTTCTCTTATCCTTTTATGGAGTTCCGGCAGCTTCGCAAACAATGCATGTGACCGGAACCAGTCCCGGTGAGGCATGGCCGGGGAACCGAAATATACGCCCTTCTTTGTGTGTCCCGGCATAATGCCGGATTGCGCCCCGATTATGGTGCCGGCTTCTATCGTGCTGTGGTCGGCCACTCCGACTTGGCCGGCAAGTGTCACAAAACTGCCTATCTCGGAGCTGCCGCTGATGCCGACCTGAGCGATAATCAACGATTTTTCACCGATCTTAACATTGTGAGCTATTTGAACGAGGTTGTCGATTTTTGTGCCTCTCCCGATAATTGTGTTCCCAAGTGTCGCACGATCGATGGATGTATTGGAGCCGATCTCCACATCATCTTCTATGATTACGCCTCCGACCTGAGGTATCTTGTAATGCTCACCCTTCTCGAAGGTATATCCGTAACCGTCTGAGCCGACTACTGTTCCGGAATGAATAATAACCCTGTCGCCGATGATAATACCCTCCCGGATAACAACATTCGGGTGAATGACGCAGTGCTTCCCGATTTTGGTCTTTTCGCCAATGAAAACTCCCGATAGAATTACGGTACCGTCCCCTATGGAAACGTCATCAGAGAGGTGTGCAAAGGGATAAACAGAGATGTCTTTGCCGAGCAGTGCGCGGTCTGAAACGAAAGCCTTCTCGCTGATGCCTGCCTGAAAAGCTGGAGCAGGGTAAAAACATTCTATCGCTTTTGCAAAAGCAAAGTAGGGGTTAGGAGTACATAGCTGGGAAGTCATGATATCTGAGATCAGCTCTTTTACGATGATGCAGGAAGCTTTACTCTCCCGTGCCTGACTGAGGTATTTTGCTGAAGAGACGAAGGTGATATCCCCTTCGTGTGCATCTATAATGCCGGCGACACCGGTTATCTCAATTTCAGGATCTCCCTGTATGTCCCCTCCGACAATCTCGGCAAAATGTTTTAGCTTCATTCCCGTTTTTATTCTAATGCATTTTTCTCAATCAATTCGCAATAATACGTACCAGGAAAGCCTCCCTTGAAAAGGAGGTTTTCCTGGTACGTGAAGTGTCTCTGATAGTAAGAAATTTCTTATTTATTGGGTTTCGCTTTCAGCTCATTATGTTTTTTTATTACCGCTTCTGTCAGGTCAATTTCTTTTTTCGCATAGAGAAGGAGCCCTTCGCCTCCTTCAATTATGATGGTATATCCCTCTTCGTTTCCAATTTTTTCTATAATTCCCCGTAATTCTTTAAGAATATCACCGGTGATTTCTCCTTCTTTCTTTTTTACTTCGTTTTGTGAGTCGGTCACGAGTCTTTGATACTCACGGATCATCCGCTCCAGTTCCTCTTCCTTTGATTTTCTGGCATCGGCGGATAAAACAGAAGACTGCTTGTCAAGTTCACTTTTCAGTTTCTCGATATTCTTCCCCTTTTCGTCAAGAGAAGACTGTTTTGTCTTGATAAGGAATTCGAGGTCTGTCTTTGCTTTTTTACCGGCATCGGATTCGTTTAAAGCCTTCACGAGGTCTACTGAACCTACCTTTAGGTTTTCAGCATACGCATGTCTGCCCATTAATAAGACGAGAACAACCAAAAGCAATGATAATTTTTTCATACGATTTCTCCTTAAAGTTTGGTAGTTTAAAAAAACGTTCCAAAGGCGAATTCAAATTTACTCGCACTTTCGTCTTCTTTCCTATCTATATTATATCCCCATTCCAGACGTATTGGTCCCATTGGAGATATCCAGCGGAACCCTAAACCCGTAGTATACCGCAGTTCCCCAAAATTATTAAAGTCTTCATATGCGTTACCAGCATCAAAAAAAACTACCCCTTTTAATTTCATTTCAGGAAAAACAGGAAAAACATAATCGACATTAAAGATAAGTTCTTCAGTACCTCCAATCTCATCACCAGTAACAGGGTCTTTGGGACCTGCTTCTCCGAAGCCTAAACCCCTTACAGTATTGAGTCCGCCGACATAAAATCTTTCATACAGCGGCAGGTCTTCGCCAAATATTCCGCTCGCATACCCAAAGCGGCCCCTGACCATGATCGTGGTTTCTCTGAGAGGAAAATACCATGAGGAGTCAAGAAGTCCCCTTATAAACTTATTGGTCCCGCCGAGTCCGGCAAAAGTGAAGGTTACTGAATTTCTGGAGCCTTTTGAGGTATCTAAATAATTATCCCTGCTGTCCCTGATAAGTGTCCCGGTGATGCTGCTGGTTGTATTTGTGCCTTCCTGATCTTTGACTATTACTGAAGCATCTTCGTCGATATTCTCAATAGTTGCTTCCTCAATGTTGTAAGAAACATCCGCCCTCCAGTACTCGGCCAGATTTTTCCCCAGTCCCATGTAAAAGCCGACTGCGTCTTTGTCGTAATCAATATATTCGCGGTTTGTCTTGTAAATGCCTGTAGTAAAAGAATAGGGCGAATCAAGAAAATACGGGTCTCTGAAGGAAAGCTCATAGTATGAGCTTTGTCCTCCCAGCTCTCCTTTAACCTTTATGTACTGACCTTTCCCGAAAAGATTGCCCTGTGTGAGATCGACGGTTGCGATGAATTTATCTGCCGAGCTGTAACCACCACCGACGCTCAGGAACCCTGTCGGCCTTTCCTTGATTTTGACTTCAAGGTCAACCGCCTTTTCCTCATATTTTGGTTTCGGGACCATTTCAACGGTATCGAAGAATCCGAGATTATTTATCCTCTCATAGCTTCTTTTTAGTTTTGCACTGTCGAAGGTGTCTCCTTCTGCGAGCCTGATTTCTCTTCTGATTACCTTGTCTCTGGTTTTTGTATTGCCGGAGATTTCTATCCTGCCGATCCGGTATTTATCGCCTTCGTCGATATGCAGGATGACGGCGACTGTTTTATTGCTGTCATCCGGTGAAAGATCCGGAATGACTGAAACAAGTGCATACCCGTTTTCCGAGTAAAGGTCTGAGATGGAGCGCAGATCTTTTTCAAGGAGGGTTTTTCTGAATACCATGCCCGGACCAAGTTTTATTCTCTTCTGTATGGCTTCATTGTCATAGACCTTGTTTCCGGCAAAATTGACCGAGGAAAGCTTGTACTGGTCACCTTCAGATATACGGATCTTTATCGTCATGCTTTTCCCCTGCTTTTCGAGAGTTATCTCGGGTTCAGCGATAAGCACCTTAATGTAACCATTATCGAAATACAGGTTCTTTATTTTTTCGGTGTCTGATATGAGTTGGTCTTTTCTGTAATATCCTGATGACGTAACAAAAGAGAAGAGCCACCATTCCTTCGTGTCCATTACTTTTTTTAGCTTTTTTGATGAGATATTTTTATTGCCTTCAAAAAGAATATCCCTGATCTTTACCTTGGTACCTTCTTCAATCTGATACGTGAGGTTGACTTCGTCATCGGATATTTTCTTAACAACAGGAACTATATTTGAAAGCCAGTAGCCTTCTTCTTCGTAAATCTTACCAATGATCACGGCGTTGTCCTGGATCAGGACCGTATCAGCAATGGAACCGGGAGTTATGGTGAGTTTTTCTTTCAGCTTTGCATCATCGATCTCTTTATTCCCCTGAAATTCCACCCTGATAATCGTCGGCTTCTCTTTGATGATATAGGAGAGTTTAACTCCCCCCTCAAAAGGTGCGATTTCGAGCCTGACATCCTCAAAATATCCCATCTTGAATATGGTTTTAATATCTTCATTGGTTTTTTCCTGTGAAACAGGTTCTCCGGTTTTCTGGGAAAGCTTTACTTTGACCGCCCCCTCCTCGATGCGCTTGAGTCCTTTGATTTCAATTGAATTGACGACCGGAGATTCCTGCGCATAGAGAAAGCTGTATGAAGACAGGCACAGGAAAATAACCAGTAGTGATATTTTTCGCATTTCACCCTCCAGATATCTTTGCTCTATATGTTTTCAAGAAATATAAATAAAAAACTCGCTAAGTATAGCACTTGCAGAGGGGTGATTGTAAATAAAAAACGGTTTTTTTCTTTATATGTTGCTTGTTCAGGCAGCGTTCGGTGAAGGATAATCTATTTGATTTGTAAATCATTTTAGTAGCATGCGGCAGAGAGCATTCTTGCTTTTTGCCCTGTGACTTCGCCGGAGATGACATTCTCACTGCGTTTAAAGGCTCTTTCCTCCTGATTTCAAATATGCATACCCAGGAATATCTGCTAAAAAATCCTCTCAAAAACTTTATTTCTCCTTACTCCAAAGATGTGGCTTGAATTTCTGGATGTATGTTTAGAAAGCAGATAAATAAGTAATTATGATTTGTTAATTAAATTTTTTAATTTGACCATTAGACAATAGGTGTTCTAATCTTTGTATCACCTGCATTTCTGTTAAATTTAGGTTTACACAAAAATCATTCATAAAGGAGGATTCAATGAAGAAGTATAATACGCCGTTGATTGACGAGTTGGAAAAAGGTCCTTGGCCCAGCTTTGTTACCGAGATGAAAAAAGCGGGCAAGAACAACGAGATGGCAAACGACGCGGTCGGACATCTCGAAAAGTGCTACAGCACAAAAGTAGGCTATTGGAAGCACGGAGGTATCGTCGGAGTTCTTGGGTATGGAGGCGGAGTTATCGGGAGATACTCTGAACTGGGAGATGAATTCCCTGGCGCAGCACATTTTCATACAGTGAGACTTAACCAGCCAAGCGGATTTTTCTATACAAGCAAGGCACTGAAAGAGATTTGTGATATCTGGGATAAATATGGCAGCGGTTTGACGAATATGCACGGTTCAACCGGCGACCTCGTCCTCCTGGGGACAAAGACTGAGGCGCTTGAGGATATCTTTGCGGAATATTCTTCCCGCGGATGGGACCTCGGTAGTTCCGGTTCGGCTCTCAGGACGCCAAGTTGTTGCGTTGGTCCGGGTCGCTGTGAATGGACAAATTATGACACCCTTGGTCTTACCTATGCGCTTACCCAGGAATTCCAGGATGAGATGCACAGGCCGTCGTTCTCTTACAAATTCAAGATAAAATCATCAGGCTGCGCCTGCGACTGCGTTGCAGCAATTGCGCGTGCTGACATGTCCATAATCGGCACCTGGAAGGGCGATATCCAGATCGATCAAGCTGAGGTCCAGAATTATGCCAAGAAAGGCATGGACATCAATGCTGAGATCGTCAATATGTGTCCGACACAGTGCATAAACTATGACGGCAAGACATTCAAAATCAACAACGCTGAATGCAGCAGGTGCATGCACTGTATAGCAAAGATGACAAAAGCCCTGAGACCGAGCGGTGAAAGAGGAGCAACCATCTGTATCGGAAGTAAGGCCCCGATTGTTGTCGGCTCCTTGCTTTCATGGGTTGTTGTCCCGTTCATCAAGCTTGAACCGCCGTATACTGAGTTGAAAGAACTTATCAGAAATATTTGGGACTGGTGGGATGAGAACGCAAAGCCGAGAGAGAGAATCGGTGAGGTCATTGAGATGAAAGGCATGAGGTCCTTCCTCGAAGCTATCGGTGTACCGCCCACGCCTCAGCAGATCAAGGAGCCGAGAAAAGACCCGTTCATGTTCTACACAGAGGATGACATTGCTGGATACAAGGCAAAGGAAGCCGAAGAGAAGAAAACCGGCAAATACAAATTCTAAATAAATTATATAATTTAAGGAGGATAAAAAATGGCAGTACCACAGAGAAAAACAGATGTAGGACCACCCAATTTTGAGCAGTTTCTGCCTCCGGTTATCAAGAAGAATTACGGGAAGTGGAAATATCATGAAGTTATCACCCCCGGCACCATGGTGCACGTCGGGGAGAGCGGAGACAAACTCTGGACAGTTAGAGTGGCTTCTCCGAGGCTTTTGTCTACAGATACAATCCGTGAACATTGCGAAGTTGCAGAAAAATTTTGTGACGGCTATCTCCGTTACACGACAAGAAATAATGTCGAGTTTCTCGTATCTGATGAGAGCAAGCTTGAGCCGCTCAAGAAAGATCTTACAGCCCGCGGCTTTAAAATGGGTGGTATTGGCAATGGCATAACCAATGTCGTCCATACCCAGGGATGGGTACATTGCCACAGCGCATGTACTGATGCATCAGGTCTTGTGAAGTCGATGATGGACGAGCTTTTTGAATACTTCGAGACAAAGAGACTTCCAGCCAAGCTCAGGCTTGCGGTTGCCTGCTGTGTTAATATGTGCGGTGCCGTACACTGCTCTGACATAGCTGTTGTCGCGGTCCATACAAAGGTCCCTACAATAGCGCACGAAAACTTCAAGAATATGTGTGAGCTTCCTACGGTCATCGGGTCCTGCCCGACCCGTGCGATCAGCCCTGATCCGGCACAGAAGAGTGTAAAGATCAATCCTGACAAGTGTATGTTCTGCGGCAACTGCTTCACCGTATGTCCTCCGATCAGCATCAAGGACCCTGAAAGAGACGGTATCGCGATAGTTGTTGGTGGAAAGATCAGCAGCTTAAGGACAAGCCCCAAGTTTTCGAAGCTCGTTATCCCTTACATCTCGAACGAGCCGCCAAGGTGGCCGAAGGCCGTAGCCGCGATAAAGCATATCGTTGAGGTTTATGCTGCGAACGCACGGAAGCATGAGAGGATGGGCGAGTGGATTGAGAGGATCGGCTGGGAGAGGTTCTTCTCCCTTACCGGCATTGACTTCACCTTCCATTCCATTGATGACTTCACCTTCATGAGAGATACCCTGCGGACTTCTGCCGCTTTCAAGTGGTAGCAGTTTAGGAGATTGTGGAAAGGGCAGTCCCGGAAATCGGGACTGCCTTCTTATAAACGTATGGAAAATTAAATCACGGGGGTAAGGTAAATGGAAACAGCTGAACTGCAAGACAAAATTTATGCCTTCGTACTGGCCGCAAAAGGCAAGAAGAAACTGAAAGAAAAAGATATCATCAATGGCATGAATGCTGAGACCGGGATCGATAAGGATGTAGTCAAAAAAGCCATGAGGGGAATGATCGACGTAGGAAGACTCATGTATTCCTATGGCGGTGGTGCAAGCTCTGTTGAGATCCCGAGCGATGAGTATTTGAGGGAAAAAGGTCTTTTAAAGTAATAAATCCAGATATTCAATGTGAATGTAAATATGCACAGAGGGGAATAGTCCCCTCTTTTTTTACCTTGGAATTATCCCATCAGCTGTAATCCCCGTAAATTCAGAATTTTAAAGAGTGGACGGCCGAAGAGAAAGAGCTCAGCTTCCAGTGAAAGGCCGAATTCAGAGACAGCCTTGGAACGTAGTGCAAGATCAAGCTCTATAAGATGAGCAAGCCGTGCTTTTGACTTTACATCGTTATTATTCTTCCCCAGTGCTGAAATAAGGTCTTCAAAAACTTGAGGGGAGCATTCTTTTTCGTGTATCTCAATGTACTGGATGATCGGGTCATCAGGGGCGAGAATGTCGGCCCGGGTGAGCGTGTCTTTCCCAATGACAGACAAAATTCCTTTGGTGTCCCAGCATCTCAGGAGCCGGCATTCGAGTGGCCGGTGCGTATAAATCATGCAGAGCGATTTCTGCTCGTTATAAAGGGAGCAGGTCCATCCTTTTCCTTTTCCTGCAATTTTAACGAGCTCGCTTTGTATGGGCTCAAGCTTTCCGCTGAGGGGGGAAAACGCGAATTCTCCCTTTCGTATCGTGATGAGACGTTCGGTTCCTATATGCCCAGCAGAAAGAATTTCTTTATCTTCCTTGTGGAGGGCCGGACCGCCTTTCTTGCAGCATGTTCCGCATTTCTTGCAGGCGGATAATTCAGCGTTCGCGCCTTTTTGTTTTTTTTTCTGCATATCGTATTACCAGGAGATCTTCAAAATGGTTACCAGATTATTCTAAAACTTTTATGGTACAGAGTCCAATTGATGGACAATCGAATGCTTTGCGCAATGAATGAATATCTTTATTATATATCGTAAGGAAGGTGTATTCCTTGTTTATGCTTTCAACGCTCAGCTATAATTACCCAGGTGCCAGTCAAAAAGGAGAAAGAATGAAATCCCGTTATCCGAGGCTCGTCGTAGCTGGGCTGAAAGGTGGTTCAGGGAAGACGACTGTTTCCCTCGCGCTTATATCTGCATGGCGTGAAAAAGGACTGACAATAGTTCCCTACAAAAAAGGGCCGGACTATATTGACGCAGGGTGGCTCGCTTCAGCCGCTGGCCATCCCTGTTATAATCTCGATCCTTTTTTGATAAGTAAAGAGAAGATACTCTCCTCATTCCAGGAGCACTTTGATACTGCTGATTGCGCTGTCATAGAAGGCAACCGAGGCCTCTATGACGGGATGGACGCCGCGGGGACTTATAGTACGGCTGAGCTTGCAAAGATGCTTCAGTCTCCTGTCGTGCTTGTGCTCGACTGCGCAAAAGTGACCAGGACAACTGCCGCTATTCTGCTCGGCATACAGAAATTCGACAGGAAAGTCGATATCAAGGGTGTTGTCCTGAACCAGATTGCAGGGGCCAGACATGAAAAAATAATTCGGGAAACGATAGAGAAATACTGCAGGATTCCGGTCCTCGGTGCAATTCCGAAACTCAAGGAAGATTTTCTTTCTGAAAGACATATGGGCCTGACACCTTTTCAGGAACATCCTGAAGTGGCAAACGCTCTGTCGCGTGCCAGGGAAATAGCCAGAGAATATCTTGATCTTGATTGTATTATGGGCATTGCGCAAAGGGAGGTCCCTCTGATAACAGGGGCTGGGGACGGGAGAGCAGGCGCCGGGAAGATGAAAAAAATTACAATCCACCCCTCAGATCCTATAGTGAAGATCGGCATTATCAAGGATTCGGCATTTCAGTTTTATTATCCTGAGAATTTTGAGGAGCTTCAAAAAGGGGAGCGGAACTTGTGGAGATCAGCGCTCTGACAGAGAGGGAAACTGCCTGCTCTAGATGCTCTTTATATAGGAGGTGGCTTTCCGGAGACAAACGCGATTTCGCTGGCAAAAATACCACATTTAAAAGATCGCTACGTCAAGGCAGTGGAAGGTGGCCTCCCCGTATATGCTGAATGTGGCGGGTTAATGTACCTCGGAAAGACACTCGTCCTGGGAAAGAAAAAATATGCAATGTCCGGGATATTTCCGATCACCTTCTGTCTGGAGAAAAAACCTCAGGCCCATGGGTATACGATAGTGGAGACTACGGAAAAGAACCCTTTTTATCCGAAAGGGACGCTCCTGAGAGGCCATGAATTTCATTATTCAAGAGTTATGGAAAGTGAAACGGAGGAAGATCTTGTATTTGCCTTCCGGATGAAACGCGGACAGGGCATCAGAGATAAAAAAGACGGTTTATGTTATAAAAACGTATTGGCGACTTATACCCACCTGCATGCCCTGGGCTCTCCCGAGTGGGCCTACGGTTTGGTGAATCAGGCATATTCCTATAAAAAGAAAGGCTTTTCTGATGCAAAAAGATGAAATCATAACCTTATTGAAAGAAAAGAAGTTTGACAGCATAGCGAATCTGGCGGAAAAAAATACCCGGGGGATCTTCAGGCTTCTTATCGGCATCACCTATGACAAAAGCGATATTTTATGCTGGAGGGCGGTAGATGTGACAGGCATTATTGCGGGAGTTGTCGCGAAAACAAACCCTGAGATAATCAGAAATCTTGCGCAGAGGCTCCTCTGGATGATGCGCGATGAATCCGGCAATAATCCCTCAAGCGCACCGGAAATGCTGGGGGAAATTGTCAGAAACAGACCAGATGAATTTGCTGATATTGCCCCGGTTATCGCATCGTTTCATGATGAAGTGATGCTAAGGGCGGGAGTTCTCCGGGCGATCCTTAGAATTGGTGAGGTAAGGCCAGACTTGATCGATGTGTCCGGAGAATTTATACTACCGTTTCTGCAGGATGAAGATCCTGTAGTGCGTGCATATGCCCTGCTTATTGCCGGTGCATATACAGTAAAAGTAACTCTCCCTGTTATAGCAGACCTGAAAAATGACCATGAGACGGTTATGCTTTATAGCGATGGGGATTTTGCGACCCGCAGGGTTGGAGAAATAGCAACCAAGATTTTTGAACGGTTTTCAGAGAAGGAGAATTGAATGAGTAGACACGGCGAGGACAGTATATTGCGGTGTCCGTTTTGCGATTACCCCATAGAAGAACCAAAGGAACTAAGGAGCCGCTTCGGGAATACGATTACCGGGGGCGGATGCCCGTGCGGCGCAGTATATGTTTACGACCGGACGGGTCATAACATGGGGGATGCATATGTTGACGTGTTAAACCTGGCATATGATGGCGACCTTGAGACGGCCTGGAGCAAAAGCCCTGGCGAAGACTATATGATTACGGAACTGACCTACAACACGAGAAGGCATAAATTTGGCAGAGAAGCGGTCTCCCGTGGGAGGCCGTCCCCGGGATTTCTATTTGTCCGCCTAAAGAAATAAGCGCTGCAGAGTTGGCTGCAGCAGCTGTTGATCTGTTAAACTGGTATTGTGTCAGATACCATGAAAAGGCCTGATTCCCGTGTAAATACTTGATAGTTAAAAATAAATAAAGATGATTAACTGATAAGTTTTTTTAATTTGACCGCAGGCATGTATCTGTATTACTGTTTATATCCTAATCTGATGAACAACACGTCAGATGAATTCTGAGTTTAAAATAAGTTGAATACTTTTTGGTATTTTACTTGCGTGTGGGGATTTATTCCCTTCACAGAAGAAAATCTAATACCTAAGTGAGAAGGGGGAAAAAATGGCAACAATGGATTTTCAGGGAAAACAGATTGAGGTGGATGATGACGGTTATCTGTTGAATCTTGACGACTGGTCAAAAGATTTGGCTATTGAACTGGCCAAGCAGGACAGTGTAGAACTTACCGATGCCCACTGGGAAGTTATCAACTTCCTGAGAGAGTACTACAAACAGTACCAGATTGCTCCGATGATCAAGATCCTCGTCAAAGAGATAGGAAAGGCTATGGGCCCGGAAAAAGGCAATACAAAATACCTCTATGAATTGTATCCGGGCGGTCCTGCAAAACAGGCATGTAAATATGCCGGACTTCCAAAGCCGACAGGCTGCGTATAAGAGCATTGCTTTTCGACAAAAAATCAATAAACAGTACCCCATTGAGCATGCTTCTTTGGGGTACTGTTTTTGAGTCAGAATAAAAAAGAGAGTGAAGGGGCGCGAGACTGATAAATGATTTTTGGCCGATCTGAAACAGCTTTTTATAATTCTTTTTTTCTGTCTTTTTTCTTCTGTACACTTTGTTTTTTCCCCTCTCGTATCAAGGAGCGACCAGCAATGGTTGCGAATCTGAAACATATCCTGTCAGAGAAGAGAGCAGTCATTGTAAAAAGATGGGTTGACCATATTCTTGATACGTATCCAGCCGAAACAGCCAACTTTTTGCGTGAAAAGAAGAACAGATTTACCAATCCCGTAGGTCACAGCGTATCAGAAGGCGTAGAGGGAATCTTTGAAGACCTTCTTCAGGGAATCGATCAAGGACAGGGTATCGGTATTTCTTGATACTATCATCAGGATACGGGCTATTCAGGAATTCACCCCGTCACAGGCCGTCTCATTCGTCTTCTTTCTGAAAAAAATCATACGGGATGAGCTTGCAACAGGAGATCCGCGACAACACAGTCTCTCCGATGAACTGACGCTGCTTGAGAATCAGATTGATTCTCTGGGACTCCTTGCCTTCGATATTTTTATGCGCTGCAGGGAGAAGCTGTATGATATCAAAGCGAATGAAATGAAAAACATGACTTTCAGACTTTTACAGAAAGCAAATCTGATCTGTGAGAAGCCGGGAGAAGAACCGGACATCTCAGACAGTAAATTTGTTAACTTAAACGAAAAGAGGTAACCAAATGAGAGTCTTAATTCCCTTCTTCACAGTGATAGTACTGGTCCTGCTTGCCTTTGCTAGGAGTGAAGATGGCGAACCTCCACTTTCTTTTCGGAGTGCTGGATCCCCTACGCTGCGGTTGCAATATTTATCTTTGGTTTCATTTACCGCGTTGTGCAATGGGGACGTTCGCCTGTACCATTCCGTATACCGACAACATGCGGTCAGATGGAGTCATTGCCCTGGATCAAGCAGAACAAGCTTGAAAACCCTTCCACGACCATGGGGGTTATCGGAAGGATGTTGCTCGAAGTGCTTTTTTTCCGCTCCCTGTTCAGAAACATAAAGACCGAATTCAGGGAAGGCCCGAAGCTTTCTTACGGATCTGACAAATGGCTCTGGATGGCCGGACTTGCCTTCCACTGGTCGTTTCTTATTATCCTCGTCAGACATTTGAGGTTCTTCAGCCTGAATGTCCCGTTTGTGATAAAGATGATCGAGGGACTCGACAGTTTTTTCCAGATCGGTGCGCCTCTTTTCTACATTACGGATGCCGTCATTTTAGGAGCGGTGACCTTTCTTGTCATCAGAAGGTTTTGGATACCTCAGGTGAGGTATATCTCTCTTGCCGCTGATTATTTTCCCGCTCTTTCTTATATTGGGCATCGCTGCTTCCGGTGTTCTCATGAGATATTTCACTTAAGGTGCATATCGTAGGGGTGAAGGAATTGGCGATGGGACTGGTCAGCTTCAGCCCGACCATCCCGGAAGGTGTTGGAGTCTATCTTTTACATCCATCTGTTTCTGATCTGCGTATTGTTTGCATATTTCCCATTCAGCAAACTGATGCATATGGGTGGAGTGTTCCTCAGCCCAACCAGGAATCTGGCGAATAACAACAGGGCAGTCAGGCACATCAATCCCTGGAACTATCCCGTCCATGTACATACCTATGAAGAGTATGAAAACGATTTCAGGGAAAAAATGAAAAAGGCTGGGTTACCAGTAGAAAAGGAGTAGAGATGGCAAAAGGTCCTATAAAGAAGAACTGTCTAAACTAGATTATACTCCTCCTGCAACGGAGTGGATGGATACACCAGTTGAATTCAAGCCAGGGACATATTGCTGGGGAGCGAAAGGGAAGAACCTTCAGATAGTGGAATTCCCGAATGCACGAGACTGGTCACCGGCAGAAGAAGACTGGAAGTTGCCGAAAGATTGGGAAGGGACGGTCCTGGAGGCAATGGCTGACAGGCTGTCCAAGTACCGTTCTTTCAAGCTTTTTATGGATATCTGCGTCAGGTGCGGCGCCTGCGCTGATAAGTGTCATTTTTATATCGGCTCAGGAGATCCCAAGAACATGCCTGTGCTCAGGGCGGAACTGATGAGGTCTGTTTACAGGAAATATTTCACGACTCCGGGCAAGGTCCTGGGCAGGCTTGCAGGGGCCAGGGAACTTACGGTTGATGTACTGAAAGAATGGTGGTATTACTTCTTTCCAGTGCACGGAATGCCGCCGTTGTTCGGTCTTCTGTCCCTACGGGATAGATCAGGCTGAGATCACGATGATGGGCAGGGAATTCCTCAACCTGCTCGGCTTAAACACAGACTGGATATCAGGTCCTGTGGCCAACTGCTATATGAAGGGCAACCACCTCGGCCTCGAGCCTCATGCCATCATGAACAGCATCGAGGGCATGATCGACGACATAGAGACCGTCACAGGCATCAGGATAAACCCTTCTTTCAACAGGAAGGGCGCAGAGATACTCTTTGTTACCCCATCAGGCGACCTCTTCGCTGACCCCGGCACCTTCACCTGCATGGGCTACATGATGCTCTTCCATGAACTCGGACTCGATTATACCTGGAGCACATATGCCTCAGAAGGGCGGCAACTTCGGTTTCTTTACCTCAAATGAGATGGCAAAGAGGCTGAATTCCAAGATATACGCAGAGGCGAAAAGACTCGGCGTGAAATATATAATCGGCGGAGAATGCGGCCATATGTGGAGGGTCCTGCAGCAGTACATGGACACCTGGAACGGCCCTGCTGATTTCATGGAGGTCCCTGTTTCCCCGATTACCGGCACAAGGTTCGAGAACGCCAAATCAACAAAGATGATACATATTACAGAATTCACTGCTGACCTGATAAAAAACAACAAGCTGAAACTCGACCCGAGCAGAAATGACGATCTGATCGTCACCTACCATGACTCCTGCAATACTGCAAGGGGCATGGGGCTTATGGAAGAGCCGAGATACATCATAAAGAATGTATGCAATAAACTTCCATGAAATGCCTGAGGATACGATCAGGGAAAAGACCTTCTGCTGCGGCAGCGGTACGGGACTGAATGCAAGTGAAAATATGGAACTGAGGATGAGAGGCGGACTGCCGAGGGCAAATGCCGTGAAATATGTACATGACAAAGCATGGGGTAAACATGCTTGCAAATATCTGCGCCATTGACAGGGCGACCCTTTCGGCATCCATGGACTACTGGGTCCCCGGAGTCAGGGTAACCGGTGTTCACGAAATGGTTGCGAACGCTCTTATCATGACAGGCGAGAAAGAAAGAGAGACCAATCTGCGCGGTGACCCCCTTCCAGGAAAGGAGGGTAAGTAACAATGTACAACAGCGGTAAAATTATTGCCGGACTTATTGTCTTTGTATCGCTGGTGACCTTCCCTTTCATCAGTAACATGGGAAAGGCCAGTGCAAAGCCGAAACCGAGTATCGACACTCCGGTTATCAATCAGATGGAGGTCAAGCAGTGTGTTGAGAGTCCAAGGAGTTTATGAGGTCTGAACATATGCAGATGCTGAACGACTGGAGGGATTCTGTTGTACGGGATGGTGACAGGCTTTATGTAAATAAGGCTGGAAAGAGCGTTACTATGAGTCTTCAGAATACCTGCATGAACTGTCATTCGAATAAAAAGAAGTTCTGTGACGAATGCCACAACTATATGGCTGTTAAACCGTATTGCTGGAGTTGCCATATCGAGCCGAAGGAACATACAGTAGAGAAGACTGTTGTGTTAGCTCCAGCCCGGATCTATTTTGATGTTGGTAGAGTTGATTTACCTCCGGATGCTTCTGCACTTCTGAAGCCGATCGTTGAGTTTCTCAGAGTGAACTCTCAGGCGGGAGTGGATGTCTCCGGTTATGTCGACAAGACTGGTGACCCGATAAAGAATGCTGAACTGGCAAAAAACCGGGCCAAGGCTGTGCGTGACATGTTGATGTCTGCAGGCGTTTCTGAGGCACAGATCAACATGAAAAAACCCGAAATACTCACCGGAGCAGGAACTGACATAGAAGCTCGCAGAGTCGAGGTGAGTATTGCCAGTGGGAAGGGGGTTTCATAATGAGTATAAATAGAAGACAATTTCTAAAACTGGTGGGAGCTTCAACAGTAGCAGGAATCGGCGGGGCTGCTGTTTTCAATGGGCTGCGGAACAACGGACTCGAGGCATCACAGGTCTCACCTGATCCAAGGTCCCTGACGGCGAAACGATGGGGCTTTGTCGTTGATATGAGCAAACTGGAATCTGAAGATGGTTTTCAGAAATGCATAGATGCCTGCCATAGTATCCATAACGTGCCTGATATGAGTGCGCTTCCCGAGGATATCAGAAAAAGGCAGGAAATCAAATGGATATGGACAGATAACTTTGAACATACCTTTCCGACGGCTCCGGAAGACGAGTATCAGAACCCTGAGCTGAAAGAGAAAAAATTCTTTCTTTTCTGCAATCATTGCGCAGAGCCTGCATGTGTGCGGGTTTGTCCGACCAAGGCGACTTTCAAGCGAAAAGACGGGATTGTGATACAGGACATGCACCGCTGTATCGGATGCAGATTCTGCATGGCCGCGTGTCCATTCGGCGCGCGAAGTTTCAACTGGAGAGACCCGAGAGGCAAGGATGATAACGGACGGCCATTCATCAACCCCGAGACAGAGAATAAGGAATATCCGACGAGGACGATCGGGGTTGTGGAGAAATGTACTCTTTGTACCGAGCGTCTGGCCAAGGGCATGAAGCCAGCATGCGTTGAGGTTTCAAACGGGGCGATTGTTTTTGGCGATCTCGCAGACCCGAATTCCGAGGTCAGAAAGATTATTGCTGAAAAATATACTATCAGAAGAAAACCGGAACTCGGCACACAGCCCGGTATTTACTATGTGATAGGAGGTGGCGAACATGCTGGATAAGGCACTAACCGGGGGTCGGAGATACTGGACATGGATTTTTGTTTTGCTCGCCATTATCGGTGTGGCTGTTCTGACCTATCTCAAACAATTCAATGAAGGGCTCGGGATAACCGGGATGAGCAGGGACGTCTCCTGGGGGCTCTATATAGGACAGTTCACCTTTCTTGTCGGTGTTGCTGCCTCGGCGGTCATGCTGGTTATCCCCTATTATCTCCATGATTTCAAAAAATTCGGCAAGCTGGTCATTTTGGGAGAATTTCTCGCAATCTCTGCGGTAATAATGTGCATCCTTTTTATCTTTGTGGATATGGGACAGCCGATGAGGATTGCGAATGTCGTTCTTCATCCTACCCCGAATTCAGTCATGTTCTGGGATAGTCTTGTTCTGATGGGTTATCTTGCCCTTAATTTAGTAATCGGCTGGACAACGCTTGGGGCAGAACGCAAGGGAGTAAAGCCGCCGCACTGGGTGAAACCCCTGATATACCTTTCGGTGCCATGGGCTGTCAGCATCCATACAGTTACGGCTTTTCTGTATGCTGGTATCCCGGGCAGGCATTTCTGGCTGACCGCTGTTATGGCTGCCCGTTTTCTTTCCTCGGCATTTGCCGGCGGCCCTGCGCTCCTGATTCTTCTGGCGCTCCTGGTGCGAAAGACAACGAAGTTCGATCCGGGATATGAACCTATCCAGGCATTGGCAAAGATCGTTACCTATGCGATGTTCGCAAACGTCTTCCTGCTCGGACTGGAATTTTTCACTGCCTTCTACAGCAATATACCTGGTCATATGCATCCTTTTAAATACCTGTACGTTGGGCTCGAAGGCCATGGGAAACTCGTTCCCCTGATGTGGACGTCGAGTATTTTTGCGGTTGCTTCACTGGCGCTTCTTGTTTTTCCCGGCATCAGGAAGAACGAAAAGATCCTGGCTTTTGCCTGCATAATGCTGTTCACCTCGCTCTGGATCGACAAGGGGTTTGGGCTCGTTATAGGCGGTTTTGTGCCGAACATGTTTGAAGGTGTAACAGAGTACTGGCCTACCCTGCCGGAAGCGATTATTACCGTCGGCGTATGGGCAATCGGTTTGCTGGTGCTAACAGTTCTTTATAAAGTTGCGGTTGCGGTAAGAGAAGAAACAGCATAAGAAATGGATTTTATTTTTTATAATTGTATATAATAAAAATGCCTATCAGGCATATGAAAATAAGGAGGTTAGTTTCATGTACATAGTAGCAGTTGATAAAGAAAAGTGTGAAGGTTGTGAGGAGTGTGTAAATAACTGCCCTGTTGAGGTATTTCAGATGAAAGATGGAAAGGCAGATCCCCATCAGGCGGATCTCTGCGAGGGATGCCAGACTTGCACGAGCGTGTGCCCAACAGGAGCGGTAACCGTTACTGAGATGTAATTCCTTTTTGCAATTCATGAAAGGGCAGGATTTCAGCCTGCCCTTTTTTCTCTGTAAGAAATCAGAAAGTGCTGCTGAGAGCAGCGAATTTTAGCAGTTTTACGGAAATTTTATTGACAAATTCGCATGCTAACTGCTATAAAATAAAACTTTTCCCCAAAACGAATAACAGGAGGTGTGATAATGAAACTCGGCGTTATCATGAGCGATTACAGAACCGGCTCGGATGTTCTCGAAAGACTAAGTGCTGAAAAACTTGGCATTATCTTTGTCGGCAATGGAGTATATCATGCAGCAGCCAAGGAAGCTGGCAAAACGTCTTCCATACTCGAGAAAACGGGCAATTTATATGTTCTTACTGAAGATCTCGAGAGCAGGGGCTTCACCTCGGCGAATCTTGACAGTCGGGTAAAGGCTGTTACTTACGGCGATGTGGTTGACCTTATTTTTAATGACTATGAAAAAATTGTCTGGTTATAAATAAAAGGAGGCACTTATGGGAAAACTAACAATAGGCTGCTTTTCATCCCTGGTAGGCTCATTGTCACTTGATTTTTCTGTGAAGCTGGCAGAAGCGGCAGTCAAAAAAGGGCATACGGTTGATTACTGGATGTCAGGGAACGCAACCATGCTTTCCAAGAAAGGGCAGAGAGCGTTTAAGGATTATTCCGCCCTTGCAAAGACTGTGCAGGAACTCCTTGCCACAGGGAAATTCCAGATAACAGCCTGTGAGGCATGCGCTGAGGCAAGAGGCTATCACAAAGAAGACACGATGGAAGGTGTCAAAAGATTTAGTATGGACTGGTATCTTGCAAGTACCTTTGATGCAGACAGGGTCCTTCATATAGGAGGGGATTAAAATGGCGACAAAAAAACTTTTATTCCTTGTCAGGGCGCTTCCTTACAAGACCGAGGCATCGAGATTGGCATTGACTCACGCGATCTCCAGTCAGTCCGTTGAGATATATCTGAAAGACGGAGATCTGGTTGAGGCCACTATTGCCTTTGTCGGAGACGGTGTTATGAACTGTCTCAAGAACCAGCAGGCGATGAAACATTACGGCTTAACAAGCATAGAAGGACATATGAAAAACACTTTGCTCCTTGATATGAAAGTCATGATATGCAAAGAGGACCTCAACAGATTCGGCATTAAGGAAGATATGCTCCTCATGGATGCCGAGGATATTGGCGGGGAAACCAACGCACAGATAGTTCCTTACAGTGAAATACAGAAGGAGATGGATGCAATGGACCATCTTCTTTTCTGCTAATAAAAAGAGGAGGATTTAAAAAATGGCTGATTTAAAATCACAGACTCCGACACAGGTTTTAGATGTTCTCGGGCGTGTATGCCCTTATCCGCTCGTTCTGTCCAAAAAAGCGCTCGAAAAAATACCGAGCGGCGGTATCCTGAAAATTCTCTGCGATGCACCTGCCTCTGCTGAGGATTCACTTCCGAGGTTTGCCCAGGATAAAGGCTGGCCGGTTGAAGTCGTTAAGCTTGCTGACAGCTGGGAAATTTATATCCAGAAAAGTTAGGACATTTTAAAAGCGGGGGAGTACCTCTCCCCTGCTTTTTTTAAACAACATAATATCCTGTAACATGTCGTATCATCCTTTTTTCAGCCTGTAGGTAATAGGTATCTCGTAAGGTGTCCTGTCTCTACTCCCTGTCACAGAAAATGGAGCAGCCCTGATAACAGTATCTTTTGCCGCTGTATCGAGAATGCTGTATCCTGTGCTTTTAATAATCCTTATATTTTCAGGGTTCCCTTTTTTATTGACAGTGAACTCTGTTATTGCGGTCCCTTCTAATCCTCTTTTTTTTGCCAGTTGAGGATAAATCAGCGCCTTTTCAATCGCAGCCCTGATGGTTATGGCAACATTTTCGGTGTGTTCATTTCCAGATGATATTTCAGCTTGTTCGTGGACGGTATTTTTTAATGTTGCAATGCTGCCGGATAAATTCTGATGTTCCGTTGCCGAAGGATAGGAGTGATCTTCATCTCCCTGAAAAAGCCCGGAAAGTCCCACTGTCAGCCCCTCTGATTTTTTTTGATTTTCCTCGCCACTATTTCTCCCTTTAAATGAGTTTCTCACCTGATCATCACGGATTGATTGAGGAGCCTCATTATCTTCTGTTGACGGATGAGCTCTCTCAGCTGCCTTTGCTGCGGAGACATGGACAGTTGCCCTGTGATCATGGATTGCCTGTTTTGTTTTCTCAAGTTTGAGCAGCGGCTTTATATCAGCCAATCCGGTTACTATTGAAATTGTCACAGAGGCAGCAGGAACATGCAGGGCCGAAGTCCTGCCAATCACAATGAAGGCCGCTGAAATGATTGCGGCATGCACCACAAGTGATAATATCACATTTGTTCTAAATTTCATCTAACCTTCTCAAGGTATATTCAAAGCGACTTCTTTTTTAGAAATCAAATGACAATCCGACAAGAAAGTTTCTCTTGGGCGACGGATAAAAAGCCTCCTCCAGAGGATAGCCTCCTATTACCCCGTACTCTGAATATTCCTTGTTTGTCAGATTGTTTATTTCCACATATGCCTTTAGAGACTTCCATTTGTACGTAAATTTGGTATTCAAGAGAAAATAACTCTTCTGATCGCTATAGCCGTTTTTAAAATCACTCACAAACGGCCTTTCCCCCACATAGACTCCGGTCAGGGCCAGAATCATATTTTTCCCTATGGAAGAAATAGCTGTCATAGTGGCTTTATGCTTTGGCACATTGGGAACCTGTTTCCCCTTGAATTCACCTTCTGTAATTTTAGCACTAAGAAAAGAATAGCCGCCCATTAAGGCCAGCCATTCGGTGGCCTTTACATCAAACGAGATCTCCGCTCCCTTTCTGCGGGTCATTCCGTCAAGGTTTTCATTGTTATAAGAAATAGGGTTGAAAAAGATCTCTTTGTCAGCATCGAGCCAGAAAACATTTAGATTTACAAAGAAATCATCGTTAAAATAGTGTCTTATACCTGCCTCGTAATCATCTGACGTCTGGGGAACCAAGTCGGAATTTATCGTATTGGTGATATAACTGTATAGTTCGTCAAGAAGGGGATATCTGAAACTTCTGGAATAACTCAGATAGGCATAAGACCTTTTATAAAAGATGTAATTAATGCCCGCTGTGTATGCGTCCTTTGACATGGTCGTATTGTCGCCCGGATCAAAGCTGAAGCTTGCTTTGTCATGCCTGAATCCTCCGGAAATACGGAGAACATCAGCCAGGCTTGCCTCATCGTGGACATAATACCCGTAATTCTTCTTTTTCAGGTCGAACTTTCCTTTGGAAGGCTCGCCGAAGAATTCTGAAGAGTTCAGAATGTCCTCATCAGCCTTCTGATAATCAAAGCCTCCTGTCAGGATGTTCTTTATCTTGCCAAAGTCCTTTTTGAAAATAACCTGCGGCGATACAGCAATCGTCTTGATTTCGCTCTCGCCCAAAAAATTCCATTCATCGCCTGAACTGAACGACAAAAAATCTCTTTTCCTGAAGGATGTGTCGATTTTGAATATGCTGTCATTATAAAAATAAACTTCCGGCACTACTTGCAGATAATAATCCTCGGTATCGGAAAAATCATCAGGATGAAGCGAATCGGTCCTTGACACACCTGCGGCAAAATCGCTCCTTTTCAGGGCACCCGGCAGTCTTGTATCGTCCTTGTGATATCCGCTGCTGACACCGATTTTCATGAAATCTTTTACATAATATGCCATGCTTAAGCCTAAATCCTTGGTCTCGGTTTTGCTATTGTCTCTGTAGCCGTCGGATGTAAGATAATCCCCGGACAGATATAGGGAGAGATCCTTCAGAGTTACTCCAGCATAAGCACCGGCCTTGTAAGTGCCGTAGCTGCCTGAAGCGAGACCAACTCCTGCTTTTAACCCGCCTTCTCCACCTTTTGTAATAATGTTAATAACACCTCCGGCTGCATTATCGCCATACAGCACGCTCCCTCTGCCCCCCTTTATTATCTCAATTCTGCTGACCCTTCCCAGAGGTATTTCCGTCCAGTCGACACCACTCAGGTCAGGCTGATTTACGCGTCTGCCATCCACTAGCACCAGAGTATTAGAAGTCGCGGTCTCTCCAAAACCACGCAGATCAACGGTGAAAGCGCGGCGGTTTCCCGCAATATCGTTGACTTGAACGCCGACCTCGGTCCGCAGGAGATCTGGAATATTCTGCGCCGTCGAATTCTTGATTTCTTCTTCTGAAATGATCGAGACGCTGGCAGGTACATCAGTTACCTTTTCTTCGTATCTTGTTGCCGTCACCACCACCTCTTCAATTTGTATCTTGTCTTCTGCGCGCGCCAAGGGAACAAGCACCAGAAACAGAAATATTATCCAATAATTCTTCATTAAATAGATCCTCCTGATAATTTTATTAAATTCGCGCACACCTACCGTTTAAAAGTTTAACCACAGGATATTTATCCCACAATTCAATAATATTTACCGCTGCATAATCCTGCTCTATCCTGAAAATGTTCTTCAGGGGGATGTTAAGAAAATGGCACAGGATTACCCTGTTTACGCCGCCGTGAGCCACTATCGCAAAGGAATCATCATGGTGATTCTGTAATATCCTGTCCAATGCCTGAATGACCCTCTCTCTAACCTCTATAGTACTTTCCCCCTTGATCGGGCTGTATCTCACGGGGTTATTTGCCCAAGCCCCGAACTCTTCAGGGTACTTCTCTTTTATTTCGCTGAAGCTCATCCCTTCCCATATACCGAAACTCCTCTCTCTCAACCCCGGTGTCTCAACAGGCTTTAAACCGTAGGGTTCAGCGATTATCTCAGCGCTCCTGACAGCCCTACTGAGATTGGAGGTATAGACAGCTCGAAGTCCGGAAGCCTGAAAGCTCTGAATTTCCGAATTTGACTCAGGATTTTTGCTTCTCCCGGCTGCCGCTTTGTCATCTGATGATCCATGGATATCCTTCAAGTAACTCATATGTTTTGAAGAAGACGCATTCCTGAGATATTCCCTTATAAAGGCAGAAGATCCTTTAACCTGTTCGATCCCTTTTTCAGACAGGGGCACATCAATGCTTCCCTTGTAGCGTTTTGTTTCGCTCCCTTCTGTCTCGCCGTGTCTGATTAAATAGAGTGTTGTAACCATAATGATGCCACCATTAAAAAAAGTATTTCCGAGATTTCACTTATGGCTCCGAAGGAGTCGCCTGTGAGTCCGCCGAATCTTTTTGTAATAAATTTCACTGATATGAGGCAGAAGATGTATAAAACCAAAAAAAGATAAAGGAACAGCAGGCCTGTTACTGCAGCATAGCGCGTATATTGCAGGAGTTCACTAATAACGAGAGAAAAGAGAACAGTTATCAGGGAACAAAGGACAACATCTTTCCTGGTGATGGCATCGATAAATATCCTTCCCAACCCGTCCTTTCTGGCGGATGTGCCATGATGCATTGCCGGGACCATTATCCATTTAGAAAATACCGGCATGAGAAACAGCAGCGAGTAAAGAGCAGTGGACGAGGAATATAAAAACAGATTTCTGATAAGCATATATTTAAGCAGTAGCGCAACAACTATTGTTACTACCCCTATGGCTCCGGTTGAGCTGTCTTTCATTACCAAAAGCCTTTTTTTCCTGTCGGCTTCTTCATCTCCGCTGGCCTTTAGAGCCAGGGCATCGAATGTATCCGCAAGTCCGTCGAGATGGAACCCTCCGGTTGTTATTATAAGTATAACCAGGACGAGACAGCCCGTTATGTCTGCTGAAAAAAACCGCGAAAGCAGGGCAGCAGACAGGATACAGAAAAGTCCCTGGAGCGCACCTGCAATTGGAAAAAATATTGCTGACCTGGACATATCATTTTCAGAGATTTCACCTTTTACCCTTACAGGGACAATGGTCAAAAACTGCAGTGCAAGCAATACCTGTTTAAGCATCATGAATTGTCTGAAACCCCTGCCTCGCCAAAGGTCGCCATTTCCTTGTAGATTTTCAGCCCTGCCTCGATTACAAACATTGCGAGTGCTGCACCTGTCCCTTCCCCAAGCCGCAAATCCAGATCAAGAATCGGCCGTAAGCCGATCTTTTCGAGCATTGCGGCATGTCCGACTTCGACTGATTTATGCGCAGCAAACATGTAGTCTTTTGTCTTTGGCTCAAGACAATAGGCTATTAATGCCCCTGCAGTGGAAATGAATCCATCTATTACAACAGGGACCCTGTTTGCCGCCGCCCCAATAATGAGCCCTGCGATGCCGCCAATCTCAGTTCCTCCAACCTTGTAAAGAACATCGATCGGGTCTTTTGGATCAGGCCTGTTTAAAGCTATAGAATCCTCTATCACGCTGATCTTTATATTGAGGGCATCGCTTCCTATTCCTGTGCCTCTGCCTGTTACCTCGGCCACGGGCCTGCCGGTCAGAACAGCTGCTATTGCAGCTGATGGCGTGGTGTTTGCGATCCCCATCTCACCTGTTGCGAATATCTTATATCCCTTTTTTGCATATTCTGTTGCGAGTTCTATACCGACATTGATACATTTTTCTGCTTCTTCTTTGGACATGGCAGGGCCTTTCCTCATATTCTTTGTTCCCCTCATGACCTTTTTTATCTGTAGGGGCACGGCATGCCGTGCCCCTACAGATGTAAAATCATAATCAACCCCGATATCAATAACAACGACTTCAGCGCCCGCATGACGCGCAAGGACATTTATGCCTGCTCCTCCGCTCAGAAAGTTAATAACCATCTGAGGAGTAACTTCCTTTGGAAAGGCAGAGACCCCTTCATCAGCAACCCCGTGGTCACCGGCAAAGGTGAAAACTACTTTTTTATCCAGCTCAGGCATGTCATTTTCAGTTATTGCCACAAGTCTTCCTGCAAACTCCTCGAGCCTTCCAAGGCTGCCCTGGGGTTTTGTAAGATTATCAAGCCTCTTCTGTGCCTTTTCAAAAAAATCACTGTTGACAGATGATATTTTCTGCAGTGTCTCTTTCATTAAAATTCCCCTTCAGCCTTTTATTTTTACTGGTATGCCTGCCACCACCATGAATACCTCATCAGAAACTCCGGCAACCTTCTGGTTCATAGTCCCTGCCAGGTCTCTGAATTCCCTTGCCATTTTGTTTTCAGGCACTATCCCTGTTCCCACTTCGTTTGAGACTATATAGATATGAGAGTCCTGTTTTTTGTGCAGTAGAATGTTCAGGAAATTTTCGATTTCAAGCTCTATATCAACACCCCTGTGCATGGCGTTTGACAGCCAGAGGGTCAGACAATCAATGACAATAACGCTGTAGCGGTCTGCCAGCCTTGTGATCGTCTCGGCTATCTGTAGCGGCTCCTCATAGGTGTCCCAGCCCTTACCCCGTTGTTCTTTATGTTTCTCTATCCTGTTTTTCATTTCCTCATCGAGGGCCTCGGCAGTCGCAATGAATGCCTTTTGTCCTTCATGTTTTGCAGCTTCATTGAGGGCAAAGAAACTTTTCCCGCTTTTCGCTCCTCCGGTCACAAAGATCACTTTCTGTCTGAGAGCCTGTACTTTAGAACACTTACTCATTTAGCTGGTCCTTCAGCAGCGATAACAGGCAGTCCATGATCGCCTTGTAATTTTCAGGTCTATGGGGGTAATCGCAGTCAGTGCAGCTTTTAAACATAAGCCCATCGCTCTCTTTATAAAGCGGCGTGCCCGGGCAGAGCGCAAAGTACAGCGGACAGAAACAAAACAGGCAATTGAAATCCTGGTTATCTATTTTGTGGCAGGGGAAATATTTACAAGCCCTGTTTTCGAAGTATTTAAATGAGGCTTTTAGCCTTCTGCGCCTAGGTTTTGTCTGTGTTGATTTCATTTCTTTGATTGCACCTCCTAAAAATTGCTGCCATAGCTTATATAAGCCTCTCCTGAATCCTGTTTTCTTATCTCGATGTTTACATCAAAGGCTTCCTTCAGCGTACCCTTTGTCAGTACTGCCTCAGGAGCGCCGCAAGCGAGCATTTTCCCTTCCTTGATCAAGAGCACCTTATCAAACTGCAGGGCAATATTTATGTCATGCAGCGCCATGACTATCGATATGTTCTTGGTCAGTTTCAGTTCCTTCAGCAATTTAAGTATTTCAAACTGATACTTGATGTCAAGGTTTGCCAGAGGCTCATCCAGCATCAGGAGCCCTGCGCCCTGAACAAGGGTCATTGCAATGAACGTCCGACGCCGCTCCCCTCCGCTCAGGTCAGTAAGGTATGCCGAAGCTTTCTCCAGAAGCCCTACTGTTTCAAGCGCGCTGTCAATGCCCATCGCAGGCGGGATGTCATAGGGGTATAGCCCCATACCCACTAACTCTCTGACTGTGAAGGGCACCGTGATATCAAGGGTCTGGGGCAGGTAGCTTATCAGCTTTGCCCGGTCCCGGTTTCGGTATGTCTGCAGGGGTTTTGACCAGAGCAGTACTCCGCCTGAGTGCGGTCTGAGTATGCCGCTTCCCAGCTTCAAAATCGTGGATTTACCAGAGCCGTTGGCGCCGAGCAGGCCTATAAACTCTCCCTCTCCTACAGAGAGGGAGAGGCGACTGATCAGAGGGTCCTGTTTCCTGTAGGAATAAGAAACATTGCTCATTTTTAGTATATTCAGTTCAGATGCTGAGGACATTTTTCCTCCTGAGCAGATAGAGAAAATAGGGCGAGCCGATAATCGCAGTTACTATGCCGGCAGGCAGTTCAGTTGGGGCCAGCACAGACCTGCTGATGAGGTCTGCAATACAAAGAAGACCACCGCCGCCGATTGCGGATAAGGGGACAAGGAGACGGCTGTCCGAACCTATTATCGACCTGATGATATGAGGGACCAAAAGACCTACGAAGCCGATCATGCCGCCAAGGGAGACGGATGCTGCTGTCATAAGTCCTACTGCTACGAAAAGCATGAACCGTTCCCTGTGGGGAGAGAACCCGAGGCTGTGGGCAAACTCATCCCCGAGAATAAGCGCATTAAGGGCCTTTGCCCTGAAGAGCGATATCAGGATGCCGGGGAGCGTAAAGACAAGGCCATAGGGTATCTTTGACCATTCAGACATGGAAAGATCACCAAAGATCCAGAGCATGGCCTTACGCAGGCCTTCATCCGAAGATATGCTCATTAAAAGCATCAGCAGGGCTGAAAAAAAGAAACTCAGCCCGACGCCTGCAAGGAGAAGCCTCTCAGGCCAGAGCCCTCCTCTTTTCCAGCCCATAATACCGACCATGGCGCCGCTAATTAGCGCACCGGAAAAGGCAAGTGCCGGAATGGTGAAACTGCCCAAAAAGGCAGCCCCAGCCATGATTCCCACTACTGCTGCAAGGGACGCGCCGCTCGATATGCCCAGGATATAGGGGTCTGCAAGCGGGTTTTTGAGTATGCCCTGAAGCACAGCCCCTGAAGCGCCCAGCGCCATACCCATAAGCAATGCTACGATGCTTCGAGGCGCGCGGATCGAAAAAAGGATCTCACGGGAAATATCATCAGAAGCAAAGGGGTTGATCATCCTTGGTCCTGCGATGAGAGAGAGCCCAAATATAATCATCGGCGCACTGATTATAAGGGCTGTCCTTATCCTCATATTCTTCATTGCCGCAGATATCCTGCCATTTCCTCTATGCCCTTGAGCGTTCTTGGTCCAAGCCGGTAGAGGTAGTCACTTACGTAAAATACTTTATTGTTCCTTGCCGCAGGGGTGCTCTTCAGCCGCCTGAGAAGTCCTTCGGAGACTTCATTCATGCTGTTTTGGCCTTTTCCGATAAAAATAATGTCAGGCGCCCTTCGAATGACCTCTTCAATCGAGTATTTCGGATAGGCTGAAGCGGTCTTGCCTGCAATATTGTCTGCACCCAGTATCTGGAGTGCGTCATCTGTAATGCTCCCGGGGCCTGCGACCATGAGCGGTTCCGGCCATATAATGAACAAGACCTTTTTTTTCAGAGAAGTGTTTTTACCTGCCCTTAACGTATTGATCCGATATTCCATATCAGCAGCCAAGGCCTCTGCCTTCTCCCTGGCCCCAAGCGCGAGGCCCATATCTCTTATGCCCTTAGGCAGTTCTGAAATTCTCTTTGAGGTAGAACACATAGGTCTTTATCCTCATCGACTCTCAGCCTTTCTTCGAACTCCTTTGGGTTGCCGTCAATAGAAAGAGACCACGAGATCCGGCTTCAGTGAAACAACGGCCTCGAGCGAAGGGTTGGACATACCGCCTATTTTCGGCTTTTTCTTCGCCTCTTCAGGATAATCGCAGAAATTGGTAACTCCAACGATCCTGTCTCCGAGTCCCAGTCCAAAAAGCATCTCTGTTGTTGCCGGGGCAAGAGAGATAATGCGCTGAGGCGGTTCAACAGCATAAGAAGCAGTGAAAAGTGAAAAGTGAAAAGTGAAAAGAAAGAAGAGCAAAACAAATTCAATCTTTTCAAAAAATACCGCTTCAAATTAACATCTCCTTAAAATAAAAAATCCCCGGAACCCAATAAAGGATTCTGAGGATTGCACCCTGGTTTACTTCATCCTCGCCTTCCTCCGCGGAAAGGCACGTGCGATAAATAGTTTCAATGCATTGTGTCAGTTTTGTATAAACTATTCACTAATTACTATCCTAATCCGTTTTCTTGACAGGCAGGTCTTCTGGCTCTCCCGACCTTTGCCAGCCTTCCCATTCGATTATGAACAGTGGCATGTTACCGGCAAAGGTTGCTATCCCGGCGTATGCCGGGATCGGGATTACAGCGGCGGGACCGCTCCTGAATTAAACAGGATTCCCTATTAAGCGTTACTGCACCTGTGATAGCCATAGTTTGCAGAAAAAAACAGATAAAATCAACTTTTTGTTGTGCCAATCCAGAGAAGTCTTGTTGCCGAATCTTTTTTGTTTACTGCAGCAAAGGGAGAGCATTGTTTATAATTTGTCTGAAGGCCACATGAAAAATTGCTGATGAAATTCAGGAGATGTATGCTATGGAGGGCAAAAATCAGGAAGATATACCTCTTTTCACGAAACTCCTTTCTGAAGCTGTTATTGAGCTGAATATCTCCGGGCGGATGGCTTTACTCCCTTGCAGAGAGGGGATGTCAAGCCCGGAGAACGGTCAGCAATTGTTTATAAAGTCTATCAAGGTCCTGAGCCTTCCAAAGTCCTTGCGGTTGAAATCAATGATAAGACGGGGGAGAGTGGAGAGTTCCGGCTCATCTTCTTCTACTGGCAATGGTCCGGAGAGGTAAATGCTGCCTTCAGGATCGAGTATGTCATGGAAGAGCGTATTGAGTTCCCGCAATGCTTTTCGTCCGATAGGGGACGTAAGCCTGAAAACCAGTTTTTTGTCGACAAACCGCTGACTGTGAAAACGGCGGTAAAAGCGGCAGACGCATTCAACCGCGGCATCTGCCGAATAAACACATTCGATGAAATGAAAATCAGAGGCAGAGATGTACCCTTGTGCCAGGAGAGACTCCTTAATAAATTGAATCCAGCTGACCCAGTAGGTGCCGTCAGGCTCGTCTATGAGTATGAGGGGGATAAGATCATGCTTTCCAGTCTGTATAAGGGTGAGCGTTTCCATCGCCTCATCGAGCGTGCCGAATCCTCCCGGAAAAAGCACAACGGCGCTCGCTTCCTTGAGAAAGGCAACCTTGCGGTTAAAGAAATACTTATAGGTAATGAGGCGCGGTGAACCTTCGAGTGTGGGATTGGGAGACTGCTCGAAGGGAAGTCGGATAT
Organism: uncultured Nitrospira sp.; assembly: GCA_963746295.1. GTDB lineage: Bacteria > Nitrospirota > Thermodesulfovibrionia > Thermodesulfovibrionales > UBA6898 > JAOUFP01. The sequence continues at coordinate 155,717 of CAVVAQ010000001.1, read as the reverse complement.
TTACACCAAAGGAATGCTCAGTGCCGGCGCCTTCGTTGACTGCCTGCATAATTCCCCCTCCTCCGCCCGTTATAACCATAAAGTCTTTTTCAGCGAGTTTTTTGCCGAAGAGACTGGCCAACTGATAAATAGGTTCATCCGGTGAAGTTCTGGCGGAACCGAAGACGGTAATCTTTCGTTTATTACGGTAAGGACCGAATATCTTTGTGGTAAAGCGCATCTCTTTCATGGTTGTGTTCATGAGTTTGAGGTCTCCCCGTATATTGTCCTCCTGACCGGCTTTGAGCGCGGCAAGGATCATCTCCCGGACAATGTCAGGGTGATGGATATCGCCTGCCAGAGAGATCAGGCTGTCGATCGACTGCATCAACTGATCCGTTTGTTCTGGTAAAGTGAAGTTTCATGGCATCCTGTCTTTAACTAAAAAACTCAGACTGTAATTCCCCTTAGCCTTTTCCAGCGTGATTCTGTTATGCGGGTATAATCCGGCAGTCCCGCAGTTAACCACGAGACATATCTCTAATACTAATAACTTTTCGGTAGTATTTGCAATACAGACCAACGTCTCATCGAAAGAATATGTAAAGCCCGATCATTGGCAGCCGGAATTAATTTGTAAAAAAAGTTACATTGTTTTCTATGATCATATGACAGAGGTTAAGTCCCGGAGCAATGAAAGAAAAAGAGGAGATGATGCAGCCATTTGCAGGGAAGGCAGCAGGGATAAAGCGCACTTTTCCGTCTGCATGCCTACTTTCTTTTTGGACAAGGGGAAATTAGATGCTACAATGAGATTATGGGGAGTGGAGACAAGCTGACGAATAAATTTAAAACCTATCAGTGGCGCTCGGTGATCGCATCCCTGCTTATCTTTTTATCCCTTATCCGAGGGATTCAATATTTCTCAGGGAAAACCCAGAATGAATACGACATCAGCTACAGCAAGTTTGTCGAGCAGTTGGACGCCGGCAATATCAAGGAAGTTACGATACGGAAACTGGCGGTCAGCGGTATTTTTGTTAAGGAGGCTGAGTTCTCCATGCCACCTGACGGAAGGGGTGTAACAGTAAGAAATTTCAGGACCTTCCTTCCGGCATTTCAGGGAGAAGGTCTTATTTCCAGGCTTGAGGAAAAGAAAGTGGCAATTACCGTTGAATCAGATGAGGAGCGGTCAGTTTTCTGGCAGTTTATATGGGATTGAAACAGTATATTCTCAGTGAATATGGCTCATGGGCAGTGATGACACTCTCATACCTTACCGGCCTTGTCGTCAGCGGCAGGCCAACTGCAGAGTCTTTGGCAGTCTTTATTGCGATAGCGCTGTATATAAATTCAAAACAGGCTTTTGTTCTCTGGATGCGGCATCGCGGAGAAAATCCAGTCCGGTCTCTGGTGATTTTTCTGTTACAGGTTTTTTTTGCCACCCTGATGCTTCTGCTATTATTGGGGGATAGTTTGCTTTCATTAATGCCGTATATACTGGTACCTTTTGCTTATCTTCTTAGTCTGAAATTTTTGGGAGAACATTCGGTTGTTACGGAAATGTCAGGCTTTGTACTCCTGGCGTTGTCGTCATTGGTTGCAAAGCTTTCCATAACGGGAGTGGTCGACCCGACACTGTTTGTCGGGACAGCAGTTTTTTTTACCGCTGCTGTCTTCAAGGTGCGGGTACAGTTCAAAAAGGGTTTCGTGCAACGGATTATTATGGTTATTTATATCGGATTTGCTATCGCCGTCTATCGGACGTTGTCTATACCCGTCATTGTCCTTCTGCCTTTGGCAGATAACCTGCTTTTTTCGATCAGCCTTTACCGTGCGAAATTGAGCTTCACCGGATGGGTGGAAGTGCTGAAAGGGAGTTGTTTTCCTATTGTTGATGGCTTTGAACTATCGCTGAGGAGGTTTCAAAGTGCGGCAAATATCTCTTCTGCAGCTATAGCACCTTCCCGTACAACTCTTATTTGCTCCTCAGAAGCATCGACGATAGTGGAAGGCTTTTCTCCGGGAGTTTTGCCGCAGTCCACAAGAAGATCCAGGACTTCACCAAAAAATCTGGCCACATCGTCAGGATTATCAGCAGGCGGCATCCCGGAGATATTTGCGCTTGTTGCGGTGATCGGAAACCCCAGCGACTGTACAAGATCCAGTGCGAAAGACTTCCCGGGAATCCTCACAGCGACTTTGCCTGTTTTTGCCGTTATGAATTCGGAGGTGTCCTGCCTTGCCGGGAGCAGGAGTGTCAACGGACCCGGCCAGAATTTTTCAGCCAATTTTTCAGCTGAGCCTGTCACGGATGAAGCGATACGGTCGAGCAGACTCTTTTCCCCTATAATGAGCGGAAGGGCTTTGTCCTGTGACCGGTGTTTTATCTCATACAATTTTTTCAGTGCTGCGCTGTTGTCAAATTTGACGCCGAGACCGTAAAAGGTCTCTGTAGGGTAAGCGATGATACCCCCTTTTTCTATAGTCTCAGAGGCTTTTTCAATGGCGTTCGGAGACCCCTGTTTCAGCAGGCCGGATAATTATCATTTTGTGATGGTAGCATAATACGCTTTTCTTTAGAAAGTCACATATTTATTTCTTGACAAAAGTATCAGGATTAGTCATATTTAGGCTATCCTGTAAGTCTGATTCAGGAGACTTAATTATTTTTAGGAGGGAGCATGAGTGCATTGAGACTGTATGTAGGGAACATCTCTTTTAAGGCAACAGAGGACGACCTTCGCGAACTCTTTTCACAGGCAGGAGAGGTTGCAAACGTGAAGCTGATCGAGGATGCTGCCACCGGCCGGCTCAGAGGGTTCGGCTTTGTCGAGATGTCTTCTGAGGAAGACGGAAAAAAGGCGATAGAGATGTTCAACGGGAAACAGTTTATGGACAGGTCCATCGTTGTAAATGAAGCCAAACCGCAGGAAAAGAGAGGGTCTGGCGGCGGCGTTCAAAAGTCGGGGCGGTTATAGCGACAGGAGAGGGGACAGAAGATAGCTACCTGACAGTACACTTGCTATGTAACGGGCAATCATTTCAGACTTCTTAAGAAGCATCGAACCGAGTGAAAGTCCTAACTCTTTAGAGACCACATCACATTTCGATTGAAAGAGGAAGTACGTCTCTTTCCCGGTATTGGTAATGGTCTCGAAGTTTCCCTGGCCTTTGCTGATGATGAGATCAGCAGCCTGGAAAAGTGCGCCTGAAATTCCGGAGATGTCAACTCAAGTATGGTGCCTATTGCGTCTGAGCCATTGTCCACTACTTCGCAAAGGTCTGGGAGGTTTGTCTGGACAGCATCTTCCATCGTTACGTCATTCAAGACCGGTGAGCCTTTTACGACAGCCTTGACTTTCTTACCTTTCCGTACGAGCTGTTCTATCAATAATCTGTCGAAGACGATTTCCCCTGAGTTATCAAGAAGATAAAGAACCGTATTTCTTTCGTTGACGGCATTCTTAAAGGAATCGTAATCGTCAACCGCAATGGTTTCCTCAAGAGCGCTTGCAACAGATTTATCTATATCTATTGAGGTGAAGATGCCGAAATCAATGATGTTGCCGGCGATGGCCAGTCGTGCGGCGGTCCATAAAGGGTCTCTACTGTTGCTGACCATTTTTCTCAGTTCAGGATAGAGCCTCAAGCCAATCTTGTTGTAGACGGACTTTATTTTCCTGAAAGGGTCCTGACCGAGTCTGTTCCGTATTGTTCGATGGATAAATGTTGTTGTATAGGCAGGCGGCATGTTCATGTCTGTTTTCTGCATGACCGCAAGCACTTCATGGAATATTTCCTGCTGAAGATCCTGTATGCCGGAGACCTGCTTCAATGCAATTACTGTCTGCCTGAGAAAGCAGGGAAGACATTCTAAATGGGTCTTCATCGCTTCTTTTTTGCTATTCTGTCTGCCTTTTCCTCGACTTCTTTCGCCATCTTCTGCCGGTGCTCCTGAAGTCTCCTGGTGAGTTTTGGATCCCTGCGCGCAATTATCTGAACAGCCAATATGGCGGCATTTTGGGCACCGGCTTTGCCGACTGCAACTGTGGCCACCGGAATGCCGGGTGGCATCTGAACGATGCTGAGCAGGGAATCCATTCCCTTGAAAGGAGAGGCGTCCAGGGGTACTCCGATAACCGGCACTACAGTATGGGAAGCTATGACGCCTGGCAGATGGGCTGCCATCCCTGCAGCTCCGATAATCACATCGACGCCATTTTTTTCAGCATCTTTGATTAATTTCAGGGTCCTTGCAGGAGTTCTGTGGGCCGATGCCACAGTCATGCTATAGGGCACAGTGAATGCATCCAATATCCTGGCGGTTTCTTCCATTACCGGCAAGATCAGAGTCACTTCCCATGATGATTAATACCTTAGGTTTCATATGTCCTCCTATACAAAAGTGATTGGGGATCAGGGATTTGCAAGAGAGAAAAATTATATCGTTCTTACTGACCTTCTCATCTCCATACCCTTATCCCTGTCTTTTCAGCGCCCGGTCAGCTATGTCTTTTCTGTAGTGCATACCTTCAAAGTGGATTTTCCCTGCTGCAGCATACGCCCTTGATTGAGCAGTAGCGATGTCTTTTCCCGTAGCGGTAACCCCAAGGACTCTTCCCCCTGCAGAAACAACATGGTCGTCCTTAAAGGCTGTTCCAGCATGGAATACGTGTGCTCCCTGCATCTTGTTCGCCTCGTCGATGCCGGTAATAATGTCACCTTTTCTGTACTTGCCCGGATATCCGGATGATGATATCACGATGCATACCGCCGGGTCAGTATCCCACTCAATGTTTATTTCTGACAGTCTCTCCTCAGTGACTGCGAGGGCGATATCCATCAAATCTGTTTTCAGTCTGGAAAGCACCGGCTGCGTTTCAGGGTCACCCAGACGACAGTTAAACTCGAGTACTGAGGGAATGCCTTTGTCTATCATCAGTCCTGCATACAGTATCCCCTTGTAGTTTATCCCTTCTGATCTGAGTGCCCGGATGGTCGGTTTCATAATTTTTTCCAGGACGATCTTTTCGAGCTCCCCTGTTACCACCGGTGCAGGACTGTATGCACCCATACCGCCGGTGTTGGGGCCTTTGTCTCCGTCGAAGATGCGCTTATGGTCTTGTGAGCTGACCATAGGGACGATCGACTTGCCGTCCGTGAAAACCATGTATGAGGCCTCTTCGCCCTTAAGACATTCCTCCACGATCACCTTGTTCCCTGCGTCACCGAAGGCCTTGTCTTTCATAATTAGCATTCAGCGCATCCATTGCCTCATCCATTGTGTTGGCAATGAAAACCCCTTTCCCTGCAGCCAGGCCATCGGCCTTTATTACTATCGGAGTGCCTTTGAACCGGATATATTCTTCAGCATGCAGGTAAGAGGTGAAGACACGGTATTCTGCAGTGCGTATGCCATGAGATTTCATGAGGTCTTTCGAAAATGCCTTGCTCGATTCGAGCTGGGCCGCTGCCTTTGTTGGTCCCAGGATTTTTCTCCCGTCTTTTTCGAAGATATCTACGATACCTCGTGAGAGCGGGTCTTCCGGCCCGACGATGGTAAGGTCGACCCATTCGTATTTTACAAAATCCAGAAGCGCATTAAAGTCGTTCTGGTTTACATTTATGCATTCCGCGAGCGCGGCGATTCCCGCGTTGCCGGGGCAACAGTAAATTTTATCTACAGACCTGCTCTGCGAGAGCTTCCATACAATCGCGTGCTCTCTCCCTCCGCCTCCGATAACCAGTACTTTCATAATTCTCCCTCATGATTTTTCATTATCTTAGAACATCTATTATACTTCATTTACCCCCTATATAACCTTTTTCGAGCATGCTGGTGAACCCTCCGTCCGCTACAATAATATGGTCGAGCATCTTTATCCCCAGGGTCTCTCCTGCCTTCTCAAGCTTTTCTGTTACAGCGATATCTTCACGGCTGGGGTTGGGGTCACCGCTTGGATGGTTATGAATGAATATTACTGCGGCAGCAGATTCTCTCACTGCGTTTCTGAAAGATTCCCGTGGATGTATCAGGGAGGCTGTCAGAGTCCCCTCGGATATCTTGACGTCCCTGATCATACGGTTTTTCACGTCGAGCAGTATGCAGTGAAAGCTCTCTTTCCGGAGTCCCTGCATCCTGGGATAAAAATAATTGTAGATATCCTTGCCTGATGAAAAAGCGGGCCCTTTTGGTGAAGGTTCTTGATACAATCTCCTGCCGATCTCCAAAGAGGCCTTTATCTGGGCTGCCTTGGCCTTGCCGATCCCTTTTATTGATGAAAATTCATGGAGGGATGCTTGTTCGAGTTCCCTGAACGAACAAAACCTGGTGAGAAGGTCCAAACCGATGTCCAGCGCGCTTCTGCCGCCACCGCCTGTGCGGAGAATGATTGCCAGAAGCTGAGCATCAGACAGAGCCGAAGGTCCGTGTTTGAGCAGCCTTTCACGCGGCCGCTCATTTTCGGGCCATTCTTTTATGCTTTTATATGCCATGGGAATAAAAGATTGTATCATCTCCCCTGATGACAGGTAAAGACAGTTTTTTGTGACTTCAGACAGTCCAGGTGATGTGCTTATGACCAAAAAGATCCGTGCTTTATTCTATAAGGTAGATGAGTCCTGAAATTGACCCTGCTGATAGCGTATGATAATATACCCTATGCCTCTGTATAATTATGAAGCAATCGATCGTTCGGGCAGAAAAATAAAAGAAAGTCTCACTTCTTTAAATGAAGGGGAACTGAAGGCGTTATTGAGAGAGAAAGGTCTTACTCTCCTGAGCGTCAAACCGGGAGAAGTCAGGGAAAGCAGCTTTTTTGAGCGGATTTCCCTGAAGGACCTTCTGACGTTTACCCAGGAACTCGGCAACCTTCTCGACGCCGGCCTGCCTATCGACAGGGCGCTGTATGTGCTTTCGGAGCATGCCGAGAAAAAGGCCCTGAGGGCAATCATCCGGGAAGTATATATAGACATCCAGAAAGGGAATACGCTTTCCTATGCGATTGGGAAACATAAGATATTTCCGCGGGTTTATATTAATATGATAAAAGCGGGTGAGTCAGGAGGCATTCTTGAGGTTGTTATAAAGAGACTGGTATCTTTTCTCCAAACAAGCATCTCGTTCCGTGAGGAGATCATTTCGGCGATGATATATCCCATTCTTCTTACAACGGTCGGTGGTCTGGCAGTGGCGGTATTGATGCTCTATGTCGTGCCGAGCTTTTCAAAGATATTCGAGGACATGGGACAGTCACTGCCGATGCCGACTCTTATGCTCATACAGTTCAGCAGTATCTTCTCTTCATACTGGTGGGCGATTTTCGGGGTTATTGTCCTGGCGGGGTTCCTGATCCGGGGATATGCGAACACAGTCGAGGGAAAAAGTTATATCGACAACCTGAAACTGAAAATTCCTGTTTTACAGAAGCTGATGATGAAATTGATTATTTCACGTTTCTCCCGGACATTGGGCACTCTCCTTCAGAGCGGGGTGCCGATACTTGAGGCTATCAGGATATCGAGGGATGTGATTGACAACGATGCTGTTTCCAAGAAACTTCTTCTTCTTGAAGAAGGCGTGAGCAAGGGCAAGGGGATATCTCAACCCTTGAAGGAAAGCGGGGTCTTCCCTCCTATTTTCAACCAGATGGTCATTGTGGGAGAAGAGGCAGGCAGACTGGAGGAGACCTTTCTCCTGATCGCAGAGAGGTTTGAGATCGAAACCCGGGACCTCGTTAAGAGGTTCGTCAGTCTCTTTGAGCCGGCGCTCATCCTGGTCATGGGCGTGATTGTCGGATTGATCGTGATTTCAATGCTCCTTGGTATTTTCAGTATTAACGATATACCGATATAACAGATAGAGGAAAAAATACGATGCCCCCAGAGTTAAGGACTGGAGGGGAACACGAGTTCAATGAAGGATTTACAAAGGAGGAAACTATGAAAAATAAAGAAGAAAGAAAATACCGGATCAACAGGAAAGGATTTACCCTCATCGAGTTGCTGGTTGTTATGGTCATCCTCGCGATGCTCGCTGCGATCGTTGGGCCGAAGCTTTTTGGCAAGGTCGGCAAGGGCAAGCAGTCTGCAGCAAAAACCCAGATAGAAATGCTGGGGCAGGCACTTAGACAGCTACCGCCTGGACACAGGTCGTTATCCTACAACATCAGAGGGCCTGAAGGCACTTGAAACAAATCCCGGTGATCAGGGATGGGACGGTCCGTATCTCAAAAAGGCGCTGCCCGTCGATCCATGGAAGAATGCCTATCAATATCAGGCTCCCGGTACGCACGGTGATTATGATCTTTTTTCTTATGGCGGTGATGGCGCTCCGGGCGGTGAAGGTGAAAACAAAGACGTTAATAGCTGGGAATAGAGGATTTACCCCATTAGAGAATTGCCCCGGTGAAATCTTACCCTGGAAAAGCTGATGGTAGTATAAAGCCACTGTCAAAGCATATCGTTAGAGTACGCAGTTCTCAAACGGGGTTTACCCTTTTTGAACTCCTTTTAGTGCTTTTTATCGTCGGACTGGCAGCCTCTGTCGTGATGTTTTCCGGCAGCCGGCTGCAGGAAAAGGCCTTGTTCAACACGGAGGCGAGGAAGCTCTTTCTGACTGTCAAGCATGCCCGGGAGATATCCATGCTCGAAAGAAGGGATATCGTCTTTAAGGTCGATGGAGAAGCCAAAAAATACTGGATCGATTATGGTGAAGATAAGACTTCAGAGGCGCATGAAATACCCCGGAAGTATACGATTACCGGTGAAGATGTCAGCTTTTTCCCCAAGGGTAACAGCTCAGGGGGAAAGATGGAGATAGGGAACGGGAAAGGGCAGAAATATGAAATCATTGTTGACCCGGTGCTCGGCACTACTTCAATCAAGAGGGTTTAGTCTCCTTGAGGTGATGATCGCGCTTGCCATTCTCGGCACTGCGGTGGTTGCCATTTTTCAGCTTTTTTCGCTCAACCTGCGGTCGACCCAAAGAGCAGAAGATTATACAAAGGCTATATTCTATGCGAGATCAATGCTGGATGAGGCATATATCTTCGTTGACCCTTCGGATGAGTCAGCTTCAGAGGAGTATGAAGACAAATATTCGGTGAAGAGAGACGTGAGTCTGAAGTCGGAATCGGATGACGGAAAGACAAAGGTCTACGATATTACGGTAACCGTTAACTGGCCGCCATCAGGAGAGTTCATACTGAAAGGGCTGAGAACCGTATATGAATCACAAGAATAGAGGCTTTACCCTCATTGAACTGGTTATCGCCCTTACGCTTTCTGTTGTTATCGTTGTTATCCTCCTGGCAGCCATGAGGCTTACATATAAATCACAGGCAAAAGGGGCTGAAAAGATTGATATGGCCCAGAAAATCAGAATATTGGGGGACAGGGTCTCCTGGTTGATACGGGGGTGCTATCCGTTTTTTTTCAAAAAACTTGAAGAAGAGAAGTTCTTTTTTAAAGGAGAATCCGAGAAAATCGGGTTTGTTACAGCAAGCGTAGACAGTTACGGGAAAGGACCTGAGGACCTGGCAGGCCTTAAATGGGTCTCTCTTTATACCGACGATGAAGGATTGAAGGTAAGGGAAAAAGTATTTTTCCTCGAAGACATATTTGAAGACGATGATGGCACGGTGTATGTGCTTGACCCTGAAGTCAAGAAACTGGAGTTTGAATATTACGATATCCCTGAAGGTGAAACGCAGGGGGATTGGGTATCAGATTGGGACCCTGATGAAAAAGAATATATCCCTGCTGCCGTGAAATTCAAGATAACCTTCGAGCATCAGGGGAAGACTGTTGAGATGCCGGAAATTATCGTAAGGATCAACGCACAACCTGAGAAGAAAAAGAAGGTCTAGCGCCAAACAGGGTGGCCCGCTGGCAGCGGTTACCGCAATTAGGCAGTCTCTTATTGCGGTGGTGCAGACGCGTCTTTTGTCTCTCTCAGGTCTATTATATATGCGAAGAGACTACGGCATTTCTTGAGTCTGAAGATATAGACTTTTTTCTTTGGGTCGTTGCCTGCCTCAATCACTCCGAGAAGTTTATCACTTTCAGCAATGAGCTCTTTGAGTTTTGGTGTTGGCAGGGATTCAGCAGATTCAGCCTGGGCGCAGATAGCATCGAAATCCGCGATCCAGGACTGGGCAGATGCAGACGGTGAAAAGTATGCCAGAATAAATAGTAGAAATAAGTCTGTACCAATAGTTCTTTTTTTCATTTCGATTACCTCATCTTGGGATGACATCCTTTACAGTCATCTATCGGCAGGGCGACGGAAAGGTGACACACACCACAGAATTTTTTCTCCAATATGTATTTCATTTCAAAATGTTTGGTTGTCTTCTTTTTGATATTGAAGATGTCGGGATGACAATTTGAGCAATCAAGCCACTGTACATGCGAGGCATGGGGAAATACAGCAGGTGAGATGCCGCTCCATTCTGCCCTGAGTTCCAGCTTCTTGTCAAAGTCCATGGGTTTTTCGTCCTTATAAATGCTGTATTTCGGTTTTATAATCCCCTTTTGAACGGCTAATACCCAGTCAATCTCGTTTCCGAACTTCGCTCTGGGGAGTTTGCTTTTCAGTTCAGCGAAATTCTCCCTGCCGTAAGATATATTGCCGTTATGGCATTTATCGCAGTTTTCCCTGGTATGGCCAAAGATAATTTTGCCATCGGAGACCGTTTTTCCGTCATGGCATGCCCCGCAGAAGAGGCCGTTTTTATTGTCTTCTTCGGTAATTTCAGTGGTATTAATGCCGAACGCAAAATTAAGTTCAAAGTGACATACCCTGCAGGTGTATTTTGTCCGATGGCTCCAGTGTGAAAAGGTAGCCGGTTTAATATCGTTCTTGCTCGATGTTCGGTCGATGAGGATGTTCCCATATTCTTCAGGGGGAGGGAGCGGCCATAGATCGAACTTGTTTCCACCAAACACAGAGCCCGACAAGAGTATGAGAACGGCCAGCACCGACAACTGATATGATCTTTCCGCGCTTCATAATTTATGACACTTCTTTTGTGTGACATCTCTGACAGTCGTCAGTTGGAAATGCCACGATATCATGGCAGGAGCCGCAAAATTTACCTTTGAACATATCCTGCATGGAATAGACAGTGTCGCCCCTTTTTACGCCGAAGATCTCAGGGTGACAGAGTTCGCATCCGTTCCATACCGTATGTTTTTTGTGTGAAAAAATAATATTCGGCATGCCGGTCACTTTTGCGGTCAGTTCGTGTTCTTTCACGTTCGTGAGCTTTTTCCTTTTAATGGAAATGCCTTCTATCTGGTCCTTCAGTGTCAGGAGCTTTTCATCCTCCGCCTTCATCCAGTCAATTCCATTACCGAATCTTTCCTGGGGGAGGCCCTTTTTGAACGTGTAGAAGTCATATTTGAAATCAACTTTTTTCCCTAATGAATGGCACCTGTCACAGTTCTTTTTTATTACGCCATTTGCCTGCTTTTCTTCACAGGCGAAGGACTCTTTCCCATTATGGCAGGAACCACAGTATATCCCGTTTTTATTGTCCTCTTCGGTAATCCCTGTTTCACCCGCTTTCATTGCAAACCCGATATCCACGTGGCATACCCTGCACGTATATTTCGACCTGTGGAGCCAGTGTTTGAATACAACAGGGGCGATAAACTTTTTCTCTGAAAAATTATTCAGAACAATGGTTCCGTACTCATGGGGCTTTACTCTTTTCTTTCTGACGCCAAAAGTCTCTGCATACACAAGAGAGAAGAAAAGACAGACAATTAGAGAAACGACAATATACAGCGCATACTTAGCTTTCATGAATTTTACCTCCCAAAGAAAAGAAAAAATCGGATATCTTTTCTATAGTATTTGCTTTCTATTATGATCATGTTGATGTCGCTTTGTCCCCTTGATATATTAGACGGACAAAGGCGCATTACCCCCCGGATACTTTTTCTATAATATTTGCTTTCGAATTCATTAAAACTCTATCACTATGAGCTTTAATAGTCAAGAGCGCTGTTATTTTTTATAACCGCAAAATAATAATGAAAAATTCGTGAACCAAAAATTCAATTCTTACTGAAAAATCCGGCAAAAACTATCTCATGGTGTACCCTGACTGTCATAAAATAAAAAGGAAAGAACATTATTAAAAAAACAGAATACCTCAAAGCAGTAATAGATTATGCGACAGTTTGCCCCGGATATGAGTTATGAGATTTATTTTATCTTTGCCCCTTCTTCAATGTCCTTTTCCGGCGTCAGTATAACCGGTACCCCATCCGGGCCTGTTGCAGCGAGGAGCATGCCGTTGGACTCAACGCCCATGAGCTTGGCAGGCTGAAGATTGGTTACGACAACGACTTTCTTCCCGATAAGGTCCTCAGGGCTGTAAGCCTTTCCTATCCCTGCGACGATCTGTCTCTCTTCTCCGGTATTTACCTGAAGTCTGATAAGCTTGTCGGATTTTTTTACCCGTTCCGCATTGAGGATCTTGCCGACCTTTAGTTCGACCTTTGCAAAGTCTCCGATAGCTATAAGGTTCTGTCTTTCGGGATTCTCTTCTTTAGAGACTGTCTCATTTTTATTCTCTTCCATAGGTGCCTTTCTGTCTTTTTCGATCCTTGGAAAGAGCTGCTCGCTTTTTGAAACCTTGATTCCATAGCCAGGATTCCAGTCCCAATCAAAGGTGTTGGGCTTACTCTCACTGTTTTCTGGTGCCCCCTTCGGGAGGCTTTTTGCGGTCTCATCAACAAGCGATTTCAGCCCGAGTTGGGTCCACATCTTCTCAGCAGTCTCGGGCATGAAAGGGTAAAGATTGACTGCGCTGAGGCGCAAAATGTTCCAGATTTGGAACATCACAGTTTTAAGCTGCTCAGGATCAGACTTTGCCAGTTTCCATGGTTCTGTCTGCGCGATGTGATTGTTCGCTGCTCTGACAATGTCCCATATGTAATCGAGAATTATATTAAAGCGGAGGTGCGACCAGTTCTGGTCGTTATGAACTCCTGCCTGAGTAGTGACAATTTGTCGTGAAAATACCATTGCCTCGTCTGTTTTCCGCTCCGGATGAATTTCACCATCGAAATATTTTTCTGCCATAGCAAGAAACCTGCTCAGGAGGTTTCCAAGGTCATTGGCGAGGTCAGTATTGATTCTTTTTACAAGGGCATCTTCTGAGAAATCTCCGTCAAGACCGAAAGGCACATCCCTGAAGAGAAAATATCTGAATGCATCTGTGCCGTACCGGTCTGTCATTGCCTGAGGGTCTATGACATTGCCCACTGACTTCGACATCTTCTTGCCTTCGACTGTCCACCAGCCGTGAGCAAAGATATTTCCGGGCAACGGAAAATTCAAAGCCATAAGCATCGTTGACCAGTAGACAGCGTGTGTCGTAAGTATGTCTTTGCCCACCAGGTGATGCGCCGCGGGCCACCAGAAATTTCCGAGCTTTGCCTGTTCAGCGTGTGGTGCGAGGTAACGGGTCGCTGAAAAATAATTGACGAGCGCATCGAACCAGACATAGGTCACAAAATTGTCGTCAAAGGGAAGGGGAATCCCCCAGGAAAGTCGCTGTTTTGGCCTGGAAATGCAGAGGTCACCGAGCACATTGTTTTTCAGAAAACCGAGCACCTCATTCCTCCTGGTTTCAGGCAGGATATAGTCGGAGTTCTCATCAATATATTTTATGAGCCTCTCCTGATATTTCGACATCAGGAAAAAATAGTTCTCTTCATGTATCTGATCAACAGGCCGTCCGCAGTCAGGACAGTTTGCGCCGACAAGGTCCTTTTCGGTCCAGAACCGCTCATCGGGCGTACAATACCAGCCTGAATAAGATCTCTTTTCTATCTCTCCTTTGTCCCAGAGCAGCTGCAGCAGACCCTGAACGGTTTTCTTATGTTCCGTATCTGTGGTGCGAATAAAGGCATCGTTTGATATATTCAGCTTTTTCCAGAGAGCTTTGAAATTTTCGACCATCAAATCTGCCTGCTCTTTCGGTGAACGGCCCTTTTCCACTGCAGCCTTTTCAACCTTCTGCCCATGTTCGTCAGTGCCGGTCAGGAAAAAACAATCATTGCCGATAAGCCTGTTATACCGTGCCAGGATATCAGCTGCCACAGTAGTGTAGGCGTGTCCTATGTGCGGGATGTCATTTACATAGTAAATGGGTGTAGTTACGTAGAACCGCTTATTCATCTTTCTTGGGCCCCCTTCTCCGATGTCTTCTCCGTCGCTTTCTCTTATGGGTGCTGATCCCCTCCGGTTTCTGGAGATCGGGCTTTTTCTCAGCACCAGAAACTGGAAGGATTTCTTCTTTCTGAGGTACGGGACAGCAAATGATTTCCGGGGACAAGGTGTCCAATGATTCTTCAATCTCTTCCGGCGCGTCCGTGCGCATGGCCTCAATCGTTGCTGCCTCAGGCTTTTTTGTGGCTGTAGTACCCTCGCTCTCGTTATATTCATAACCGAGGCAGCACATCAGCCTGCCGCAGGTGCCGGATAGCTTGCCGGTATTCAGGCTGAGATCCTGCTGCTTCGCCATCTTTATCGAGATAGGTTCAAAGGAAGTCAGAAAAAGTCTGCAGCATAATTCTTTCCCGCAGATACCGAGTCCTCCGACGAGTTTAGCCTTGTCACGAACGCCGATCTGTCTCATCTCAATCCGCGTCTTGAATTTGGCCGCAAGGTCTTTGACCAGTTCCCTGAAATCAATCCTTCCGTCTGCAGTGAAGTAGAAGACGATCCTTTTTCTGTCGAGTGCGACTTCCGAGCAGACGAGCTTCATCGGCAGTCCTCTTGCCATGATCCGTTCATAACAGAAGCTTTTGGCCTCTTTTTCGAACTCTTCGTTCTCCTGTTTCTGCTGAAGATCTTCTTCACTTGCCAGACGCAGGACCTTTTTCAGTTCTTTTGCCGGTTTTTCGATGAAGTGAGCATCTACCGCGATATTTCCGATGCTCAGGCCAAATTCTGAATCAATAATGACCCGGTCGCCTTTACGGGCTTCAAGGCCGTTTATTTCAAAGTCATATATTTTCCCGCAGCTTTTGAATCTGATCCCTACAACATTTGGCATATCAGACCACCAGTCCTTTTCTCAATAATGATGCAGTGTAATTCCAGGTAATTGATTTATTCAGATTAAACATGAGCAGCCCTTTCAAAAAGGACAGTTCTCTGTATAGTTCTATTATAACCTGTAAGTCCGGAGATTTTCCCGGTTCAAAGGCGGATTCCCCAATATCTGCGTTAATAAGCTGAGATGTCCCGCCGGTTATCCTGAACACCGCGGCATCCCGCAACAAGATCAGCACGTGTTCGAACCATTTGTCCATCTCTTCGCGGGAAGCCCAGCCGTCTTTTTCCGCGTTCAGCATGGCCTTGAGAAGAGTGTTGAACCAGGTGATTTCATCTTTAAGGTCTGAGGAGAGCGCAACCCCTGGTTTTCCCATCGAAAATCGAGCCAGGGCTTCAAGCTCTTCGTCCCGGACATTCCCCCTGAGGACATGTTTGCAGGCGTTAAGGGAAAGGGTGGCGAAATTCACCCGTGAGCACCGAGACCGTATCGTGGCGGGAAGACGGTCAGACCTTGAAGAGATCAGAATAATGACGCTGTCTTCCGGAGGCTCCTCGAGTGTTTTCAGGAATGCATTTGCAGCAGCGATGTTCATGGTGTCGGCGTCATCAACGATGACGACTTTTTTTCTGCCTTCAAAAGGCCTGAACGAGAGCGCGTCATCGATAAGCCGTATCTCGTCTATCTTTATCTGCCGGTCTTCGGGAGAGATCAACAGCAGATCGGGGTGGCTGCCGGAATCGATTTTTAAACACGATTCGCACTGGTCGCACGCATCAGCAGAAAAGGCGGTTCCAGAGCCGGTGTTCAGGCAGTTCAGTGTTTTTGCAAAATTCACAGCGGCGAGTTTTTTACCTGTCCCTGACTCTCCGTTGAAGATATAAGAGCCGGCAAGCCTATTTCGTTTCAGAATGCCGGTGAGCATACCGATCGCCTTTTCCTGTCCTATGATAGCGGAGAATGACAATTATCTTCCTCCCTGTTCTTCCAGAAAGGCTGAGACAATTTTCACAACGGTTCTGTGTACCTGCTCCAGGCTTTCTGAGGCGTCGATGATCTTTATCCGTTCGGGTTCCCGGGCAGCAATCTGAATGAAGCCTGTCCGGACCTTTTCATGAAAAGATATATCCTCAAGCTCGATGCGGTCGTTTTTGCTGAGTGCCCTGTTTCGCGCAAGTCCTGTTTTGACGTCGATATCAAGCAGCAGGGTAATATCAGGCCTCAGTTTTTTCGTTGCGATCAGATCAAGGGAATCAATCAGTTGCAGGTCTATTCCCCGCGCAAAACCCTGATAAGCGGTCGTGGAATCGCTGAACCGGTCGGTAATAACAATGTCTCCTCTTCCTGAGTGCGGGAGCGACGACCTCCTGAATATGCTGGACACGTGCGGCGTTATAGAGGAGAAGCTCGGTAACCTGGTCCATGCCCCTGCTCTCAAGCGACAGAAGCAGTTCACGGATCTTCATGCTTATCTGTGTCCCTCCCGGCTCCATGGTCTGGATCACCCGGCAGTCTTTTTGCCGCAGATATTCTGCGAGCATGTTTGCCTGTGTTGACTTGCCTGTACCTTCTATCCCCTCGAATGAGATAAAAACACCCTTCACAGGTATTCCTCTTTCAGCCTCATGAGAAGCTGGAATACCTTCAGGGTCTCCTCGATAGTCCTTGAGCCTGTTCCGCACGAGGGGGTGAGCAGGATGTTCGACAAGATGTAGGTCTCCGGGGATATGCAGGGAAAGTTTTTCAATCCCCTGCTGAAAACGTTTTTTTATAGATTCAGGAGTTTCATCTGCTATCGCCTCAGAAGTCGGAATGATCCCCCACGCGAGATAACCTCCTTTTTCAAGAAAACCCGTGAATTCCTTTCGGGTAAAGAGCGATGGTTTCGGTATAATCATAGGCATCAAAGTTGATTATATCAGGCCGGCAGTTGATGACAAGCGGCCAGTCTGTGTTGCCGCAGCAGTGGATACCTGAAATGCCACCTTCGCCCTTAATTACTTCAACTAGTTCTGACAAAAGCCTCGATGCCTCGATCTCGTTTACACCAAGATAACTGGAACTCCCCAGTGCTGAGAGGATCGGCTCATCAATAAAGATGATCACTTTTTTCGCATATGGTTTCAGCTGATCAATCTGCCATCTCGTCTTCGCTTTCAGGAGCATCAGAGATATCTCCCGGAACTCTTCGTCGAAATATACGGATTTGCCTGTATAGTCCTTCAACCCGAGCGTGAATGTCAGCGGTCCGGTGACATGGCCCTTCAGGAAGAGAAACTTTTTTGTTCTGACAGCCTTAAGAAAAGCGTGCAGTCCCTCCGCATGATCCTCTGATATGGCGATTCTGCTTTCCTCTGTCCAGCTTTCATAGAAACGTTCGAGTTCATCGGAACTGTTCCTTTCGATCCATATCATCGCTTTGTCGGTATCTATCTTCAGATAGGGCAGGCCTTCCGAGTATTGTGGTATCATGAACTCTTTGAAAGAGCGTCCCGGCAACTGAGGCCAGAAAGGGACATCGAAGGTGTCCAGAATGAGCATGATCGCATCCTGCGCATTGTGGTGAGGCAGGCTTCCTATTCCGGTTGTTAAGAACGGTTTCAGCATCTATGAATGATACCCCAAGGAAGAGGATTGTTTCAAAGTCTTTTTATTGCGGTTATATTACGCTGGACAGGACCTTTTGTGGAGGTGAGTGGGAATCGTTTGAAGAATGAGGAGCTGTAGTCAGGATAAAAAACCTGAATCCCAAACTTGATCTACCGGCGGGCGTCTGTTTAATCCAGCAGCTTGTAAAATAGAAGATACCTATCCATAATATGATTCATGAAAAAAATTGCCGGCAAAGACTTTTTTTCAGACATGAATAGACCTGTGCCAACCAGCACGCTGATCGCTCTTTTGGTATTTTTCGTAACCGTATTAGTTTATCTGCCTTCTCTTGGGAACGAATTCGTAAACTGGGATGACATCTATAATGTGGTTGGCAACACGGCCATCCGGTCCCTTGACTGCAATCTTCTTAAGTGGACTTTTTCAAGAGATCAATACCATTCTTTCTTGCAGCCTCTCCAATGGATATCGCATGCGGTCGATTATGCATTATGGGGTCTGAATCCTCTGGGCCATCACCTGACCAGCATTCTTTTTCATGCTTTAAATAGTTTTTTGGTCGTGATCTGCGTTGTATGGCTTCTCGAAGTTGCGAAGGAAAAGGAAATTGGCGATCCCTCTGTTCTGACAGAAAGAGGGATGCTGACGACAGCTACTGTGGCGGGATTGATCTTCGGATTGCATCCCATTCATGTTGAGACTGCATCGTGGGTCTCAAACCGAAAAGATCTCCTTTGTACTTTTTTTTATCTATTGAGCATCATTCATTATATGAGACATGTAAGGCGTATGCCTGAACATGGAGCTTTGTCCAGGATATTTGACAGGGACTATCTTTTCTCTCTCGCATGGTTTGTTTTTTCACTTGCAAGCAAGGTGATAGCGGTAACCCTTCCACCTGTCCTAATCATAATGGATCTGTATTATAAACGGACGAAAAATGCCAGGATTGTTTTATTGGAAAAGTTGCCTTTTTTTCTGCTGTCTATTGTTACATCGCTTGCAATGATCTTTATGCTGAATACTCGTGGTTCTCTTATACAGGCTCCCTTTTTAACAAGGCTTACGGTGGGCATAAACTCAAACATATCTTATCTATTTAAAATGATCTTCCCCCTCAACTTAAATCCATTTTATCCTTTTCCGCAAAATGTTTCTCTTTTTTCTCCCCAATATTTTGTCCCCGTCATATTAACCCTTGTCATTACTGTTTCATTGTTGGCAGTCTATAAGAGGAGGCGTTTTCTGCTTGCTGCATGGGCATGTTATATTGTTACACTGCTTCCGGTAATAGGGATCATCCATGTGGGTATGGAGTCGATGGCAGACAGATATTTTTATTTGCCCAGTTTAATACCGACCTTAATAGCAGGCGTGGCTTTCGGACTGGTATCAGAGAGAGTGAATGTGGCGAAACAAAATGTACTCCTGCGGAGAGTAACTTTGTCAGCCTCTGTTCTATTCATACTTCTTACTCTTACCTATATCACAGTTAAACAAATTGGAGCTTGGAAAAACAGCATAACGCTCTGGAACTACGTAATCGAAAACACCCCGCATCAAAATTTCCAAAGAAACCCGACCGCTTTCATTAACAGAGGAGTTGCTTATTTTGATGCTGGTGACTACAAAAAGGCGTTCAAAGATTTTACGCGAGCCATTGCAGTAAATTCCAATTACTACGGCTCTTATTATTACCGGGGAATTGTCTCTCTTGGCCAGGGGCTGACCGACAGGGCGATTGATGATTTCTCAAAAGCCATAGACTTGAATCCCAAGTACTATGAAGCTATTAATTACCGAGCAAAGATATATCTTGGCCAGGGGCTGACCGGTAAGGCGATTGATGATTTTTCAAAAGCGATAGCATTGGATCCCGATAACTATGAAACCTATAATAATCGCGGGATTTCCTATGGGCAGTCGGACGCGCTCGACAAGGCGATTGCTGATTTTTCGAAGGCGATCTCAATAAATCATGGTTATTACGAAGCATATTGTAATCTCGGATATGCCTATTACAGGCAATCCAGGTATGATATGGCAATGGAAAATTATAATAAGGCGATTGAATTGAACAGGGACAGAGACCGGGCCTATATTATTCGGGCATATGCCCGGCTGAAAACCGGCGACACCGCCAATGCAATAGCTGATTTACGAAGAGGATGCGTATTAGGAAGCGACGTTGGATGCAGGGAATTGAAAAAACTGGTAAAAAATTGAAATCTTTTGTCAGTCTTCTGCAATACTGCCGGACAGAAACATCGGTTCAGATAAATAAAAATGGGACATCATTCGCGTTTCTTTACACTATGAATAAGCGGTAGTACGTGTAAAAGTCCTTCACATGAATTTTATGGGGTGAGTCTTGGATGCAATATCGGAATGCTTGTAAAACAGGCAAACCTTCATCCATAATGTTTTCTGTGAGATTCATTTCAGGCAAAAACCTTTTTTCAGATATGAATAGACCTGTGCCAACCAGCACGCTGATCGCTCTTTTGGTATTTTCCATAACCGTATTAGTTTATCTGCCTTCTCTTGGGAACGAATTCGTAAACTGGGATGATGATCAATATGTATATGAAAACCGTTATATTCAGTCTTCTCCTGGAAATTTTCTCATATGGTCCTTTTCAGCCTTCCATGTTGGAAACTGGCACCCCCTGACATGGATCTCCCATTTCCTGGATTACAGAATCTGGGGACTTAATCCGCGTGGACACCACCTGACCAGCATAGTCCTCCATTCCCTGAATGCGGCCTTAGTTGTATATTTGTGTATAGGACTTTTCGAGGCTTACAGCAGAAAAAACAATACTGAAGAATTCAGCGGGGTTGTTTCTGACGAAAAAGGGGTTCTGATAGCCGCTGCCGCAACCGGTATGTTGTTCGGCATCCATCCTGTTCATGTTGAGTCGGTGGCATGGGTCTCTGAAAGGAAAGATGTTCTGAGTGCCCTGTTTTTTTGTCTCAGTATCCTTTCATATATCAGATATGTTCGTGGGCTTGAAAATGGCAGAAGGGGATTCAGGCAGCCGTCCTTCAGAAACTATTTTTTTTCTCTTGCTTTTTTTCTCTGCGCCTTGTTAAGCAAGCCCATGATTGTTACCCTTCCTGCAGTTCTCATCCTGCTGGACTGGTTTCCTTTTCAAAGAATTCAGTCCTTGAGGACATTTGGAAAGACAGTACAGGAAAAGATACCGTTCATTGCCTTGAGTGTCGCCTCTTCTGTCATAACAATCCTCGCCCAGATAAAGGGCAGAAGTCTGGTACCTCTTGAAGCCTCCTCAGTGCCGGGAAGAATTATGATAGCTGCAGATGCGATAATTTCATATGTAACGAAGATGCTTCTACCTCTCAATCTGAGCCCCTTTTACCCTTATCCGAAAGAGATTTCATTTTTATCCGGCAGGTATTTCTTTTCTCTTTTGGTCGTAATTGTAATTACGCTGGTATGTGTCAGGCTTTCTTTACGGGGACGCAGGGTCTGGCTGGCTGTGTGGGGATATTACCTTATAACACTGCTTCCGGTGCTCGGAATAATTCGTGTCGGTTTGCAGTCGATGGCCGACAGATATACCTACCTGCCAAGCCTTGGGCCATTTCTTGTTTTGGGCTTGGCTGCGGCGATGGGTTATGAAAAACTGAATTTACTAAAACAGAGAGGCCTGAGACACGAATACACCGGATTTGTTATCGCATGTATTCTGCTTGTCTTGATGTCTTTTTTGAGCATCAGACAGATAAGGGTATGGAAAGACAGTATTGTGCTCTGGACGTATGTGATCGAAAATTCTCAGGTGAAAATCCCTTTTGCCTATAATAACCGTGGCAACGCCTATAACATAAAAGGCGAATATGAAAGAGCGACACAAGACTTTGACGCTGCGATAGCACTTAACCCTGATTACTCTATCGCCCTTAATAACCGTGGGATTGTTTATCAGAACAGGGGGATGTATGATCAGGCGATAGGTGATTTTACAAGGGCAATCGCGCTTAAGTCGAACTATTTCGACGCTATTAATAACCGTGGGGGCGCCTATAATCATACGGGGATGCATGATCAGGCGATTTATGATTTCACGAGGGCCCTCGCGCTTAAGCCAGGAAGTTTTATGACTTACAATAACCGCGGGGTGGCCTATGCAAAAAAGGGATTAATTAAGAACGCGCAGGAAGATTTCGAACGCGCTATAGCCTTAAAACCTGATTATTTCGAGGCCCTCTGCAATTTGGGGATGGCTTTCGATTTGGATGGGCAGTACGATCGGTCAGTGGAAAGTTACACAAGGGCAATAGCATTGGGCCGGAAAAATGCAGCACCTTACATCAATCGTGCGTATGCGCGACTGAAAATGGGTGATGCTCTGAACGCTATAACAGATTTTCGGAAGGGATGCGCACTGGGAAGTGAAAAGGGATGCAGAGAATTGAAAAATCTGGTGAAGGATTGAAAGATTCTCAACATCTCTTCATAGGTGCCGTGTACCTGAGCTGAGATACGCCGCAGAATGCTCTAACGCATTCCCGTCGGTTGAAGCGTCAGGGTGCTGAACAGAGGGCAAGAAGGATTTTGTTTTATGCAGAGAAAAAGCACCATTACACCAGAATAGTTCCCGCTTCGGCAAAATCTTGTGATGACCTCAGCCGGATTATGGACACGGCGTATATGAAAAAATATACCTGAAGAGAAGATTTTTTTTATCAGATACAACGGCTTTCAGGAGCTATTTATTCCTTCTTTGATGCTTTGTCTTTTTAAGAAGCTTCTTGTGTTTGTGCTTACTCATCTTCTTCTTACGCCATTTTACTACGTTCCCCACAGACTCACCTCCCTTTTCACTAAAAATAACAAACAGCACGAAAAAGGACTCTCGTGCTTAATTTTCGTCTCTTACTTGTTCTATTATTACAGCTTGCTGTCTGTTGCCTGTTGTTTTTTGTATTCTCTTGCCTGGTCCATAAAGGCCTCAAGCTGAATTTCTGTTGTAAGCGATTCAGTCCCGTCATAGGGGATACTCAGGCAGGGAATGCTGTATTCTCTTTTGAGTCCACGCATCAGCCCGCTGACAATTGTCCCCGGCATACATCCAAAGGGCATGGCATTAATGATGCCAGCTGCGCCCTTTTCGATCAGTTCGATGCTTTTGCCTATACTAAGGATAGCTTCACCCTCAAAGGAGGAATGGATGTAAGGGCTGGCCTTGGCTAAAATCTCCCTGGTGTCAGGTTCATGCAGGCTCCTGAGAAATCCCGCAAAAATCCTTTCATGTTTGTGCTCTATCCTCTTTTGAAAGAACCGCTTTGACAGAAGAGTAATGATACCAGACCAGTCTTTTTTTATCAAGGCCCTGCGCAGCCCCATGAGATTAATGTAGTATATCCATTCCTCTACAGGCGCGAGATAAGCCTCACCACCGAGTTCTTCGATCTTCCTGGCCAGGTTTTCATTGGAAAACCTGTTTGATCTCACGAATATTTCACCTACGATCCCGATAAGGGGTCTTTTGTCTGTTTGTCTCGGGACATTTTCGAAATCCAGTTTTGCCTTCTTCAGGACAGCATCGATTCCCCCGTCAGCGCCGCGCAAAGAGTCATAGGCCTTCCGCAGGTGAATCCTATAGATCTCATCGGAAACATGCTTCTCTTTTTCATAGGGCCTTGTCTGATGCAGGCATTTCTGAAGCAGGCTGACAGCGGTTACGCCCTTCCAGGACCGCATCGCGAAGTCCTTTCCTGCTATCTTCAGGTGATCGTAGAACTTTTCATTCTGATTCGGTGAGAACACGGGGACATTGGCCAGCTTTAGATCTTTCATCACGAGCCGGTGGAATACGTTGTACTGCCCGAATCTGCAGGGGCCTGCCCCTGAAGGCATGAAAAATGCCGACCGGTCAGGATCAAAGCCGGATTCCATGATCTTTTTTATCATGTCTCCGGTCGTAACCGCACAGGGATAACATTCCTTGCCTGATACATATTTTTTTCCTAAATCTACGGTTTCGGCGGACGATTCGGGAAGCACCTCTGCTGCAATGCCGCAATATTCAAATGCCGCTGCCAGCGCAAAGGCGTGATCAGACATGCGAGGGAGATAGATTGTGCGTGACCCCTGATTAGAATGTTTCGATCTGCGCAGGCACCATTCTGACCCTGCAGTTCTGTTTTCTGACTTCTCATTTCGGCGAGATGCTGAAGGAGACCGGCTTTTGTCCCTGGTATTTTCTATGCTGTCCAGAAAGGCCTCACACCGGGTTACTGCACCTGCGTCAGCGCTGTGTGCGTCGAGTTCCAGGTGCAGATAGGGTTTCCCTGACATCTCTTCCTCAAAAAATTTAATAATGAATGAGTCCGGGCCACAGGAAAAATTACCGATATATACGGCATGAAGCAGGGGATTCGTCCTGATGATCTTCGCGGCGCTCAGGATTCTCTGGCCGGCCCTCCAGTACATATTCGGCCAATCCTGCTTTATGGGGGAGTTCTCGATCGGCAGAAAATCCATGGGCAGGGATATTACCCCGAGATCTGCCAGTTTCTTCGGTATATCGAGATTTACCCCTTTGTCAAACGAATTATAAGCCCTCCCTACAATTACAGCAGCCCGCTCCTGTGAGTGTGGAAATGATCTCATTCCCTTTATCTTTTATTCTTTTTATAAAAATTTCCTGTTCAATCAGGGCTGCTCTGAATGCCCTGGATATCTCAGCGGTGCTGATATGGTAGGGTTTCAGCGCGCGTTTAAGTTCTTTTTTGAGAAATCCCTCTCCCTGGTTCAGGTCGATAACAGGAGTGATCGCCTTTAAGTTTTGAAAAGCTGTTCTTGCCATATACGGAATAGTCTGGGTATATGGGCATGCAAAGCCTGAATCAAAGGGATCACCTGCCTTGTTCAGATTTACAAAACTCGGAATCAGGAGAGCATCTACTCCCTTGTCGATGAGGTGCTTTGATATGTCCGTGGGCAGTTTTTACCGGGAAGCATGTCTCAGCAAGGATGGTCTCCAGCCCGCTGTCTATGATATGCCGGTCAGTTTCAGGAGATACTTCAACCTCAAATCCGAGTTCCCAGAGTAGTGTTGTCCAGAAGGGAAGAAAATCATGGAAATAGAAGATGTATGGTATCCCTATTTTTGTACGTGAGACGTGAGATGTGAATCGCGAAATGTTTTTATCGCTAGCGGTCTTTTCCGCGGTTTCTTCACTTCTCGTTGTCAGCCTTTCACTGTATTTGCGGTGTGCCTTCCAGAGCATTTCGTTTCTGAAGGCAAACAGGTCAGGGATTTTGTGCTCGGATTTCTTCTTTCTGACATCATACTTTTCGCACCTGCCTCCATAAAAGAGATGATTCTTTTCCCCTTCGATTTTTATCCTGTTGATCTCGCAGACATTGGAACATCCCTTGCATTCGAAGGATGAAATATCATAAGCCCGCCGGGAAAGCTCAAAGCCCTTGAAACCCGTGATGCGTGAACCGTGATCTGTCAAGGGTAAAACGTAACCGGGGACCGGGGAATGAAGACTCGCAAAGTCTGGTTTTCCGACCCCTGTTTCCTGATCTTCCATATATTTTTTGGCTATCAATGCCATGCCTATCGCGCCGGTGACATCATGGTCCGGCGGGACGATGATCTGCCTGCCGAGATATTTCTCAAAGGCTGCTACAACCGATTTATTGAATGCAACACCGCCCTGGAAGAATATCTTCTTGCCGATCTGTCTCTTGCCGACAACCCGGTTGATGTAATTCTGCACGATCGAATAGGCGAGCCCGGCAAGCAGGTCTTTTTTGTCAGAGCCTGACTGGAGGTTTGACATCAGGGAATTTTCCATGAAGACCGTGCACCGTTCACCCAGCCTGCAGGGGTTCAGGGAAGCGAACGCGGATTCCTGAAATTCTCCTTTTATTGCTATCCCGAGTTTTTCGGCCTGCTCCTCAAGAAAGGAGCCGGTCCCAGCAGCGCACGCCTTGTTCATCTCAAAATCCACAATTACACCGTTTTTCAGAGAGATATACTTTGAATCCTGGCCTCCTATCTCAAATATGGTGTCCACTTCCCTGTCAATAAATGCTGCTGCTGTTGCCTGAGCGGTGATCTCATTCTTGACGATGTCAGCGCCGATATAATCAGCGATCATGTATCTGCCCGACCCGGTAGTGCCCACCCCACCTATCTGTACACTTTCGCCTACTTCCCGGTATATCTCCTCAAGCCCCTGCCTGACAGCCTCGATTGGTCTGCCTGCTGTCATGAGATAACGTTTTGCTATCACCCTGCAGGATTCATCTATGAGGGCAAGGTTCGTGCTGATAGAACCGATATCTACTCCGAGAAAGGCCCTTAAAGGCTGTGAATGGTGAAGGGTGAGAGGTGAATGGTTATTACAAGAATCTTGACATAAGTCATAATTTTTGTTCTGAACCCGATTCCCTATTCACGCTTAACTTTTCACTGTTTTATAAGGTGTCTTTCTGCAAAACCATCACCCTTAAGTATAAGAGGACGATAACCTTTTTCGGACGGCTTGCTGGAATGTATATAATCCTCAAGCTTTTGCAAATCAAATGCATGACTCTGTCCCCTGTCCTCTGTTTCCTCTTGCGCAGTCCCTAGTTTTTCTTCCCGGTCTTTCATGGCAGCGCCGATCGCTCCCATCAAGGCGAACTCCGTTGGCACGAAGAGTTCTTCGATTCCGAATATTTCCTTAAACGCCCGTATCATCCCGCTGTTTGCAGCAACACCTCCCTGAAATGAAACCGGAAGAGCCAGGTCCCTGCCCCTGGCGATTGATCCCTTGAAATTCCTTGCAACAGCAAAACAGAGCCCTGCCACAATATCTTCAACCGGGGTCGCGATCTGCTGCAGATGGATCATGTCGGATTTCGCAAAGACACTGCACCTGCCGGCGATCCTTGGAGGCTTTTTTGACTTCAGGCTGAGTTCGCTGAATTCCTCGATAGAGAGCCGGAGGCGTTCAGCCTGCTGGTCCAGAAAAGAACCGGTCCCCGCAGCGCATACGGAATTCATCGAAAAGTCCCGCGTGCTGTATGAGTCTTCAGCGAGGAGGATCAGCTTCGAATCTTCTCCGCCGAGTTCTATGATCGTCCTGATATGGGGATAAAGCCTCCGGGTGGCGTAAGCATACGCAACAACCTCGTTGACCGGAGTGATCCCGAGGATATTACCTATCAGCCTGCCTGCTGAGCCGGTAACGGAAAGCAGGAAGTGAGGAGTAAGGTGTGAGGAGTCTCTATTACCCGTAACGAGTGTCGAACCACGCGTTACTGTTTTAAGCATTTCAAGGGCCACAGAAAGGGGCTGTCCTTTATGTCTCTGATAAATGCTGTTTTGTATGGCGCCTCTATCGTCGAGTACAACAAGCTTTACACTTACTGATCCTGCATCAAGCCCTATGTGTTTCATGATTTTCAGGGTTATTATATAATTTCGTTACATGGATAGCGAGCGTATTCCCCGTCCTGATGTAACGGGACTGCAGGGTCAAGTGAGCGGATATAAAAATAATATTCATTGCATTGAGATTCTCCGCAGCTTGCCACAGGGAATATTCAATTATATCACAGCTTTGTTGATGAAAACCTTGCAGAAATCTTCTGAAGCCTATGACAAGAAACAGGCACTTAGTGACAAATTATGTCAATTACTATTGATTTCTAATGATTGAAGGCCCCTTCTGTAAGATGAAATATTCTTTATTTAATAGAGGTTACTGAATTTCAGATATTGGCATAGAAACTGCTTTTATATACATTCAGAGAAAACAAGATTCAGCACTAAGGAGGTGGGATTACAGTCATCAGGCAGTACGAGGATTCATCAAATTATACATGTGGTCAGATACAGACCACGAAAACCAAAAAAGGAGGCAATCATCATGTACAAGGCAGTGAATAATTTAAAAGAGCAGAAAGGTTTTACCTTGATCGAGCTGCTGATCGTTGTCGCGATCATCGGTATTCTGGCAGCTATCGCGATCCCCGGCTATATCGGCATGCAGGAAAGGTCCAGAAAGGGTGCTGTACAGAGGACAACCACATCCTCTGAACCTGAGCTTACTGGCTGGATAACAGCAGCAAAAAAATCAGGGACTCAGCAGGGGAGCCTTGTAGAGGTCGATACTAACTGGGACGGCGCTGTTGGTCCGATGACTAATTCGGAGTTGGCAGATGCCGGACCAGTAACTCAATTTGTTGCAGCAAGATCCGCGGAGATGAATCCCTGGGGCGGCACGCTCTTTAAAGTGGCTCCTTACACTACTCCCGCAGCAGGAGTGATAATTCTGAGTGCTATCCCGACAGATGACGAGACTATCCAGTCGGTCAGCATATCAGTTTATGACAACGAAGGCAATGTATTGTATACCAAGATAGTTTCAGCAGACTGATTTTTTTCAGCGACAGGGGGCCTTCTGAAAAAGGTTCTCTGTCGCTGGATATTCTTTACAGGACTTAAAACTTCTCTCCATCAAAACAATTTCCCCGATCGATAATACCCAAGCATCTCCATTGCCCTGTTTGTTGCAGATAACGTATAATCTTTGCAGAGCAAACCATGAAAACATATAGCAGAGATATGAAAAAAGACGAATCTATACTATTTTTAACTCTGTTCATTGTCTATTTGTCAGCGCTCTGTCCAACGATTTACGCAGGAGACAGCAGCCTCTTTGCGGCTGCCTCTTTCTCCCTTGGATCTGCACATCCTCCGGGGTATCCGCTCTTTATTATCATGGGAAAGCTTTTGACCTTTCTCCCTTTCGGTAATATCGCCTTCAAGGTGAACCTTGTCAATGCCCTTTTCGGAAGTCTGGCATGCCTCATGGTATTTAAAACATCGATGGAACTGCACGGAAACAGGTTTGCCTCCTATGGAGCCGCAGGCATCTGTGCAATTTCCCCCCTGTTTTTTATAGAATCTGTTAAGGCGGAAGTATATACTCTCAACAGCTTTCTCGCGATGTTTGTCTTTTATCTTGGCCTGAAAATATTGAAGGGTGGAAATTTTCTCAAATTGTCCCTCCTCGGTTTTTTCATTATCGGACTTGGCCTGGGGAACCACCACACCATCGGCTTCATGGGGCTTGTGCTTTTATATCCTGTTGCTCTCCGTTGGAAGGAGATAAGCCTGAAGTGGGTAATCCTGGCCTTTCTTGTCTTTTCCGTGGGCTTTTCGGTTAATCTTTTTTTGTATCTCAGATCAGCGGCCATGGACCATTCCGGCGGGCTGATCGTCTATTCCCGCGCAGGGAACTGGGATGAATTTGTGAAGATACTCTTAAGAAAAGTCTATAGAGGGTCTTCTACAATGGCGACTGTTACCCGTGCCGCAAGTTTCGGGAAATCCTGGCTCTATGGCCTCAAACACAGCCTTGTTTATGTCGCATATCCCGGCACAAAGCCTGTTTTGCTCTTCCTTATTCTGGGGCTTATCAGTTTGAGAAAACAGAAAAAAGAATTGTTCTATTTTGTTTTTTCTTTCATGGTCTGGTTTGCGGTGCTCGGGAGGATGGTATGGGGTGGGCAGGAAGTGAAAAACGAAGACATCGCGGTGATCTCGGTCTTCTTCCTCCCTTCTCTCCCTATTCTCTACTGTCTGGCCTCGGAAGGGTTCTCTTCCGTGCTTGCCTTGCTCAAGAGGAGTTCTTCTGCGCTGCTCCCTGTGTTTTTTGCATATGCGTTTGCCTTACTCCTCCCCTTGTCTCTGCTGCCCTATTCATACAAGACAGCGGATTTAAGCAAAACCCCGATCGCCTATGACTATGGCAGGGACATGCTTTCTTCTTTACCGGTAAAGAGCCTGCTCATGAACTATCATGACAACGCGATCTTTATTGTTTTTTATATGCGGGCAATCGAGAGGCTGAGAGAGGATATCCTTGTTATTGATACTGCCGGAAGAAAAGATATATATGGAATGGAAAGTTCACCTCAATGGAAATACGCGGGCCTTTATCCTGATTTCTACCGGCAGGCTAAAAGTACCCTAAGGGAAATTAATGCGGATTTTACGGATAAGGGCAAGCTCTTTACCAATAACCCCGCGGGATTAACAAAGACTTTTTCGGAAAATTATCATTATTATCCCTATCTTTTTACCGCGGCACTCTATCCGAAAAATATTGATACTGCTGCCAGGGACCAGTTCAAGTCAGAGGTGAAGAAGCGGTTTGAGGCCAATTACAGAAATATAGCATACGAACATGCTGAAAAGGTCCCTTTAACAGACGATTTCCTTGTGAACGAATTACTGACCGGATACAGCTTTAATACCATGCTCTATGCAGACTTCGTGATACGCGGGGAGGGGGGAGAGCCGGTGCATAAGCTCTATGAAAGGGCATTTGAGATAAGTGATCCTACGGGATATCTGTGGCCTTATATTAATTTTCTGATTAAAGATGGAAGGCAGGATAAGGCATTTGCCTTTATCAGTGGCCTTAGGAAGTCTGAAGGAGAGTACGCCGGATTTGCGAAGCACCTAGAACAGAAGGCATTTTCTGTTATTGAGAAGTCTGCCAGGCAATAGTGGGCGATTATCTGCGTCTCAATAGCCCTGACATTTTTATGACAGGTTCTTGCATCCACTGCCACTTCGATCCTGCCGAGTAGCCTTGGGATAACTTTTTTTGCCGCAGTCAAAGCGTTATTGTGAATAATCATCGTACTGCTATAATACACCATGTCTGAACTAGTCAATTCTTCATTGAAAAGTGCTGCGAAAGGCACGATGCTGGTTTTTGTCGGGATGGTTGCCAGTATCATTTTGTGGTTTGTAGCAAAACTCCTTATAGTCAGGTTTACGACAAAGGAGGAATTGGGGATATATTCCCTCACTGTAGCGATAATAAGCATTTTCGTCCTTTTGTCGAATCTTGGCCTGCAGGAAGGCGTGTCTCGTTATATTTCGATTTATCTTGGGGAAAACAGGAAAGATTATGCCGCCGCCATATCAAAGGAGGCGCTTCGTATAGGGGCGTTTTCAAGCTTGCTGGTTTTTGTTTTAGTATTTTTTTCCTCCGGCATGCTGTCAAAATACATCTTTTACAAGCCCCAACTTGAAGCACCTTTGAAGGCAATGTCTTTATTTATTCCTTTTTCTGTTATGGCAAACATAGCAAACGGCATATTACGAGGACATAATATAATTCATCCCAAAGTCTATATGGATGTGGGACAACCTTTATTTTTTTTAGTTTTCCTTGTTTTGTTTTCCCTGCTGAAGCTATCGTTTATCAGCATTGTTTATGCGTATGTTTTTGCAATGGCTGTAATGTTTTTTGTAATTATGACCTACACTTTTCAGAGGGTGAAATTTAATCCCCAAAAGGCATTCGAGAGCAGCAAAAAAGAGTTATTGCGATTCTCTATTCCCCTCCTTGCTACTTCTGTTCTGGCAATTGTGTTGGGTTGGACCGATACTCTCATGCTCGGGAGATATGCGAATGCTGAAGATGTGGGGGTTTATAATGTCAGCATGTCGCTTGCAAAGCTGCTCACGTTTCCCCTTGCTGCGATTTCTTTTGTGTTTATGCCCATTGCCGCTGAAATGTTTGCCAGAAAACAGAACACTGAACTAAAGAGAACTTATCAGGTGCTTACCAAGTGGTTATTTTCCGTTACCCTCCCTATTTTCTTTGTTCTCTTTTTCTTTCCGGAGATGTCTATAACGTATCTTTTTGGAGAGCGCTTTGTGGATGCATCTTCTTCTTTGAGAATTCTGTCAGTATGCTTCTTGTTCCATGCTTTTCTGGGTACAAATGGGGTATTATTATTAGTTATGGGGATGTCCGGAATAGTCATGCAGGTCTCTATTTTTGGTGTTCTCCTTAATATCGGATTGAATTATGTATTGATAAAACTGTTGGGATACGGAGTAAACGGAGCTTCAATTTCTACTCTTATCTCATATTTTGCAATTAATATCATCACGTCAGCTATTCTTTATAATTCCAGTAGAATTCATCCGCTTACGATGAAGTATATCAAACCTGTTGTCGGTTCTTCGTTTATTGGTTTATTGATTTATATTATCGCCAAGAGCATCCCCCTCTATTATTGGATGTTGCCATTGTATTTCGCTCTCTTTGTCTTAGGGTATTGTTGTGCGATGCTGGTAACGAGAAGTCTTGATATGGAAGATATTTTGATGCTTGAGGTTGCTTTAAATAAAACAAACATGGAAGCAGGATGGTTGAGGAAAATGCTAAAAAAATCTCCAGTCAAAAATTGATAGCGCTTTAAATGAGGAGAAAGTGATGCTCAATGAAAAGACGATTTTAATTACCGGCGGTACAGGTTCTTTTGGGAAGAAATGCACCGAGATAATTCTTAAAAAGTACAAACCCAGAAAAGTTATTATCTTCAGCCGTGATGAATTGAAGCAATTCGACATGGCTCAGCAGTTCTCAGAAAGAGAATTCCCCTGTATGCGGTATTTTATTGGCGATGTTCGGGATAAAGAGAGGCTTCATCGTGCTTTTCATGGTGTGGATATTGTGATACATGCCGCAGCGTTGAAGCAGGTTCCTGCCGCTGAATATAACCCGTTCGAGGCTGTTAAAACGAATATTCTTGGGGCGGAAAATATTATCAATGTCGCTATTGATCAGGGAGTGAAAAGAGTCTTGGCACTCAGTACGGACAAGGCTGCAAATCCTGTAAATCTTTATGGGGCAACAAAGTTATGCTCGGATAAACTATTTATAGCGGGAAATTCGTATGTTGGTCAGGATGACACTATTTTTAGTGTTGTCCGATACGGAAACGTTGTAGGGAGCAGGGGAAGCGTGATACCTTTTTTCCTGAAACAGAAAGAGACGGGGGTGTTATCCATTACAGACCCCAGAATGACACGGTTCTGGATTACCTTGGAGCAAGGCGTTAATTTTGTATTGGAATGCCTGAAACGCTTGGTCGGCGGCGAACTGTTCGTGCCGAAACTGCCGAGCATGAACATTATGGACCTCGCAAAAGCGGTTGCCCCTGAATGCCAAACAGAGATTATAGGTATTCGACCCGGGGAAAAGATCCACGAGGTGATGATTACCCGGGATGACGCTCGAAAAACTCTCGAGTTTGAGAATTATTATTTGGTCCAGCCTGATTTCAGATTTTTCAAGTTCCGGTTTAGCGATAACACGGGGAAACAGGTAGAGGAGAATTTTGAATACAACTCCGGAACAAATGGCTGGCGACTGACCCAGGAAGAATTAAAGAAGATGATTAAGGACTTGTAGATGATTCCTTACAGCCGTCAATTTATCGATGAGGAAGACATAAAGGCTGTTGTTGAGGTGCTCCGGTCTGATTGGATTACTCAGGGTCCGAAGATAGCTGAGTTCGAAAAGAGGGTTGCCGACTATTGCAAGGTGAAGTTCGCAGTGGCGGTCAGCAGCGGAACAGCCGCACTTCATCTTGCGTGCCTGGCAGCCGGCATTTCTCATGGCGACGAGGTGATTACTTCTCCGATCACCTTTGTGGCGTCTGCAAACTGTGCCTTATATGTTGGCGCAAAGCCTGTATTCGCCGATATCCTTTCCGATACCTATTGCATCGATCCCGCATCGATCCGGAGAAAAATATCGCCACGCACGCGTGCCATCATCGCTGTTGATTTCGCAGGACATCCCTGCGATATGGAGCAAATCAATGAAATTGCAAAGGGCAAGAATATTGTCGTGATAGAGGATGCGGCTCATTCGCTTGGAGCGGAGTATAAAGGCAGGAAAGTAGGCTCGCTTGCTGACATGACCACCTTCAGTTTCCATCCGGTGAAGCATATTACTACCGGAGAAGGCGGCATGGTCGTGACGAACAGAAAAGATTTTTATGATAAGTTAGTCCTCTTGAGATCACATGGCATTACAAGGAAGCAAGAGCTTTTTGTTCAACCATGTTCTGTATTTCAAACTCAACCCTCAACCCTCAACCCTCAACCAAGCTATCCTGAATGGTATTACGAGATGCAGGACTTAGGTTTCAATTATAGAATAACTGACTTCCAGTGCGCCCTCGGCATAAGTCAAATGGATAAGCTGGATGATTTTGTGCTGAGGAGGAGGAAGATCGCCGCAGCTTATGACCGGACGTTTCAGAAGCTCGACGAGATAATCACTCCCTCCGTATCCCCTGAATGCGAATCCTCATTTCATTTATATCCAATACAGTTGAAGACATTGGACAGAAATACCATATTTAAAAAGCTAAGGGACAGAGGTTTGGGAATTAATGTGCATTATATACCGGTACATATGCAACCTTTTTATAGGAATAATTTAGGATATGAAATAGGAAACTTTCCAAGAGCTGAGAAGTATTATCAAAGCTGTTTGAGTTTGCCTTTATATCCAAAGATGACAGATGAAGAAGTAGAACAGGTTAAAAAAACTGTGGTTGAAATTGTAAGCGATGATCTGATTGGCCAATAAGGAGAAGATCTATGAATAACATGACTCAACAGATAAAAGAATGGGAAGGTACATTTGGTAAAGAATATACGGACAGGAATGCTCTTGCGATTGAAGAAATGGAGTCTCTGTACAGAGCCAATTACGGATTATCCAGAACGGATTTAAATGAGATCTTCCTGGATGGCGTGGACAGGTCGATACGTGTTCTGGAAGTTGGTTCGAATGTCGGCAATCAACTGCTTTGTCTTCAGAAAATGGGATATAAAAGTCTTTACGGAA
Source organism: uncultured Nitrospira sp. (assembly GCA_963746295.1). Classification (GTDB taxonomy): domain Bacteria; phylum Nitrospirota; class Thermodesulfovibrionia; order Thermodesulfovibrionales; family UBA6898; genus JAOUFP01. Next base: position 121,323 of record CAVVAQ010000001.1, on the reverse strand, counting down.
TAGAGTTGCAGTCTTATGCTGTAGAGCTTGCCAAACAGAGAACGAATAACATTAATATTATTCAGGGATCTGCATTTGATATTCCTTTCAAAGACTGTTATTTTGATCTCGTATATACTTCTGGCGTACTTATTCATCTGCACCCTTCACATATTGCAGATGCAATGAAAGAAATATACCGATGTACCAGTAAATATATATGGGGCTTTGAATATTTTTCTGAGAATTATACTGAGGTTGTATATAGAGGGAATACTGACATGCTTTGGAAAGCAAACTTTGCACGAATCTATATGGAAAAATTTGATGATTTAGAAATGATCAAAGAAGAAAAAATAAAATATTTGAATAGTGAAAATATAGATTCTATGTTTATCCTAAAAAAGAAAAGGTGATGATTTGTGAGAGCGGGTGTTATTATCCAGGCAAGAACAACTTCTACTCGTTTGCCTGAAAAAGTCCTCAAAGAACTTCCGTATGGTAGTGGTATAACAGTTTTGTCGCAAGTTATTAGAAGATTGAGACATTCCTCTACTGCGAAGGAAATTATTGTGGCCACAACACTCAACGCAGAGGACGACCAAATTGTAAAAATATCAGAAATTGAAAAGGTTAAACATTTCCGGGGCTCCGAAGGCGATGTCTTATCCAGGTATTACCATGCGGCAAGAGAAAATTCCCTCGATATTATCGTAAGAATAACAAGCGATTGCCCTTGCATTGACCCTCAAATCGTTGATTCTATTATAGAGAAGCATGCCCAGAGGAATACTGATTACAGCTCTAATACATTAAAAAGAACTTTCCCTCATGGGTTGGATGTGGAGGTGTTCAACTTCAATATTCTGGAACAAACCTTCAATGAGGCCAGCGAAGATTTTGAGAAGGAGCATGTAACACCCTTCATGTATAGATCTGGCAAGTTTAACATTCAAAATATTGAAGCCCCTAATGAATACAACAGGCCCGACATCAGAATCACACTTGACACGAGGGAAGATTACATAGCTCTCTGCGCTGTCTATGAATTCCTCTATTCTGTAAATCCTTTTTTCGGCACTGAGGAGATTGTAGGGCTTTTTAAAGCAAGGCCATGGATAGGCATGATAAACGAAAAAGTGGTTCAGAAAAAGATATTCAATAGTCTTGAAGAAGAACTGAGGGCGGCGGAAAAGGTCCTTGCGCTTCAGGATTTGCTGCGTGCGCGGGATTTTGTCCGGAACCGGCTGGAATCAACGCAGTGAAGGTTGCCATACGTGCAGACGCCTATGCAGAAATAGGCACAGGCCATGTGATGCGCTGTATCGCACTCGGACAGGGGATTAGGGAGAGCGGCGGTGAGGTTGTCTTTATAACCTATTGCAGCAGCGAAGGACTCTTGAGCAGGATAAAAAATGAGGGGATTAGTCTCCATCTCCTCAGTGGACCGGGAAGTTTAACAGAATCACTAAGATTGCTCGAAAGAGAAAGCCCCGACTGGGTAGTTCTGGACGGTTATCATTTCGATGCCGCATATCAGAAGGCTGTAAAAGATGCAGGTTATAAGCTGATGGTCATCGACGATTATGAGCGTCTTGATTATTACCACGCCGATATTATTCTCAACCAGAATTATGGAGCAGAAGGATTCCATTATAATACCGGTGAGGGTTCAAAACTGCTCCTTGGCACAAAGTATGTAATGCTCAGAAAAGAGTTTCTGAAGTACAAGGGATTTGAAAGAAAAATTCCTGAGTTTGCTGAAAATGTTCTGATTACGATGGGAGGAGTTGACCCTGACAATAATACCCTTAAGGTTCTGAAGGCAATGAATCTGATAGAGACCCCTCTCAATATTAAAGTCGTTGCGGGGGCGGCAAACCCTCATTATGAGCTGTTAGGAAGGGATGCCGCAGGAAGCAGGCATAATATCGATATTCTAAGGGAGGTGGAAGATATGGCTCCCCTTATGGAGTGGGCTGATGCCGCAATATCAGCAGGCGGATCGACTGTATGGGAGCTTGCATTCATGGGTGTTCCGGCGGTGTTATGTATTGTTGCAGATAATCAGAAAAACGCTGTTAATAATCTTGAGAAGGAAAGTATTTTTAGATCTATTGCTAACGTGCATGAACGGACAATTGTGGAAATCGCTAATGTGATATCAGCACTAATTTGTGATAAGTTTGGCAGAATTGACATGAGTGGCAAGGCAAAAGCCCTTGTGGATGGGAAAGGAATATTGAGAGTTTTTAATGCTATGAGAGGACAACCTTTGAAAATTCTATTCTTAGGGGGAAATTCATCGCGTACTCTTTCAGATTGGCTTGAGTCAATTGGCGAGATAGTTTTTTTTACAGAAGATAAGGTAGACGCTGATACTGTAAAAAAAATCAATCCAGACATTATCGTAAGCTATAACTATAAGCATATATTAAGTAAGGATGTTTTTTCTGTCCCCAGAATGAGAGCTTTAAATCTTCATATATCGTATCTTCCTTGGAATAAAGGTGCGCATCCCAATGTCTGGAGTTTTATAGAAAACACACCAAAGGGGGTAACAATACATTACATTGATGAGGGAGTGGATACCGGAGATATAATTTTACAGAAGGAAGTCAGTCTTGATGAAGACAAGGCGACGTTAAAAACATCTTATGAAAAACTGCATGAAGAGATCCAGGAGCTCTTCAAATCTCATTGGGCAGAACTTAAAGCTGAAAAGATAAAATCCCAAAAACAGTGTGAAAGTGGGACGGTACATTACAGAAAAGATGTTCATGTCTTCGAACAGCTAATACAAGAAAAAGGGTGGGACATTCCGGTAAGGGAGTTAAAAAAACAGATTAGATGAAAAGAAGGCGAGATCGTTTAAAATTTTTTGATATATGTGTTCGTGAGAGAGGTTATGCAAATATCGAGTAGAAAAATCAGCCCGTCACATCCTGTTTTTATTATTGCCGAGATGTCGGCTAACCACAACCGGAGCTTTGATGAGGCCATACGGATACTCCATGCCGCAAAGGATTGCGGCGCGGATGCAATCAAGCTTCAAACCTACACGCCGGATACAATGACCATCGACAGCGATAAAGATTATTTTCGTATCAAAGGCACGATTTGGGAGGGGCAAAACCTCTACAATCTGTATGAAAAGGCATATACGCCGTGGGAATGGCAGCCGAAACTCAAAAAGATGGCCGACGAAATTGGGATCATACTTTTTTCTACTCCATTCGACAAGACGTCTGTTGATTTTCTTGAGGAGATGGACGTTCCTGCCTATAAAATCGCGTCATTTGAGCTTGTCGACATTCCACTTATCGAATATGTAGCAAGTAAGGGGAAACCTATCATTATGTCTGCCGGCATGGCAACATTAGAGGAAATAGGGGACGCGGTCACTGCGGCTCGAAATGCCGGAGCGGAAGAGGTCGCCCTTCTGAAATGCACGAGCGGTTATCCTGCGCTGCCTGAAGAGATGAACCTGAGGACGATTCCTCATCTTTCCGAGGCATTCGGCGTGCCTGCAGGACTATCGGATCATACGCTCAGCATTGCTGCTCCCGTGGCTGCCGTCGCTCTCGGTGCCTGCATTATAGAAAAGCATTTTACGCTTTCCCGCGCTGTTTCCGGACCTGACAGTGCCTTTTCCCTCGAGCCTCAGGAGTTCAAAGCCATGACAGAAGCTATACGGGTTGCTGAGAAGGCGCTCGGCACTGTCAATTACGGTAGTACGGCTGAAGAGGAAAAAAGTAAAGTGTTCAGAAGATCACTTTTTGTTGTAAAGGACATGAAGGCAGGGGAAGTTTTTACAGAGGAAAATGTCAGGTCAATAAGACCCGGATATGGTCTTGCACCGAAATATCTTAAGGACATCCTTGGAAAAAAGATATCAAGAGATATTCCGAAAGGAACCCCCTTGCAATGGGATTTTCTGGAGAACAATTAATACCTGATCTATTCGACAAAACCATGCAATGTGATAGTAACTATTAATTTGAAGACATTATTTTTATTAGAAAATATTCTGAACTACCGGATATTTATAAGAGAATATTCTCATATTACAGATGAAGTTGTGATTATCTGTGAAAATGCAGACATTCAAAGTCTATTGGACAAGCAGGGTTTTGCCTTTAAGACAAAATATGATTATCTTTCAAATGATGAACTGAAAGAAATCACTGACATCAGCATGAAATTTATGGACACCTGGTTTTGTCACGGCAATTCCACTCTATATAAAAATATACATCTTGGGTCTTTATATGCCATGGATTATGGTTTTTTTGAAAAAATAATTTCTTATATTGAAAAAATCAGCAAGGCGATTGAAAAAGAGAGCCCATCGCTCATTATTGTTCCTGCGTGTCATCAATTATTAACAGAAGATATAATCAAAACTCGGCAATTTAAATTTGTTCGGTGTCATGCATATAGACTGAATCCTTTCGAAAAACTTATCGATAGAATTATTAATAATCCTTACTACCAATATTTAAAAAAATCAGCTAATTTTCGTCTTATGATAAATGAAATACGGGATTACCTTTCTCTGCTGCCAAAAGAATTCAGAATGCGGGGAAAGAATATTCATAAAATAAAAAGAAACTCAGTTCTTGTTACGGTGATTCATAGGAATGAAGTCCAGATATGTGCAAATCCTGTCAGGGAACTGGAAAAAAGGGGGTACGAAGTTATTTTTTTTGTTATAGACTCTGATGGAGGCGGGGTCCTGAATAAACTGAAAGCAGAAGGCTTTAAGAAATTTATCCGGGCTGGAGATCTATTTAATGAGAGGTATAAATATTTATACGGTGATATTCGCAATCAATTTAAAACTCGCTGGATAAATATTTTGAACGATCCTGGATTCTGGCATGCTCTTATATATAAAGGAATACCTGTTCTGAAGTATGCAAATCGTGAGAAATTAAAGTGGATGGTAACTAAACTCTCTCCTTTCTGGGCGATAATCTATGAAATGATAATCTCTGATTTATTGAAAAATATGTCAATTAAGTCTGTGATAGCTATGAATGACATGATTCTTCTGGGCAGAACAACTGCGTTTGCTGCTTTCGAATTATCTATTCCAAGTATAGATATTCAGCATGGTATGTATATTTCTATCCCTGTAAGGTCAATAGCTACTAAGTGGTGTGTTTGGAGTGAAGCCGCCCAAAAACAGTTTATTGATAGAGGGTTTCCGAACTCTAAACTAGAAGTTACTGGGAATCCAGCATTTGACACACTAATTTCTGCCGGATGTGATGCTGATAATATCATGCGGAAACTTCAGATTTCGCATGAATTTCATTACATAATTACTTGGGCTCCTTCGGCTGAGTGGATTTTCTCTGCTTCTGGCGAAGATTATAATGAGAAAATATTTTATGCTTTACAGCAGTTAGCTTGTGATCAAGATACTATAATGTTCATATTTAAGCCGCATCCGTCAGAAAGAGTGAGGAGGTTTGAAAGGATGCTGCAGAGATCTCTTAAGAACATGATGGTTGTTAGTTCAATGCATAATATTCATGAAGTATTATATATAAGCGACATTCTGATGACTTGGAATTCGAGCGTGGTTACGGAGGCTGTAATTTACGATAAGCCTATCATAGGGCTTAACTTTTTTGGCTTTGAAGAAAAAGTTCCTTGTGTTTCCAGCGGAATAGCGCTTGAGGCCCGAGATCCTGTTGAATTAAAAAAAGCTATCGACTGTATTCGTTTAAACAAAGACAATATACGCGGAACTATGAAAACAGCACGTGAAAGATACATAAAGGATTACCTTTATAAAGCAGATGGCAAAGCATCTGAAAGGATTGTTGACACCCTTGAGGAGCTGATGCAGGAGCGCAAACCTGTTCAGGTAGAAAGGTGCATACCGTGAGTGTCCCCTGTCCTGTTTGTGCGGAGGCAAAAAACAGCCTTGTTGAGAAACTTGATTGTGATTATTCGCTCTATCATTGCGGAGTTTGTGATGTTGTTTTTGCAGAGCCAATGAAGACGGACATGGCATTCTATGAAAAAAGTGAGGATTATCTTTTCAGGGATAGGATCATATTTGACCCAATGCAATGGGATTTCCGCTGGGATATGCTCCAGTTTCTAAAATATCAGCCTTTAAAGGGGAAACGATTACTGGATGTAGGATGCGGAACTGGCTTTTTTGTAAAAAAAGCATCTGATATTGGTTATGACGCATATGGGATTGAGCTGAACAAACGCTCTGTTGAGTCCGGTAAAAGGCATTTCAACATCAGTACCTTGTATGCGACTGACCTTTCAGGTTTTTTAACAACATTCCCTTCCCTGAAATTTGATGTTGTTACATTATTTCAGGTCCTGGAGCACGTCGAAGATCCAGCCCGGATTATTCTTGAAATAAAACAAATCATCAATAAGGACGCGGTGATTATTATAGCGCTTCCCTTAAGAGAACGATGGCCTGACATCTCAGGAGAAGGCGGTGATTCACCTCCACACCACCTTACAAAATGGTCTTTAAGAGCGATGGAATATTTTCTGAATAAGACTGGATTTAATATTAATAGAACTGTTATTGAGGATTTTCCGCTGAGAAATATGTCATATTTTATGTATAACTATATCCTCAAACTATTGCCATCCCTGACAATGAAAGGACAGGGGATAGGCTTCTACGCGGATGATATTACTGTAGAAGAGGCAACTGCGATATTAAAAAGACGCAAAACAAAGATATTGCTTGCAACGGCTGTCAGCTTTCCGCTCTGGTTTATCCTGAAGTTGTTGGGTGCAAAAGGGCCGAATTTGTATATAGAGGCTAGTCTGAAACCATGAAAGACGCTTGCCTTTTCACGATTATCTCTAAGAATTACATCTCCAGTGCACGGGTTCTGATTAAGTCATTTCTCAAATATCATCCGGAGGTGAAGACTTTTGTTCTTCTCGCAGACAAGATTGACGGGTACTTCGAGCCTGAGAAAGAACCCTTTGAAGTAATTGAGGCGGATTCGCTTGGAATTAAGGATTTCGATGCTTTTAGTTTCAAATATAATATTGTTGAGTTCAATACTGCAGTTAAACCTTTTTTCTTTGAATACCTTTTCTCTCACTATGGGTATAAGAAAATAATCTATCTCGATCCTGATATAGTGGTCTTTAGACCTCTTGCAGAGATTTTTGAATCACTTGACGGATTCTCTATCATTCTTACACCCCATATATTGAGCCCGCTGCCGGATGACGGGCGTTCACCGAGGGATATTGACATGCTGAAGGTTGGCTGCTTCAATCTTGGTTTTATCGGCCTCTCCCAGACAAAAAATACCGGTCAGTTTCTCTCATGGTGGAAAGACAGGCTTTATGATAAATGTCTGCAGGCCCCACTGTCCGGGTATGCGGTCGATCAGATATGGCCCAGTCTGGTGCCCTGTTTTTTTGATGATTACTATATTCTCAGAAGTCCCGGGTATAATGTTGCATACTGGAATCTCCATGAAAGGACAATAACGCAGAAGCAAAGGGAATATTTCATCAATAAAACCCCTCTCTATTTCTTTCATTTCAGCGGCTTTGATCCTGGCAATCTCAATAAGATATCAAAATATCAAAACAGATTTGAGCTAAAAGATATTCCTCCTCTCGGCGAACTTTTCGAAATGTATAAAGATTTGCTTATGCGAGAAGGTTATCGAGAATCAAGACTTTGGCCATATCATTACGGATTTTTCAGGAACGGCTCAAGAATTTCCGAGATAGCGAGGGGCATATACTGGGGCCTTGATATTAGTTCTGAATCCATGAGCGACCCGTATGACGGTTTCTACAGAAAACTGTTTGGTGTTCTTAACCTCAAGTCCCTGTTTAAGGAGAGGTTTTTAAGAGCGATGACGGATAAATTTTTGATTTACGTATGGAAGTCTCGTTTGAAGGGAAAACCATCATCGTGAATATGTCACTCGGGAAATTGTTAGGATAAATATGAGGATTTTTCATTTCATCTATGACCATGGCAATAACCCATGGGTCGGCGGCGGCGGAGCTGTAAGGGCATATGAGATAAACAGAAGACTCTCGAAAAGACATCAGATTACTGTCATAAGCGGGAAATTTCCCGGGGCCAGGGATTATAAGGACGGCAACCTGAGCTATGTTTTTGTCGGGACTGACAGGAACAGCTATATCCTCAGCACCTTTTGCTATGCTGTTGCCGCGAACAGATTTTTACGAATTTATGAAAAAAATGCTGATATGGTAATAGAGGATTTTGCGCCGTATAATCCACTATTTTCTCAATTTATCATCAACAAACCACTCATCATTCAGGTTCATCACAGAGAGGGGATAAATCTGCTGAAGAGGTATTTTGTTTTTGGTATTCCCTTTTTCCTCATTGAAAGATTTTATCCGCAAACATTTAGAAATATTCTCTGTGTATCGGAGGCGAGCAAAAAGAAATTCGCTTTTTTAAATGCGACGATAATTTCAAATGGAGTAAAGGAAAGCCTGCTGAATGCTGAGCCGGCAGCCGCTGAATATTTATCATTTCTCGGGAGATTGCATATACATAACAAAGGGCTTGATACCTTGCTTATGGCAATGACAGAGGTGGATGGCAAGCTCATTATCGCAGGAAAAGGAAGAGACAGGGACAAATTGATGCAAAATGTGGTCACCTTGGGCCTTGAAAAAAAGGTTGAGATAAAGGGCTATATTTCAGACAAAGAAAAAGAAGGTTTTCTCGGTGATTCGAGTATCTTTATTCTGCCGTCTCGCTATGAAGGACAGGGGATCGTTGTACTTGAGGCAGCTGCTTACGGCAAGCCGGTGATCGTTAGTGACATACCTGAACTGCGGTATGCTGTTGATGGCGGGTTTGGCATATCCTTTAAGACAGGGGATGCAGATGATCTGGCTAGCAAAATTAAACTTCTTACCGGAAATGAATCCATGCGAAAAGAGATGGGACAACGGGCTCGGGAATATGCGAAGCAATATACATGGGATCAGATAGCTGAACAATACGAAGCATATCTTGTCCGGATTAAAGAAATGAGGCAATGATGAAAAAAACTCTTGTTCTTCCATTATACGGAATAGGTGATGTGCTTATGACAACCCCTGCCTTAAGAAATATGAAAGAAAAAATGGATGTAGAAATAACGTATCTCCACATGTTTGAAACCACCAGAGATATTTTACAGAATAATCCCTATTTGAATGAAAATATCTATTTCCCTTTTCTTACTTCGAGCAGACTTGACGGATTGCGCTTTCTTAAACAATTTAGAAAAAGATTTGATTATTCGATAAATTTTTATCCTTCCAACAGGAGAGACTATAATCTTGCTGCCTTTGCTATAGGCAGCCGAGTTCGAATCGGGCATCGGTATTCTACCCGTGACTTGCTGGAAATGAACTATCTGAAAAACAGGACAATAAGGGAGGATGATCGGCTGCATAATGTTGAGGAGAATCTCCGCCTGCTTGATTTATTGGGCGTGAAGGACAACGTGCCTTACCCGATGGAGATTTTCCTCACCGAAGAAGAGGAATTTTTTGCAGAGCACTGGCTGAGAGAAAGACAGCTGGAGGGCAAAATACTTGTCGGCATCCATCCCGGTGCCAGCCGGTTCAAAAACCATGACAAAAAAAGGCTATCCGATGATTCGTTTGCGATACTGATCGAAAGACACGGCATGGAATTGGAGAGGGGTGTTTTCCTCCTCTTTGGCGGACCTGAAGAGAAGTTGTTACGACAAAAAATTCAGTCTAAGGTCTGCAACGCAAATAACGTTATTTCCATTGATGACGTTTCGGTGAGACAAGCTGCTTCCCTTATGAAGAGATGCCATATTTTTATCAGCAACGATTCAGGACCGATGCATATGGCTGCAGCATCGGGAGTCCCTACGGTAGCTATTTTCGGCCCTACGAATCCGGTATGGGTAAAACCCTGGGGAGTCCAAAGCCGCATAGTCAGGGCAGATCTGCCCTGTAGTCCATGTTTCAGATATTCCCCGAGACCAATGAAATGTGTTGCAAAACTTGATTATGCTTGCCTTAAAAAGATCACGGTTGAACAGGTGTTTTCTGCCGGCAAGGATCTTCTTAAGGCGATTTTTTAGAGCTTTTACTAAGGCATAGTAATTGCTATAATACTGATGTGAATAAGGCACTGGTAATCATTCCGACATATAATGAAAAAACAAGCCTCCCCACTATTATAAATGATATTTTAAAGTATGCGGAGTTCGATATCCTTGTGGTTGATGATGCCTCGCCGGATGGAACTGCCGGGGTTGTTAAAGAAATTATGGCTGCAAGCAATCGGGTGTATCTCATTGAAAGACAAGGCAAATATGGTCTTGGTACCGCCTACATAACCGGATTCAAATGGGGCCTTGAGCGCGGTTATGAGTATTTTATAGAAATGGATGCTGATGGTTCTCATAATCCTGATGCCTTACCGTGGTTTATTGTAGAGTTGGGAAATACCTATGATCTGATGATAGGTTCCCGCTATATCGGGGGCAAGATAAGCGTAGTCGGGTGGGACTTCAGGCGGCTCCTCCTGTCAAAATTTGGCAATTTTTACGCCTCTAGACTTCTTGGCTTGAGGCTGACAGACCTTACAAGCGGATTTCGGTGTTATCGCAGACAGGCTCTCGATGTGATAAACCTTGAAAAAGTTCATTCAAATGGTTACTCCTTCCAGATTGAGATGGCGTATCTCGTAGATGCGGCGGGCCGTAAAGTTGGCGAAATGCCGATTACGTTCTATGAACGGTCTTCGGGTTCTTCAAAGATGTCAAAAAAAATTGTCAGAGAGGCTGTTTTGCTACCCTGGAAACTGAGGCTGAAAAAGATAAAAGATTATTTTCTGAAAAAGGATATCAAGGACAAGTATGTTAAAGAATTATCTGATTAAAGGATTGATCACCGCTGCTATAGTATTCATTCTTATCTTCGGTAAGGTATTTTTTATGCAGAGGGATCACTATCTTCAGGCGGAGGGGTATTTTGCGACTGACCTGAAACTTGCTATACTGGAATATGATGCGGCAATGCATAATTACACGCCATGGTCACCATATATATATAAGTCAGCAGAGAAGCTCTGGCAGATAGGTGAGCTGCTCGAAAAGAAGGGACAGCCTGATCTGGCGAGGATGGCCTATTCATCGATCAGGAGTTCTTTTTATGCCTCAAGAAGCTTATATACCCCAGGTAAGGAATGGATAGAAAAATGCGATGATAAGATCGCATCACTTAATGTCGATCAATTAATCCGTGAGGGAACGATAAAGCCCGGAGAAGCAGAAGCAGAGAAAAAAAAGCACCTCTTTGTAATGAGAACAGACAGGGCACCTGATCCTGCAGGCGCGGCGCTTCTGGAATTCGGTTTTTTCGGCTGGGTAGCCTCAATAGTATTTTTTATCATAAAAGGGTTTGATGAGGAAGGCAGAATAAAACTAAGGCCGGCTCTCTACGGCATGGGCTTTTTTATATGTTCTTTTGCCGTCTGGGTCATAGCTGCTTTGAAGGCATAATAATTTTTTGAAAGGAGAATAAGATGAATAAAAGAGGCTATACTTTAATTGAATTGCTTGTTACCGTAGCGATCATTGGGATCCTTGCTACAATCGCAATCCCGGCATATATTGGACAGCAGACAAGGGCTGCACGGACTGAGGCCTATACTAATCTCGAGAGCTTGAGGCTCCTGGAAGAGCAGTTTTTTGCAGAGAATGGGGTATATACAAATGCAATGGGTACTGTTGCGGGAAATAGCCCAGGTACTCGTGATGCAAATATTGTTGCAATACAAACCAACGCACTGCCGAACAGATTGCCCCGGTTTCGGCCCAGCGCAGGGGGGAATTACAGCTATAGAATAGAGCAAAATGTTAATTTTGCAGGGGCTAATCAGACACCGTGTTTCAGGGCAACAGCCACGGGTGTAAATGGAACAAGAGTCGAAGGCGACAGTTTTATGATAGATTGCAACAATACGAGAAACTTTTAGGGGAAAATATCCTGATATTATTTTTTTAGCGAGAGCATTGCTTTTTCTTTTTGCCTGTCGCGCCTGTGTTAAAATACACAGATGTCCAAAGACGAACTGATTATTACCGGCGCGCGGCAGAATAATCTCAGGAATATAAACCTCCGGCTTCCTCACAACAAAGTCATCGTAATAACCGGTGTTTCCGGGTCCGGGAAGTCGTCTCTTGCCTTTGATACGATCTTTGCCGAGGGACAGTGGCGCTTTATTGAGTCTCTGTCCACTTACGCCAGGCTCTTCCTCGAAAAACTCGATCGCCCTGACGTCGATTCCATTCAGAACATAAGGCCGGCAATAGCCCTTGAGCAAAAGAACCCGGTGCGCGGTTCGCGTTCAACCGTAGGCACACTGACAGAACTCTATGAGCTTTTCAGGCTGCTTTACGCGAAGACCGCAACACCTTTCTGCCCCCGGTGCGGCAGTGAAATACGGAAATGGGACCCATCGCAGATCATTTCAGAGCTTCTCGAAAAATACCGGGACAGCAAGGCTGTGATTATGTTCAGTTCAACAGCGTCTGCAGAAGAGCTTAAGCAAAGGGGTTTTTTCCGGGTCTGGCACAGAGATGAGACCGTTGATATGAATGAGCTGCCCCTGTCTGACTATTCTTCGCTTGATATTGTCCTTGACAGACTCGTGATCAGGGATGAGCCGAGGCTTTCGGATTCCATAGAGATGGCGTGGCGGGAAGGCAAGGGTAAAATCAAGGTTGCGATCATGGACCCTGCTCAAAGTCCGCGCTTTACGGTCCACAGCTTTTCTTCAGAGAACGCATGCGAAGAGTGCGATATCAGTCTCCCTGCGCCTTCTTCCCTTCTCTTTTCGTTTAATCACCCTGTCGGGGCATGTCCTGAATGCAAAGGTTTCGGCAATACCCTGCGTTATGATGAAGACCTGATTATCCCGGACAAGACCCTCTCCCTTTCAATGGGTGCTGTTGATCCCTGGAACAAGCCTGCCTATACCTGGTGGAAGAAGCAGATGATCGCTGGTGCGAAAAAAGCCGGATTTGACGTAAAGAAACCTTTTCAGGATTTTACTCAGGAAGAGAGGGAAAAGATATTTAAGGGGACCGCTGATTTTCATGGTATAGACGATTTTTTCGAGGACATGGAAGGGAGAAGGTATAAACTGCACGTCAGGGTATTCCTGAGCAGATACAGAAGAGGGGTAACCTGCCCTGCGTGCCACGGGAAAAGGCTGAGACAGGAGGCATTATCATACAAGGTTGCTGGTCTGGACATCTCCGATATGTGCAGAATGCCGGTTTCATTGTGTTCACGCTTTTTTGCTGATCTGGATCTGTCTCCTTTTAAAAGAGACCTTGCAAAGGAACTCATCCGACAGATCATCATGAAACTCCAGTTTATGGAAAAAGTCGGACTGGAATATCTTACGCTGGAACGATACGGCAAAACACTCTCGGGAGGAGAGTATCAGAGGATAAACCTTTCCAATCAGCTTGCTTCATTACTGACCGGTACGCTCTACGTCCTTGACGAACCTACTGTCGGACTGCACCCGAGAGATACAAACAGGATTTCACAAATTCTGAGTCCGACTGGCAGATCTCGGCAACACAGTGATCGTTGTTGAGCATGACAGGGGGATCATTGACTCAGCTGAATGGATTGTCGAACTCGGCCCTGGCGGAGGACATAAGGGCGGTGAGGTTGTTTTTTCAGGGACAGACAGCTGATTTCCTGAATACCGATTGTCTTACTGCCCGGTATATGAAGGGTGTCGAACAGGTTGAGGTACCGTTGAAGAAGAGGGAAGCTTCTGATGAAATGCTTACGCTCTCAGGGGCCAGCGGGAACAACCTCCGGGTCTCCCGCTTCAGCGTTCCGTTAAAGAGACTGACAGCTGTTACCGGTGTCTCCGGTTCGGGCAAGAGCAGTCTTGTTGTTGAGACGCTTTACCGTGGACTGGCCAAAAAATACCGGACAGAGAATGAGCCGCCTTTGCCGTATGAGAAGCTCGAAGGTGATGAGCACCTCGCGGGCGTTAAACTCATTGACCAGTCTCCGATAGGCAGGAGTCCGCGCTCCAACCCTGTCACCTATCTGAAGATTTTCGACCATATCAGAAAGCTCTTTTCCGCTCAGAAGGAGGCGAAGGCATATGGTTATGGCCCGGGCTTCTTTTCCTTCAATGTCCCGGGCGGCAGATGTGAGACCTGCAAGGGCGGCGGACATGAATTAATGGAGATGTATTTTTTTGAAGACCTGTACGTAAAATGCGAGAAATGCGACGGAAAGAGATATAAGCCCGAGGCTCTGCGGGTCACCTACAGGCATAAGAGCATACACGATATTCTGAATATGACGGTTGAAGAGGCATGCCTGCTGTTTGAAGATCAGCCTGCAATCATGACCAAATTGAGGCTGATGATGGAGACGGGACTTGGATATCTGCGGCTTGGACAGTCTGCAACAACGCTTTCCGGCGGAGAGGCCCAGAGACTGAAGATCTGCTCGGAGTTACAGAATACAGGGATGAGGGATGAGGGTTTAGGGATTAGCAAAGCCAACCCCCAAAAACCAAACCCGAAACCCTACCTGTACATCCTCGATGAACCTACGGTCGGACTGCATTTTGCAGATGTGCAGGCGCTTCTCAATATCCTGAACAGGCTGGTTGAAACAGGCAACACTGTGGTCCTTATAGAGCATAATCTGGATATTGTCAAGGCTGCTGACTGGATTGTGGACCTCGGCCCTGAAGGAGGCGACAAGGGAGGGAGGATCATCTTTGAAGGGACTCCCCAGGACATTGTAAAGGCAGAGCATTCGTACACAGGGAAATATCTGAAGGGCTTCTTTGTCCAAAATAATCCCTTATAGGTTGAGAACAAGACGCTATAGAAAACACAGGCCTGTGATTGAAAAATCAGAATATTTACAGTATCCTTAACAATCTATGAAAAAAGGCTTTTATATTCTTCTCCTTCTCATGATTCTCTCAGGCTGTAAGGGTAAATCTTCCGGGACATTCACAGACTGATCTGAAAAGCGATTCCCGATGAGCCGGCTTACGGAGACACCCTGATAGAAGGCACCATCGGTGAGCCGAGCATCCTGATCCCGATGCTTGCAGGAGACAGTGCTTCGCATAATGTTGCGGGCCTGATTTTCAACGGCCTGGTGAAATACGATACTGATCTCAGTGTTATCGGAGACCTCGCTGAATCATGGGAAATTTCAAAGGACGGGCTCGTCATCACCTTCCATTTAAGAAAAGGGGTCAAATGGGCTGACGGTGTTGAGTTCACTGCCGATGATGTGATGTTCGGCTATAAGACTATTATTGATGAAAAGACGCCCACCGCGTACAGCGAAGATTTCCGTCAGGTCAAGAAAGCGGAAGTCCTCGACAGCTACACCTTCAGGGTCACCTATGAAAAGCCTTTTGCCCCGGCACTCACTTCATGGGGCAGTCTTGTGGTGCTTCCCCGGCATCTCCTCGAAGGAAAAGACATCACGAAAAGCGAACTGGCAAGAAACCCGGTAGGGATGGGGCCGTATAAGCTGAACAAATGGACAGCAGGACAGGAGCTTCTCCTTGATTCATACCACGATTATTTCGAAGGACGACCGTATATCGATCATTATATGTACCGCATAATCCCTGACTCTGCAACCATGTTCCTCGAACTGCAGGCAGGCGGGATAGACATGATGGGGCTTAGTCCTATTCAGTATACAAAGCAGACTGAAACAGCCTTTTTCAGGTCCAATTACCAGAAATTCCGTTACCCGACTTTTGCCTATACCTATATGGGCTTCAACCTGAAACATCCCTTTTTTATGGACAAGCGTGTCAGACAGGCCATCGCGTACGCGATCGACAAGAGTGAGATTGTAGATGTGGTTTTATTCGGCCTTGGGAGCCCTTCGACCGGACCGTATGTGCCGAACACATGGCCGTATAATCCGAAGGTAAAGAAATATGAACATGATCCAGCGAAGGCCTTGCAGCTCCTTAAAGAGGCCGGCTGGAGCGATACTGACGGTGACGGAATCCTTGATAAGGAAGGAAAGCCTTTTGAATTTACGATCTTCACCAATATGGGAAATACCCTCCGGATGAACACCGCAACGATTATACAGTGGAGGCTCGCACGGGTCGGTATAAAGGTGGAGATCAGGGCGCTTGAATGGAGCACGTTCATAAACGAGTTCATCGACAAAAGGCGTTTCGAGGCTGTTATCCTCGGCTGGAGCATAGGTCTTGACCCTGACCAGTTCGATATATGGCATTCGTCAAAGACAAAGGCAAAGGAGTTCAATTTTGTGAGCTACAACAACCCTGAAGTCGACGAGCTTCTCGATAAGGGCCGCAGGACCTTTGATATCGATGAGAGGAAAAAGGCATACTTCAGGATTCAGGAGATCCTTGCCGATGAACTGCCCTATATCTTTTTATATGTGCCCGACGCCACACCTATCGTTCATGCTCGGTTCAAGGGAATAAAACCTTCTCCGATAGGCATCAGCTACAATCTGCCGAAGTGGTATGTGCCGAAAAAATTACAGAGACATACGGTTATGGAGCCTTAGATGATGATCATATCTGGTCAAGCGATTCCTCGAAATGATCCCGACCTTATTCGGGATAACCCTGATCTCATTTTTTATCATCCATCTTGCGCCCGGCAAGCCGACCGACGTCTTTACTGAATTAAACCCCAAGATCACCCCGGAGGCGCGGGAGAGGCTTGAGAAACTGTACAACCTTGACAAACCGGTGATAGTACAGTACGGCATGTGGCTGAAAAAGATCGTCAGGCTTGATTTCGGGGAATCATTCTCTTCAGACAGAAGGTCTGTTATGGAGAAGATATGGGACAGCAAAAAGCCTTTGCTCGAGAGGAGGCTCTTTGTAACCTTCATGATCAACCTGCTGTCGATGGTCATCATCTTTCTCATTGCGATACCGATCGGTATATCTTCCGCGACCCATCAGCATTCGCTCTATGACAAGATTACCACAACCACTGTTTTCGTCGGTTTTGCGATGCCCTCGTTCTGGCTTGCGCTGCTGCTGATGATGTTCTTCGGCGTATATCTCGACTGGCTTCCGGTATCACAGCTCAAGTCCATGAACTATGATTCGCTTACCCTGGCCGGGCAAGATCTGGGACAGGCTGAGACATCTTATACTTGCCGATTTTTGTTTCTGCCTTTGGCGGGCTTGCAGGCTGATTCGCGATACATGAGAAGCAGCATGCTCGAGGTGATACGTCAGGATTATGTGACTGTTGCAAGGGCAAAGGGCCTGCCTGAGAGAACAAGGTCATCTACAGGCATGCCTTCAGAAACGCGCTTCTGCCGCTCATTACCCTGCTAGGTCTTTCAGTCCCGGGCCTGATAGGCGGCAGCGTGATATTCGAAAATATCTTCGGCATACCCGGGATGGGGCAGTTGTTCTATAATGAGCGTCATGGCAAGGGACTATCCGACTGATAATGGGCATTCTGACCATCGGTGCGATACTGACACTGTTCGGGAATCTGCTGGCCGATATAGGATATATGCTTGCAGACCCGAGGATAAGGGCAAAATAAGACTATGGGGAATCTTCTCTCAGAAATTTGTCTGGAAACGGTTCAAAACAAACAGGCTTGCCATGGCCGGAGGGATTATTGTCCTTGCCCTCTTTTTTGTCGCGATTTTTGCGCCGTTGGTCTCTCCCTACAACCCGAATGATATAGACAGAAAACATATCCTTGATCCGCCGGATATCAGCATCCTTTCGGGACCGATGACCTCGGCAGGGACGTTCTGAGCAGGATGATATGGGGCGCGCGCATATCACTGGCAGTAGGGTTTTGTCGCTGTCGGGATAGCGACAGTAATCGGCATAATATTCGGTGCCCTTTCAGGATACTACGGCGGCTGGACAGATCGGATCATCATGAGATTTATCGATATCATGCTCACCATACCGACTTTTTTTCTTATCCTTGCTGTCATCGCTTTTATCGAACCGAGCATCTGGAACATCATGATTGTGATAGGGCTCACCTCCTGGATGGGAGTGGCGCGTCTTGTTAGGGCGGAGTTTCTGTCGATAAAGGAGCGGGAATATGTCCTTGCTGCAAAGGCCCTCGGCGCGAGCGATTTCAGGATCATCTTCAGGCATATCATGATAAACAGTATGGCCCCGGTGCTTGTCTCAGCGGTCCTCGGCATAGCAGGCGCGGTCCTTGTTGAGTCGGCCCTGAGCTTTCTGGGCATAGGCGTTCAGCCGCCCACCCCGAGCTGGGGCAATATCCTTACCCTGGGCAAGGACAATATCGAGATAGCCTGGTGGCTTTCGGTATTTCCGGGACTTGCCATTTTAATCACCGTGCTCGGATATAACCTCCTTGGTGAAGGGATAAGGGACTCCATAGACCCGAGGTTCTGGGACACGGAGAGACATTAGACATCATCTGTAAGTCTGGGTGTCATGGTATTTATCTGTGCAGTAGATCGGAAAAATCGGTATTATGTAATCATGACCGACAACATCCCTAAGGCGCAGCCAACGCGACCCCGGACCCTGAAAGGTCCCTGAAAAACCTTACTTCTTTTCTTGAGGGAAATCCTTCGAGAAAAGATGAGTTCTATTTGCATCTAAGAGAAATCTCGCTGCTTTTCAGCGTAAGCCAGTTTCTGGCGAACTATTGCATCTCGAACCCTGATGTCCTGTTTGAAGTCCTCAAAGTCCTTGAAAATGCCTCTGATAAGGGCAGCCTTTCTTCGTCATTAAAAGAAAGCTCAACGCCGGATACGTAAGCTGAATCCCATCGTTCTGCGATGTCTTCTTATATGAAGACAACGCGTGAATTCAAGACAAGGGAACTGCTCAAAATAACCCTCAGGGATATCCTCAAGAAGGCCGATCTTGTGGATATCATGCTCGAACTGAGCGACCTTGCCGACGTAATCATAGAATATTCCCTGGAACTGGTGAGAAAGTCCCTCTTCGAGATCTATGGCGCCCCTGCAGACGATGCCTTTTCTGTTATAGCACTCGGCAAGCTTGGAGCAGAGGAATTAAACTTCAGCTCTGATGTTGATCTGATCTTTGTCTATGGAACAGAAATAGGCGAGACAACAGGTATACAGACGAACCAGGGGATGACCGTCAACAGGATCACGAATCACGAGTATTACTGCAAGGTCGGAGAGGAACTGACCCGTTTCCTGTCATTGAATACTGAATCGGGTTTTGCATACCGTGTTGACCTGAGACTCAGGCCTGAAGGACAACGGGGTGATATAGCGCTGGCGCTGAGGGGATATGAGATGTATTACGAATCCTGGGGAAGGGCGTGGGAGAGGGCCATGCTCCTGCGGGCGAGAGCCTGTTGCAGGAGATCCGGCAGCTCGGTGACAGTTTCATGAAAATGATAAGGCCTTTTGTATACAGAAAATATCTCGACTTCAGTTCCATCGACGAAATAAAGAGGCTGAAGACAAGGATAGATTCAACATTCAAAAAAGGAGATATAAAGAGGGGATATGGCGGCATACGTGAGATAGAATTTTTTGCGCAGGCGCTCCAGCTGATATACGGCGGAAGGGAGCCTCTGCTCAGGGAGAAGAGCCTGCTGAAAGTCCTACACAGGCTTTTGCAGAAGGCGCTTATCGGGCAGGAAGATTATTTTGTCCTTTCGGACAATTACCGGTTCCTCAGGACGCTTGAGCACAGGCTTCAGCAGGTCAATGACCTGCAGACACACTGCGATACCGTCCGGTGACGCTGAATTGAATGCGCTTGCAAGGAAGATGGGGTCCTCTGACAGGAAGACATTTCTTGCTGACCTTGAAAAGAGAAGGAAGAAGGTCAGGAGCATCTACGATTCACTGTTTTCAGCGCAAAAAGAGGAGCCTTCGGTCAGCAGTACGCTTTTTGCCGAGGAGATTCTCTGATGCTGAGTTAAAGGAGTATCTTGCCGGGACCGGCCTCAAAGACGTTGACAAGGCGGTACGGAATATCAGGTCAATAAAGGACAGTGTATTTAACTTCCAGACTCTCAGGGGGAGAAGGCTCCTGAGCGAGATCGTCCCTTTTTTTGTCGACAGCGCATTAAAGACCAATGTGCCTGATGAGGCGCTGAATCACCTGCAGTCCTTTGCTGCACTTCTCGGCATGAATGAGTCCTACCTTGAAATATTCAGAAAGAACAGGGAGTTGATCGATCTGCTTACGTATGTGTTTTCACAGAGCAAATACCTTTCGAAACTGCTCATGACCCGGCCCGAACATCTGGAAATGATCGGGTGGCAGAAGAGTTCCGGCAAAACACTCGCGGGGCTGATCAGGGAAATCAACGCGGATGTGACTGAAGGCCGGGCACTCAATGACGCGATACGGATGGTAAAGCATATGGAAGAGATACGGCTGGGGCTGCTATTTCTTCAGAAGAATATCGGGATTCTCGACGTTGTCCGTGGCCTCAGCAAGGTGGCTGAGGCGATTCTCTCCGCCTGTTTCGGACATATCTCGGAAGGGAAGAACGATATGGCGGTCATAGGCTTCGGCAAGCTTGGCGGCAGGGAAGTGACGTTTAACTCAGACCTTGACATCATCTTCGTATCTTCCGCGGAGGTGAGAAGAGGAAGATACGAAGACTGCCCAGAGGCTATTACGGATGCTCATCTCCTATACCAGGGATGGTATTGCGTATAATGTGGATACCCGGCTTCGCCCCGAAGGATCAAAAGGTCCTCTTGTATCTTCAGTCGAAAGTTTCAGAAACTACTATACAAGGGCCGCCGCGTTTTGGGAATTTCAGGCGCTCCTCAAGGCGAGACCGGTTGCAGGAGATATACAAACAGCAATGCGGTTTACGGGGATGGCAGCGGAAACCCTTGCTGCGAGAGGGCTTGAAGTCAAGGCTTCTGATATCCTCCAGATGAGGGAGACGGATACAGAGGGAACTTTCACAGGAAGCTGAAGGATACGATATAAAACTGGGCCCCGGTGGGATTGAGGAGATAGAGTTTGTTGTTCAGTATCTGCAGCTGCAAAACTGCAGGAAGCACAAGAAGCTGCTGGTACAGGGCACTCTGGTTGCGATTGAAAGACTCCATGCTGCCGGAATTATTGATGCCCCTGCCAGAAATTCTTTACAGCAGGCATATCTCTTTTTCCGCAGGATTGAAAGTTTCCTGAGACTCAGGGGAGAAGGCGTAGTCAGGAGAGATACGGATATTCTGAAAAATACATCGGAATACATGGAGCTTGATACGGCCGATCATTTTGTTGAGACCCTTTACCATTACAGAAAGAATGTCCAGATAACGGTTGATAAATACCTTACCGGCTCCTGATCCTGTAATGCTCCATTACTTCTTCACGTGTGACGACAGCGTCAACCCGGTATCCGAGGGCCTCAATATTTTCCCTGCCTCCTTCCTGTCTGTCGACAAGCGCGATAATTCTAACGATATCCAGTCCTGCTTCCTGTGACCGGTTGATCGCCTCAATCGTTGATTTGCCTGTTGTTATCACATCATCAACGATCACGACCCTGTCACCTGCTTTTATATTCCCTTCTATCCACTGCATGGTGCCGTGAGCTTTCGCAATTTTTCGGACCACGAATGCCTCTACAGGTTTTTTCTTCAGAAAGGAGGTATAGGCGACGGCGTCTGCAATCGGGTCAGCACCGAGGGTGAGACCTCCGACGCCCTTCACCGTGCTGTCCTGTAACATGTCAAATATTATATTGCCGATGAGATACATGCCCTCCGGATGAAGGGTCACTGCCTTGCAGTTGAAGTAGTAATTACTCATTCTCCCGGAGACCAGTCTGAAGACAGGCTCCTCACTGTATCTAAATGCCTTTTCGAAAATGAGTTTGACCAGCTCTTTTTTCACTCTATCTGTCCCCTGAAGAAAAAATTTGCCCATATTATAATCAATACAACACACTATTGAAACAGTTTTATGCTGCGATTGGTCTTCCGCTAACCGTTATTCAAGACTCTATTGTTTGACAGGGAATGCAGTCAATAGCTATTTTAAAAGATGAAATTTATTCTCTTTGATATCGACGGCACGCTCCTGGATTCAGGGGGGGCCGGGACAATGTCATTAACCATAGCCTTCGAAGAGATTTTCGCGGTCAGGGATGCTTTCCGTTCCATCAGTATGGCGGGCAAGACAGACGCGCAGATACTGAAAGAGGCATTTGAGCTCTATAAGATCGATTATTCAAATGGAATAATGCCGGAATTTTACCGGAACTATGTCAGGCTGCTGAGAGAACATATCAGAAAGGCATCCGGTCATATAAAACCCGGGATAAGAGAGGCCCTGAGGGAACTGCAGGCGCGGAAGGAATGTATCCTCGGACTCCTGACAGGGAATATTGAGGAAGGCGCACGGGTAAAACTAGACTTTTTCGGGCTTAACCCTTATTTTTCTATCGGTGCCTTCGGGAGTGATGCTGAGGACAGGAACAAACTTTTACCTATAGCAGTCGATAAGCTCTATCAGCTTTACTCGGTAAAGGTCGATTTCAGGGATTGTGTTGTTATCGGTGATACCCCCAGAGATGTCAGCTGTTCAAAACCATATGGGGCTTTTTCCGTGGCTGTTGCGACCGGCCCCTATTCCGCCGGCACGCTTTCCGCAGCAGGAGCTGATATTGTCCTGGCTGACCTGTCCGATACGCAAGCTTTCCTGTCTCTCATAAAGGCAGTATGACAGATAAGAAGGTGAGACGCCCCGCGTTTTAGGGAGCGGGCTGAGTTCAGAACAATAATCTAAGGAGGAATTGCCTGGTGGATATTCTTGACGGGAAAAAGCTTGCGGAGGAAATAAAATCCGAAGTAAAAAAAGATGTTGAAGCCCTGAACAAGGTCGGCATTGATGTTGGTATCGCGTTGCTGCTCGTCGGCAATAACCCTGCATCCCTGCAATACTTCAGGACAACAGTAGGTGCAAGCAGACGAGTCGGTATCACCGTATATGAATACCGTCTTCCGGATACAGCCTCATTAAATGAGATACTGAATGTAGTCCACTCGATCAATGCGGACGAAAGGATCAGCGGCCTGCTTATTCTCATGCCATTGCCTGGCCATATCAATGCACGGAGAGTGATAAACGCTATGGTGCCTGAAAAAGATGTGGATGGACTCGGTGCTATTTCTGTCGGCAGGCTGGCTGCTGACGAATCGACCTTTCAGTTGTTTCAGCAGGGCGGCAAGGATATGCTCAGGCATGCAAACCTGCTGCCTTCCCTGTCGAGCTTTCTCCCCTGTACCCCGTATGGGGTCATAAAATTGCTGGAGCATTATCATATTGATATCAAGGGAAAGCACGCGGTGATTGTCGGCAAGAGTCTTGCCGTGGGCAAGCCGCTTTCGATGATGTTTCTGGCAAAAGAGGCGACTGTTACCGTATGCCACCGGGCAACACAGGACCTTGCCTATTTCACCAAGCAGGCGGATATCCTCTGCAGCGCCACCGGAAGGGAAGGGCTTATCAGGGGGAATATGGTGAAGAAGGGGGCTGTGGTTATTGATATCGGGATAAACATGCTCAAAGACGGCACGATTACCGGGGATGTTGACTTCAAATCCGTAGCAGGCAAGACTTCGATGATAACACCGGTCCCCGGCGGAGTAGGCCCGGTCACTATCGCGATGCTGCTCGAAAATACCGTCAGTTCGGCGCAGCGGAATGTGATCAGCAAAAGTCCCCTCATGATCGTATAAAGATTGTCGGGCTGTTAATATCTCTGAATAAACAGGATTTTTAATGCTTTTCTTATGTGCTTGGATTCCCTGCTGCCAAAAGTTGGGCTCATTTGCAATAAAGCTGGAAACCATTTATATAGAAAAACTGGATTCCCGCCTTCGCGAGAATGACGAAAAGACAACCAAATAGGGTTGTCATCCTCCGACTTGATCGGGGGATTCAGAGTGTTTTTAACACGAAAGATACAGCTTCTCCGCCTTTATGACAAGACAGGTATGAACACGATGATGTCACATTTCAAACTGAAGTCAGACTTTGTTCCCAGGGGCGATCAGCCTTCGGCTATTCAAAGGCTCGTGGACGGAATAGAGCGTGCAAGGAACCATCAGGTGCTCCTTGGAGTGACCGGATCAGGCAAGACGTTTACAATCGCTAATGTGATCGCGAGAATAAACAGGCCGGCCCTCGTCATAGCCCATAACAAGACCCTTGCTGCGCAGCTCTATGGAGAGTTCAAGGAGCTCTTTCCGGAAAACGCTGTCGAATTTTTTGTAAGTTATTACGACTATTACCAGCCTGAGGCCTATATCCCGACTACCGACACCTATATAGAGAAAGATGCGCTTATCAACGACGATATCGACAGACTGAGGCATTCGGCCACAAGGGCGGTGCTCGAAAGGAGAGATGTTATTGTTGTCGCGTCTGTTTCCTGTATTTATGGGATAGGTTCGCCCGAAGATTATAGGGAAATGCACCTGGAGATCGAGGAGGGCATGGGGACAGAACGTGATGAGATCCTGGGCCGTCTTATAGAGATACAGTATAACAGGTCTGACGCCGACTTCAAGCGCGGCAGTTTCAGGGTGCGGGGTGATGTTGTCGAAGTATATCCCTCTTTTGCGCTTGACAGGGCGATCAGGCTTGAATTCTTCGGAGACGTGATTGAAGCGATCTATGAGATTGATCCGCTGAGCGGCAGCAGGATAAAAAAAATAGAGAAGATAGCCCTTTTCCCCAACACCCATTGGCTGACGCCGAGGGACCGCCTTGATGAGGCGCTCAAAAATATAGAACAGGAGATGAAGGCGTCTGTGGAGGGTTTTCTCCGGCAGGGAAAGATTATCGAGGCACGGAGGATTGAAGAGCGTACCCGGTTCGACATGGAGATGCTGAAAGAGTTTAATTACTGCCACGGGATTGAGAAT
Source organism: uncultured Nitrospira sp. (assembly GCA_963746295.1). GTDB lineage: Bacteria > Nitrospirota > Thermodesulfovibrionia > Thermodesulfovibrionales > UBA6898 > JAOUFP01. The sequence goes on along the minus strand of CAVVAQ010000001.1, from coordinate 96,363 downwards.
TACTCAAGACACCTCAGCGGCAGAGCTGCCGGTGAGCCGCCCTATACGCTGATCAATTATTTTCCCGAGGATTTTCTCGTGGTGATTGATGAATCTCATGCAACAATACCCCAGGTCAGGGGGATGTATGAGGGAGATCGTTCGAGAAAACAGAACCTCATAGATTTTGGATTCAGACTCCCGTCTGCCCTTGATAACAGGCCTCTGAAATTTCATGAATTCGAAAGAAGGGTACCCCAGGCGATTTATGTTTCGGCAACACCGGCAGCCTATGAGCTTGAGAAATCAGGCGGACAGATTGTGGAACAGATCATCCGGCCTACCGGGCTTATTGACCCGAGGCCGACCGTGCGGCCGGTCTCGGGTCAGGTAGACGACCTCCTTGGCGAGATACGGGTCAGGGTCAAGAGGGAAGAAAGGGTCCTGGTTACAACGCTTACGAAGAAGATGGCAGAAGATCTGACCGACTATTATATTGAACTCGGCATAAAGGCTCGGTACCTCCATTCGGACATAGACACCCTTGAGCGTGTCGAGATCATCAGAGACCTGCGGCTGGGGAAATTCGATGTCCTGGTCGGTGTCAACCTCTTGCGGGAAGGTCTTGATATACCGGAGGTATCACTGGTGGCGATACTCGATGCTGACAAGGAAGGGTTCCTCCGCTCCGAGAGGTCGCTCATACAGACGACCGGCAGGGCGGCCCGTAATGTAAACGGGGAGGTGATATTCTATGCTGATGTTATTACCGGGTCATTGAAGGGGGCGATCAGCGAGACGAATAGAAGAAGGAAAATCCAGGAAGAATATAATAAGAATATGAATATCACCCCGCAGACAATTAAGAGCACGATAAAGGACATCGTCGGTTCAATATACGAATCTGATTACTGGACTGTATCTGTTGCTGCCGAAGAGGAGGCAGGGTATGCCCTTGACGACGAGACATTGCAGAGACTTGAGGCAGAGATGAGGGAAGCTGCAAAGAATCTTGATTTTGAAAGGGCCGCGGTTATACGGGACAGAATAAAGGCGATGAAAAAAAAGATTATAGAGCTTGGAATGAAGGAGGAGAAGAAGCGTCCCAGGAAAAAAAGGATATCCCGGAAGCATTAGGGATTTCCAGTTTTTATCATCATGGGTTGCCAACACAGGAACATGGAAACTATCAGCTTTGGTATTCGCAAAGACAGGACGAAATTGTACCGTTTTGCTTATATGCTGGCGGTGATTACGGTCGTCTACAACATTGCTGAGGGCGTTGTCTCTGTCATTCTTGGGCTCGAAGATGAGACCATGGCACTCTTCGGCTTCGGCCTCGACTCTTTTGTCGAAGTAATATCCGGGATCGGCATCTGGCATATGATACGACGAATCAGGAATAACAATGCGAGTGAAAATCCCGACCGGTTTGAACAACAGGCTCTCAGGATTACGGGAACCGCTTTTTATCTGTTGACAACCAGCCTGGTCATTGTTGCGTTAGTCAATCTTATCCAGGGACACAGACCGGAGACGACTCTGTGGGGTATTATTGTATCGGCTGTCTCGATTGTTACGATGTGGTTGCTCATCCATTATAAGCTCAAAGCCGGCAGGGGATTGAATTCAGACGCGATTATCGCAGATGCGAACTGCACAAAGACATGCCTGTATCTCTCCTTTGTGCTGCTTATCGCAAGCATAGGTTATGAATTTACCGGTATCGGAAGCCTTGATTCCATCGGCGCGATTATCATAGCCTGGTTTTCGTTTAAAGAAGGCCGTGAGGCGTTCGGTAAGGCTGCAGGCAAGATGTGCAGCTGCCAGGGGAATTGCCCTTAGGAATTATGTTGAGTGTAAGGCGTTATGATTTTCCGAAAATGTATATGCTGTGGACTGTGTAGGCAAAAAAAAGCCCCTGCAAGGAGCAGGGGCTTAGGGGAGATAAGATGTATTAGTTGTGGGCTTTGACTTCTGCTGTCTCTTTTGCCTTGCCGAGACCGCTGATCAGATCAACCACATAGCCCATGACTGTGCCGAATACTGAGCCCAGTACGATACTGACTGCTCCGGCGCAGAAGATGCCCAGCAGGATACCAACTACCGTCACCATCCTTACCAGTGTTGTCGGCTCCACTGCCCCGCCTGCCAGATGGCTCAACAGTATCAATGTGCCGTAGCTGCCGAAATAAAACCCCGGGACGATTCCGAATACCAGAAATACCACTGCTCCGATAGCTGCGCCGATCTTTGTCCCAACCTTCATTGTGTTTGTTCTTCCTTCTGTCATGACACGTCCTCCTTTTTTTGTTTTATGTTTTATGTACGCCTTACTTCACTATTCACGTTTTACGATTCACGGCTTCTGCTTATTTGTGCTCTACTGTTGCCAGTTCTTTTTTCCCTGTTTTTATCGCATCCACGATCGTGCCGACAAGCCATCCCAGGGTCGTTGATGCCATGATGAACATCGTCCCTGATACCATCACCCCGACCATCATCGAGGCCGCCACGATTGCCCGGGGAAGCAGTCCCGCGCTTACCGGTGTGCCAAATAACAAGCCGGCTATATTGAGTCCCATAACTCCGCCCAGGAATGAACCCGGAAGCAGGCCGAATACTGCAAAGAGCACCACCCCGCATCCTGCTCCCATGTATGCCAGTTTCTTTGTGTAGGTTATGTCTTTCATCTTCGTGTCCTCCTTCCTTTGTTCTGAGTCTCTGGAATATATAGTTGCATTTGTCATGCCAATGATAACGTATTGTTTTTATTGAATTGTATCTTTGCATTTCCGTGCATTTCAGCGAATCCCTTTGCAGATCTGCAAAAAAAGAGGATTTTATCCGGCAGCCGGGCGTTCTTATGAAAATTTTTTCGACGGGTGCTGTAATGTTGTAATAAAAGGTTTTATTTTTGAATGAAAGTGCTTGCATAAATTTCAACTCTTTAATTACATTAATGAAGATAATCTTTAATTCGGAGACTCTACTGAGTCGCTGCGAGCAGCAGGTCAATCTATGCTGGAGGTAACAACGTGAAAGTAAAAAATCTTTTGGATAGCAAGGGAAAAGATGTTGTATCGATTGATGTCAAAAGTTCTGTTGAGGACGCGATAACGCAGATGAACAGCAGAAAGATCAGCGCTATTCTGGTGACTGAAGGTGAAAAGACCGTCGGTCTCTTTACTGAAAGGGACGTGGTAAGGTGTTACATGGCGACCAGCGGAAAAAGTTTCAGGGAAATCATCATGAAGGACGCTATGACGACCAACCTTATCGTTGCAGAGCAGAACGATGATGTCTGTGAAATCATGTCTGTCATGATCGAAAAGAATATAAGACACCTGCCTGTAGTCGAAAAGGACAAAGTCATCGGCATGTTATCGATACGTGATATTATTCAGACCCAGGTGCATAAGCTGACATCCGAGATACATTATTTAAAAGACTATATCAGCTCTTAATAAGATTTCGGACATATGCATTGAAGATCAGGGCCTCTTTCCTGAAACAGGCGGGAACCGCCGCACTTCGACTGAATCAATTATAAAGACGAAGCAGGTGTTACCCTCTCTTACATTTTACCTGTTATGGGAAAAGGTTTTTCTTCGCTTCTTCCGCGACTTTTTCTAAAAGCCCCTGATTTTTGGCGCGCATGTTCATTCATTTATGGAGAAAAAATAATTTATGTTGTTTTTAATCATAATGAATTTATAAAATATTCTTATGGAGCATACTCTGAAAGATATCGTAAAAAAGTATCATGAAAAGTCAGGAAACATTATTTCCCTGCTTCAGGAGACACAGGATGCCTTCGGTTATATCCCCCGGGAGGCGGTCGACTTCTATTCCCGGGAACTGAATATCGCCGGAAGCCGTTTTTATGGGGTTGCCACTTTTTATTCACAGTTCCGTCTTAAACCGACCGGCAAAAATAAAATTGTAGCCTGCTGCGGTACTGCCTGTCATGTGAAAGGCTCAGAAAAGCTCATAAACAGCGTCAGAAGGGAGCTCGCGCTGTCTGAGCTTGAAGATACTACAAGCGATGGCGCATTTACCATGGAAACGGTCAACTGTGTCGGCGCCTGCAGTATTGCTCCTGTTTTCATAATCAACAAGAAGGTTCATGCGAAGGCGTCCCTTGGGAGACTGCTTAAGGAAATCGGGACTTTGAGTGATCGCAAAGATGAAAACTCCTAGCATAATCATAAAGGTCTGTAATGGTACAGGGGGTATTGCTGCCGGAGGCGCTGAGGTTATGGATGCTTTTCTGCACGAAATCGCATCTTCAGGGGTGAATGCCCTTGTTGAAAATAGATGCTCTGCGCATAAGGTGGGATGCCGCGGGCTGTGCGCAAAAGATGTTCTGGTTGATGTGATTATCAAGGGTGATAAAGTGACTTACCAGCAGATAACTCCTGATATGGTGCCCAGAATTATGGAAGAACATATTATCGGCAACAGTCCCGTCCAGGAATGGTTGTGCGGTGAAGATTATCATAATTTCCTTGAGAAGCAGCATAAGGTGGTGCTTTTAGATTGTGGCTCCATTGATCCGGAGGATATCGATGCATATATTGCTGCAGGAGGCTATGAGCCGACACGTGAAGTGCTTACCACCTGGATCCCCGATGATGTTATCGATGAGGTAAAGGCGTCAGGTATCCGGGGCAGGGGCGGAGCAGGATTTCCCACCGGTCTCAAATGGGACCTTGCCCGGCGCAACAAAAGCAAGAAAAAATATCTTATATGCAATGCCGACGAAGGGGACCCCGGTGCTTTCATGGACAGGTCGGTGATCGAAGGTAATCCACATTCAGTGATCGAAGGCATGCTCATCGGAGCGTTCGCGATCGGGTCTGACAAGGGATACGTCTATATCAGGGCCGAGTATCCCCTTGCGGTAGAGCGGCTTAAACTCGCCCTCAAACAGGCTTATGAGAGAAGGTTCCTGGGAGAGGATATCTTTAATACCAACTTCAGATTCGACATCGAGATCAAACTCGGCGCGGGTGCCTTTGTATGTGGCGAGGAGACTGCCCTGATCGCATCGATAGAAGGCCAGAGAGGGATGCCGAGGCCTAAGCCGCCGTTTCCGGTGAACAGGGGATTGTGGCAGAAGCCTACGGTCATCAATAATGTTGAGACACTGGCGAATATCCCCTATATTATCAGGAATGGTTCCGCGCGATATGCTTCCCTCGGCACGGAAAAGTCAAAAGGGACGAAGGTCTTTGCGCTCACCGGCAAGATAAAAAATAGCGGTCTAATCGAAGTGCCGATGGGTATCTCCCTCAGGGAGATAATCTATGATATAGGAGGAGGGATCGAAGGCGGGAAATCTTTAAAGGCTGTGCAGACGGGAGGGCCTTCCGGAGGCTGTATCCCCGCGAGTATGCTTGACCTGAATGTGGATTATGAATCTCTCGCGAGCGTCGGGTCTATCGTCGGTTCAGGAGGCATGATAGTCCTGGACGAAAGCAACTGCATGGTGAACATGGCGAAATACTTCATCCAGTTTACCCAGTCTGAATCCTGCGGCAAATGTGTGCCCTGCAGAGTCGGTACGAAAAGGCTCCTTGAGATACTCGAGCGTATTACCCGCGGAGAGGGGAAAGAAGACGACATGGAACTCCTTGAAAAGCTGAGCAATGGGATAAAATCGACTTCACTCTGCGGCCTCGGCCAGACTGCGCCCAACCCTGTTCTGAGCACGCTCAGGTATTTCCGTGAAGAGTACAGGGCGCATATACTGGACAAGAAATGTCCGGCCAAGGTATGCAAGGGGCTTCTCACCTACTTCATTATCGAAGAGGCCTGCAAGGGATGCGGTGCCTGTCTCAGGGCCTGCCCTGCGGGAGCAATAACCGGCGAGAAGAAGAAGCCTCATAAGTTAAACGCCGACATCTGCATCAGGTGCGGAGCATGCTTTGATGTCTGCAAGTTCAAGTCAGTGGAAAGGGAATAGCCGTGGCTAATATTATTATCGATGGAAAAACTGTAACTGTCCCTGATACCATGACGATACTCGAGGCAGCACGGAAGCACGGCTTCCATATCCCTACGCTCTGTCACCATCCGAAGCTTACGCCCTTCGGCGGCTGCAGGCTCTGTATCGTCTCGATAAAAGGCATCCCAAAACCGCTTGCCTCCTGTACTACTGTGGTCACTGAGGGCATGGAAATCCTGACCTCGACACCTGAGCTCGAAGACCTGCGTAAGCTTGTTCTCGAACTCATCCTCTCTGATCACCCCAATGATTGCATGCTCTGCGAAAAGGCCGGAAACTGTCCGCTCCAGGATCTTGCCTATGAGTACGGCATCCGGGACAACAAGCTTGCAGGTGAACGGCGGCGTTATGAAAAGAGAGACGGCAATCCCTTTATTGAGCGGGACCTCGAAAAATGCATCCTCTGCGGAAGATGTGTGAAGGTCTGTGACGAGGTGCAGGGAGTCGAAGCCATTGATTTCGGATACCGGGGGTTCAAGGCAAAGATATGTACCAATTACGAAGAAGATCTAGACTGTGAGTTCTGCGGACAATGTGTCTCGGTATGCCCGACAGGCGCTTTGACAGGAAAACTTTGGAAACAGAAAGGAAGACTGAGCGGGACGAGGGAGGTCGATACAGTATGTGCATACTGCGGTACCGGCTGCAATGTAACCGCACACGTTGCGCGGAACGAGATCGTGAAAATAACCTCGAAACCCTATACCTGGAATGAAGGGTGGCTCTGCGTTAAGGGCCGGTTTGGCTATGGTTATGTCAACAGTACCGACCGGCTGAAAACCCCTCTGATAAAGAGGGATGGACAGTTTCAGGAGGTTTCCTGGGACGAGGCCCTTGATTATGTTGCCGCAAGGCTTAAGGAGGTAAAAGAGAACTCAGGACCCGATGCTATCGGGGGGCTCTCATCAGCCCGCTGCACGAATGAAGAAAATTACGCGTTCCAGAAATTCATGAGGGCCGTAATCGGCACCAACAATGTAGACCACTGCGCGCGGCTTTGACACTCTCCTACCGTGGCCGGTCTGGCCAACATATTCGGATCAGGGGCGATGACCAACTCGATCAGGGAAATCGAAGACATGGAGGTCATCTTCATAATCGGTTCAAACACGAAAGAGACACATCCGGTAATCGCAAACAGGATGATAAAGGCATACCGGAAAGGCGCCCGGATTATTGTTGCCGACCCGAGAAGGGTCCCCATGGTCAAGTTCGCAGAGGTTTTTCTCAAAATGAGGCCCGGGACTGATATCGCTCTTCTGAACAGTATCGCTCACGTTATTGTAAAAGAAGGTCTTGTTAATAAGGACTTTATCCAGGCAACGACCGAGGGGTTTGAAGACTGGAAAAAGTCGCTCGAGGAATACGCGCCTGAAGCGGTTGAAAAGATTACCGGAGTTCCGAAGGATGATATTGTCAGGGCAGCCCGGATTTACGGTGCTTCAAGAAAAGCAGGAATCTTCTATACCATGGGGATTACGCAACATGCCTGCGGAACAGATAATGTCACTGCCATAGCGAATCTGGCCACGCTCACCGGAAATATCGGCAGGGAATCTACCGGGGTGAACCCGCTTCGCGGACAGAATAATGTTCAGGGGGCATCGGATGCTGCCTGCCTGCCGAACGTGTATCCGGGCTATCAGAAAGTCGACGTGCCTGAAATACAGGCAAAGTTTGAAAAGGCCTGGGGCGTGAAGCTGTCACCTCAACCAGGATTAACCGCTACAGAAATGATCAATGCCGCTGCTGAGGGGAAGCTGAAGGCCATGTATATTATGGGTGAAAATCCCCTGATTACTGATCCGAACACCCACCACACCATACATGCCCTGGAGCGTCTCGAATTTCTTGTGGTGCAGGACATTTTTTTGACCGAGACCGCCCGGTATGCTGATGTTGTCCTGCCTGCGGCCTGCTCTTTTGAGAAGGACGGCACCTTCACAAATACGGAGAGAAAGGTGCAGAGGGTCAGACGGGCGGTAAGACCTCCCGGCATGGCCCGTGACGATCTCAGCATTATCATGGATATCTCGAAACGCATGGGACATCCGATGGAATACGCTTCTCCGGATAAAGTTCTTGAAGAGTTTGGATCTGTCTGGCCGGCGCTCAAGGGCATTACCTTTCAGAGGATAGCGAAGCAGGGCATCTCCTGGCCCTGCCCTTCCGAAGACCACCCGGGGACTTCGTTTCTTTACAGGGACGGTTTCCCGAAGGGAAAGGTGCCTTTTGTCGCGGTCCGTTATACCCCTCCGGCAGAAGTCCCCGACGATGAATATCCGTTTTTACTGACAACAGGCAGAAATCTCTTCCAGTATCATTCAGGTTCCATGACCAGGAGATCGGATCCTATTGAGGAACACGCCGGTTCTCCTTATGTCGAGATGAATCCCGAGGATGCAAAAAGGCTTGACCGGAAAGATGGTGACATGGTCACGGTCAGGTCACGGAGAGGGGAGATCGATATCAGGGTCCGGATCACACCGAACATATCTGAAGGGATAGTCTTTATCCCTATGCACTACCATGAAGCAGCAGCTAATGTTCTTACCAATGACGCCCTTGATCCGAAGGTGAAAATTCCAGAACTGAAGGTCTGCGCGGTAAAAATAAGCAAACAGACAGGGAGCGGTATCCTGCAAAGCGCGTAGCTGAACACAAATACACGAAAAGCCTTCTGAAAAAGAACCCTGCGGAAAACCCGCAGGCTTTTTTTACGCAGCTTTAGCTGTTTTATCATGCGCGCCGCTACTTGTGAGGAAAAGACTGTTCCCAGCGAGCTTTTGATAAGAAAAGCGGCAGGTTGACATGCTTAATGACCTCTTGGTAAAGTTTTACGTGCCCTTTAAAATAGCTCTGTCAGACTATATTCTGAGAAACCGGAAGATTGTTGCCCTGATCAATATTTTTTTGGGCCTTGTCCTTATTATCGCTTCATTGTTTTTCATCAGGGACATTCTGTCAACGATTTTTTCTCAAAAGGAGGACCCCGTTCCTCGCGAAAAGAAGGTCCAGGCTGCCCACCGGATGGGTCTTATGGATTATGCTCTTATCATGAAAAAAAATCCTTTCGGTTTCCCAGCCGGCGAACTCAGACCGATATCTGTTTCCGATCCGGAATCCACGATGTCCCAGACAGAGATAACTCTTATAGGGACGGTTGCAGGACAGAGGGAATCGAGTTACGCGATCTTTGCCGACAAAACAGGCCAACAGGATGTGTTCAGGCCTGGTGCCCGGGTTTTCGGGCTCGGGACCCTTAAGAAGGTCGAAAAGGCAAGAGTAATAGTAAATTCCGGCGGGAAGGACGTGGTAATAGCGCTTTCTGACATCACGACGGTTAAGGAGATCAAGGCAGGGACCGTTCCATTTGCATCCTTAGGGAGGAGGACCGGGGCTATGGCATATCAGCTTGACCAGCGGTCAGTGCAGCAGGCGATAGAAAAGCCTGATCAGATTCTGACCGATGCCAGGTTTGTCCCGTATACGGTTGAGGGAAAGCAGCAGGGTTTTATTTTAAGAGAGGTGAGACCTGGCGGTATATACCAGAGCCTTGGCCTGCGGAATGAGGATGTGCTGCTGCGGATAAACGAGTATGCGATATCCAATCCCGAGGCAGCGCTGCAGGCATTTACTGCGCTGAAGGGGATTGACAGCGCGGAGCTTGATATCATACGGAATGGCTCAAAGATGACGATGACCTATCAGATAAGATAGTGAAATTTTATTAGCGGTCTTTCACATCCGGGATGAAAGGTATCAGGTTGTCTCAAACTCCTTTTTTTCGTGTTCCAGCTGTCCATATTGTTTCGGCTACTGCCAGTAAGAATTCGTGACGAATCAGGGCAGAGGATATTTTCTGCATATGCCATTATGATATTGACCTGAGATAGCTATTTTACTAATATACATGGGTAATGAAATCTTTTAGGCATTTCCTGGCAAAAGTGTTTTTTTCTCCTGTTGCAGTCTGTTGTCTGGTTCTCATCCTTTTATCCGGTTCACTGGTAACACCAGCTGTCTCTTCAGCGGCTGAGACAAAAAAGCCTGAAAAGGTCACCCTGAATTTTGTGGATGTAGACCTCCCTGTCGTAACAAAGTTTATCAGCGAGATCACCGGAAAGAACTTTATTTTTGACGAAAAGGTCAAGGGGAAGGTCACGATCATTGCCCCGACAAAACTCTCTGTCGATGATGCATATGCCCTCTTCACCTCCGTGCTCGAGCTGAAGGGTCTTACGCTCGTGCCTTCAGGCATAGATGCGTATAAGATCGTGCCCTCGATAGAGGCAAAGCAGCGGGGACTTAAGATATCGACGGAAGGGATGCTGCTCGATGAGAGTTATATAGCAAGACTCCTGAGTTTTCGTTATATCTCTGCGGATGATGCGCTCAAGTTTCTTCAGCCGCTCATATCAAAAGACGGACATATTTCCGTGTTTGGTCCGGGCAACCTTCTCCTGGTCGTTGACTCCGGCATGAATATAGAAAAGATTGTCTCACTGGTTGGTTACATCGATAAGCAATCTTCGATAGAGATGCCGGAGGTTGTCCGGCTCAAAAGCGCGAGCGCTGAAACGGTTGCAAAACTTCTCAATGAAGGGTTTGCCAGGGGAAAGGCCGGTGCAGTACGCGGTCAGCAGGCTGCTCTGGACGGTCCTATGGCTGTTGCGGACCAGAGACTCAACGCTGTTATCCTTTTTGGTGACCAGAGCACCAGGGAATCGATAAAACTCCTCATATCCATCATTGACGTCCCTTCCCCTGAAGCGATGGGTAGGATAAATCTCTACTTCCTCGAAAATGCCGATGCTACAGAATTGGCAAAGGTGCTGGAAGGGTTGCTTAAGTTGGTGCAGCCAGCAAAACAGGCATCTGCAACATCACCCGGCGCGCCGCTGACCCCCTTTGAAGGCACAGCGGGCATCAGTATTACTCCTGACAAGGCAACAAATTCACTCCTGATTGTTGCTTCACCGACTGATTACCAGAACATTGCCCAGATAGTAAAACAGCTGGACAAGAGGAGAAGACAGGTCTTTGTCGAGGCCATGATTATTGAGGCCTCGATCGACAAGCTGAAGGAGTTGGGGACCAAGTGGAGGGCCATAGCAACGCACAACGGAGACCCGATTGTAATAGGGGGTGTCGGCAGGATAGACCAGGATGCGATTCAGTCGATAATCTCAGGACTTACCGGATTGACCATAGGCGGGATGGGGAATTTCATCAATATCCCGGTAACAACGACCTCAGAAGACGGAACAATTACCAGTACTGAATTAACAGTCCCTGGATTCGCCGCTGTATTCAGCCTGAACGAGTTTAAAGATGCCGTGGATGTACTCTCAACACCTCAGATACTCACTTCAGACAACAAGGAAGCAGAGATCATGGTCGGTGAAAATGTGCCTTTCATATCCCAGAGACAGACAGATGCCACAACTTCTGCCAATACCTACCTGAGTTCCATCGAGAGACAGGATGTGGGCATCAAGTTGAAGATCACCCCTCAGATAACCGAGGGCGACTACGTGAAACTCGACATCTATCAGGAAATATCTGCAGTAAAACAGGAAGATACGGAAATCCTCACAACCATCGGTCCTACCACCACCAAACGCTCAACACAGACCTCTGTGGTTGTCAAGGATGAACAGACTGTTGTAATATCGGGGCTGATGCAGGAAAAAACATTGGAAATCACTGTCAAGATCCCTTTCCTTGGGGATCTGCCGCTGTTAGGTTACCTCTTTAAGCAGACGAGTGTTGCAAAGAACAAGACAAACCTCCTTGTATTTCTGACTCCCCATATTGTTAGAGAGGCAGAAACTCTTGCCAGACTGACCCAGGAAAAGCAGAGAGAACTGGCAGTAGCCCAGAACCATTATGCTGAGGGCGAGCTTCTGATCACTTTCAATGAGGGCATTACGAAAGACCAGGCCTTGACGATACTTACTCAAAAAGGGGCTTCTCTGATAAAGCCTGTTGGAGAGGGTAATCTTTATCATATAAAGCTGAAAAAGGGCCAGTCAGTTGATGAGGCGATAGATGAGTTCCAGTCAATGCCTGAAGTCCGTTATGCAGAGCCGAATTATATTCTCAGAATAAAATAACAGTCCAAGAGGCCTTTATCAGAAAAGATCGTTGTATGCTGTACGCTTTGGCAAGAACTGAGGACAGCGCTGGTGATTCTGAAAACTATTGTTATTTTGTGCCTGAAGAGCAACGTTCTTTTTTTGTATGAATATCGAGAAGATAGAAACACTAAAAGATGAGGATGTTGATCACTCCCTCCTGACCGGGATCCCGCTCTCTTTCGCAAAAGGAAATATGATACTTCCATTGCGAAGAGAAGAGGGGAGTCTTCTTGCCGCTGTTGCTGACGAACGGGGGATCCTTGCTTTACGGGAGCTTGCCCGGCATTTCGGACTCAATCCCAGGCCTTTGCATGCTTCACCTGGTGCTCTGATAGACGCGATCAACAGGTTCTACGGCCAGGTAGGCTCTGCCGAAGATGTTATGGACAATATAACAGGGGAAGACCTTTCTTCTGTCGCAACTGAATTCGAGAAACCGAAGGATATCCTCGAACTCACAGAGGATGCGCCTATTATACGGCTGTTGAACGCCATTCTGCAGCAGGCGGTGAAGGAACGCGCGAGCGATATCCATATTGAGCCGTATGAGAAGGAACTCGATATCAGAATGAGGGTGGACGGCATGCTTCACCGTGTCCTGACACCTCCGAAGATCATCCAGGATGCGCTTATCAGCAGGGTCAAGATCATGGCGAACCTCGATATAGCGGAAAAGAGACTCCCCCAGGACGGACGCATCAGGCTTCTGATCGGTGGGAGAGATATAGATATCAGGGTTTCGATCATCCCGACAACGTTTGGCGAAAGGGTTGTCATGAGGCTGCTCGACAGGAAACAGGGCCTTATAGGTCTCCGTGAGGTGGGGCTTGACAACAGGGATGAGAAATTATTTGAAGAACTGCTGGCGAGGACCAACGGCATTATCCTTGTTACCGGACCGACCGGCAGCGGAAAGACCACGACCCTCTATTCTGCCATCAACAGGATACATACAGAAGAAAAGAACATCATAACGGTCGAAGACCCGGTTGAATATCAGCTCAAGGGGATCGGACAGATACCGGTAAATACAAAGATCGGTCTGACCTTTGCTTCAGGACTGAGGTCGATCCTGAGGCAGGATCCGGACGTCATAATGGTCGGCGAGATCAGAGATGGAGAGACCGCTGAAATCGCTATTCAGGCATCCCTTACAGGACACCTCGTCCTCAGCACACTTCATACCAATGACGCTTCTTCTGCTGTTGTCAGACTGACTGACATGGGGGTCGAGCCGTTTCTCGTTGCGTCATCACTCATAGGGGTACTCGCCCAGAGGCTGGTGAGGGTAATCTGCCCTGCATGCAAAGAGTCGTATCGTCCCTCTGAGGTTGAAAGATCATATTTCCCTGAATCTTCTTTCCAGAACAGCAGTTCCTCGTTTGCTTTATACAGGGGAAAGGGATGTGATGCATGCCTGGGAAAAGGGTACCTCGGGAGGACTGCTATATTTGAACTTCTCGTTGTTGATGACGCTGTCAGACAGAGCATCTCTCTCAGGGCCGATGCGATGAGAATCAGAAACGCTGCGGTCTCACAGGGAATGAGGACCTTGAGAGCAGACGGTCTGGAAAAGGCCCTGCAGGGAGTGACTACGGTTGAAGAGGTCTTGCGGGTAACTCAGAAAGATGTTCCGGAGGCATGAGTTTACAGGAGACCGTTGACACGATTGATGATGTTTGAGAAGAAGTGAACTGCTATGCCTATATTTCAATACAGAGGATATAAGCCGGATGGCTCCAGCACTGAAGGAACAATAGAAGCTGAAGGTCTTCAGACAGCGATCTCAGGGGTGAAGGCCCTGGGTATCTATCCAAGAGACGTAAAGGAATATATACACAGAGAGAGGCGTTGGAGTTTCAGAAAATCCGGGACCAGTCTCCTTCCTAATATTACCAGACAGCTATCTGTTCTGCTTGGGTCGGGAGTACCCATGATAGATGCGATCAGGTCGCTCTCGGAGGAAAACAGTGGATTCTGGAAAAGCCTCCTGGTGGATATCAGGGACCGGATTTCAGCCGGAGCGAGTCTGTCCCGCGCCCTCAGCGATTATCCAGAGGTGTTTCCTGATTTTTACCGGAACATGGTCGATGCGGGAGAGCAGAGCGGCACCCTGGATACGGTATTACAAAAGGCAGCTGATTTCCTCGAAAAGCAGGCATCCATACGCGCAAAGATACGCGCTGCCATGGTTTATCCGGTTTTTATGGCTGCTGTTGGTTTTGTTGTTATGTCCTTTCTCTTTATTTTTGTTGTCCCGAAAATAGTCAGGATATTCGAAAACACGCAAAGCGCCCTCCCCATTATAACAGTCATACTCATTTCAATAAGCAATTTTTTTGTCCGTTATTGGTGGGCGCTGATTATCTTCGTGGCGGCCATCTGGGCTGTGTTGAAACGCTCACGTGAGAAGCACCGGCACATTCTGGACAGAATAAAGCTCCGGTCCCCCGGAGGGCTTATGCAGGTCCTTTATTATGGCCGTTTTGCAAGGACACTCGGGTTCCTCCTTGACGGCGGGCTGCCGATGCTCAGAGCCCTTGAACTCTCCGCGAAATCAGTCGGCAATAGCGTCCTTGAGGAGAAGATAATACTCGCCGCGAAAAGAGTGGCCGAAGGAGCACGCCTTTCGGCCGCACTCGACGGACTCCCCCTGTTTTGCTTCAGCTTATTGCAACCGGGGAGAAGAGCGGCACCCTCGCTGACTTGCTTGATAAGGCAGCCGGTTCCTATGAAGAAGAGTTTGAACGGAGAGTCCAGAAGTCCTTATCACTCCTTGAACCGGTCATGATACTTCTGATGGGTCTTGTTGTCGGGTTTATTGTGCTCGCTGTTTTACTGCCGATGTTTCAGTTGAATCAGTTAGTGAAATAAGTTCTTGTTCCGTGCTCCGGGGATACGGGAAGGCCAGGCAACCGATGCAATGAACAGGCGCTTAAATATTGTATACTACCTTCATACATTACATTTTCGGGAAGACTTTATCACTTTATCAGAGATTTGCCATAATGGCATAAATAATACAGGAGGTACTATGGCAGAAAGCAAAAAGAGACCGCAGGTACAGTATTTCTGTTCAGACAGAACAGGCTTTACGCTTCTTGAACTCGTAATAGTTATCGCTATTCTGAGTCTTTTGGCAGCGATCATCGCGCCAAAGATGATGGGACGGGCGGATGATGCCAAGATCGCGGACGCCAAGATACAGATAAGAAACCTGGAGACAGCGCTGAAGCTCTACAAGCTTGACAACGGGGACTATCCTGACACACAACAGGGGCTTGAGGCGCTGATATCAAAGCCGGCGACAGGAAATGTCCCTAACAAATACAGGGAAGGCGGATATCTTGAACAGAAAAAGATACCCCTGGATCCCTGGGGCAATCCCTATATCTATATATCACCCGGCATTCATGGGGACTTTGATATCCTAAGCTATGGTTCGGACGGCAAGGATGGCGGCACAGGAAAAGACGCCGACATCACAAACTGGGACATGTAGAAAAGCGGCAGGTCTTGAATCGGGATGAAAAAACAATATGTTTCTCTCAGCCGAAGGGGCTTCACACTGCTGGAGCTCATTGTGGTTGTATTTATTATTTCCCTGCTCGCGGGCATTGTGTTTCCCTCCTTTAGTGCGCTGAGTGGGCGACAATTGAGTTCTGATGCACGGAGAATGGCATCTTTGCTTCAATATCTGAACGACAGCTCCATGGCTTCGAAAGAAACCTTTTCAGTGGAATTTGACCTTCAGAAAAGTTCCATATCCTGGAAGGGCCCAGAAGGAGATAAAACCGAAAGTCTCAGGACCCTCGCAGGCGTTTATCTGCAGTCAAAGGGCATGGTAGGGACTGGACAGGTGACGGTAATTTTCAGCCCTCTGGGAATAGGGGAATACATCGAGATTCTTCTGCGGGACGAAGAAAAAGAGATGAAAGTTACGCTGAATCCTGTAAGCGGGAGGGCGAAGATATTGGCCGGCGAGGAGCAGGATGACCGAGCGAGTAAAGAGTAGGGGGCTGAATTTAACAGTCTTTGCCGAATGCGGGTTCACCCTGCTGGAGATCATGATATCACTCGCCATTATCGGAGGACTGCTCGTTACTGTTATCTATACCTTGAATTACCACCTTAATCTTGCGGAGGGACAGGAGTTCCAAACCACAGCTACGATGCTTTCAAAAAACAAAATTGCAGAGGCGGAGAAGAACCCTGTTGCTTCCGAGGGTGCGTTCCCTGAACCGTATTCAGGTTACCGTTATGCGGCCATAATAAGTGAATCGCCTTATCCCGGCATCTCAGAGATTACGGTTACGGTAAGCAGGGGAAGTGATAACGTGAAACTATCGGAAATGATAGAAATCCGATGAAATTGCTATACGCAGCAGGATATTATCGTTGCCTTGCATCCCATAGGGGATTCACGCTCATCGAGTTGCTGATATCCATGCTCCTGCTTTCTGTTATTCTCAGCGCCCTCTACAGCACATTCTTTATTTCTGACAAGGCGATAAAGGGAGTCGACGAATCGCTGCAGGTGCTCCGGGAATGCAGGATGAGTATGGACACCATCACACGGGAGATTAGATTCTCTCATCTTCAAATCAGGAGGACAAAAACTCGATCTTCAGGCTGGAAGACAGGGACCTGTATGGCAGGCAGGCCTCCCGGATAACCTTCTCCGCATTCTCCCCTCTGTCACGCGGCCTCTCCAGAATATCCTATTATGCTGAAGAAAAAAACAGCAGACTTACGCTTTTTAAACAGATAGATAATGCCTATAAGCCGGACAGCGCAGGCAAAGGTGTCGATCTGATAGAGGGGATCGATTCTTTTTCCGTAGAGGTCAGGCACAATGACAAATGGGTGAGGACATGGGATGCGACTGTGACAAACAAAACTCCTGTTGAAATCAGACTTGCGATAACAGTGATGTTTAAAGACAGGCCTCTCACGCTTTATGAGACAGTCAGTCCGAAAATAGGAAAAACGATATGAAGAAAAGACAGGGGAAGGCCGGCAACAGGGACTCATACTGCCGGAACAACAAGGGAATGGCGCTTGTCCTTACGCTGCTGGTTGTGGCGATATTGACTGCCATGGTAGTTGAGTTTGCGTACGGGGTCTACATCAATACAAACGCACTGCATAACTGGCAGACAGCGCAGAGACTTTCCCTTGCGGCAAAATCAGCTGCACGACTTGGGGCAAGACTTATCGCGGAGAGCTCTGTTTTCGATCCGTATACGTCGGAGCCTACGAAGATTACACAGAAGATCCCTTTTGAGGAGATTGACGGTATCATCCTGCTCGAAATTGAGAATGAAAATTCAAAGTTTAATCTGAACTCTCTTGTATATGCAGCGGGGTGCTCGCAATCACAGACGTATATGCCTCTTTCCGGAAAATGCTCACGGCACTTGACCTGAAATTAGATATCGCTGACAGGATAGTAGATTGGATAGACCCTGACTCTAACCCGGAGCTCCGTGATTCAGAAAATTCTGCAAAGAACGGATATCTTGACAGTATTGATGAACTGCTCCTTATCCCGGGGATAGACAGGGAGAGTTATGAGAGGCTGGTGCCATATGTTACAATATACTCGGCTGAGGCGGGTAAACCTGCTCAGATTAATATAAACGGAGCTGCTATCCCTGTTTTGATGTCTCTTCCTGCTGACATTGACGCAGGTGTGGCCGAGAGCATTGTAAGGCTTAGAGAATCTACCCCTTTTGTAAGTGAAAGTGATGTCTCTAATAGAATTGATAAGAAAACAGGAATAGCGCTTAGCGGGTATATATCGTTTAAAGGGACAGCGTTTCATATGCTTTCCACTGCGCAGGCAGGAAACATAAAAAGGGTCATAGAGAGCGTGATTGAAATATCCGGAAGCAACAGGACCATCCGGTACTGGAAAGAGTCCTAGAGGTGCCGGATAAAACGTGGAGAATGCATGGGTAAAATAGCCTTATTTGATCTGAGAGAAGAAGAACTCTCGATTCTGATATTCGAGAAAAAAGGCCATGGTCTTGTAGCAAGGCATTCAGTCCCTTGCTCACAGGCTGGAGATTATTCCTTCAAACTGGAGGAGAATCTGAGTGATATTGATGAGAATTATCTCAGCCTGCCCCTCAGTCTCCTGAATTTCAGGGTCCTGGAACTGCCTTTCTCCGACATGAAAAAGGTGTTGGAACTGGTCCCTTTTGAATTGGATGGTCTCATACTCGGCGGCTCCGGAGATATTGTCTTTGATGCCTGCCCCCTCAACAACGGAGAGGGAAGATCAAAGGTGCTTGTGGCCTATCTCCGGAAAGAAATACTCGGAAAGCTCCTTAACAACCTGAAGTCATACGGTGTTGATCCAAAAGCTGTATTGTCCCTGGAGTTGGGACAGGCGGTTTCCGTTGCCTCCCGGGACGGCTTCACAGAACAAATCCTCAATCCTGAACCTATAGAGAATAGTGATCGTCCTGGCATAGCCATAAAAGAGATGCAGGCCCCTACGGTAAATTTCAGAAAGGGAGAATTCGCTTATACCGCAGATACTGAAAAGATAAAAAAGTCTTTTAGGCTTACGGCGATGCTCACTGTCTTACTGCTTTTTTTATTTCTGGCCGATACAACGTTGTCTATTATTTCGGCAAAAAGGGCTAACCAGGCACTCAGGGACAATATCAGAAAAACATATCAGGCCCTGTTTCCGGCTGAAAAGAGGATATCGAATGAGGTATATCAGCTTAAGGCTCATATAAAGGAACAGCAGGACAAGAAGGCCTCTTTTATCGGCATCTCCCCTCTGCAGGTGCTGCACGCACTTACGCGTATCATCAGTCCCGACGTGTCCCTGAGCGAGGTTGCTGTTGAAAAGGATATCATTATACTCAAGGGCGAATGTTCTTCTCTCAGTGACGCCCAGAGGATCAAAGATGAACTCGATGAAATTTTGGATGGTGTCAGCATTTCGGACACGAAACCATCCTCCCGAAACAGGACATTCTTTACGATCACAGCAAAGGGGATAAAGACATGAGCGTAAAGTCCGGCAGAAAACTCATGATGCCGGCTGTTGTCCTGCTGATACTGCTTGGAGCAGGGCTGATGATGAAAAAATCCCTGTCTCTCAAAAAGGAAGGTGCGGCTTTACGCTCGCAGCAGAAGGAACTTTTTCTGCTGAGAGATGATTTTATTGAACTCAGGGAAAAGGTCGGTTCAGTTGAAGGGAAGAAATCCCTTGCGAAAGTCGGAGGAATTGTCCAGACAATTGATGAGATCTTCAGGTCCCTGGGATTGAACCAAAAGGTGAAATCAGTGAAGCCCGCAGGTACAAGGGAGATGAAATATGCCAGTGAGGAAGAGGCTGAGGTGCAGTTGGAAAAGGTGGACATGAACGAGATGGTAAATATCCTCTACAAGCTCGAAAATGCGCCGATGCTTCTTGTGATAAAAAAGACCACAGTAAAGACATCTTTTGAGAATCCGACGCTCTTCAATATCACCCTGACCCTTGGCCTTGCAAAGCCGAAGTGAGACGGTTCCTTATTGGCAGCATTGCCGCTATCATAATAATTCCGGGGCTCTGGCAGGTAGCGGTCCCTGACAGGCTTATTACCGGTCTTATCGAGGAATCACTCGAGGACAAAGGGCTCCACGCTGACATTACAGAATTCAAAAAAGGCTTTTTTTTTGATTTTGCATTGAGGCAGATAACCATTAAGAAATCCGGTAAAGAAATCCTTTCGATAGAAAACGCGAAGGGAAGGCTCGATCTTTTGTCCCTTTTTGTTTTAAAGTTATTGGTTTTTTTTAACGGAGAAATGGGCCGCGGCACGATAAGCAGCAAGGTTGAGCTGTTTCAATCCGGGAACCCCCTGGAGATCGCTGTCGACAGTGCAGAAATAGAAGACATCCCGGTTTTCAGCTCCCTGGGGCTTTTGGGCAGGGGGACACTCTCAGGAAATCTGAAAATGGAGAACAACACAGGCGAAATCAGATTTCAGCTCGCGGATGCAAATTTAAAATCAGTCGCTTTCGATGGCATCATGGTCCCCATGGAGCTGTTTTACAAGGGCAGGGGCGCACTGATAATCAATGGTGATACGGTTGTCATCAAATCTTTTGTATTAGAAGGCGACAGTATTTATGCGCGGATAAAAGGGGATATTACCGGCGGCAGAAGCAGCCTTACCCTTGAACTCATGCCGGAACAATCATTTCAGGAGAAACACCCTGTCCTTTCCCTGCTCGAACGGTACAGAGTCTCACCTGGATATTATTCCATACCAATAACCAGGAACTTCTCATTGCTTGATGGAGCTGCCCCTGTCTACTAAAAACCTTGAGAAACAGTACGTACAAAGAACAGTATGGTCGGGGCGAGAGGATTTGAACCTCCGACCCCACGGTCCCGAACCGTGTGCGCTACCGGACTGCGCTACGCCCCGAACATTACATAATAAGAATCTGCTATACTGAAAGTCAAGTAAACCGGAGAAAAAGTGTTCTGGACATGATTATCAGAGACGGAAACCAGACCCATGATTGAACCTCATAAAAGATTACAGATACTGAGAGTGAAGGAAAACTCTGTTTGCGAAACTGATGATTTTGTCGCTATCGAAAAGCGGGTGCGCATACTGGTGAACGGCAGACACCTCCTGAGTCTCTTCTGCAGTCCGTTCATGGTCCGGGAGTTTGTGGCCGGGGTCATCTATAATGAAGGGTTGATATCCGGGGGATGGTGCGCAGACAGGATGAGCATAGAATATGGGAATGAGATTACTGTCGACGTGCCTGCGGACGGGACTGTAATGGAGGGGGAAAAGACAATTACTTCAGGATGTGCCGGGGGGGTCAGTTTTACCCGGTCCCTCCCCCAGGACAAGTTGTCAGACAATACGATATTCGACTTTTTCCGTATACGGGACCTTTACCATGAATTTCAAAAGAAATCGGATGGATATAAATCAACCGGCGGAGTGCACAGTGCTGCACTCGCGGACAACGGTCACATCCTTGTGTTTACCGAGGATATCGGAAGACATAATGCCGTTGACAAGGTGATAGGATACGCTCTTCTGGAGAATATCCCGTTTCCAGGGAAGATTATGCTCGCCAGCGGACGGCTCTCTTCCGAGATCGTTTCGAAATGTGTCCGGTGCGGAATTCCTGTTATCGTGAGCAGGGCAGCACCCACAAGTCTCGCAGTGGAAATCGCTGATGCTGCAGGGCTTACCCTTGTCGGCTTTGTTCGGGGAGAGAGGATGAATATTTATACCGGGACAGAGAGGATACGACTAAAGGTCTAAAATCTTTTTTCGAAGGATGCTGATCTCGAAGCTGTACGAAGCCATGGTGACGAGGGTGTGGATATAACTTAATCCCGCGTCCAGTACAGACCTGTTTCCATTATCGACATACAGCAGCGCGACGATTCTGTCCCGGAGCTGTATCGGTATCAGGCAACAGTCCTGAGGGGTTCCTGTCAAAAGAGCTATGAGAGGCTCATTCCCCGGTATCTTCAACAGGGGGCCCCGGTAGTAATTTTTTTTGTTGATTACCTCAGCGAAGACCGACGTTGGTTCAATCTTGATCTCAACGTTTTCTGCATCCATCCCCCGCGCCTTCCAGCCGGTGACTTTATCGCCTTTGAGGATAAAAATCGCAGACCGTGAAGAGATCTTCTTGCTTTCATTGAGCAGGAGCCCTATGATCTCATCACGCTCTCTCGCGTTCGCGAATTGCTCCTTTATTTTGGCCAGCAGCTGCTTGCTTTCTTCGCTGTCCTTCGGCTTTTCCTGTTCGTGCTCCCCGTCTTTGCCGAAGATGCTGATATAACGCAGGTCCCTTTCCATGCCGTAATATTTTTCAAGTGCGTAGAGAAGTCTGAGTTCGGAAGTTACATAGGGGACGATATCATAACCGGTAACGAACCTGAGTTCGTCAACGGCGGTCATGGAACGCGGATCGAGCAAAACAACGTGCAGCCTGTTGCGGTCTTTACGGAACGGCACGACCTTGTATTTCTCCGCCACTTCCCGGCTGATGCACGCAATGGTCTCATCATCTATTTCAGAAAGCTTTGAAGGCTCAACCGCGGGGACTTTCAGGTACTTGCTTAAAAAAGAGACAAGCTCGGACTCTGTAATTACCTTGAGTTCAACCAGGTTTGTCCCTATTCTTCCCCCGAAGATCACCTGCCGTTCGAGGCCAAGTCTGAGCTGTTCTCTCGTAATGATGCTTGCCTTTATTAAGGCTTCTCCGAGTTTCTCAGTCATCATTTCATCCCGTATTTATACAACTTGTGTCTGAATGAACGAAATGAAAGATTCAGCAGTCTCGCCGCCTCTGTCTTTACGCCTTTTGCTTTCTCAAGGGCCATGACCAGATACTCCCTTTCGATCTGCTCTATAATGTTTTCGAAATCAATCCCTTCATCCCCGATATCAGGAAGGCGCTTCCTGGCAGTATCAGTCCTGCAGATCTCATCAGGAAGGTCTTCAGGGAGTATTATTTCTCCGTCACTCAGAAGGACTGTCCGCTCTACCATGTTTTCGAGTTCCCTCACATTCCCTTTCCAGGGGTATTTCATGAGAAGACGAAGGGCTTCGGGAGAGAATCTTTTAATGGGAGACGAAGATTTGTGTAAAAAGTGATCGAGTAGCAGAGGGATGTCATCGGGACGTTCCCGCAACGGGGGTATGTTTATCGGAACAACATTCAACCGGTAGAAAAGGTCTTCCCTGAAGCTGCCTGACGCAACAGCTTCAGAGATGTCTCTGTTGGTTGCAGATATTACCCTGACGTCTACGGTGACGTCGTTTAATCCTCCGACCCTTCGAAAGGTACCGTTTTCCAGTACGCGCAATAATTTGGCCTGCAGAGACAAAGGCATTTCCCCGATCTCATCAAGAAATATGCTTCCCCTGTTGGCCGCTTCAAAAAGTCCCTCTTTGTTGTACAGCGCTCCGGTAAAAGAACCTTTCACATGTCCGAAAAGTTCTGATTCAAGTAAGCCTTCCGGAAAGGTTGCGCAATTGATTGTCACGAAGTTTTTCAGTTTTCTCTGGCTGAGATTATGCAGCGCCGAGGCCACCAGCTCTTTACCGCAGCCGCTTTCACCGGTAATAAGGACGGTTGAATTGCTCTGCGCGACTTTCTGGACGAGAACAAAAAGTTCCTGCATCTTCCGGCTTTTACCAATGATGTTTTCGAGTCCGGAGGACGATTTGATTTTCTCCCTCAGGAGAGAGACTTCCTGGCTCAGGTTTTTCTTTTCGAACGCCTTTTGAATGACGAGACGTATCTCATCAATTTTGAAGGGTTTGTGAATATAATCGTAGGCCCCCATTTTCATTGCTTCAATGGTTGATTCGGTGGTCCCGAAGGCTGTCATCATGATAACGATCGTTGAAGGAGAGAGTTCCTTGACCTTTTTCAGGACTTCAAAGCCGTCGGCCTTCGGCATTTTTATATCAGTTAGGACGAGATCGAATATATCATCCTTGAGATAATCTATTCCTTCCATACCGTTGACTGCGGCGACGATCTCATAGCCCTCTTCTTCCAGCAGTATCCTAAGCACTTCCCGCATGCTTTTTTCATCTTCTATAATCAGAATACGGCCCCTGTTTTTTTCCATGTCAGTTCATTAGTATAATATCAAACGTGGTTTTGATGCCAGGTTTGCTCCTGACAACAAGCCTTCCGTTATGCTCCTCAATAATTCTGTAGGCGATTGCGAGCCCCAGACCGGTTCCCTTTTCCTTTGTGGTAAAGAAGGGGTAAAAAACCTTGCTGATGTTTGCCTGCGATATGCCCGGCCCTGTATCGGAAAAAGAGATGGTTGTAGTGTGGTGGTTTTTCTTTGCCGATACAGTCAATTCTCCGCCGTTCTCCATGGCATCCAGCGCATTTGTGCCCAAATTCCAGAATACCTGCCTGATTTTTTCAGGATCAGCGTGAACGAGAAGCTGACCTTTCAAATCCTTTTTTATGGATATTTCACTTTTGTGCCCTGTATTGCTGAGAAGTTCTAACGTGCTGTCAAGGATCTGCATGAAGGTCGACGAGCTGAGTTTCGAGAGGTTTCGGGCTGGAATAGGTCAGAAAGTCTGAAACCGTATTATTCAGGCGCTCCATTTCACTTAATGCGATATCCATCAGCCTTTCCCTGTGCTTTTCGGGGAGCTTTCCTTCCCTGAGCATTTCGATGGATCCTCGTAAAGAGGCGAGAGGATTTCTGATTTCATGTGCTATATTTGCTGAGAGTTCACCGATTGCGGCCCATTTTTCCTTGTTTTTTATCTCTGACTCAAGCTTTTTTTTCTGTGTCAGATCCTGAAAAATACCGATAAATCCTGTTTTATTCTCATTGATGTCCCTGAGCACAGCGATATTTAGTCCGATAATTTTTTCACTGTCAGTATCGGCAGCCAATAGGTTTTCATATTTTCCGCTTTCAGGCGGAAGATCAAGAAACGGCAAGGCGTTATTGATGGGATTGGCCGATGACAATCTCTTTTTTTTTCCCTGAAATCAATTCTGCGGCATGGTTGAAGATCAAGGACAGATCCGTTGAGGTCTGTTGTAAATAATCCGCTTGGAAGACTCTCTATCACTTTGGTATTGAAAAACTCAAGATCTTTGATGTTGCTGTCCCTTTCTTCGAGTTTCTTGACGGTTTTTTCGAGGCTGTAAGAGAGATATCCGGCAAGATAAGCGGTAATATAGAGAGAAATGACATGCATAAAGATATTGAACAGGAACTGTTTTTCTTCCATTACTCCGTCATATTCGATCGGCAGCATCCGGTAAAACTGAAGATCCAGCAATACGCCGTAGCATATGCTGCTCAGGCTTGCGATGACATAACCTGCCCGTTTGTTCAGGACAATACTTGAGGAAAGAACCGTCAGGATCAGGGTGAAAGAAAACCAGCTTTCTATTCCACCGGTAATGGAAATAAGGCCGATTTCAGCTGCCACATCAAGGAACAACTGCATGTATCCGAACAAGAAAAAGATTTCTTATCCTATTGAGGAGAAAAGAGTAAATGATCGTCAGCGAATAGAGGGCAATGATAAAATACGAAATAAGCTTCGGGTGCGGTGATCCCAGGTACTCGATCTTAAAGAGGAACGCCGAGCCGAGAAGAAGGGTAATAAATAAGGCCCTGAAAGCTATCAGGGCCTTGATTCTGGTGGTCAGGGCATTTCCCGTCATGCGAGTACTACTTAATGAGTGTGATAAGCTTGAATATAGGGAGATACATCGCTATAACAATAAAACCGACAGAACCTCCCAGGAAAACCATCAGCATCGGTTCCATCATTGCTGTCAGGTTGTTGACCGCGTTATCGACCTCATCATCGTAGAAGTCTGCAATTTTGTTCATCATGGAATCGAGCGCTCCGGTTTGTTCACCGACTGCTATCATATGGGTGACCATGGGAGGGAACACCTTTGATTTCATGAGAGGCTCTGCAAGAGTTTTTCCTTCGGATACCGCGCTTCTTACATCCATGACAGCGTATTCTATGACCTTATTGCCCGCGGTCTTTGCGGTTATCTCCAGGCCGTCCAGTATGGGAACTCCACTGCTTATGAGGGTGCCGAGCGTTCTGGTGAATTTGGCGACAGCAACTTTTTTCAGGAGTATACCGAATATCGGCAGTCTCAGGAACATTGCTGTCAGTTACTGCCTGACCCTTTTTCGGTCTTCCTGTATCTGCTTAAACGCTATGACAGAGGCGACTAATGTCAGTCCGGTCAGTAATCCTCCAAGCCCGGCGAGAAAATTACTCATTTTTATAACGAGCAGCGTAGGCAAGGGGAGAGTCCCACCCATCTGGGTAAACATCTTCGCGAATGTGGGCACAACGAAGATCATAATGACTGCAATACATAAAATTGCTATTGATGAAACAACAATAGGGTAGACCATGGCGCCTTTCACTTTTTTCTTGAGTTTCATCGCTTTTTCGATGTAGGCGGCGAGCCTGTTGAGAATCGTATCCAGGATACCTCCTGACTCACCGGCTGCCACCATATTGGCATACAGGTCGGTAAAGGCCTTTGGGTGTTTTTTAAGGGCGTCCGCATAGGTTGACCCGGATTCGACATCTGTCTTTAATAGTTGCGAGGGTCTTGGCCAGGAATTTGTTTTCGACCTGGGTTGAGAGTATCTCGAGGGCCTGTACGAGCGGGAGACCGGCATCGATCATGGTAGCAAACTGTCTGGTGAAAATGACGATGTCTTTGTCGTTAACTCCCCCTCCGAAGCTGAGCCCGCCCAGGAGTGGTTTCTTTTCTTTTTGTCTGACGAGGGTCGCACTGATATTTCTTTTCCTGAGCTGATTAATGACCTCATCTTTTGAATTGGCGGTGATTTCTCCTGATTCAACGAGGCCCTTGCTTGTTTTCCCTGACCACTCAAATATCGTTGCCATGTACTGTTACCTCCCGCGTCCAGAAGGGGCTGAGCTTACTTTCTGGAGCATTGTGGTTAATTCTTCAGGCACTGGCGACCTGCCGAGGGCGTCTTCGTATGAGATATGCCCTTTTGTATAGAGCTCTATTAACGACTGGTTCATTGTCTGCATGCCGAACTTTGACTGTCCGGTCTGCATCATGGAATATATCTGGTGAATCTTGTCTTCCCGTATAAGGTTACGTATGGCAGGATTAGGCACAAGGATTTCGACTGCAAGGGCCCGGCCTTTTCCTGATTTTTTGGCGATTAGTTGCTGTGAAAGAACCCCTTCAAGGACAAAGGAGAGCTGCACCCGTATCTGTTCCTGCTGATGAGGCGGAAAGACGTCGATAATACGGTTTATCGTCTGTACCGCGGAATTGGTATGGAGAGTCGCGAGGCTCAAATGTCCTGTCTCAGATACTGTCAGCGCAGCTTCAATTGTCTCGAGGTCCCTCATTTCTCCGATGAGTACAACGTCGGGGTCCTGCCTGCAGTACATATTTGAGCGCGTCTTTGAACGACTTTGTGTCGGCATTCACCTCTCTCTGGTTAATAAGACATTTCTTGTGTCCGTGGAGGTATTCTATAGGGTCTTCCACCGTAATGATGTGCTCGTAACGCTCTGAGTTTATCCGGTCGATCATGGCTGCGAGTGTAGTTGATTTACCGCTTCCTGTAGGGCCGGTACAGAGGATGAGGCCCCGGGGTTTCTTGACAAGATCATTGACTACCTCCGGAAGTCCGAGATCCTGGAATGTTTTTATCTCGAACGGGATGGTCCTGAATGCCGCTGCAACAGCTCCTCTCTGCATGAAGATATTGCCCCTGAACCGGCTGAGTCCCTTTGACCCCGAACGAAAGGTCAAGTTCACTGTTCTCTTCGAACTTATGCTTCTGCGCATCCGTCAGGATGCTGTAACAGAGCGCTTTTGTCTCTACCGGCGTTAACTGGGGATGGTCAAGCGGAATCAGTTTCCCGTCAACCCTGAGCCGCGGGGGGCTGGCTGTCGTAACGTGCAGATCAGAAGCCCCTTTTTCAATCATTATTTTCAACAGGTCGTAAATGCTTGCCATTTAATTCTCCTTAATCACCGAAAGATACGCGCAGTACTTCATCTATCGTGGTCACACCCTCTACTACTTTTGTCAAACCGCTCATCCTCAAGCTTTTCATGCCCAGGCGGATAGCTGTTCTTTTTAGCTCTGCCGAAGATGCGCCTTCGAGTATCAATTCCTTCAACTCGTCCTTTACCGGCATTACTTCATAGAGCGCCACTCTCCCTTTATAGCCGGTATTATTGCATGCCGGGCACCCCTTTCCCTTGTAACAGGTCATCTTGGCGGCCTCTTCCTCTGAAAATCCGAGTTTGACGAGAGCGGTAACCGGTATTTTTTCAACATCCTTGCATTGCTGGCAGATCCTTCTCGCAAGCCTCTGTGCCAGGATGAGTACGACCGCCGATGACACGAGAAAGGGTTCGATGCCCATATTTAACAGCCTGCTTATGGTGCCTGGCGCGTCATTGGTATGCAGGGTGCTCAGGACAAGATGACCGGTCAGAGCTGCTTTCACGGCGATTTCCGCTGTCTCGAAGTCACGGATCTCTCCCACCATGATAATATCAGGGTCCTGCCTGAGAAAGGACCTCAGGGACGAGGCAAAGGTGAGGCCGATATCTTCCCTGACATGAACCTGATTTATCCCCATAAAGTTGAATTCAACAGGGTCTTCCGCAGTCATTATATTTGTGTCAGGTTTGTTCAGATAATGCAGGGCGGAGTAGAGTGTCGTAGTTTTTCCGCTTCCTGTAGGTCCGGTGACCAGGATCATTCCGAAGGGTTTGTTCAGCGCCTCCATGAAATCATCGAGGGCGGACTGTTCAAATCCCAATTTTGTGAGATCTACCTGAAGGTTCGATTTATCAAGGATTCTTAATACTGTTTTTTCTCCGAAAAGAGTGGGAAGTACCGAGACACGGAAATCGATATCACGCTTCTTGCCGAGTTTCAGTTTTATCCTGCCGTCCTGCGGCAGCCTTCTTTCTGCTATATCGAGCTTGGACATGATCTTGACACGCGAGGTAAGGGCGGCCTTTATCTTTGTCGGCAGGTTCATGACCGTGTACATGACGCCGTCAACCCGGTATCTCACCCTGAGCGAGTTCTCATAGGGCTCAATATGGATATCGCTTGCGCCGGTCTTGATGCCATTGACAAATATCCCGTTGACAAGCTTTACAATCGGGGCCTCGACATCTTTGACGGCTGAATCGTCATCTTTTTCTTCCATGACATCGACATTATCGAGGGCGCTGCCGACGATCTTGTCAAATTCTTCGACATTAACGCTTGGCCCTTCATCAAACATCCCGGTATCAAAACTGCCTCCTCCATTCATGTCTTCATCTCCGAGCGTATAATCCTTTGCCTGAAGGGAGACCGATGACTTTGCAGCAGGAGCGGCTGATGAGGCCACCATGTCTCCTTTTCCCAGGTAATAGCCGGAGATCGCGCCGATGATCGCGGACTCGCTCGAAACCACCACTTCCACGTTATATCCGGTCATGAATTTTACATCGTCGATTGCGAAGACATTTGACGGATCAGCCATCGTGATGGTTAGGGTAGCACCCACCCGTGCAACCGGCAGAATAAGGTATTTCTTTGCCATATCTGCAGGGACGAGTTTCAGGATAGAGGGATCAATTTTGTATTCAGAAAGGTTTATGGCAGGGACCCCGTATTGCTTGCTTAAGAAGGTAACAAGCTTTTCTTCGGTTATGAATCCCGAGCTTTACCAGGTTAGTGCCGAGCCTGCCACCCTCTTTTTTCTGAACAGTTAAAGCCTGTTTCAGCTGTTCTTCAGAAATTATGCTCGACGTGATTAATAATTGCCCCAGTTTAGCAGCCATATGATTAAAATATATGAAAAGAAAACTAATGTCAACACTCAAACAACTAATAAAAATTAATATGTTATGCCTGATTTGCTAAAGTAAATTTTTATCATAAAATCAATCTTTTCGATTATACTAAGGTACTTGTTATTGTTGAATGGCATGAACCTGATCAGGAGAGATCATCACGATCCGGTTACAGCAACTGAAAAGCGGTGTTTTCCAGAAATGCGTAATGGACAGAAAAATATGTCTTCACCGGAGGATATCGAAAGGGCAGAGCGGCTCAGGGAGATCTTTGCGGCACTTTACGAGGTGAACAAGAGGTTCCCTGTTATTGTGGAAGGCAAAAAAGATGCGATTGCCCTGAAAAAGCTCGGTTTGACAGGAGATATCATCACCCTCCACAGCGGCAAGAACCTCTATGATTTCTGTGAGGATATTATTGAAAGGTTTGCCAAGGTAATTCTTCTGCTGGACTGGGACACGAAGGGAGAAATTCTTTATAAATCGATGGGTAAGAACCTCCGGGGGCACTGGGAGGAGTTTTCCGCCTTCAGGGATCTGTGATAAAGATCCTCTGTCAGAAGGAGATAAAAGACGTGGAAGGGATTCCCAAGCTGCTTTGGAGACTGGAGGGGAATGAATACTCTCGGTAAAGAAGGGGAGGAGATCGCTTCCGGCTTTTTAAAAAAGAAAGGTTTCAGGATTATTGAGAAGAATTACCGGACTGTCTTCGGAGAGATCGATATTATAGCGCAGGACAGAGAGGTGCTTGTGTTCGTGGAGGTCAAAACCAGGGCTGATATCTCATTCGCTTATCCCTTTGAGGCGGTAAACCAGAAAAAAAGGGAGAAGATAAGAAAAATAGCGTTATGTTTTATGAAGAATCTGAAGAAGGAAGTCCCTGCCAGATTTGACATCCTCAGTATTTATTTTAATAATGGGAAACAGCAGATAGAACATATACAGGATGCGTTTGAGGTTTGAAGCAGTGTATGAGGTGAAATTTCTGCAAAGACCGGACAAAACCTCTCCGTGCGATTGACAACCAAACCATATAATATGTTAATTTACTAGCCTTGGGGCTGTAGCTCAGTTGGGAGAGCGGTCGAACCGACAGGTCGTCGGAATCGCCCTCGGTAAGAGAGCAGTCGAAATAAGAGATTTGGGGCTGTAGCTCAGTTGGGAGAGCGCTTGAATGGCATTCAAGAGGTCGTCGGTTCGATCCCGATCAGCTCCACCATATTTATCAAGGACTTACGCATATCTGTGTGACCTCTGTCTTTGCCGGCGAGACAAAATCGTGACAATTCTTCCGATAACTATCTGATTCTGCTATAATTCTGCATGGTTAACGCCATTCCGGGGATAGATGTTCTTCGTAACACCTCACCTGAATTCAAGGAAGGAGAGATAGTCATCGCGAATCCTCACGTTGAGGCTAAAGCAAACGACTATGTGGTCGTAAAAAACGATGAAGAGGAAGCCACCTTCAAGCAGCTGAAGAAATTCGGCGATACGCTTGCCCTGCATCCTCTCAATTCAAGGTATGAGGACATTGAACTGAAGAAGGGCGTCAAGTACCGGATCGTCGGGAAAGTGGTTAAGTCGGAATCGACTCGTACCGAGAAGGAGAAGAGGTATTGAGGTGTTACATTGATGGGGAAAAGATAACATGAAATCTTTTGATAAAAAGTATCTCGCAGCACTGACTATACCCCATCATCTTATCACCATCATCCGCCAGGTCGGCGAGTACAAGGGCAAACAGGAACTTTATAAAAAGCAGGCCCCGGAGATGCTTGAAAACCTTCGGCATGTAGCGATCATCCAAAGCACTGAGTCCTCTAACCGGCTTGAAGGCATCACCGCTGATATCCAGCGCATCAAGGATCTTGTTGAAGAGAAGACAAAGCCGGCAAACCGTTCCGAGGCAGAGATAGCAGGCTACAGGGATGTGCTGAGCACTGTACATGCGAACTATGAGCTCATTCCATTTAACAAGTCAGTGCTCCTCCAGTTCCACCGCGATCTGATGAAATACGCCGGTAAAGAGGGTGGACGCTGGAAATCAGTTTCCAATGAGATAACCGAAATCCTTCCTGATGGAACAAAGAAAATCCGTTTTGTCCCTGTCGCGCCGCACCTTACGCCTGACTATATGCAGACACTCCATGAACGATATGAAAGCATTTCAAAGGAAGGCGATATTGATCCCCTCATTCTCATCGCGCTCTATGTCCTTGACTTCCTATGTATTCATCCATTCCTTGATGGCAACGGAAGAATGGCAAGGCTTATTACCTTGCTCCTGCTGTACCGCAACGGCTATGAAGTCGGCAGATACATTAGCCTTGAGAGAGTCATCGAGCAGACAAAAGAATCCTATTATGAAACCTTGCAGAAGTCATCGCAGGGCTGGCATAAGGGCAAGCATGACGCGTTGCCCTGGGTAGAATATGCGCTATCTACAATCCTTGCAGCCGATAAGGAATTCGAGTCTCGATTTGCAGGAGTGTCTAAAGGGCGAGGCAGCAAGACTGATATTGTTATGAACGCCATAGACAGCATAGTCGGAGATTTCAGTGTTTCTGACCTTGAGAAGGCATGCCCTGACGTAAGTGTCGATATGATACGACATGTCCTGAAGAAACTGAAGAAGGATGACAGAATTTCTTCTCTCGGCAAGGGCCGTTTTGCTAGATGGAGGAAGGTTAAATGAATAGTGAGCGCAAACCCCGTTCGTTTGACACGGGTTTAGCGAACAAATGCAATAATTAGAAAATCATTACATTAGATTCACTGCGGATTTGCAGCAGTGAAGATCAATAGGTAATAGGATTTTAATAGGGTAATAAGGAGGTAGTTATTACCTCATTGAAGCTGATTATTACCTCATTGAAATAGCTTGGAGAACGTGTCGACAAGATCGACATGATTAGTAAACGTGTCGAAATATCGTTACCATATCGACACGTAGCAGGATATGTCGAAGGCTTCGACATGTCTATAAAACCGGATTATTTGGACACATTAAAGGGATATGTCCATGATTCAAGTTAGACCGGGACTTTGGGGTATCAGTCTCGATGTCAAACAACTCATATTACGCCTTTTCAAATACTGGTCTTCACGACACGGCCGTACATGATTATACGACAACACAGGGGTAGCACGTAGATTCCGCCCCCTTACTCACTCCTGATTTGAAGTAAAACTAATATCCAACACTTGATTGTTTTTTTAAAATATGTTATTTTTAAATATGACTGTTTTCGGAATGATAACATATTGTTTTAGTTATATATCAGCAAATAAAGATTTAATTGGTATTTCTGCAGATATTCTCACCCTTCTTCAATTAACCTATTTTGGACTCCGATTTGTTCTAGGACTTTTAAAAAATGATATGTCATGGTTATGCATGCCATATTAATAACCAATACTTAAAGTGTCATCAGGCCCAGGTGTTCTTCAGCTGCAAATTCTTAGAGCATTAGAAGAGAAATCCAGAGAGTTTCACAGAGTTCTCTTATGGACCCTTGCTCTGTCGAGAAATGAAATTCTTAAGACCGGCAGTATGTGGGGGAATATAGAGGAGGGGATTCTAAAAAAATCATTTACTGAAAATTTCATGAGGGCTTTGAAGAGCTTGAAGGATGCAGGAAAGATAACAGTCAAAAAAGAGAAAATTACTGATATAAATTCTTTTATAGATTTCATTCCCTATACGACAAGTCGCTTAGAGCTTTTTCAGCTGAGTTCAAAATTACTGCCAATCATACATGAATATATCGAGGAGGAGAAGCCGTCGATATTACTTAATCATAATTTCGATTTCGAATCA
The DNA here is from genome assembly GCA_963746295.1 of uncultured Nitrospira sp. Lineage (GTDB taxonomy): Bacteria > Nitrospirota > Thermodesulfovibrionia > Thermodesulfovibrionales > UBA6898 > JAOUFP01. Next base: position 63,005 of record CAVVAQ010000001.1, on the reverse strand, counting down.
TATCAGATAGACAAATTGCGCAAATCAAACGTGGCTGAATTTACGGCCTTTCAGTCCGCGTGGATTTCCATAGAAAAAGACATCGTCCTTTTCCTTGCGCAGGCTGACACCCTCAATTATGATCTTTGGCTTAATCTCGTTATCCAGGGAAGATTTCTTTTTCGGGGAAGAAGGGAAAATCTCAAAGTTCCAATGTTTATTACTATGGAACGATTGAAGCAGCATTCATCCAGTATGGCACCGGCGGAGGCTAATCTCTTGAAAGCAATTGCTGCTCTAATTAAAGAGATCGCAAAAAATATAGAATGGCAAATGGGTGAGATAAAAAACGTTCTTTATGCATTCTGCAATGTATCGAAATATAGCAAAACCTCCTTGCGAGATGAGTTCAAACAATACCTCTTCACGAAAAAACCAACACTCCTGGAGCACTTGCCGGGTCACGAAGAGCCGTCGCCGAGAGTAATCAATCGTTTACACCTTGTAGAGAAAGATCGAACCTTTAGCCCCCTACTGGATCAACTGATTAATCGTCATATTTTGCGAGAGCAATTCGTATTGCATAAGGCTATCGGCAACCAAGCACCCCTTTAACTAACTGGATTTATTGATATCCGGTGAACACCCTGAAAATAGATTCCCCCCTTGCAATGCTCTGAATCCTGCCGATCCCGGTGCTCAACGTGATCCACGGGGCCATGTTCTACCTGCTGTTTATGAACGCGTACTGCTCCATAGCAATGCATGCAACGGATATCGCCTCGTGCGCCACTGATAATGGAAGAAACTTCAACTTCGACCCATTCCCATACTTTATTTTCACCGCGCATGAACAATTTCTTTTTTTGACATTTCGTCATTAAATCATGTGGCATACAACTGGTCCTCCAATTTTATTAATCAATATTGTCCGGGCAGTAACAGATAGCTAAAGATTCTTTTGCAGTTTCTTTAGCACAAGTTTTGGCCGTTTCAGGGAATGCTCCCAAAAGCGCACCACTGTCCACCCGCGGCGCTTAAGCTCAGTGTTTACGGCATTGTCCCTTCTCTTATTCCGTTCAATTTTAGGCAGCCAATAATCAATATTTGATTTTGGTTCAATATAGCACTTCGGGCAGCCATGCCAAAAACAGCCGTCAATAAAGATAGCAAGCCTTTTTTCGAGAAAAACAAAGTCGGGCTGTCCATGTACTTTATAATTCCGACGCCAGCCGCGAATTCTATATTCCCGGAAAAGTTCGACCATTCGCAGTTCGGTGCTCTGGTTCCCGCGAGACCGTATTTTAGACATAGCGTATGAGCGCTGGCGTATGGATAAATTGTCAGCCACTAGGCTATTGAAGACTCATCCAGCCGCTGCGAGAAGGTTTATTTTAGATTCTACCATTTGTTTAACGTCGCTCAGCGCCAATGCGTCCAGTACGGTGACGCCGCCAATTGAGTTGATATACTCCATCAAAAGCCTAAAGTTTTCCCTCTTATAAAATGGCGTCTCCTTGGCTTCAAGGTCCCGCAAGACTTCCAAAACAGCTTTTATAACAGTGTGGTTTCTAGAGAAATTACGCTCCAATATGTTTTGCGCAACATCTTGATACTTGAGCATAACGGCAGTCAGCTCAAACTTGTCCTCTCTTTCTTCGTCATAAGAGACATTGCCATACCACCATAATCTTGCTATTCCATTCCTGACCAAACCTTTTGATCCCTTTATAAAATATCTGGAGGCGAGGCCCTCCTTGCTTTTCAGGCGGTCGTCTTTAGTCAAATGCTTTTCGATCGGCCACCTTGCTCTCATGTATTTCCAAAAAAATGAATGTGTCATAGCAGCCCACAACCTTTCGTCGGAAGCCTGGGCCGGCGACAGATGTTTGAGCGCTGTGTAGATTCGCTTTGAATTCTCCAAATCATGGGTCGGAGAACTGTTGCAAATGAGCTCCACATTGTCAATTTCAACTGAGGAGACAAGATGCCAGGAGCTACCCTTAAAGTATCCATCCAGCCAGGGTTCGGCTTCCTTGTAACGAAGAACATTATTGTTAAGGTTGTGCTTCAAATCATTTAGGCAGCCTTCCCTCATATAGACAAGCTTCATTCGTCGCCCTCCACTGAGTACCCAGTCGAAATGTCTTCAAGTGCTTTTAAAGAGAGCGGCAGAGGCTCTCCGACAAGCTTTTGTGCGATTTGGACAGATGAGTCCGGATTGTCGTCCAGTTCAGTGATCTTATATCCTGCTTCAGCAAGTTTTTTTGATAAAACCTTGTACCATCTTTTGTCGTCAAAATCTTCGACTTCATCAGTCTTCTTCTTTAATATTTCTAGAACAAAGACTAGCGCCGGCATTATCAGCATCTGAAAAAATAGCGGCGACATATCTCTATTGCCCTTGAGCAGCTGGTAGCGCGAAAAATTGTCCTCAGAAAGAAAGATGACAATCTTATGGGTGCCGAGCCCGACATCCAAGGGCGGAGCTTCTTCATTCTTATTCGGCTGAATGCTGAAGATGGATGGAATATTTTTTATTTCCTCTATCTGCTTGTCAGCTTCAAATGATTTATTTTCGGCTACTGCCAGAATGTCTCCCCGCATGATTCGAAAGTTTGCTCCGGCATAGTCGCTATGGAAAAATCTGCTGGTATATCCTTCAATATTGTCTTCGGCCAGGATAAAACTCGATAATTCTACAGTGCCGTCCAGCCTCGCAGCTGGAATTGAAAATGAAAAAACTTCAGCATGAGATTTATGCAGCGTTCTGTAGCGCGTCTTTGCGCATTCGATATGGACGGCGTAACAGGCCTTTCCCGCATTGATCAGAGACTGCAGGTCAGAGCAGCTTGTCATAAAAGACGCATTGAAATTGTATGTGCTGCTTGTAACAGACGGCAGCAAAGATGCCTGAAAGTCACAACCAACCAAGTCATCGGAAAAATCGGACAATACAGGGTGAGGGAACTGCCGAGGTTTAATGAACATTAGCAGCCACCTCCAGCGCACAGTGAAGCGGTTCGGTCAGCTGTATCATGACCTTTTCTCTGACGCCTGCAGTAAAACTGATTGGACCAATTCTGCCATCTTTGCCCACAGGCATAGCGTCGCCGGTAGCTGAAGAATGAGCTGAGGCTACGGGCGCTCCATCCTCAGTGCCGTCATCACCAACAACCTTAAATGAAAGGAATCCTTCTCCACTTGAATCGGGCTCAAAGGCTGCAGCATAAACCCCTTTGTCTGGATCGGAGCAGAATATTCTGACGCGATTAAGTTTTATCGCTGCCGGCGTCTTTGTCGGTCTCTTGCCAGTAGAAGACGATGATGTTCCTTCGTCGCCCTCTCCCTCGGCTTGGTCATCCGGTTGAGGAAATTCCTCGGGGAATGGCGTTGGCCCAGGTGGAGGCGGCTCAGGAGAAGGCGTAGATTCATCGGGGGGTATGTTTTTTGTTCCAGCGCCTTCTTTGTTGTCGGTTGAGGCCCCAAGGCCATATTGTGAAGTTGCCGCTGGTTTTACAGTATGGCTTGTTATCTCAATCGGCTTCGGCTCAGTCTGCTCCCCTTCCGGAGTGTCATTATCCTCTGGAATTATCTCTTCGTCAATGTCGTCGGGCAAAAATTGCGAGAGCCCCTCGACGTCTAGCTCCTCTACATCAGCAGGGATAGAAAGCTCTCTGACATGCCCGTTTATCCAGTCATATATTTTGCGGATCATTTTCTTTGCGGCAGCGGGGTCATCTTCGTAGCGTTCAGGAGCCCATGCATCATGACTTGGCGGCTCCAGCTGCCGCACGAAGGCATTTAGTTCATCGCCCTTGACAATGCACACGCCTGCAAATGTCATAGGGGTGCGGAAGTGTTTCTTGTCAAAAACCTTCATGCCGGTGCCCCGCACAACAGCTACTGACTTAGGGTAATGTTTTTCCTTGAGAATAAAAAGTTCACAACTGCCCTTTTCATCAAAGTCTGTAAAATGAGCTGCCTTTTCCGATGTCAGGGCATGGTAATATTTTGCGGCTAGCAGCTTGTCACTTTCAGCGTGCTTATCAACAAGAATTGGCAAAGTCTGGGAGTCAATTCTTGTCGAGCCTACCTGAACAATCAGCTTGTTGTGATGTATGGCGACGAAGAAATTCTCTATCAAAGCAAGCACGATCCTGGTTTCCCAGTCCGGCGTCTCATGAAACCCGTATATATAGACATCGGTGCCAGCTTCAGTTCTTTTGAAAAAATCGTCTATTGCTGAAATGTCGGTAATAGGCTTGTTAAATTCTTTGCTCCCATAATAGCCTGTTCCTTGAGTAGGTTGTCCAGCAGCATCAGTGTGGGTGACAAGCTTCGCAACCCCTTGAAATGCGGAGAATCCATATATGTCTTTGGTGCTATAGAAGACCGTTCTTAACTGGGAACAGGCAAAAGGAGCATGCTTTCCAATGCCGAATGAGCCGCCTTTCGTAGTTCCTTTGTCGGAAGAGCCAACAGATTTCACAAGGTTGTGCCAGTCGGTTCCTCTATCGTCAGTGTTTGAGCCCAAGAGGCCGTGGTGTAAAAATCGCTCACTTTAAGAACAGCGATTTTAGGCTGTGTGATTGTTTTGATAGCGGAATCAAAAAACTGAACTGTTTTTTTGTTGGACTTCCAGTAATCCCTGCAAGAAATCAATATATTATGAAAGTCGTCTCTATCAGGGAAGACAGCGGAGGGGAGGTGATGAAGATCAAAGTGCACTTCAACAGGACGCCCTGAATTTGTGTTTGGCGCATCACTTGAGTTCTGGCTGATCTCTTTCGCCAATGACTCATAGGGGCTCCCCTTGAATGTTTCTATCCCAGGGTCGTTCAACCCGTCCTCCTGGCCGTGGTTGTTGAGAGGATAATTCCAACCTATCACTGGCTTCCTCCTAATGCATTAAGTTTGGCTAAACATTCTTTTGCGAGGCTCTCCACCAATACAACGGTAACAGCATTCCCTATCTGTCGATACTGTTGAGTTTTGGACATGTTTTCAGGGAAAGCGAATTTGCTTTCATCAAAGCCCTGGAGCCTCAGACACTCCTTAGGTGTGAGATTGCGAATGCCCCATGCATCCTTGACCACTGGTTTATTGTGCCCGCCCTCTCCCATATTGGCCGTAAGGGTGGGAACTACATAGTTTTTCAGCTCTCTCACATAAAATCTTCGCAGCTGATACACAGAATTGGGATCATTTTTATTGACCTCTTCATTAAAAAGATTCCAGTATTGGGTTCCCGGCTCAAATAGTATTCCGAATCTGCCTGAGACTTGAGGTCGAGAAGGTCCCTATAGAAGATTTTATCTTTTGTTTTTTCGGGGAACTTGAAGTCATTGTATGCAAAATACTCCGATGATAAAGCTGCCATGTACAGCCGCTCGCGGTTTTGAGGGATATTTGTATGGGTCAAGGTATTAAGGACTTCGACATTCCTGCGCTTGAACCAGTATCCCACCGACTGAATTTCAGCCATGATTCTGGAAAAAGTTTTGCCTGAGTCGTGAGTAAGCAGGTTCTTTACATTTTCCAGCAATAGAATTTTGGGTCTATTTTTCCCAAATTCACGCAGCAGGCGGATAATATCAAAAAAAAGTTTACCGCGAGGATCGTTGAACCCATTCTTAAATCCTGCAACTGAAAAAGGCTGGCAGGGGAAGCCCGCAGTCAATACGTCTACCACTTCGAGCTGGTCCCTGAGAACTGACAGGTCAGTGATCGACTGCTCATACAGCCGAACATCCGGGAAATTGTGCTTATATGTCTGGATGGCAAAAGGATCTTTTTCATTTGCCCATGAAATGTCGAAGCCGACGTTCTTAAACGCAAGGCAAAACCCGCCGATGCCTGCAAAAAGGCTCGCCACGGTATAGTTCTTCTGCTTGAGGTTGTCAATCTTCCTGTTTTCCTTTATCATGCTTTTTTGTTTTGAAAGCAAAACCCAATTCTTTAGCAACGGCCTCTTCTCAAAACGGCCTTTCAGAATCCGCATCTCAGTTTCAAGAGCTTCCACTAGCTGTTTAACGTGATCCTCGGTGTAGGAATAATTGTTTTTATTGGATAAATTTCCAATAAGACGGAGTTTCTTTATTGCATCAGATACGCGTTTTTCAGCGAGTCTTTCAAATTTTTGTAATTTTTCAGTCATATGATAAGCATCTAGTCATCAATATAATTGATATACAGTACTACATAATTGATATATTGTCAAAAATAATAAATATTTAAGAAATAATAGCGAATTAAGAATGAATTTGTTTCGGAATAGACTACAATGTATAGGGGCTAACAGCCTTTTATTCAAGGTTTTTTAGTATTTTTTTTGCTATAGCATTCCCCAGGAGTGGAGGGACGGCATTCGAGACCTGCTGTTGCTGCGAGCCTAAATATCCGTAAAAAATATATTTATCTGGAAATGATTGCAGTCTTGCCGCCTCTCTCACCGTCAAACCCCTGTCGTCTGCAGGATGTATAAGCATGTTTTTTCTGTAATTGATCAGGGTAACTGAGGGCTTCTTCCATGGCAGCCTTAGATATATCCAGTGGTGGCAATTCTCAATATTACTATAGTTGTCGACTAATTCAGGTGCTTTCCGGGCAAGGGAAATAAGATTTTCGCCCTGTTTTATGCAGCCAAACCTCTTGACCGCAAGGTCAGTATGCCGTGTGGCTAAATTATTTTTGACTTCGCCGTTCGTTCTCTTACGCATTGCAGCTTGATACCCTGAGAGTTTGCGTTTGCGGCGGTTGTACGACATCAAATCAACGGAGTGGCCATTACCGAGGTGCGGAAGGTCGCTTATAGCATCAAAAACTGTTACAGGGGTTTCCATCTTGCATACTCTCAATTTTTCGAGGAACGTCATTTTATTGCCCATTCGGTTGCCAACGAAAAAAATCCTCTTTCTGCTTTGCGGCACTCCAAAATCTGCTGAGTTCAGAAGCAAATAGTCGACCATATAGCCCAGGTCGCTGAATGATTTTAGAAGACTATCTCTTACGCGGCCTGCTTCAAATGTGCCCATGCCTGAGACATTCTCCATCAGAAACCATTTAGGCTTGGTCTGCCCTATAAAGTCCACAAATTTATATACCATGCGGTTGTTCGGATTTTCCAGGGTTCTGGTTTTTTTATTGGATGTAGAGAATCCCTGGCACGGAGGCCCACCGATAATTATATCAAGGTCCCCTCTCCTTATTCGCAGCAGCTCTAATACTTGCAAAGGAGATATTTGGCCGATATCTCTCATATCGACAACGACCCCACTTCGATTTAGTTTGTACGTTTCGGCTGCCCATTTATCCTTCTCAATAGCATAGGCTATATTAAACCCGGCCTGCTCAAAACCCAGCGACAGCCCGCCAGCGCCCGCGAATAAATCAATTCCTATCGGCCGATTCTTTTTATTTTTCTTGGACAACTGCTTTTTCCCCACTTTTCGATATCACCACATCCTTCACGGAATTTGTCAAAAGCTCAGAAACGAAATTTTGGATTGTTACATCTTGAAGTGCACATTTGACTCTCAAGCGCCTGTGAACCTCCTCAGGCAAAACAATATGTATCTTTCGCACTCGATCCATTTTCTTCTGATGTCCGGAGTTTTGAGTAGCCATAAAATATACCTTAGGTATAAGTATACTTTAAGTCTATAAAGGAGTCAAACTTAGAAGAGGGTGGCGAATTCGAGTACAAGGGGGCTTGGCCGAGCATTGCTGAAGCTTTCATTCCCTGCAAGGCGCGGGACAAGCATCGATTGGGGGCTATGATATAACTTGTGGCTGCGGTCCCGAATAATCCTACGGATTACGGGATAAAAGTGGTGGGCGGGTGCAGCAGACACTTCTTATCGAGTCTTTATCAACTCATCTTTTGTCATTTCAACATCCTTCAGTATCTTTGAAAGCAGGCCCGGTCCGATAGTTTCACCGGAATGGACCGGCACTACTGTAGCCCTGCCGTCAGGATGCTGCGTGAACACATGACTGCCTTTTTGTCTGATGGAAAGAAAGCCTTTCTTCTTCAACAGGGCGATTAACTGCTTTCCGGTAAGGAAGGGGTATTGAGTCATACCGCGACTTTCTGAACGCCGACAAGGTGGGTCTTGGGAGATTTTCTGCCGTACACTTCAAGACAGAGTTGAATTGCCTCTTTTGTCCGCTCCAGGAGTACATCAAGAGACTTTGCCTGTGTATGACACCCAACAAGCTCAGGGACCTCTGCAATAAAATATCCCTGTTCATCCTGCTCGATAATAACAGTGAATTCTTTTTTCACTATGCATGCACCTCCTTTTTTTGAATTATAACCGACTTTGGGTTCTTCAGGCTATCTTTACTTTGAGCCGTTTCCCAAGGGCATGGGCTACTTTCTCAAGTGTTGAGAGCTTGATATCCTCTAAAATATTGAACGTCCGACCGTGAAACCTGATTTACGAAACTGCCTTTCAAATCAAAGCGATAATATTTTAACTTGCTTAATGGTAACACTTATGTTACTATCCAAATAATATGGGGACAATAAAAGTCGTTGAGTATATCAGAGTCGGCGAATCGGTTTTTGAAAAATGGTTTTTATCACTAGATTCCACGGCAGCAGCAAAAGTCGCGACAGCTCTCTATCGATTGGAGCAGGGAAATTTCTCAAATTGTAAAGCCGTAGGGATGGGCGTTTCTGAATACAAGATTGATTTTGGCCCGGGATACAGAATATATTTTGGAAAAACAGGCAATGAACTGGTCATTTTGCTTGGAGGCGGAACAAAAAAGATGCAGAGCAAAGATATTAAGAAAGCTCAAACGCTCTGGGCAGGGTATAAAAAGAGCAAAGGGAAATAAAGGAGATACTATGCCAATAACAAAAACATTCAGAGGTACCATTTTAAAACGTGCTGAGAGTGATGCCGGTTTCCGGAGGAATCTGCTGACCGAGGCTGTCAATGAATTTATTTCCGGAGATCTGACTGCCGGTAAGGCGATGCTCCGCGATTACATCAATGCAACGATTACCTTTCAGGAACTGGCTAAAAGACTTAAAAAATCGAGCAAGAGTGTCCACCGCATGCTTGGTCGAGGCGGCAACCCCCGTGCTGAAAACATTATTGAGATCATCAAAATACTCCAGGAACATGAGCATGTGACACTTGAGGTAAAAGTAAAACGGCAGGCTGCATAAGGTGATGATAATTTTTAATGTCCGACCGCGCGATGCGCGCCGATTTCTTGAACAGGGAGGGGTGAAACCATGAAGACGATGACGTACAAAGGATATTCGGCTGTAATTCAGTACAGCGAGGAAGACGGCTGTTTTGTGGGGCATATCGCCGGCATATTGGATATTGTCGGTTTTCACGGGGAGTCAGTCAGTGAGTTGCGGGCAGCTTTCCGTGAAGCTGTTGACGATTACCTTACTGCGTGTGCGAAGACTGGCAAGAAACCGCAGAAAACGGTCTTTTGCTCCGGGTTCCTCCGGAAGTCCATGCCGGCGCTCTTGTAGAGGCTGAGGTAGCAGGCAAGAGCCTTAACCAGTGGGCAACGGAAGTGCTCGCCAAGGCTATTCATGCAGCATGAAGTGAAGCAATTAGAGATTTGTGCCTGTTTTTTGTATGAAAGGAATAAAATGGCACTGGGAAACCGTGATACAACTACGCGGAAAAGTATATGATTATATCGAAATAGATACAAAACCAATACGCTCGCTGTCCATTCATGAGGAGAATAAAAAATGTCACACTCTTTTACCATTCAAATTAGAGATGAGATATCGTCGGTTCTGGAGAAGATTGAAGCAGAAATAGTAAGCAGAGGCGGCAGCTTTCAGGGCAACTCAGAAAATGGTTCTTTTGACGTGAAGTCGCTCTTGGGAAATGTCAGGGGAGAATATTGCTCCATTTCCGGCAATGCAATAAAAATTACGATTACGGACAAGCCTTTTATTTTAGGCTACGGTATTATTGAAACTGAGGTGAAGGAGTATTTCAGTTAGGCCTCCCGCATCTGCCCCTCCTCTCCGGGGAATTCGTAAATAGTCCTGGCTCATCTCAATTTTTAGTATAAAATCAAACGGTTTTTGTGTTATCTTCTTTAAGCATTACTGATGAAAAGTAAGCATTTATTAACCATTACTTAATATCCAGGGGAGGCCAAGCAAAGGTCAAATCACTGCAGTCATACCACGCTGACATCCCGTGATGACTGAGGTGACTGCGGTAACGGAGCCGGCGTGTTGAAGGAAAAACTTTACACACTCAGAGCCGCATATCCCTGAGAAACGGAAACTGCGCGCGCACTCTCGTGGTTACCCCGGGGTCTATTTCGCAGGTGAGGAACTGTTCTCCCGGTCCTCCCGCACAGAGGTCTCTGCCTAGGGGATCAAAGACATGCGAGGCGCCCGGATAGCCGATGCCGTTGCCGTCTTTTCCAATACGGTTCACCCCTATGACAAAGCACTGGTTTTCGATTGCGCGGGCCTTCAGAAGCGCCTCCCAGTGGTCTTTTCTGCTGGCCGGCCAGTTGGCCAGTACAAAGACCGCCTGCACCTCCCTGGCAACCTCCCTGAATATCTCCGGGAATCTCAGATCGTAACAGATAAAGACACTCACCGGAACACCTTCAAGAGGGAAAATAACGAGGGTATTGCCGCGTGAGAAATGTCTGTCTTCTTTTGCGAATGAAAAGGGATGCGTCTTGGCGTATCTCGCAATAATCGCCCCGCTTCTGTCGAAGGCGATCGCAAGGTTTACCGCCTTTTTCCGTCCACGCGGCCTGACAGCAAGGCCTGCGAGCACGTTGAGGCCGTATTTCTTTGCGGAGGCAGACAGGATCCGTGATGTCTCCCCGCCTTCTTCTTCAGCGACCGCCGGGATGTTCATCGAAAAACCGGTATTGAACATCTCGGGGAAGACGATGACATCACAGGCCTCACGGCTGGCCTTCCTGATAAAACGCTCAGCCCTGGCACAATTTGCTTTTTTTGATTCCCATGCCATGTTCATCTGAATCAATGCTATCTTCATAACAAACCTCTTGTAGAATAATAGCAGATTTTTACTCTCCCGGCATATCAGCGTGATCTGCTGCCCGGGGCCGGAAAATACAAGGCTACCGCAGGAAGGCATGGTAAATCAGATTTCTTGATTTTAAAGAACAAGAACACATAAAATTGAAACCTATGGAAATCAGGATAGCAGACGGCAGAAGTATCCCTGTACAAGCAGGTGAAAGCATATACAGTGCACTCAAGAATAACGGTATATTCCTTGTGGCTTCCTGCGGAGGGAAGGGGCTTTGCGGCAAGTGCCGTGTAAAGCTCACGGAAGGCAGGGTCCGCATTGAGGCAAAAGGCAAGCAGAGGAAACAGGACCGGGAGAAAAACATAGTCCTCGCGTGTCAGTCATTTCCTGAAGAGAATATCCTTATCGAGATACCTGAAGATGCGAAGATTATCGTCGGCAGCAAGATCGCTGTTGCGAAATCAAGGGACCTGCTTGAATTTCTTTATTCAGCTGACCCGGCGTTTAGCCCACCGGTCAAATGCGTTGTGCTTGTTCTTGATCCTCCCACGATACACGACAACACCAGTGATCTTGAGCGAATCAAGAAGGGCCTGGCTGAGAATGGGATTCATGGCATGCGGTTCTCTCATGATTTTGTCTTGTCCATGTCAAAGGCTCTGAGAGATGCTGACTGGAAGGTGAATCTTGCCTACACGGACAATATGGAGGCGTTTGCCCTTACACCCGCCGGATGTATGAATGAGTATGGGGTGGCGGTCGACATCGGTACGACAACCGTTGTCCTCTATCTGGTTAATTGCACTGACGGCAGTCTGGTTGATGTGGGGGTAACCTATAACTCCCAGATGCGTTATGGCGATGATGTGATCACGAGGATTGTCCACGCGACTGAAGGGGGCGGCATTGCCGAGTTGCAGCACGCCGTGGTCGGCGATATTAATGATATGCTTTTGGTGATCTGTGAAAAGAACGGAATTGCGCGGGACAACATTGTTGCTGCTGTTCTTTCCGGCAATACAACCATGTCACAACTTTTCTGGGGATTGGACCCTGCTTCGATCAGGGAAGAACCCTACATACCGACCATCAATGTTTTTCCCGTATGGAGAGCAGGGACCGCGAAGATAAGGATAAATTCGCAGGCCCCTGTATATACGCTGCCTTCAGTAGGGAGTTACGTGGGCGGGGATATCGTGGCCGGGGTATTGGCGTCGAGGATGCACAGAAACCACGAGATCGCCCTCTTCATGGATATCGGAACAAACGGAGAGATAGCTGTCGGAAACAACGAATGGATAATTACTGCCGCCTGTTCCATGGGGCCCTGTTTTGAGGGCAGCGGCATCCGCCACGGTATGCGGGCGACCGACGGTGCGATTGAATCCGTAAAGATAGACCCGGTGACCTTTGAACCGGCACTCGGGGTGATCGGTGAGGCGGCCCCGCTCGGCATCTGCGGCTCAGGCATGATAGACGCTATTTCAGAGCTCTTTTTCTCCGGGGTTATTGATCAGAAGGGCAAGTTTAGCAGGGATCTGAAAACGGGCAGGATCAGGATGGAAGACGAGGGACCGGAATTTGTCCTTGCAAGGGGCGAGGTGAAGGATATCGTACTGACCGAGACAGATGTTGAGAATGTCATCCGTGCAAAGGCAGCCATTTATGCCGGGGTCTCCGTACTGTTGAAGGAGGTGGGGCTTTCGATTGATATCGTGGAGCGTATTTATATCGCGGGCGGCTTCGGCAATTATCTTGATATCGACAAGGCGATCATGATCGGCATGCTTCCTGATCTTCCCAAGGAAAAGTTTTCTTTTATCGGGAACACGTCGATTGCAGGGGCATACCTCTGCCTGCTTTCAGAGAAGATGCGCCAGGAGGCCGAGGAGATAGCACGGAAGATGACCTACATGGAGCTCTCTGTTTCCCGGGGTTTCATGGACGAGTATATGTCCGCGCTGTTTCTTCCCCATACCAATATGGAGCTTTTTCCGTCCGTCCGAAAGGCCTATAAGAAATCCACTTAGGACCGCAGTAAGTCCGCTGTCTCTAAAATCAGAGCCTGCACGTAAAAAAGCAGATCTGCTTTTACTCCTGGCTATCAAAAAATCTCATTGACATCATCTCTGTCTTCCCTTAACCTGTATATGATTTATTTTCGTGAGTTTTCAGCGAAAACAAGGCGTTAGATATACCCAATTCTTTAAAAGGAGGAGAAAACGGATGAAAACGAAGCTCAAGATTCTGTTTATTGCGTTGTTGTTCGCAGTTTTTGCGACAGGATGCGGGTGCGGAGGAGGAGGCGGTTCGGCCAATTTGGTTTCTATTGAGGTGACTCCGGCAGACCCGAGCATTGCACTGGGAACTCACCAGCAGTTTACGGCTACAGGGATTTTTTCTAACGACTCCAGGAAAGATATTACGAACTCGGTGATATGGAGTTCTTCAGATGTATCAATAGCGACTATCAGCAACGAGACCGGAATACAAGGACTGGCCACATCTCAGGCAGTGGGATCAACAACGATCACCGCGACCTCTGGCAGCATTTCCGGTTCAACAACGCTGACCGTAAAAGCAGCTGTCCTTGTTTCGATCACCGTATCACCGCTAAATCCGAGCGTCGCTCAGGGAATGAGGCAGCAGTTCACGGCCATAGGAATTTTTAGCGATAATACCATGCAGGACATAACCACCTCGGTCGAATGGAGTTCATCTGATAGTGCCATCGCCACCATCAGTAATAATGTTGGTTCAAAGGGCTCGGCAACGGGTGTTGCCGCTGGTACGGCCGGCATTATTGCGACAGCAGGGAACATTTCGGGCTCTGCTTCACTGACAGTCACTGCTGCCTCTCTCCTCTCGATCACGGTAACCCCGGAAATCATTACCGTAGGATATAACACAACGGTGCAGTATACTGCCACGGGGCATTTTTCGGACAATTCGACGCAGGACATAACCACATTGGTAACCTGGAGTTCGTCGGATACCTCTGTCGCAACCATCAGCAACCAACCTGGATCGAAGGGGTTAGCTACTACAGATGGTGTAAGCGGAAGTACTGTTATTACGGCGACTTTGGGTAATATCTCCGGCTCTGCATTACTGATCGACCCGTAATCTATGAAGAATGAAGATACCCGGGTAGCTGTGGCAAGAAAAAGGGTTTTCTCCCTTGTTCCAACCAGTCAAGGGGGATACTATGAATCTGTTGTTAGTTTGTTTTTTTGGCTTTTTATTTCTGATAATTTTAAGGAGGAGACAATGAAAAAAGTTTTCTTGATGATAATTTTTATTTCCCTGACGATACTTAACTTTCCCACTCTGTCCAGTGCAGAGATAAGGCAGGGCAGCATAGAACTCAGTCCGTTCTTCGGTTATTGCACTGGCGCTACATCACATGATCTCTGCCACAAAGACTTCTATGGCATGCGGTTAGGATACACGGTTACTCCAAACTGGTCAATTGAAGGCGCCATTGAGGGTGTGGGGAGCAGTGCCGCCACGTTGTATCACGCTGATGTGCTTTATCATTTTATGCCTGAGAAATCATTAAATCCCTTTATCCTCGCCGGCATCGGCGGGGCACATGTCAGACCTTTCAGCAGAAGAAGCCCTTATGATACGTTCATGGGAAATATCGGGGTGGGGTTGAAATACTGGCTGACGGACAATATTGCATTCAGAACAGAGATTCGCGATGTAATGACACATTCTCAGAATTCAGTTATTACAGCCGGCCTTACGTTCGCATTTGGCGGCAAAACAGCAAAGCCGGCAATGCCTGCCCCAACACCTGCACCGAAGTCAGAGGTAAAACCAGAACCAAAACCAGAGGTAAAGACAGAGACAAAGCCTGAGCCAAAGCCTAAACCCATGGCCAAATTGGAGGCTAATCCGAGCACAATTGAAAAGGGTGGCTCCTCTAATCTTACCTGGACTTCCAAAGATGCGACGAGTCTTTCCATAGATCAGGGTATCGGCGATGTCCCTGCCTCCGGTACGCGCAAGGTCTCACCCCCCGAGACTACGACTTACACGATAACTGCGAAGAATGAAAGCGGTGTTACGGCCGATAGCGCGACTCTTACGGTAAGGGAGATTACGATTATTCTGGAAGACATCCATTTCGATTTTAACAAGGCGACGCTGACGGCAGATGCAAGGAAAATTCTGGACAAGAACGTTGAAATTATCAAGACGCATCCGGATATCAGGGTGCAGATAGAGGGATACGCGTGTGCCCACGGGCCTGCCAAATACAATATGATTCTCAGTGAGAGAAGGGCTAACACAGTGAAGGAATATCTTGTGAAACAGGGCATCTCCGGAGATAGGTTAACCACCATTGCATACGGCGAAAGCCGGCTTGCAGTGTCTGAAATACCCACGAAGAAAAATAAGAATTCAACAGAGGCCAAGGCCAACAGAAGGCTCCATTTCGAAGTAATCATGAAATAGACGCACTGATGAAGTGCACGTCTCATTTCAAATCCACCTGCATTTTCACAAATGCAGGTGGATTTGATTTTTGGGGAGTTCCCGATTACAATCATTAACGTGAAATCGTCTTTCATGAAATTCGTAGCTGCTCTTCTGGTTGTCCTTCCGGTGTGCATTGGATGTACCTCAGGGACCGTGTCTGCATCTGCCGCCACACTAACGGAGCAATCGCTAATACCGCTGCTTTCTCAGGGGGAACAGGTGAAGGCCGCCCTGGTCCTTGCAGTGTCTACTGATCAGTATCTGCCTGCTCCTCCTGAAGTGAAAACAGTCCTCAGATGCGACGATAACACGGAAGACTTTTTTAACAGGAGCGGAATCGAAGTCTTTCCTTTTGTAAGGCCCGCTTTTTTCGATATGGACGGTGACGGCGTGCAGGAAATGATCCTGGGTACAAAGGACGGTTCTCTCGTTCTCTATAAAAATTCCGGTCTGACTGATATTCCCCGCTGGGGCCTTGTAAGGAATTACTTTGACGGTATAAAGGCAGGCGCGTTTTCATCTCCGGCAGCAGGAGACATAGATGGTGACGGCAAGCCTGAAATTTTGGTCGGTACAGGGGGGTTTTCAACAGATTCGGGAAAAGTGATCGTTTATCGGAATCAGGGGAGTGACATGTGGCCGGTATGGAAAAAAATTCCGGTTAGGGGTTTGAAGGTTGGCAACGAGGCATCACCTGCTCTGGTTGATCTGGACCAGGACGGAAAGCTGGACCTCATCGTGGGCGACTCTTCAGGCAGTCTCTTCCTTTTCAGGAACAAGACCAGCCGTGGCCGGATATCTTTCTTCAGAGATACCGGATATTTCAGAGGACTTAACCTGGGGTTATATGCTGTTCCCGCCGCGGCATCCTCAGGGACTAAAACGGTCATCATAGCAGGTAACAGCATGGGCAAACTCTATATTCTGAAAAGACTCTCCGGGAAAAAAAAGTCATGGCACAAGGAGCCGATGCCCATCTGGATAAGCAGTTTTGCCTCTCCGGCATTCATCCAAACAGATTCCCGGGAGAAAAAAGATTTAGTGGTAGCTGATGGGAACGGCCAGGTGCACTATTTTAAAAACAAAGAAGGCAACTACCGGGAATGGGAGCTGACTACGACCTTTGTCACAGGGCGTATGATGCCCGGCCCTGCATGCTCTCCGGCGGTAACCCGTATCAACGACAGGTCTTACCTGGTCGTGGGAAACCTTTACGGAGAACTCAGGCTCTATGAATATGATCCATCATCAGGCGACTTGCCCTGGACTCACAGACACGGCTTTTTCAGGGGTATTCAACTCCCCGGATTTTCCCGGGGCGTCCTGACCCAATGGCAGAACAACTACCTGCTCATCGCAGGTCATGAAAATGGGCTCACAGCATTTCTCAATACAGGCACTATGGAAAAACCTGAATGGGTCGAGAAAAAAGATTTCTTCAAAGCCATTCCGAAAATCCTGCACGCGGCTCCTGCTATCTACGACGTCGACGGTGACGGCACCTGGGAACTGATGGTTGGTGACGCAAAAGGCAATGTCCACGGATTCCGTTACACATCAGAAAAGGACGGAGGAACTTATTGGGAAAAAATCTCAGACTGTTTTTCAGAGGTGAAGGTAGACCGTTTCGCGACTCCTGCTTTTATAAAGGATGCGGACATGCTCTATCTCCTTGTGGGACAACAGGACGGGAGAGTGCGGATGTTTACTACTGACGTCGGGCTTTCCGGGTCTCCTGTTTTCCGTGATGGCGGGTATATAGAAGGCGTCCAGGCAAACACCCATAGTTCGCCTGCGGTAATTTTAAATGAGGGGATTATCGAACTGTCGGTCGGGGATTATGACGGAAATCTGAAACATTTTACGTGCAAGCCTGCTTACGGTAAACTTATATTGGATAATAAATAGGAGTCCTTTTTGTAACGGACGATCAAGAAAGATTTATTCCGTTGATCCCTTATCGACCCGTCCACAAAGATCACCGTGCCAGGTACATATTATCGATAAGACGGGTGTTTCCTATTCTGGCGGCAACAGCGATAAGCACGTCACGTTTTATCTCTTCAACCTCTTCCAGTGTCTCGGGATCATACAGGGATGCGTAATCTATCTGAGTTATCAGCGGCTCAGAAGCAAGGGTTTCTTTCATCAGGGTCCTTATCTGACCTCCCGAAGCTGTCCCTGACTTTATGGCTTCTGCGGCGGCACTGAGACACCGGTAGAGAATGCGTGCTGCACTGCGCTGTTCGGTGTTGAGGTATGCGTTTCGTGAACTCATGGCAAGGCCGTCGGGCTCCCGAATTGTGGGACAGACAATGATATTAACATCAAAATTCAGGTCCTGAGACATCCTGTTTAGGATGACTGTCTGCTGAAAATCTTTCTGTCCGAAGTATGCACGCGTAGGGCTTATGATATTAAAGAGCTTGGCTACAACGGTTGCGACCCCCCTGAAGTGACCGGGCCGGAACTCTCCGCAGAGCTTCTCTGACAGGAGATCAACTGATATGTGGGTGGAAAACCCCCGGGGGTAAATGAGTGTGGCATCAGGGATAAAAAGTATGTCGACATCGGCTTCCCGCAATTTTATTATGTCTCCCGTCAATATCCCTCGGATATTTGTCGAGGTCCTCGGAAGGGCCGAACTGGAGCGGATTGATAAAAATGCTCACGATGGTTATGTCATTTTCCATCTTCGCCCTTTTGACAAGGCTCAGATGTCCGTCATGAAGGGCGCCCATCGTCGGGACCAATCCCAGAGCACGTCCCCTGAGGAGGTGTTTTTTGCAGCTGTCCTGCGCGATGCGCGGGATTCTCAGTATTTCCATATCACCTTCCGGACTCCTTTCAGTTTTTTTTCTGCCTTGTCATCAACTGCTGGAACAGATTCATTTATATTGCATCCGGCTCATCTTTAAATCAAGGTGCGGAGGTCTGACAGTTGATCTATCGTTCATTAAAATCAGTTTACGTCTGTATGCCGGACATTTCATTCGGTTCCTCTTTTCAATTCTTCTTCAGGTTTGCAAGCTGCGGCTGGTGCTGTTTTAGAAGGCGGACAAACCGGCACATACCCGTCTTTTCTGCCGCCATAACGTGAGACCAGATACATGGATGAAGCAAGGATCGCAAGAGAGGCGGTTGTGACTGCAGGGGACCAGATATGCTTCGGCAGATTCTCGTAGAGCCCGTAGCATCCGAAGGCAATAAAAATAAGGGCAGCCGCCCATTTTATCGCCCTCTCCGGCAGGTTTTTTCCCATCACATTGCCGACAAGGACGCCGATGGCATTTGAGATCAGCATCCCAAGAGTCGTTCCCATCCAGACAGTAAGGACAGCATTGTACTTGACAGCCAGCGCAATGGTAGCAAGCTGTGTTTTGTCGCCCATCTCGGCCATGAAGAAGGCAATTGTGACTGTCCAGAACGGACTGAATTTGTATTTCTGGTCCTCACCATGCAGGGTGTCACCCCGTATCGTCCAGAGACCGAAGATGACAAATGATGCTGCCGCGGCTACCATGATGTATACCATAGGAACAAGAGTGGCGAGGTAGTTTCCCAGCGCAGCTGCCATCAGGTGATTTGCAGCGGTCGCGATAAATACCCCCCACATGACCGTCTGCCAGCGGAAACGGCAGGCAAAGGCCATGGCGAGAAGCTGTGTTTTATCGCCCATCTCGGCAAGAACAACGAAGACGAGGGACGCAAGAAAAGCTGTCATCTACTTCCGGATCTCTTCCATTAACTCGTTGAGCAGCTCTTTTTCCTCTACCCGCCTAAGGATCTTCCCTTTCCTGAAGAGAAGACCCGATCCAGACCCTCCGGCGATGCCGATGTCTGCTTCCCGTGCCTCCCCAGGCCCGTTTACCGCACACCCCATGACCGCAACTGTTATGGACCTGTCAAAATCCTTCAGGCGGTTTTCTACTTTCGAGGCAAGTCCCCTGATATCGATCTGGCATCTTCCGCAAGTCGGACACGAGATAATAGTGGCTCCTTTTGTCCTGAGTCCCAGAGATTTAAGGATTTCATAGGCGACCCTGACCTCTTCGCGGGGATCGGCTGACAGGGAGACCCTCATCGTGTCTCCAATGCCCTCGGACAGGAGTATGCCGAGGCCGACGGAACTCTTGATGATGCCGGTGAAGGAAGGACCTGCCTCAGAGATTCCTATATGGAGAGGATATCTGAATCTGCGAGAAAAAAGCCGGTAGGCAGCCACTGTCGTCGAAACATTCGATGCCTTGAGCGAGACCTTAATCTCCCTGAAATTCAGTTTTTCCAAAATGCCGATATGCTCCTCTGCGCTATCCACAAGGGCCTCCGGGGTCGGATGCCCGTATTTTGCGAGGAGTTTTTTTGAGAGTGATCCTGCATTAACTCCGATCCGTATCGGGACATGTCTGTCGGCTGCGGCTGAAACTACTTCCGCAATTTTCCATTGCGCACCGATATTCCCGGGGTTTATCCGCAGGCAGTCTACACCCTGACGTATCGCCTCAAGGGCAAGCCTCCAGTCAAAGTGAATGTCCGCGATGACCGGAATTTTTACGGCCTTTATTATATCTCCGAGCGCCCGTGCAGCCCCGATGTCAGGGACAGCTACTCTGATTATTTCACAGCCTGCCTTTTCAAGAGAACGTATTTGCCTGACCGTGGATTTCACATCCCGTGTGTCGGTTTTTGTCATCGACTGAACGGATATCGGGCTTCCGCCCCCAACCGCTACCGCACCGACAAAGAGCTTTTTTGTTTTTTTACGAGTCGCCATGTTCTTCCTCTATTGTATCTGTTGTACCCTGCCGTATTTCCTGCTGCCGCTTTCTGTACAATTTTACCGCCTCAACATGCTCTTTGTCTGTAGTGGAAAACTGGTGCGTTCGGTCGTCCAGTGAAACAAAATACAGATAGGGCACGTCAGCAGGATAGAGCGCCGCAGTGATGGATTTCAGACCCGGAGATGCGATCGGGCCCGGCGGCAGTCCTTTTATCTGGTAGGTGTTGTATGGGGTCTTGCGGAGCAGGTCGTTTCTGGTGATCTTTTCCCGTGAGGTTTTTATTCCATAGATCGCCGTAGGGTCTGCCTGGAGCTGCATTTTTTTTCTCAGGCGGTTGTGGTAAACAGCGGAGATGAGGGGACGTTCCGTGTCAATGACCGCCTCCTTCTCAATAATCGAGGCCAGCGTCAACACTTCATTTTCGGTCATTCCGGTCTCCTCCATCCGTATGAGAAGATCAGAAGAAAATATTTCGCGCATCTTGTCGATCATGCCTCCGAGTGCGGCGTCAGGCGGCATACCCTTCGGTATCCGGTAGGTATCGGGGAAGATATAGCCTTCGAGGCTTTGCGCCTCCACGTCGTAAGCGCTGAGGAAGTCAGGATCTTTTGCGAGTGCCAGAAAGTCTTCTTTCGTGATGATCCCGCTTTTTTCGAACTGTTCTGATATCTCCAGGAGGGAATCACCCTCAAGGACTTTTATCTCGTATTCTATGATTTGCCCCCTGCGTATTATTTTGAATATCTCAAGGGGGTTCATGTTGCTCCAGAGTGAATAGAAACCGGCCCTGATTTTCCTGTCCGCGCCGGTCAGTTTTCCGAGCAGGAGAAAGATGTTTTTGTCGCGTATCAGCTTTTGTTCATGGAGGATCACCGCTGCCTGCCTGAAAGTCGCTCCGCGGGGTATTTCGATTTCTATACTTTTTCCTCCTGTCTGGGCAGGTACATACAGCTCAAAAGCGACATAAGAAAAAAACATGAGCAGGACGCTTGACAGTATGATAAACAGGTTTTTTTTCATATGTTTTAGGATGCCAAATAAGCTCGTGAAATGTAAACCCGGTTGTGCAGAACCAGTACAGGCATACAAAGCTCAGACTGTTGCAAAGCGGAAAGAAGAAAAAGATTACAGAAAAAGCGGGGCAGTGCCCCGCTTTCCAGAGAAGTTACGGTCAAAAAGGCTTAGTACATTCCGCCCATTCCGCCCATCCCGCCGCCCGGAGGCATTGCCGGCATCTCAGGCTTTTCCTCCGGGAGATCGGTTATCATCACGGATGTGGTGAGCATCAGTGATGCAACTGATGAAGCGTTCTGAAGAGCGTATCTGGTCACCTTTGTCGGATCGATGATCCCTGCCTTCATCATGTCGACATACTCTTCGCCTGCTGCATCAAACCCGTAGTTTGCCTCTTTGGAGGATTTACCTTATCGACGATTACCGATGGCTCGAGACCGGTGTTATTGATGATCTGGCGGATCGGCTCCTCGAGCGCCCTCCTCAGGATGTCAACGCCGACGTTCTGGTCGTGGTTTTCGAGTTTCATGCCTTTTAAGGCGCCTGCGCATCGTAACAATGCGACGCCTCCGCCGGGGACCACACCTTCTTCAACAGCAGCCCTTGTAGCATTGAGCGCATCTTCTACCCTTGCCTTTTTCTCCTTCATCTCGGTCTCGGTGTATGCGCCGACATTGATTACAGCAACGCCGCCGACGATCTTTGCGAGACGTTCCTGGAGTTTTTCCTTGTCATAATCAGAGGTAGTCTCATCGATCTGGGCCTTTATCTGTTTTACCCTGCCCTGAATCTTTGCAGGATCGCCTGCGCCTTCAACGATCGTTGTATTTTCTTTATCGACCGTGATCTTCTTGGCCCTTCCGAGGTCGGTCAGCTTGACGCTTTCGAGCTTGATCCCGAGGTCTTCTGATATTACCGTGCCGCCGGTAAGGACGGCGATATCTTCGAGCATAGCCTTGCGTCTGTCGCCGAATCCAGGGGCCTTGACAGCGCAGACCTGGATGGTGCCTCTCAGCTTATTGACGACCAGGGTGGCGAGCGCTTCTCCCTCGACCTCTTCGGAGATGATCATTAACGGCTTGCCCATCTTTGCGGTCTGTTCCAGGATAGGGAGCAGGTCCTTCATCGAGGATATCTTCTTCTCATGGAGAAGGATAAAGACGTCTTCGAGTGATGCACTCCATCCTGTCAGGATCTGTTACGAAATACGGGGAAGAGTAGCCCCTGTCGAACTGCATACCCTCTACTACGTCGAGGGAGGTTGCCATGCTCTTTGCCTCTTCAACGGTGATAACGCCGTCTTTGCCGACTTTGTCCATCGCCTCTGCGATCAGTTCTCCGATCGATGGGTCGTTGTTTGCGGAGATTGTCCCGACCTGGGCGATCTCTTTCTTGTCCTGAACCGTCTTGCTGATTTTCTTGAGTTCTTCGACGATCTTTTCAACGCCCTTCTCAATCCCTCTCTTGATATCCATCGGGTTTGAGCCTGCAACAACGTGCTTTATGCCCCCGCTGTAGATAGCATGTGCGAGAACGGTCGCTGTTGTCGTGCCGTCACCTGCAACGTCAGAGGTTTTGCTTGCTACTTCTCTTACGAGCTGTGCCCCCATATTTTCCAAGGGATCTTTTAGCTCGATCTCCTTTGCTACGGTGACGCCGTCTTTTGTTATGGTCGGTGCGCCGTATTTTTTGTCAATGATGACATTTTTCCCTTTTGGTCCAAGGGTTGCCTTGACTGCATCGTGAGCATCGTCATGCCTTTCAGTATTGAGCTTCTTGCTGCTTCATCAAAAAGAAGCTGTTTTGCCATTGTGTATTCCTCCTTGAAAAATGGTTAGATAAGATAGTTTAACTTTGGATAATGCCGAGAATGTCTTCTTCCTTGATAATCAGGTATTCATTGTTGTCAATGTTAACCTTGGATCCGGAGTACTTGTCGAAGAGTATGGTATCGCCGACCTTAATCTCCTTCACTTCCGAACCAACAGCCTCAATGACCCCCTTCTGGGGTTTTTCTTTTGCAGACTCAGGGATATAAATTCCGCCTGCTGTTCTTTCTGCTTCGTCAGAGTATTTTACGAATACCCTGTCTTTCAGTGGTTTGAATTTCATGAATGGTTCTCCTTTCTTTTTTTTGTCTGGGTTTTGGGTTGTTAGCACTCAAAGCGAGTGAGTGCTAATATACTAAGAAATCATGGATTAAGGCAAGGTCTTTCTGCGGGTGAAAAAAGTAGCAATAAATGCTATTTCCTGCTATTTTCTAATTATTTCTTTAATTTTTTAATAAATTCAGCTTAATTCTTTTTTCTTTTTCGAGATAAATTCCTCTATAGTTTCATTGTAATAGTCAGCGCCATCCCGTATTTCCTGAGGGATCCTGTTTTCATATAACTTCTGTCCCTCTCTCAGTTCGGCTGCAAAGACTGCTGAGAAGTTCCCGTTTTTTATGGCTTCCGCAACCTTTGCAGAGTTGTACAGATAAATGTCGTTGAGAATTGTCCGGGAAAGCCTTCTCGCCTTCTCGACAATTTCCGGGTTTTTCCCCGCAGCGGGCTTTTTTTCGGCCGGAGGAGGGGGACTGCCTTCCCTGGAAGGTCCGGGGGGTGCCTGCGTGGATGCCGGTGCCTTCGGTTCTGTCCGCGGTTTTTCAACAGTCTCCTCAGGCGTGGAGACCGGTGCTCTTGGTTCTGTTTGCGGTTTTTCAGCTGCTTCTCCATGCAGGGAGGCGAGCTTGCTGATTTTTTCCATAAGCATGGCAGGGATGTCCTGGTCCTCGATATAATCGTCTGCACCGTAGAGCGACGTAGGCTCACGACGGTATCTTGTCCTGTCGTATATTGCGGGGATGAGTATGAACTTCATGTCTTTTGTCTCTTCATGTGTCTTCAGCTTCTTGCATATCTCGAATCCATAAATCTTCGGAAGCGAAACCTCCACAAGAGCCAGGAAAGGCAGTTCCTTCAGGGCCTTTACCATGACATCAATGCCGTCAGCGCACGTAATAACTTTATATCCCTGGTCCTGCAGAATCGCGCGGGCGCTTTCTACCACTTCCGGCTTGGAATGGGCCACGAGGACTTTTGTGCTGTCAAGGGTCTTTTTTACGTGCGTGGTTAGAGAAGGTTTTTTAACCAGAAGAACGGTACTGCACTTTGGGCATTTAAACCTCGAGCCCGCCTGAGAGAGCTTTTCATCATCAACTTTAAGTTTGACTTTACATTTCGGACATATTATTACCACCTGTACCCCCTTGGCTGCCACAGTTTAATCGTGAAAAGGCCGGCCACGAACCCGCCTACATGGGCAACGAAAGCGATGCCTCCCTGGGAATCCGGTCCTTGCGAGAGCAAGCTGCTCACGACCTGTATAATAGCCCAAAATCCAATAACTATCAAGGATGGAATCTTCACCACTGTGACATAAAAACCCAAAAAAACGACCGTATGTATTTTGGCCATCGGAAAAAGCAGGATGTAGGCGCCGAGCATGCCGGCAACAGCCCCGCTTGCACCGATCATGGGGACATATGAGCCGGGACTGAGCAGCGTATGCGAAAGGGCGGCAACAATACCGCAGAAGAGATAGAAGAGTATGAACCGGAAGTGGCCAAGCCGTTCTTCGATGTTATTGCCGAATATCCAGAAATAGAGCATGTTCCAGGCGAGATGGAACAATCCCCCGTGCATGAACATCGAGGTGAATATCGTCAGGGCAGGGTGGATCGGCTGGGTGGTTTCGAGACTGATAATATTGTGCGGGATCGCACCGTAACTGTAGACGATACGCCTTCCTTCCTCTCCGGAGAGAAGCTGCATAACGAAAACCAGCACATTCAGGATGATGATCAGCAGTGTCCCGAAAGGGACTATGTGTATCGGATTGTCATCCTTGTAAGGTATCATCTGTAAGAATTACCGGAGAACATGGTATGTATATCCTAATGTTGCGTAAAAGATGAAGTCAAACATGCTGAAAAAAACCATAGAATCGGCAGATTATTATTCTTAATTCACGTAAACGCAAACAAACATCCGGAGTAGTTCAGCGAATGCTTGTCACCTTTTCCAGCATGCCTGTGGAGCCTCGACCATGGCCGTTTCCCATCATGTCCGACTTCATTTTCAATATATTTCTTTGAAGTGGTGTGGTATATGGATTGTCTTGTTTGTCTATGTTATATCACGAAGCGATGTGTCCACGTAGTTTCTCAAAAAAGAGAGTACCGGGGGAGTTGTTATTGGGACGCCATCGAGCGTTTCCTTTATCTCGCGGGTGTCCAGCGAAAACGTATTGCTGTCTTTGGTGTAGGTGAACAGAAAATCTATGGCAGGATTACCCGTGATGAGTACAACCAGGGTTTCGGAGATATTGCCGAGGGGTTTCATATCGATATGACTTTTTTTGAAGGTGGCGGTTACAAGGGTGCCTGTTTTTTCCCCTGTTTTCAGAGCAATATCTCCGCCGGTTTCCCGGGCAGACTGTGCAAGCAATGAAAGGCCGAGTCCCACTTTTCTGGTTGTCCGCGTAGTACAGAAGGGATCGAGGACACTCGCCCGGATGTCTTCAGGGATGCCCTTCCCGTTGTCTTCGACTTCCACGGAAAAGAGGTCTATATCTGTTTTTTCTGCTATCGTGATTTTGATCAGGGACGCCCCTGCGCTGATCGAGTTTTCAGCGATGTCGAGTATGTGGAGGGAGATGTCTTCCATGGGTTATTGGATTCGCTCAATGTGCTTTTGGGCCTCTTGTTTTAACATCTCCTGACGCGTCCATTTGATCATTTTAACATGTATTACTGATTGAAGGTCTTTCGATTATTGCTTTTCCCACCGGTTTGAGTTCGTTATATAGTTTTGCTTCCAAAGATTCCCTAGATCGACTTGTTATTCTTTCATGGCAGATAAAAGCCTTTCGATCCATATCCCTGTGAGCGCTGACATATCACCCTTATCCGCTGACCGCAGTGCCTCCAAGTATTTTCTTTTTTCTGCCAGATCAACAACCGCCGTTTCCGCAGGCGGAAGTTTCAAGGCAAACAGAATTGCCGCCAATATGATCCTTCCAACACGGCCATTAAAATCTCTGAAGGGATGAATCCACTGGAACCGCCAGTCGGCAAAGGCGAGTATTTCTGACAATCGTTCAATATCCTGTTTTCCGGAGACAGGCGACAGTCTTAGTGCCAAATCTTCACAATACAGGCGCATATGAACAGGGACCTCATAAAATGAAGGTGGAGTGTGAGTGCCGACCTTGACGTTGACTAACCTAAAATTCCCCGCCCAATCGGGAAATAGTGCAGTAGCTATATCGTGATGGAGTTTGCAAATCCATTCAGGAGTGATGTGGATATCTTCAGGGGTTTGTTTGACAATTGCCTCTATGCACTTTGTAACGGAGACAGCGATAATTTCAGCAACTTCGGAATAAGTCTTTGTACCTTGCGCAGTTTCAAGATAGCGGGTTGAATCTACCGGGCGTGTGCTGTCTTCTCCGTTTCCAGGAGTTCCTTCAGCCGGGTCATACTCACCGGCTCCCTCTCGAATTCCATGGACTTTACTACCCAATCCAGAATCTTCTCCTGATACGCCTTCCTCAGAAGGTTTGTATCCTCGTGGTTTTTTCGCCACTCTTCCAGCTTTTTCTGAGCTTTTTTTATTTCTTGCTTTGTCATGAATTTCATCCTTGTCTTTATTCTGACATTTGTCCGCCATTATGGCAACCTCCTCGTTTGTATGCCTCCCAGAAGCTGCTGTTCAAAACGTTCCTTCGCCGCCGCCCACTCTGCTTCCGCTTCGGCCCTCAGCCTACGCGCCTCTTCCCTGCGACGGCGGACTTCAGTTGCAATTAAAATTTGTAATTTATCGCTTACGATAGGAAAAGGGATCTGAGTGAGGTCTTCGGCGTTCAATCTGTAACGACTGGGTGTTCCTCCACGGCAAAGCGAATACATGATCTCTCGGAAAAGACGAGTTCGCAGTATCCATAGGACGACTTCCGGATTCCAGCCCTCTTTGCATCTGAGAACAAGAAACTCAGCAGATGCAACCGTTCTACGTTTTAAAGGGGGGCAAAGCACAAATTTTGCATTCAGAATAGTCGGACCTAACCGCGCAATTAGAATGTCATTGCCCTTCACGTCAAAAAAACTGCCTTCAATGTCCTGACCAATTTCCGTTTGAACAGTGTCTATCTGTAACGGGAAACTCGGCAAGTCGTCTATACGAATACGATCCCAAAGCTGAGTTGGTGCTACCTTAGACGGAGAAATCTTTTCATTGAGAATTGCACAACATTGACCGACAGTTGTTCCACTTATATGCTTTTTAATTTGAACACTTGCATAGCGTTCTGGATTTAGCGCTCCCTGCAATTGTCTGTACCGAATTGCAAATGCCGTGCGCCTGCTAGAATTGTCCGAACTTAAACCAAGTTTGTTATACAACCACTGGTCAAGCGTATCAATAAGCTCGTTGGCCTGCTGCAACTTTTTTCTTCTCGACTCACGTGCCATCTCCATTTTGGCGACTAATTTCTTTTGGATGTTAAGGGGCGGCAGAGGGATCATTAATTCTTTAAGTTCTTCTGCGTTGACATTGGACATGCCGACAATCTGCCGGCTGACCTGATCAATCTGGGCACGTCCTGCATGTGTATTTAAAAAGTCGGATACAAATTGCGATAAAGCCTTGTCAGTTTGCAGACGAACGCGAATCAAATAAGACGCGAATACCCATAGGCCCTGCTCTCGGAATACTTCACATTTCCCAACGAGTTCTTTTGAATTTGTACGATTAAACAGAATATCACCAGCCTTAACATAAAATGGTTCCGCTTCTTTAACTGGCATGTCGATGTACTTTAGATCACTCAGATCCCACCCGTCATTCTGTAAATTAATCATCCGAAGGATGGGCACCCCATCAGATGATTCTGATGCCAATTCTGATATGCCGTATTGCACCAGAGAAACTATCTCGCGTAAAGGAGTCAATTGATACCTTGGATAGGCAAAAAGGTGCAATACCAGCGAGTGCATTCTCCAATAGTTTACGTCAAACCTTCCTGTCACTTCGCCCCGTCTGACCGCAAAAACCTTTTGCGCGTTGTCAGCGGGGCTTAGACGAAAAAAGGTTCGGGGTCTTTGAGAAATTCGGCGTATTTCCCGAGGATACCCGTATTCGGCATAGTGAGGGCGTGGCGTTCGACCCATTGAGGCATTTCATCCGTGCCGATATTTTCGAAGGTCACCCTTACATCATATAAATCGCACCGCTGTATCTCGGTCTTTGCCTTGCCGACAATCTGCGAATCAACAACTTTCATCGTCTTCCGGCCCGTTCCATCATATCCGATATTTTCGGCCATAGCCATAAAGATCGCCTCATCATCCTTTGGCGTCTCGTTGTCCGCCCGTTTGCGCACGAATACAAGACTGGCCTTGACCCCGGCCCCGAAATGAGCAAAGGCGGTCTGCGGCAGGCTTACAACAGCCAGAAGCTCAAACTTTTTAAGAATCCAGTCCCTCACGCTCTGAAGCGATGAATTGGTAAGGATGCCGTCCGGCAATACAATAGCGGCCCGGCCGGTTCCAGGCTTGAGAAAGCGCCATATCTGCTCACAATAGAGTATCTCGGTTTTCACTGAGGTCCGTTTCTTGACCATCTTTTTTCCCATCTTTGGATCGACCTTTGCCGAAACCTTGACCGTACTTGCTATGTTGCTCATCTCATAGTTTGAAAGATACGGCTTTTCCTCCTGCTTCACCATCGAACCAAAGGGCGGATTGGTGAGAATAACGTCGAACTTGTTTTCCATGAAGCCCTTGTTTACCGCAGTCAGGCGGTTGATAGGTCCGAGTGCGTCCGCGCCTATAACGTTTGTGTGCCCGTCGTCGTGGATAATCATGTTCATCTTGGCGACGCGGGCGATCTCCTCGTTTATCTCGACGCCGAAGAGTTTTTTTTGCGCAAAATCGTGCCAATGTCTGTAGTGCTCTGTTGTCCCGTCGTCATAGTAGTCATCTGCTTCACGGCGCACCGCTTCAAGCGCATGAAGAAGAAAGCCGCCGGAACCGCAGGCAGGGTCCAGCACCAGGTCCTCATTAGTAGGCTTCAGCATATGCACAGCAAACTCGATGATCTCGCGGGGAGTGAAGTACTGTCCGAAATCGCCTTTGAAAAAACCGTCCATGAACTGCTCGAAGGCGAGTCCCTTTGTGTCGAGGTCCGTTTTGCTCAGGTTGATACTTTCAAGATGAGAGACTACAGTGCGAAGGGTCACGTCATCGATCTTTATCGTCTCAGTAAAGACTTCAGGGTCTTTGAGCTTTTGAATGTCGTACAGTGCGCGAATGCGCTCGCCAAGCCTGCGGCTGGTTTCATGTGTCTTGATCTGAAATTCATAGGGGTCGCCTTTCTTTCTCTTTGCCTGTTCGTCGCTGATCTTCACAAAGATGATCTTGCAGAGCTCCCCAAAGGCTGTCGGAGGAGAAAGTTTGCCGCCGCCCCACAGGGTTTGATGACATTTCTGGATCGCCTTAATGAGCACTTCTTTATTGACCGGCTGGATATCGAGCGAGCTGCCTTTATGATATTTATATTCTTCTGGTTTGCCATATCTAATTGGAAGGTCTGCGATGATATTACTTTCACGCTCAAGCGCGCCGTACTTTCCGGTGAAATCAAAGGCCCTGCGTGTGCGTCCTGCAACGACCATGACATAATCCGCTCTGAACTTTGCCCAGGTGCCATTGCCACAGGCCTGCTCGACAGCCTGATTAAACTCTGCGTCGGTAACACCATCCTTTTTACACTCGATAACTGCGTAAGGTTTCTTACGAGCTTCATCATGGAAGACCACTAAATCGGCGCGGTCTGATGGTGTGCGATCAGGGACAGTCACCTCAATGCCTATACAATTCGGCTCGTAGCCATAGCGGTAGATCAGTTCCGCCCAGAACTCAGCACGCACCTGCTCTTCGGGGTCTGCGTAACGCTCTGTTTGATTTACGGCAAGATAAAGGATCTTCTGCTGTTTCCCTTCACCGGAAAGTTTAACGTGACCGTCATTTGCCGCACGATCTAAATAGGTCATGTATTTTCTCCTTTATAAAATGCGTCTATCTGCCCATCTGTATCATAATGCTGCGATACGATCTGCCAAGTAGGATCGCCCAACCTCATCCTTTTCAGAGTTGGTATCTATCGCCACTCTCGTTTCCCTGAGCGGACTTTTCTGATGGTCTTTTCCACATCTGATACTTTATATCCCTTTGTTTTCAGGGACCCGCTGACTTCGTTCCAGAGCCCTTTCATGGCATTTTCAATATTGTGCCCTTCCACATAGTCTTTCATAAGCTCGCGGATTTTTTCATTGACAGACTTATGCTCAAACCTGCTCAATATCTGAAACTTGTCTTTTATCTCCTTGTCAATTCTCACTAATATTCGCGAAGTCATGAAGCACCTCTATTGATCATATATATATCAAGGCTATCATTTTTTGTAATTTTTGGCACTGTTTACCGGCGGAAAAAAGTATGGGGCGTTACACCGTTTTTGAAACATTCAGAATATCACCTTTCGTCCTTCAACTCCCTTGAGTGCGAGCCTCACTTCTTCAAATGTCGAGTGTTCCATGAGGAATCCCGTGGTCCTTCTGCCGATGTCTTCAAGGCTGTGCGCATCCGATGAGGTGATCCAGGGGATATGCCGGTATGGTCCGTATCGCGCGTGCGCTTCGTTCCTGCCGGTCCTGTATGATATTTCGAGCGCGTCAAACTCCACCTCTGGCGGGATAAACCCGAGCTGACCGATGATCCCGAATCCCTCCCGGTCAATATGGCTTGCGATGGCAAGACCTTTATGAGCGTGTATCAGCTCCACTATCCTGTTGACGGAAAGGTCTGTGGAGCCTATTAACAGCCTCTTGCTGAACCCGAGCACCTCCTCGAACTCATTTACGAGCACCTGCATCCCGAAGGCATCTTCGTCATTTTCCCCTGGTTGAAGGTTTTCATATACGACAGCCTGCATGTTCAGGGCGTCCGGTATAGTTCCGAAGAGCCCAAGGACATGGACCTCCTCGGAGGAGTTTATCTCGATCCCGGCAATGACCCTGATCCCCTTTTTTTCAGCCAGGCCTGCGGTCACTGCAACGTGCTCGGCGGTGTTATGGTCACATATCGCGATTATGTTTATCCCAAGGGAAGCGGTCCGTTCGACTATTCTGGCCGGGGTCATCGAAAGGTCTGAACAGGGAGACAGGCAGGTATGGATATGAAGGTCTGCCCTGAATTCTACCGGCATCTCAGACCGAGACTGTAAAGCATGCCGACAAGATCAAAAGCAGGCAGGGGGGTAGTCAGGATGGGGATCTTCTCTGCGATCGCCTTTTTCAGCGTGTCTTCTGCCGGGACCCTGCTGTTGACGAGGATAATACCCGAGAGATTTTTCAGCGAAGCCACTGCGATGATGTTGAGGTGGACCTGGATGGTTATCCAGAGAAAGCCCTCTTTTGCATTTCCCATCACATCAGAGAGCATATCGCTGACATAGGCCCCGCTCACTTCTCTGCCGAGGTCTGCTGAAGGGGTCACGACGGTAAGGGGAAGACTGCTGATGATTTCTTTCAGTTCCATGGCTGCTCCTTTATTCTGGCGGCGTCAGGTTTATGGTAAATTCGACCGTTGTTCCTTCTCCGACTGTTGAGTTTACGGTGAGGGTGTCAGTGTTCCTCTTGATATTCGGTAAGCCCATCCCTGAGCCAAAGCCCATCTCTCTGATATAATCAGGGGCAGTCGAATAGCCTTCCTTCATGGCGAGTTCGACGTTCTCAATGCCGGGCCCCATGTCCTGGACCCTGATCATAATCCTTTCGGCTGTTATGGAATAGTTTATCATACCGGCCACCGCGTAAATGATCACATTCATTTCTGCTTCGAAGGTCGCTATGGCCACCCGCCTGATGATCTCAGGCGGGATCCTGATACTTTCAAGAATCTCCTTCAGGCTGCTCGAAGCAGCTCCTGCGTTCTTGAAATCTTTGCCGGTGAGAAAAAAGACCCCTTCCGGGCTCTTCATCCTCAGTATCCCATGCCGGAGCAGCTCCGGAGGCCTTTTTCAAAGAGAATCCCGCACGTCTCAAACATCGAAAAATACGTCACGAGAAGGGGGATCTTTTTTTCTTCAGCCAAAGAGATCGTCTGTATTTCCGGTCTTTTGTTTTGTACGAATACAACCGCCTTGATCGTGGCAACCTCGGCGGTGCGTATGACCTGCGTGTTTGTCAGTCCGGTGATGAGCAGCGAGTTGCTGATCGAGAACGCGAGAACATCGCTCATGAGGTCGGCGCAATAGGCCCTGTCGATCTCCATGCCCATATCGTTCGCCCCTGCAAGCACAGTTGCCTTAAGTAATTCCCTGATGTCGCCCAGGAGCAGAATCGAGGGTAATGCCTCCACAATGACTATCCTTTCGCGGGCTCTATCCTGACCGCATCAGAGCTTGCCAACCCGTTTTCAGGACAATACGTCAGGGCATTTACACGGCCGTGAGGAAAATGTACGGAAGTAAAGACTGTCCCGCTCCTGATCGCCTCAGATATTTTTGCCTTGAGATAGACCGTGCCCCGTCGCGAAGATACCTTCACATGAGTGTTGTCGATGATGCAGTATTTTTTTGCGTCCTCATCACTGATTTCAAGGAAAGGTTCTGAGACGACAAGGTCAAGCGCCTTTGACCGTGTCGACATACTTCCGGAATGCTGCAGGACATCCCGGGTCACCAGCGACAAAGGAAATTCTGCGTCAGTTGCCTCGCCCGGCGTATAAGAAACCGGCGTGAAGGCCATGTTGCCGGACCTTGTCTGCTCAGGACCGGAGAAAACCCTTATCTCCTCGGCGAGATTCTCGATAGTTCTGGTGGAAATGTCCGTTCCCATGGACAATGAGAGGTTCCTCAGTATCTGCCAGTCAGGAAGGGACTGTCCCGGCGCGTCGACCATTTTTTGTATTTTTTGCGTTATCCCCTCGGCGTTAGTAAAGGTGCCGCCTTTTTCCGCCCAGCTTGACGCAGGCAATACTACATGCGCAAGTTTGGCTGTTTCGGTCAGGGCAATGTCCTGAACAACAAGGAGTTCAAGGGACTTCAGTGCCCGCAGTATCTTCGCGTTGAAAGGAAAAGTTGATACCGGGTCTTCACCCATAATATGCAGTGCGTGGATCGTTCCGGAGTCATAGAGCATGTCGAAGACGTTTTTCCCGGTCCGGCCTTCGGCGTCAGGCCGTATCCCTGTTTTATAAAGACCGAAGGTGTTTGCATATTCTGCTGGTATCTGTAAGGCTTCCGGCTCTTCACCCAGAAGAATGATCAGGTTCGCGGCAGCGAAGACGAGGTCTACCCCCTTCGTGTTTTCGTTCAGGCTGATGGTGAAGGAAAGCAGGCGGCTCTTTGCCTGTGCGAGTGCCTCAGCGGTTTCGGTCAACTGCTCAACCGTGATCCCTGTAATGGCGGATACTTTGTCAGGTGTATACTCCTCGAGACTCTTTTCAAGAAGGCCAAATCCGGGTATTTTCGATACGTTTTCCCTGTTGAAGAGTCCCTTGTCGATGATGATCTTTATCAGGCCATTGAGGAATGCCACAGAGGTCCCCGGCCTCATCTTCAGGTGAGATGAACTGTGTCTGGTGAGTTTTGTCTCCTTTGAATCTGCCACGACGAGCTTTGCGCCCTCCCTCTTTGCCTGTAGTATGTTCAGGCCGAATACCGGGTGGGTAATACTGATATCAGATTCAATAATGAGGATTATCTCCTTGCCGAGCGGGGACTTCAAAGTGATAGGGTGCGCCTTTGTCCCAAAAGCCGAATCAAGGGCCTTCCGGACCTTTGCATAACCGAAGGCTGCAGATGAATCGATATTGAATGAACCCGCGGCAGTAACCATGAACTTGCGCAGCATATAGTTGTCTTCGTTCGTGCACCGGTGGGAACCGATCGCGCCTATGGACTCTTTTCCGTAAGAATTTATTATGTATTTCAGGCTGTTGCTGATATGCGACAACGCCTCGTCCCATGTTGCAGGGACCAGTTCACCCTCTTTTCTGATGAGGGGCGTCTTGAGCCGGTTTTCGCTGTAGATATAATCAAACCCGAAACGGCCTCTTCCACAGAGGTTTCCGTCACTCCTGCCGCTGTCTTCCCTGGCCCTTGATCTGAGCAATTTCCCTTCCCTAAGTCCCAGCGTAAGCGTGCAGCCGCACCCGCAGAAGGGGCAGGTAGAATCTTTCTCCTCAAGGAACCATGCGCGGGCCTGGAATTTAAAAGGTTTGCTCAGGAGGGCGCCGGTAGGACAGATGTCGATGCACTGTCCGCAATAATCGCATTCGAGTATCTCGCCGAAGGCAGGCTGTACGACAGTAGGGAACCCCCTGCCGATCAGACCCAGTGCGCCGCGTCCCTGGTGCTCCGAACATATTCTGACACATTTGCCGCAGAGTATGCACCGGTTTGAGGTAAGCTCAACCAATGGTCCCCTTACATCCGGCATGAACGCCTTTCTGTGGCGTATGAAACGTCCTTCCGGTTTCCCAAAGTCGTAAGCAAGGTCCTGGAGATCGCACTCCCCTGCCTTGTCACAAATCGGACAGTCGAGGGGATGATGTACCAGAAGCAGTTCAAGGACGGTCTGCCTGACCTTCCTCAGCTTGGGGGTCTCAGTCTTGACGATCATACCCGGCGCTGCCGGTGTAGAGCAGGAGGCGAAGAGTCTTGGCTGACCTTCGACTTCCACGACACAGAGCCTGCAGCCTCCATATGGCCTCAATCTTTTATCGAAACAGAGGTTCGGTATCTTTATGCCGTTCTGCTGGGCGGCCTTGAGTATGGTGGTGCCTTCTTCAACAGATATTTTCTTGTCATTTATGGTTAGTTCGATCATTTACGCGTTCCCTCCTTCCTTTTTGGCTGCAGCAGCTGCGAGAAATTCTGTTGGATCGCCTTCAAAGCCTGCAGGCAGAATATTTATGGATTTGAACTTGCACGTATCGTAGCAGGTCCTGCAGTGGACACAGAGTTCCTGGATGATCTTGTGGGGCACTTTCTTCTCCCCCACGATCGCCTTTGCAGGGCAAGCCCTTAGGCAGGCGCCGCAGGCCTTGCAGAGTTTTTCGTCTATCCAGAAAGTAGCCAGATTCCTGCATACCCCCGCCTTGCACCATTTGTCTCTTATGTGTGACTCATATTCATCTCTGAAGTATTTTATTGTTGTAAGCACCGGATTAGGGGCCGTCTGTCCGAGCCCGCAAAGAGACGCGGCGATGATGTCCCTGCCGAGGTCCTGCAGTGTTTCTATGTCTTCTTCTTTCCCCTTTCCTTCTGTAATGTCAGTAAGCATGTCAAGAAGGATTTTGGTCCCAACCCTGCAAGGCGTGCATTTGCCGCAGGATTCGTCCGCGGTAAAATCGAGGAAAAATTTTGCCGTGCCGACCATGCAGGTATTGTCATCCATAACAACCATGCCGCCTGAGCCGACAATAGCGCCGGTAGCGACAATGTCTTCGTATGTTACGGGTATATCGAGGAGGCTTTCAGGTATGCATCCTCCTGAAGGCCCGCCAAGCTGCACGGCCTTGAATTTTCTTCCCTTCTTGGGCCCGCCGCCGATGTCATAGATGATTTTTCTGAGCGGTATGCCCATCGGAACCTCGACCAGTCCTACGTTATTGATCGCCCCGGTGAGGGCAAAGACCTTTGTGCCTGAGCTCTTTTCTGTGCCGAGGCTCCTGTACCACTCAGAGCCGTTTATTATAATCGGCGCTATTTGGGCCAGTGTCTCGACGTTGTTCAGGACAGAAGGCTTGTCCCACAGACCCTTATGGGCCGGGAACGGAGGTCGTGGACGGGGCATACCGCGTCTGCCTTCTATCGAGCGCATCAGCGCTGTTTCCTCACCGCAGACAAACGCTCCTGCCCCGAGGTAGATATCCAGTTCAAAATCGAAGCCTGTATCAAGTATGTTCTTGCCGAGCAACCCGGCCTCGGTTGCCTGGTCTATTGCAAGCCGCAGCCGTTTGACTGCCAGAGGGTATTCAGCCCGGACATATATATACCCGTGATGGGAACCTATCGCCCTGGC
Organism: uncultured Nitrospira sp.; assembly: GCA_963746295.1. GTDB lineage: Bacteria > Nitrospirota > Thermodesulfovibrionia > Thermodesulfovibrionales > UBA6898 > JAOUFP01. Next base: position 26,581 of record CAVVAQ010000001.1, on the reverse strand, counting down.
GCCGATGATCATGCCCTCGATCACGGAATGGGGGTCTGACTCCATGACAGACCTGTCCATGAAAGCGCCGGGGTCGCCTTCGTCGCCGTTGCAGAGCATGTACTTCACGTCAGAAACTGATTTCGATGCGAACTCCCACTTCAGGCCTGTGGGAAAGCCTGCGCCGCCTCTGCCCCTTAATCCTGAATCCTTTACGACCTTTATTATGTCAGCCGGAGTCATCTGTGTAAGGGCCTTTGCAACAGCCTGATAACCGTCCCTGGAGATGTATTCTTCCATTTTCTCCGGGTCGATAAGCCCCTTGTTTCTCAGGACCCTCAGGACCTGATACTTGAAGAACGGGATATCTTTCATCATCGGCATTGCGGTCTTTTTTTCAGGCTCCTTGAACATCAGCTTCTGGTAGGGCCTGCCCTTGAGAAAATGTTCTTCAACCAGAGTGGGGACATCTTCAACAGTGACTTTCTGATAGAACACCTCATCAGGGTGTACAACCATGACAGGCCCTTCGGCACAGTAACCGTTGCAGCCGGTCAGTACGATCTTTATCTCTTCCTCAAGCCCCCTCTTGTTCAGTTCTTCCTGGAGGGCGGCTTTTACTTTCATGGTTCCGCTGGCTACACACCCAGTGCCTGCACACAACATCAAATTCGCACGAAACTTTTCCATTCCTATCCTCCTGTAAAATCAGGGGACTGGGGATTGGGGGTTGGGGTCAGTTTTCTGTTGCATTTAGCAAACCCTAATCCCAAATCTCTCATCCCTGCCTCTTAATATGTTGTCTCACATCCGCTCACGAGCACGTATTTTTCTATGGGTTTCCCCCCCATTACATGCTCCTTGAAAATCTCTCTCATTTTCTCCTCATTGAGGTCGCAGTATCTGACGGGCGGCTGGTCCATGATTTCGACTGTTGCAAGGGGCTCGCGCGCGCAGAGACCGGCACACCCTGAGGTTGTGACGATGACATCGGTCACATTTGCCTTGCCTATCTCATCCATAACCGCGGACATGACGGTCCTCGCCCCTGCTGCTATGCCGCAGGTTCCCATGTGAACAGTGACCTTTGCGCGATATCCGCCTTCCCGCAGCTGGAACTCAGCCTTATGTTTTTCCTTGATCTTCAGGAGATCATCTATTGTTAACCTTGCCATGTTATCCCTCCTTTTCAGCCATCTCTTCTTCCTGGGCTGGAGCAGTTTCCCCAACAGCGGTTGGGTCATATTCTCTTATGATCGAAAGGGCCTTTGACGCGGTCAATGCCCCGTAAGTCTCCTGGTCTATCATCATGACAGGAGCAAGGCCGCAGGCTCCGAGACATCTGACTCCCTCGAGCGAGAACTTCCTGTTCTCCGTTGTCTCGCCGATTTCGATTTTCAGGCTTTCGTTTATCTTGTCGACGATTTTTTCGATACCTTTTACATAGCATGCGGTGCCGATGCATACCCTGATGTTATGATCACCCCGCGGTTTCATGGTAAAAAATGAATAGAAAGAGACAACGCTGTGCACTTCCGCATCCGTCAGATTCAGGCCTTTTGCCACCCTTTTCTGGACCACCGGCGGGAGGTAGCCGACGATCTCCTGCGCGCGCTGGAGCACTGGTATCAGGCTCCCCGGCCTGCTTCTAAACTGTTCAATCACCCGGTCAAGCTCTGCTGCCATCGAGGGGGGAAATTCTTCAGCTTCTTTTTTCTCTGCGGGCTTCATTCCCTTGACCCATTCGACGGCCCTCTGTGTGACGTCAAGCAGTACCGAGGGGGTAAAAGGTTTCGGTACGTAATCTATGATGCCAAGGTCTATCGCTTCTTTTATGGTGTCCTGAGACGGATAGCCGGTGATAATGAGAATGCCTATGGCAGGTTTCGATTTTTTTATCCACCGGATCAGGGTGATGCCGTCAACTTCCGGCATCTTGAGGTCTGTAAAGACAAGATCATAATTGCCCTGTTCCAGCTTGAGTATCGCCTCTCTGCCGCCGAGCGCGCCTTCTACAGTATATCCTTCAGAGCTCAGGACCCTTTGAGCGCTTTTTATTACGACGAGTTCGTCATCAACGACCAAGATTTTGGATTCTCCTGACATAAAAAGTCCTCCTCCTTATAATTATGAAACTAAATGTTCACGGGTTTTACTCGCGCAAGCCACAAAAGCCATCCCTCGCTAAGATTGTCGCGCACAAGGGCGCTCATTGCGGTATTTGCATGCTGATTGAGCGTGACAACCTGGCCTGACATCGGCGAGATGAGATCGTCAGTCTGCCCTCCGCCTGAGAGTATCTTCGCAAAACTCTGACCTGCGATGACTTCTTTCAGGTTCTCCGGCAGATCGATGTACATCAGCTGTCCGCTCAGCAGCCAGTACCGGATGTCGCAACCGATCTCCCACAGTCCGTCCTTGACAGGCCGCGCCCAGGTCCCTTCCTTGTAGAATATGACCGGGTTTGCGCTGTCCCTGAGGGAGACGATATCGTTTCTGAATTCGTCAATAAAGGCCTTCCGCAATATCCACCCCCTGTTGTCGAAGACCTTATTTGCAACGTTGAGCATGAAATCAGGGGTGAAAGGTTTTTCGATGAACTCGAAGGCGCCGAGCTTTACTGACTCCTTGGCGTCTTCAAGGGTAGGATAGCCGGTAATGATTACGACGTCGAGCTTGGGCTGGATGATCTTTGACTCCCTGAGAACGCTGATGCCGTTTGTATCCGGAAGCCTTACATCAGAGATAAGGAGATCGAACTCTTCATTCGAGATTTTCTTTATCGCATCTTCACCCTGGTCAGTGGTGATTATATGAAAGCCTTCAGCGCCGAGGATCCTCTTGCAACTGAGTGTTACAACTGGATCATCATCAAGGACCAGTATTTTGCCCTTCTTTTCCATAAATGCCCTCCCGGTTTATGTTTTCTTGGATCCACTCATCATATTATACCTATAAGCAAAAAAAATGCCGCTTAAAAATATCCTTAAAAATCAACGAGAAATATCTAAACTTCCTGTGTAGTGCACCCGATACTTCCCTAAGTGTATAAAAACTCTATACAGCTAAAACAGTCACATTGCGTGAGAATGAAGCCTGTCAAGCCAGTCACGCTGTATTAATTTTCTATACAATGCATGACTCGGATGGTTTTTACGGCTGTTCCGCTGTAGTTTTTGATAAATTGTATTTCTTTAGCAGTGCATGAAAATTTGTCCTCTGCATTCCTACGTCTGATGCTGCCTGCGAGATATTCCACTTGTTTCTCCTGAGCGCTGCCATGACGAAGGTCTTTTCGATATCCTCCACGGATTTGAGTCTCAGATTTTTTTTCTTTTCCTTCAACTCCAGTACGGTCTTCGGGATATCTTCCTGCGGTATGGCCTCAAGCGAAGAAAGGTGCTCCGGCAGCAGAGTTCTTCCCTGGCAAAGGATGAGGGAGCGCTGTATCGTGTTTTCAAGCTGTCTGATGTTGCCGGGCCATTCATAGCAGACGAGCATCTTCATCGCATCAGCGGATATGTGGGAGACATTTCTGTCCAGTTCCCTGCTGTATTTCCCGAGAAAGTGGTATGCGAGATGAGGGATGTCCTCTTTTCTTTCGCGTAAAGCGGGAAGGTGGATCGGGAAGATATTGAGCCGGTAGAAAAAATCCTCCCGGAAGGTTCCTTCCCTTATCATCTCCTTCAGATCCCTGTTTGTTGCAGAGATAAACCGTACGTCAATATGGACTGCCTGTCTCTCGCCAAGGGGTCTGAACTCGCGCTCCTGGAGGACCCTGAGCAATTTTGCCTGTGTCGCTGAGTCAAGGTTCCCTATCTCGTCAAAGAAGATGGTGCCGTTGTTGGCAAGCTCAAGAAGGCCTTTTTTCTTTTCCTGAGCGCCGGTAAAGGCACCCTTTGCGTGCCCGAAGAGTTCTGATTCAATAAGGGGTCCCGGGATGGTCATACAGTCAACGACCACGAAGGGCCGGTCTTTTCTCGAACTGTTAAAATGTATTGCCTTGGCGACCAGCTCTTTCCCCGTGCCGCTTTCACCGGTGATCAGAACCGTGCTGCCGGTATTTGCCACCTTTGCGATAAGGTGAAAGACTTTCTGCATGGGTTGCGATATTCCAACGATATTGCCAAGTTCATAATGGGATGGAACGACCTCCCGGAGGTCGATATTTCCGGCCAGGAGCTTTTTCCTCTCAAGCGCCTTTGCAACAAGGGATAGCAGGTCTTCAGGGGTAAAGGGCTTTTCTATGTAGTCAAATACCCCGATCTTCATCGCCCGCACAGCCGTCTTTACCGTGCCATATCCGGTCATGATAATCACCTCGGTGTCAGGCCACAGCTCTTTGATCTTTCCGAGTACCTCGATCCCGTCCATGTCAGGCATCAGAAGGTCAGTGATGACGAGGTCAAACGTCCCGCTGTTCAGGAGGGCAAGACCGGCTCCGGCGCCAGAGGCTGTTATTGCTGTATAGCCCTCTGCATCGAGTATGCGGTGGCAGCTTGTCCTCACAATCTCTTCGTCGTCTATGATGAGCACTCTGTCTTTGTTCATTGTCTTTCCCAGCACTCTGAAGCGCCAAGCTGTTTTACCCTGCTATGCCGGAAGCAGCAAGGCCCCGGAATGCGGCAGTTATTTTTCTTTATTGGTCAGGGCTTCTTCCACGTGCGAGACAAGGGCATCAGGGGTGAATGGCTTTTCTATATAGTCGTATGCCCCAAGCTTGATCGCCTTTACCGCGGTGTCGACTGTCTGATAACCTGTGACGATGATCACCACGGTTTCAGGCCATTTCTCCTTGATAATCCTGAGTACCTCGATGCCGTCCATATCAGGCATCTTCAGGTCCGTCAGAACAAGATCGAACCGCTCCTCATTGGCCATTTGCAGTCCTTCAATGCCGTTCCGCGCGAGTCGCACTTCATATCCTTCCGGGGAGAGTGCGCGACTGCAGCTTGTTCTGACGATGTCTTCGTCATCGACAACAAGAATTTTGCCTTTACTCATGTGTTCTCCCTCTGCGCAGGGAGCTTTATCCTGAAGCTGCTCCCTTCGTTCAGTTTGGTTTTTACTGCGATCTTGCCGCCATGGTCCTGTATGATCCCGTGGCTTACGGCAAGCCCAAGACCGGTTCCCTTCCCTACAGGCTTTGTCGTAAAAAAGGGCTCAAACAGCTTTTCAAGGTTCTCCTGAGAAATGCCCGGGCCGGTATCTTTGAACTCCACTTCCACAAAGTCCTGATCATTTTCAGAAATATTGCGTGTGGTGAGGGTCAGGGTCCCCTTGCCTTTCATGGCGTCGCCTGCGTTCACGATCAAATTAAGAAACACCTGCTGCAGCTGCGAGGAGTCGGCCTTGACGCGCAGGAGCTCCGGGTCAAAATCCGTTATCAGTTTTATGTCGAAAAAGTCTGCCTTGTTGCGCACGATATTTATGGAGCTGTGCAGTACGTCATTGATGTTGGTGAGCGCCTTTTCTGCTGCTGAAGCCCTGGCGAACCCGAGCAGGCCTTTGATGATTGTTGAGCATCTGTTTGCCTGGTCTATGATTACCTCTATGTCCTCCCGCTCCTGGGAGCCTGGCGGGAACTTCTTCAGCAGGAGATGCCCGAACGTCACGATTCCGGTCAGTGGACTGTTGATTTCATGCGCAACACCCGCTGCCATCCTTCCCAGTGAGGCGAGCTTTTCTGAATGGATGAGCTGTGCCTGGGCCTTTTGTATTGCCTCGGTTTTTTCCTGGACTTTTTTCTCGAGGGTATTGCCCCAATCCATCAATTCCTTTTTCGCTTTCTTCAGGTCTGCGGTCATTGAGTTGAAGGCCGTTGCAAGGTTGCCTATTTCGTCATTCCGCCTGAGGTTGATGGAATGATCAAGGTCACCTCCTGCGACCCTCTCCATCCCCTGTGCAAGCATGGTTACCGGAGTGGACACGAGGTTCCAGAGGATCATGCAGAGCACGACGGAAATGACAAACAAAAAACCGAGGACGTAAATAGTGATCGCTATGCCCTGCTTCTTGATACTTTTATCAAGGAGTTCGAGCGAGAGATTTGTTATAATTACTCCAAGCACCTTCTGGCTTTCCGGGTGCGCGTGGCAGGTGGACGTGTAACAGGCGGGCTCATTGTGAACCGGCTGTACAAAATTGAGTATCCGGAAATTGTCGCTCTTGGATATCGACCAGCTAGGGCTGTCCTTGACCGGTTTCCCCGGAACATGGCATGTTACGCAGACCGGGGATTTTTGGTCCAGTATTGTTCCGACTTCTTCCTTTTTTGTCGAGTATTTTACCGTGCCTTTACTGTCGAGGATACATACATGCAGTACACCCTCTGCTGAGCCGATCGCCTCGACTGACTGCTGGATCAAGAGCTCCTGAAAGGTGAGCATGCCGTATCGGGTGCTTTTTTTGATATAATCGACAAAGGAATACCCGTACTTTACGGAACTCTGGATCAGTTCCTTTTCCTGATACTTGAAAAGAAGATACCAGAACAGAGTGCTTCCGATAAGCATCAGGGTGCCGATGGTGAGGAGCAGTTTTCCTGTCAGTGACTGCAAAGATTTTTTAACCTGCATATGAGAGAAATTTATATTATTCCGGACAATTTATGCAAGGGTTAAGCTGAAGCGCAGGTTTAAGAGCGAAAACTACAGTTTCGATTTTTTTTTACTTGACATATTTGCTATGCATTCGCTATAAAATTATACCGTTATGCCTGGAACGTATATGCCTTCTGATTATTTGCCGATTTTAATATTCCTTATGGTCGCCACGGCCTTTGGAATAGGGACCTTATTGATCGGCGAACTCCTCAGACTGAGAAGGCCCTATCCGGAAAAACTCATGCCGTACGAATCAGGAAACCTGCCGGTAGGAGAGCCTCACTACCGGTTCTCAGTGAAGTTTTATATTGTCGCGATGCTCTTTGTTGTCTTCGATGTTGAAGCTATCTTTCTCTATCCCTGGGCCATTGTTTTCGATAAGATCGGGCTCTATGCATTTATAGAAATGGTTATTTTTATCGTCATACTTCTCGTAGGATATATTTACGCCTGGAAAAAGGAGGCATTTATATGGGACTGATAACCATAGGTACTCCTTCCCTGTCGCTTGTTGAGGTTGAGGAAGGCACCAGGATACTGGCGCCGAACATCATCATCACCTCGATGGACAAGCTGATCAACTGGGGAAGAAGATCATCCCTGTGGCCGGTGACCTTTGGGCTCGCCTGATGCGCCATTGAAATGATGACGACGGGATCGTCACACTATGACCTGGACAGGATGGGCATCATCTTCAGAGGGTCTCCGAGGCAGGCGGATTTCATGATCGTTGCCGGAACCGTGACAAAAAAGATGTCCCAGATCGTGAGAAGAGTATACGATCAGATGCCGGAGCCGCGTTACGTGCTTTCCATGGGAAGCTGCGCCTGCAGCGGTGGCATCTTTGATACATACAGTGTTGTGCAGGGGTGTGACTCTTTCATCCCTGTGGATGTCTATATACCGGGCTGCCCTCCGAGACCGGAGGCGCTTCTTCAGGGCATTATCAAGCTGCAGGAAAAAATACAGGGGGAGCAGTTCAGATGGAGCCGTTGGAGATGAAAGGGCAGGGATCAGGTGTTCGTGGCTGGAAAATGGTGTTTAAAGATTTAATAATTTTTTTACAAATCTCTAATCCCAAATTCCCAATCCCTTTGAAGAGTAAATGATGGAACCCGTACAGATTGCAGAAAAATTAAAGGAGATATTCCCGGACGAGGTACTTGCGGTCAGCAACTACAGGGGGCAGGTTTCGGTTACACTCAGAAAAAACAGGATACAGGACATAGCCCGGGTTCTTCATGATGATCCGGCCCTGTATTTTGATTACCTCATAGACGTCTGCGGAGCAGATTACCTCGGCAAAAAAGAGAAACGGTTCGAGGTCGTCTATCATCTCTATTCAATCAAACACCGCCACGCGCTGCGTTTAAAGGCGGAGGTCTCTGAGGGAGATCCCTCGATCGATTCTGTTGTGCCGGTATGGATTGGCGCAGACTGGCATGAACGGGAGACCTTTGATCTCTATGGCATCAGGTTTAACGGACATCCTGACCTCAGGAGAATATTGATGCCAGAGGACTGGGAAGGACATCCGTTACGGAAAGATTACCCGCTCAAGGGGCCGGAGAAGGAGTGGAGCGGGTTCGAAGATGTACTTGACCGCGCACGGCGTTTCCGGGAATTTGATTGGCATGGATAAAAGCAGTAAAATGTGAATCGCCCGCCCAGGCGGGTCCGCCGGGGCGGATGAAAAGTGAGCAGAAAAAATGGAAGATATAGAAAAACCGTTTGAGACAAAAGAACTGACAATCAGCATGGGGCCGCAGCATCCCGCGACCCATGGTGTTTTGAGGCTTTTGCTGACGCTTCAGGGTGAAAACGTCGTCAAGTGCACTCCTTATGTGGGGTATCTTCACCGGGGGGTAGAAAAACTCGGCGAAAACAGAACTTACTTCTCGGCGCTTCCTTTGAGTGACCGGCTCGATTATATATCCTCGATGAACAATAACGTGGGATATGTAAACGCGGTCGAAAAGCTTTTTGGTATAGAGGCCCCTGAAAGGGCGAAGTATATAAGGACGATGGTTGCAGAGATGGGAAGGATATCGAGCCATATTATCTGGCTTGGAACGCATGTGCTTGATATCGGGGCGACCACCCCCTTTCTCTATGCGTTCAGGGAAAGAGAAGTAATTATGGACCTCTTCGAAATGCTTTGCGGCGCGAGGCTTACGGTAAGCTATCCGAGGGTCGGCGGTGTGCGGAATGATATCTCCCAGGAGTTTCTCGATCGGCTGTATGAGTTTGTGCTGGATTTCCCTTCAAAGATGGACGATTATGAGACCCTTGTTACTGAAAACAGGGTCTGGAAGGACAGGACTATCGGCATAGGGGTTATTTCCGCAGAAGAGGCGATAAACTGGGGGCTTACGGGTGCTATGCTGAGGGGTTCCGGAGTCGATTATGACGTCAGAAAGCATCTGCCTTATGACGCATACGATAAGGTTGATTTTATTGTGCCGCTTGGAAAGAACGGCGACTGTTATGACCGTTATGTGGTCAGGATGGAGGAGATGCGGCAGGCTAACAGGATTATCAAGCAGTGTATTGAGCAGCTCCCTGCAGGTCCTGTCATGGCTGATGCTCCGAAGTTCACCCTTCCGCCCAAAGATCTGGTGCTGAAGGACATGGAACACCTTATCCACCAGTTTATCTTGATTACAAAAGGCCCGACCGTACCCGAAGGGGAGATCTATATGGGCACTGAAGCGCCGAAGGGAGAACTCGGTTTCTATTTTGTGAGCGACGGCACCGGCAGGCCATACCGGATGAGGGTCAGGGCGCCTTCTTTTGTGCACGCTTCGGTGCTCCCGAGGCTCTCTGAGGGCGGGATGATTGCAGATGTGATCGCGAATATCGGGACGATTGATATTGTGCTCGGTGAATGTGACCGGTAAAAAACAGGTCAATCAAGGATAAATGAGAAAAAATGTTTAGCGAGGCAGTGATAAAAGAAATAGATGAGATCAGGGCAAAGTATCCCACCGCAACCGGTGCGCTCCTTCCTGCCATCTATATCGCCCAGAGGGAATTCGGCCACCTGAGCCCTGAGGCTTATGAGGCTGTTTCCGCGGCCCTGGGTGTTCCAAAGGCTACGGTCAGGGGTGTTGCTACATTCTACGCGATGTACAAGCATAAGCCGATGGGAAGACATGTTGTGCAACTCTGCACGAATGTCTCCTGCATGATCCTCGGGGCCGAGAAGCTTGGGGATTTCCTGAAGAACAAATACGGCTTGGAGCCCGGCGGAATGACCGCTGACGGCAGGTTTTCGCTCGTGATCATGGAATGCATCGGCGCCTGCGGCACTGCGCCTGCTATGCTTGTGAACGATGATTTCTACGAAAATCTTACGGAAAAATACATAGAAGAGATACTGGAGAAATACGCATAAAAGGCCCTATGGAAAAAGTACTCCTTAAAAACATAGACAACCCTAATTCAGCGGACATAAACGAGTATATGAAGGCCGGAGGGTACAGCAGTCTTCCTAAGGCCCTTGGAATGGAACCGAAGGAGATCGTCGAGGAGGTCAAGAAGGCCGGACTGAGAGGCCGCGGCGGCGCAGGCTTTCCTGTTGCAATGAAATGGACCTTTGCGTCCGCAGACCCGAAATTCCCCAAATACCTGCTCTGCAATGCAGACGAGGGAGAGCCAGGGACCTTCAAGGACAGACCGATACTCGAGAAGAACCCGCATCTGCTCATAGAGGGGATGGCAATTTCGGGTCACGCACTGAAAGCTGAGTACGGCTTTATCTATCTCAGGGGCGAATATCCCGCAGCAAAGCATATTCTGGACCGGGCCATCTCCCAAGCCTATGAAAAAGGCCTGCTCGGCGACAATATAGCAGGCAAGGGTGTTAAATTCCATCTTGCAGTGCATCAGGGCGCCGGCGCCTATATATGCGGCGAGGAGACAGCCCTGATAGAGTCCCTTGAAGGAGACAAGGGCCAGCCGAGGATAAAACCTCCGTTCCCTGTCAACGTCGGCGTCTGGTCAAAACCCACGGTAGTCAATAATGTCGAGACCTTGTCGAACGTGCCCTTTATTATAGAGACCGGCGGGGAGAATTACGCGAAGATCGGCACCCCTGACTGTCCCGGACCGAAGCTGTACAGTGTCAGCGGCCATGTTGAGAAACCGGGCGTGTATGAACTGCCGATGGGGACAATCCTCCGCGATATTATCTATGAGCACTGCGGCGGAATAAAGGGGGGCAGGAAACTCAAGGCGGTCATACCCGGCGGGATATCGACACCGGTGCTTCCCCCTGGCAGGATTGACTGCCCCATGGACTTTGTCAATATGCCGAAACACGGGAGCATGCTTGGTTCGGGCGCGGTGATTGTGATGGACGAGAGCGTCTGTCTTGTGAAGGTCTGTTACCGGGCACTGAAGTTTTTCGAACACGAATCATGCGGCAAATGCACGCCCTGCCGTGAAGGGACCGGATGGCTCAGAAGCATCCTCGGCAGGATAGAAAGCGGGGAAGGCAGAGAAGGAGATGTCGATCTACTGCTTTCGATCTCAGGAAATATCATGGGCAAGACATTCTGTCCGCTCGGTGATGGTGCTGCGTCTGTCGTACAAAATTTTATAAAACATTTCAGGCCTGAATTCGAAGATCACATAAAGGCCAAAACGTGTACGGTTAAGGGTTAACGATGATAACAGTTACGATAAACGGCAGGGAAATAAAACTCGAAAAGGCGGTGACGGTCCTTGAGGCTGCACGGTCTGCCGGCATAAAGATTCCGACCCTCTGCTATCATGAACAGCTTGAAAAATATGGCGGCTGCAGGCTCTGCCTGGTAGAGGTCGAGAAGATGCCTCGTCTTCAGACAGCCTGCACGCTGATGGTCACTGACGGAATGACGGTAAGGACCGAGACAGAGGCGATCGCCGAAGTGAGAAGGGGAATTCTTGAATTTCTGCTGATCAATCATCCTCTTGACTGCCCCTACTGCGACAAGGCAGGTGAGTGCGAACTGCAGGACCTTGTTGAAAAGTACGGTCCTGCGAAAGGCAGGTTTCAGGAGAGAAAGAGAAAAGTGCCGGAAAGCCTTGAAGACCACGTTCTTGTACGTAATATGGAACGGTGCATCGTCTGCACGCGCTGTGTCAGGATGTGCAAAGGCGTTCAGGGGGCTTCAGCGATCGATGTGATAAACAGGGGCGGGCATTCCCATATAGAGCCGTTTTCCGGGGGCAAATTTGACTGTGAATACTGCGGCAATTGTGTGTCGGTCTGTCCTGTCGGCGCGATTATGTCAAGGCTCCACCGCCACAGCTACCGGCCCTGGCAGGTCAGGGAAGAGATCGAAACGATCTGCCCTTACTGCGCCGTAGGCTGTACGGTTGTTGCCCAGGTGCGTGATGACGTTATCCTGAGGGTCGTACCGAAAATAGGCTCAGCGGTCAATAACGGGATGCTCTGCTCACGGGGGCGTTTCGGTTATGAATTCGTAGGCAGCAAGGAGAGATTGACCCTGCCGCTGATCAGAAAGAACGGAGTGCTGGAAGAGTCTACCTGGGAAGAGGCGATCAGTCTTGTGGCCGGCAAGCTCATCGATATAAAGACAAGATCCGGCAGTGACTCCATTGCAGGCATAGCGTCTCCACGGTGCACGAATGAAGACAATTACGTGTTCCAGAAATTCATGCGTGTCACAATCGGCACGAACAATGTAGACAGCACCGCACGTACGGGCTTTGCCGGCGCGCAGGCGTTCATAGAAAATATCTTCGGACAGGGTGCGACCGCGAATATTATTTCGGGTCTTGCGAATTCGGATATGGTGTTTGTGATCGGTGGTGATCCGACGACCATAAACCCGATTCTCGGGCTTCAGGTCAGGGCATGTTCCCGCAAGGGGGGGAATGTCCTTACCGTGGGGCAGATGAAGGGACTGGAATATTTTAATCCGGTGACGGTCGATCCGTTCCTCTATTCTGAAGAGGTACTGCTTGAGGGGATAGTCGCGGCCCTTATAGAAAGGAAAGGCCTCTCCGGTGCAAACCCGACGCTTGAGGCACAAATAAAAGAGATCAGTACATCCTTTGACGATGTAAAAACAGGATGCGGTGTTCCTGCAGAAAAGCTGGAGAAATTTGTTGAGATCCTTGCAGCCTCTGCTATTCCGGCCATTCTTATCGGCAAAGAGATCATCCAGAGCCGCGGGGCAAGTTACAAATTACTCCTCCTCTCGGCGATCACCTATCTTGTTAATGGAAGGATATACCTTCTTTCAGATCACGCGAATGAACAGGGTCTCCTTGATATGGGCTGCGCCCCGGATCTTCTTCCGGGATACCGGCCTGTCGCCTATACAGAATTCAGAAAGCGATATGAGAACCTCTGGAATGCCGAACTTCCCCAACAGGCAGGACTTACGATATTCGAGATGATAGATGCCGCAGCAGCCGGGTCTCTGAAGGCCCTCTATGTGATGGGTGAGAACCCTGTTTTTAATCTGCCCAACTCAGGCGCGGTAGCAGCGGCGCTGGGAAAACTTGAGTTCCTTGTCGTTCAGGATATATTCCTTACCGAGACCGCCAAGCTCGCTGACGTTGTTCTGCCGGCATTAAGCTGGGCGGAGAAGGAAGGCACCTTCACGAATATGGAACGGAGGATCCAGCGTCTGAGAAAGGCTGTTCACAAAACAGGAATGGAAGACTGGAAGATCATAGAGGAAGTTTCCCGGAACATGGGGAGGAGGGGAGCTTATGCGGATACGGAAAGCGTGTTTCATGAAATCTCAAACGTCTCACCCCTTCACCGCAACCTGACATATGAGGACCTGGAGGGCGGACATGCCATTTATCCTTACAAGGGAGAGCCACTGAGGGACGTTGTGGAAGAGATACGGATATCCAAAGACAGGGTGGAGCGATCTGAAGATAAACTGTACCTGCGTATAGAGAGGCCGCTCTTCCATTCCGGCACACTCAGCACAAAGGCGCCCGCACTGGTGAAGATTTATCCCGGCACTCTGGCGCGGATCAGCGCTGATACAGCTGCGGCTCTTTCGCTCAAAGATGGCGATATCGTGCGGGTGTCGACCAGGGTCGGGACCTCCGAGTTTCCGGTATCCATAGACAGCGCGATGGGTGCTTCGACCGTTATGCTGACGAACAATTTTGAAGGCAGAGGCGCCCACCGTTTCATGGAGTATTCCATTGAGCCAATACTGAAGACCCCCTGTCTGGACGGTGTAGAAATTCAGGTGGAGAAGGTGAAGAAATGACCGGTTTCCTTGAGACGATTTTCTCTCCCGGCACTGCAAACATGATAGTATCTATCGTTATCATTTTATTGAAGATCGCCGTTGTTATCGGGATGGGGCTTCTCCATGTCGCTTACGCGACCTACTTTGAGCGCAAGGTGATAGCCCACATGCAGGTCAGGCTCGGTCCGAGGGAAGTGGGACCCTTAGGACTGCTCCAGCCGATTGCTGACGGCGTGAAACTGTTTTTCAAGGAAGATATTATTCCGGCGGAAGCTGATAAACCGATATTCTATCTCGCCCCGGTCATCTTCTTTGTTGCCGCGCTGACATCACTTTCAGTGATCCCGTTTCTCGACGGCTTTGTTATCGCGGACATCAATATAGGGCTGCTCTTCCTCTTTGCCATGTCATCGCTCGCTGCTTACGGCATCGTGATGTCAGGATGGTCATCGGGTTCGAAATACTCGTTCCTCGGCGGACTCCGCTCTGCTTCACAGGTCATCAGCTATGAGATCGCGATGGGGCTGAGTCTCGTCGGTGTTATGATCATGGCCGGCTCGCTGAACCTTTCGGAGATTGTAAGGGCGCAACAGGCGTATCCTACAGGCATGTTTGCCATACCACAGTTTATCGGGTTCTTTGTTTTTATCCTGGCGGCCTTTGCCGAGACGAACAGACTTCCCTTTGACCTCCCGGAGGCTGAAAGTGAACTCGTTGCAGGTTACTTTACGGAATACAGCGGTTTCCGCTTCGCGCTCTTCTTCCTCGGAGAATATACCGGTATGCTCGTAATGTCCTCGATCGCCTCGGTCTGTTTTTTGGGTGGGTGGGGGCTTCCGTCTTTCATTACAGCCAATCTTCCTGTCATTCTCTGGAAGGCGCTGGGGTTAGGCATGTTTCTTGTGAAGGTCTACGCCTTCATGTTCCTGTTCTACTGGGTCAGGGCAACGCTCCCGAGGTACCGGTATGACCAGCTCATGTCCATAGGATGGAAGCTGCTGATACCTCTTGCCCTTGGAAATATTGTCATAACAGGACTCATAAAACTATTGATAAAAGGGACGCTATGACAGTTAATAAATTCCTAAGAATGATATCTTTCGCCGAGATCGCAAAAGGCATGGCCCTGACCTTTAAAACGCTCTTCACCCCGCCGGTAACGCGGCGCTATCCTCTTGTGAAGCGGCCGGTGATGCCGGGGTTCAGAGGGCTGCACGCGCTTGCGAAGTATGATAACGGCAAACTGAAGTGCGTGGGATGCGGCCTTTGCGGTGCGTACTGCCCGTCACAGTGCATACACATCTATACGAGCGAGGGCGAAGACCACAACAAGGTCGTGGACAGGTATGAGATAGAAGTACTGAGGTGCGTTTACTGCGGTTTCTGCGTTGAGGCATGTCCTTTCGGGGCCATCACCCTGAGCGAACATTACGAATACTCCGGATATACCAGGGAGGAGTTCTACATGACCAAGGAAAAGCTGCTCGAAAACTGGGACAAGTATTTCACGGGCGGTAAAGGCGAACGCTATTTCAGGGATTTCTGGCGGCCGAAGTCAGAGGACTTTATTGCTCATGAAGGCCAGGCAATGTTTAAGAAAGTGAAGAGTGAAAAGTGAAAAGTTTAAATTTAGAAAAAATTAAACTACGACCCTTGTTCTGTCATTCCGGACAAGCCAGCATGACAGTGGAAATGGAGCGGTATGCTGCCTAAACTGTTTTTCGGATATTATGCTGTCGTAATAGTCTTTCTCTCGCTGCTTGTGGTGACGAGGAAAAATCCGGTGCACAGCGTTATGTGGATGCTCCTCCTGTTTTTTCATATAGCGGGTCTCTATCTGTTCCTGAACGCCGAATTTGTCGCTGCCATACAGGTCATTGTTTACGCAGGGGCCATACTGGTCCTTTTCCTTTTTGTCGTGCTTCTGCTGAACCTCAAGGAAGAAATGGAGATAGACCGTTTCATCGGTTCCTGGCCTGCGGCCTTTGTCGTAACGTCCGCAACCTTTGTGATTGTCAGTGTCGCTCTCAGGTCACTGGTGCTTGCTCCTCCCGGAACATACACCGTTGACTTCATCCAGCAGGCTACGCATACAAAGGCCCTGGGGCAACTCTTATATACGGAATTTCTCTTCCCCTTTGAGATAGCATCGCTGATACTGCTCGTTGCCGTGATCGGCGCGATAGTCCTTGCAAAAAGAAAGCTGAGGAGTTAGAAACATGGTACCTTTAAACTGGTATTTGATGCTGAGCGCCGCGGTCTTTACCATCGGCATGTTCGGCTTTCTTACGAGAAAGAACATCATCATCATGTTCATGTCCGTTGAACTGATGCTCAACGCTGTCAATATCAGTCTTATCTCCTTCAGCCACTACCTGCAGGACATGAGGGGACACATACTCGTCTTTTTTGTTATTACCGTGGCTGCTGCTGAGGCTGCGATAGGCCTTGCGATAATCATAGCGCTCTTCAGGAACAAGCAGACAGCACATGTCGACGAGATGAACGAGATGAAGGGATGACAGGGAGAACCGGAAGTCAGAAGTCAGTTTCCTTCGGCGACCTGCCGGGGCGAGAAGTCAGAGTCAGAGAGGAAAGATATGCAAAACTATCTCTTAATACCTTTTTTGCCGCTTGCGGCATTTTTGATAAACATCCTTCTCGGCAGGAACTTCCTGAAGGAAAAGGCGCACTGGGTCTCGACGCTTGCCGTGGCAGGCTCCTGGGTAGTAGCGGTCATGACGCTCTTTGGATGTGCTTGACGGCAAGACCCTCAATGAGGACCTCTACACCTGGATCGCCTCGGGCACATTCAAGGTGTCGGTCGGCTTCCTTATTGACCAGCTTACCGCGGTGATGCTTATCGTCGTCACCACCTGCAGCACGCTTATCCATATCTACTCAATCGGCTACATGCACGGTGACAAGGGCTATTACCGGTTTCTTTGCGTATCTGAGCCTCTTTACCTTCTCGATGCTCATGCTGGTCATGGCCAACAACTTTATGCAGCTCTATTTCGGCTGGGAAGGGGTGGGCCTCTGCTCCTATTTCCTTATCGGTTATTACTTCAACAAAAAATCAGCGTCCGATGCCGGCAAGAAGGCCTTTATCGTCAACAGGTTCGGTGATTTCGGCTTCGGCCTCGGCATCATTGTAATATTCCTTACCTTCGGCACTGTGTATTACGTGCCGGTATTCGGACAGGCAGTTTCTTATGCAGCAGAGACCGTGAACTTCCTCGGGTATGACGTGCACCTGATGACGCTGATTGCCCTCCTGCTTTTCTGCGGCGCTATCGGCAAATCAGCCCAGATGCCTCTCCACGTCTGGCTGCCTGACGCGATGGAAGGCCCGACCCCGGTCAGCGCGCTCATCCATGCCGCTACAATGGTCACAGCAGGCGTTTTCCTGGTTGCGCGCTGCAGTCCGATCTTCAACCTTTCCGAGACAGCGCTCATGGTCGTTGCCCTGACCGGCGCGATAACCTCGCTTTTTGCCGCAACCATAGGCCTGGTGCAGAACGACATAAAAAGGATCATCGCCTATTCTACGATCAGCCAGCTCGGCTATATGTTTCTTGCCTGCGGTGTCGGCGCATATACAGCAGGTATTTTTCATCTATACACCCATGCCTTCTTCAAGGCGCTCCTCTTCCTCTGCGCGGGAAGCGTTATGCACGCCATGGCAGGAGAGCTTGACCTTCAGAAGATGGGCGGACTCAAAAAATATATGCCGGTGACCTACTGGACAATGCTCCTTGCTTCACTGAGCATCGCCGGGGTCCCTGGTTTGGCAGGTTTTTTCAGCAAGGACGAGATACTCTGGCTTGCCTATTCCGGGCCGAGTCCTGTGGGCAAGTTCGTCTGGGCCATCGGCACGCTTGTGGCGTTTCTAACCGCATTCTACTCATTCAGGCTCATCTTTCTCACCTTCCACGGCAAGTTCCGCGGGACGCATGAGCAGGAGCACCACCTGCATGAATCCCCGAAAAGCATGACATACCGCTTATGCTCCTCTGCATCGGCGCGATCGGCTCCGGCTGGGTCGGCATTCCCCACCTGCTGGGAGGCGGAGCGCATTTCACCGAATTCATGATGCCTGTTCTGGGACATCCTGAAGGACACGGGACCCATTCAGAGGAATGGATGGTAATGGCGATATCGATTCTTGCCGGTTTCTCCGGGATCGGGCTTGCGGCGTATTTTTATCTGCTGAAAACAGACATCCCGGTAAAGCTCAGCCAGCAGTTCAGCGCTGTGCATAGAGTCCTTTTCAATAAATACTATGTCGACGAACTTTACAGCTTCATTCTCGTAAGGCCGACGATATGGGTGGCAAAGAACGTCCTCATCGGCATTACTGACATGCGGATCATTGAGGCAATTGTAAACGGTGTTCCCGCAACGATCGGGGCGTTCAGTCAGCTGCTGCGGAAGATGCAGACAGGCTTATTACAACATTACGCGACAATTATGGCAACGGGCGCGCTGATCATCGTGGCCTTCATGCTTTTGAGGTAGGGAGAGGATGGAACAGGTAATGATGAACAGCGTGGGATTTCCGATACTCAGCACTCTTATATTCCTGCCGGTCGCAGGAGCAGCCCTGATACTCCTGATAAACAGGAGCAGTGAGGGCCTCATCAAACTGGTAAGCCTTGGCGTAAGCATCCTTACCTTTCTCGTCTCTCTGCTGTTGTTTACGAACTTTGACAAGACAACGCACCTGATGCAGTTTACCGAAAAATACGCGTGGATACCTGCCTGGAATGTCAACTATTCCCTCGGCCTTGACGGCATCAGCGTGCTCTTTGTGCTCCTTTCAACGCTCGTCACGATTCTCTGCGTACTCATATCCTGGAACTCGATAAAAATAAAGATAAAGGAGTTTTATATTTCGCTGCTGATTCTGGAAGGCGCGATGATCGGCGTCTTCTGCTCCCTTGATTTTATGCTTTTCTACATATTCTGGGAGGCGATGCTCATCCCGATGTATCTGCTTATCGGTGTATGGGGAGGGCCGAACAGGATCTATGCTGCGGTGAAGTTCTTTCTCTATACGCTCGTCGGGAGCGTGCTGATGCTTGTCGGCATCATCGTGCTCTACTTCTATGCCGGAAGGACATTCGACATACTCGAACTCATGACAAAGTCATATCCCTTCCAGATGCAGCTCATGCTCTTCTGGGCCTTCTTTGCGGCCTTTGCCGTGAAGGTCCCGATGTTTCCTGTGCATACGTGGCTCCCTGACGCCCATACCGAAGCGCCTACGGCAGGCAGTGTCGTGCTTGCCGCGGTGCTCATCAAGATGGGCGCATACGGCTTTCTGAGATTTTCCCTGCCGATACTCCCCGAGGCGTCAAAGGCGATGACACCGGTGATGATCGGCCTTTCCGTTATAGCCATCATCTACGGCGGTGTGATCTGTCTTGCGCAGACCGACCTCAAGAGGCTCATCGCGTACAGTTCGGTAAGCCATATGGGTTTTGTGACCCTGGGTATCTTTGCCCTGAATACGCAGGGCATGGAGGGCGGCATACTCCAGATGATAAACCACGGTATCGTGACCGGCGCGCTCTTTTTGAGCGTCGGGGCGATTTACGACAGGACCCATACGCGGCAGATTGCTGATTACGGCGGCGTCGCATCGGTTATGCCGGTCTATGCGACGATGTTTATGGTCTTTACGTTTGCCGCGATCGGGCTGCCTGCAACGAACGGTTTTATCGGTGAGTTTCTGATTATCCTCGGCGGCTTTGCCGCAAGCCAGTGGGCTGGGGTGCTTGCCACAACAGGCATTATCATAGGAGCCGGATACATGCTCTGGCTCTATCAGAGGGTCTTTTTCATGGAGACGAATCCGAAGGTGAGCGGTCTGTCCGATATCGATGCCAGAGAGATCATGACCCTTCTGCCGATGGTTATACTGATATTCTGGATAGGGATATATCCCGATACGTTCCTCGGTTATATGCACGCGTCAGTGGGCCATCTCCTTGAACGCGTTACCATTGGAAGCGGTCAGGCGGTCGCCACTGCCGGAGATGTTATGGAGATACTGAAATGAGAAGATCGGAGGATTTCTGATGCAGTTTGTTATGCCTGACCTTGGGCCGGTGATGCCTGAAATTGCGCTGACTGTACTCGCACTTTTTATTCTCATGGCGGACCTTGTTATCAAGCGGAAAGAGACAATAGCGCTGATGAGCATTATCAGCGTTGGCGTTGTGGCGTATCTGCTTGTCGGGTCCTTTGGAACAACGTTCAACGGCATGTATGTCTCAGACGGCTACAGCACCTTTTTCAAACTGATATTTATTGTTAACGTGATACTCACGGTCCTGATCTCGGTGAAATATATTGAGATAGAAAAGGTGAATTTCGGTGAGTACTACAGTCTGATTCTCTTTGCAACACTCGGCATGATGCTGATGGCATCTGCGGGCGACCTCATAGTCCTCTACCTCGGCCTTGAACTTATGGCGCTCAGCACGTATGTGCTTGCCGGGTTCATCCGGTACGATATGAAGTCGAACGAGGCTGCCATGAAGTATTTCCTTCTCGGCGCCTTTGCCTCCAGCGTTCCTGCTCTACGGCACCTCCATGATTTACGGTCTCACGGGAACGACGGACATCAGGGCGATATCCGCATACATTGTCGGGCACGGGCTCGCCTCAAACCCGGTTCTGACGCTTTCGATAGTGCTCTTTGCCGTTGCCTTCTCTTTCAAGATTGCGGCGGTGCCTTTCCATATGTGGGCCCCTGATGCGTATGAAGGCGCTCCCACGTCTATTACGGCCTTTATGTCAGTCGGTCCGAAGGCAGCAGGTTTTGCCGTCCTGGGCAGGGTGTTTATGGTCGCCTTTGGGTCTGTCAAGGTGGAGTGGGCAGCTGTCCTGATCCCGATTGCCATACTCACGATGGGTGTCGGCAATATTGTGGCCCTTTCGCAGACGAACATTAAGAGGATGCTCGCGTACTCATCGATCGCTCATGCAGGCTATATGCTCCTGGGCATCATAGCAGGCACTGCTGACGGCATGGCGAGTGTGCTGAACTACATGCTCATCTACGGGTTCATGAACATAGGCGCATTTGCCGTGGTGATCATGCTCAGGTCAGAGGGCTTCAAGGGTGACAAGATATCTGATTATGAGGGTCTCTCGAAGACCCATCCGATGGCTGCTGCCCTGATGCTGATATTCATGTTCTCCCTCACCGGCATACCGCCGACCGCAGGGTTTATGGGCAAGTTCTATATCTTCATGAGCGCCATCAATGCAGGGTATACCTGGCTGGTGATCATTGCGGTCATCTTCAGCGCGATATCAGCATATTTCTATCTCAGGATCGTTATGTATATGTATATGAAAGAGCCGAAAGAAACTGTGCAGCTTTCCACCTCACCCGGATTGGGGCTCGCGCTCCTGATATACCGTGGTTGCAGTCCTGATCATCGGCGTACTGCCTTCGGCTGTTGTTAACTTCGCCCGCATTGCTGTCGCAGGGTTCTAGCTGAACGATCGACCATTATCCGTCTTCGACAAACTTCTTTTTCATTGGTAAGATTGCTGTTTTTTTCCGTATGGATCGAGGCAAAAGCGCTGAAAAAACCTTACATGACGACTCTGTTATGAATGTATTCACCTGACGGAAAGCTCACAATCAGCGTCTCTGTTGGCTGCCGGCAGTAAGGGATTGCGTGAAATAAGGTGTCGCAAAGTAAGGCTTTTTTCATCACTTTCGCCTCTCGTAAGTTTTTTCCGACCTTTGCGTGAGAAACTGCTGTTGAAAGTTTTATTTTTTCCCCTTACCGAGCATTGAGCCGAATATCCCTCGTAAGATCTGTCTGCCTACCTGGCTTCCTACAGCGCGCGCAGCGCTTTTGGCAAAGGCGTCGATGAGGTCAGCGGTCGGACTCTTCTGTTTTGCCAGCTTTGCCTGCTCTTTCTGGGCAGCCTTTTCCTGCTCCTGCACCGCAACCTGCTCTGTCCGCACCTTCAGTTTTTCATAGGCTGATTCACGATCAGTCTCTTTTTCGTAATGGCCGAAAAGCACTGATCCTTTGATGATATTCGTCGCGTTCTTCGGGAGCGAGCATGCTGAGGCTGCTATGGGGAGGGACAACAAAGGCACGTTCAACGATGGTGGGAGAGCCTTTTTCATCCAAAACAGAGACGAGTGCTTCGCCTACCCCCAGTTCCATAATAACGCGGGTGACATCGAGCTTCGGGTTGGCGCGGAAGGTCTCGGCAGCAGCCTTTACCGCCTTCTGGTCCCGTGGCGTGAAGGCCCTGAGCGCATGCTGCACCCGGTTGCCGAGCTGACCCAAGTACAGTATCGGGCAGGTCGAGTGGATTCTGCGTGACAAAGTAGACTCCCACGCCTTTGGATCTGATCAGCCTTACAACCTGCTCTATCTTATCCTTCAGGGCCTCAGGGGTGTCCTCAAAGAGCAGATGGGCCTCATCAAAGAAGAAGACGAGTTTCGGCTTCTGCGGGTCACCTACTTCCGGCAACTGCTCAAAGAGTTCCGCGAGGATCCAGAGAAGGAATGTTGCATAGAGCTTCGGGGAGTGTATCAGTTTTTCTGCAGACAGGATATTGATTATGCCCTTGCCGGTCTGGTCGGTCTGGATGAGGTCGTCGATGCTGAGCGCCGGCTCTCCAAAGAATTTTTCTCCTCCCTGCTCGTCGAGGGCCAACAGATTTCGCTGGATCGCCCCGATGCTTGCGGTGGAGACGTTTCCATACTGGACCTTGAACTGCTCGGTGTTTTCCCCGATAAACTGGACCATTGCCCGGAGGTCCTTCAGGTCAAGGAGCAGATAGCCATTATCGTCGGCGATCTTGAAAACAATGCTCAGCACCCCGCTCTGGGTGTCGTTGAGGTTGAGCAGGCGGGCCAGAAGGAGCGGTCCCATGTCGGATATTGTCGTGCGGACCGGGTGCCCCAGTTCACCGAATATGTCCCAGAAGACAACCGGATAGCCTTCGAAACTGAAAGTCTGAGAGACCGAGCTTCTCTATCCGTTCCGCCACCTTCGGATGGTCGCCACCGGCCTTTGGCCATGCTTGCGAGGTCGCCCTTGACGTCCGCCATAAAGACCGGGACCCCGATCCTGCTGAACTGCTCGGCAAGCACCCTCAGGGTGACGGTCTTTCCCGTGCCGGTTGCCCCCGCGATCAGCCCGTGACGGTTTGCCATCCTCGGCAGTAATGATATCTCACTTTCGCCTTTGGCGATTAAAAGTGTCTGCTGGCTCTCTTTCATAGTCCCTCCTCAAACAGGTGATATTTGCTTTTATGTGATCTTTGAATCCGTGCTGAACGCTGAAAACAGCACGTGTTGTCCTACGTTGTTTATGGTACTATCCTTCAGGATGCATGTCAACTCTGAACATATACCGCCTATTTAATGAAATTTACAGCGAGAGTATTGACTTTGAGCCTGCCAGATAAATATAATTCCGCAAATGTAGAAGAAAGATAAAAAAATGTTACACACTAAAAATATCTAATATAGAGCAACGGTTGGCGGGGATATCTATTATGAACAAGGAAGGAAGAGGCAAATAAAAGATGGAACAATTAATCAGTTTTATTGAAAGTTCAAAGACAAATCTCCTCTATGTATTCATCATTATAGTGGCAGTGATACCAGGTGCAACGTTCTTCATCATCGAAGGCTGATATGAAAATAGTTCCGCAAGGCAAAAAAGGTTGGATACTGTTTTTCGTCCGCTGGACAATAATCATCTTGATATTGGCGGCAATCACCGCTTTCTCCGTTTCTATGCCGGGCGAGTCCTACCACTCGAACTTGCCGGCCTTGTCCAAGCGGGAGGCAAATGTCCGGGATCACCTGCGTATCCATGTACAGAAACTGGCCGGCGAGATCGGCGAAAGAAATGTTGAAAACAGCAGGGCGCTTAAGGCAGCAGCAGACTATATCGAAGAAAGCTGGAGCGAGCTGGGGCTGAAAGTGAATAAGCAACGCTACGCAGTTACAGACGGGTTGGTGTATAACATCGAGGGGGAAATGGCCGGGTCCCGGCTGGGGGATGAGATCATTATTGTTGGCGCACATTATGATTCTGTGCCCGACTCCCGGGCGCCAACGACAATGCATCCGGCGTTGCGGCGGTCATCGAGACCGTCCGTCTTCTTCGTGAGCGGAATCTATCGAGGACCGTGCGGTTCGTCGCCTTCGCGAATGAAGAGCCACCCTTTTTCCAGACGGATGAAATGGGAAGCCTTGTTTATGCGGCACGATGCCGGGTGCGTGGTGAAAAAATCGTTGCTATGCTATCTCTGGAAACCATCGGCAGTTATTCCGACCTCGCCGGTAGCCAGAAGTATCTGCCCCCATTCAACCTCTTTTATCCCTCTACCGGGAACTTCATCGGCTTTGTCGGCGACATGAGGTCGGGAAGCCTTGTACGGAGATCGCTCCAAACATCTCGCAGGACAACAGCCTTCCCTTCCGAAGGTGTGGCCCGCCCCGGGCTCGATAAAAGGCATCGGCTGGTCGGACCACTGGTCCTTCGGTCAGAAGGGTTATCGCTCCGTCATGGTCACGGACACCGCGCCCTTCCGTTATAGGCACTACCACGAGTCTTCAGACACGCCGGACAAACTGGATTATGAGAGGATGGCCAGGGTGGTCTCAGGAATTGCCGAGGTCGTTGCTGATCTCGCCGACAGATGATTCCTTCGGCAATGTGAAAAAGTGGGGGTATGACCCCGCTTGCCGCTCCGTTACAATCATGAAAGGAAAGAATATATGGCTTGGATAATTCTTATTATTGCGGGACTGTTTGAAGTTGGCTGGGCAATTGGATTGAAATACACGGATGGCTTCAGCCGCTTCTGGCCTACTGTTTTCACTGGCTTGGCAATGATCGTCAGCCTTTGGCTGTTGGGGATTGCGATGAAATCGTTGCCAGTCGGAACCGCTTACAGCGTCTGGGTGGGAGTCGGCTCGGTCGGTACCGTTGTCCTCGGAATCCTGTTGCTCGGCGAACCATTGAACGCTGCTCGGCTTATCAGTGTCGCACTAATTGTCGCTGGCATTATTGGTCTTACACTTCCGCGCCGCCTAAAAAAATTAACCCAACTGGTGATAAGTCAATAATGGTTTTCAACGAATTGATCGCCAGCGGGGCGTGCACCCCGTCATGCACCAAAACACCTAAACTACGTTTGATAAATACATTTAATTTTTTCATGCTAATTCATATAATATATTGATGAAGGGGAAATTTATGAGGACTACAATTAACATAGAAGACAGCTTACTTGACAGAGCATCCAAGCTGACTGGTATTAAGGAAAAAACGTCGCTCGTCAGGCCAGGACTCGAAGCGCTTATAGCAAGGAAAAGCGGCAAGAGACTCGAAACACAGGGAGGGGCAGACAAGACAATATGTCTAATCTTTCGCAGAAGATCAGCAGGCGCATAATAATGATCGCTGGCAGAACGTCAGGCTGAGAGGCGGAAAAGAAATGAAAAGAATATGCGCATGGTGCAAGAAGGAAATCGGATCAGAAAAGGAAGCTGGTCCAGATGAACTTATAACGCACGGAATTTGTTCTCTCTGTGTCCTGAAATTGACAGTGGATTCGCCGCGCACGGTGCGGGATATACTGAATTTCATAAAAGAGCCGATTTTTCTGATTGATGCCGAAGGAGTTGTGAAGGATGCCAACAATAGCGCATCAAAAATGTTAGGTAAAGAATACTCTGACATTGAAGATCACCTGGGAGGAGATGCGTTTGAATGTTCCTACTCAAAGCATGACGGGGGATGCGGCAAAACAGTGCACTGCAAAACCTGTACTATCAGAAACATCGTTATGGATACCCTGGCAAGCGGACATGGCTATATGAACGTCGCCTGCGTTTCAAAGTATAAATACGCCGGAGGGAACCCCTATTATGAAATTCCTCATCTCAACCGAAAAGGTTGGTGAGAGAATACTTCTGAGAATAGACAAAGTTGGTTAATGCGTGTTCTGTCTCCGTCTCAATCGCGGGAGCTGACAGGGCACACCTGTGGATTCGCCCTTCTATAAAAAATGAAGTTAATTACTAAAAACATTATAAAGTCGAGGATAATCTCATATCAGGTGATTGGATACGGGATTTTGCTGTTCCTCATCGTGGGCGACGAAGTATTTGATTTTCCTCACCTGATATTCGGCTTTCCCGCGACACCGATAAACTGGGCTGAAGCACTCATGGAAGGCTTATATATAATCGGGCTTGCGGCGTTTTCAATCTATTTATCATTACGACTTCTGCGCCAACTCAAATTTCTTGAGGGTTTTTTGCCGATTTGTACATCCTGCAAAAAGATCCGGAAGACGAGGAATGGGAATCAATCGAACAATATATGAACGATCACTCAGAGGCTTTTTTCTCCCATGGGTTATGTCCCGAATGTGCCGAGAAATACCATGATGAATTTAATCATTATGATAAAACAGGATCATCTGATATAGGCCGAAGCAGCGAGAAAATCTGACACGACAATCACGTCATTAACACGAACATGAGATCATAGCGGGTGCCCTATTCCGTTTCAGCTCAAAATAGTCCTCCCCGTTTCTGTGGGCTTGGACCCGGCAAGAAATCCGTTCAAAAAAAGTTTGTAACGAAAATTGCCCCGGAAAGCGCGGGCCATCGCAGGTGTTTCTTAACGCGGTCTCCGGTTTGACAGGGGCATCTCGTGAGCATATAATTTAAACAGAATGTT